>NZ_DDPB01000008.1:0-282151 GCF_002341985.1 Leclercia sp. UBA2479 | reverse complement strand
AAAAAAAAAAAAATAAATATATTTCCGAGATGAATCCCAGCCGAATAAATTCCTAATCCACCCCTTTAAGGGAATAATAGCTTTCCGTTTATGAAAATCACTTCAGGTCAGGCTCAGGGCAAGGTAATATTATTTTTGCGAAAAAGCAGAACAGCAAATTCAGTTTGTATCACCAGGAAATTTCAGCGTGATCATTTCTATTTGCCTCAGGAATTTTCATTAAATTAAATATGGATTTTGTAAATGAATAAAAATATTCAAGCCGCTATTATTGCCGTAGCGACGGTGATGAGCGTCCCGGCTATGGCCGCAGGGAATACGGCTCAGGTTGTGATTGACGGCATTGTCATCGATGACACTGAATCCTGTAATATTACTCCGGGCGGCGCCATAACCAGCAATACCGTCAGGCTCGACGATATTAGAGCGAATGAACTTGAAAAACTGGCAGTCAACGCCCCTTCAATGACATTTGCGAAAGACGTGTTCTATACCATTCAGGACTGCAAAACCGGAGGACGTAATTTTACGGGGAATCTAACGGTAAGTATGTCAGGTAACTTCAATGCTGCGATGGATAATGTCCTGGTCAACGAAATTACCACTAACCCAGCCCGCAATGCGGCAATCACCCTCGTTAATTATGACAATAGCCGCATCAAACTTGACGGCTCAAGCACTAAAACGGTTGCGTTTACGCCGGGTGCCCCTACCCTGGTACGCTACAAAGCAACTTACGTGAAAACGGCAAACGGCGTCACTGCAGGTGATATTAAAGGCACCTCCGTCTTCACGATCTCCTACTAAAAGCCAACAAAGCCTGCCGCTGGCAGGCTTTGCTAAATACCCATCGGGTTTTATCGGTAAAGCATTCAGCCCAATACGCGCTATTTCTCTGCCGTCTGCTCTCTTCCCACCAGTACCGTCGTGATGACAAACGACAGCACCAGCGCAATAGCCACACCCGATAGCGCAAACATAAAGTACGGGCCGATATAGGCGGGCAAACTAAAGATGCTCGATAGAATGTAGCCATACAGGCGCACCCCGAAGAAGGCGATAAACGCCGATGCCAGCGAGCTGGCTACCGTAGCCGCGATAAAGGCTTTTTTGTAGCGGGTCAGTACGCCAAATAGCGCCGGCTCGGTGATCCCCAACAGGGCCGAAATCGCGGCTGACAGCGTGACCGTTTTCTCCTGACGATCGCGGCTCAGGCGCCAGATTGCAAAGGTCGCACCGGCAATCGCCATGTTAGCCATAAACATCATTGGCATCAGCATGTCGTAGCCGCGGTCGCTGAAGTTTTGCAACGCGATAGGCGTCATGGCGTGGTGCATGCCGGTAAGAATGGCCACCGGTCGTATCGCACCGACGATTAACCCGGCAAAGCTCGCCGACACGCCGAACAGCCCTTCAATAAAGTAGGCCAGCCCTTTGCCCAGCCAGATCCCGATGGGGCCAATCACCACCAGCGCGGCCAGCGCGCCAATAAACAGCGTCAGCGTGGGTGTAAAGACGGTTTTCAGCACATCCGGCATGATGCTATCCACCCAGCGATGGATATAGCTCAGCGCCAGCACCGAGAAGATGACCGGAATAACGCTTGAAGCGTAGTTAAACACCGATACCGGAATAGCATTAAGCAGCCAGAGCGCGCTTACCGCCCCTTCCTGATGCGCCGCCAGCGCTTTAGCCGCCTCAATCAGCGAAGGATACATCAGGCAGGCCGCAACGGCTGCCGCCAGGTATTCGTTCGTTTTAAAGATCCTGGCCGCCGACACCGCCAGGAAGAAGGGCAGGAAGTAAAAGACGCCGCTGGCGATCAGATCGATAACCATCACGGTATCGCTCTTCGCAGAGACCACCTTCAGCGCAATAAGGCCCGCCAGCAGCCCTTTGATCATCCCTGCGCCGGCAATGGCAGGTACGATGGGGCCAAACACGCCGGAAACGGTATCCATAAACATCGAGACCAGACTCTTGCGCCCTTTTGTCTCCGCTGGCGCGCTGTCGGTGCTCTGTCCCAGCACCTTCAGCATTTGTTCATACCAGCTATTCACCTTTGGCCCGATAATGACCTGAAACTGGTCGCTCTGGAGCTGAGCCCCCAGCACGCCCGGGAGATTTTTAATGGCGGCCTGATCCACTTTATTGTCGTCGATTAAATCGAAGCGTAATCGCGTCATGCAGTGCCAGACTTTATTTATATTCCCCTGGCCACCGACCAGACGAATAATATTGTTGATGGCTTCTTGCGTCCCCATAAAGACTCCTGCCGGTGTTGTTGTTTTAATGTTGTCCAGAAGCATAATTAAACCCATCTGACAAAACAAACCAATAAAAGTTGATTAGCCTCACAGTTACTTACAAACAGAGGCCAAAAACCCACGCTTTAGCAAAATTGGTACGGTTTTTAATTCATTTATTCGCAAATAACTGACCAAAATAAATAATAAAAAAACGGTTTACCTGCCAACATTTTTAGAGCGATGATAAACCTATCAACTATTCCCAAAGTCGCCGCAAAGGAGTTCTTCGTGACGTCTGTGATTATTAAAGATATTGCCTGCTTTATTACCCGTCCGGACAGACATAACCTGGTGACCGTGCGCGTTACCACTGAACAGGGGGTAATCGGACACGGCTGCGCCACTTTCCAGCAGCGTCCGCTGGCGGTCAAAACGCTGGTCGATGAATATCTAAAGCCGCTGCTGATAGGCCGCGATGCCAGTAACATCGAAGACCTGTGGCAGATGATGAACGTGAACGCCTACTGGCGTAACGGCCCGGCAATGAACAACGCCATTTCTGGCGTGGACATGGCCCTGTGGGATATCAAAGGCCAACTGGCGGGTATGCCGCTTTACCAGCTGCTGGGCGGCAAATCTCGCGATGCGATCCCCGCTTACAGTCATGCCAGCGGCGAGACGCTGGGTGCGCTGTTCGCCTCTGTGGATACGCTATTGGCGCAGGGCTATCGTCATATTCGCTGCCAGTTAGGGTTTTATGGCGGCACGCCGTCAGCCCTGCACGCGCCTGATAACCCCACCCCCGGGGCCTGGTTCGATCAACACGAGTACATGGCTAACACCGTGGAGATGTTCCGCGCCCTGCGGGAAAAATATGGCTGGAAGATCCAGTTCTTGCACGATGTACATGAGCGCCTCTTCCCTCAGCAGGCCGTTCAACTGGCGAAACAGCTGGAGCCTTATCAGCCTTACTTTATCGAAGATATTCTCCCGCCGCAGCAGAGCGGATGGCTGGAGCAGGTTCGCCAACAAAGCTGCGTCCCGCTGGCGATGGGCGAGCTCTTTAATAACCCGGCGGAATGGCATGACCTGATTGTGAATCGCCGTATCGACTTCATCCGCTGCCATGTTTCGCAAATTGGCGGCATCACCCCGGCTATCAAACTGGCGCATCTGTGTCAGGCCTTCGGGGTACGCCTGGCGTGGCATGGCCCCGGGGACATGACGCCCATCGGCGTGGCGGTGAATACCCATCTGAACATTCACCTGCACAATGCCGCTATTCAGGAGTTTATCCCGCGTTCGGACACCACCGATCGGGTGTTCCCGGGGGCGCCAGAGGCGAAAGAGGGCTTTATCTATCCCCCTGTCGCGCCAGGCATTGGCGTAGGGTTCAATGAGGAGCTGGCGCGGGCGCATCCGGTGGTCTATCGCCCACACGAATGGACGCAAAGTCGTCTGCCCGATGGCGCGATTCACACGCCCTGATTTTGCCGCCAGGCTAAGTTATCGCGGTTCCACGGAGTGACGTAGGTACAGGTATAGTTGATATCAATGATATCGCTGACTTCAAAGACGCGCCCTCCTTCCAGAATCCCACGGTTATTGATATGCATTGCCGGGCTGCCTTTTTTGCAGCCCAGCATGACGGCCTGTTCACGGCTGACGCTCACGGCGCGATAGGTCGTGAGCATGTGCGAGATAGTTAAACCTTTACTCACCACATACTGCTGGATAGAACGCTCGATCGCCTGTTGATTGAGGTCGGGGAAGTCCGCGACAGGCATACTGGAAACCTCCAGCTGTACCGGCTGATCGTCGACATAACGCAGACGGCAAAAGTGCCAGATGAAGCTCTCTTCCGCGATGCCAAAGATCTGTTGCGCCGCCCGGTCAGGCCGCCGCTTATGCAGGCTGAGCATCCGGTAACGCATCTGATCAAAGCGCTTTTCGGTGATCGAGTTGTAGATCAGTGGGTTGTTACGCGCATGCTCGTTGATCCAGATCCCCGAGCCCTGCACAATGCGCACCAGGCCAATGCTCACCAGTTTTTCCAGCGCCTGACGAATCGTAAAGCGCGACACGCCATACTCTTCGGCCAGCTGCCGCTCAGGGGGCAGTTTACGCGGCCCAGGCGTGCTCTCCTGATAAATCTTGCTCAGAAGATCCTGGGTAACAAACTCACTTTTTTTCATGGCTCGGCCCTGCCTATTTTCAACCGTTGCGGCGAGCGATGAGTTTATCATTTTGCGCCTGGTTATTTTATAACGCTTCACTTAACACGCAGGAACCCCCTTCGCCAGCAGCGCTGGCCAGACGGATGCCCAGTCAGATCCATGCGCCATACCTGCTACGCGCACAACCCGAACACAACCGCCGCCCACCGCCTGCTGAAAACGCGCGGCGACGGCAGGTGGAATGGTCGTATCCTCTTCACCACTGAAGTGGGTTTGCGGCACGTGGCGAAGGGTCGCGGCTGCATCCATCGCGCTAAGCGCGTGGGGCATGGGGCTGACCTTGTGCTGCCTATTCACAAAGGCCACATCCAGGTTGCCTGCTACGGTGCGCAGAGTCCGCACATCGCGACGTCGCTCAGCCAGCAGCGCGGCAATATTTCCGCCGCCGGAGTAGCCAATCACATCGAGTTGCACGCCCGGGTAGCGCTGCACGACCTGGTCGAGCGCCTCGTTCATGGCATCAATCACCGCGGGAGAAAAACGATCGTTTGTCCACATGTTTACCTGGCACTGGCGCGGCAGAGGCGAAGATAAAAACTGACAGGGCCGGGCGAGATAGAGCACATTGGCCGCTGTATCGCTGGCGGCCAGTTTCAGGCCAACTGGATTATGCGGGGTGGGGTTATTTGATGGCTGGGTACGACTTCTCCAGGCAAAGCCGTCCCCTTCAATGTACACCCGCAATAAATTAACCGGAGGGGTAATTCGGCTCCAGCTAACCAGGGTAAATTGATTAGCCTGCAAATCAGTGCTGATCAGACCAGAACGGGCAGCCATTTTATTTGCCGCCTGATTAAGAGCCCCTGAAACACACCCTGTTAATAAAAAAGATAAATGAATCAATAGCACCAGAAAGAATATATTTTGTTTTTGCTGCATTTAATTCCAGTCCCTAAGTTAAATTAAAAGGCACATAAAAAAGAGGCCTTTGTTTCAATAACAAATAATTAAGCAGCGCTTATTGTTTTTGGCAACAAAATGTATATTCTCCACACCAATGATATCGGATTAATCCGAAGATTAGACCAGCTGCATCTTACAATGTTTGCAACTTTATGATGGTACACCATGGAAAAAAAACGCCTTAGCCAGCTGATCTCTCTGCTGCTGGCCTCCGCGGCTGCGCAGGGTTTGATGACTACGCACGCCTTTGCTGTTGCCTCTAGCGATCTCGTTATCACGACCTCTGCTGATAGCGTCATTATTGATGACCCACTGATCGGTAACCCCACCACGGCGTTAGCGGTGAACTCGGGTATTACTGTTGGAACCCTTATTAATAACAGCCATATTCAGGATATGGCTGACAATAATTCTTATAGCAATCTTAATATTGCCCAAATTGATGGTAATGTCGGTACACTGATTAACAATGGCACCATTGCCAGCGTCAATCGCTATCACTATGGCAGTATTCTTGAGATCAGTTCTGCCGGTGTAGTTTCAAACTTCATCAACCATGGCAAAATTGAATTTTCATCCGACAGCTATAGCCTTAATTATTACGATACTGGCGCGATTGATAATGCCGGCAATATCGGCACGCTGACTAACGCAGTTGATGGCACAATTAACGGGCCACGCGGTATCAGTAACCTGGGGCGAATTGATAATTTAAATAACGCCGGGGTCATCGCAACCGAATCGGGAAATATGCCAGGATTTGGCAACAATGGCGCTATTTACAACAGCGGCTCCATCGGTACGCTGCATAACACCGGAAGTCTGATCGCCACTGAGGATATGATGGGTGACAGCTCAGGGGTTTATAACCAGGGCACCATCACCACGCTGATTAACGATAATACCATTGAGGCCAGTAACAGCGGCATTCATAACTACGGTATCATCAATACCCTCGAGAATAATGGCACGATCCACGGCAGCATTGGTATCTTTGACAGTACCTCCGGCACTACCTCAATCAAGAGTATCGTTAATAACGGCGAGATCGTTGGTAGTTACTCAGGTATTTACCTGATTAATTTCAATACCACGCCGGATGCCATGACCATTGTGAATAACGGCGTGATAAGCGGCCAGACCTACGCGCTCTATATTTACAGCGACATCAATAATGGCAATGCCAGCGCTGACGTGACGCTGACTAACACCAATATGGTGAAGGGCATTATTGAATCCCGTAGCCCTGTCGCGCTGAAAATTAACGGCGGCGATCACTCCGTGGGCGTGCTGACCGGCCTTGATGGGCTCAACACTGTCGGCACCATTACCACCACCAAATCCGATCTCATCTTTGGTACCGGTTCCCTGTTGCTGAATGACAACGTGTTGACCAACAACAGCACCGTGGTGAACGACGCGGCCTCGCTGCAGGTGAATAACGCCATCAGCATCACCGGCGATTACCATCAAAAAGCCGCTGCGACGCTGATTTCCGGGATCTCCGATCTGGCGACCCAGGACCTCGACCTGCTGAGCGACAGTGGCTACGGCCGCCTGAACGTTAGCGGCAACGCCGTCATCGACGCGGGTTCCAGCGTTAACCTACTGCGTACCGGCAGCACCTACAAATTCGCTGAAGGTCAGCGCTATGTGGTGATTAACGCGCAGGGCGCGGACACGCAATACAACGCCAGCGCGTTGAAATATAAAGCCGTCGGTTATAACGGCAAGGTTTACGGTTCAGTGTATGAGGTTGATGCCAATAAAGCCCTGGTGCTGACCGTGGGCCCACAGAACAGTGAACCGGATGTGGTGACGAACCCAACCAAACCTGAGCCGACAACGCCGACGCAGCCGACGCCAACTCAACCGACTACGCCGACAAAGCCGACCCCAACTCTGCCGACAACGCCGACGAAGCCGACTCCGACTCAGCCGACGCCGACGCCGACGCAGCCCACTCAGCCAACTCAGCCGGCGCAACCTGAGCCGACTCTGCCGACGCAACCGACTCAGCCATCACAACCTGAGCCGACAGAACCTGCACAGCCAGGTAAACACAGCTGGGCTACCACGCCAACCGCAACCGCGGCGCTGGGCGGTCTGAGCAACTACTCTGGCATCGCTTCCCCGCAGCTGCTTGAACTGTATAACGCCTCTTTAGCGATCGATGGCACTGCAGAAGCCAACCGCGTGGGCGAGAAGCTTTCTCCGGGTCAGAATATCAACACCAGCACCGCAGCAGGGGTAGCAACCTCTACCGCGCAGGCCGTGGTTGGCGCACACATTGATGCCGTACGCAATCCACAGGCCTCCGGCACCACGGGCGTGGCGACCGGCGACGACTATAGCGCGAACTGGATCGTCTGGGGTCAGCCGTTTGGCGGTTATGCCCGTCAGGACAGCACCCGCGATATCAGCGGTTACTCCGCCAAATTCGGCGGTCTGATCCTCGGCGCCGACCGCGCGCTGGGCGACGACTGGCGTCTGGGTGCGGCGGTGAACTACAGCAACACCTCTGTTCACGGTAAAGACAACCTGAGTGGTAACACCTCTACCGCCGATAACTACGGTGTGATTGCTTACGCAGGTTATACCGGCGAACCCTGGTACCTGAACCTCTCCGCAGGGCTGAACCGTCAGAACTACAGCTCCGTTCGTCGCGCTGAGTTCACCGGTTTCTCCGGCTCCGCTCAGGGTAAATTTAACGGCTCTTCCGTCACCCTGCAGACCGAGTTCGGTTACCCGATCACCCTGCCGGCAGACGTGGTCGTCACGCCGCTCGCCAGCCTGACTTACGGTTATCAGCATGTTGATGGCTATACCGAGACAGGCGGAAACGGCATGGCGCTGGACGTGGGCAGCACCCACTCTGAATCGGTGGTGAGTGATATCGGTGCCCGCATCGAAAAAACCTTCGACACCGGTCTGGGTAAGCTGACGCCATTCGCACAGGTTTCCTGGATCCACCAGTATGACAACCGTCAAATGAGCAGCCGTGCAACCTACGCCGCAGATACCATTGGTGAAACCAGCTTCATCACCAAAAGCGCGGCCCCGGTCGAAGATATGGCCGGTCTGGCGGTTGGTAGCACGCTGTATGACGCAAACGAGCTGAGCATTGATGCCCGTTACGATCTGCAGGCCGGTGACCGTTACCAGGCGCATACCTTCAGTCTGCGTTTACGTAAGATGTTCTGATAACCACAGCTGAAAAACGGGGCCACTACGGGCCCCGTTTTTTTATCCCTTTGCCAGCCATTGAATTTTTACCCCTGCAGGTCGATAGTAGTCATTTTTCAATAAGTAGAATGCTATGACTGCAACCACGCTCTCCCCGGCATTAAAAGGCGGCGCGTTGATCCTGCTGCTTGTCCTGATCTACACCGGTGTCTATACCGGCGACCGTATCACCTGGCTGATGGAAGTCACGCCGGTGGTGATCGTTGTGCCTCTACTGCTGGCAACCCATCAGCGCTATCCCTTAACCCCGCTGCTCTACATTCTGATTTTCTTCCACGCCCTCATTTTGATGGTCGGCGGGATGTACACCTATGCCAAAGTGCCCATCGGTTTTGAGGTGCAGGCGCTGTTTGACCTCAGCCGCAACCCCTACGACAAACTGGGTCACTTCTTCCAGGGGCTGGTGCCGGCCCTGGCCGCGCGGGAGATCTTGCTGCGCGGTCATTACGTTCAGGGGCGCAAAATGACCGCGTTTCTGGTCTGCTGCATTGCGCTGGCCATTAGCGCCACCTATGAGCTGATCGAGTGGTGGGCGGCGCTGGCGATGGGACAAGGCGCGGATGATTTCCTCGGGACCCAGGGCGATCCCTGGGATACCCAGTCGGATATGTTCTGCGCCCTGCTCGGCGCGCTCACCACCGTCCTGCTGCTCGGGCGCACTCATCAGCGACAGCTAATGAGGACGGTTAAGCCTTAAGGTCAATGCCGCTGTGCGCCAGCACGCCCATCTGGCTATACATGGCGCAGGCGGCGCTGACGATCGACATGCCCAGCGCGGCGCCGCTCCCCTCGCCAAGCCGGAGGTCGAGCCAGAGATAGGGCTGTAAACCAAGATGTTCCAGCGCACGCTGCGATCCCTTCTCTGCTGAGAAATGGGAAGGGATGCAGTAGTGTTTCACCGCCGGCGCGATCTGGCAGGCCGCGATTGCCGAAGCGTAAGAGAGAAAACCGTCGAGCACCACCGGCAGTCCGCAGGCCCCGGCCCCCAGGATAACCCCGGTCATCCCCACCAGGTCATACCCCCCTACCTTCGCCAGCACGTCCAGCGCATCGGCGGGATTGGGCTGATTAACGCGGATGGCCTGCCTGACAATCGCCTCCTTGTGCTGCAGCCGCTCGGGGGGCAGGTTTGCACCATGCCCCACCACCTCATGCGGATCGCAGCCGCACAGGACGCTGATCATCGCCGAGGCGGGGGTGGTGTTCGCCATCCCCAGCTCACCGGTACCCAACACCGCGATCCCCGCTGCGGCCCGCTGTTTTACCAGCTCAGCGCTCGCCAGCAGGATCTGTTCCGCCTGCTCGCGACGCATTGCCGGGCCGACGGCGATGTTATCGCTGCCCCGCGCCACTTTCAGGCTGAGCATCCCGTCAATGGGGTCGCCGTTAATGCCCACATCCACCGGCAGCACCGTCGTCTGGTTGCTTTTCGCCAGCACGCAGACGCCAGAGGAGCCATTGAGCATATTCTGCGCCTGAAGACGGGTGACCGCCTGCGGAGCCAGTGCCACCCCCTCCTGATAGACACCGTGGTCGGCGCACATCACGATAATCTCTTTGGCCAGATTGCCCAGCGGCGGCAGCCCCCGCATACCCGCCAGTTGAATAGCCAGCGCTTCCAGCCTGCCAAGGCTATTCAGCGGCTTCACCAGACCATCAATGTGCTGCGCGGCCTGCGCCATTTTCTCTGCGTCCAGCGGGGCGATCGCCGCCACCAGCGCTTCTATGCTCTGCATGGGTGTTATTCTCACTGTTCTGAACGGAAGGGACTTTGATGATTAAAGTGGCGTAAGATCATAAACCCACCGCGAATTTCCACCATCGTCCAGCTGCCCTGCTGAAACGGAAAGTGCCACATCGCCTCTGCCGGCATACGCAGCCAGTGGGCCAGCATCAGGCTTAATACGCCCTGATGAGCGACGACTAGGCTGTCGCCGTCTTCCTGTTGTTGCGCCAGCTCGTCGGCAACGCTTTTTACCCGCCCGGCAAATTCGGCAAAGGGCTCACCGCCGCCGGGGGTGACGTTCTGCCAGTCATCCACCCAGCTCTGCCACGCATGGGGTTCCTCTTCGGCAATGCTACTGTGGTGGCGCATCTCCCAGCTACCGAAGTGCATCTCGTTGAGCCGGGGATCGCTGTTGGTGATAATGCCGTTGGGCACCACCAGTCGGGCGGTTTGCTGCGCGCGCTGAAGCTGGCTGCAGTGAATTTGCCCGAAGGTGAGCGTCGCCAGACACTCCCCCACTCGCCGCCCCTGCTCAATGCCTTTATCGGTTAATGGCAGGTCGGTGCTGCCGTAAAAGAGGCCGCTCTCATTGGCTGCGGTTTGCCCGTGACGTACCAGAACCAGGCGCATGGTTTAGCTCCACATCAGGGCCAGCAGAAACAGCGTCTCGCCGGTTTCTGCCAGCGCGCCAAGGGTATCGCCGGTCTGGCCGCCTAAACGGGTACGCAAATAGCGCACCAGGCATGCCATCAGCCCCCAGGTGACCAGCATCGCCGCCACGCCGTGGAGTCCGGTCAGCGCCACCACGATAAGCGCGCCGATGAGCAGCGTTATCGCCGCTTCGTGAAACAGAATGCCGCCAATGTACAGCGTACCCAGCCCCTCGCCTTCCCGGGCATAGCGCTGACCATACATCCCCAGCACCAGCCCTGCCCGTGAGACAACCGGCGCACAGACCAGCAGCACGAAGAGTTCCGCAGGGGGACGAGAGGATAAGCCCGTCACCGCCATCACCTTCAGCAGAATGCAGAAGATCAGCGCCAGCCCGCCGAAGGTGCCGAGGCGGCTGTCCTTCATGATCGCCAGCATCCGCTCCCGGCTACGGGCAGAGAAGATCCCGTCGCAGGTATCGGCCAGCCCGTCGAGATGGAAGCCGCCCGTCAGCAGGGCCATCGCCAGCGCCCAGACGGCGGCCCCCAGGTAAATGCCGCCGCCCGTCTGGCTCACCAGCAACGCGGCCAGCGCGGCCACCACGCCGACAAACAGCCCCACCAGCGGGAAATAGGGCACGCCACGCCCGAGCTGGCGAAACTCGACGCCATCGGCCCACTTCTCCGGCACCGGGAAACGGGTCATTAGCCGCAGCGTGGCCCAGAGTAAATTCAGCTTCATTTAATTTTGACTCCAATCCCTGAGACCATCAGCCATACGTCGTCTGCGGCCCGGGCCAGCTTCTGGTTGGCCCGCCCGGCGATATCGACAAAGTGACGCGCGAGGCGATTTTCCGGGGTGATACTCATCCCCAGCTCATTGGTAACAATAAATACCGGTGCCGCAGTGTGCTGGCAGGCGGTAATCAGCGCGTCCACCTGCTCCTGCAGCCAGATCTCCAGCGGCGCGAAATCGAGCGTATCCGGATCGGCACCGCCGGAGGCCTCGTACAACAAGTTAGCGAGCCAGGTGGTGATGCACTCCAGCACCACCCCTTCTCCCGGCTGCACCTGCTCGCGTAGCACCCGATCGAGCGCACGGTATCCCTCCCAGGTGCGCCAGTGTGCGGGGCGCTGCGCCTGATGCTGCGCAATGCGGCGAGCCATCTCCTCGTCCGTCACGACGGAGGTCGCGATATAGAGCACCTGCTGACACTGTCCGGCAACCAGCTTTTCAACCTGCGCGCTTTTGCCGCTGCGCGCCCCGCCCGTAACTAAAATCATGCCATCGGCTCCTGATGCTCGCGCATAATCCGGTAAATGCTCTGTAGATCGAGATGCTGGCGCATGCTCGCCGCCAGCTTGTCAAACTGCTGCGCTTTATAGGCCGCGTAGTCTGGCAAGGTTTCCAGGGGGGCGAGTCCTTTTCGCACCCGCAGGCTGTCCACCAGGGTACGGGTAAAGATGTCGTTGTCGAACAGACCGTGCAGATAGGTACCCCAGACCAGACCATCGTCGCTCACCGCGCCGTCGGCGACGGGCTGACCATTTTTTTGCAGGTACAGGGCCGGCTGCGCGCCGGTAGCCAGGGTGGTTTGTCCCATATGGATTTCGTAGCCGCGCAGCGTCAAGCCTGAAGCGCTGGCCAGCCAGCCGGGAAGTTCAGCCAGTCTGGCATCGACCAGGGTAGTGGTTTTAAGTGGGGCGAAACGGGTGACGGTCTCCAGCAACCCCAGCCCTGGCAGCGTACCGAGGCCGGACTCCACCTCATCTATCAGGGTGTTGCCTAGCATCTGATATCCGCCGCAGATCCCCAGTAGCGGCACGCCGTTCCGGTGTTGCACCCGCAGCGCCTGCGCCATCGCGCTCTCCCGCAGCCAGGTGAGATCCTGCAATGTACTTTTGCTACCCGGCAGGATAATCAGATCTGCGCCTGCAAGCTGGTGCGGATCGCGGACATAGCGCACCCGGACGTCCGGCTGCGCGGAAAGGGCATTAAAGTCGGTGAAATTGGACATGTAGGGCAGTTGCACCACGGCGATATCGACGCTGCGCTGCCCCTGCTGCATGGCGCGGCGTTGTAACACCACGCTGTCTTCCTCTTCCAGATCAAGCTCCAGCCAGGGCAGCACGCCCAGAACCGGCACACCGGTGAGCGCCTCAATCTGCCGCAGCCCCGGGGTCAGCAGCGACACATCGCCGCGAAATTTATTGATGATGACCCCTTTCACCCGCCAGCGCTCATGCTCCTGCAACAGGGCCAGGGTGCCGTAGATCGCCGCAAAGACGCCGCCGCGATCGATATCGGCCACGAGGATCACCGGACAGCGGGCAATCTCGGCCATGCCCATATTGACGATATCCCGGTCGCGCAGGTTGATCTCTGCCGGGCTGCCCGCCCCTTCCAGCACCAGCCGGTCGTACTCCTGCGCCAGGCTCTGGTACACCGCGGCAATCTGCTCGCGAAGCCGGGGTTTGAAATCGTGGTAGCGAACGGCATCCATATCGCGCAGCACCTCGCCCATCAGCACCACCTGCGCCTGGCAGTCAGAGGTGGGTTTCAGCAAAATGGGATTCATACGCACGTCCGGGAGGATCCCCGCCGCTTCGGCCTGCATGATCTGCGCCCGCCCCATCTCTTTACCGTCAGGGGTGATGCCGGAGTTGAGCGCCATGTTTTGTGATTTAAAGGGGGCGGTGCGCCAGCCATCCTGATGGAATATCCGGCACAGCCCGGCCACCAGCACGCTTTTTCCCACGTCCGAGGCGGTGCCCTGCAGCATGATTGCCTGCGTCATTACTTCTCCTGAATACCTTCACTGAGAGGTATTCAGCTTATCACTACATGCCTCCAGCCCAACACTATCGTTGCGCTGACAATGGTGAGGATGGCGGCAATATGCAGCAGAAAATCCATCGGGTGTATCTCAACGGGGTGGCATAAGGTGAGCAGCGTCAGCGCCATGCTGGCGACCCCGGCCCCGGCGGTCGCCAGGGTGCGCAGAGGATAGAGTGACCGGGTGCGGCGCAGATACGCAATGACAATCACCACCATCGGGGCGCTGACCGTGAGCATAAAGGCATAGCAGTTCACTTCACCGCTGTGATGCCCGGCAGGAGGCGATGAATTGAGGCTGAACAGCGCCCCTATGGCCCATAGCAGCAGGGGCAGCGCAAACCAGCGCCAGCTCAGCGGCTTGCGCCCGGCAATACTCAGGGTGAACGCATTCGCAATCGCCATCCCCCCGACCAGGAAAGCGAGAGAGAGTTGCACCACCGCCAGCCAGGATCCCGCTGCAGACCAGTCGGTGGCGGCACGGTTCACCAGCAGGCTGCTTAATCCTGCGCAGGGGAGCGCCAGCAGCATCCAGGTGAGCACCCGCAGATTGCGGGCCTGCGGGCGCGTCACGGGCGTCGCCTCGCGGCTCAATTGTTTAATCAAGAGATCATGATCGGCCATGGTTCGCTCCCATCCGGCGAAGATTGGTTAAGGCTCTGTGCAGGAGAGATTTGACCGCCGAAATAGTCAGGTTATGCCGTGCGGCGGCCTCGGCGAGGCTCATCTCCTGCAGGTGGATATGCTCCACAATCTGGCGCTGGCGCGCCGGAAGCTGGTTTAAAATCGACGCCAGCTCCTCTTCGGTTTCTTGTTGACCGATATTACCGGTCCAGACCCCTTCCGCCAGCGGCCCATCGTCGCTTTCCCGCCGCTGTCGCCGTCCGCGCTGGCGTAACGCATCCACGGTACGCGCCTGCGCGATCGCCATCAGCCAGGGTAAAAAGGGGCAGGCCGGATCGTAGGTATGACGCACCCGGTGCACGGTGAGCAGCACCTCCTGAATCACATCATCGATCAGCACAGGATCGGCAATCTGCTTACGGACCAGCGCCCGAATCACCGGCACCAGGGCCCGGAGCAACAGGGAATAGGCGTCGCGATCCCCGGCCTGCGCACGTGCCATCAGCCCGGGCCAGGTCTCGCGGGGAGCCAGATTGCTATCCATCATTCGCCATGCGAATTACCTCACGCTTTTTTACCGGCCGCCCGATCGAGGGCGTTCACCACAATCGATGGGGTCAGCACCTGCGGTAGCACCTTAGGTTCGCTACCGTCGGCCGGATAGACCACGTACAGCGGCAGCCCGCCCTGCCCGAAGGCCGTCATGGCATCGTCGATATCGGCGTTAAATTTGGTGGAGTCCGCCACCATATAAATAGTGCCAGTGCGCGACAGCGCCTGCTTCACCGCCGCGGTAGAGAGCGAGGTGCGATCGTTCACCTGACAGGTGATGCACCACGAGGCGGTAAAGTTAACAAAGATAGCTTTGCCGTGGCCGCGCATCTCTGCCACCGTTTGCGGCGACCACTTCACCGGCGCGACCTGGCTCGCAACGGCCGGTTCTGCCGTAACGGACTGCGTCTGCATGATGCCCGGCAGGGGCGTAATCGCCGCCACGAAGAGCACCACCGTCACCGCCAGCAGCACTTTATACGAACGGCCGGCGAAACGTCTGCGCTGGGCCATACCATACAGCCACGCGGTGAAGCTCACCACCACGGCACAGGCCAGCATTGCCGCCAGCGCGGTGGTTCCCGCCTGTTGCGCTAATACCCACACCAGCCAGGCAAAGGCGCCAAACATCGGAAACGCCAGCCCGCGCTTGAGGATATCCATCCAGGCGCCCGGTCTGGGCAGGCGAGCGGCAATCGCCGGGAAGAGCGAAATAAGGGTAAAGGGGGCGGCGAACCCCAGCGCCAGCGAAAGGAAGATAACCAGCGAAACCGCTGGCGGCTGCACCAGCGCATACCCTACCGCACCCGCCATAAAGGGGGCTGAGCATGGCGTAGCGACCACAATCGCCAACGCGCCGGTTAACGCCGAACGGGTAAATGCCCCGCGCCCGCCTGAGATTTCCCCCGCCCGCTGCAGGGATAATCCCACCTCAAACACCCCCAGCAGGTTCAGCGCCGCGCCGAGGATAATCAGCGCCAGCGCGGTAATGACCAGTGGAGATTGCAGCTGAAAGCCCCAACCCACGGCGGTACCGCCAGCGCGCAACGCCAGCAACACGGCGGCCAGTGCCAGCATGGTAAAAATCACGCCCAGTAAAAAACCGAGCCCTTCGGTGCGGGCGCTGGCCCGGTCTCCCTGATGTCGCAACAGCCCCAGCGCCTTCAGCGAAATCACCGGAAAAACGCACGGCATAAAATTGAGGATAATGCCGCCGGCGAAGGCGGCCAGAATGGCGGTTAACATAGCGGGCCCCGAAACTAATTATGAATGTGTGTTCGCGTATTGCTTCACGGCATCCATGGACTTCTGGATATGCTGGTCAGGGTTACGGTCGGTATAGCTCATCAGAATTTTACCGTCAGGGGCGATGACGTAGGAGGTGCGGTCAGAGACCGTTTTACCGTTCATCTGCATCAGCGTTTTGTACTCGCCCGCCACTTTCGCGCCGGGATCGGCGGCCACGGCAAATTTATCACGGCACTCCAGCTTCGAGAACTCATCCACCTGATCGACATTCCCGGCGGTGACCCCAACCACGGTCGCCCCCAGCTTTTTAAAATCATCGCTCGCTTCGGCGAAAGCATGTGCCTCCAGGGTGCAGCCTTTGGTAAAGGCTGCCGGGAAGAAGTAGAGCACCACCGGGCCTTTCTGTAATGCCTGTTGAAGCGAGAAGGTGAGCGGCTTGCCCCCCAGCGCCCCTTTCAGGCTGAAATTGGGCGCGTTATCCCCCACCTCGAGCGCCGCGTTGGCATTCAGGGTGAAGAGGGAAAAGGTCACTACCGCAGCAGCAGAGAAGGTGTTTAACAGTTTCATGGTCAGCTCCATCAGGAAAAAACGTACTTTATGAATCATAGTTCGCACGCTAAGACCCGAAGGTTTCGCTCGCCGATAAAAAAAAATCCGCAAGGGTCGCTTGCGGAGGGGAAGAGAGCGTCAGGATGGGTCGGGGTTACCGATCTTTTTCCACCATTAACGGTTCGATATCGCTCTCTTTCTTAATCACCAGCGAAGTATCACCGCGCAGGCAGGTACCGCCGTAATTGCCGCCGACGGTAAAGGTACAGACCTGGATATACTTCTCGTCCACCTTCGGCAAACACCACAGCTGCTGGTAAATATTTTTGCGATCGACAAACTTGCCGCTCGATTTATCCAGTAGCTCCTCCTGCGGGCTGATGAGATCGATATTGCTGCCGCAGCGCCCGGCGATAGGCTTCACGGCGTACCCGGTCTGGCTAAGCAGTGCGTTGACCTCAAAATCGGTATCCAGCAGGTAGCGATGGTGAGGGAAGAGCTGCCACAGCACCGGCAAAATGGCTTTGTTGCCGGGGATCACCGTCCATAAAGGTTCAAAGACCAACACTTCCGGGCGCAGCAACACATCGATTAAGCGCACCTCGTTTTGCGGATGGCCGGTACGAATAGGAACCGCCGCGTACTCGGTTTCACTGACTTCGCGGATCTGCTCGATGGCCGTCTCCCACGCCCAGGTTTTCCAGACGCAGTTGACCAGCCGCCCTTCATCATCAATTAATTGGCCTGCCGCATCCCAGCTTAACGCCCCCAGCCCATGCAGGATTTTGGTTTCAAACCCGGCCTGAAGCAGTGAACGTTGAATAAAGAGCGCGTGGTAATCCTCCTCCACATCGTTGTCCTGCATGATGTGCACAAAGGGACGGGCCTGGCTGTGCTTCCAGGCGCCGGACAGCTCTTCCAGTAACCCTTCCGCCGGGTTATGTCCGCCGCCGCGATAGCCGTTTTTCACCCACTCTTCCAGGATCAGGCCACCTTCGGTGTGGCACGAAGCGGAGTCGGCGTTGTACTCATACACCTTGATGCCGCGCTCATCCATGCAGAAATCCATGCGGCCGGTAATCATATGGTGACGACGCCACTGCCAGGAGAGACGCAGGCGCGGCCAGAGAATTTTCGGAATGTCGAAAAGCGCCAGTAAGTTGTCATCTTTCAGCACCTTGTCGGTGGCATGCAGATACATCAGGTGCAGCTCGTTGGTCGCTTTGATCAGCTCCTGCTCGGCGCTTTCGGTGATGGTGAAATAGTGGCAGGGATCGTGATTGATAAAATGGCCGTTGGCACGCACGTAGGCCTGCTGCAGCGCATCGTTCTCATTGAGCCATTTGCCATCAAACTGGCGGTTGTTTTTCAGCCGCGCGCCGCGAATATTCAGCAGTTCGCCGTTGACTTCAGGCTGCGGAAGGCTGTGTTCGGTGTCGCTGGTCTGGATCATCCAGCCCAGAATTTCGGTGTCGCTGAAGGTGTCATGGAGCCGGTAGCAGCCGTTCTCCACGCTCATTCTGAGTTCGCGCGTCCACTGCTGTCCCAGCGGCAGCGGAGAGTGAATAACATTCTGCTCCGCAATGCGCACCTTATCACCCAGCCGTTGCGTGATGACGGCCACGTGGCCGGTTTCGTGGAACTCACCGCCCTTTTGCCAGATAAGCAAAGCTCCCGCCTCCGGCGCGCGCTGAGAGCCGTTAGCAAAGGCCTGCAGCGGCAGGATATCGTCATTCACCACCTGACGAACAAAGCGTAAAGAGAAGATCTCCCACGCCATGCGCACGTCGGTAAAGACAAAGCCGTAATTCAGGAACAGGAAGCGGCGGGCAAACTCAACGCACTGCCACTTGTGCCCCATATATTCATTGCCGGTATAGCTGCGAAAATCGGCATCTTCCGGATAATTTCGCGGATCGAGGGAGCTGTAATTCGAGGAGTAGATCGCCACGCCTCCCGGCGCATAGCCTAATAATGTCCCGAATGGCGCATTACTGCTTAACGTTCCTTTACGCATGTTTCCAACCTAATAAAGGCAGGCGGCAATTTTTTAGGGGGTTGTCGTCGTCTGCACGTTGTAATTAACCTGACAGAGGTGGATTTATCATACACCCGCGTGGCAAATTATTCGCCGCAGCAATAACGAAAAACAGACAACACAGGAGTCAATATGAGCGTACAGGCGCAGCCGCTGGAGTGGGGTCACGGCCCACGCATCTTTGAAGTGTTCCTGGAACCGACCTGCCCGTTTTCGGTCAAGGCCTTTAATAAGTTAAACGCGCTGCTGGAACAGGCTGGCGAGGATAAGATCACCGTCAAAATCCGTTTACAGTCGCAGCCCTGGCATCTCTTTTCCGGCGTGATTGTGCGCTGCATTCTGGCGGCGTCGACGCTGCCCGAGGGGAAAGCGGCGGCACACAAGGTGATGCAGGCGGTGGCCGATCGCCGGGAAGAGTTTGAATTTACCGACCACTGTAGCGGGCCGAATATGCAGGCGACGCCCGAGGAGATTATCGCGCGCATCGAGCGTTACAGCGGGGTGCAGCTTGCCGACGCCTTTGCGCGCCCGGAACTGCAAACGGAAATTAAGTGGCACTGTAAATATGCACGTCAGAATGGGATCCATGTCTCCCCAACCTTTATGGTCGATGGTCTGGTGCAGCCCGATTTGGGCAGCGGCGACGAGGTTGCGGTATGGGTGAAGCGACTGCTCGGATAAGCGCCACCCTCTCTCGTCCGGGCAAGAGGGTGGCTCCTGTTACGTTTTAAATAACCAACAGGCGGTAAAGTGCCCCGGCGCGATCTCCTGCATCGCCGGTTCCTGCGCCTGACACACCGGCATCGCATGGGGGCAACGGCTGCAAAAACGACAGCCTGGCAGCGCCGAGGTCGGCCCTGGGATCTCGCCCCGCAACGTGGCGTTATCAAGATTGCGGATGCGCGGATCGGGCTGGGGCACCGCCGCCAGCAAAGCACGCGTGTAGGGATGGGCCGGATGTTGATAGAGCGCATTCGCGGGTGCGACTTCCACCAGCTTACCGAGATACATCACCCCAATGCGGCTGGAGATGTGGCGCACCATCGACAGATCGTGGGCGATAAACAGATAGGTGAGCCCCAGCTCCTGCTGTAAATCCTGCAGGATATTCACCACCTGCGCCTGCACCGAGACATCCAGCGCCGACAGCGGCTCATCGCACAGTACAAACTCCGGGCGCACGGACAAGGCGCGGGCAATGCTGATGCGCTGACGCTGACCACCGCTGAACTCATAGGGGAAACGTTGCAGATGTTCCTGTTTGAGCCCCACTTTATAGAGCAGCGTTTCGGTACGTTCACGCTGCTCCTCCCGACTGTAGCCGTGGATCTGCATCGGCTCGGCAACCAACTGCTGCACGGTCATGCCGGGGTTGAGCGAGGAGTAGGGATCCTGAAAAATCGCCTGCATCCTTCTGCGCAGCGGTTTCAGCTGTTTCTCGCTGGCCTGGGCAATGTTCTGCCCGGCAAAGTGGATCTCGCCGGAGGTGATGGCAAACAAGCGTAAAATGGCGCGTCCGAGGGTCGATTTGCCGCAGCCTGACTCCCCCACCAGGCCAAAGGTTTCACCGGGCATGATGTCAAAACTGACGCCATCCACCGCTTTCACCGCCGCCCCCTTTCGCAGTAGCCCGCTGTTTAGAGGATAGTGTTTGCGTAGCTCACGCACGCTGACTAACGGAGTACGTTGTTCGCTCATGCCTGAACCTCCTTATCGGCCCATAGCCAGCACGCGGCGCGGTGGCCTTCGTCCATCCGGTAAAACGCCGGCTGCCGATCACACTGCGGCATCCGCTTCGGACAGCGCTCAGCAAAGGGGCAGCCGGGAGGCGGATTGAGCAAGCCAGGTGGCGTGCCTTCGATCGGCGATAATCGCTGATTCACCTCGCCCGGACGGGGCAATGAGGCCAACAGCCCCTGGGTATAGGGGTGCGCCGGACGGTAAAAAATGTCCTCAACGCTCCCCTCCTCCATTACCAGCCCGCCATACATCACCACGACGCGGCTACACACTTGCGCCACCACGCCCAGATCGTGGGTAATGAGCAGGATGGCGGTCTGGGTTTGTTGTTGCAGGCTTTTCAGCAGACGCAATATCTGCGCCTGAATCGTCACGTCCAGAGCGGTGGTCGGTTCGTCGGCAATCAGCAGCTTTGGGTTACAGGAGAGCGCAATGGCTATCATCACCCGCTGGCGCATGCCGCCGCTGAACTCATGAGGATACTGATTGTAGCGCCGTTCCGCCTCGGCAATGCCGACCTGCTCCAGCATCGACAGCGCCGCCGCTTTGGCCGCTTTTTTGGCCAGCCCTTTATTACGCATCAGGATCTCAGACATCTGCTTGCCGATGGTGAGCACCGGGTTAAGGGCGGTCATCGGATCCTGGAAAATCATGGCGATCTCATTGCCGCGAATGGCGCGCATCTGCTGCGGCGTTTTTTGCGCCAGATCGGCATTCTGAAACCGAATACTGCCACCAGTGATGCGGCCGTTACTCCCCAGAAGCTGGATAATGGATTTACAGGTCACGCTCTTGCCGCAGCCAGATTCGCCAACAATGCCGATAAGTTCCCCCGGCTGCACCTGAAAGCTCACGCCGCGAACTGCATGGACATCTCCCTGTCGGGTATGGAAGGTAGTTTGCAGATTATCGAGTTCGAGTAAGTTACTCATCGCGGTTCGCTCCCGGCTCAAAGGCGGTACGAAATACGTCGCCTAATACGTTAAAGCTGAACACCGTCAGCAGGATCAGAATGCCGGGGAACATCGCCAGCCACGACGCTTCGCCAATGTACGACTGGGCGTTGTTGAGCATACTTCCCCAGGAGGCGGCCGGTGCCTGTACGCCAAGCCCAAGGAAGCTCAGCGTCGACTCCATCAGGATCGCCGAAGCGATATTGAGCGTGGCGGCCACGATAATGGTCGGCAGCACGCCGGGAATGATATGGCGCACGATGATCCGTAGCGGCTGTTCGCCGGAAGCACGGGCATAAAGCACATATTCGCGCTCTTTAACCGAAAGCGTTTCGGCACGTACCAGCCGGGACATGTTCATCCACGTCAGCAGGCTGATGATAAAAATGATGTTATCCACGCCTGGCTTGAGGTAAGCGTTCACCACCAGCAGCAGGAAGAAGGCCGGGATCGCCATCAGAATATCGACGATACGCATCATCAGGTTATCGAGCCAGCCGCCAAAATAGCCGCTGATCGTGCCGACGAGGGTGCCAATCAGCGTAGAGAAAACCATCGCCAGAAAACCCACCATCAGCGAGATCTGCCCGCCGTAGAGGGCGCGTGTAAAGTAGTCGCGCCCGTACTCATCGGTACCAAACCAGTGAGTACTGTCCGGCGGCAGGGTACGGGCGTTCAGCGCCATCTGATCCGGGTCGAACGGGCTCAGCCCCGCACAGAGCGCGGCGACAACAAAGATAAAAAGGACAAATAACGAGAACTGCGCCGGACGGTTGCGGCGCAGCTGGTGACGAACTTGCTGCCAGCGTCTGCTCATCCGGGTTACCTCAGAGTTCGAATGCGGGGATCGGCGAAGCGATACAGCAGATCGGCGATCAGGTTGCCCACGATCAACATCATGGAAGAGAGCATGATGATCGCCATGATCAACGGGTAATCCAGCGAGGTGATCGACTGGATCCCCAGCAACCCCATGCCCGGCCAGGAGAAGACGCTTTCCGTCACGTAGGCCCCGACCACCAGCTCCCCAAACGACAGGCCGAACAGGGTAATTACCGGCAGCAGCACGTTTTTCAGCACATGGCGGAACAGAATGCCGGAACGGGTCGCGCCGTACGCGAGCTGGGTCTGCACGTAGTCGGCAGAGAGCTGCGTGATGGTATTGGAGCGAATGTAGCGCACATAGCTTGAGAGATTGTAAAAGGTGAGCGCAATGCACGGCAGAACGCCGTGGCGAACCACATCCAGCCAGTTATCTTCCATGCCGATGGTGCGCATCCCCATGCTGGGAAACCAGTTGAGTTGTACGGCAAACACGGTGATCAGCAGTATGCCGAACCAGAAGATCGGCACCGAGATGCCAATATAGGCAAACAGATTCAGCAGATGATCCAGCCAGCGATGTTTAAACGCCCCGGCAAGCAGCCCGAGAGGAATGGCCAGCACGATGGCCAGCAGCAGCGACGCCCCCATCAATCCCAGGGTGGCCGGAATGCGCTCGGCGATCATCTCCAGCACCGGGCGGTGATAGATAAGCGAGTAACCCAGGTCGCCCTGCGCGACGTTTTTCAGCCACAGCAGGTACTGGGTGACCAGCGGCTTATCCAGCCCCAGGCTTTGACGGATGCGCTCGATATCTTCCGGCGCCATCCGCGGCGTGATATAGGCGGCAACCGGGTCGCCAGGAGCGAGTTTGACCAGCAAAAACGCCACCAGCGAAATAAAGAACAGCATCGGCAGCAGTTGCAGCAACCGACGCGTGAGTAATGTGTTCACGACATGCCCTTAAACGACTTACCTTGACGTAATGCCCCGGCGAAATGGCCGGGGCAACCGCTTATTTCTGATAGATTTTTGATAAGTCCTGGAACAGATAAACCGGCTTCGGCTCCGCCTCTTTTGTGCCGCCGAAGCGTTTATCCACGGCAACGATCGCATTGGTATAGGCGATCGGGTAATAGGTCATGTCGCTCGCCACGGTCTGCTGGATTTGCTTGTAGATCTCCGCACGTTTTTTGGCATCGGTTTCCACAGCACCTTTATCCCACAGAGCATCGAACTGCGGGTTTTTATAGTGCGCGTAGTTGTAGGCCTCGTTACTCATAAACAGGGATTTGTAGCCGTCCGGCTCTGCGCCCATGATGTAGCCACCCAGATTCAGATCCCACGCGGTGTTGTTCATGTCCAGACTGCGCTGCGACATGGCGTTGGAATCCAGCGGCATCAGCTCAACGATCACCCCAATTCCCTTCAGGGCCTGCTGGATGTACAGCGCCTGGCTCTCCTGGGTTTTATTGGTATTCACGTAGGCCAGACGCAGCTTCAGGTTTTCTGGCGCGCCTGAGTCCTTCAGCAACGCTTTGGCTTTTTGCTGATCGAACTTGTACTGCTCTACGTCGGCGGTCTGGTAGAGGGTATCCGGCGTCAGGAACGAGGCGGCGGGTTTCGCATAATCCAGCGAGGTGAAGGCGGTCTGGGTCAGCTCGTCTTTGTTGATGGCGTAGGCGATAGCCTGCCGCAGCGCTTTGCTCTTCATGACCGGTACGTTCTGGTTGAACGTCATATAGGCCAGACGCCCTTCCGGATAGACCACAAAGTCGAATTTGCCGGTGTTTTTCAGGCGTGACACATCCTGCGGATCCACCATCTTCATGTTGATCTCGCCATTTTGCAGCGCAAGGTTGGCAGAGTTGCTGTCTTTGGCAAAACGGTAGGTGACGGAATCGAGCTTCGCTTTGCCGTTCCAGTAATCGTCGAAACGCGTCAGGGCATAGTACTGCCCGGCGCGATACTCTTTAAATTTGAACGGCCCGGAACCGACCGGCGTATCGTTTTTGGCGCTCTTTTCAAAATCGCTTTCACCGGCGAATACGTGCTGCGGGATGGGATAAATTTGTACCAGCGTGCCGGTAAATGCCGCACTCACCTGCGGTAGGGTGAACTTAACGGTGCGATCGTCAACCTTGCTCACCACCACGGGTTTGCCGCCGTAGGTGAACATGCTGCGGAAGAAGCTATGCTGGCTGGGGTCGAGCAGTTTATTGAAGGTGAAGACCACGTCGTCGGCGGTCAGCGGCTGGCCATCCTGCCACTTCAGATTGGGTTTTAAGGTCAGGGTATAGCTCAGGTTATCAGCGGCGGGCGTCAGACTTTCGGCCAGCCCCCATTCGATTTTCCCCTCGTTGAAGCTATATAGCGGTGCATACAGCGCCTGCATGATAGTTAACGTAGTACGGTCGCTGGCATAGAGCGGATTCACGGCCAGTGGGTCGCCGGAGGTGATGCCGATAATTAACGAACCGCCCGCTTTAGGCGCGTCATTGTTGGCGGCAGGCGCGTTGGCCGCCTCTTTATTTTTTGCCTCATCACAACCCGCCAGACCTAACGCGAGCGAAACCACAACTGCCGAAAACAGAAGCTTACGCATCTCACTAACTCCTTGCCTGATAAAGTGTTTATTACTGCACGTTTTTATATATGTGCAAGCATCATAGGCAGCTTTACGCCCTTTCGCATTAACAATGAAAATGCGATTTTCGATTAAGCTTATACCGAATTTGATATATATAAGCGCAATGTGGAATAGCGCATAACCTTATGCGCTCGCAACGTTAAAGGGTTCACGAATCTCCTGCTAAACTGCCTCAACACATCATGCAAAAGGCAGGTCAACATGTCAGACAACAACTATCAGCCACCGAAAGTGTGGGAGTGGAAGCAGAACACCGGCGGCGCGTTTGCCAATATCAACCGCCCTATTTCCGGCGCAACGCATGAAAAAGCGCTGCCCGTCGGCGCGCATCCGTTGCAGCTCTATTCGCTGGGTACGCCGAACGGACAGAAGGTGACCATTCTGCTCGAAGAGCTGCTGGCTCTGGGCGTAACCGACGCCGAGTACGATGCCTGGCTGATTCGCATTGGTGAGGGCGATCAGTTCTCTAGCGGGTTTGTCGAAGTGAACCCTAACTCCAAGATCCCGGCGCTGCGCGACCACTCCACCACCCCGCCGACCCGGGTGTTTGAATCTGGCAATATCCTGCTCTATCTGGCCGAGAAGTATGGTCATTTTCTGCCGAAAGACCCGGCAGGCCGTACCGAAACGCTGAACTGGCTTTTTTGGCTGCAGGGGGCTGCCCCCTTCCTCGGCGGCGGTTTCGGCCATTTCTATAACTACGCCCCCGTGAAGATCGAATACGCGATCGATCGCTTTACCATGGAAGCGAAACGTCTGTTCGACGTGCTGGATAAACAGCTGGCGCGCGGCCGCTACGTGGCAGGCGATGAGTATACGATTGCCGATATCGCCGTCTGGCCATGGTTTGGCTGCGTGGCGCTGGGCAGTGTGTACAACGCCGCCGAGTTCCTGGATGCAGAGAAGTACACAAATGTGCAGCGCTGGGCGAAAGAGGTTGCAAATCGCCCAGCCGTCAAACGGGGCCGTATTGTGAACCGTACCTATGGCGAGCTGAACGAACAGCTGCATGAACGCCACGCCGCCAGCGATTTTGACACCAACACAGAAGATAAGCGCCAGGCATAAGCGCAGGCCGGGTGGTTCGCCGCCCGGCTATGCCTCAAATCCCGCTTCGCGTAAGATCCCCTTCGCAACCTCTGACAGTAAAAACATGCCCAGCCGCTGCCCTGCAGGGGTTATCACCGCACAGCCATACTCCGCGCAGGGGTTGTAAGGCGCCGGGAGAGGAATCACGGTTAAGCCGGGGATCGTGCGCAGCCTGGAGGCATAGCTGGCATAGCCGATAAACAGCTCAGCCTGGCCGCTGTGGATAATCCATTCCGCCGCCAGCTTGCCCGCAGGAATCGGCGCAGAGTGTCGCCCACCGACCAGCGCCCTCGCCCGGACTCTTACCCCCTCGCCGCTATCGCCCATGCGATCAAATAACGTCTGCGCATAATCTCCGCAAGGGTCCTCCCCCGCCGTCGAGGTGGCGAGGCGTAAATCGGCGCGGGTCAGCAGCGATAGCCAGTCATCCCCCTGCTGCAGCACATCACTGCGCACGGTCAGGCAGAGTGAATTGCGGGCGAAGGGGATGACGGCGAGCGGATTAAGCGCCCGGGGATGGGCAAGGTTTGCCGAGGCGAAAAGGTCGCACGCTTCACCCACCGCAATACGCGCCCGCAGCAGCCCCGCCGGGCCAAACGCGGTCTCTACCGGCTCCGGGAAGTGGCGCAGTAACGATGGCCAGACCCCGCGCAAACTGCCTGCCGCCAAAACGCGCATTAATCGATGCCCTGGTAGTCAGTGCGGTAAAAACGGTGATACCAGGCGTTAGCCTCTTTGCGCATATCCACGTCTTTGAACTTCCCGGGATAGAGTTTTTTCGCCATCCACAACTCGCCCAGCCCCATCGCTTCCGGCATCGGGTAACCCCAGGCTTTCGCGTAATCGGGCATCAGGTAGACGCGCTGATTTTTCACCGCATCAATGGTTTGCCATTGCGCAGAAGTTTTAATCTCATTGACCACGGAGGGGTAGCGATCCTGCACGAAAATTACCTGCGGGTTCCAGGCGATAACCTGCTCCATCGCCACGGTTTTAAAGCCCTTGATGGTGGCGGCGGCCACATTCAGCGCCCCCGCATGCGCCATCATTAAACCGGTATATTTTCCGGAGCCGTAGGTGGTTAACGCCGGGTTCGCCATATAGGCACGCACGCGCTCTGCGGCCGGGATCGCCTGCAGGCGATCGCGCACCTTTTTGCGTCCCGCGTCCGTTGCCGCAATCAGCGCCTTCGCTTCTGCCGGCTTATTCACGATCTCGCCAATCAGGGTGATCCCTTCCCGTAGCCCCAAATCGTAGGCTTTCTCTTCATCGGCCTGGGTGGGGTTCAGTTTGTCTTGTTCACCGGGGGCATCGTGGCGTAGCGAAATCGCCACTACCGGGATCCCAAGGCTAGCGATCTTGTCGATCATCTCCCGCGGCGCATAGTTTGTGACAAACACCACCTGCGGTTTTAGCGCAACCAGCTTTTCCGGATCCACATGGGTGAGATCGCCGAGCATGGGTTTCTGGTTCAGCTCGGGCGCAAGGCGGGCATAGCCATCGCCGAGTTGTTGCTTCCAGTTCGCCATCACCCCAACGATTTTATCGCTGGCGTTCATTTGCACCAGCAAGTTCAGCGTCTGGTGCTGCAGTACCACTACGCGATTCACCTCATCCGGGATCGTCACCTGACGGCCAATCTGGTCGGTAATCTGGCGCGACGCCTGAGAAGAGAACGGAGAAATGGCCAGAAAAAGAAAAGGTAATACCTGCCAAAAGCGCTGTTTCATCGTAGCCTCACATTCGTTATGTAATTTATTATATAACGATTGCGCGCCGCGTGTCCCGGCCCCTTTAGAGGTAGAGCGGGCAGGCGTGCCTTAACGCAAATCCCTCTCTTTTTTCAACGGCATGTTTACAACCATCCGGGAATCGCGCAAGAATCATTCTTATTTACCGATGAGCCTTTTCATGTCAGAGCAGGCGTTAAGACAACAGATCCAGAATCTCAAAAAGCACAATGCCCGGCTCGTCAGGCTAGCACGTGACGCCCGCAGTAAGCTGAGCGCTGCGCTGGACGGGACGGGTCTCTGTCTCTGGCAGCTGGATATTCCCAGCGGCAAGCTGATTATCTATAACCGCCGATGGGGCTCGATGCTGGGCTATCAGCCGAAAGCGCTTAGCGCCCAGTTTGAGGTCTGGCGGGAACACCTCCATCCCGATGACAAGCAAGACGTGCTGGACGCGTTTTACGATCATCTGAACGGTAAGACCCCCTTCTATGAAGCGCTGCACCGTATGCAGCACAGAAACGGTACCATCACCTGGGTGCTTGACCGGGGCCGCGTGACCGAATGGGATGAAAACGGCGCGCCGCTGAAGGTGACCGGCACGCATATTGATATGACCAAAGAGAAGCAGTACGAAGAGCAGCTGGCGCAGCTGGCTAACCACGACCCGCTCACCGGGCTGGCTAACCGTCATGCCCTGCTGCAACACTTTGCACAGCTTAAAGCCCGCGGTCCGCTGTGCGTGGCCTTTATTGATCTTGATGATTTCAAAGCCGTTAACGACGCCTTCGGACACCGCAGCGGTGACGAACTGCTGATCCAGCTTAGCCAGCGTTTACGGGAAATCTGCCCACCAGACAGCATCGTCGGGCGTCTCGGTGGCGACGAATTTGTGCTTTTACTCCCCCTTGCACTCTCCAGCCTGCAGGTGACGCGCATTGCTCAGCAGTGCCTGCACGCCGCCCTCACCCCCTTTGAACTGGACAATGGCCAGGCGCGGGTGGGCGCGTCGGTAGGCATTGATGAGGTGCAGGAGGAGGATGACTTTGTGAATGCCCTCAAGCGCGCCGATCGGTCGATGTATCAGATCAAACATACCGGTAAAAACGGTGTCGCCCTCGGGCAGACGCCCCTCTCTCTCCCCCGTCTGGAAACCGGAACATGAAAAACAGCCGTCAGCAGGCCATTATTCAGCGGCTGGCGACGTGCGACTGGCTGACGACGGACGCGCTGGCCGACGCGCTGGCGGTGAGTAAAGAGACGATACGCCGGGATCTGAAAGCGCTGCAGGAGCAGGGGAAGATTGTGCGCCATCACGGGAGGGCACGGGCGATCCACCCGGACAGGCAAGACGGCGGTGAGCCCTTTGGCGCGCGGCTGAAAAGCCATTACGCCGACAAAGCCGATATTGCTCGCCTCGCACTGGACTGGGTAAGCGAAGGGATGACACTGGCGCTGGATGCCAGTTCGACCTGCTTTCATCTGGCAAAACAGCTCCCCGATATCGCCCTGACGGTGTTTACCAACAGCCTGCCGATTTGCCAGGAGATGGCCAGACGCGAACGCGTTACGCTAATTTGCTCCGGCGGTACCCTTGAGCGTAAATACCGCTGCTATGTGAACCCCATGCTGGTCACCCAGTTGAAATCGCTGGAGATCGATCTGTTTATCTTTTCCTGCGAGGGGGTGGATGAGCAGGGCATTATGTGGGATCCCTCGCCCGATAACGCCCGTTTTAAAACCCAGCTACTCAGCCGCGCCAGCCAGTCCTTGCTGTTGATCGACAAAAGTAAGTTCCGACGTTCCAGCGAAGTGAAAATTGGCCACCTGTCACAGGTCACCCAACTTATCTCCGACGCGGAGCTCGTCAGGCGATAGCGCCACGTCAGGCCGAATGCTGGCCGCGCGAGGCGGCCATTTTCAGATCCTTAGAAATTGGTCCAGTCTTCTGCGGCTGACGCCGCGGCGGGTTTCAGGCGAACCGGGGCGCTTGGCGGCGCGGCGACGGGCTCCTGAGCTGAGAGACGGAACTTCTGCACCGACCGCTGTAGCTCTTCGGTCTGGCGCTCGAGCGCAGAGGCGGCGGCGGAAACTTGCTCCACCAGCGACGCATTCTGCTGAGTCACACCATCCATCTGGGTGATGGCGACGCCCACCTGCGAAATGCCCTTGCTCTGCTCTTCCGAGGCGGCGGCAATCTGCTTCATGATGGTGGTCACTTCGGTTACCGCCCGCAGCACCGCTTCCATGGTGGTGCCCGTGTCGTTAACCAGCTGCGAACCCTGCTCCACGCGGGAGACAGAATCAGCGATCAGCCCTTCGATCTCTTTCGCCGCATTGGCGCTGCGGCTGGCCAGATTACGCACCTCGCCCGCCACCACCGCAAAACCACGTCCCTGCTCGCCCGCACGCGCCGCTTCCACCGCCGCGTTCAGCGCCAGAATGTTGGTCTGGAAGGCGATGCTGTTGATCACATTGGTGATCTCAGCGATTTTCTTCGAGCTGTCCGAGATGCCGGTCATGGTGCTGATCACATCTTCAACCAGCGCACCGCCCCGGCTGGCGGTAGTCGAGGCCACATCCGCAAGCTGGCTGGCCTGACGGGCATTATCTGCGTTCAATTTCACCGTGGCCGTGAGCTGCTCCATGCTGGCGGCGGTCTCTTCCAGCGCGGCCGCCTGCTCTTCGGTGCGTGAAGAGAGGTCGTTATTGCCGCTGGAGATCTCCGTCGCCCCGCGCCAGATGTTATCGCTGCCCGAGCGGATAGTGCTGACCGCTTCGCGCAGGCTATCCTGCATGGCGCTCAGCAGCGGCACCAGTTGGCCGACGCAGTTACGGCCAAACGGGGTGATAGGCTGGCTGAGGTCGCCCTGCGCAATCTGGCGGAAATGTTCGCGAATACGATCCAGCGGTTTCACCAGCATGGCGACCAGATAGCGATCGGTAAACAGCAAGATCAACAGGCCAATGATGGTCGCCACGATAATCACCGTGCGGGTGATGCTGGTGAAGTTGTCTACCATCACGCGGGTCGTATCCAGCAGGCGATCGGCGGCTTTATTGAAGTTTTCAGCGCTGGCGCCAAACGCACGACTGAGCGGCGGCGTGACGTTATTGGCTTGTTGACGGTAACCGTCCACGTTGCCCTGCTGTGCGAACTGCATCTGAGGGATGACGCCGTTTTCCAGTAACGCCTGCCAGCTGGCAATGACCTGGGCTGAGACCTGCGCATCCATCGGCCCCGGAGACATGGCTTTCATCTCCGCCAGTTTTTTGCTCATGTTATCCAGCGCCTGCTGTACAGGCGCGAGATCTGGCGAGCCTCCTGCCGCTTTAACATCCATAGCGCGGGTCAGGCGGGTCACGAAACGAAAATACTGATCGTTGCCCTGGCTCAGGACCGTCATCTGTTTGACCAGCTGGCGGTCGATTTCATTACCGTCCGACATTTTAGAAAGGGACCAGGTGCTATACAGCCCGACGCCTGCCCACATTAAACAAAAGATCCCAAGAATCGTCAGCAGAACGAAACGGATCGTGAAATTACGAAGCATTTGCATTTTTTTTCCTTACCGTGAGGAAGATATCGCCCGAAAGCGACTCCTGATCCCGTTATCGGCAGAAAAAAGGGAAGTTATACCTTTTCGCGAGTAATTTTATAAAACTTTTCATTCACCTTTAATTAGCGGAGAAACGATAATCATGCTGGGGAAATATCCCTGGAAATAACGTGTTTTTACATGTCATAGAATTAACAAATGTAAGTCATCCTCGCCATTCATTACCCGCATAATCCGAAAGGATTAGGGTGTTGAGAAGCGTTGCCAATGAATCGCCCGCCTTCAGCCTAAAAGCCCCGCTTTTTGTACGTTAATAAAACCATCACATTCACCTTAAGAATATATTTATTTTGATTAATCAGGTTTAATTAGGTTAATTGCCATATTTTTAGCGCGGTCAATTTTTAAATTTCATTACATCCTTTACCCGTCAGACGTTTCTGAATTACGCAATTTTAAATTAAAAAGAGTCCACTTTTTTCTGGACTCAAAGAGGATTTGAAATGCGTCATTCCGTAAAACGGACAGTATTGTCACAATGTGTATTACTGGCTTTAACATCTTTCGCCGCGCAGGCCCAGGCGGGCACCGCCACCCCGTGTCAAAATGGTGATACGACCCAAACCTGCGGCCTCTCCCATTACGATGATGGCAATTATTATCAGGATAAGGGCGCGACTAACGCCGTTATGGCCGATAAAACCGCAACTGATATCTATATGGATGGTCACCGTTCGCCAACCGATAGCCAAACCTTAACCGTCTCTGGCACGGATATGACAGGCTATTATATTCAGGGCAGCACCGGCGGTACCGCCGATATTAATGTCACCAATAACGCTAAGGTGGATATGGTCGAAGTCGGATCGGCTAAGGATACTACCAATACTACGGTCAATATCGATCATGCCACCCTGAACGGTGAAAACAGCGCGATCAAATACGGCGGGAAAAATAAAAGCTATATGATGGGCGCCGCCATCTATGTTGACCCTCTTGATAAGGGGACCCACAACGTGAATGTCAGCAATGGCAGTGTCCTGCACGGCAGTATTATCAGCGCGGGGGCGGGCATGCAAAATATTGCTATCAGTAATAGCACCATGGACAACGCCGGCATTTATACCGGCAGTGCCACTTCGGATGTCACCGTCTCGCTGACCAACGCCACTCTCGACGCCAGCAACAGCCAGGTGGCGAAGAAGATGAAAACACTTGTGGACACACTGAGTAAGACCGAACCGTTCAGCGATATCAACCTGGATGCCTTTAGCGATGTGGCGATTGCGATGTATGGCACTACCCACGAAAGTTTAACCCTGAATAACAGTACCGTGACCGGGGATGTGGGCATCATCAATGATAAAGGTCAGGTCGATCTCTCCGTCACGAATAACAGCGTGGTGAATGGCAATGTGACCCTCAACGGCAATGCCACCGACACCATCCTGGTGGATAACAGCACCATTAATGGTGATGTGAATACCAGCCAGAATAGCGGCAATACCACGGTTACCCTGCAAAATAACGCCAACGTCAATGGCGATATCACCACCGGTACCGGCAACGATACCGTCGTGCTGGTCAATAACTCCCACGTCAGCGGCAACGTCTCAGGCGGTGACGGTACCGATACCTTATCCATGGATGCAGGCAGCTCTATATCCGGGCAGATTAATCAGTTCGAAACCATCAACACCACCAGCGCGAACAGCATTACTATCGATACCATTAACGATGCCACGAGCTGGAATCTACAAAATGGCTCACGTCTTGTCTCCGCTACCACGGGCAGTAATGCCGTTGTGAATATGAGTACCGATAGCTTTGTCGATTTCGGCCAGATTACCGGCAGCGACAACGCGGTCGTGGTGAATAACATCACCCCCTCGGCGCTGAATCAGCAAAACCTGGTGATCGGCACCTTTACGACAAACACAGAGGGTGCGCCACAAGATTACGCAGCCGCCCGTTTTACCAATGGTGAGCAGCAGGTTGAGAACCGGAGTGGAGCCTATAACTACGATAACAGCCTGGACATTGTCGCCGCCAATGGGGATGTCACCCCGCAAACGCTGCTCGCCGCAGACAACAGCCAGAGCTGGAATATCGTCTTTAACAGTGAGCGAGGCTCTCTGGCGAGCGATGTTCAGGGGCTGATCGCCGGGCTGGATGCCGCCGAACAGGCGGGCCACCAGGTCACCGACGACATCACCAGTCACCTGGATCGTCTGCATCTTGCTGCCCTGACCGGGACGCAGCAGGAGGGGGCGCAGGTATGGGGAGATTTCCTCTATCAGAACGGCACCTTCAGCAACGATGTGGATTACACCAGCATCACCCAGGGGGCGCAGGGCGGCGTAGACTGGACGCACGCGCTCGCCAACGGTGACAGCGTGACCGGCGGTATCGCCCTGGCCTGGACCCGCAGCCGCGTGGATGATACCCAGAGCGGCCCGGATAGCTTCAAAGATACCGTCTACGGTAACTATTACAGCCTCTATGGCGGCTGGCAGCAGGCTATGAATGGCCGTGACTGGGGCCTGTTCGCGGACGGTAGCTTCAGCTATGGCGATATGCGCTACACCCTCTCCGCCAACAACGTGACCGGCAACACCAGCGGCATGACCGAAGCCCTGCACGGTTCCACCGACGGCAACCTGTATATGGCTCAGGCGCGTGCTGGGGTGAACGTGCTCCTGCCAGGGGAGACGCTGCTACAGCCGTACGCCATTCTTGGCTGGGATCAGACCAAAGCCAACGGTTTCTCTGACAAAGAGGTGACCTTCGCCGATAGCCAGGTCTCCTCCTGGAACGGCGGCGCAGGGCTGCGTCTCTCCACCACCCTCACCGATCTCAATAAGAATGTGCAGATCACCCCCTGGGTGGATGCCCGCTTCCAGAAAGAGTTCAGCGATGATACGGATATCCAGGCGGCGGATTATCACGACACTCAGGGTCATAACAATACGATGGGCATGTTCGGTGCGGGGATCAACGCCACTGTTGCCCATAACTTCTCGGTCAATACGGGCATTTACTACGGCACCGGCGACGTGGATAACGACGCCAGCGTGCAGGCCGGTTTAAGCTATAGCTTCTGATAACGTTATGCCCGGTGCCCTTGCGCGCACCGGGCGCTTTGCGCTTAGCTCAGATACTTTTCAAACCATCCTAACGTGCGTTTCCACGCCAGTTCCGCTGCCGCTTCGTCGTAACGTGGCGTCGAGTCGTTATGAAAGCCATGATTCACGCCGGGGTAGATATAGGCCTCGTAAACCTTATTATTGGCTTTCAGCGCCGCCTCCCAGGCGGGCCAGCCTTCATTAATGTTTTTATCCAGTTCGGCAAAGTGCAGAAGCAACGGTGCCTTGACCTTCGCGGCATCTGCCGCCGGGGGCTGACGACCATAGAACGGGACGGCGCAGGCGAGCTCAGGCCAGGCGACCGCCGCCGCGTTAGAGACCCCGCCGCCATAACAAAATCCGGTTATCCCCACCTTGCCGGTGGCCTCCGGATGCTGCTGCATAAACGCAATAGCGGCAAAGAAATCGTTCATCAGTTTGGTGGGGTCGACCTTCTGCTGTAACACCTTCCCCTCTTCGTCGTTACCCGGATAGCCGCCGACTGAACTCAGGCCATCAGGCGCCAGGGCGATATACCCCGCCTTTGCGACCCGACGCGCAACGTCTTCGATATAGGGATTCAGGCCACGGTTCTCATGCACCACCACCACTGCCGGGATCTTGCCGGCGGCTTTGGCCGGTTTGACCAGATAGCCCCGCACTTCACCGTGACCCTCGGGCGAAGGATAGGTGATGTACTCCGGCACAATATCGGGATCGGTAAACTTCACCTGCTCTGCCAGGGCATAGTTGGGCTTGAGCATGTTAAACAGCGCCAGCGCCGTCACGCCGCCAACAGCATACTTTGCCGCCAGGTTGAGGAATTCGCGTTTGCTGATTTTGCCGTGGGCATAGTAGTCGTAGCAGTCGAGCAACTCTTGCGGAAAATCTTTGGCGGTGAGACGTGTCATAGCATATCTCCATGAATTGTGGGCTCTGTAAGGATAGAATGAAAACGCTGTTTCGAAAATTTATCGATAATAAAGGAGACATCATGCCCTGGAACGCCTCCCCCGAACGTTACGAAACCATGCAGTACCGCCGCTGTGGTAACAGCGGCCTGCGTCTGCCCGCACTGTCGCTGGGCTTATGGCACAGCTTCGGTCACGTTCATCCCCTCGAATCCCAGCGCGCCCTGCTGCGTAAAGCCTTCGACTGTGGGATCACCCACTTCGATCTCGCCAATAACTACGGCCCACCGCCGGGCAGCGCCGAGGAGAACTTTGGCCGTCTGCTGCGTCAGGATTTCGCCGCCTACCGCGACGAGCTGATTATCTCCACCAAAGCGGGATATGACATGTGGCCCGGCCCCTATGGCTCAGGCGGCTCGCGCAAGTATCTGCTCGCCAGTCTCGACCAGAGCCTTAGCCGGATGGGTCTGGATTACGTGGATATCTTTTACTCCCACCGGGTAGATGAGGCGACGCCCATGGAGGAGACCGCCTCTGCGCTGGCCCAGGCGGTGCAGAGCGGAAAAGCGCTCTATGTGGGTATCTCGTCCTACTCGCCCGAGCGGACGCAGAAGATGGCTGACTTACTGCGCGAGTGGAAAATTCCGCTCCTGATTCATCAGCCCTCTTACAACTTGCTGAACCGCTGGGTCGATAAAAGTGGATTACTGGATACGCTCAAGGCCAACGGCACGGGTTGTATCGCCTTTACCCCGCTGGCGCAGGGTCTGCTGACCGGCAAATACCTGAATGGCATTCCTGAAGGGTCGCGCATGCAGCGGGAAGGCAAAAAAGTGCGCGGACTGACGGAGAATATGCTGACCGAAGCGAACCTCGCCAGCCTGCGGTTACTAAATGAGATGGCGGAACAGCGCGGCCAGACCATGGCGCAGATGGCGCTGAGCTGGCTGTTAAAAGATGAGCGCGTTACATCAGTGCTTATCGGCGCCAGCCGACCAGAACAGCTGGAAGAGAATGCGAAGTCGCTGAATAACCTGCACTTTACCGCAGACGAGCTGGCGAGGATTGATCGTCATGTGGCGGATGGGGAGTTGAACTTGTGGCAGGCGTCGTCAGATAAATAGAGGTAAACGGACAGCCCCGCGCTACAGCAGGGCTGTCCGGGTTTGGCTTACTTGCTGCGATTCAGCTTATCCAGATACCCCATCACAAACGCCGACAACACGAACGTCAGGTGGATAATCACATACCACATCAATTTGTTATCCGGGATATTTTTGGCGTCCATAAACACCCGCAGCAGATGAATCGATGAGATTGCAACAATCGACGCCGCCACTTTGTTCTTCAGCGAAGACGCATCCATCTTGCCCAGCCAGTTGAGCTTCTCTTTATCGGCAGAGATATCCAGCTGAGAGACGAAGTTCTCGTAGCCAGAGAACATCACCATCACCAGCAGACCGCCCACCAGGGTCATGTCTACCAGCGACAGCAGAACGAGGATCAGATCGGATTCGGCGACGCTGAAAATATGGGGCAGGACGTGAAAGATTTCCTGAAAGAATTTAATACCGAGGGCAATTAACGCCAGCGAAAGGCCAAAATAGACCGGGGCTAATAACCAGCGGGAAGCATACATTGCGTTTTCGAAAAAGCGTTCCATAGGATCCTGTCCGCGAAAAAAAACCAGCGTGCAGTATATCGCAAGGAGGCAATTCGTATGCAACAACTAAACGATAAAGACCTTACACATGCTCAGGCTTAACCATCGGGCGCTGGTATTCCGGCCACACCAGCACTACCAGCGCCGGATAAGCCTCCATGCTAAATTCGCGGAAACACTGGCGCAGGTTCAGCACATCGAGATCGGAGTGGGAGACCTTTTCTCCGTTCAGGCAGCGCTTTTTGATATTATCGTAATATTTGTAGACCGCCGAGTTGAGATCGCTACAACGGCGTTGAGCGTCAAACAAGCCGGGAATACTATTTAATTCCGCCATGTTCATTCGTTTAATTGTGGCATGGAGAAAATCAATATATTCATGATTAACCCGCCAATACCACACCGGGGTAATGGCATTCATTAACAGCGAAAAATGGTCCTCCCCCTCCTCTTTGGACAGAGGCGGCGGCGGTGGCGAGGCCTGCCCGACTGCATCATTGCTGCTTTTATTGAAATCGCGCATCAATACAAGAACAACCGCAGTAAGCAATAACAATGTAATGACAGTATAAAAAATGCTGTTCATGAGAGGCTCCATTTTTTTTGATTTTAAATTTGCCTCATGTTATTGTCAACGAATCTCACGCTTCGAACAACCTCACCCCGTTGAATTTAAAGGACATATAAATGCTGCCTGAGAATCTGGTTCCGTCCAGGTTTCACATTTCTTCAGTGGAGCCGAAACAGGCGGAAGCAGAAACTGACGCTAATTTAACTAAGGGGAAAAGAACGCTCGCTGATTATGCGCCAGATATATTAATTGGCGTAACCCGCGATGGTCAGTCACGCAATATGTTGCTGGAAGAGCATGACCGTCATATTAAAGACCGTTTATTTCGCGTTTTTAAAATCGAGACCTTTGCCCGCCTGCTAAATGATCTGCAAGCTGAAGGGGAAATTGACGCGCAGGAACTAAGTCAAATATTGGCGGAAAAGACCGAAGAAATAAATGAAGCGGGTAATGAAATTTGGCTTAATTTAATTACCTGCGAAAAGGAAACGCCCCTTTTTTATCAACTTGAGGACGAATAAAATGAAAGAAGTTGATAATAACAATGTGTATTTGACTTTAGATGATAAAAATAGCGACGAGTTTATCTTAAAGCAGAATCTCGACACGCTTAAAATGATCAAAAATGAAGAGATGGCGCGCATCGCCAAAGAACTGGTATCGATTCCGGCCGCGCTGGTTCGTCTGAAGTGGCATAATCGTCGGGAAATTTATCCCCTGCAGGTCAAAGAAGAGATCTACGGCGCCACTCTCAGCGCCATAATTGAACGCCAGCCCGCGCTGAAAGATAAAATTATGGCCCGAATGGAGAGCAACTATCAGTATCTGCTGGCCCGCGAAACGGCCACCCTGCGCATTACGCGTAAACTTGCTGATGAGGGCTATCGCACCTCATGCGTCACTACCGTCGCGCTCGACGAGGAGTATCTGGCAAAGCATCAGCAAAACGACCCTGTCTGACCACCTTTTCTGCGTCACCCACTCGCCCGACTAACGTCTACCGCTTCGCTTCCCGTTGTAAAAAAACTTAAGGATTATCCTGAATATTTCTCAGAGTGCAGTTGATTCTCCTAAGCTTAGATTCTCTCTACGCAAACAAGGAGCGCAGTTATGGCTAAGAATCAAACCGAACTTCAGGACCCAACCACTCAGTACTACACCGGCGAGTATCCGCAGCAGAAGCAGCCTGCGCCGGGCGTTCAGTCGAAAATGGATCCGGTACCCGATTGCGGTGAGCAGAGCTATAAAGGCAGCGGCCGACTTCAGAATCGTAAGGCACTGGTGACAGGGGGCGACTCCGGTATCGGGCGTGCTGCCGCCATTGCTTACGCGCGTGAAGGGGCGGATGTGGCGATTAACTATCTGCCTGCCGAAGAAGAGGATGCGCAGCAAGTTAAGCAGCTGATTGAAGAGGCTGGCCGCAAAGCGGTGCTGTTACCCGGCGATTTGAGCGATGAGAGCTTTGCCCGCTCGCTGGTGCATAAAGCGCATGAGGCGCTGGGCGGACTGGACGTGCTGGCGCTGGTCGCGGGGAAACAGACGGCGGTCGAGGACATTGCCGACCTGACTACCCAACAATTTAAAGAGACCTACGCGGTGAACGTGCTGGCCCTCTTTTACATCACGCAGGAGGCGCTGCCGCTGTTGCCAGCCGGTGCGAGCATCATTACTACCTCCTCTATCCAGGCTTATCAGCCAAGTCCACACCTGTTGGATTACGCCTCTACCAAGGCAGCGATCCTTAACTACAGCCGCGGGCTGGCGAAGCAGGTGGCGGAGAAAGGGATTCGCGTGAACGTGGTGGCACCGGGTCCAATCTGGACAGCGCTGCAGATTTGTGGCGGCCAGCCGCAGGAGAAAATCCCGCAGTTTGGTCAGCAAACGCCGATGAAACGCGCCGGTCAGCCCGCAGAACTGGCGCCGGTATATGTTTATCTGGCAAGTCAGGAATCTAGCTATGTTACCGCAGAAGTGCATGGGGTATGCGGCGGGGAACATCTGGCATAATCCCTCTGCGGGCTGATGCCCTCACCCCGGCCCTCTCCCACAGGGAGAGGGAGTTAATACGCAAAAAGGCAACTGACGTTGCCTTTTTGTTTTGGCTTCTGTGCGGACTGATGTCCTCACCCGCGGGGAGAGGGAGCTGATAAGTAAAAAGGCAACTGACGTTGCCTTTTTACTTTTATTTCGCTGCCGTTTTCTCTTCGCCGACCAGACCAATCTTCAGATAACCTGCCTGGTGCAGCGTGTCCATTACCTTCATCATGGTTTCATAGTCGACGGTTTTATCGGCACGGAAGAAGACCGTCGTGTCTTTCTTGCCCTGCGTCAGCGCGTCGAGCGCCGGGATCACAGACGCATCGGTCACCGGGTCATTGCCCAGGAACATCGATTTATCTGCCTTAACGGACAGGTAGATCGGTTTTTCCGGACGCGGCTGTGGCTGGCTGGAGGAGGCCGGCAGATTCACCTTCACGTCTACCGTCGCCAGCGGCGCAGCAACCATGAAGATAATAAGCAGAACCAGCATAACGTCGATGAACGGCGTTACGTTGATTTCATGCATTTCACCGTTATCGTCCAGATTTTCATTAAGACGCATCGCCATACAATCAACCTACACGCAGTTTCGACGAGGAATGTACCGGCTTAACATTGCTGGCGTTGAGGTCCAGGTCACGGCTTTGCAGCAGCAGAACCTGTGCGGCAACATCGCCCAGCGTGGCTTTGTAGCTGCCAATCATGCGGGCAAAGACGTTATAGATAACCACGGCCGGGATTGCCGCAACCAGACCGATAGCCGTAGCCAGCAGCGCTTCTGCGATACCCGGTGCTACCACCGCCAGGTTAGTGGTCTGGGTCTGAGCGATACCGATGAAGCTGTTCATGATGCCCCAGACGGTACCGAACAGACCTACGAACGGCGAAATCGCCCCGATGGTCGCCAGATAGCCGTTACCGCGTCCCATATGACGGCCCACGGCAGCAACGCGACGTTCCAGGCGGAAACCTGTACGCTCTTTAATACCTTCGTTATCTTCACTGCCTGCAGAGAGTTCCAGCTCGTTCTGAGCTTCATTAACCAGAAGGCTGGTCAGGCTTTTCGCGTGGAAGGCGGAGGTCATGTCGCTGGCCTGATCCAGAGAGCGGGCTTCAGCCAGCTGCTGCTGTTCACGCTTAAGGCGACGCTTCTGGCTGATGAGCTCCACGCTCTTGCTGAAGAAGATGGCCCAGGTGACAACGGACGCCAGAATCAGGCCGATCATCACAATCTTAACCACGATGTCAGCATGATGGTACATGCCCCAGACGGAGAGGTCCGTCTGCATCAAATTATTACCCACTCTGTATCTCCAGGACGCAAATCACAAATTCTGAGCATAATAATATCAAAATATCTCCGAATTGATAGTAGTTCTCATTAGTATTTGCATACTGCATGAATTTGCCCTTTTTTTCCTTGCGCTTACGCAGGGAAAACTTTCATCGCCCTATTTTAAAAAATTATCTGTTTATTCTTCCAGCAAGAAGGCACACACTTTTACTTTCATGATAGTCTGGACGTCCAGACGTATAAAACAGGTTGCGCGAACATGACAGAGAAGCATCTTGATACCGCCCTCGTTCAGGCGGGACGCAGTAAAAAATATACCCTCGGCTCCGTTAACAGCGTCATTCAGCGCGCCTCCTCTTTAGTTTTCGATACCGTCGAGGCCAAAAAACAGGCCACCCGTAACCGTGCCAACGGTGAGCTGTTTTATGGACGCCGCGGCACCCTGACCCACTTCTCATTGCAGGAAGCCATGTGCGAACTGGAAGGCGGCGCAGGTTGTGCTCTCTTCCCTTGCGGCGCGGCGGCCGTGGCCAACACGATACTGGCGTTTGTCGAACAGGGTGATCACATCCTGATGACCAATACCGCCTACGAGCCGAGTCAGGACTTCTGTACCAAAATTCTGAGCAAGCTGGGAGTGACTACCGACTGGTTTGATCCCTCCATCGGGGCGGGGATTGCGGAACGTATTCAACCGAATACGCGCATCGTATTCCTGGAATCGCCGGGATCCATCACCATGGAAGTACACGATGTTCCCGCCATCGTGAAGGCGGTGCGCAGTAAAGCGCCTGATGCCATTATCATGATTGATAACACCTGGGCGGCGGGGGTGCTGTTTAAGGCACTGGACTTCGGTATCGATATCTCTATTCAGGCCGCCACGAAATACCTGATTGGCCACTCCGACGGCATGATTGGCACGGCGGTCGCCAATGAACGCTGCTGGGCACAGTTGCGCGAAAATGCCTATCTGATGGGGCAGATGGTCGATGCCGATACCGCCTATATGACCAGCCGTGGCCTGCGTACGCTTGCGGTGCGCCTGCGTCAGCACCATGAAAGTAGCCTGCTGGTGGCCCAGTGGCTGGCGCGACATCCGCAGGTTGAGCGGGTCAACCATCCGGCACTGCCGGGCAGCGTGGGCCATGAGTTTTGGCAACGTGACTTTACGGGCAGTAGCGGCCTCTTCTCCTTTATATTGAAAAAACGGCTGACTGACGACGAGCTGGCTACCTACCTGGATAACTTTACGCTGTTCAGCATGGCCTACTCCTGGGGCGGCTTTGAATCATTGATCCTGCCAAACCAGCCAGAGCAGATCCAGGCACTGCGGCCCGGCGGCGATGTCGACTTTACCGGCACCCTGATCCGTCTGCACATTGGGCTGGAAAGCGTGGACGATTTAATTGCCGATTTAGCAGCAGGATTCGAGCGCATCGTGTAGAGTGCGGGCTGTAAACGACTCCTGGACCTCTTTTTGCACACCACCAGCAGAAATGTCTGTATTTGTTGCGCCCGGGATCAACCCCCGCGCGCGAAAATGGGAGTACAATAGACCGATACATGCTGTTCCACAGGAAAGTCCATGGCTGTCATCCAGGAAATTATTGCCGCGCTCTGGCAACACGATTTTGCAGCGCTGGCAGACCCGCATATCGTCGGGATTGTCTATTTTGTTATGTTCGCAACGCTGTTTCTCGAAAATGGATTGCTGCCAGCCTCGTTTTTACCCGGTGACAGCCTGCTGCTTCTGGCAGGCGCGCTAATTGGCAAAGGCGTTATGGACTTCGCCCCCACGATGGTGATTTTGACCTCCGCCGCCAGCCTCGGCTGTTGGTTGAGCTATCTGCAAGGTCGCTGGCTGGGCAATACACGGATTGTGAAGAGTTGGCTGGCGCAGTTGCCACATAAATATCACCAGCGCGCCACCTGCATGTTTGATCGACATGGCCTGCTGGCCTTGCTGGCCGGGCGTTTTCTGGCCTTTGTCCGCACCCTGTTGCCGACGATGGCGGGGATCTCAGGCCTGTCGAATCGCCGTTTCCAGTTCTTTAACTGGTTAAGTGCCCTGCTGTGGGTTGGGGTCGTTACCACCTTTGGTTATGCCCTGAGCATGATTCCGTTCGTGAAACGACACGAAGACCAGGTGATGACCTTCCTGATGATTCTGCCTCTGTTTCTTCTGGTGGCAGGCTTAATCGGCACCCTGGTCGTGGTGATCCGCAAAAAATACTGCCGCGCCTGATTTCGCCCTCTCCAACAGGAGAGGGTGTTACATCCCCTGCATCATACGAATTCTGGCCGCATCTTCCCCCGGCGTCACACCAAAATAGCGCTTAAACTCGCGGCTGAATTGCGACGCACTCTCATACCCTACGCGCATCGCCGCCGCGCTGGCTTTCATGCCATCGTGGATCATCATCATCCGCGCCTTATGCAGACGATAGGTTTTTAAATATTGCAGCGGCGAGGTGCTGGTCACCGATTTAAAGTTATGGTGAAACGCCGAAACGCTCATGTTTGCCTCGGCGGCCAGTTGGTCAACGCTCAGGTTTTCGGTGTACTGACTCTCGATCCGTTTTAGCACCCGGCTGATCAGACTAAAGTGCGTCTGACGGCTGACCAGCGCCAGTAACGCGCCGCCGCCCGGCCCCAGCAGCACGTGATACAGAATTTCACGAATGATCTGCTTGCCCAGGATGCGGGCATCCAGCGGGCGCTCCATCACATCCAGCAGACGTTCAATGGCACAGAGGATCTCATCGGTGAGGGTCGCGGAATTGATGCCGCTCGCCGCCATCATCGGACGGAAAAGCGCATCTTCGCCGATATCCATCAACAGCTCCTGCAGCTGCAAAATATCCACGTTCAGGCGGATCCCCGCCAGCGGTACTGCCTCTGTCGCGAAGGTTTCACATTCGAAGGGTAAAGGTACGGTGAGCAGCAGGTACTCGTTGGTGTCGTAACGAAACACGCGCTCGTTGATATAGCCAATTTTATGCCCGGAAAAGAGAAAAACGATGCCTGGCTGATACATCACCGGCGTACGCGTACCGGGTTGCGTCCCGTAAAGCAGACGAACATCGGGCAACAGATGGTTAAGATTATTTTCATTAACTTTCAGTCTGTTAATCTGCGCCGTTAATAGCTGACAGGTCTCCTGACGGTTCATTTTCGCGGGCTCCAGAGGGCAATTTTGATGCTGGCATTGTGCGCATATTTTCGCATTTTCTCCAGTGCGATGTAGAAATGGGCAAGACATCGGCAGGAATGTGCATTGAGAGACGCGCCCCCCCTCTTCACAATGGACACCATCAGGCAGCACTCTGCGCCGCCACGTTTTCCACCCACTTAAGGGAACGAGCAATGAACAATTTTAATCTCCATACCCCAACCCGCATCCTGTTTGGTAAAGGCGCCATCGCTGATCTGCGTGACCAGATCCCGGCCGACGCCCGCGTTCTGATTACCTACGGCGGCGGCAGCGTGAAAAAAACCGGTGTTCTGGATCAGGTTTACAGCGCGCTGCAAGGGCTGGATGTGCGTGAATTTGGCGGTATTGAACCGAACCCGTCCTACGAAACCCTGATGAATGCGGTCAAGATCGCCCGCGACGAACAAATTACCTTCCTGCTGGCGGTAGGCGGGGGCTCCGTACTGGATGGCACCAAATTTATCGCCGCCGCGGCCCACTATGCTGACGGCATCGACCCTTGGGAGATCCTGCAAACCGGTGGGAGCAACATTACCAGCGCCATCCCGATGGGCTCCGTGCTGACGCTGCCGGCAACCGGCTCAGAATCTAACAAAGGGGCGGTTATCTCCCGTAAAAGCACCGGTGACAAACAGGCCTTTATGAACGAACACGTTCAGCCGGTCTTCGCGGTGCTGGATCCGGTTTATACCTACACGCTGCCGCCGCGCCAGGTCGTCAACGGCGTTGTGGACGCCTTTGTTCACACCGTAGAGCAGTACGTGACGTATCCGGTAAATGGCAAAATTCAGGATCGTTTCGCGGAAGGCATTCTGCTGACGCTGATTGAAGAAGGCCCGAAAGCGCTGGCAGAACCCGAAAACTACGATGTGCGTGCCAACGTCATGTGGGCCGCGACCCAGGCGCTGAACGGCCTGATTGGCGCGGGCGTCCCCCAGGACTGGGCAACCCATATGCTGGGGCATGAACTGACCGCAATGCACGGACTGGATCACGCCCAGACCCTGGCAGTCGTGCTGCCTGCCCTGTGGAATGAGAAGCGCGAGACCAAACGCGCCAAACTGCTGCAATACGCAGAACGCGTCTGGAACATCACCCGCGGCACCGAAGATGAGCGTATCGATGCGGCCATCCTCGCCACCCGCAACTTCTTCGAGCAGATGGGCGCTCCGACCCGCCTGTCCGATTATGGCCTCGACGGCAGCTCTATCCCTGCCCTGCTGGCAAAACTTGAAGAGCACGGCATGACGCAGCTGGGCGAGCAGAAAGATATTACCCTGGAGGTGAGCCGCCGTATCTACGAGGCCGCACGCTAAGCGTTTTTACGTGCCTGCCTTTCGTTTTTCGGCATTTCGACCAGACTTAATGCACACCACGCCGCCGGGGGCACGCTCCCGGTAGCTGAGCAAATGGAGGAGGAAAGATGGCAAACCCAACCTTAATCAAGCTTCAGGACGGGAACGTAATGCCCCAGCTGGGGCTCGGCGTATGGAAAGCCGGTAACGATGAAGTCGTGTCCGCCATTCATAAAGCACTGGAAGTGGGCTACCGATCAATTGATACCGCTGCTGCCTACAAAAACGAAGAGGGTGTCGGCACCGCGCTCGCCAGCGCTGGCTTGCCGCGCGAAGAGCTTTTTATCACCACCAAGCTCTGGAACGATGACCAGAAACGCCCGCGCGAAGCGTTAGAGGAGAGCCTGGAGAAGCTGCAACTCGATTTCGTCGACCTCTATCTGATGCACTGGCCGGTCCCGGCGATTGACCACTACGTAGAGGCCTGGAAAGGGCTTATCGAACTGCAAAAATCGGGTCTGGCAAAGAGCATTGGCGTTTGCAATTTCCAGGTCCATCACCTGCAACGTCTGATTGATGAAACGGGCGTCGCCCCGGTGATTAACCAGATTGAGCTCCACCCGCTGATGCAGCAGCGTCAGCTTCATGCCTGGAATGCGACTCACAAAATCCAGACCGAATCCTGGAGCCCACTGGCGCAAGGCGGCGAAGGGGTGTTTGATCAGAAGATCATTCGCGATCTGGCCGAGAAGTATGGCAAAACCCCGGCGCAGATTGTCATTCGCTGGCACCTCGACTGCGGTCTGGTGGTGATCCCGAAATCGGTCACCCCTTCGCGTATTGTCGAGAACTTCAATGTCTGGGACTTCCGCCTCGATAAAGATGAGCTGGGCGAGATAGCGAAGCTGGAACAGGGCAAGCGACTAGGGCCGGATCCCGATCAGTTTGGTGGTTAAATTCCGAAAAGCCCCCGGTTATACCGGGGGTTGTTATTTTCGGCCTGACTGAAGATCTAGAGTGCATTTAATATCGGGACGTTTTCCCTACACTGAAAAAGGATTTTTCAATGAAAAAACGTCTCGCGATCTCTCTCGCCCTGCTGCCTTTTTTTACCTGGGCGCAGCCTGCTCAATCCCCACAGGATTTTATTACCCTGCTGTATAACGACGATGGGGTGAATCTGGAGCAGCTCTACTCTCCGGCTATGAGAAATATTCTGCATGAAAACATCCGTGTCACGCCACACGATAAGGTGCCCTACCTGAACTTCAATCCGCTGTGCGGCTGTCAGGACGGGGAAGTGAAGCTGCAGAAGGTTTCCGGCGTTAGCCCTGACAAGCGCGGGAGACATGAGACTGTCCTGCAGGTGTTTTATACGCTATCCGACGAGAGGGAACGGACGCTGATCCTGAAGCTTGTCCCGGACGGGATGTCATGGAAGATCGATGATTTCGTCTACCCGGAGATGGGCAGCCTGAAAATGAAACTGCAGGAAGTGTCGGCCAGCCTGGTGAAACAGGCCAGCCGAAAATCGTCCTGAGGGTCGATTAAGATGAGGCTTTACGCTTCGCCGGCTTCTTAACCCCTGCGCTGCCATGAGAACGCTGATGCGCAATCGGCGTGTGTTTGGTCAGCGCCGGACGCGTATGGCGATTCTGACGACGTGCTTCGCGCATCTCGTCGAGCGTTGGCGCGGGTACCAGGCAGTCGCGGCGAGAACCGATCAAGTGCTTTTTACCCATCTCTTCCAGCGCCTGACGGATCAGCGGCCAGTTAGCCGGATCGTGATAACGCAACAGCGCTTTATGCAGACGGCGCTGTTTGTCCCCTCTCGGCACCACCACCTCTTCACTTTTATAACCAATCTTACTCAGCGGGTTCTTGCCGGTGTAATACATGGTGGTCGAATTCGCGAGCGGCGACGGGTAGAAGTTCTGCACCTGATCCAGACGGAAGCGACGCTGTTTCAGCCACAGGGCCAGATTCACCATGTCTTCATCTCGCGTGCCGGGGTGCGCGGAAATGAAGTACGGGATCAGATACTGCTCTTTGCCCGCCTGCTTTGAGTAGGTGTCAAACAGCGCTTTGAAGCGATCGTAGCTGCCCATCCCCGGCTTCATCATCTTCGACAGCGGGCCCTCTTCCGTGTGCTCCGGGGCAATCTTCAGATAACCACCGACGTGGTGCGTCGCCAGCTCTTTGATATAACGCGGATCTTCCACGGCGATGTCGTAACGCACGCCGGAGGCGATCAGGATCTTCTTGATGCCTTTCAGATCGCGGGCTCGGCGATAGAGGTTGATCGTCGGCTCGTGGTTGGTGTCCATGTGCTCGCAAATGCTCGGATAGACACAGGATAAACGACGACAGGTCTGCTCCGCGCGCGGCGATTTACAGCGCAGCATGTACATGTTGGCGGTTGGGCCGCCGAGATCGGAGATCACGCCGGTAAAGCCCGGCACGGTGTCGCGAATGGCTTCGATTTCGTTAACGATCGACTCTTCAGAACGGCTCTGAATAATGCGCCCTTCGTGCTCGGTAATGGAGCAGAAGGAGCAGCCGCCAAAACAGCCACGCATAATATTGACCGAAAAACGGATCATCTCATAGGCCGGGATGCGGGCGTTACCGTATGAGGGGTGCGGCACACGCTTGTACGGCAGCGCAAAGACGCTGTCCATCTCTTCGGTAGAGAGCGGTATTGCCGGCGGGTTAACCCAGATATAGCGTTCCCCGTGCTTTTGCATCAGTGCACGCGCGCACCCCGGGTTGGTTTCGTGGTGCAGAATACGGGAGGCATGGGCGTACAGCACTTTGTCGCTTTTGACCTTCTCGAAGGACGGGAGCAGAACGTAGGTCTTTTCCCAGGGCTTCGGACGCGGCGGCTGAACCACAACGGCTTTCGCTTCGGCTTTTTTGGGTTCAACCGGTTTGTTATCTGCACAGGGCAGATCGTCGCCGTACGGGTGTGGGATCGGATCGATTTTGCCCGGCATATCGATGATACGGGAATCGACTCCGCTCCAGCCCGGCAGCGCCTCTTTGACCATGATCGCCGTGTTACGTACATCGCGGATGTTCCCTACCGGTTCGCCCTGGGCGAGACGGTGAGCGACTTCCACCAGCGGACGCTCACCGTTACCGAAGATCAGCATGTCGGCTTTTGAATCCACCAGCACCGAGCGGCGCACGGTATCAGACCAGTAATCGTAATGCGCGGTACGGCGCAGGCTCGCTTCAATTCCGCCGAGGATGACCGGCACCTCTTTCCACGCTTCTTTGCATCGTTGGGTATAGACGAGCGTGGCGCGATCGGGACGTTTACCTGCCACGTTGTCGGCGGTATAGGCGTCGTCATGACGCAGTTTACGATCGGCGGTGTAGCGGTTAATCATGGAGTCCATGTTGCCCGCGGTCACGCCGAAAAAGAGGTTGGGTTTGCCCAGACGCATAAAGTCGTCTTTGCTGTTCCAGTCCGGCTGGGAGATGATCCCCACGCGGAAGCCCTGCGCTTCCAGCATACGGCCGCAGATGGCCATTCCGAAGCTCGGGTGATCGACGTAGGCGTCACCGGTCACCAGTATAATGTCGCAACTGTCCCAGCCCAGTTGATCCATCTCTTCACGAGACATTGGCAGAAAGGGTGCCGGTCCAAAACAGGCTGCCCAGTATTGCGGCCAGGAGAAGAGGTCTCGATCCGGCTGGATCAAGGAGATTGCGCTCATAGTGCTTCCGAAGAAAAAATAGACAAAAGGGCCGGGATTATACGCTGGAACAGAGGGGGAATTGAAGGGGGAATGTGCGGGCTTTTTCCCCTCACCCTAGCCCTCTCCCCAGGGGAGAGGGAACGGTCATGTGCGGTTTTGGCCCTTTTTCTCCCTCTCCCTCCGGGAGAGGGCCGGGGTGAGGGTAAAACTTACGGCGCCGGGTTCACCAGCATCTGCCCCACCGAGCCGCGATCCGCCATCTCCAGCGTCTGGCTATGGAACAGGAACGGGAAGTGCGGCCACGAAGGTTGACCATAATAGACCAGCAGCTCAACCTGCCCGTCGATCCAGACCGTATCTTTCCAGCCCCTGTCTTCCGGGAAAGGCATCGCGCCATTCACATTGCGGATCAGGAAGCTTACCCCTTCGATATGGAACGACTGCGGCATGTCCGCGCGCACCGTCCAGCGCTCCCAGGTGCCCTGCTGAGCGGTGATATCGATGCGGTTAATGTCCCACAGCGTCCCGTTAATACCCGGGTCGTCGCCCAGGCTGATATCCCGGCTACGCACCGGCGACCCGGAGAGGATCTCCTCCGACAGCAGGCGCATCGGCAGGCTGTCGGTCACCAGCGGTAACAGGCCAGTCGGGCGCAGGGTTAAAACCAGCGTCGACACCAGAATACTGGAGGGCTCAAAGAAGCCGCGAATACGATCGACAATACCCGCCGCTTCACCGCAGGTAATCGACACTTCGTCGCCGTTGGTCATATCCACGAGAATTTCGCGGCGTTCACCCGGCGCCAGGGCCAGCTGTTTGACGGATACCGGTGCCGGTAAAAAGCCCTGATCGCTCGCGATAACGTGTAAGGCCCGACCGTCGCTCATTTGCAGTTGATAGCGTCGGGAGTTTGAGGCGTTCAGCAAGCGCAGACGCACCCAGCCGCGGGATACCTCAACGTATGGGCTCTGGGCACCGTTAACCAGCAGGGTGTCACCCACAAAGCCCCCGCTCCCCGGCTCGCTGTATTCAGGCGTGCCGAAATTATCCAGCCGTTTATCCTGGATAATAATCGGGAAATCATCCACGCCGTAGTGGTTCGGAATAGGCAGCGATTTGCTGACCTCGTCCTCAATCAACCACATTCCCGCCAGGCCGTTGTAAACCTGCTGGGCAGTGCGGTTAGGGGTATTCGCATGATACCAGAGCGTCGCCGCACGCTGGCGCACTGGCAGCACCGGCGCCCAGTCGGCGCTCGGGGACATCATGCGCGGCGCGCCACCCAGCAGCGGGCCTGGCACCTGCAAACCGCTGATGGTCATGGCGACGTTTTCGGCCAGACGGTTGCTGTAGATCAGCTTCACGTCATCGCCGCTCCAGACACGCACCGTCGGCCCGAGATAGCGGCCATTAATACCCCAGACGGGCGCACGTGTGCCCTGGCTAAAGGACCAGTGGCTCCGTTGCAGCGTCAGAAAAAGGGGCTGACCACGACGGGATTCGAGTAACGGCGGGATGGGCAGCGGCTGTTGCTGCCCGGCGGCGTTTGCCCTCAGTGGAACCGCACCTGCACACAAGGCGATTCCGGATGCCTGAATAAACTGACGGCGACTGAGTGACATATTGGCTCCATGTAATACAAACGAACAAGGCGGGAAGTCGTTTCCCTTTCATCCGGCTTAAACCTTGCCGGCAGCTTCTCTTTCAGCAACTTCTTTATTGAGTGCCTCATACTTATTCAGCATGAGCTCACGGCAGTGGGTTGCCAGTTCACGCACCTGATCTTTGCCATACTTGCTGACGTCGACAGGCGGCAGCATTTCGACAATCACCAGCCCATTATTCAGGCGGTTAAGATTAATCTTATTCGAAGTATTGGAAACGCACACAGGAATAATTGGAACACCTGCCGCAATAGCGGCGTGAAATGCGCCCGTTTTAAACGGCAGCAGGCCGCGACCACGGCTGCGAGTACCTTCCGGGAACATCCAGATTGAAATCTTGCGCTTTTTAAAGTGATTGACCACTTCAGCAATGGTGCTGTGCGCTTTGGCGCGGTTATTACGGTCGATCAGCAGATTGCCGGTCAGCCAGTAAAGCTGGCCGAAGAACGGGATCCACAGCAGGCTTTTTTTCCCGACGGTCACCGTCGGCGGCTGCACAATCTTGGCGGCGGTGACCATATCGTAATTGTTCTGATGGTTGGCGATATAGATAGCGTTGCCATACTGCTCTGCCCCCTCGGGTTTGCGCAGCTCCACTTTCAGGCCGAACAGCGGCGATAAACGGCCAAACATATGGCCAAACGTCGCGACATGTTTTGGATTACGCGGGCTGAACAAGCACCAGATAGAGCCAAAAATACAGACCAGAATGCAGTAGATGACGGTAAGAATGATTCGAATAATTAATAGCATAGCGACCTCAAAAGCCCTGACAGCGGATAATGGTATGTCAATTTCAGTCAGGACCTGGATTACGAACGGATCCGCAAACCCGTATTGTTAATCGCAACGCACGAATTAACAACGGCTTTACAGGAAATTTTAGCGAGATCCCCCTCCAGAACGGAGGGGGAATATGGCGTTATTCTTCGCTATCGCCTGCGCGCGACGCCTTAGGCGCGTCAACCTCAATGCGGTCAATACGCTGCAGGCCGCGCATCAGCGAACCGCGACGTCCGCGCTCGCCCACCACCTTCTGCAGCTCTTCCGGACGCAGCTTGATTTTACGCTTGCCGACGTGAATGGTCAGCGTGCTCTGCGGCGGCAAAATCATCAGATGCGCCAGGCCATCTTCGCCTTTGGCAGCTTCAGCGGAAGGGATGTTGATGATCTTGTTGCCCTTGCCTTTCGACAGCTCTGGCAGGTCGCTGACCGGGAACATCAGCATACGGCCGGCCTGGCTGATCGCCAGCAGCATGTCGCTTTCGTTCTCAACGATCAGCGGCGGCATCACATGGGCGTTGTCCGGCAGGCTGATCAGCGCTTTACCGGCACGGTTGCGTGAGATCAGGTCATTAAAGGTACAGATAAAGCCGTAGCCCGCGTCAGAGGCCATCAGCAGTTTCTGCTCTTCGGCCTCCATCAGCATATGCTCAACGGTTGCCCCCGGCGGCAGCGTCAGCTTGCCGGTGAGCGGCTCACCCTGTCCGCGTGCCGATGGCAGCGTAATCGGGTCAATGGCATAGCTGCGACCGGTGGTGTCGATAAAGGCGACCGGCTGGTTGCTCTTCCCTTTCACCGCCGCTTTGTAGCTATCGCCCGCTTTGTAGCTCAGGCCCGGCGCGTCGATATCGTGACCTTTGGCGCTACGCACCCAGCCGCTCTGGGAAAGCACAATGGTTACCGGCTCGGACGGCAGCATGTCGTGCTCGTTCATCGCCTTCGCCTCTTCGCGCTCATGGAGCGGAGAGCGACGATCGTCGCCAAAGGCATCGGCATCGGCCTGCAGCTCTTTCTTCAGCAGGGTGTTCATCTTGCGCTCGGAGGCCAGAATCGCCTGCAGCTGATCGCGCTCTTTTTCCAGTTCGTTCTGCTCACCGCGGATCTTCATCTCTTCCAGTTTGGCGAGATGGCGCAGTTTCAGTTCAAGGATCGCTTCGGCCTGGGTTTCACTGATGCCAAAGCGCGACATCAGCGCTGGCTTCGGCTCATCCTCGGTACGGATGATCTCAATGACTTCATCGATATTGAGGAACGCCACCAGCAAACCTTCGAGGATATGCAGGCGTCGCAGGACTTTTTCCAGACGGTGATTCAGACGGCGACGCACCGTATCGCGGCGGAACGCCAGCCATTCGGTGAGGATCTCCAGCAGGTTTTTCACCGCCGGGCGCCCGTCCAGGCCGATCATGTTCAGGTTAATGCGGTAGCTTTTTTCCAGATCGGTGGTGGCGAAGAGGTGGTTCATCACCTGTTCCATGTCCACGCGGTTAGAGCGCGGCACAATCACCAGACGAGTTGGGTTCTCGTGGTCCGACTCATCGCGCAGGTCGTCAACCATCGGCAGCTTTTTATTGCGCATCTGGGCGGCGATCTGCTCCAGCACTTTCGCGCCAGAGACCTGATGCGGCAGCGCGGTGATCACCACGGCGCCGTCCTCTTTGCTCCATACCGCACGCATACGGACAGAGCCGCGGCCGCTCTGGTAGATTTTGCGGATCTCCGCGCGGGAGGTAATGATCTCGGCTTCGGTCGGGTAGTCTGGCCCCTGCACGATATCCAGCAGCTCGTCCAGCGAGGTTTTAGGCTGTTCAATCAGGGTAATGGCGGCTTTCGCCACTTCGCGCAGGTTGTGCGGCGGAATGTCCGTCGCCATGCCCACGGCGATACCGGTGGTGCCGTTCAGCAGGATATTTGGCAGACGCGCAGGCAGCATTTTGGGCTCCTGCATCGTACCGTCGAAGTTAGGTACCCAGTCAACGGTACCCTGGCCGAGCTCGCCCAGCAGCACTTCCGCATATTTTGACAGGCGCGATTCGGTATAACGCATCGCCGCAAAGGATTTCGGGTCGTCCGGCGCACCCCAGTTCCCCTGGCCATCGACCAGCGGATAGCGGTAAGAGAACGGCTGGGCCATCAGTACCATCGCCTCATAGCAGGCGCTGTCGCCGTGCGGATGGTATTTACCCAGCACGTCACCAACGGTACGGGCGGATTTTTTGAACTTGGCGCTGGCGCTCAGCCCCAGCTCGGACATCGCATAGACGATGCGACGCTGAACCGGCTTCAGGCCATCGCCAATAAAGGGTAACGCCCTGTCCATGATGACGTACATGGAGTAGTTCAGGTAGGCGTTTTCGGTAAATTCATGTAGCGCGAGGCGCTCTGCCATATCGCTCATTAATTGTGATTCCTCAACTCAGAAACCTGTTGGCTTCAGGCAATATTGCCGCAGATACTACCCTATCTGGCGTGTTGAGTCACAAAGAAAAAGGACCGGCTAAGCGGTCCTTTTTAGGGTTATTTGTTCAGTTTGATGACCTGCTTCACGTCAATTTCAAACTCGTTCCACTCTTTATCGACTTTACCCTGAATTTCCACTTTATCCTGCGGGGTCACCGTCACGCCGTTCCAGCGTTTGTGGTCGATCTCGACGTCTACCGTGCCGCTCTCATCGCGGAAGGTATAACGGTCGTCAGAGAGGCGCTGAGTGATATTTCCGCGCAGCTTCACCCAGCTGTCGTCTTTCAGATCTTTCACTTTTGCCGCCGTGGTCAGATTGGCGTCGTTATCGACAAAACCGCCCTTCTGGGTCTCGGTTTGCGTCTGAGCCGGTGCGGCTGTCGGGCCGTTAAAGCCCCCCTGGGCAGCAAAGACCGGGGCCGTGGTCATCATCATGATGGCAGCAATTGCAGCGTATTTTTTCATCTTAACTCTCCCTTTAATGTCGTTTCGCAATCCATTAAACAGGGTAAACCTTAACAACTTCTTAAGGGGAAAATTTATTTATTTTTACTGTACAGCAAGCTGAAGCAGAGGGTTTACTGACGGCATCAAGGAGGGAATATGCGCATTTTACTGGTAGAAGATGACAAGCTTATCGGGGATGGCATCAAAGCGGGCCTCACCAAAATGGGCTTTAGCGTCGACTGGTTCACCGACGGCCACACCGGGCAGGCGGCGTTACTCAGCGCCCCATACGACGCGGTGGTTTTAGACCTGACTCTGCCAGGGATGGATGGGCTGGCGATCCTGCGCGCCTGGCGCGACCAGAGGCGCAGCGAGCCGGTGCTGATCCTCACCGCCCGCGATGCGCTTGAACAGCGCGTGGAGGGGTTACGCCTGGGGGCCGATGACTATCTTTGTAAGCCCTTTGCCCTTATCGAAGTCGCGGCCCGTCTGGAGGCGCTGGTGCGCCGCAGCCATGGTCAGAGCCAGAGCCTGCTTCAGCACGGCAAGGTGGCGCTGGATCCGGCCAGGCTGGTTGCGACGCTGGAGGGCGCTCCGCTGTTGCTGAAGCCGAAAGAGTTTGCCCTGCTGGAGCTTCTGCTGCGCAATGCCGGGCGCGTGTTACCGCGTAAACAGATCGAAGACAAGCTCTACACCTGGGACGACGACGTGTCGAGCAACGCCATTGAAGTGCATATTCACCATTTACGCCGCAAGCTTGGTAGCGAGTTTATCCGCACCGTGCATGGCATCGGTTATACCCTGGGTGACGCATGAAACTGACCCAACGCCTGAGCCTGAAGCTGCGGCTCACCTTTCTCTTTCTGATACTGGCCCTGGCGGCCTGGCTGGCAGCAAGCGTGGTGGCCTGGCAGCAGACCACTGACAAGCTTGATAAGCTGTTCGATACCCAGCAGATGTTATTTGCTAAACGCCTGCTGACGATGGATCTCGATGAGCTAAACGCCTCTGCACGCCTGCGCGACGTGCCGGAAAAAGCCCGGCATGGCCATCTGGATGACGACGCTCTGGCGTTCGCCATCTTTACCCCTGAGGGGAAGCGGGTACTACACGATGGGGAAAACGGGCAGGAGATCCCGTATCGCTGGCGGCGGGATGGCTTTACCAACGGACACCTCGAAGATGACAACGATGCGTGGCGCTTTCTGTGGCTGACCTCCCCGGATGGAAAATACCGTATCGTGGTGGGTCAGGAGTGGGAGTATCGCGAGGAGATGGCGCTGGAGGTGGTAACTTCTCAGCTCACGCCGTGGCTGTTGGCCCTGCCCGTGATGCTGCTATTGCTTATCCTTCTGTTAAGCCGCGAGCTAAAGCCGCTGAAAAAGCTGGCGCAGACACTGCGCACACGTTCACCCGATGCCACCGATAAGCTGCCGACGGAGGGGGTCCCTACGGAAGTACGGCCTCTTCTCGACGCGCTGAATCAACTGTTTGCCCGCACCCAGGCGATGATGAGCCGCGAGCGTCGCTTTACCTCAGATGCCGCCCACGAGCTACGCAGTCCGCTGGCCGCCCTGAAGGTACAAACCGACGTGGCGCAGCTCTCTCTTGATGACCCGCAGGCCCAGGAAAAAGCGCTGGCGCAGCTGCATGCCGGTATCGACCGCGCCTCCCGGCTGGTCGATCAACTTCTCACGCTGTCGCGCCTGGATTCGCTGGATAACCTGGACGGAGTAGAACCCCTCTTACTGGCTGATTTACTCCAGTCGGCGGTGATGGAGAGCTATCATCCGGCGCAGCAGGCGGGCATTGATCTACGTCTGCATATCAATGCACCAGAGGTGAAACGCATGGGGCAACAACTGCTCCTCAGCCTGCTGGTGCGTAATCTGCTGGATAACGCCATACGTTACAGCCCGCGCGGTAGCGTCGTGGACGTGACGCTGGATAGCCGCAGCTTCATCGTGCGTGACAACGGCCCCGGGATCTCACCCGACGCGCTGGCGCGGATCGGTGAACGCTTTTATCGTCCGCCGGGACAGGATGCCACCGGCAGCGGGCTGGGCTTATCGATTGTGAAACGCATCGCCACCCTGCACGGAATGCACGTCTCGCTGAGAAATGCAGCCGACGCTGGCGTTGAAGTCCAGGTTAGCTGGTAAGCGATTATTGCGTATAACGCAAAAGACTATGCACATTTTGCTTATTTTTCCGCTCCGTCCTCGCGCGTAGAATACTCGGCATACTCTCACCACCGAGGACAAATAATGAGCAACGTACTGATTATCAATGGCGCGAAAGAGTTCGCGCACTCAAAAGGCCAACTGAACGACACCCTGACCGAGGTCGCGGATGGTTTTCTGCGCGACGCCGGGCATGATGTTAAAGTCGTCCGCGCAGACGGCGATTATGATGTGAAAACGGAAGTGCAGAACTTTCTCTGGGCCGATGTCGTTATCTGGCAGATGCCGGGCTGGTGGATGGGCGCGCCATGGACTGTGAAAAAGTATATGGATGAAGTCTTCACCGAAGGTCACGGCTCCCTGTATGCCAGCGACGGCCGTACCCGTTCAGATGCGTCTAAAAAATATGGTTCAGGCGGCCTGATTCAGGGCAAAAAGTATATGCTTTCCCTGACCTGGAATGCCCCGCTGGATGCCTTCACCGACCCGGATCAGTTCTTTGAAGGAGTGGGCGTAGACGGTGCCTATCTGCCTTTCCACAAAGCCAACCAGTTCCTCGGAATGGAAAGCCTGCCAACCTTTATCGTTAACGATGTCATTAAAATGCCTGACGTGCCGCGTTATATCGCAGAATATCGCAAGCATCTGGCGGAAATTTTTGCTTAACTGGAAGCCTGTTATCAGGAGAAAACATCATGCTTACCATTATTGCTGAAATCCGCACCCGCCCTGGTCAACACCACCGCCAGGCGGTGTTGGATCAGTTTGCAAAAATTATCCCCACCGTTTTGCAAGAAGAGGGCTGCCACGGCTATGCGCCGATGGTGGATGCTGCTACCAGCGCCAGCTTCCAGGCCACCGCGCCAGACTCCATTATCATGGTAGAACAGTGGGAAACCGTGGCCCATCTTGAAGCCCACCTGCAGACGCCGCACATGAAAGCCTGGAGCGATGCCGTTAAAGGTGATGTGCTGGAAACGCACATTCGCATTCTCGAGCCTGCGGCTTGATGTCATCCTAATCAGTCTTCTCCCTCATCGGTGAAGACTGATTAACTTTCCCTTTGCCTGCTATGCTTATTCTGTCTTCATATCTAACAGGAGGGGTAGTATGGGCATTTTTAACTTCGTTAAAGAAGCAGGTGAAAAACTCTGGGACAATTTGACGGACCATAAAAACCAGGGCGAAAAAGTCACCGAACATCTCAAAAAACTCAACATACCTGGCGCCGAGAAGGTACAGGTCAACGTCACCGACGGTAAAGCCAGCGTGACCGGCGATGGCCTCACCCAGGAGCAGAAAGAGAAGATTCAGGTTGCCGTAGGTAACATTGCGGGCGTTAGCGAAGTGGAAAACAACATCACCGCTTCCGATACCAAAGATGAAGCCACCTACTACACGGTAAAATCGGGCGATACCCTGAGCGCCATCTCCAAAACCGTGTACGGCGATGCCAATCAGTACAACAAAATCTTCGAGGCTAACCGCCCGATGCTCTCCAGCCCCGACAAAATCTACCCGGGTCAGACGCTGCGTATTCCTAAAGCATAACGTCTGAGGCTATCGGTTCACGTCGCACAGAGGAACAGGATGAAAATTGCGTGTCTGGGTTGGGGTTCGTTAATCTGGAAAAGCGGCGCGTTACCTGTCGCCGGAGAGTGGCAAACCGACGGGCCTTCCCTGCCCGTCGAGTTTTGCCGGGTGAGCGATGGCGGCGAACTGGCGACCGCCATCTGCATGAATGCGCCTGCTGTACCGGTGCTCTGGGCATGGCTGGATACAGACCAGTTGAGTCTCGCCTGCCAGGCTTTGCGCGCACGTGAAGGGATACCGGAGGAGCGCTGCGATGGCATTGGTTCGCTGCTGATAGCGGGTCGCCATGTGGGCGAGCTATCGACCTGGGCCGCACAGCGAGACATCGAGGCGGTTATCTGGACCGGACTACCGCCCCGCAGCGCGTCGCTGGAAGGCCGGGTGCCAACCGCGGACGAGGCTATCGCTTATCTGGATAGCCTCAGCGGCGAGACCCGCAGCCATGCAAAGGATTATATGCGCCGCGTGCCGTCTCAGATCGACACGCCCTATCGGCGCGTCATTAAAGAGGTACTGGGGTGGTAACACCCCAGCCTGTTACCAGTACAGTTTCCAGCTCTGCGTAAAGCGCACCAGCGCCTCTACATAGAAGTAATCCCCCCAGCTCGCACACTCATCCACCCCTTTATTGCTTGCCAGGTGATAGACAGAGTGCTTTAGCAGGCCCGTCCCCTTCTCCTCTTTGCCCATCAGGTAGTGCTTCGTCAGTGACGACATGATCCCTTTTGCCCAGGCCAGATAACGCTCCCGGTCCGGATCGGTGGCTGGCAGATGTTTCACCAGCTCCAGCAGGCCGCATACCGCGATAGCCGCCGAGGAGGAGTCACGCAGCGCGTCGGTTCCGACCAGCGCCAGATCCCAGTGGCAGACGTAGTCTTCCGGAAGCCGATTAAGGAAATAGTTTGCCAGCCGTTTTGACAGGTCAATCATCGCCGCGTCGCCGGTATAGATATAGCTCAGCAGGAAGCCGTAAATTCCCCACGCCTGGCCGCGCGACCAGCACGAATCGTCGGCGTAGCCCTGCTGAGTATTGCCATAACGCGCCGCGCCGGTGTTAACGTCCATATAGTAGGTATGGAAGGTCGAGGCATCTTCACGGATCAACCAGGTCGCCGCCTGCATGACGTGGGCTTTCGCGGCATCGGCAAAGCGCGGATCGCCGGTCTGTTCCGTCGCCCAGTAGAGGAGCGGCAGGTTCATATTGCAGTCGATGATCATCCGTCCGGCCTGATCCGGATCGGTCAGATCGCCCCACGCCTGTATGATCTTCGCCTTGTCATGGAAACGCTCCAGCAGCGCCTCTGCCGCCAGCAGCGAGAAGCCACGCGCTTCGCGGTTTCCCGTCAGCCGCCAGGCCGCGACGCAGGAGAGCGTATAGAGAAAACCGAGATCGTGGGTATTGGTATCATTGCGCCCGGCGATACGCAGACCAAACGAACGGACATGTTTCTCGGCCATGGCGCGGTATTTCTCTTCACCGCTCATCTCCCACGCCAGCCAAAGCTGCCCGGTCCAGAAGCTGGTGGTCCACTCGACGTTGTCGGTCAGCGGGTAATAGCCCTCCTGGCAGGTTTCTGCCGGAAACTGCTCGCCAAAGGTTTCTAAATGACGGCCAATCAGTTCCAGAACATGGCTGCGGGCTGAGCGTAATTCATCGCTGAATGCCCTCTCGTCTACAGGCTCGGCAATCCCGGTCAGGCGCTCAAGGGCAATCTGATTTAACATATTTGGTTCCTTCTTTGACGGCGTAAATTAGCGAGTTGAATGCTGTTCTGCGACGTTAAGCGGCTGCGCACTGCGCCATTTGCTTTGGCAGGCGGATAACGTAAAGGCAGAAATCAGCGTAAAGGTCAGCGCAGTGGCACCCATGATGATGTAGGTCTGCTCGAAGCCAATGCGGTCGTACATATAGCCAGCCGGCGAAGAGACCACCACATTCCCGACGTACAACATCGCCTGATACCCCAACAAATACATGGTGGCATTGACGCGTTTATCGAAATGCTCGGCGATATATTTAAAGACCGACACCAGCAGCAGACAGATTTCCAGGCCATAGAGCGGCTTGAGAACAGAAATTAATAGATGTGAGTCGCAGATGCCGGAAATAATCAGGCGTGCCCCGACCACCAGCCCGACAATTAGTAATCCCCGTTTTGCGCCAATAAAGTTCACAAACAGCGGGATCACCATATACATGACAAATTCCATCCCTGACTGTACGGTGCCCAGATAACCAAATACCGCGTTGCCCTGGTGAATATCATCGAAGAAGGTGACGAAATAACGCGAGAACTGCTGCTCGGCGATAAACATCATCCAGGCTACGCCCGCCACGTAAAGACAGAAGGCCCAGAACTTGCGGTTGCGCAGCAGCGCATAGACATCCGCCGGGGCAATTTTCTCTTTGGTCAGCACGTCGCCGGCATGAACGGAGTTAGTGTTCACTTTCAGTTTAAGCAGGACAATCAGCATGATCACAGAGGCCACGCTGCCCATAATAAAGTTATATGCCGGAGAGAGGTTAAACAGCAGGCCCGAGAATGACGAGGCTACCGCCCAGCCGAGCGATCCCCACATGCGGATCTGGCCAAATTCCATGCCGTTCAGGCGGCTAAAGCGGTCGGAATAGGATTCACACGCCGCCACGCCCGCATACCAGGCAAAGCTTAAATAGAGTGCCCCGATAATAATCCCCAACAGGGTGTTGGACATTAACAGCGGCTGATAAACGTAAATAAAAAACGGGGCCATCAGCGCAGACATCGCCACCACAAAATAGAGCAGATATTTGCTCATGCCGATCTTATCGAGAATATAGCCATAGATAGGTTTCAAAATGACGGAGAAGATGCCGTTCACCGCAAATACCGTGCCGATGACCGAACCGCTCAAATTCGCCTTTTGTCCGAGCCAGATAGCCAGCAAGCCAATACTTGCGGACCAGGTAAAGAAATAGAGAAAAATAAAACTACTGATTTTGTAATATTCAATTCTGTTATTCATACCATCCTCGCCGACATTCAGGTGCAGGGCTTTATAAAATGAACGACAGCTGACGTTCGCTTCCGGGCTGGCTGATTACGGCCTGCCGGTTATTGATTTCCAGCCGCGGGGGTTCCCCGTGGTTGACAGGCGCTCCGCTGGCAAACACGGCGCAGCAGAGCCAGCTCTCACCATGAGCAATCTCGCCGGTAAGAAGCGGGATAGCGGCACATTCCGGGAACATGACGCTGCTATTTGGCGGAGTGACAATACTTTCCGCACGGCGATGGATGACCGGTGAGAGATCGACGATCCGGCTCATGCCGTTATCTGCCACCAGGCTCACCCCGCGCTCGTCGGCCTGCGGCTCGGTTTTACGTACCGCAAAGCCCCCTTCCGCCGTTTGCAATGTCCGTGCGCTGTTAATGCGATGCAGACGAAGGTGCCATTCGCCAAACGGGATCAGCCAGGTATCGACATGCACGTCATGCCACGGCGACCAGCGTGAAAAGATGAAGTTCTCATCAACGCGGACCTCCTCGCAGTCGCGGCGGCCGCGGTAGTAGTTATCGCCGTCGGCCAGCAGCAGCATGGAGTCGCTGGCCGCATGCTTAAGACCATAGCGCCCACGCTCGATGGTGAAGCCAAAGCGGCTGGAGTAGGCAAATTTGGTGTATTTCGCCTCGGTATTAACGTAATTATTCAGCTCCAGCTGCCCGGCGGTGAGCAGGGTGACATGCTGCGACTGTGGCGCATGAATGAGGATCTGCTGGGCCTTTGGGATTACGTGCTTTTCAGCCAGCGCCGGCAGCGATTGCTCTTCCGCCTGCCAGAACGGGTGCGCTTCAGGCAATGCCAGAATCAGCATCGTTTTCAGCGCCCAGTAAGGCGAGCCGGGGGAATTGTAGTCTTCGCACATCGCCAGGTTGGGGTAAGCAAACCCGAGCGTCAGGATCCCGTCGCGATCGGTAATCGGCTGCTGTTGCCACCAGCGCAGATGGCGCAGGATGATCCCCTTTACGATGCCGGGGGTGAACACCTCCAGCCCGGAGAATGCCACTGCGCTCCAGAAGGCGACCATCGCGAAGCGGTAGGTCAGGCTGCGGCCGAACGGAATCGACGCGCCATCGGCGGCAGACATAAAGATAAAATCGTCCGCGAAGAGGCGGGAACGCTCGCGCAGTACGGCGGCCCGCTCCTCATCACCGCTGAGTGTGGCGTAGATAAGGCCGTAAAAGTGGAACGCCATCGAGATGTAATAATCTTTCGGACGGCCAGCACCGTCGGAGTACCAGCCGTCGCCGAGGTAGTAGGCATCCATCATCGCAAAACGGCGATCGATGGCGGACTGATCGTACGGTAGCCCGGCGCGTTTAAAACCGAGCTGAACCATAATGGCGAAATAGTTCCAGTTGCTGTCGGGCATCTCCGCGTCAGTGATCTGGTTTAACCAGGCGTGCAGGTTCATGACCTCGCGCTCGCTAAACAGGTCGGTGAGCTTCTCCTGCAATAACGTAAGCCCCAGACCGTAGGCCGCCATCTCTACCAGCCGCTGATCGTAAGGGGCGGTTTCTCCCCAGTAGTACGGGTGCGTCGGATCGGTGCCAATGCGGATAGCGTTGATATATTTGTCGCTAAAGGGGGTGGTGTCCCCTCCTGCCATCAATGGAAACAGCCCCCACAGCACGCGGGAAAGCCCCTCCATTTCGGCAATGTCTGTTGCGTAGTGCGCGCGGGTTTCCCCCAGCGAAAAGCGCGAACGCCCGGCCGGAAACTGTTTATCCAGCGCGCTCAGCATCCCATTCAGGGCCGTGACCAGATCCTGACGGGAAGACAACGGATTTGATTTTTCTTGCTCTACCGCCCACATACGCTTGCCCTCGTAATCAACTGCGGCAAAGCATAGTGAATCCGTCGGGCGCAGAAATGTTAGCCCGGTCACAGGAGTGAGAGATGAATGAACTCCCCGTTGAGAAAATTTAAAAAGGTGGTTTATAACGACGTAGAGAGGGGTAAAAATTGAGTTTTATTGCACTATGCGCGAAACGCCACAATCTGAATTTCTTGAGCTTATTACCTTAAACGATACCCTGGTATCGTTCAGTCGACTCTTTGCCAACACCGTGCGTTACCACCACTGGCACCAGTGTCTGGAGATCCTCTACGTTGAAGAGGGGTTTGGCGTGGCGATTGTTGATAACCGACACTACACCATGCGCCCCGGGCGGCTCTTTTTCTTTCCCCCCTTTACGCTGCACAAGGTGATGGTGGATGAGCAGGCCGAGGCCAGCTATCGCCGCACCATTATTCATCTCGATCACCACGCGGTACTAAAGGCACTGCGGGATTTCCCTCAGACCCGGCAGCGCCTGCAGCAGCTCTCACGCCGTGGCGGACCGGCGTGGGTCGTGGATATGGCCCACTGCCATAGCCATCTCGATCATCTGTTTAGCTGTTACCAGCCCCCGCTTAATGCAGAACGTATCGCCAGCCTGCTGATTAGCCTCTTCGCTATGCTGCCTCAGGAGATAGACGGCGAGCGCGGCAGCAGCCACGGGATTGCCAGCCAGGTGATGTTCTGGCTGGATGAGCACTATCGTGAGAAATTCAGGCTGGATACGCTGGCGCAGGCGCTGGGAAAGTCTCGCAGCTATGTGTCACGAAAATTTCACGCCGAAACGGGGGAGAAAATTCACGACTATCTGAACACCCTGCGGCTGCGTAAGGCGTGCGAATATCTGCTGCACAGCGAAGAGAGCGTGCGCGATATCGCCGCGCAGGTGGGGTTTTCAGACGTGACCTGGTTTATCAGCGCCTTTCGCAAGGGGATTGGGGAGACGCCGCTGCAGTATCGTAAAAACCACGCCAGCGACTAATCTTCAGGCACAAAAAAGCCCTGCATCGCAGGGCTTGTTTATCAGGCTTCGATATCGGCCATGTCGCCTTTCTCCTGCAGCCAGTTACGTCGGTCTTCCGAACGTTTCTTGGCCAGCAGCATATCCATCACGGCGTTGGTTTGCTGTTCGTCTTCATCGCTGATGGTCAGCTGTACCAGACGACGCGTGTTGGGATCCAGGGTCGTTTCACGCAGCTGCATTGGGTTCATCTCGCCCAGCCCTTTAAAGCGCTGCACGTTGGGTTTGCCCTTCTTACGCTTCAGTTGCTCCAGCACGCCCGCTTTCTCTTCTTCCGTCAGCGCGTAGTAAACCTCTTTGCCGAGGTCGATACGGTAGAGTGGTGGCAGCGCCACGTGAACGTGGCCGTTTTTCACCAGCGTACGGAAGTGCTTCACGAACAGCGCGCAGAGCAGCGTGGCGATGTGCAGACCGTCGGAGTCCGCATCCGCAAGAATACAGATCTTGCCGTAGCGCAGCTGGCTCAGATCCTCGCTGTCCGGATCGATCCCGATCGCGACAGAGATATCGTGCACTTCCTGCGAGGCCAGCACTTCGTCTGAAGAGACCTCCCAGGTGTTGAGGATCTTACCCTTCAGGGGCATGATCGCCTGATATTCACGATCGCGCGCCTGCTTGGCCGATCCGCCCGCCGAGTCCCCTTCTACCAGGAACAGCTCGGTGCGGTTGAGATCCTGCGCGGTGCAGTCCGCCAGCTTGCCCGGCAGCGCGGGGCCGCTGGTGAGCTTTTTACGCACCACTTTCTTCGCCGCACGCAGACGACGCTGGGCGCTGGAGATGGCCATTTCGGCCAACATTTCTGCCGCCTGCACGTTCTGGTTCAGCCACAGGGTAAAGGCATCTTTGACCACCCCAGAGACAAAGGCCGCGCACTGGCGTGAAGAGAGACGCTCTTTGGTCTGTCCGGCAAACTGCGGATCCTGCATCTTCACGGAGAGCACGTAGGCACAGCGATCCCAGATATCTTCCGCCGACAGCTTCACGCCACGCGGCAGAATATTGCGGTATTCGCAGAATTCGCGCATCGCATCCAGCAGGCCCTGACGCAGGCCGTTGACGTGGGTGCCGCCAAGCATGGTCGGGATCAGGTTGACGTAGCTTTCGGTCAGCAGCTCGCCGCCTTCCGGCAGCCACAGCAATGCCCAATCCACCGCCTCGGTGTCGCCGGCGAAATTACCGACGAAAGGTTTTTCCGGCAGGGTGGGCAGGCCGTTTACCGCTTCGCAGAGATAGTCGTTCAGACCATCGGCATAGCACCAGCTCTGCTCGGTGTTATTAACGTGATCTTTAAAAGTGATCTCTACGCCCGGGCAGAGCACCGCTTTCGCTTTCAGCAGGTGCGTCAGACGGGAAACGGAAAAACGTGGGCTGTCGAAGAAGCTCTCGTCAGGCCAGAAGTGGACGCTGGTGCCGGTGTTGCGTTTGCCGCACGTGCCGACAACCTGCAGATCCTGCACCTTTTCACCGTTCTCAAACGCGATGTTATAGATCTGGCCGTCGCGACGGACGTTCACTTCCACACGCTTTGACAGGGCGTTAACGACGGAGATCCCCACGCCGTGCAGACCGCCCGAGAACTGATAGTTCTTGTTAGAGAACTTACCGCCCGCATGCAGACGACAGAGAATCAGCTCAACGGCAGGTACGCCCTCTTCCGGGTGAATATCCACCGGCATACCGCGCCCGTCGTCGATGACCTCCAGCGACTGATCGGCGTGCAGGATCACGTCGACGCGTTTGGCATGGCCTGCCAGCGCTTCGTCCACACTGTTATCAATAACTTCCTGGCCCAGATGGTTTGGGCGCGTCGTATCGGTGTACATCCCCGGGCGGCGGCGAACCGGCTCTAGCCCGGTGAGTACCTCAATGGCATCAGCGTTATAGGTTTGCGTCATGATTTAAACTAGCAATTCGCATTGATTGTCAGTGGCTGTGCAGTCCAAGAAAATCGACAATCTGGGTGAAATGATTCTCAAAGCCCGTGAAAGCATGATTTCCGCCCTCTTCTACAGTCTGGCGGCAAGAGGCGTAATACGCCACTGCCTGGCGGTAATCCAGCACTTCATCGCCCGTTTGTTGCAGCAGCCAGATAAGATCCGGCGCTTCAAGCGGGTCTACCTGCATAACTTTGAGATCGTAAATATGGCGTGACTCTAGCACATATTGCTGCCCGGTGTAGGGGTTCTCGTTTTGCCCGAGAAAGTCCCGTAACAGCTCGAATGGCCGAACTGCCGGATTCACCACCACCACAGGCAACATAAAGCATTGCGACAGCCAGGTGGCGTAGTATCCGCCCAGAGAAGAGCCCACGACGCCCAGCGGTTCACCGCCGTGCGCCAGCACGATAGATTCCAGCAGTTCTGCGGCATCGGCCGGATATGGCGGCAGCTGCGGCACGATTATCTCAACCTGTGGATGATGAACATTTAGCCACTGGCGAAACTGTGTTGCCTTCGCAGAGCGCGGCGAACTGTTGAAACCGTGGAGATAAAGAAGTGCTGACATCAGTATCCTTCTGAAGCCGTATCCGGACGGAACGCGGTTCCTTGCAGGCGGCAAACTTCCGTCGTTAAGCTGCCATCAGCATGCAGTTCCAGCCAGCGCCAGCCCGGCGCAATGGTATCAAGCGTAAAGTTGGCGCAGTGGGGTTTGAACTGCACGCAGGTGGATGGCGTAGCCAGCAGGCGACGACCATTCCAGTCGAGATCCTGCTCCTGGTGGATATGACCACAGAGCAAATTTTTTACGCGGGGGAATTTCACCAGCACCTGATCCAATGCGGCAGAGTTGCGCAGACTGTGCTGATCAAGCCAGCTACATCCCGCAGGTAACGGATGATGGTGCAATAACAGCAGGGTATGGCGCTCGGGCTCAGCGTTGAGCTTATCTTCCAGCCACTCGAGCTGGAATTCACTCAGCTCGCCGTGCGGTACGCCGAACACCTGGCTATCGAGCAGCAAAATTTGCCAGTGCTCGCCCACGAAGACGCGCTTGGCAGGCGAGATGCCCGCATCCTGAAGCGCGCTGTACATCGCAGGCTGGAAATCGTGGTTGCCAGGCAACCAGACGCAGGGCACGCTGAAGCTCGCGATACCCTCAGCGAAGCGCTGGTAGGCCGCAGCGGTTTGATCCTGCGCCAGATCACCCGTGGCGACAATCAGATCGTATTCGCGCTTTTCAGCATGAATCGCATCCAGGACAGCCTGATAGCTCTCCCAGGTATTCACCCCCAACAGGGTTTCATGCTTTTCGGCAAACAGGTGAGTATCAGTAATTTGTAGTACCCTGACTGGCGCCCCACCAGCAACAGTCAGGTTTAACAGGCTTTCCAAATGGTGTCCTTAGGTAGGTTTCACGACGCTAACAAACCGGAATCGCCATCGCTCCATGTGCTAAACAGTATCGTAGCCAGTCGGCCAGAAACTGATTAATTTGATGCTTTTCGTCACGTTGATGCAACTTTTTATTTGGGTAATCATACCGCGCTTTGAAGCGGAAGATCTGCTGACTTGAACACACTTCCGCGACCATCGCATCGTGGTAAAGGCGCACCGTCATCGACGGTAAGCTCCAGTAGCTGACGGATGGGGCCGTCTGCTCAATTTCGACCAGCGTAGTGTAGCGGGTAGATTCCACAATCGTTAACCGATACTGCGCGTTGCTCACCTGATAGCTCACTGTCTCGCCAGCCGCGTCGTTTCGCGGCAGCAGGCGTCGGAGTTGCGCGAAGTTGGTCTCGCACAAACGCATCATTTCAGGGAAGTCAGGTGTATAACGCTTCATTCATTTCCACTCATTTCGTAAGTCTTGATAGTGCAGCTGGAGCCATTGCAAAGCGATGACAGAAGCTGCGTTGTCGATTTTCCCCTCTTCTACCCAAAGGTAAGCCTGCTCCCGGCTCACCACATGAACACGAATGTCTTCGTTTTCATCAGCCAGACCATGTATACCTTGCGCGGTCGTGGCGTCCACTTCGCCTACCAAAACAGATAAACGCTCGCTGGTGCCACCCGGGCTCGCGAGATAGTTCAACACCGGTTTGGTGCGGCCTACTACCAGCCCGGCCTCTTCCATGGCTTCGCGGCGGGCGACATCTTCCGCTGTTTCGCCCTCTTCAATCATTCCGGCCACCATCTCCAGTAACCACGGGCTTTCGCTGGTATCAAATGCAGCAATACGGATCTGCTCTACCAGTACCACTTCGTCGCGCACTGGGTCAAAGGGTAGCAATACTGCGGCGTGCCCGCGCTCAAAAATTTCGCGTTTCACTTCGCCACTCATTTCGCCGTTAAACAAGCGGTGGCGAAAACGGTAAAGATCGAGCGAAAAAAATCCGCGATAGAGCGTTTCTCGTGCAATAATTTCTACATCATTTTTGCTGAAAGTCACTGGCATCTTTTCCGGTATAGGCATGAGAGTGTCCTGTAAAAGTGGTGATGTTATTTCGATTTTCAAATCTTCTAAAATGCGGTTTCTCAGACAGTATGGTAAATTGCTGCGAGTTACTGCCGGATGGCACGGAACGCCAACCTTTTGTACTGGCGAAGTCTGCTAGAATCGGTAAATTATTTTTAATTAGATCAGCGCTAACAAAGCTTCACAACAAGGAAAGCAAATGAAGAAATTGCTCCCCATTCTCATCGGCCTGAGCCTGACGGGTTTCAGCGCGATGAGTCAGGCAGAGGACCTGTTACAGGTTTATAAGCAGGCACGACTGAGCAACCCGGAACTGCGTAAATCCGCTGCCGACCGTGATGCTGCCTTTGAGAAGATTAATGAAGCACGCAGCCCACTTCTGCCACAACTCGGTTTAGGGGCTGACTATTCCTACACTAACGGCTATCGCGATGCTAACGGTCAGGACTCAAACGTGACCAGCGGTTCCCTGCAGTTAACCCAGACTCTGTTTGATATGTCTAAATGGCGTGCTCTGACCCTGCAGGAAAAATCTGCCGGTATTCAGGATGTCACTTTCCAGACCGATCAACAAACCCTGATTCTCAACACCGCGACGGCTTACTTCAAGGTGCTGAGCGCTATCGATACCCTCTCTTATATCGAAGCCCAGAAACAGGCCATCTACCGTCAACTGGATCAAACCACCCAGCGTTTTAACGTTGGCCTCGTGGCGATCACCGACGTACAGAACGCCCGTTCACAGTACGACAGCGTACTGGCGAACGAAGTGACCGCGCGTAACGACCTTGATAACGCCGTTGAAGAGCTGCGTCAGGTTACCGGTAATTACTACCCGCAACTGGCTTCGCTGAACGTCGACAGCTTCAAAACCGATAAGCCGCAGGCGGTGAATGCCCTGCTGAAAGAAGCTGAAAACCGTAACCTGAGCCTGCTGCAGGCACGTCTGAGCCAGGACCTGGCCCGCGAACAGATTCGTCAGGCGCAGGATGGCCACTTGCCAACCCTGGATCTGAACGCCTCCTCCAGCATCTCCAACTCACGTTACAGCGGCTCCAACTCCATCAATAATAACGCTGACGTAGGTCAGAACAAAGTTGGCCTGAGCTTCTCCCTGCCGCTGTATCAGGGCGGAATGGTGAACTCGCAGGTTAAACAGGCGCAGTACAACTTTGTTGGCGCGAGCGAGCAGCTTGAAAGCGCACACCGCAGCGTTGTGCAGACTGTACGTTCCTCCTTTAACAACGTGAACGCCTCCATCAGCAGCATCAACGCCTATAAACAGGCCGTTGTCTCTGCCCAGAGCTCTCTGGATGCGATGGAAGCCGGTTACTCAGTGGGTACCCGTACCATTGTTGACGTGCTGGATGCGACGACCACGCTCTATAACGCCAAGCAGCAGCTGTCTAATGCGCGTTATAACTACCTGATTAACCAGCTGAACATCAAATCTGCCCTGGGAACCCTGAATGAACAGGACCTGCAGATTCTGAACAGCTCCCTGGGTAAACCTATCTCTACCACGCCAGAATCCGTGGCGCCGGAAAATCCAGGTCAGGATGCGTCCGCTGATGGTTATGCCGCCAACAGTGCCGCTCCAGCCGCACGCCCGGCCTCTACCGGAATGCTGCGCAACTGATGCGCTAACCCGGCCTGATTTTTCAGGCCGGGTCTGTTTTCACACCAACCGATAAATACAACCCGATCCCTTCGAATTGCAGACAGCCGAGACACAGGCAGTTTGAACTCTGTCCGGTATAAACGTAAGCCAACGTAAAGATCCCCTCGATTCCCGCACTACGCTTCATTTTCGACCACTCATCCTCTATTCTGAGCGTTATATACCACGTAATACCACTGGGTCCTGGAAGACAAAAATGAAACGGACAAAATCCATCAATCACGCGTCGTTCCGCAAAAATTGGGGCGCACGCCATCTTACTCCTGTCGCACTGGCCGTAACGGCCGTCTTTATGCTGGCGGGCTGTGAACAAAACGACGAAACGGTTTCGCTCTATCAGAACGCTGATGACTGTGCGACCGCCACCGGCAACAAAGCGGAATGTACCACCGCTTACAACAGTGCCCTGAAAGAAGCTGAACGTACTGCGCCGAAATACGCCAGCCGTGAAGACTGCGTAGCCGAATTCGGTGAAGGTCAGTGTCAGCAGGCACCAACACCGGCACAGGCTGGCACCGCGCCAGAAAACCAGGCGCAGGCGCAATCCAGCGGCAGTTTCTGGATGCCGCTGATGGCGGGCTATATGATGGGCCGCCTGATGAGCGGTGGCGCAGGCTACCAGCAGCAGCCGCTGTTTAGCTCCAAAAATCCGAACAGCCCTGCCTACGGCAAATATACCGACGCCAGCGGTAAGGGGTACGGCGCCGCACAGCCGGGCCGTACCATGACGGTACCGAAAACCGCGATGGCGCCAAAACCGGCGACCACCAGCACCGTGACCCGCGGCGGCTTTGGGGAATCTGTTGCGAAACAGACCTCCATGCAGCGTAGTGCCACGGGCACCTCAACCCGCTCCATGGGCGGCTGATAATGGAACGAGTCAGTATTGTCGAGCGCCCGGACTGGCGCGAAAAAGCCACTGAATATGGTTTTAACTTCCACACCATGTACGGCGAGCCGTACTGGTGTGAAGAGGCCTATTACAAGCTCACTCTTGAGCAGGTTGAAAAGCTGGAAGAGGTGACTGCCGAACTGCATCAGATGTGTTTGAAAGTCGTCGATAAGGTCATTGCCAGCGATGCGCTAATGACCAAATTCCGCATTCCTAAACACACCTGGGGTTTCGTTCGCCAGTCCTGGGAAACGCATCAGCCGTCGCTTTATTCCCGCCTCGATCTGGCGTGGGATGGCGTTGGTGAACCTAAGCTGCTTGAGAATAACGCCGATACGCCGACTTCCTTGTACGAAGCGGCGTTCTTCCAGTGGATTTGGCTGGAAGATCAGCTCCAGGCGGGCAAGCTGCCGGAAGGTAGCGATCAGTTCAACAGCCTGCAGGAAAAGCTGATTGCGCGCTTTGCCGAGCTGCGTGAACAGCACGGTTTCAACCTGCTGCATCTGGCCTGCTGCCGCGATACGGTAGAAGATCGGGGTACCGTGCAGTATCTGCAGGACTGCGCTGCAGAAGCAGAGGTCGCCACCGAATTTCTGTATATGGAAGACATTGGTCTGGGTGAGAAAGGTCAGTTTACTGATCTGCAGGACCAGGTCATCAGCAATCTGTTCAAGCTCTATCCGTGGGAGTTCATGCTGCGCGAGATGTTCTCCACCAAGCTGGAAGATGCCGGCGTGCGCTGGCTGGAGCCAGCATGGAAGAGCATCATCTCGAACAAAGCGCTGCTGCCGATGCTGTGGGAGATGTTCCCGGATCACCCTAACCTGCTGCCTGCTTATTTCGCCGAAGATGACTATCCGCCAATGGATAAGTATGTCGTGAAACCGATCTTCTCCCGCGAAGGTGCCAACGTATCGATTATCGAAAACGGTAAAACGCTGGAAGCCGTTGAAGGTCCGTACGGTGAAGAGGGAATGATCGTCCAACAGTTTTATCAACTGCCTAAATTTGGCGACAGCTATGTCCTGATTGGCAGCTGGCTTATCAACGACGAGCCAGCCGGGATTGGTATTCGTGAAGACCGGGCGCTGATTACCCAGGATCTGTCACGCTTCTATCCGCACATCTTTGTAGAGTAAACCTTGCCCGGTGGCCTGCGCTACCGGGCATATTTTAACCCACCTGTACCGACAACATGCTCAGGCTCCCCATCTCAATTCCGTCGACCGGGATCGTTATCGGCTCTTCGCCATCCCAGGCCCCCAGCACATACAGCAGAGGCAAGAAATGTTCAGCCGTGGGATTCGACAGCGAGCCACCTTCGTGTTCCAGGTAATTCGCCAGCGGATGCTTTCCGGCGGGCCCCTGCCAGTGAAGATTCGCTTTTACAAAATCGTTGAACGATGTCGCCCAGGGATAGGGCGTATTTTCGCCATGCCAGCGCGCGGTACGCAGGTTGTGCACCACATTACCGCTGGCCACCAGCATAATGCCCTCGTCACGCAATGTTGCCAGCTTGCGCCCCATCTCCAGATGCCAGGCCGCCGGTTTGGTGCTGTCGATGCTAAGCTGCACCATGGGGATGTCTGCTTCCGGATACATCTTAATAAGCACGCCCCAGGAGCCATGGTCGAAGCCCCAGGCCTCTTTATCCAGCGCCACCGGGACGGGCGCCAGCCTTTCAACCAGCGCCTGCGCCAGCTCGGGCGAACCCGGCGCCGGGTAGTGCGTGTCATACAATGCCTGGGGAAAACCGCCAAAATCGTGGATCGTTTTCGGCGCTTCCATCGCGGTCACGCCAGTACCGCGGGTGAACCAGTGGGCGGACACCACCACGATAGCCTTCGGACGCGGTAAGGTCTCGCCCAGATGACGCCATGCGCGGGTATAGACGTTATCCTCCAGCACGTTCATCGGGCTACCGTGCCCCAAAAACAGCGCTGGCATACGAGAAGCAGTCATGGTGATATCCTTACATAAGATGTCGATTTAATAGCATCACATTACGCGCTATCGCGCTAAGATGAACCCGGATAAGCATGATGATGATCTTCAGGAAATTTGAATGTAAGGGAATGGTAAAGGCGTAGCGGCCCTCTCGCTTTGCCCGCTTTTAGCCCTTAATATTAATGAGAATCGTTATCAAAAGGAGAGAGACATGTCAGTACCCTTGCTTCTGACCATACTTGCAGGCGCCGCCACGTTTATTGGTGCGATTCTCGGCGTGCTGGGCCAGAAACCGTCTAACCGTGTGCTGGCCTTCTCCCTCGGCTTTGCCGCGGGCATTATGCTGCTGATATCACTCATGGAGATGCTGCCCGCCGCGCTGGGCACCGAGGGCATGTCGCCGGTGCTGGGCTATGGCATGTTTGTCTTCGGCCTGCTGGGTTACTTTGCGCTGGACCGGATGCTGCCCCATGCGCATCCGCAGGATCTGATGCAAAAGGGGGCGAAACCGCTGCCGGGCAATATCAAACGTACCGCCGTGCTGCTGACGCTGGGCATCAGCCTGCATAACTTCCCGGAAGGGGTCGCCACCTACGTTACCGCCAGCAATAATCTTGAGCTGGGCTTTGGTATCGCGCTGGCCGTGGCATTGCACAATATTCCTGAAGGTCTGGCGGTGGCCGGACCGGTCTATGCCGCCACGGGCTCTAAACGTAAAGCGGTATTCTGGGCCGGGATCTCCGGTATGGCAGAGATTCTTGGCGGCGTGCTGGCATGGCTGATTCTGGGAAGCCTGATTTCACCGGTAGTCATGGCGGCCATCATGGCTGCGGTCGCGGGGATTATGGTGGCGTTGTCCGTGGATGAACTCATGCCGCTGGCAAAAGAGATCGATCCTAACAATAACCCGAGCTATGGCGTGCTCTGCGGCATGTCGGTGATGGGGCTAAGTCTGGTCCTGCTACAAACCGCAGGGATAGGATAAAAAAAACGCCGGGTTAACCCGGCGTTTTTCATTCAATTAGCTGGCTTTACGCTCATGCGCCTGACGATAGGCCACCAGATCTTCGATGGTGACAACGGCCATGTTGTGCTTCACGGCAAAGTCGATGCACTCTGGCGCGCGCGCCATGCTGCCGTCGTCGTTGGTCAGTTCACAGAGCACGCCGGCTGGCTTGAAGCCTGCCAGAGTCACCAGATCGATGGTTGCTTCTGTGTGACCACCGCGGGTCAGAACGCCGCCCGGCTGCGCGCGCAGCGGGAAGACGTGGCCCGGACGGTTCAGATCGGAAGGTTTTGCGCCGTCGGCAATGGCGGCACGAACGGTCGTAATACGGTCGGCAGCAGACACGCCAGTGGTCACGCCGTGGGCTGCTTCGATGGTTACCGTAAAGCCGGTGCCGAAGGCGCTGGTGTTGTTTTCTACCATCATTGGCAGATCCAGCTGCTTACGGCGCTCTTCGTTAAGACACAGGCAGACAATGCCACTGCCGTGGCGAATGGTCAGCGCCATCTGCTCAACGGTCATGGTTTCGGCGGCGAAAATCATATCACCTTCGTTTTCACGATCTTCATCGTCAAGCACCATCACACCGCGACCTTCACGAAGGGCGGTAAGAGCCTGTTCGATACGTTCGACAGGGGTACCAAAAGAGGAAAGTAGCGTCTGATTCATGGTAAATAAACCTCATTAAAATTATGGTTACCAGAATCAGGGCAGTCTTAGGAGCGCCGCAAAGCGGCAAAAAAATAACGTGAGCGGGCCTCGCCCGACTTGATCGTTACTCTCTCCCATCCGGACTTTAACCGTCGGCCCCGGAATTACACCGGATCTGCTGACCTTCAGGCTCACACCTGAAGCGCTCGCGGGCTTTCAACGTAAGGTTGATTTACCGCCGGTGGGGAATTTCGCCCCGCCCTGAGAATAAGCGAGATAACTATAACGCTAATGATTATGTTCGGCAACGCATTAGCTTCATACAAATCTGGTTTATGGATCCGCGTTACGCGCTACAATGGTCATTAACACCTTTTCATCAAGGGAAACGACAATGATTGACCCGAAAAAAATTGAACAGATTGCCCGTCAGGTCCATGAATCCATGCCGAAAGGCATTCGTGATTTTGGTGACGATGTAGAGAAGAAGATCCGTCAGATCCTGCAATCGCAGCTGATGCGTCTGGATCTGGTGAGCCGCGAAGAGTTTGACGTCCAGACTCAGGTGCTGTTGCGTACCCGCGAAAAAATCGCCCTGCTTGAGCAACGTCTGACAGAACTGGAAAACCGCAACACCCCTGCGGAAGTGAAACCGGCCCCGGCTATTCCACCGGTCGACGATCAGGTATAAAAAAACGGGCCATCAGGCCCGTTTTTTTATTCACTATCTTTCTGTATCTTTTTGATGATGTTCGTCGTTGAACAGCCATCTTCAAAGTTCAGCACCATCACTTCGCCGCCGTTAGCCCATACCTCTTCGCTACCGGCGATCTGCTCTGGCTTATAATCACCGCCTTTCACCAGCAGATCGGGCAGGATACCGGCGATCAGGCGCTGCGGCGTGTCCTCTTCAAACGACACCACCCAGTCCACCGCCTCCAGCGCACCCAGTACAATCATGCGCTGTTCCAGCGGATTGACCGGACGGGTCTCGCCCTTCAGACGTTTTGTCGAGGCATCGCTGTTGACCGCCACAATCAGGCGATCGCCCAGCTTGCGCGCGTTGGCGAGATAGGAGACGTGGCCGGCATGCAGGATGTCGAACACGCCATTGGTCATCACCACTTTTTCGCCCCGCTTACGCGCTGCGGCAACGGCGTCTTTAAGCTCGTCTTCGGTCATCACGCCGAAGCCCGTCTCTGCGCGGCCGCGCACGGCGTTTTCCAGCTCAACCGGCGAGACGGTAGAGGTGCCCAGTTTGCCCACCACCACGCCTGCCGCGGCGTTGGCGAAGTAACACGCCTCTTCCAGGGTATTGCCCGCCGCAAGCGTCGCCGCCAGCACGCCAATCACCGTATCGCCCGCACCGGTCACGTCATAGACTTCCTGGGCCTGGGTTGGCATATGCAGCGGCGCTTTACCCGGCTGCAGCAGGCTCATCCCCTGTTCGGAACGGGTCACCAGCAGCGCAGAAAGTTCGAAATCGGCGATGATCTTCATGCCGCGCTCTACCAGCTCAGCTTCGTTTTTGCACTTGCCCGCCACCGCCTCAAACTCAGAGAGGTTAGGCGTCAGCAGCGTGGCACCACGATAGCGTTCGAAGTCTGTCCCTTTCGGGTCGATCAGCACAGGCACATTGGCTTTACGCGCCAGCTGAATCATCTGCTGTACGCTCGCCAGCGCCCCTTTGGCGTAGTCAGAGAGCACCAGCGCGCCAATGTTGCCCAGCGCCTGGTTGATGCGCTCGTGCAGCGGTTGCGGATCTACTCCCTCAAACCCCTCTTCAAAGTCGAGACGGATCAGCTGCTGGTTACGCGATAGCACGCGCAGCTTGGTAATGGTGGGATGGGTAGGCACAGAAACGAAATCACATTTGACGTTCACGTCGGCCAGCGTTTTGCTCAGGGCACGCGCCGCATCATCAATACCTGTCAGCCCCACCAGACGCGAATGCGCGCCGAGGGACGCAATATTCATCGCCACGTTTGCCGCGCCGCCAGGACGCTCCTCAATGGTATCAACTTTTACCACCGGTACCGGCGCTTCCGGGGAGATGCGGCTGGTGGGTCCGTACCAGTAGCGATCCAGCATCACATCGCCCACAACCATCACGCCAGCCCGTTCAAACTTTGGCAGTGTTACTTTCATTCCTGACTCCAGAAAGATTCACAATTTGCGCGCGATAATATCACACTTGTTTTGTTACGCACGGTTCCACCAGCCACTTCTGCCAGCTGGCCCGCACAAGCTCTCGCTCTGCCGCGAAGCACTCTGGCGCCACATGGCCAGGCTGCTCTTGCAATGCCAGATGGTGCAACTCATCACGTAGCGTGGTGTAAGCCCGGGTTAACGCCAGCGACTCCGCTTCATCCATGATGTCGTTTTGCGCCAGCAGTTCCAGAATGCGCACGTTATCCGACCAGCGGGTCAGCTTTGGTTTCAGGTGCGCGTGACGCAGTACCAGATATTGCGTAATAAACTCAATATCGGTGATCCCGCCCTCATCGGCCTTGATATCGAAGCGATCCCGGTGCTTATTGCCAAGATGCGAACGCATCTTGTCGCGCATTTCACGCACTTCAGTTTGTAGGGTCTCGCCCTCGCGCGGGGTGGTAAGCACATCCCGACGAATGGTGTCGAATTGCGCGGTTAACTGCGGATCGCCATACACCACCCGGGCGCGCACCAGCGCCTGATGCTCCCACGTCCAGGCTTCGTTTTGCTGATAGTCGGCAAAGGATTCGGTCGAGGTGACCAACATGCCCGCCGCACCAGAGGGACGCAGTCGCGCATCCACCTCATAGAGGATCCCTGATGAGGTGCGGGTGCTAAAGAGGTGCATGATGCGCTGAGCCAGCCGCAAATAGAACTGTCGCCCGTCGATTTCCCGCTCGCCGTCGGTCATTACGTCCACCGGGCAGTCGTGCAGGAAGATCAGATCCAGATCGGAGCTGTATCCCAGCTCCCAGCCGCCCAGCTTGCCATACCCCACTACCGCAAAACCGCGGCCTTCCCGATCGGCCAGGTGCTTCGGCTGCCCGTAGCGCGCCACCATCTGCACCCATGCCTGCTGTACCACCGCATCAATAATCGCTTCCGCCAGCCAGGTTAAATGGTCACTCACTTTCATGACCGGCAGCGTTTCAGCGATATCGGCAGCCGAGACGCGCAACATCTGCGCCTGCTTGAACTGGCGCAGCGCCTCGAGCTGCTGCTCTTCGTCCTCTTCCGGTACGCGCAGCAGATATTGGCGCAGCTCGTCGCGATAGGCGTCCGTCGCCGTCGGCTGATAAAGGGTATTGGGATCAAGCAGCTCATCCAGTAACAACGGATAACGCGCCAGCTTATTGGCCACCATGGGCGAGGCGGCACAGAGGGTGATCAGGTGCTTAAGCGCGCCGGGAAATTCGCTCAGCAGCTCCAGATAAGTGGTACGGGTAATAATGCCGGTTAGCAGCGGCGTCAAACGCGAAAGGGGGATCGGGGCATCCGCGCGGGGGCAGACTTCACTCAGCAGATGCGGCATAAGATGATCCAGCACCTGGCGCCCGCGAGGGCCGATGGCGCGCCTGTTCATCTCCAGGCGGAAATCGGCAATCAGCGCCACGACCCGGTGACGATCTTCATCGCTCAGGTGCGCCAGTACCGGGGTGGTGTCGTCCTCTTCCAGCGCATCCTGCCACAGCTCGCGCCAGTGCTCAGAGAGTTCATCCTCTTGTGATTCGCTTTCGTCATCGCCAATCAGTTCATTAAAGATATGCCGCACCGCGGCCATGTGCCGATCGAGCTGGTCGGTAAGGCTTTGCCAGTCGTCCATCCGCATGCCCCAGGCGAGGCGCGCGCGATTGAGATCGTCGCCCGGCAGAGTCTGCGTCTGCTCGTCGTTGATACTTTGCAGCAGATTCTCAAGCCGACGCAAAAAGAGGTAGGCCTCACGCAGCGTCTGCGCATCCCCTTCCGGCAGCAGATTCAGCTGCGCAATCGCCGCCAGGGTGGGCAGCAGAGAGCGGGATTGCAGCGACGGCTCGCGCCCACCGCGAATCAACTGGAAGACCTGAACAATAAATTCGATTTCCCGGATACCGCCCGCGCCGAGCTTGATGTTATCCCGCAGTCCACGACGCCGCACTTCCCGGGCAATCATCCCTTTCATGTTTCGCAGCGACTGAATTACGCTGAAGTCGATATAACGACGGAAGACAAACGGGCGCAGCATGGCGCGTAACTCACCAGCGTAGACATCGTCGTTATCGCCCATGATCCGCGCTTTTACCATCGCGTAGCGTTCCCAGTCGCGCCCCTGCTCCTGGTAATAATCTTCCAGCGCGGCATAGCTCAGCACCAGCGGGCCGCTGTCGCCAAAGGGGCGCAAACGCATATCCACCCGATAGACAAAGCCGTCCTGAGTCGGCTGATCCAGCGCTTTGATAAGCCGCTGACCCAGACGCGTGAAAAATTGAGCATTATCCAGCTCGCGGCGCCCTCCACGGGTCGCCCCTTTCTCCGGCCAGGCAAAGATCAGATCAATATCCGAAGAGAAGTTCAGCTCGCCGCCGCCCAGCTTCCCCATCCCCAGAATCATCAAGGGCTGCGGGATGCCTTCGTCATTACAGGGGGTTCCCCACTCTTTACAGCACGCCTCGTACAGCCAGTCGCGGGCGGCGACGATTAAGGTCTCCGCCAGGGCACTCAGCTGCTGTAACGTGCTCTCTTCGCTCACCAGTGACAGCGCCTGCGCCCAGGCGATGCGCACCATCACCTGACGGCGGAACTGACGCAGCACGCGCATCAGCGCAGCCTCGTCGGTCACCTCTGCCAGCGCAGCGTGCAGCCAGGCGGCATACTCCCGCCACTCTTCCGCCTGGGGTGGCGAGGTTTCAAGTTCCACCAGCCAGTCGGGATGCGCAGAAATACTCTCCTGCACAAAATCGCTAAAGGTCAGCACCTGCTGCGCCTGCTCGCTCAGGGAGGAGGCGGGTAACGACGCCGGCAGACGTTCACACACCGTCTGCCACTGCTGCTGTAACTGGGAGGAAAGCGGCATGATTGGGGTTCCTTGCCTGCGTTAACGTTTTCCGCTGTGCAGCCAGAATGGCTCCTGCGAAATGGAGTCATTACGGAAATGTTCAATCTCAATACGCTGACGGGTCTTAATGGCATGCTGCAACCCCTGCCAGTTCTCCAGCCAGGCATGGGCGACGGGGCCATCATAGGCGCCAGCCAGCAGCAATATGCTGTCGATATCACGCGCCAGTCGGATCAGCTGATCGCCATACTGGTCGCCCAGCGGCTGGGCGAACGCCGCTTTCAGTTCCGCCGCGTGACGGGAAAGGTGAATATCAGCAAAGCGTTTAAATGAGTCGTCAATTTTGGCCTGCGCTTTGGCATCCAGGAAATTGCGCCAGCCATGGATCACCAGAAACTCGGTCAACGCCAGTTTAGCCGTGGCGTTTTGCGCGCTGTACGTGGCCGTCTGGGCAGAGACCTCGGTTGCCATCAGGGTCTCGGTCTGGGTAAGCAGATCGCGTAAGCGAGCACTGGCTTTACGTGGAACGATACCGCCAAACAGCGCCAGGGTATGGCGCACCAGGCTTATTGCCGCCAGCACGTCTGCTTTGGCGTCTTTCACGCCGCGTACCCACAGCTCTTCATGGTACTGCCACTGGCTGAGGGCCAGTTCCAGTGCCGCTTCAAAGCCCTTCTCCACGGAGGATTTGGCCGGAACCTTCAGAATTGGCGTCGGTTTGCGGGTGCGTGGGGTGTTACCTGCCGCCAGGTGATAGCCGCGCGCGGCTTTGCTCAGGCTTCCCTGACGCAGACCCGGCTGGCTTACCAGCTTACGCGCCAGTTTCAGCACATCTTCGGCATCGCCTTCCAGCAGCTCCAGCTCCAGCTCGCAAAGGGGTTCCTGCAGTTCACCGGCCTTCACTTCCCCGAGGTCGAGGGCAATCTCAATGCGGCTGTTGCCTTCATTCACAAGCCACTTCTCGCGCATGAAATTGGTGCTGAACAGGGGGCTCACCTCGGCGGCAAGCGTGGCGGGTAATCCCCCTTCCGGCCAGACCTCAGCCGGGAAGCGATCCAGCGCCAGTTCAGGCTTTTCAATATCGATGTTGTATTCAGGACGTTGATGCAAACCGCCCACCACGCGACCGGCGATTTTCATCGTCATCTCATAGCGCCCGCTGGCACCACGGATGCGCAGGCCCATATCGTGGCGGCGCAGCCAGTTATCCGGCGTTTCGTAATAGATGTTAAGTAACTCCACCGGCTGATGATGTTCAGCGGTCAACTGGTGAAGGCGGGTACGCAGCGCATCAACGCTGTCATTTTCGACGATAAATTTTAATTCGATTTCCTGAGCCATGGCCTCGATCTTCTGGTTGCGTCACAGCGGGGTAAATTACAGCGAACTTACTCATCACTTTTTTGTCAGTAGATAGTATTTTGCGCCAGATTGCCACGCAATGAGCAATTTGACGGGCGTAAAGGTTAGACGCAGTGCGTTACGGTACACAGATGATTCTGAATGCTGACGAATCTTTTGCGTGGAAGCATCGTAACCTCTACTATCGTTCCACTTTTTATGTAAATAACGACTAATGATGCTTAAATTACGCCTGATTGGACTCACTTTCCTCGCTTTCAGCGCCGCCACTGCGGTGCACGCGGAAGAGAAACGCTACGTTTCTGATGAACTCAACACCTGGGTACGCAGCGGCCCGGGCGACCATTATCGTCTCGTGGGCACCGTCAATGCCGGCGAGGAAGTCTCTCTGTTACAGACCAATGCGGATACCAACTACGGCCAGGTGCGCGACAGCAGCGGCCGTACGGCGTGGATCCCGTTGAAAGAGCTTAGCACTAACCCCAGCCTGCGTACCCGTGTACCGGATCTGGAAAATCAGGTTAAGACCCTGACCGATAAGCTAAATAATATCGACACCACCTGGAACCAGCGCACCGCCGAGATGCAGCAGAAGGTCTCGCAGAGCGATAGCGTGATTAATGGCCTGAAAGAAGAGAACCAGAAGCTCAAGAACGAGCTGATCGTCGCGCAGAAGAAGGTCAACGCCGCGAACCTGCAGCTTGACGACAAACAGCGCACCATCATCATGCAGTGGTTTATGTATGGCGGCGGCGTGCTGGGCGTAGGCCTGCTGTTGGGTCTGGTGCTGCCTCACCTGATACCGAGCCGTAAGCGTAAAGATCGCTGGATGAACTAAATCGTCTTCTCTGCCACACTAACGTATTATTTTGTGAAAAATGGATGCGGGAGTGTAAGGCGTGAAGATTTATCTGGTCGGTGGTGCGGTTCGCGATGCGTTGTTAGGTCTGCCGGTTAAAGATAAAGACTGGGTGGTGGTGGGCGCCACCCCCCAGCAGATGCTTGACGCGGGCTACCAGCAGGTAGGCCGCGATTTTCCCGTATTCCTTCATCCCCACTCTCACGAAGAGTATGCCCTGGCGCGTACGGAGCGAAAATCTGGCTCCGGCTATACCGGGTTTACCTGCTATGCCGCACCGGACGTCACCCTGGAGCAAGATCTGCTTCGCCGCGATCTCACTATCAATGCCCTCGCGCGTAATGATGACGGCACCATCGTGGATGCTTACGGCGGCCAGGAGGATTTGAAAAACCGCCTGCTGCGCCATGTCTCCCCTGCGTTTTCAGAAGACCCGCTGCGCGTTCTGCGCGTCGCGCGCTTTGCCGCACGCTACGCCCACCTCAGCTTCCGCATTGCCGACGAGACCATGGCCTTAATGACGGCCATGACCGCCGCAGGCGAGCTGGAGCATTTGACGGCGGAGCGCGTCTGGAAAGAGACGGAAAATGCGCTCTCTACCCGCAACCCGCAGGTCTTTTTCCAGGTGCTGCGCGATTGCGGCGCCCTGAAGGTGCTCTTCCCGGAAATTGACGCCCTCTTTGGGGTGCCTGCGCCAGCGAAGTGGCACCCGGAAATCGATACCGGCGTCCATACCCTGATGACCCTGAGCATGGCGGCGATGCTGAGCCCGACGGTGGATGTGCGCTTTGCCACGCTCTGTCACGACCTGGGAAAAGGACTCACGCCAAAAGCGTTGTGGCCACGGCATCACGGTCATGGCCCGGCGGGCGTGAAGCTGGTCGCCGGGCTCTGCCAGCGTCTGCGCGTACCGAACGAACTGCGCGATTTAGCGAAGCTGGTCGCCGAATTCCATGACCTGATCCACACCTTCCCGATCCTGAAACCGGCCACCATCGTGAAGCTTTTCGACAGCATCGACGCCTGGCGCAAGCCCGTACGCGTGGAGCAGATCGCCCTTACCAGCGAAGCGGACGTACGTGGACGCACCGGGTTTGAGGCCAACGACTACCCGCAGGGTCGGTTACTCCGTGAAGCCTGGGATGTGGCGAAAGCGGTGCCGACCAAAGCGGTCGTGGAGGCAGGATTTAAGGGCGCAGAAATTCGCGAAGAGTTAACGAAAAGGCGTATTCAGGCAGTGTCAGAATGGAAGGAAAAGCGTTGCCCTCAGCCAAAAGAGTGAGGGCAACCGGTCATCAGAAGAAGACCACGTACACCGCTGCCGCGACGATAAAGCGGTAGATGGCGAACGGAATAAAGGAGATGCGCTTGATGAGCTGGAGGAAGGTTTTGATCGCCACCAGCGCCACGAGGAACGCCGTCACGAAGCCGACGGCAAACATCGGGATGTCGCCCACCGTCAGGAAGTGGAAGCTCTTATAGAGATCCAGCGCGGTGGCACCCATCATCATCGGCACCGCCAGCAGGAACGAGAACTCCGATGCCGCATAGCGGCTCACGCCCATCAGCATACCGCCGGAAATGGTCGCCCCGGAGCGGGAGAAGCCCGGCCACAATGCCAGACACTGGAAGCAGCCAATCATAAACGCCTGGCGGTAAGTCATATCATCCAGACCCGGCGCGCGCGGCTCTTTTGGCTTCAGCAGTTCTGCCGCAATCAGCAGCACGCCACCCACCACCAGCGCGTACATCACGTTAATGGGGTTGAAGAGCGATTTGATGGTGTCGTGGAAAATCAGGCCCAGCACCACGGCGGGCGCCATACCAAGCAGAATATGAATCAATGTGAGACGACCTTTGCCCTCGCCTTCATGCTGCGGTGGGCGGCCAAAGTGAATGCCAATCAGGCCGAACAGACGGCGCCAGAACATCACCACCACGGCGAGAATGGAACCCAACTGAATAACCACTTCGAAGGTTTTTGCCGTTTCGCCCTCAAAGCCCAGCAGGTGACCCACGATAATCATGTGTCCGGTACTGGAAACCGGCAAAAACTCCGTCAATCCTTCGACCACACCCAGTATTGCCGCTATCAACAGCGAGTGCATATCGCTCATCAAATAAACCCCTAAAAATTATAGTAAAAACGGCCTACCCTACGGGCAGCCGCGAAAGCTACAGCTTTAAGACCGGTTTAACCGGAAATGGTTTAGTAATTATGAAGTTAATTATCGCCTTTAAGATTTTGGCTACGCTCGATCACCACGCCAACGTTGGCAGCACGCGCCACGGCGCCCGGTTTGCTGAGTTTGATGCGCACCCAGGGGGAGTTAAAGCGGCTTAACAACAGGCTCGCCACCTCTTCCGCCACGCGCTCGACCAGCGCAAAACGTTGCCCTTCAACATGGTTTACCACCGCCTCGCTGATATCGGCATAACTTAAGCAGTCATTCACGTCATCGCTTTTCGCTGCGGCACGGTTATCCCAGCCCATTTCGATATCGAACACCAGCTTCTGTTCGATGGTCTGTTCCCAGTCGTAAACACCAATAGTGGTGATTACCGAAAGTTGCTCTATAAATACAATATCCATCACGACCTGCCTGCTTTTTGACTTAACCAGATACCACTCCCGGCGAATTATGCGTATTATCCACAGATGCTGAGTACAAAACGACATTTTCAAAACGGAACAGCGTTATGAGTGCAATCGCGCCTGGAATGATCCTCCTCGCCTACCTTTGCGGCTCAATTTCCAGCGCCATTCTGGTCTGCCGTCTTGCCGGGCTTCCCGATCCACGTGAGAGTGGCTCCGGAAATCCGGGGGCGACCAATGTACTACGAATTGGCGGCAAAGGAGCAGCCGTAGCGGTGTTGATTTTCGACGTCCTGAAAGGCATGTTGCCCGTCTGGGGCGCATACGCATTGGGCGTGACGCCGTTCTGGCTGGGACTGATTGCTATTGCCGCCTGTCTGGGCCATATCTGGCCTGTCTTCTTCGGTTTTAAAGGCGGCAAAGGCGTGGCCACCGCCTTCGGGGCGATTGCCCCTATCGGCTGGGATCTCACCGGCGTCATGGCGGGCACCTGGCTGCTGAGCGTATTGCTGAGCGGTTACTCTTCACTGGGTGCGATTGTCAGCGCACTGATTGCGCCCTTCTACGTCTGGTGGTTTAAACCCCAGTTTACCTTCCCGGTTTCGATGCTCTCCTGCCTTATCCTGCTACGCCATCACGATAATATTCAGCGCTTGTGGCGTCGTCAGGAGACCAAAATCTGGACCAAATTCAAACGAAAAAAGAGAGAGCCTGAGTAATTTCTCTCTCCTCTTTTTGCCCGGCGACGCGCTGCGTAAACGGGCCTGGCGGGTCACGCTCTCTTCAGGTTATGTCTTATAACCAAATGTGATATTTATCACTTTCTGCCTGTGGTAACTCTAAGAGACACACCACAACGACACAAAAAGAAAAATGGCAGACATTTCAGATACAACTCCGCTTTCAACGGCAGGACATGCCCCGGATGGTGACATCAGGTGGGTTCGTAGCGCGGCAGACGTTTCACGTCTGGTCAATGCGGGATCACAAGGCAGAGCTAACGCCCGTATCGTGGTCGGCATCGCACTGGGTGGCATTTTCCTCGATGCGTACGATCTGGGTGCGCTGGCGTTTGGCATCAAAGATATCACCCGCGAATTCAATCTCACTCCGGCCGGTACCGGGATGGTGGCATCGGCCATCACCTTTGGCGCCATTGTCGGGGCGCTCCTCGGGGGTTATCTCACTGATAAAATCGGGCGCTACCGCGTCTTTATGGCCGACATGGTCTTCTTTGTGGTCGCAGCCATCGCCTGCGCCCTCGCCCCCAATGAATACGTGCTGGCAGGGGCCCGCTTTGTGATGGGCCTGGGGGTGGGGATCGATCTCCCCGTCGCGATGGCGTTTCTCAGCGAGTTCGCCAGGCTTAAAGGTCCGGGCAACAAAGCGTCCAGCGTGGCGATGTGGTGCCCTACCTGGTACGCCGCAATCAGTATTTCGTATCTGCTGGTGCTCTTCTTCTATGCCGTACTGCCCGAAAGCCATAGCGACTGGCTCTGGCGCTTAATCCTCGGCTTTGGCGCGGTGCCTGCGCTGGTAATTATTGCGATTCGTAGCCGCTATATGAGCGAATCCCCGGTCTGGGCGGCGAACCAGGGCAAGCTGAAGGAGGCCGCGTCTATCCTGCGGCAGTCGTATAACATTAACGCCCATGTGCCACAGGAGGTGCTTAACCAGCCGGCCCCGGTGGTGAACAAGGCCAAATGGTCAAACTACCTGAACCTGTTCCGCGGTCGCTATTTACGGCGTACCACCCTGGCGACGCTGCTCTCCGTGGTCTCCTCTTTTGCCTACAACGCCGTCGCCTTCGGTCTGCCGGTGATCATCTCCAGCTTCTTTGTGCAGTCGATGCTAACAACGATTCTGATCTCGCTGGCGCTCAACCTGCTGTTTGCCTTTGTGGGCGGGCTGCTGGCGGTACGTTATGTGCCGCGCTTCGGCGCATGGCGGATGTCGCTGGCGGGCTACGCTTGCCAGCTTGTCGCCTTGCTCGGACTGGCGTTGATTGGTCGACCGGATGGTGCCGCTGAAGGGGTGACAGCCGTGGCGATGCTGGCGCTGTTCCTGTTCGGCCAGGGGTTTGGCCCCGGCGCGCATACCATGACCTTTGCCTCGCTGAGCTATCCGACCTCACTGCGCGGCGTAGGTGTTGGGCTCAATCAGACTCTGATGCGCAGCAGTTCGACGTTATCCCTGTTTATGTTCCCGCTGCTGGTGGCCTCGCTGGATACCGCCGTCTTCTGGGTGATTGCCCTGGCGCCATTCATTGGTCTGGCGTCGCTGCTGGCGATCCGCTGGGAGCCCTCCGGGTACGATGTGGACGCCGAAGATTACCGCTAAGGATAAGGCACTGGCGGGGGCGCAACGTCCCCGCCATCACGGGCTATAAATCCTCCAGCAGATTTCTGGCGAGCTGTCTCAACGTCGCCAACTCCTCATCGTTCATACGCATGCTACAGCGCATCTGGTCCGGCAAGCCCATAATTTGCGCTTTCAGCGCATCCGCTTTTTCGGTTAGCACGACGTTTTTCATTCGTTCATCTCCCACCACCGCAACGCGTTTCAAAAAGCCTTTCGCTTCAAGCTTTTGTACCAGCGGGGTCAGGGTACCCGAATCAAATAACGTCTTTTCACTGAGGTCACGCAGCGGAATATTATCCTGCTCAAAGAGGGCCATCAGCACCACGAACTGCGGATAGGTGAGATCCAGTTCATTGAGTAAGGGCCGGTACTGGCGGATCAGGGCGTTGGTTACCGAGTACAACGAAAAACAGAGCAAACCATCTAACGTTTTGTTTTCTTTCATTTTTAACTCCCATCACGCAAATCTTTCTAAAAAAAGTATAAATAATGTTTGACTAAAAGTATCTTGCGCGCAAGTATTAAAGCACAAACTAAATAGCGCACTACTTAGTTAGTGACAAACAACCTTAACGACACATACAGAGGCTTCACCATGAAAACATTATCCGCAATCCTGGTTTCTTCCGTCTTCGCATCCGCTGCGGCCTCCGCGCAGCCTGTTAATACTCCGGCCCCCACTGCTGGTGTGCAGGCGTTTCTGAACGTCCTGAATAGCGGTGACGGTAAGCCGATGGAGCAAATGACCCCGCAGGAAGCACGCCAGGTACTGATTGGCGCCCAGCAGGGGGCAAAACTGCCACCGGCGCAGGTTTCGCAGAAAACCATCCAGGCCAACGGGCAGGCGATCAAATTGACCATCGTTAAGCCTGAAGGTGCGACCGGCACGCTGCCGGTGTTTATGTTCTTCCATGGTGGCGGCTGGGTACTGGGTGATTACCCAACCCATGAACGTTTGATCCGCGATCTGGTGCGGGCATCCGGCGCGGCTGCGGTCTATGTGGATTACACCCCGTCACCAGAGGCGCACTTCCCGGTGGCCATCAATCAGGCCTATGAAGCGACAAAATGGGTAGCAGAGCACGGTCAGGAAATTGGTGTGGATGGCAGCCGTCTGGGTCTGGTCGGTAATAGCGTGGGTGGCAACATGGTGGCCTCCGTGGCGCTGCAGGCAAAACAGTTTAAAGGGCCGAAAATCCGCTATAACGTAATGCTGTGGCCGGTTACCGATGCAAACTTCGATACCGCCTCTTATAACCAGTTTGAGAACGGCTATTTCCTGTCAAAAAACATGATGAAATGGTTCTGGGATAACTACACCACGAACGCGGCTGACCGTAATTCGATTCTCGCCTCGCCGCTGCGTGCCAGCACTGAACAGCTGAAAGGCTTCCCGCAAACCCTGATTCAGACCGCGGAGCTGGATGTGCTGCGCGACGAGGGTGAAGCGTTTGGCCGTAAACTCGATGCCGCAGGCGTGCCGGTTACCGTTACCCGCTACAACGGTATGATCCATGACTATGGCCTGCTGAATCCGCTGAGCGAAGAGCCAACGGTGAAAGTTGCCTTGCAGCAGGCGGGCGCAGCGCTGCATGAACATCTGAAATAAGCCATAACACGCGTTTGAGAGCACGGCCCCGGCCGTGCTTTTTCTTTTTCATCCCCCGCTATCCATAAGCGACTCATATGACAGGGTTCATTTGCGCCAGGGCATACTGACCTGGAACCCGACGACGAGCAGATGGACGAACCATGTTAGCAACCCAGGTGGCTGATAATACGTATAAAGGCTGGCGCGCCTCGCTGGCTTTAGCGTTTCGTCATACGCCGGAAAAAACCCTCCTTTACTCTGCCCGTCACGTCGGTCCCCTTACCGTTCAGCGCCCCTTTTATCCGGAAGACAACACCTGCCATCTCTACCTGCTGCACCCGCCTGGCGGGATTGTCGGAGGCGATGAACTGGATATTTCTATTCGACTGGACGCCAACAGCCATGCGCTGATCACCATGCCGGGCGCCAGTAAGTTCTACCGCAGCAGCGGACCGCAGGCGCGGCTGGTTCAGCACTTCTGGCTGGACGAAAACGCCACGCTTGAGTGGCTACCCCAGGACACGATTTTCTTCCCCGGCGCCAACGCCGCGCTGCGCTCGGTATTCCATCTGCATTCCACCAGCACGCTGCTGGCGTGGGAGCTTTACTGCCTGGGCCGCCCGGTCATTGATGAAACCTTTAGCCACGGCACGCTCGAGAGTCGACTGGAAGTGTGGCGCGATGGCGAACCGCTGTTAATTGAACGCCAGCACCTGGCCGACGGCGACCTCTCGCCGGTGGCGGGCCATCCGTGGCTCGGCACGCTGCTTTTCTATCCGGCAAATGAGAGCCACCTGGAGGAAACGCGAAGCCTGCTGGCAGAGCTGAACCATTTTGCCGGCGCCACCCTCACGGATGGTCTGCTGTCGGTACGTTTTCTCTCGCACGATAACCTGATTTGCCAGCGGGTGATGCGCGATATCTGGCAGCATCTGCGCCCGCACTTAACCGCCAAAGCGCCCCATTCACCCCGGATCTGGCAGACCTGAGAGAGCCCCTATGGAACTGACCCCCAGAGAAAAAGACAAACTGTTGTTATTCACCGCCGCGCTTGTGGCAGAGCGCCGTCTCGCCCGCGGCGTCAAACTCAACTATCCGGAATCGGTCGCGCTGATTAGCGCCTTCATTATGGAAGGCGCGCGCGACGGGCAGACCGTGGCGGAGCTGATGGAGGCCGGACGTCATGTCCTCACCCGCTCGCAGGTGATGGAAGGGGTACCGGAGATGATCCCGGATATTCAGGTGGAGGCGACCTTCCCGGACGGCTCCAAGCTGGTCACCGTTCACAACCCCATCGTCTAAGGAGCGCGCAATGATCCCAGGCGAGTATCAGATCAAACCAGGGCAGATCGCCCTCAACGTGGCCCGCGAGACCCAACGCGTGGTGGTCGAAAACCATGGCGATCGCCCCATTCAGGTGGGATCGCACTACCACTTTTACGAGGTCAACCCGGCGTTAAAATTTGATCGTGAGGCCACGAGAGGCTACCGCCTGGATATCCCGGCTGGCACCGCCGTGCGCTTCGAACCCGGCCAGAAGCGCGAAGTGACGCTCGTCCAGGTGGCGGGTGCGCAGCGTATTTTTGGCTTTCGCGGCGAGGTGATGGGCGAGGTGAAGCATGGCTGAGATTTCGCGTCAGGCCTACGCCGACATGTTTGGCCCCACCACCGGCGACAAGGTACGGCTGGCGGACACCGGGCTGTGGATCGAGGTGGAAAAAGATCTCACCGTGTATGGCGAAGAGGTGAAATTTGGCGGCGGGAAAGTGATCCGCGACGGCATGGGCCAGGGGCAGATGACCGCGCAAGATTGTGTGGATCTGGTTCTGACCAACGCGCTGATCGTCGATCACTGGGGGATCGTGAAAGCCGATATCGGTGTCAAAGATGGCCGGATCTTCGCCGTGGGCAAAGCCGGTAACCCGGATATTCAACCCGGCGTGACCATCCCCATCGGCGCCGCGACGGAGGTGATCGCCGCCGAAGGGAAGATCGTGACCGCCGGCGGGATCGACACCCACATTCACTGGATCTGCCCGCAGCAGGCGGAAGAGGCGCTGGTCTCCGGCGTCACCACCATGATCGGCGGCGGCACCGGCCCGGCAGCGGGCACAAACGCCACCACCTGTACACCGGGCCCCTGGTATATCGCCCGCATGCTGCAGGCGGCCGATACATTGCCGGTTAATATTGGCCTGCTGGGCAAAGGTAACGGCTCTAATCCCGACGCGCTGCGCGAGCAGATTGCAGCGGGTGCCATCGGGCTGAAGATCCACGAAGACTGGGGGGCGACGCCGGCGGCCATCAACTGTTCGCTGGAGGTGGCCGAAGAGATGGATATACAGGTGGCCCTGCACAGCGACACGCTGAATGAATCCGGCTTCGTGGAAGATACCCTGGCGGCGATTGGCGGGCGTACCATTCACACCTTCCACACCGAAGGGGCGGGCGGCGGTCACGCGCCGGATATCATTACCGCCTGCGCGCATCCGAATATTCTCCCCTCCTCCACCAACCCGACGCTGCCCTATACGGTAAATACCATCGATGAGCATCTCGACATGCTGATGGTGTGCCACCACCTTGACCCGGACATCGCCGAGGACGTGGCTTTTGCCGAATCGCGCATCCGCCGGGAGACCATCGCCGCCGAAGATGTGCTGCATGATATCGGCGCCTTCTCGCTCACCTCGTCCGACTCGCAGGCGATGGGCCGCGTGGGCGAAGTGATTATCCGCACCTGGCAGGTCGCCCACCGGATGAAGGTACAGCGCGGTGCGCTGCCGGAAGAGAGCGGTGATAACGATAACTTCCGCGTGAAGCGCTACGTCGCCAAATACACCATTAATCCGGCGCTGACCCACGGTATCGCCCACGAAGTCGGCTCCATCGAAGCGGGCAAACTGGCGGATCTGGTGGTCTGGTCTCCGGCATTCTTTGGCGTAAAACCCGCGACCATTGTGAAAGGCGGGATGATCGCCTGCGCCCCGATGGGCGATATCAACGCCTCTATCCCTACGCCGCAACCCGTGCACTACCGCCCGATGTTCGGCGCGCTGGGGGCCGCCCGTCACGCCACCCGCCTGACCTTTATTTCGCAGGCGGCAGAGGCGCAGGGCATTGCCCGGCAGTTGAACCTGCAAAGCGCCACCGCCGTGGTGCGAGGCTGTCGCAGCGTGAAGAAGGCCGACATGATCCACAACGGCCTGCAACCCAACATTACCGTCGATGCGCAAACTTACGAGGTGCGCGTGGACGGCGAGCTGATAACCAGCGAACCGGCAGAGATCCTGCCGATGGCGCAACGCTATTTCCTGTTCTGAGGAGCCAAGATGATCACCTTAACCCAACGCCTTGATCACGCCCATCGCGTCACCACCAGCGTGACGCTGCCGATTGATATCCGCGTCAAAAGCCGCGCCCGCGTCACGTTGAACGATGGTCGCGAAGCGGGGCTCATGTTGCCGCGCGGCCTGCTGCTTCGCGGCGGCGACATGCTGGCAACGGAAGACGGCAGCGAAATTATTGAAGTGATTGCCGCCCCGGAGTCCGTTTCGGTGGTGCGTTGCGCCGATCCTTTCCTGCTTGCCCGCGCCTGCTATCACCTGGGCAACCGCCACGTGCCGCTGCAAATCATGCCCGGCGAGCTGCGCTATCACCACGATCATGTCCTCGACGACATGGTGCGGCTGCTCGGCCTTGAGGTGACGTTTGCCACGCTGCCGTTTGAACCGGAAGCCGGGGCGTATACCAGCGATGCTCACAGCCATAGCCACTCTCACGCTCATTCACATTAAGGATCTGTCATGCGTACATACCTTCCTCTGTTATTGCTGGCCTTTTCCCTTCCCGCCCTCGCCCATCCGGGGCACGGCGCGGATAGCTTTCAGGCGGGCTTTTTCCATCCGCTGACCGGTCTCGATCACCTACTGATGCTGACCGGCGCTGGCGTCCTCTCTGCCCTCAGCGGCCGTAAGCTGCTGATGCCGCTCGCCACCCTCGGCATGATGCTCACCGGTGCCATTGCGGGCAGCCTGTTCGGTGGCTTTAGCGGGATGGAGACGCTGATCGTCGCCTCGCTGGCGGTATGCGGCGTGATGATGTTTAAAACAGAGAACCGACTGCTGCTGGCGGTGCCTGCACTGGCTATGTTCCACGGCTGGGCGCACGGTGTAGAGATGGCGGGCCACAGCTTCTGGCTCTTTACCTCTGGCTTTATGCTCGCAAGCGCGGCGGTGCTGTGCCTGAGCTTCGGCGCAGGCCTGCTGCTGCGCCGTCATGACGGGATCCGTAAAACGCTGGGCGGCGGACTTATCGCCTCTGCGCTGCTGGCGCTGATGAGCTGATGGAGAACGCCCGCCAGCGGCTGCGGCTGATGCAGCTCTCCAGCAGTAGTCTGCCGGTGGGATCGTTTACCTGGTCCCAGGGGCTGGAGTGGGCGGCCGAAGCGGGCTGGGTGACGACCGTCGACGCATTCCGCCGTTGGCAGATACAGCAGATGGAGCAGAGCTTTTTCTGCACCGATTTACCGCTGTTTATCCGCCTCTGCCACGCCTGCGAGCGGCACGATATCGCTCAGGCAAAACGGTGGACGGCGTACCTGCTGGCCTGCCGCGAAACGCGTGAACTGCGCGAAGAGGAGCGCAATCGCGGCGCCGCCTTCACCCGGCTTATCAAGAGCTGGGAGCCGGACTGCCCGCCAGACTGGCAACCGCTGTTTATGCAAAGCCAGCTTTGCGGCATGGCATGGCTGGGCGTTCGCTGGGCGATCCCTCCTCGCGAGCTGGCCCTGAGCCTGGGTTACAGCTGGATTGAGAGCGCGGTGATGGCGGGCGTCAAGCTGGTGCCATTCGGGCAACAGGCGGCACAACAGCTGATTATCGAACTGAGCGATCGCTTCGCGGCGGGATTTGAACAGGCTTTACTGCGCCATGATGATGAACTGGGTGCCGCGACGCCCCTGTCGGCCATCGCCTCGGCGCGTCATGAAACACAATATTCACGGTTATTCCGTTCCTGAGGATTGTCTATGTCTGATTACAAACATCCCCTGCGCGTGGGCGTGGGTGGCCCGGTGGGGTCGGGTAAAACCGCACTGCTGGAAGCGCTGTGTAAAGCCATGCGCGACACGTATCACCTGGCGGTGGTCACTAACGATATCTACACCAAAGAAGATCAGCGCATCCTGACCGAAGCTGGTGCCCTGGAGCCTGAGCGCATCGTGGGCGTAGAGACCGGCGGCTGTCCGCATACCGCCATCCGTGAAGATGCCTCGATGAACCTGGCGGCGGTAGAAGCGTTGAGCGAGAAGTTTGGCAACCTGGACGTGATCTTCGTCGAAAGCGGCGGCGATAACCTGAGCGCCACCTTCAGCCCGGAACTGGCCGATCTGACCATTTACGTCATCGACGTGGCCGAAGGGGAAAAAATCCCCCGTAAAGGCGGGCCGGGGATCACCAAATCCGATTTTCTGGTTATCAATAAAACGGATCTGGCGCCCTATGTCGGGGCCTCACTGGAGGTGATGGAGCGCGATACCAACCGCATGCGCGGCGAGCGTCCGTGGACCTTCACCAACCTGAAAGCCGGCGACGGCCTGGCAACGATTATTGCGTTTCTGGAAGAGAAAGGGATGTTGCGGGTGTAGTAACGCGGGATGAGGATATTTCCCTCTCCCCGCGGGGAGAGGGAGAGGCGTTACGCCGCAGGCAGCTCTGCCAGCGGCCAGCGTGGACGCACAGAGACGGCTAAATCTGCCGTCGCGCCCGCTTTCAGACGCACCAGGCCGGCGTAAGCGATCATCGCCCCGTTATCGGTACAAAACTCGGGGCGAGCGTAGAACACTTCGCCACGACGTTTCTGCATCATCTCTGCCAGCTTCGCGCGCAGCGTGCGGTTGGCGCTCACGCCTCCCGCCATCACCAGACGTTTAAAACCGGTCTGATCCAGAGCGCGTTTACACTTGATCATCAGGGTATCCACCACCGCATCTTCAAACGCGCGGGCAATGTCCGCCCGGGTTTGATCGTCGTTGCCGTTGTTACGAATGGTGTTGGCAGCAAAGGTCTTCAGACCGGAGAAGCTGAAATCCAGGCCCGGACGGTCGGTCATCGGACGGGGGAAGACAAAGCGCCCTTCCGTTCCCTGCGAGGCGAGTTTAGAGAGCATCGGCCCCCCCGGATAGTCGAGCCCCAGCAGCTTGGCGGTTTTATCGAAGGCTTCACCGGCCGCATCGTCAATGGATTCGCCCAGCAGGGCATACTCACCAATGCCCGTCACGCTAATCAGCTGGGTATGCCCGCCGGAGACCAGCAGCGCCACGAAGGGGAATTCCGGCGGGTTATCTTCCAGCATCGGCGCCAGCAGATGACCTTCCATATGGTGAACAGGAATGGCAGGCACGTCCCAGGCGAACGCCAGCGCGCGCCCAACGGTGGCACCGACCAGCAGCGCACCCACCAGGCCAGGCCCTGCGGTGTAACCGACGGCGTCGATCTCTTTCGCCGTTAAGCCGGCCTCTTTCAGCGCCGCCTGGATCAGGGGCACCGTTTTGCGCACATGGTCGCGGGAGGCCAGTTCAGGTACCACACCGCCGTAGTCAGCATGTAATTTCACCTGACTATACAGTTGGTTGGCAAGCAGCCCTTTTTCGTCGTCGTAAATGGCGATGCCGGTTTCATCGCAGGATGTTTCAATACCGAGTACACGCATGACTTGTTTTACCTCGTTTCAATACCGCGCAGTGTAGGGCCAATGCGGGTTGATGTAAAACTTTCCTCACCCCTGGCGTTGAGTTCGTGTATACTCCCCACCCTTATAAAAGTCCCATTTCAAAATCGCATCGGTGCTTTACAAAGCAGCAGCAATTGCAGTAAAATTCCGCACCATTTTGAAATAAGCTGGCGTTGATGCCAGCGGCAAACCGAATTTATTAAAGGTGAGAGTTACATGCCGGTAATTAAAGTACGTGAAAACGAGCCGTTCGACGTAGCACTGCGTCGCTTCAAGCGTTCATGCGAGAAAGCAGGTGTTCTGGCTGAAGTTCGTCGTCGTGAGTTCTATGAAAAACCAACGACCGAACGTAAGCGCGCTAAAGCTTCTGCTGTGAAACGTCACGCGAAGAAACTGGCTCGCGAAAACGCACGCCGTACTCGTCTGTACTAATCTGTTGAGGGCAACGGCCCTCAATTGACAGACAGAGTAATAGTCGTAAGGCCGTGCTTCCGTAAGGAATGCGCGGCTTGTTTTCGTTTATGAGTAGCTAAAAATTCACGGGGCATATGGCTGGACGAATCCCACGCGTTTTCATCAATGACCTGCTGGCAAGAACCGACATCGTCGATCTCATCGACGCGCGGGTAAAGCTCAAAAAGCAGGGCAAGAACTACCATGCGTGCTGTCCGTTCCATAACGAAAAAACCCCCTCTTTCACCGTAAACGGTGAGAAACAGTTTTACCACTGCTTCGGTTGCGGCGCACACGGCAATGCCGTCGACTTTTTGATGAACTACGACAAGCTCGAGTTTGTTGAAACCGTCGAAGAGCTGGCCGCCATGCACAACCTTGAAGTGCCTTATGAAGCAGGCTCTGGCCCAAGCCAGATAGAGCGCCATCAACGGCAAAGTCTCTATCAACTGCTGGAAGGTCTGAATTCGTTTTACCAACAGTCTCTGAAGCAACCTGCCGCTGAGCCTGCGCGTCAGTATCTGAACAAGCGCGGTCTGAGCGACGATGTCATTGCGCGTTTCGCTATTGGTTTCGCCCCGCCCGGCTGGGATAACGTGTTAAAGCGTTTTGGCGGCAATAGCGAAGATCGTAAATCGCTTATCGATGCGGGCATGCTGGTCACGAATGACCAGGGACGCAGCTACGACCGCTTCCGCGAGCGGGTGATGTTCCCCATTCGCGACAAGCGTGGCCGGGTCATTGGTTTTGGTGGCCGCGTGCTGGGCGATGCCCTGCCAAAGTACCTGAACTCCCCGGAAACTGACATTTTCCATAAGGGCCGCCAGCTGTATGGCCTTTATGAAGCGCAGCAAGATAACGCTGAACCGCCGCGCCTGCTGGTGGTCGAAGGCTATATGGACGTGGTCGCCCTGGCGCAATACGACATCAACTATGCCGTCGCGTCGCTGGGCACCTCCACTACGGCTGACCATATTCAGCTGTTGTTCCGGGTGACCAATAACGTCATCTGCTGTTACGACGGCGATCGCGCGGGACGCGATGCCGCCTGGCGCGCACTGGAAACCGCGCTGCCGTATATGACCGACGGGCGGCAGCTACGCTTTATGTTCCTGCCCGACGGGGAAGACCCGGATACGCTGGTGCGTAAAGAGGGTAAAGCGGCATTTGAAGCGCGGATGGAGCAGGCACAGCCGCTCTCCACGTTTCTCTTTAACAGCCTGATGCCGCAGGTAGATTTGAGCACGCCGGATGGCCGTGCGCAGTTGAGTACGCTGGCCCTGCCGCTGATTACTCAGGTACCGGGCGAAACGTTGCGCATCTATCTGCGTCAGGAGCTGGGCAAAAAGCTGGGCATACTGGATGACAGCCAGCTTGAACGGTTAATGCCAAAACAGGCCGATAACGGCACGGCACGTCCCGCTCCGCAGCTAAAACGCACAACCATGCGTATACTGATAGGACTGCTGGTACAGAACCCTGAGCTGGCGCCCAAAGTGCCGTCGCTGGCGGGTCTGGACCACGATAAGTTGCCTGGACTTGGCTTATTTTCAGAATTGGTCAACACTTGTCTGTCACAGCCAGGTCTGACCACCGGGCAACTTTTAGAGCACTATCGCGGCACAAAAGCGGCCGCAACCCTTGAAAAATTGTCGATGTGGGACGATATAGCAGATAAGGATATCGCTGAAGAGACCTTCACCGATTCGCTCAACCATATGTTTGATTCGATGCTTGAACTGCGCCAGGAGGAGTTAATTGCTCGCGAGCGCACACACGGTTTAAGCAGCGAAGAGCGCCGGGAACTCTGGATGTTGAACCAGGAACTGGCGAAGAAATAAGAGAAAGACAAAAGTATTTAACGGCTTAAGTGCCGAATATCGATCGGGAAGCCCCCGACAGCCGCACTGAGAGGCAGCGGCAAAAATATAAGTACGCCCTCGCTTTAAATGTTGGCAGCCGTATTGCCGACACCAATCAAACGAATAAGTGTGGATACCGTCTTATGGAGCAAAACCCGCAGTCACAGCTGAAACTTCTTGTCCAACGCGGTAAGGAGCAAGGCTATCTGACCTATGCCGAGGTCAATGACCATCTGCCGGAAGATATCGTCGATTCAGATCAGATCGAAGACATCATCCAAATGATCAATGACATGGGTATTCAGGTGATGGAAGAAGCACCGGATGCCGATGATCTGTTGCTGGCTGAAAACTCCAACAACACTGATGAAGATGCTGAAGAAGCCGCTGCACAGGTACTGTCCAGCGTAGAATCTGAAATCGGACGCACGACCGACCCGGTTCGCATGTACATGCGTGAAATGGGTACCGTTGAACTGTTGACCCGCGAAGGCGAAATCGACATCGCAAAACGCATTGAAGACGGGATCAACCAGGTTCAGTGCTCCGTTGCCGAATACCCGGAAGCCATCACCTATCTGCTTGAGCAGTACGATCGCGTTGAAGCGGAAGAAGCACGTCTGTCCGATCTTATCACCGGCTTCGTCGATCCAAACGCTGAAGAAGATATGGCGCCGACCGCCACCCACGTTGGATCTGAACTGTCTCAGGAAGAGATGGATGACGACGAAGACGAAGACGAAGAAGACGACGACGACAGCAGCGATGACGACAACAGCATCGACCCTGAGCTGGCGCGCGAGAAGTTTGGTGAACTGCGTACCCAGTACGAACTGGCTCGCGACACGATCAAAGCCAAAGGCCGCAGCCATGCTGCCGCTCAGGAACAGATCCTGAAGCTGTCTGAAGTGTTCAAACAGTTCCGTCTGGTGCCTAAACAGTTCGACTACCTGGTTAACAGCATGCGCGTGATGATGGATCGCGTACGTACCCAGGAACGCATCATCATGAAGCTGTGCGTTGAGCAGTGCAAAATGCCGAAGAAGAACTTCATCACCCTCTTCACCGGTAACGAAACCAGCGAAACCTGGTTCAACGCCGCTATCGCGATGAACAAGCCGTGGTCTGAAAAACTGCACGACGTGAAAGAAGACGTGCATCGCGGCCTGATGAAACTGCAGCAGATTGAAGAAGAGACCGGCCTGACCATCGAACAGGTGAAAGATATCAACCGTCGTATGTCCATCGGTGAAGCGAAAGCCCGCCGTGCGAAGAAAGAGATGGTTGAAGCAAACTTGCGTCTGGTTATCTCTATCGCCAAGAAGTACACCAACCGTGGTCTGCAGTTCCTGGATCTGATTCAGGAAGGCAACATCGGTCTGATGAAAGCGGTAGATAAGTTTGAATACCGTCGTGGTTACAAGTTCTCCACTTACGCAACCTGGTGGATCCGTCAGGCAATTACCCGCTCTATCGCGGATCAGGCGCGCACCATCCGTATTCCGGTGCATATGATTGAGACCATTAACAAGCTCAACCGTATTTCTCGCCAGATGCTGCAGGAGATGGGTCGCGAGCCGACGCCAGAAGAGCTGGCCGAGCGTATGCTGATGCCGGAAGATAAGATCCGTAAAGTGCTGAAGATCGCCAAAGAGCCTATCTCCATGGAAACACCGATCGGTGATGATGAAGATTCGCATCTGGGTGATTTCATCGAGGATACCACCCTCGAGCTGCCGCTGGACTCTGCCACCACCGAGAGCCTGCGTGCCGCAACGCACGACGTACTGGCTGGCCTGACCGCCCGTGAAGCGAAAGTGCTGCGTATGCGCTTCGGTATCGATATGAACACCGACCATACGCTGGAAGAAGTGGGTAAACAGTTCGACGTAACCCGCGAACGTATCCGTCAGATCGAAGCGAAAGCGCTGCGTAAACTGCGCCATCCGAGCCGCTCTGAAGTGCTGCGTAGCTTCCTGGACGACTAATCCAGGCACACAGCAAAAAGCTCCCAAACGGGAGCTTTTTTTTTGTTTTTTCCCTCGCCCCTGGAGGGGCTCTGAACGCAGAGGGCTCACAGCCCCCTCACCACCAGCGCCTCATCCAGCTCCCGATATGCCTCGACCAGCTTATCCAGCGTCGCACGGTTTAGTCCACTCGGGTTTGGCAGCACCCAGACTTGCGTCACGCCAATCATCACGCTCTGCTTACCCCACTGCACCCCACGCTGGCTAAAAGCCTGCTCGTACGCCTGCTTGCCCAGAATCGCCAGCGCGGCGGGTTGATAGTCTTCCATTTTCTTAATCAGCTCCCGGCCCCCACTGCGCAGTTCATGCAAATTGACCTCGCTGGCCTGCACCGTGGGCCGCTCTACCAGCATGGTAATGCCGCAGCGTGTATCCAGCAGCCGTTGTTCCTCTTCCGGTTTGAGTTGCGTATCGGTAAAGCCTGCCTGGTGTATGACCTTCCAGAAGCGGTTTCCCGGATGGGCGAAGTGGAATCCGGTATGGGCCGACGACTTACCCGGATTGATACCGCAGAACACAACGCGCAGGCCTGGCGCAAGAATGTCGTTGATCATTATTACTCCCGATAGATGAATCACTATAGAAGTATAAAAGATTGAAAATACGTTGTTTATAAAAACAGCAGGCAGGCGCGTATGGCTGGATTGCAGCGGGGAGTTACATTATAATCCTTCGCCACGGCCCCTTAGCTCAGTGGTTAGAGCAGGCGACTCATAATCGCTTGGTCGCTGGTTCAAGTCCAGCAGGGGCCACCAAATTTTAGCTTTAAAATCATATGATTAAGCCACTCAATTGAGTGGCTTTTTTGTTTTCTAAATCATAAATGACTACAAAATGGCGACAGCTTTTCTGGTGGTGCCATTAACAACCCCTCCGGGGCAGATACTCTCTCTTCGATCTCAATTCAGCGGCAGTAGCCTGAGAGGCAGTAATGCCTGTTACCTCATATGCACCGGTCTCGTGTACATAGTCGATCCCCCCGCAAGCACAGGCCATGTAAAACGCATCAGCGCTTAAAGACGGTTCCGGTTTTGCTTCTGATGGCTTCATCCTATTGATTATCTTGTGTACAGCACACAATAACCACAATAAAATTGCGTATTACTTAACGCAAATGGAGATTGTGGATTATGGCTATTCCAGCTTACTTATGGATAAAAGATGATGGTGGCGCGGACATTAAGGGCTCTGTTGATGTTCAGCATCGCGAAGGTAGTATTGAGATTCACAGTTTCGCGCACGGACTACATCTACCCACGGACAACATGACGGGTAAAATTACAGGAACCCGCGTTCATAGCCCTCTTAGTTTCGAGAAAGAATTCGACTCTTCCAGCCCCTACTTATACAAAGCCGTGGCAAAGGGGCAAACCCTTCAGAGTGCCGAATTTAAGTGGTATCACATCAATGATGCAGGTCAGGAAGTTGAATACTTCAACATGTTGCTGGAAGGCGTGAAGGTCGTATCGGTCTGCCCTCTGATGCATAACTGCAAAAATGCCGGTACCGAAAAGCATAATCATCTTGAAGCCGTGTCGCTGCGCTATGAGAAAATTACATGGAAGCACTGCGACGGGAATATCATGTTCACTGACGCGTGGAATGAACGATGATCCATTGCACCTTTCGGCTAAACGGGAATGCGTTATCAAACCTCAGTTGTCCGGGGATAGGTTTCTTCCCCGCCTATTCAGGATATGAAGGGGGACACAGGAACAATCCGGACTCAGTAAATATACCTAACGAGGGTCCTTTGCCTCCTGGAAAATATTACATTGTCAGCCGCCCCACAGGAGGACTCAGAACAATGGTACAGGACTGGGCCGCAACGAAGTATTCCGGTTCAGACCGTTCCGTCTGGTTCGCGCTGTATCGCGATGACGGAAACATTGATGACTGGACTTTTATTGATCGCGTCGAGCGAGGACATTTCAGGTTACATCCTGCGGGGTACATGGGAATTAGCGAAGGTTGTATCACTCTACCCAGCCCCTCACATTTCGCAGTTTTAAGAGAAGCTTTATTAAGAACGCCTACGATGCAGGTCACGGCGACTTTGACAGCTTACGGAACGGTGCAGGTTTATTGATGAGAGCGATCCACATTGCCCTTTTGTGGGCTGCATCATTCGTGGTGTATGCAGTTATTTTGATCCTGATGTATGCATTCATCCCTCAGGGCAAACTATTCGCATTTTATAGTGATTTAACAGGCCCCGTCTCCGGTATCGAATGGGACAACCTAATCAGCAATTTCTTCATATTGGGCAGCGCTGCAATCACTTTTCTGCTTGTATGGGCTGTCGCATGTATTGCTTTGAAAAATCGGAATGAGTGACTCCAGCTAACCCGGTTAGTTTGACCGGGTTCTTTTCCTCAACAATGTGAGAAAATTCAGTGATTAATAAAACGAAGGTTGGCGAAAACAGATAGCGCCATAGCAGACAGCTGCGCGATCTCACTATCGTGAGATAAATATAAAGCAGACAGGGAATAGTGGTCATATTGATGCCTGTGCTGAGTTTGACAAGCCACAACCTAAGTTGCTAAGCACAGCGGCAAGAACCGGAACTCAATGGCAACTGCCCAACCTTTCTGCTGCGCTGCCAAAAGCAAAAAAAGCGCCGCGGCTCCCTTCTGCGAGCCCTCTTCCGTAATGAATGTAACGGATTCATCATTCAGGCGAAAAAACCGTAAAAACTAAAGAAATCCGCCATCGCGCCGATCATCATCCGTGTGTATTATTTCCTGTAGCTCTTACCACAACTACCCTTAACTCAAATACTTAAGCGCCAAAGCGAAAGGCATCATGAGCACTCCGATAAAACGGCTAGAAATCATCAAAAATGCCATTGAACTGGAAGACGACGACATCATCCTGAGCCAGCTCGCCAGGCTGAAAAGTGAAGCGTTTGACGATGAGCTACAGGCAATCGTCGTGGCGCTTGAGCAGAAAAATTATACCGCCGCGATGGCCGCCATCACCGCCTGGCTGCAGAGCCAGCGCGCCGTCACCCCGTGGCGCGATCCCCAGCTGGCGGCCAGTAAGCTGGAGTTGAAAGCGCTGGAAGAGCGCCTGCGCGATCTGATTGACCGTCGTAACGCCCGCGTCCAGCAGCTGGATGAGTTTAACGACAGCTATTTCTCTCGCCTCGGCCCCCTGATGACCCAGATCCTCGCCCTGCGTAAAACTCTGGCGGAGCTGAATCTGCGCCGTCAGCAGGCGGAGGCGCGCCGGCGTGAAGAAGATTATCGCCGCTGTCAGCACTATATGGCTCAGGCGGTGGAAGTGCTGGCCACCCTGACCCAGCGCTGGCGCGACCTGCCGGCAGACTCGCTGCAGGCCGCCGAGGCGCGTAAACAGCTGCAGCAGCAGAGTAACCTGATTGCCAATCTGCTGGCCGAAGCGCAGGAGCTGGAGATCGGTTTAACCCGCGAAGAGGAGCCTGCCCGGCAGGCTCGGGATGAGGCCAACGACGAGTATGAAAAATACCGCGAACAGCATCACGAAGCCGAAGTGCGACTGCGTAAAGGTAAGGATTTATCAGAAGAGGATAAGAACGAGTTAAAACGGCTCTGGCGTCAGGCCAGTAAGCTCTGCCATCCGGATCTGGTGGCGGACGATCTGAAAGAAGAGGCGAATGCCATGATGGTGCAGCTCAATCAGGCTAAACAGCGGGGTGACGTGAAGGCCATCCGTTCGCTGGTGGCGCGCCTGCAGCAGGGCTTTGAGCCACTGATGGCCAGCGACAGACTGAACGATCTGGAACGTATCCGCAAAAAGATGAACCAGGTGCGCGAGCAAATCGACACGCTGGTGAACGAGCTGGCGGAGCTGGAAAAAGAGGAGTCCTGGCTGCTGGTCTCTTCCCTGAGCAATATGGAGGCCTACTTCGCCCAGCAGGAGAAAGCGCTGAACGACGTCCGCGCCTCGCTCGAACATCAGGTGAACGAAGCGCAGTTGGATTCAGCAGCCTGATTATTTTGCGTGCCAGTATGCGCTGGCACGCACCAGCTGTTGATCAATGGCATCCGTTTCAAACTGGCGGCTCAGGTTTTTCACCATCTTCCCTTCCCCGGTCAGCCAGATAAAGTAATCCGCCGCGGGCACGCTTAAGGTCGCCAGCGTGTCGGCAACCGCCTGTTCGTTATGCCCCACAACCCAGTGAATGTTAAACGCACTCAGGTGCGCCAGATACTCTTTATACACTTCGTCACCCACCGTCACTACCGCGTGGATCTCCGGGCGTACCGGCAGCGCCGCAATGGCTTCAAGACGACGACGCAGTGCCGGCATGCCCGATTCATCGCACACGTACAGCTGCCAGGCATAATCTTCCGGCACAACCAACGAACCGCGCGGGCCGCCGATGGTCAGCTTATCGCCCACTTTGGCCTGCGCCGCCCAGTCGCTGGCGAGACCGCGTTCGTGAATGAAGAAATCGAGCGCCAGTTCATGGCGCGCCGCATCGTACAGGGGGGTGTAATCGCGCGCCTGCGGGCGCACGCCCTCGCCCCAGTCGATCCCCTCTTCCGTGACGACCGGCGGCACAAAGGTCGTCCCCGGCTCAGGGAAAAAGACTTTGGTATGGTCGTCAAAACCGCGAGAGCTAAAGCCTTCCAGCGCCTCGCCGCCTAAAACAATGCGCTGAAATCCGCCGCTGATGCGCTCCACGCGCAGCACGTCCAGTTCGCGAAAACGCAGCGCATTGCGCACGCGTTGTGGGTATCGGGTCGATGTCATTTTTCTGCCTTCGTGATGATTTACGATATATCTAAATTGATTTTAAATGATAATGATTGCTAATAACCAGGATTGCAAGTTTTTTTTGATAGCCTTTTACTTCTCCCTGACACGAATTCACAGCCATAAAATAAATCATTTTAATCATTGAGTTAGAAACAAAACGGCGTGAAAATTTGCAAACCAGAACACTTTAGATATAAATTAGATATATCAAAATAAGGAGCCAACTCTATGCGACACGCACATCCTGAACGCGACCACGATCATCACCCCCACAGCGGCGGCGGGCGTCGACAGCGATTCTTCGGACACGGCGAGTTACGGCTGGTCATCCTCGACATTTTGACCCGCAATGCCAGCCACGGTTATGAGTTGATTAAAGCGATCGAGAGCCTGACCCAGGGCAATTACACCCCGAGCCCGGGCGTGATCTATCCGACGCTGGATTTCTTGCAGGATCAGCAGTTTATTACCATTACGGAAGAAGAGAACGGCCGCAAAAAGCTGGCCATCACCGTGGCCGGGCAGCTGTGGCTGGATGAAAATCTGGAACAGCTGGAGCAGATTCAGACGCGTATCAAAGCGCGCTGTGTGGGTGCCCAGTTACGTAAAAACCCGCAGATGAAGCGGGCTCTGGATAATTTTAAAGCGGTGCTGGATTTACGTGTTAACCAGGCCCCGCTCAGCGACGCGCAGCTTAAGCAGATTATCGGCGTGATCGACCGCGCGGCGCTGGAGATCTCCCAGCTGGATTAAGCCACGGCTTCATCACGCAGGCGGAAGATTTTCACCATCTCTTTCAGGTGTCGGGCCTGATCGTTTAGTGCCGATGCCGCCGCAACGGACTCCTCTACCAGCGCAGAGTTCTGCTGGGTAGTGGAGTCAATCAGGCCGATGGCGCTGTTGATCTGGGAAATGCCTTCCGTCTGTTCGCGGCTCGCCTGGCCAATCTCGCGCAGAATGGCATCCATCTCTTCCACGTTCCCCACCATGCCGTTGATCAGAGCGCTGGCTTTCTCAACCAGTTCCATGCCTTCCTGCGTCTGGCTGGTGGAACTCTCAATGAGCTGGCGGATCTCACGGGATGACGAGGCGCTTTTCTGCGCCAGCTGGCGTACTTCCCCAGCCACCACCGCGAATCCGCGCCCGTGCTCACCCGCGCGTGCCGCTTCTACGGCGGCATTCAGCGCCAGAATATTGGTCTGGAAGGCGATGGCATCGATCAGGTTGATAATGTCAGACATGCGGTTAGAGGTGTCGTTAATCAGACGCATTTTCTGCGTCACCTGCTTCATCATTTCACCGTTATTTTTCACCACCAATGCCGCATCGGCAGAGAGGTGAGTGGCATCGCCCGTGTGGGCTGCGGTGTTCTTCACCGTCACGGTGATCTGCTCCATCGACGCCGCCGTCTGCTCGACGGAACTGGCCTGCTCTTCAGTCCGGGCTGCCAGATCCTGGTTGCCTGCCACAATCTGCGCCGCCGCGCTGGAGATGCTCTCGGAGCCGGACTGCACCTCCTGCACAATCTCCTGCAGACGGGTTTTCATGGTCATCAGCGCGTTCAGCAGAACGCCGGTCTCGTCACGGGAGCGGCTGACCACCGTTCGGGTGAGATCGCCCTCGGCGATAGATTCCGCCAGCGAGACGGCCTGGCCCAGCGGATGGGTGATTGAGCGGGCGATAAACCAGCCGATCACCGACGCCGCCAGCACACTTCCCAGCGCCAGCAGGACCAGGATCATACGGTTCGATTTGAAGTCGCGTTCAACGTCGGCACCGCCCTTCTGCATCTCGCGGTTCTGCACCGCAATCAGCTCCTGCACTTTCGCTTTATAAGCTTGCTGCAGCGTCAGGGTCGTGGTCATCATCTCGGCCACCGCCCCCGGACGGTCATTATTTTGTATGGCTTTCAGGATACGGAAGCGGGACTCAAGATATTGCTGGCGTATCTGGCTGAAGTCGGAGAGGATTTTTTGCGATTCTTCGTCGTTGAGCCTGTTGGTCAGGTCAGTAGAAATGCGCGTGATATTTTCACTTATCGCCTTCAGATGCTGCTCCGACGTGGCGGTGTAGGTGCCCTGGTCATCCAGCAACATGAGCTGCTGGGTACTGACAAATTCCTGGAACTGTTCGATTAACTGATTGGCTTTTACCGTGGTGGGATAATCCTCAGAAATGATGGTCTGCATACCGCTATTAGCCCGACTCAGGCTCAGTAAGGAGAGACCGGAGCTCACTATCATGAGTAAAATAATGAACCCAAACGCCAGAAATAATTTCGTGCCGATCCTTACGTTATTTAAAGACATATTAACTCCGTCGATGTGATTATTTCTTTGACGAGGGGGTTATCGGTCGGTTTTTAGCTAACTTTATGACTTTGATCGCTTTTTTCTTACAAACCACTATCAAAGAATAGGTATCGCCTATTAAATGCGGGTAATCGATCGTTTTAGCGCCTGTATTTAAGTGAATTGACTTCTGCGCAAGAATAAGCGCGCATTATTTCTGGTTATTATTTCAGCGGGAACTTTAATTATTTAATATAAAATTAACATTCCCTGCGGCTTTACCGCGGAATAAAAAAAGCCGCTTACTTAAAATAAATAAGCGGCCTTTTCTTCTGCGGGACGTTTAGTGTAAAACGGTGACCGCATCCTCCAGGCGTTTCGCCCGGTGCTTCACCATGGCGGAGACATGCGCGCTCTCTTCCACCAGCGCGGCGTTTTTCTGGGTGATGCCATCCAGTTCTGCCACGGCACGGGTCAGCTCGGATAAACCGGTGGCCTGTTCCGAGGTCGAGTGGCTAATCTGGGCAATCAGGCGGGTGACGTTCTGGACCTGCTCAACGATATCATCCATGGTCTGGCCGGCGGCATGCACCTGCTCCGAACCGGACTGCACCTTACTGGAACTGGCATCAATCAGCTTACGGATATCATTGGCCGCGCTGGCGCTGCGGCTCGCCAGATGGCGCACTTCGCCAGCCACCACCGCAAAACCTTTCCCCTGCTCACCCGCACGGGCCGCCTCAACCGCAGCGTTCAGCGCCAGGATGTTGGTCTGGAAAGCAATGTCATTAATCAGTTTAGTGATTGAGCCGATGCGCTGGGTACTGTCGGCGATCTCATCCATCGTCCTGACTACCGTCTGCATCGCGCTGCCCCCTTCGGTGGCCGCGCCGCTGGCCGCCATAGAGAGCTTATCGGCGGCGGCGGCCGTCTCTGAGTTGCTCTGCACCGATGCCGCCATCTGGTTCATGGTGGTCACCGTCTGCTGCACGTTGGCCACGGTCTGACGGGTGCGATCGTTCAGGTCTTCGTTGCCCTTCGCCAGTTGGTCACTTCCGTCGCGTACGCTCACCACCTGGCTTGACACGTCATTGATCAGCCAGCGGCACATCAACCCTAACTGCCCCACCGCTCGCAGGGTCAGCCCCAGTTCGTCGCTGCGGTTGAGGTGCTCTACGCTATTGCGTGCCCCGGTCGCCACGTTCAGCGCCTGGCGCGCAACGTTCTCGATCGGGCGTACAATCTGCTGCTCAAACAGCAGGGTGCCTGTCAGCATGATGAGGGCACTGGCCGCCAGCGGCGCCCAGCCTGCAGAGGTGGCTAGCATCACCGCGGCAAGCACCACAAACAAACCGGCCATCACGCTACGCACCCGCCAGCGCAGCGGCAGAGTGGGCAGCTTGCCAGACCAGCCTTTACGCAACACTAGCCCTTTATGCAGACGTTTGTTACTGCGTCCTTCGTTCAGCGCTTTGTAGAGCGGCTCTACCGCGGCAATCTCTTCCGGCGTGGCCTTCGCGCGAATCGACATATATCCCGTCACCTGCCCGTTACGCACCATCGGCACGGCGTTGGCGCGCACCCAGTAATGGTCGCCATTTTTGCGGCGGTTTTTCACAATGCCGCTCCACGGCTCGCCCTGCTTCAGCGTATACCACATATCGGCAAACGCGGCTTTTGGCATATCCGGATGGCGTACCACATTGTGCGGCTGGCCCAGCAACTCATTCAGTTGGTAGCCGCTGACCTTCACGAAAGTATCGTTAGTGTGGGTCATGTAGCTGTTGAGGTCAGTGGTGGACATCAGAGTGGTGTCATCGTCCAGAGGATACGCATTCTGGGTGACATACGATTGAGAAGACATGTGAGCATCCCTTGCAGGTTATTTGAATGTTAATTTCGGGGGTTAATCTCTTTTCGGCGGTAGGGAATTTATCTTTAGTTGTTAAATTCGATCGAGATCGCAAATCATCCCTAAACCGCACGTTTAGTACGCTTTTCTAATCTATTGATTCAAAATACTTTCATGATGAAATTACTCACAAAGCCTTACCCGTTAAGGCCTACTTAAGTAGCGTGCGCCGCACCACGTCAGTGCAATTGACGAAAATGAGTGCAACGCAATGGCCCGCGACCCCACGCCAAAACCGCCTCCGCTGCGTCTCACATGATTAAATATTGTGCAACATTACTTTAACCTGGCGTTTATCCCGATTTTCGTCGGGTCATCGGAAGTGGCGCAATCCCTGCAATAATTAACTCAGTATCATGTGATACGCGATCCCCGGGAGCACATCTTGAACAGGTTACCCTCCAGCGCCTCGGCTCTTGCCTGTACCGCGCACGCACTGAATCTCATTGAAAAGCAAACGCTTGATCATGAGGAGATGAAACAACTTAACCGCGAGGTGATTGATTACTTCAAAGAGCATGTGAATCCGGGGTTTTTAGAGTATCGAAAATCTGTGACCGCTGGCGGGGATTACGGAGCCGTAGAGTGGCAGGCGGGGAGTTTGAATACGCTTGTCGACACCCAGGGACAGGAGTTTATTGATTGCCTGGGTGGTTTTGGGATTTTCAACGTGGGGCACCGTAATCCAGTTGTCGTTTCCGCCGTACAGAATCAACTCGCTAAACAACCTCTTCACAGTCAGGAACTCCTCGACCCCCTGCGGGCGATGCTGGCAAAAACGCTGGCGGCCCTGACCCCCGGCAAACTGAAATACAGCTTCTTTAGCAACAGCGGCACGGAGTCGGTCGAAGCAGCGCTTAAGCTCGCCAAAGCGTACCAGTCGCCGCGCGGAAAATTCACCTTTATCGCCACCAGCGGTGCCTTCCACGGCAAATCGCTGGGCGCCCTCTCCGCGACGGCAAAATCGACCTTCCGTAAACCATTTATGCCGCTGCTGCCGGGCTTCCGCCATGTGCCGTTCGGCGATATTGCTGCGCTGCGCCTGCAGCTCAGCGAGTGCCGTAAAACCGGCGATGACGTGGCGGCGGTGATTCTGGAACCTATTCAGGGTGAAGGGGGCGTGATCCTGCCTCCGCAAGGCTATCTGCCTGCCGTGCGTCAGCTGTGCGATGAGTTTGGCGCGCTGCTGATCTTCGACGAAGTGCAGACCGGTATGGGGCGTACAGGCAAGATGTTTGCCTGCGAGCATGAGAACGTGCAACCAGACATTCTCTGCCTGGCGAAGGCGCTGGGCGGCGGTGTAATGCCGATTGGCGCCACGGTGGCGACCGAAGAGGTATTCTCGGTGCTGTTTGAAAACCCGTTCCTGCACACCACCACCTTCGGCGGTAATCCGCTGGCCTGTGCAGCTGCGCTGGCGACAATCAACGTATTACTGGAGGAAAACCTGCCTGCGCAGGCCGAGCAGAAAGGCGACATGCTGCTCGATGGTTTCCGCCAGCTAGGGCGTGAATACCCGGACCTGGTGCAGGACGCACGCGGCAAAGGGATGCTGATGGCTATCGAGTTTGTTGATAACGTAATCGGCTACAACTTCGCGAGCGAGATGTTCCGCCAGCGGGTGCTGGTAGCCGGCACGCTGAACAACGCCAAAACCATCCGCATTGAACCGCCGCTCACGCTCACCATTGAGCAGTGTGAGCAGGTGTTGAAAGCAGCGCGTAAAGCGCTGGCGGCGCTAAGAGTGAGCGTCGAAGAGGCGTAAAAAAGCGCCGGGCGGCCCTGCGCCTGCCCGGCCGTTTTTCCCGCTACGTCAAAGCCTTTTTAACGGTAAACCGCCGCACATTTCCCCTTTACTGACCCCGCTCTGTTTTTGCCAACGCCTGGCTTACCGGGACGATATTCGCTTCCGGCCTGGTCAATACCCTGTCTTTATCCTTGTTGGGTCACAACCATGGTATAAAACCGTCAACAGAGGTTACGCCGTCAGTAGCCTCGCATCTTGCCGTGATGGCCCCTGCTTTATTTTTTTAACGCGATGACGACGGCTCAGGTTCACCGCTGGCGCTTTAAGAGGAGAGACGATGTTTCACGGATTAAGTGCATTTCCGTTTACCCCCCTGAAAGAGGGAAAGATCGACGAGCAGGCTTTCACAACCCTTCTGCGCCCACTGGTGGATGCGGGCGTAGATTCGCTGGGTATTCTTGGTTCCACGGGCAGCTACGCGTACCTTACCGTTGCAGAACGGGCTCAGGTAGCACGCTGTGCGGTTGAGCATGCGGGCGGCATCCCCGTGATGGTGAGCATCGGCGCACTTCGGCTGGACGATATTCTACGTCTGGCCGACGATGCGCAAGCGGCCGGGGCGGCTGGCGTGCTAATGGCCCCGGTCTCGTACCAGCGGCTGACGGCAGAGGAGGTCTATTCGCTGTACGAGCGGGTAACCCGCCAGCTCTCCGTTCCGCTGTGCGTTTACGATAACCCGGCCACCACCGGCTTTACATTTAGCGATGAGCTGATGTTTGCCGTGGCGGCGCTACCGAACATCGGCTCCGTGAAATTTGGCCGCGTGCCGGAGGATATCGCGCAGGTACGCTCGCGCCTTCCGGACAACGTTACCATGGGCATCAGCGGTGACTGGCAGGCAGCACCAGCCCTGCAGGCCGGGTTCGACGTCTGGTACTCGGTTATCGCAGGCGTGTTCCCACAGACCGCGCTGGCGATTGCGCGTTCAAAAGAGACGGCGCAATCTGAACGGCTTGAGCCGCTGTGGGCGCTGTTCCGCCGTTATGGCAGCCTGCGCGTCATGGCAGCCGCAGCCGAGATGATGGGAAAAGTCACGGTGCCCGCACTGCCGTTTCCCCTGCAGGCGATCCAGGGCGAGCCGCGTGAAGCGCTGGCGAGACTGATTGTCAGCCTTGAGCTGGCCTGAACCACCCGCTGGCGCTCCGCGTACCCGGCAAGCGGGATTTACACTCCACAGGCCCGGTCCGCGTTGCGCCACCGGGCAAGGCCGTTATTCCGGCAACAACCCGACAAAACAGCGTTTTTTACGCGGCTCCGACATCAGTTCCTCGAGCTTATCCACGCAGGCCAGATAGTGCGGCGTCTGCTTATGCGCTAATACTGCCTCTTCGTCTTTATAGGCTTCATAGATAAAGAACCGGGTTTTCACCCGCGGATCCTGCAGTACATCAAAGCGCAGATTGCCCGGCTCCTGAATCGCCCCTTCATGATTGGCACGAAACACCTCCAGAAACTCATCTACCCGTTCGGGTTTGATATTGATCTCTACCAGCGTCACATTCATTTTGCTTCTCCCTGTTTCTCTTCCTGCCAGAACTGGAACGCGTCCCGCGCGCGCATGTTCTCGTGGACCACTTTTTTCACCGCCTTCAGCATGGCGAGCGGCGCGCTGGACTGGAAGATATTGCGCCCCATGTCCACGCCGGATGCTCCCTGGTCGATGGCGCGCCAGCACATCTCCAGCGCCTCGTTTTCCGGTAGCTTCTTGCCCCCGGCGATGACAATCGGCACCGGGCAGCTGGCGGTCACTTTCTCAAAGCCCTCGTCGACATAATAGGTCTTAACGAACTGCGCCCCCATCTCGGCGGCGATGCGGCTGGCAAGCGAGAAATAGCGGGCGTCGCGCGTCATCTCTTTGCCCACCCCCGTTACCGCCAGCGTCGGCATGCCATAGCGCGCGCCCGCGTCCACCAGCTTGATGATGTTGTTGATGGACTGGTGCTCAAATTCACTGCCGATATAGACCTGCGCCGCTACCGCGCAGACGTTCAGGCGCAGCGCGTCCTCCATCGCGACCGCCACGCACTCGTTGGAAAGCTCGCCCAGAATCGAATTTCCCCCGGAGGCGCGCAGCACCACCGGTTTGTTGGTAGCCGCGGGCACCTGGCTTCGCAAAATGCCGCGGGTGCACATCAGCACGTCGGTCTCGCCAAACAGGGGGGCAATGGAGAGATCGATACGTTCAAGGCCGGTGGTTGGCCCCTGGAAGTAGCCGTGGTCAAAAGCCAGCATTACCGTGCGGTTGCTTTGCGGGTTGAAGATGCGTGAAAGCCGGGACTGCATGCCCCAGTCCAGCGAACCGCAGCCCTTCAGGGTGTAAGGTACGTTGACCTGCGGCGTACCGATACCAAAATCCTTGCCGTCTTTGATGTCGTCTAAATCAGCCATGTTCTCCCCCGTCAGAAGTCGTACTTATCAATGTTCTCTTTGGTGAACACCACCCGCTCCGGCAGCAGCACGATGCCATTGCCCTTCGCCTCATACTGGTAGCCCTGCACGCTGTTCGGCTCAACCTTCAGCGTCCCAATGTCTTTAATCTCTACGCTGTCGCCAACGTTAACATCGCCCTTTTTCAACATATGATCGGCGACGTTGACCGCAATTTTGCCCTGCTGCACCACATCCCACAGGCCAAAGGCTTTTACCGTGCCGCGCTCAACGTAGGGGCGCATTACGTTCGGCGTACTGAACCCGACGATCGCGACCCCTTCCCGCTTCAGGTTTTCTGCCGCCTGCGCTGCCGCCGGCAGGGCGTTAGCGTCCGGAGCGATGATCGCATCCAGATCCGGATAGGCTTTTAAAATCCCTTCGGCGGTTTGCAGGGATTTGGTGGCGTCGTTATAGCCAAACTGGGTGGTGACGACCTGCCACTGAGGATGGTCCTTCTCGATTTTAGCTTTCGCCTCTTTGACCCACTGGTTCTGGTCGGTGACGGTCGGGCTGGAGTAGAAGAAGGCGACTTTGGCATTCGGTTTGGTGACCTGCTTGCCGGCCATCTCTACCAGCAGGCCGCCCAGCTGTTCCGGTGTGCCCTGGTTGATGTAAATGCTGCGGCACTCCGGTTTGGTGTCGGAATCCCATGTCAGCACCTTCACGCCGCGCTGCATCGCGCGCTTCAGCGCCGGGCAGAGACCGTCCGGCGACACGGCAGAGACGATAATGGCGTTGTACCCCTGGTTGACGAAGTTGTTGATCAGCTGCACCTGGCCGGAGACGCTTGGCTCGGTCGGGCCATCGTAGGTCACGTCCACGCCGAGAGCTTTACCTGCCTCTTTCGCGCCGTTGCCGCCGCTGGTAAAAAAGCCGACACCCACCAGTTTCGGGATAAAGGCGATGCGGTCTGCCGCCTGTGCCGAGGCGAAGCTGAGGGCCATCGCCATCACTATCAGTTTTGTTTTCATCGTACGCTCCGGGTAGTTTTCAGGAAGATATTGCGCACCCATTCACGGTGCAGACTCAGCGAACGTCCCATCACCACCACAACCAGCAGCGCCCCTGACAGCGCGCTCGACACCTGGTTGGGGATGCCGACCATCTGTAACCCCTGTTGCAGGTAGCCCACCAGCAGCGCCGCCAGCGCCGTACCCACAACCGAACCTGACCCGCCGTAGATATTCGCCCCGCCGAGCACGGCGGCGGTGAGGGCCGGCATCAGTAAATCGCGCCCGAGATCCGAACGCGCCGAACCGAAATAAGAGACCATCACCAGGGCGGCAATCGCCGCAGCCACGCCCACCAGACCATACAGCGCGTAAGGCATGCCGTTTACCGACAGCGCCGCATAGCGTGCCGCGCGGGGGTTCTGGCCGATCAGGAACAGATGCCGGCCAAAGCGTCCGCGATGGGTGATCAGCCAGAAGAAAAGAGTTACGACGGCGAAGAGCACCAGCGGGATCGGCACGCCGAAGAGCGTCAGGTTAGCGAAGGCGGTAAAGCTCTCCGGGAAGCCGCCAATCCCCTCATAGCCGGTCGCACCCGCCATGCCAGAGAGCAGCAGCGCCCCGCCGCCATAGAGGTAGAGCGTGCCGAGGGTAATGACCAGCGGGCTGATACCGGTGTAGTGAATCAGCGCGGCGTTGAGCAATCCGCACAGCAGACCGAGCAGCAGCGTCAACGGAATGGCGACGGCCATCGGCCACCCCGCCTGCGTCATCACCCCCAGCGCAATGGCGCACAGGCCGATGGTCGACCCCAGCGAAATATCAATCCCACCGCTGATGATCACCAGCGTCAGAGGCAGCGCCACAATGCCGATGCAGATAAAGTCGCTGGTGCTGAACAGCAGCATGTTGATATCGAGCATCCGCGGGTTAATGGCGCCAAAGAGCAGGATCTCCAGCACCAGCAAGATCAGCAGCGCGCTTTCCCAGTTAAGCTTCATTTACGCCACCTCTTTTTTGCGTTTTGGAAAGGGGGTGACGTGTTTTCCCCCTTTGTTGCCCGGCTGGAAACGGCTGTATTTCAGCGCCCGCTGATGTCGTGCCAGCGCCTGACGCAAGCGCCCGTCGAGCACCAGCACCCCCAGCAGCACCAGCCCGGCGATAAAGTCGTTCCACCAGGCCGGGAGCCTGAACAGCACCAGCACGGTGTCAATTTGGGTCAGGAAGAAGGCGCCGAGCAGCGCGCCAATTAGCGTGCCCGTCCCGCCCAGCAGCGAAATTCCGCCAAGCACGCAGGCGGCGATGGCTTTCATCTCCAGCCCGCTGCCGGTCTGGTTTGGCACAAAGCCAATCTGCGCGGCAAAGATAATGCCCGCACAGGCCGCCAGCATGCCGTTCAGAGTAAAAGCGAGCATGCGGGTGCGGTTTACCGCCACGCCCAGCTGGCGCGCGGCGGCGAGGTTGTCGCCCACCGCATAAAAATCACGCCCAAAAGCGGTGCGCGACAGGATCCACGCCCCCACGGCGGCGATAAACAGCACCACAAAGCCCAACGGTGAAATCCCGAGGGCGACCGGCGCTGAGAGGCCTTTCAGGGCCGGAGGCAGCCCTTCTATCCACTTCCCACCGGTCCAGAGCAGCATGCCACCGCGATAGAGCCCCAGCGTGCCGAGGGTGGCCACAATCGCCGGGATACGTAGCCCCACCACCAGCAGACCATTAAACGCACCGGCCAGCGCGCCTATCATCAGCGCAAAGAGCATAGAGACCGGCAGGCTATAGCCGTTATTAAGCGCCACGCCTACAGCAATGGCGCAGAGGCCGACGGTCGATCCCACTGAAACATCAATATTACGGGTCAGCATCACCAGCGCCGCGCCGATCGCCAGCAGGATCAGGATCTGCGCGCTGGCGAAGATCATTCCCAGCGTCTGTAGACTTAAATAGGTCGGATTCAGTGCCACCAGTACGGCAAACAGAGCGAGGATCGCCAGTAAAGCGCTCAGCTCACGGTTCTTTAATAAGGTCTTCATGCCTGGCCTCCGAACGCCAATGCCATCATGCGATCGAGGCTGACCGCCTGGCGGGGCAACTCGCCGCTGAGCCTCCCCTGGTGCATCACCAGCACGCGATCCGCCAGACCGGGAAACTCATCAAGATCGCTTGAGATCATCAGCACCGCCACGTTTTGTGCCGCCACGCTCTTAAGCAGCTGATAGATATCGGCGCGCGCCGAGACGTCTACGCCGCGCGTAGGTTCATCGACGATCAACAGCAGTGGGTTGGCCTCCAGACAGCGTGCCAGCAGGACCTTCTGTTGATTACCGCCGGAGAGGGTACGCACGGTTTGATCTGCATGGTTGAGTTTGATCCCCAGCGCCCGGTGATAACGCTCCACCACCGCAGATTCCCGCTTGCGCTGTTGCCAGACAGAGGGCTCGTTCAGCGCCACGGTGTTCCAGCGGATCGGCGCATCCAGGAACAGACCCGATACCTGCCTGTCCTCCGGCAGGTAGACCAGCCCCTTCCCGAGGCGGGCCGAAACGGTATCGTGGCCGATCTCCTGATTCTCCAGCCAGACGCGCCCTCCGCGTGCCGGACGCAGGCCATAGAGGGTTTCAGCAAACTCCGTTCGCCCGGATCCCACCAGCCCGGCGAGGCCGACAATCTCGCCGGCGTAAATTTCCAGGCTGAGATCGATAAACCCCTCCCCGGTGAGATCGTCCACCCGCAGGACCGGGAAATCCTGCGCCTGGGTACGGCGGTTTCCCGGCAGGGCCAGCCACAGTTTTTGTGTATCGCTTAAGCTGCGATCCCGGCTGACCGGGGTCATGGCAGCGATCAGCGCATTGTCATCCAGCTGCGCGGTTTCGCCGCTGAGTACCACCGCGCCGTCACGCATCACCGACACGTGGCTGGCGAGCGCGCGGATCTCCGGCAGCTTATGAGAGATAAAAACAATGCCGACCCCCAGCGCCTGGAGCGCGCGGATCTGGCGGAACAGGCGCTCGGTTTCCCCGGGCGTGAGCGATGCGGTAGGTTCATCAAGGATCAGGATCTGCGCCTCGCGCATTAACCCGCGGAGGATCTCCACCATCTGCTGATCTGCCACCTCCAAAGTACTGGCGGCCGCGTCGAGATTTAGCTGGCACTGCAGCTGCTGGAGCTTATCGGTCAGGCGTGTATTAAGGTCGTTGCCGCGCGGCAGGCGGAAAAGAATGTTTTCGCGCACCGTGAGATTGGGAAACAGCATCGGCTCCTGCGGCACCAGATAGATGCCAAGCCCGTGCGCCTGACCGGGCTTAAGACGCGCAAATGCGTGACCGGCCACAGAGAGTTCACCGCGATCGGGCGTCTCAACCCCGGCAATGATCTTCATTAGCGTCGATTTTCCCGCACCATTACCGCCCATTAACGCATGCACCTGGCCTGACAGCAGTGTGAAATCAATGCCTTTCAACACCGGAACGCCAGAGAACTGCTTATGGATATCGCGTGCCTCTAAGAGTGTTTTCATCATCACGCCGCCATTGAACAAAAGATTTTTAGATTTAATAATGTTCAAAAGCGTAGACCCTGAACTATATTTACAACCGTGCAGGGATCACAGTTTTATGGTTTGATATCCAGAGATTAGCCAAACAAATTAAAAGATCCGTTTTGTCGCGTGGCTCACATTTTCGCGGCGCAACATCACGAACATATGATCTAAATTTTTATAAGAGTTCATCTATGAGCGAGAAACGCATTGTCGAAGAGAGCCGGTTTGCCGGACTGGCGCTGTCAGAGGAAGAGCTGGTGGCTCGCGTGGCCTGGTGTTACTACCACGACGGCCTGACCCAGAACGACATAGGCGAACGGTTAGGCCTGCCGCGCCTGAAGATCTCCCGCCTGCTGGAGAAAGGGCGTCAGTCGGGGGTGATCCGCGTACAGATTAACTCGCGCTACGAGGGGTGCCTGGCTCTGGAAACCGAGCTGCAACAGCGTTTTGGCCTGAAGCTGGCCCGCGTGTTACCGGCCCTGAATACCCCAGCGATGAGCGTACGCCTGGGCATTGGTGCCGCCCAGTCGTTAATGGGCGTACTGGAACCCGGGCAGCTGCTGGCAGTGGGATTTGGTGAAACCACCATGAGCTGCATCCAGCACTTAAGCGGTTTTATTGGTTCACAGCAGGTACGGCTGGTGACCCTTTCGGGCGGCGTCGGGCCCTATATGACCGGTATTGGCCAGCTGGATGCGGCCTGTAGCGTAAGCATGATCCCCGCCCCGCTGCGTGTGTCGTCAGCATCCGTTGCCGGGATCTTAAAGCGTGAAGCCAGCGTAAGGGATGTGATCCTCGCCGCCACGGCCGCCGATGCAGCCGTAGTCGGTATCGGATCGGTGAACCAGCGTCGCGATGCCACGATTTTACGCTCCGGCTACATCAGCGAGGGAGAACAGTTGATGTTCGCCCGTAAGGGCGCCGTGGGGGACATCCTCGGTTACTTCCTTAACGCCGGCGGCGAGCGGGTTGAGGATCTGGAGATTCATCAGGAGTTGCTCGGCGTGACCCTCGAAGAGCTGGCGCAACTGCCCACTATCGTTGGTGTGGCCGGTGGCGAAGAGAAAGCCGATGCGATTTATGCCGCACTGAAAGGTCGCCGTATCAATGGCCTGGTGACGGAAGAGACCACAGCCCGCGCGGTGCTGGCCCTGGCAAAATAAGGGCGTAGCTCGTGCAAACCACGAGGCATGCTCATGAGTTACCTTTTAGCGTTAGATGCAGGGACAGGCAGCGTTCGCGCCGTGATTTTCGATCTACAAGGCAACCAGATTGCCGTCGGCCAGGCCGAGTGGAAACACCTGAGCGTGGAGAATGTGCCTGGGTCGATGGAGTTTGACCTCGATACCAACTGGCGGCTGGCTTGCCAGTGCATTCAGCAGGCGCTGACGCGCGCGCATCTGAATGCGGCGGATATTCAGTCCGTCGCCTGCTGCTCGATGCGCGAAGGGATTGTGCTGTATGACCGCAACGGCGAGGCCATCTGGGCCTGTGCCAACGTCGATGCCCGCGCCAGCCGCGAGGTAGCCGAACTTAAAGAGATCCACGACTACCGTTTCGAATCCGAGGTGTATGACGTTTCCGGCCAGACCCTGGCCCTCAGCGCCATGCCGCGCCTGCTGTGGCTGGCGCACCATCGCCCGGATATCTATCGCAAAGCCGCCACCATCACCATGATCAGCGACTGGCTGGCGGCAAAACTCTCCGGCGAGCTGGCGGTCGATCCGTCCAACGCGGGGACCACGGGCATGTTAGATCTCTTCTCCCGCGACTGGCGTCCGGCGCTGCTCGACATGGCCGGGCTGCGCGCCGATATTCTCTCTCCGGTGAAAGAGACGGGGACCGTGCTGGGGGCCATCACCCGCGAAGCCGCACAACAGAGCGGCCTGCGCGAAGGCACGCCGGTAGTGATGGGCGGCGGCGACGTACAGCTGGGTTGCCTGGGATTAGGGGTAGTGCGCGCCGGGCAAACGGCGGTATTAGGCGGCACCTTCTGGCAGCAGGTGGTAAACCTGCCGCAAGTGCGAACCGATCCTGATATGAATATTCGCGTTAACCCGCACGTCATCCCCGGTATGGCCCAGGCAGAGTCGATCAGCTTCTTTACCGGGCTGACCATGCGCTGGTTCCGCGATGCCTTTTGCGCGGAAGAGAAGCTCATTGCCGAGCGGATGGGAGTAGATACCTACAGCCTGCTGGAAGAGATGGCGAGCCGCGTGCCGGCAGGATCCCACGGTGTGATGCCGATATTTTCTGATGCGATGCACTTTAAGCAGTGGTATCACGCGGCACCGTCGTTTATCAATCTCTCCATCGACCCGGAAAAGTGCAACAAAGCCACGCTATTCCGCGCGCTGGAAGAGAACGCGGCGATTGTCTCCGCCTGCAACCTGACGCAAATTTCGCACTTTTCCGGGGTGACGTTTGAGAGCCTGGTCTTTGCGGGCGGCGGAGCGAAAGGCGCCTTATGGAGCCAGATTTTAAGTGACGTCACTGGCCTGCCGGTGCGTGTACCCGAGGTAAAAGAGGCGACGGCGCTCGGCTGTGCAATTGCGGCGGGTACTGGCGCCGGGCTGTTTGCGGATATGGCCTCAACGGGAGAGCGGCTGGTGAAATGGAGCCGCGAATTTACGCCGAACCCGGAACACCGGGAACTGTACGACGGCATGATGCAGAAATGGCAGGCGGTGTACGCGGATCAGCTTGGGCTGGTGGATAGCGGGTTGACCACGTCAATGTGGCAGGCGCCTGGGCTGGTGCGGGTATCCCCCTCACCCCGGCCCTCTCCCCAAAGGGGCGAGGGGGAAAACCACATTGAGCCAACACTTTAGGACCGCACAGGTCAGTCCCCTCTCCCCTGTGGGGAGAGGGTTAGGGTGAGGGGGAATATTTGAATCCCATCACAATCACCGCATTCCCCTTTTCCCTTTTACTCTCCGCTGGCTAAATTAGTAACTCATCCGACCACATAACAATAAATTAACACTGGAAGAGAGTATGAGCCGCTACCCGTCGTTATTCGCCCCGCTCGACCTGGGGTTCACCACCCTCAAAAACCGTGTACTGATGGGATCGATGCACACCGGTCTGGAGGAGCGTCCGGACGGCGCTGAGCGCCTGGCGGCTTTCTACGCCGAGCGCGCCCGCCATGGCGTGGCGCTGATTGTGACCGGCGGCGTGGCCCCCGCCCTTTCTGGCGTTACGATGGAGGGCGGCGCGGTACTGAATGACGCCAGCCAGCTTCCCCATCACCGCCTCGTGACCGACGCCGTCCATCGTGAGGGGGGCAAAATCGCGCTGCAGATCCTGCATACCGGCCGTTACAGCTATCAGCCGTATCTGGTGGCGCCCTCTGCCATTCAGGCACCGATTAACCGCTTCAAACCGCAGGCGCTCAGCCACGACCAGATCCTGGCGCTAATTGACGACTTCGCCCGTTGCGCCGCACTGGCGCGGGAAGCAGGATATGATGGCGTAGAGGTCATGGGGTCGGAAGGCTACCTGATTAACGAGTTTCTCGCCGCCCGCACCAACCAGCGCGACGACGAATGGGGCGGCGATTATGCCCGCCGCATGCGTTTTGCCGTCGAGGTGGTGCGCGCCGTACGGGAACGGGCGGGTGCAGATTTTATTATCGTCTACCGTCTCTCGATGCTCGACCTGGTGGAGGGCGGCGGCACCTTCGACGAAACCGTCCAGCTGGCCCAGGCAATAGAAGCCGCCGGAGCCACGATCATCAACACCGGCATCGGCTGGCACGAGGCGCGCATCCCGACCATCGCCACCCCGGTACCGCGCGCCGCGTTCAGTTGGGTGACGCGTAAGCTGAAAGGCAAAGTCTCTATTCCGCTGGTGACCACCAACCGTATTAACGATCCGCAGGTGGCGGACGATGTGCTTTCACGCGGTGATGCCGATATGGTCTCCATGGCGCGCCCGTTCCTCGCCGATGCGGAGATCCTTTCTAAAGCGCAGAGCGGCCGCGCAGATGAGATCAACACCTGCATCGGCTGTAACCAGGCCTGTCTGGATCAGATCTTTGTGGGCAAAGTCACTTCATGCCTGGTCAACCCGCGCGCCTGCCACGAAACCAAACTGCCGGTGATCCCGGCGATCGTTAAAAAGCGTCTCGCCGTGGTTGGTGCAGGGCCGGCAGGGTTAGCGTTTGCGGTAAATGCCGCCGCTCGAGGGCACAGCGTCACGCTGTTTGACGCGGCTGCCGAGATTGGCGGGCAGTTTAATATCGCCAAACAGATCCCCGGCAAAGAGGAGTTTTACGAGACGCTGCGCTACTACCGCCGGATGATCGAGGTCACGGGCGTCGATCTGCAGCTCAACCAGAGAGTGAATGCGCCCGATCTGATCGGTTTCGACGAGGTGATCCTTGCCAGCGGGATTGCCCCGCGTACCCCGGCGATCGCGGGTATCGATCATCCGAAGGTGCTGAGCTATCTCGACGTGCTACGCGATAAAGTGCCGGTGGGCGAAAAGGTGGCGATTATCGGCTGCGGCGGAATCGGCTTTGATACCGCCATGTACCTGAGTCAGCCAGGGGAGGCCACCAGCCAGAACATTGCCGAATTTTGTGTGGAATGGGGAATCGATACCAGCCTGAACCAGTCCGGTGGGTTACGCCCCGAAGGGCCGCAACTGCCGCGAAGCCCGCGCCAGATTGTGATGCTGCAGCGTAAAGCCAGCAAACCGGGCGAAGGGCTGGGTAAAACCACGGGCTGGATCCACCGCACCACCCTGCTCTCACGCGGGGTGAAGATGATCCCGGCGGTGAGCTACCAGAAGATCGACGACGACGGGCTGCATGTGACAATCGGCGGAGAGCCGCAGCTGCTGGCGGTGGATCAGGTGATTTTATGTGCCGGGCAGGAGCCGAAACGCGATCTGGCGGATCCGCTGCGCGACGCCGGCAAAACGGTGCATCTGATTGGTGGGTGTGATGTGGCGATGGAGCTGGATGCCCGACGGGCGATTGCGCAGGGGACGATGCTGGCATTAAGCATTTAATTTTTCCCCTCACCCCGGCCCTCTCCCCACAGGGGCGAGGGTGTATTCGTCCCCTCTCCCCCGTGGGGAGAGGGTTAGGGTGAGGGGGTAATCATCTTACCGACGACGTCCCAGCTTAACCGCTTTCAGCACCACAAACTTATTGTTCGTCGCGATGGTGACGCAGTTACCGAAAATCTTCTTCAGCTTGTGGAAGTAGTCCAGGTGGCGGTTCGCCACGATGTACAGCTCGCCGTTAATTTTCAGGCAGCGGCGGGCATGGTGGAACATCTCCCATGCAACGTTATCCGTCAGGGCGTGCTTCTGGTGGAACGGCGGGTTGCAGAAGACGGCGTTGAAGCGGAAAGGCTCCACGCCCGACAGCGCGTTGTTGATCATAAACTCGCAGCGATCCAGCGCGTCCGGCATGTTGGTTTCGACGTTCAGACGGCTTGATGCCACCGCCATTGGCGACTCATCGCTAAACACCACGCTGGCGTCCGGGTTCTTCGCCAACAGCTTCAGGCCAATCACGCCGTTACCGCAGCCCAGGTCTACAATCTCCCCTTCGAGGTTCTCCGGCAGATGCTCCATAAAGAAACGCGCCCCAATATCCAGCCCGGTGCGGGAGAAGACGTTCGCATGGTTGTGAATAGTCCAGTCGGTACCCTCCAGCTTCCAGCTCAGGGTTTCGGGTGCGTCAGCCAGCTCCGGTGCGCTGAAGGTGCAGTTGATCAGGCGCGCTTTTTTCCAGGCCAGCGTGGTGGTGGTTGGGCCGAGCACTTTCTCGAACAGTTCCAGCGTCGAGGTGTGGATATCGCGCGCCTTGGCACCGGCGACGATACGCGTATGCGGGGTAACAACCTTACGCAGCGCGCGCAGTTGCTGCTCCAGCAGCGCCATGGTTTTTGGCACTTTAATCAGCACCACGCCCGGCGCCTGCGGGTAGTCCGCGGTGCTGTCGAGGAACTTCACGCTGCCTTCATCGATATCGTTATGGCGCAGGTTCTCACGCGTTGCCAGCTCGCTCAGGTAAGAGTCGCCGATGCTGTAGGGCGTGTGCTCTGCCAGCGCGCAGGCCAGCGCGCCAAAGGCGTCATTCAGGATCAGAACCGGGCCGCTGATTTCAGTGTCATCCAACTGCTGCAGCAGATACTCATCCGCCGCTTCCCACGCCTGAAGCGGGTTAACGTCATCCGTTTCCGGGAAACGTTTAAGGTTGAGTGAACGGAAACCGTTGTCTAAGTGGCTCATCGGCCCTCCTGAATGGTAAAATTTGGCGTATCCCTGAAAAGGGTGCGTGAGTATACCTGTTTTCACACTATTTTGGGGCCTTGATGAACCAACTTACTTATCTCCAGGGCTACCCGGAGAACTTACTGACTCAGGTTCGCAGCCTGATTGCCGAGCAAAAGCTGGGCGCGGTGCTGGAAAAACGCTACCCCGGCACGCACGATTTCGCGACCGATAAGGCGCTCTGGCAGTATACGCAGGATCTGAAAAACCGGTATCTGAAGAGCGCGCCGCCGATCAATAAGGTGATGTACGACAACAAGATCCACGTCCTGAAAAACGCCCTCGGCCTGCATACCGCCATCTCCCGCGTGCAGGGCGGCAAGCTAAAAGCCAAAGCCGAGATCCGCGTAGCGACGGTGTTTCGCAACGCCCCCGAGGCGTTTTTGCGAATGATCGTGGTGCATGAGCTGGCGCACCTGAAAGAGAAAGAGCACGACAAAGCGTTCTACTCCCTGTGCTGCCATATGGAACCGCAATACCACCAGCTGGAGTTTGATACCCGGTTATGGCTTACGCATTTATCGTTAAAAGGTAATGCGGAATAGCGCACTCATTTTGTCACGCGGCCGTGCTACAGTGGCTAAAGGTTCCCAGCTACGGAGTACGTAAACGTTTATGATACGTTTCGCAGTCATTGGAACGAACTGGATCACCCGTCAGTTCGTTGACGCCGCCCACGAGACCGGCAAATTCAAACTCACCGCAGTCTTTTCCCGTAGCCTTGAACAGGCCCAGACTTTTGCCGGTGATTATCTCGTCGAACACCTGTTTACCTCTCTGGAAGAGATGGCTCAAAGCGATGCCATTGATGCTGTCTATATCGCCAGCCCAAACTCTCTGCACTTTACGCAAACGGCACTGTTCCTCAGCCATAAAAAACATGTCATTTGCGAAAAGCCGCTGGCCTCAAATATTCAGGAAGTAGAAGCCGCCATTGCGCTTGCCCGCGAAAACCAGGTGGTGCTGTTCGAAGCCTTCAAAACCGCCAGCCTGCCAAACTTCCTGCTGTTGCAGCAGTCCCTGCCAAAAATTGGCAAGGTGCGTAAAGCCTTTATCAACTACTGCCAGTATTCGTCGCGCTATCAGCGCTATCTTGACGGCGAAAACCCAAACACCTTTAATCCGGCTTTCTCTAACGGCTCGATTATGGATATTGGGTTCTACTGCCTCGCCAGTGCCGTGGCGCTATGGGGCGAACCGCACGGTGTAACCGCCACCGCCAGTCTGCTGGAGAGCGGCGTCGATGCCCACGGGCTAGTAGTACTGGATTACGGCGATTTTAGCGTCACGCTGCAACACTCCAAAGTGAGTGATTCGGTGCTGCCAAGCGAAATTCAGGGCGAAAACGGCTCGCTGGTGATTGAAAAAATCTCTGAGTGCCAGAAACTGAGCTTCGTGCCGCGCGGCGGCAAAGCGCAGGAGCTGACGCAGCCTCAGCATATTAACACTATGCTTTATGAGGCAGAGGTATTCGCGCGACTGGTTGAAGACAACGAAGTGAATCACCCGGGCCTCGCGGTCAGCCGCACCACGGCGAAACTGCAGACGGAAATCCGCCGTCAGACCGGTGTGGTCTTCCCCGCTGACGGTCTGAGCGCTGAAGTCACCGCGTAAAGCTATGTAATAAAGTCTGGCAGGAGATTGACGAAATCATTGACCTGACATATTTTGTTACGTGCAAAGGGGAGTAACTTCCTTGCCGGTGGATCGTCATTACGATGTGTGCAAAACCGCATCCGGTCGCCGGGCAACCTTCATGGTTGTAAGTGAGACCTTGCCGAAAGGCGAGGTCTATGCATAAAAAGCTAACGGCTATCGTCTTTCGACCATAGCCGTTTTTGTTTTTTATGTGCGAGGAAAAAAATTATGCACTCTGTCGGCACTCCAATGTTGTGGGGCGGATTCGCGGTTGTCGTGCTCATCATGCTGGCGATAGACCTCTTTTTGCAGGGTCGTCGCGGCGAACACGGCATGACCATGAAGCAAGCCGCCGCCTGGTCCCTGGTGTGGGTCACCCTCTCTCTGCTCTTCTGCGCCGCTTTCTGGTGGTACCTGGCGACGACCCAGGGCCGCGCTGTCGCCGATCCGCAGGCGCTCGCCTTCCTCACCGGTTATCTGATTGAAAAAGCGCTGGCGGTGGATAACGTCTTCGTCTGGCTGATGCTGTTCAGTTACTTCGCGGTACCGGCGGCGTTGCAGCGCCGGGTGCTGGTTTATGGGGTACTGGGTGCCATTGTCCTGCGTACCATCATGATCTTCGCCGGTAGCTGGCTGATTACACAGTTCGAATGGCTGCTGTATGTCTTTGGCGCGTTCCTGCTCTTCACCGGGGTCAAAATGGCGCTGGCGAAAGAGGACGAAACCGGCATCGGCGAAAAGCCGATGGTCAAGTGGCTTCGCGGCCATCTGCGCATGACCGATACCATCGAGAGCGAGCACTTCTTTGTACGCAAAAATGGCCTGCTGTTTGCCACGCCGCTGCTGCTGGTGCTGATTCTGGTTGAGCTGAGTGATGTGATCTTCGCGGTGGACAGCATTCCGGCGATCTTCGCGGTGACCACCGACCCGTTCATCGTCCTGACCTCAAACCTGTTTGCGATTCTGGGCCTGCGTGCCATGTACTTCCTGCTGGCGGGCGTCGCGGAGCGCTTCTCAATGCTGAAGTATGGCCTGTCGGTTATCCTGGTCTTTATCGGTATTAAGATGCTGATTGTCGACTTCTATCATATTCCGATCGCCATCTCGCTGGGCATAGTGTTTGGCATTCTGGCGCTGACCTTAATCATCAACGCCTGGGTGAACCATCAGAACGATAAAAAGCAGCAGACGCAGTAAGGTCGGATATCGCCTCCTGACGCGTTAAATTCGACTGAAAACGGTAACCTCCGGGTTGCCGTTTTTTTTGGATATTGCTCTGCTCCGCAAAAATGTAAACAGACAGTTAAAAAACATGACGCAGTGCGTAAATTCCAGCATTTTGCGCTTCCCCCTTACCGCACATTCTTTATACTCAACCAGGCAAACATTTAGTTACATCCAGACACAAACGTGACTGAGATCACGGCCAGGATGGAACGCAATTTCACTTTAGGAATTTCTATGACGACACAATCTTCGGGTCTGCTTCAACGCCTCGTGCATGGCAGCCTGGTAAAACAAATCCTGGTGGGCCTGGTGCTGGGTATCTTGCTGGCGCTGGTCTCTAAATCTGCGGCAATTGCCACCGGTCTGCTCGGTACGCTGTTTGTTGGCGCGCTGAAAGCGGTGGCGCCGGTGCTGGTGTTAATGCTGGTGATGGCCTCTATTGCTAATCATCAGCACGGCCAGAAAACTAACATCCGCCCTATCCTGTTCCTTTACCTGTTAGGCACATTTTCTGCTGCGCTGACGGCGGTCATTTTTAGCTTCCTCTTCCCTTCAACGCTGCATCTGACCAGCGCTGCGGGAGACATTACCCCACCATCCGGCATCGTTGAGGTGCTGCGTGGCCTGCTGATGAGCATGGTCTCTAACCCGGTGGATGCCCTGCTGAATGCGAACTATATCGGCATCCTGGTGTGGGCAATTGGCCTGGGCTTCGCGCTGCGTCACGGTAACGAAACGACGAAAAACCTGGTCAACGATATGTCCAATGCCGTGACCTTTATGGTGAAAATCGTGATTCGCTTCGCCCCTATCGGTATCTTCGGCCTGGTCTCTTCCACGTTAGCAACCACCGGCTTCGACACCCTGTGGGGCTATGCCCAGCTGCTGATGGTATTGATTGGCTGCATGCTGCTGGTTGCGCTGGTGATTAACCCGCTGCTGGTCTTCTGGCAAATCCGTCGTAATCCGTACCCGCTGGTACTGATGTGCCTGCGCGAAAGCGGTGTATACGCCTTCTTTACCCGTAGCTCCGCGGCGAACATTCCGGTGAATATGGCCCTGGCCGAGAAGCTGAACCTGGATCGCGATACCTACTCGGTGTCGATTCCGTTAGGCGCAACCGTGAATATGGCCGGCGCGGCGATTACCATTACCGTACTGACTCTGGCGGCCGTACATACGCTGGGTATTCCGGTTGACCTGCCAACGGCGCTGCTGTTGAGCGTGGTGGCTTCACTGTGCGCCTGTGGTGCATCCGGCGTGGCGGGCGGCTCGCTGCTGCTGATCCCACTGGCGTGTAATATGTTTGGCATTCCAAACGAGATTGCCATGCAGGTGGTGGCGGTGGGCTTCATTATCGGCGTATTGCAGGACTCCTGCGAAACGGCGCTGAACTCATCGACCGATGTACTTTTCACCGCAGCAGCCTGCCAGGCAGAAGATGCGCGTCTGGCGAAAAACGCCCTGCGCAGTTAACACTCAAGCCCTTCCGTCAACGGACGGAGGGGCGCTCTTCCCGCAAGTCTTTCTCAACTTTAAACGGATCGATCCCCCTGCGCTGCATGCGCCAGAAACGGATGATGTTCAGCCCGTTCATGACCAGAAAACTCCCTTCGATTAAGGTTCCGCCAATCGACCCCAACCAGAAGTTATGAATCACCCAACAGAGCGTGGAGCACCAGATAATGCAGCGCATCGTCAGCCCTTTGCTGCGAAACAGCGCCCAGGTGCTAACGATGGTGCTGGCAACCGGCAGCAACTCCATGGGGTGATGGAATTTAGCCAGCCCGATGCCGCCCGTCAGGACAATAAACACCGTCATCACCCACAGACTGCGGGTGCGCAGGGTAATAAGCGTGCGCACGGTATTGAGCATGGCGCTGGAGCCAGCCGGAAAGGCTCCCATCAGAAAGAAATGGATGCCAATAACGGCGCTGTAGAGGGAGAGCTGAATTTTGAATTTCCGCTCGTCGCGGTTGAGGAAGGTGGTAATGCCGATCAGAAAGGCGAGGACACCAACGCCCTGGGCAAGCCAATACGTGGTCATGAAGGTTTCCTGTGGTCAGGCAAAAAGAAACGGCGCTTCCTTAAGAAACGCCGCTTTAATTCGATCCCTGTGACTTACAACGTCACGCCGCTTTTGAAGATCGCCAGCTCACGGAAGTCGTTTTTCTCGTTACAGGTAGATTTGCCGTTTGCAATATCAACAATCAGATCAACAAACTCATCCAGCACCTGAGGCATCCCTTTGCCGTGGATCAACTGGCCTGCGTCGAAATCGATCCAGTGCTTCTTCTTCGCCGCCAGCTCGCTGTTGGTGGCAATTTTCACCGTAGGGACAAAGCCGCCGTACGGCGTACCGCGCCCGGTACTGAACAGCACCATATGACAGCCTGCTCCCGCCAGGGCGCTGGTGGCGACCGCGTCGTTGCCCGGCGCGCTCAGCAAGTTCAGGCCGTGCGTCTTCAGGCGCTCGCCGTAGCGCAGCACATCAACCACCTGGCTGGCCCCCGCTTTCTGCGTACAGCCGAGGGATTTCTCCTCCAGGGTGGTGATCCCGCCCGCTTTGTTGCCCGGCGACGGGTTTTCATAGATGGGCTGGTTGTGGGCGATAAAATACTGTTTGAAGTCGTTGACCATGGTCACGGTCTTTTCAAAGGTCGCTTCATCGCGGCAGTGGCTCATCAGAATACGCTCTGCGCCGAACATCTCCGGCACTTCAGTCAGCACGGTGGTGCCGCCGTTGCCAATCACGTAATCAGAGAAACGTCCCAGCATCGGGTTAGCGGTGATGCCGGACAGACCGTCAGAACCGCCGCACTCGAGGCCGAATTTTAGCTCGCTCAGCTTACCTGGCTCGCGTTTATCGTGGCGCATCGCCTCATACAGCTGGTGCAGCTGCTCAAGCCCCGCTTCCACTTCATCGTCCTGATGCTGACAGACCATAAAGTGCACGCGATCGGGATCATACTCCCCCAGGGTCTCGCGGAAGGCATCCACCTGATTGTTTTCACAACCGAGCCCCACCACCAGCACTGCACCGGCATTCGGGTGACGCACCATATTTTGCAGCATGGTCCGGGTATTAATGTGGTCGTCGCCCAGCTGCGAGCAGCCGTAGGTATGGCTAAACAGGTGAACGCCGTCGATACCTTCGGCGTTGTTCGTCTCTTTCAGGAAACGGTTCTGCATCTGACGGGCCATGGCGTTCACGCAGCCGACAGTCGGCAGGATCCACAGCTCGTTGCGGATCCCCACCTCACCGCTGGCGCGGCGGTAGATCTCCACGTCGCGATCCGCGGCCTGCTGCTCCCCGGCCTGGAAATCGGGTTGATAGCTGTACTCGTCCAGATCGCTCAGATTGGTGCGGGTATTGTGGGAGTGAATGAATTCACCCGGCGCAATGTCTGCCAGCGCATGGCCGATAGGCAGGCCGTATTTGACGACATTCTCCCCTTTGGCAATCAGGCGCAGGGCAAACTTATGTCCGCGCGAAACAGCCTGACGAAGCGTGACGCTCTGGTTATCAAAAGTCACTTCCGTGCCTTCGGCCAGATCCGCCAGCGCTACCGCAACGTTATCCAGCGAATGGATCTTGATGTATTGCATATCAACCCCTAACGGCCTTAGTTCAGTTCAATGGCGAAGTAGTCACGCGCATTGTTAAAGCAGATATTTTTCACCATTTCGCCCAGCAGCTGGATATCTGCCGGTGCTTCGCCCGCGGCGACCCAGCGGCCGATCATCTGGCAGAGAATGCGGCGGAAATATTCATGGCGTGTATAAGACAGGAAGCTACGACTATCGGTCAGCATCCCGACGAAGCGGCTTAACAGACCCAGCTGCGCCAGCTGCGTCATCTGACGCTCCATGCCGTCTTTCTGATCGTTGAACCACCAGCCGGAGCCAAACTGCATCTTGCCTGGCATCCCTTCGCCCTGGAAGTTACCGATCATGGTGCCCAGCACTTCGTTATCGCGTGGGTTCAGGCAGTAGAGGATGGTTTTTGGCAGCAGGTTCTCTTCGTTTTGCTTGCTCAGCAGTTTAGAGAGCTCTTCCGCCAGCGGGCGGTCGTTAATGGAGTCAAAGCCCACGTCCGGTCCCAGCAGTTTGAACTGACGCAGGTTGTTATTACGCAGCGCGCCAATGTGGTACTGCTGAACCCAGCCGCGACGGGCATATTCCGCGCCCAGCCAGACCAGTACGGCGGTTTTAAACTGCGCCACTTCGTGTTCGCTTAGGGTTTGACCTGCCAGGCGACGGGCCAGAATGCTGTCCAGCTCGGCTTCACTGGAATCGGCAAACAGCACCACGTCCAGCGCATGGTCAGACACTTTACAGCCGTGCGCCGCGAAGTGATCCAGACGTTTTGTCAGAGCCGTTTGCAGGTCGGTAAAGCGACGAATCTCGGTATCAGAGACGTCGCCAAGTTTCGCCATGTAATCGTTAAAGGTGGCCAGTTCAATATTGAAGGCTTTATCCGGGCGCCAGCTTGGCAGCACTTTCACATCAAAGCTGCTGTCTTGTGCAACGATGGCGTGGTGCTCCAGTGAGTCAATCGGATCGTCGGTGGTGCCGACCATCTTCACGTTCATCTGCTTCATGATGCCGCGGGCAGAGAATTTGTCCTGCGCCAGCAGCGCGTTGCACTCATCCCAGATCTCGTCTGCCGTGGTCGGGGACAGCAGTTTGCCTGTGATACCAAACGGACGACGCAATTCCAGGTGCGTCCAGTGGTACAGCGGGTTACCGATGGTGTGCGGCACGGTTGCCGCCCAGGCATCAAATTTCTCGCGGTCTGACGCATCACCGGTGCAGAGGCGCTCGGCTACGCCGTTGGTGCGCATGGCGCGCCACTTGTAATGGTCACCTTTCAGCCAGATGTCATACAGGTTTTTGAAGCGATAATTTTCGGCAACCTGCTGCGGCGGCAGATGGCAGTGGTAGTCGAAAATCGGCTGGTCTTTTGCATAGTCATGATACAGGCGGCGGGCAAATTCGGTATCTAACAGGAAATCGTCGGTCATAAACGCGGTCATATCGTCATCCTCATTACGAGTGCGTCAGAAAGCTTATGTTCAGATGCTGCAAAGTTATCACACCAATTTCCAGAGCCAGAAGATTTTTTCGTGAGTTAGATCAATAAACGCCCACAAAAAAATTACCTCCAAAGGGGCAGAGGCCGCTGGAAGCCGCGCCAGCACTGGCTTAGCTCGCCGCAAATAATGACCTTACAAAGATTCACACTTTTGTGATGTCACTCACCTTTTAAAGTTGTATGACAAGTTATCTTCTCGCCGTCGCAATTTATAAGCCGACGGAATGATTTACCGGTTTCTATCACAACCGGAATACACGGTACGGATACCGACTTATGCACGATTCACTTATGGCAAGGTTCGGGCCGTTCCGGGAGACACTCCCGGTTACGCCCTCCCGTTAAAGAAGCCGCTCAGGTTTACCGAGAGAGGCGCTGCGCCAGAGCGCAGATATAACATAACGATGAGGTTTTACATGCGTAAAATTAAAGGGTTACGTTGGTACATGATCGCACTGGTGACGCTTGGCACCGTGCTGGGCTACCTGACGCGTAACACTGTGGCGGCTGCGGCGCCAACGTTAATGGAAGAGCTGCACATTTCGACCCAGCAATACTCTTACATCATCGCCGCTTACTCTGCGGCATACACCATCATGCAGCCCGTTGCCGGCTATGTGCTGGATATTCTCGGCACCAAAATTGGCTACGCCTTCTTCGCCGTCACCTGGGCAGTATTCTGCGGCGCGACCGCGCTGGCGGGCAGCTGGGGTGGACTGGCGCTGGCACGTGGCGCAGTAGGTGCTGCAGAAGCCGCTATGATCCCGGCCGGCCTGAAAGCCAGCTCTGAATGGTTCCCGGCGAAAGAGCGCTCCATCGCCGTTGGCTATTTCAACGTGGGTTCTTCTATTGGTGCGATGATTGCCCCGCCGCTGGTGGTATGGGCTATCGTGATGCACAGCTGGCAGATGGCATTCATCATCTCTGGCGTGCTGAGCTTTGCATGGGCAATGGCGTGGCTGGTCTTCTATAAACACCCGCGCGATCAGAAAAAACTCTCTGAAGAAGAACGTGAATACATCATTGGTGGTCAGGAAGCACAGCACCAGACCAACAACGGTAAAAAGATGTCTGTCTGGCAGATTCTGGGTACCCGTCAATTCTGGGGTATCGCCCTGCCACGTTTCCTGGCAGAACCGGCCTGGGGTACCTTCAACGCCTGGATCCCGCTGTTCATGTTTAAAGTTTACGGCTTTAACCTGAAAGAGATCGCCATGTTTGCCTGGATGCCAATGCTGTTTGCTGACCTGGGCTGCATCGTGGGGGGTTACCTGCCGCCACTATTCCAGCGCTGGTTTGGTGTTAACCTGATTGTGTCACGTAAGATGGTTGTGACCATGGGCGCACTGCTGATGATTGGCCCAGGCATGATCGGCCTCTTCACCAGCCCGTACGTGGCGATTGGCCTGCTGTGCATCGGTGGTTTTGCTCACCAGTCTCTGTCTGGCGCGCTGATTACCCTCTCTTCCGACGTCTTTGGGCGTAACGAAGTGGCAACCGCCAACGGCCTGACCGGTATGGCGGCCTGGACCGCCAGCACCCTGTTTGCACTGGTTGTGGGCGCACTGGCAGATACTATCGGCTTTAGCCCGCTGTTCGCGGTACTGGCGGTGTTCGACGTGCTGGGGGCCATCGTTATCTGGACGGTACTGAAAAACCAGTCTGCCGAGGAGCTGGCAAAGAGCACCATAGGCGGCCCCGCCGCCCAGAGTTAGCGAAGAAAAGTGTGAACTAAAGCCGCCTGTCAGGGCGGCTTTTTTGATGGCGAAATCTGGTGGGGGTTTAGCAAAAGTGGTATAACAAATATCATCTGCCGTACCCTGCCTGGAGCGCATATGGAAATCAACGAACCCCGTCGTCTTTATCAGCAACTTGCTGCCGAGCTGAAAGATCGCATCGAGCAAGGCGTCTATCTGGTGGGCGATAAACTGCCTGCGGAGCGTTTCATTGCCGATGAGAAGAGCGTCAGCCGCACCGTGGTTCGTGAAGCTATCATTATGCTGGAGGTCGAAGGTTACGTCGAAGTGCGTAAAGGCTCCGGCATTCATGTTATCTCCAGCCAGGCAAAACACTCCCCAGCACCGGACGAAAGTCTGGAATTTGCCAGTTACGGCCCCTTTGAGCTTCTGCAGGCGCGTCAGCTTATTGAAAGTAATATCGCCGAGTTTGCCGCCACCCAGGTGACCAAACAGGACATCATGAAGCTGATGGAGATCCAGGATAAAGCGCGTCAGGAAAAATGTTTCCGCGATTCCGAATGGGATTTGCAATTCCATGTCCAGGTGGCGCTCGCAACGCAAAACACGGCGCTGGCGGCGATTGTTGAAAAAATGTGGACTCAGCGCGTTCATAACCCGTACTGGAAAAAACTGCACGATCATATCGATTTGCGCACCGTGGATAACTGGTGTGACGATCATGACCAGATCCTTAAAGCATTGATTCGAAAAGATCCGCATGCGGCGAAGCTGGCCATGTGGCAGCACCTGGAGAACACTAAACAGATGCTGTTTAACGAAACGAGTGATGACTTCGAATTTAACGCTGACCGTTACCTTTTTGCCGAAAATCCGGTTGTTCACCTTGATACTGCCGCAAGCGGCACAAAATAGTTTTCTTCTCTGCTGGCGGGCGCATCATTGCGCCTTCTGGCGTCTGTGGGTAAGCAAACCTCTATAGTGTCAGCCTTTGTAAATACCCTCGCGTCCCCTCCCTGGGTTAAGCCAAAATCACATCATTATCCTCGTGAAATTCTGTGACGCAGAACCGCGGGGTTTGTTACAATTAGATGCAATTTGCATTTCTGTAAGTTAGTGCTTGCTTACCCAGCCATTTAACAGGGAACAGTTCTGGCCACACAATGTGTCCGCGAGCGATCATAATGTCTTTATAAAAACTATCGCCGTGCTGTTTTGACCCGGTTGACGGGCATGACGTTAACCGATTTCCAGGAACACTGAATGGAACTTTTTACCCAATTACTTAATGCCTTATGGGCCCAGGATTTCGAAACCCTGGCCAATCCTTCCATGATTGGCATGCTCTATTTTGTCCTGTTTATGATTCTGTTTCTTGAAAACGGCCTGCTGCCCGCCGCGTTTTTGCCGGGCGATAGCTTGCTGGTGCTGGTAGGGGTGCTCTGCGCAAAGGGGGCGATGGCCTTCCCGCAAACGGTAGTGTTACTGACCATTGCCGCCAGCCTGGGCTGTTGGGTGAGCTACATTCAGGGGCGATGGCTGGGCAATACGCGTATTGTGCAGAACTGGCTTTCACATCTTCCGGCGCACTACCATCAGCGTGCGCACCATCTGTTCCATAAGCATGGTCTTTCCGCCCTGCTGCTTGGCCGTTTCATCGCGTTCGTCCGTACCCTTTTACCTACCATAGCCGGTCTCTCCGGGCTGAACAGCGCCCGTTTTCAGTTCTTCAACTGGATGAGCGGCCTGCTGTGGGTATTGATTCTGACCACCCTGGGCTACGCGCTCGGCAAGACGCCGGTGTTCCTTAAATATGAAGACGCGCTAATGTCGTGCCTGATGTTGCTTCCGGTGGTGCTGCTGGTGTTTGGCCTGATTGGCTCGCTGGTTGTTCTGTGGAAGAAAAAACATGGGAGTCGAGGTTAACGTGCGCCTCTCAATGCGACAGTTTACTTACGCCATGGTGGCGCTCTGTATGCTCAGCGCCATGCTGCTGGTCTGGAAAGCGCTCCAGACCCACGAGTCTACGCTGGCGATTCGCCCGGTGATTCAGGGTTCGAGCGTGCCAGATGGCTTTTCTATCTGGCACCATCTGGATGCTAATGGCATTCGCTTTAAAAGCATTACGCCTCAGAATGACGTGCTGTTAATCACCTTCGACTCCAGCGCCCAAAGCGCTGAAGCGAAAAAGGTGCTCGACCGTACGCTGCCGCAGGGTTATATCATCGCGCAACAGGATGATCCTAACCAGGCTGCACTCTGGCTAACTCGCCTGCGTGATACCTCTCGCCTGGCGGGCTAAACTTCCAGGATTCTGAATCTTTTCACCCACTTTGGTGATATCGCCGTTTACTTACTATGCTTAAGTACGCGGAGCACCTCTCGATGTACTCCGCAGCACTCTGGAAAATCGGCATTTCGTTAGGATTTGCCGTTAACAATGGAAGGTTTCAATCATGAATTACCGCATCGTTCTGGGTCTTGCCCTTTTTTCAATTAGCACAGCGTCTTTCGCCACTTCCCTGTGTCAGGAGAAGGAACAGGATATCAAGCGTGAGATCAGTTACGCCGAAAAGCATAACAATCAGAGCCGCATCAGTGGTCTGAAAAAAGCGCTGAGTGAAGTACAGGCGAACTGTACGGACAGTAAGCTGCGTGCTGAACACCAGAAAGATATTGCTGAGCAGAAAGAAGAGATTGCCGAACGCCGTCAGGATCTGGTGGAAGCAAAAGCGAAAGGCGATGCGGATAAGATCGAAAAGCGTGAAAAGAAACTGAAAGAAGCGCAGGAAGAGCTGCATGCGCTGGAGTCTCGCGATTATTAAGCCAACGGAAGTCTTAACAGGAGAGAATCATGTCCAAAGATACCACATCGGAACATCTGCGCGCTGAACTGAAATCCCTGGCGGATACCCTGGAAGAGGTGCTGAATACCTCTTCAGACAAATCAAAGGAAGAGCTGAGCAAACTGCGCAGTAAAGCCGAAAGCGCCCTGAAAGACAGCCGTTATCGCCTGGGTGAGACAGGTGACGCGCTGGCCAAACAGACCCGTGAAGCAGCCGCTCGCGCGGATGAATATGTACGTGACAACCCGTGGACCGGAGTGGGCATTGGCGCCGCTATCGGTGTCGTTCTGGGTGTCCTGCTGACGCGTCGTTGATTATGGAAGATCCTCGTCAAGCACAAGGCCCTGCAAAAAACGTCCTCGGCATTGGGCAGCGTATTTTAACCACTCTGGTTGGCATCGTGGAGACACGCGTCAGGCTGGCTGTGGTTGAACTTGAAGAGGAGAAGGCCAACCTCTTCCAGATGCTGCTTATGCTGGGGCTGACCATGCTCTTCGCCGCCTTTGGCCTGATGAGCCTGATGGTGCTGATTATCTGGGCGATTGATCCGCAGTATCGTCTGAACGCCATGATCGCGACTACCGTAGTATTGCTGGTGGCAGCCCTGATTGGCGGGATTTGGACGATGCGTAAAGCGCGTCAGTCAAGCCTGCTCCGTCATACTCGTCATGAACTGGCCAACGACCGGTCTCTGCTGGAGGATGACAAGTCGTGAGTGACAAATCAGATCGTCAACAGCGAAAGGCGTTTCTGCTGAGCCAGATCCAACAGCAGCGGTTGGATCTGTCCGCCAGCCGTCGCGACTGGCTAGCCGTAACGCGTTCGTACGATCGCGGCTGGAATACCTTTCTGAGCTTACGCTCATGGGCGCTGGTTGGCAGCAGCGTGATGGCTATCTGGACGGTACGCCATCCCAATCTTCTGGTTCGCTGGGCACGTCGCGGTTTTGGCGCATGGACCGCATGGCGACTGGTTAAGTCGACCCTTCGCCAGCAACAGCTGGGTAATTAGCCCCACTCCGCAGGCCGGGTTAGTCCTCTTCCGGCCTGCGCACCCCTTTCTGATTGCTCAATATCTTTGATTAAGATTGACAGTTTTCCTTGCTAACAATTGCCAATCGCCCCGTTTAATATCCTCTCCATCGACAGCAAATGCGCGGCAGGTGCCCGGATTTGCGGAAAAATAAAAATCAGCAGCCCTTGTGGTTTCGTGGAGAGTAAAATGAAAAAATTAGAAGATGTTGGTGTACTAGTTGCGCGTATTTTGATGCCGATTCTGTTTATTACAGCAGGCTGGGGCAAAATCACTGGTTACGCAGGAACGCAACAGTATATGGAAGCCATGGGCGTACCGGGGTTCCTGCTGCCTCTGACCATCCTGCTTGAGTTTGGCGGCGGTCTGGCAATTCTGTTCGGTTTCCTGACCCGTACCACCGCGCTGTTCACCGCAGGCTTTACTCTGCTGACGGCATTCATCTTCCACAGTAATTTTGCAGAAGGCGTGAACTCTCTGATGTTCATGAAAAACCTGACTATCGCAGGCGGTTTCCTGCTGCTGGGTATCACCGGTCCAGGCGCATTCAGCATCGACCGTGTGCTGAATAAAAAGTGGTAAGCCGATTACCCGAGTAAACTTGAAGCGAGGAGATATCTCCTCGCTTTGGCTATCTGAAGGAGGAAAAAATGGGACAACTTGTTGACGGCGTCTGGCAGGATACCTGGTACGACACCAAATCTACCGGAGGACGTTTTAAGCGTTCTGTTTCTGCCTTCCGCAACTGGCTCACCGCCGACGGCTCCGCCGGCCCGAGCGGTGAAGGCGGCTTCGCGGCGGAGAAAGACCGTTATCATCTCTACGTTTCACTCGCCTGTCCGTGGGCGCATCGCACACTGATTGTCCGCACGCTGAAAGGGCTGGAATCGCTGATCCCCGTTTCGGTCGTTAACCCGCTGATGCTGGAAAACGGCTGGACCTTCGACAAGGATTTCCCGGCCGCCACGGGCGATGACCTCTATCACCACGATTTTCTCTATCAGCTCTATCTGCGTGCCGATCCGCATTACACTGGACGCGTCACCGTTCCGGTACTGTGGGATAAGAAAAACCAGACCATCGTCAGCAATGAATCGGCTGAAATTATCCGCATGTTCAATACCGCTTTTGATGCTCACGGCGCGCGGGCGGGCGATTATTATCCCACTGAACTGCGGGAAAAAATTGATGAGCTGAATAGCTGGATTTACGACAACGTCAATAACGGTGTTTACAAGGCCGGGTTTGCCACCAGCCAGGAAGCTTACGACGAGGCGGTCGAGAAAGTCTTTGAGTCGCTGGAGCGCATTGAGCAGATCCTTGGCCAGCATCGCTACCTCACCGGCGATCGACTGACAGAAGCCGATATTCGTCTGTGGACAACGCTGGTACGTTTCGATCCGGTCTATGTCACCCACTTTAAATGCGATAAGCATCGCATCAGCGATTATCTGAACCTGTATGGTTTCCTGCGCGACATCTACCAGATGCCGGGGATTGCCGAAACGGTCGATTTTGACCACATCCGCACCCACTATTACCGCAGCCACAAAACCATCAACCCAACGGGTATTATCTCCATTGGTCCATGGCAGGATCTGAACGAACCGCATGGCCGTGACGCCCGTTTCGGCTAAATATTCAGGGCATCAATTGATGCCCTTTTTTTATTCACAATCTCCGTCTATTCTTACCTCGATCGCTTAGAAAACAAGTGATTGACTGATTATTGAGGCAAGATATATGGACTGGTATCTCAAAGTACTGCGCAACTACATTGGATTTGGTGGCCGCGCCCGCCGCAAAGAGTACTGGATGTTTGTTCTGGTGAACTTCATCCTTATCCTCGTGCTGGGCATCCTCGATAAAATGCTCGGCTGGGAGCGCGCCGGGGGCGAAGGGGTGCTGACGACGATTTATGGTCTGCTGGTTCTGCTGCCGTCCTGGGCCGTTCTGTTCCGGCGCCTGCACGACACTGACCGATCGGCGTGGTGGCTGTTGCTGGTGCTTATTCCCATCGTCGGCTGGCTAATTATTCTGATCTTCAACTGCCAGGCTGGCACGCCGGGTGAAAACCGTTTCGGGCCGGATCCTAAACGGCAAGCCTGATACCTTGCCCGGCGGCATTGCGCCACCGGGCATGCACTTATTTGACGGTAAACAGCTTCTGGATCTCGCGCAGGCACCAGGATTTGGCCTCGCCCATGCTGTCCCGACGCCACGCCATAATGATATCCACTTCGCTGGTGTACTCCGGGCTGACCACGCGCAGGCGCCCTTCAGCAATATCTTTTTCCACGAACGGATAAGGCATAGTGGCGACGCCCAGCCCGGCCAACAGCGCCTGGCGTTTATCTTCCAGCGTACTGACGGTGAGACGCGGCTGCTTATCCAGCAGCTGCACGGTCAGTACCGGACGTTCGCGGGCGGTATCGGCCACCGCCACACCACGGTACTTCACGCGGGTAACTTCTGAGAGCGGCTCGGGCTCGTCATGAATCGGATGATCCGGGGCAGCAACATAGACATTCATTACGCTATAGAGCTTACGGGAGTTGATCTCAGACGAGGATCGGAAGTGCATGTCCGGCGCAATGACAATATCCGCCCTGCCCGTTTCAAGACGCTCCCACGCCCCTGCCAGCACCTCGGTGATGATCGACAGCTGCGTATTGGCTTTATCCGCCAGTCTTTCTACCAGCGGGAAGAGCGCGTGCGTCGGGACGAGCGCTTCTGTTACCAGAGTGAGATGAGTCTCCCAGCCGCGAGCCAGAGCCTCTGCATCGGTAGTGAGTTTATCAGCCGCCTCCAGCAGTACACGCCCGCGCTCAAGCAACATGCGGCCAACATTGGTGAATTTTGTTCGATGACCGGAGCGGTCAAATAACACCACATCCAGCTCTTCTTCCAGCTTCTGCATGGTGTAACTCAGGGCTGACGGCACGCGCCCCAGCTCGTCTGCAGCCGCAGCAAAGCTGCCACGTCTGTCAATCGCGTCCATGACGCGCAGCGCTTCAAGCGTCAGTGCTCTCTCTTTAGCCATAACGTTATCATTCAGGAAATTTGAACATAGTGGGCAGAATATCTGGCTAACAATGCAGCGTCCATACCTTTACCATTGTTTTAGTGTAAAGAGAGGTCAAGCATTATGATTACTACAAGAACTGCAAAGCAGTGTGGACAAGCCGACTTCGGTTGGTTGCAGGCCCGCTATACCTTTTCCTTTGGACACTACTTTGACCCGAAACTGTTGGGCTACGCCTCACTGCGCGTGCTGAATCAGGAAGTGCTTGCACCAGGCGCCTCCTTCCAGCCGCGTACCTATCCTAAAGTGGATATCCTTAATGTGATTCTGGAAGGCGAAGCCGAGTACCGCGACAGCGAAGGCAATCATGTCCAGGCGAAGGCCGGTGAAGCGCTGTTGATTGCCACCCAACCAGGCACAAGTTATAGCGAGCATAATCTCAGCAAAGACAAAACGCTGACCCGCCTGCAGCTGTGGCTGGACGCATGCCCGGAGCGTGAAAATGCACCGGTTCAGAAGATGGTATTGCAGGACGGTAAGCAGCAGCTGCTCGCTTCGCCGGACGGCAGCCAGGGTAGCCTGCAACTGCGCCAGCAGATTTGGCTGCATCATATTGAGCTGAAGAAAGGCGAGGAGCTTAGCTTCCAGCTGCATGGCCCGCGCGCCTATCTGCAGTCGATTCACGGCACGGTACATGCCGTCACGCATGCGCAAGGGAAAGAAGCGCTGACCTGTGGTGACGGGGCGTTTATTCGTGATGAAGCGAATATTACCCTGGTCGCGGATTCACCGCTGCGGGCATTGCTGATTGATTTGCCGGTGTGACGATAATCCCTGCTGACCCTCTCAGAAAGAGAGGGTCACGGGAAAGGCGTTACACTTTGCTCATCATAATCTCAATGATCTGCTTATCCGTGGCCTGCATTGAGCGGCATGCCAACGCGCACAGATTTGCGATCGACTGTTCCACATCCTGCGCAACTATCCCTTCATTGCCCGTCACGGCAGACTCCTCCAGTGCCATCATCACCGCTTTCCAGGCACTGGATACGCTGGTAGAGACCTTCATGGCGCAGCTGTTCGCCGCCCCGTCACAGATGATGCCACTGACATCCCCGATCATACTGCCGATCGCCATCGCCATCGTCTGGTAGTTGCCGCCCATTAGCCAGGCCATGCCTGCTGCTGCCCCCATTGCTGCCGTCGTGGCGGCACACAGTGCCGACAATCGCGGAAGCTGGTTATGGATGTAGATGGCCACCAGATGAGACAGCATTAATGCCCGTGCCAGCATGTTCTCGTCGGCCTGAACATATTCAGCAACGACCACGACCGGCATAGTGGCAGCGATCCCCTGGTTGCCAGAGCCTGAGTTACTCATCGCCGGCAGTGTCGCTCCGCCCATGCGTGCGTCCGAGGCGGCGCTGGTGCGAATAACAATCTCCGACGCAAGATCCTGCGCCATCCAGCCACGCTCGCGCTGTTTTTGCAGCGTAGCGCCGATATGGAGACCCCATTTCCCGCTCAGCCCCTCGCGGGAAAGCGCATCGTTGAGCCGGGCGGCCTCCAGGATGAAGCGGATATCCGCAAAGGGAACGTGCCCGGCAAACTCAAAGATCTGCGACAACGTAGCCGTGGAAAGTACAGCCAGTGGATCATCGTCGTGGTGCTCTACCTTCTCATTGCGATGAAAACATGTTTTTCCGCCGCAGGTAATCTCGATCACACGCGTATGTTCACCGGCAATGGTCACCGAGGCTGACTCATCATCTGCATAGACGCAGGCGCGGGAATAGAGGATCTCATCGCACGGCACCTGCAAGTTTATCTGCACTTTACCGGCATCCAGCAATGCTTTAGCCCTGGTGAGCGCCTCGGCTGAGGCCTCTTTGAGCACTTCCAGCCCGCCCTGCGGATTGCCCCCCAGCGCTCCCAGCGCCGCGGCAACAGGCAGCCCGACCATCCCGGTTCCTGGTACTGTTACCCCCAGCCCGTTTTTCATCAGATTTGGCGATACCCACGCTTCAATGTGCGTTACCGGCTTCGTGAGTTGCCCGGCGGCAATCGCACAGGCCAGCGCCAGAGAGATGGGTTCGGTACAGCCAAGGGCAGGTTTTACTTCCGCCCGGACAGCGCGAATAAAAGGGTTCCATAAAGGATTCGTGAACTCAGACATCTTAACCACCTAAATGATCCTCAGGAGAAGGCGAGGAAAGGAGAAACGCAAAGCAGCACGCCGGTGATAATAATGATCATCAGCGATACGCCTTTGTATTTATGCAGTGCGGGGACTTTATAGACCAGCCAGGCGGGAATTAAGCACCCCACCATGCCAAAGATAGGACTGCAAATAGAGGTGAAGCTCAGTACCGGCGCATTTAAGACAATGGCGCTCCAGGCCAGTAAAATGGCGAAAAGCATGATGCCGCGCTGTACCAGGGATTCATTGATTTTTTCTGCCGGCATCCTGCGGCGCAGAATATTCATCACGATGCCCTGTGTGGCTTCGCGAAAGCCGAGATACACACCGAAGAACGCGGTCATAACGGCAAAAATATTGAGGATGACGCTGACAATTTTGACCCAGCTCGCCCCCTCGCCGCTAATAAATTGTGCCGCAATCGCCAGCGCGGAAATATTCTGTTCATACGCTTTTACCGCATCGTCATGCCCCATCGCCAGCGTGAAAGAGACCGCGTAAAAGAAGACCGTGACAAACAGAATGCCGAAGGCGATATTCATCGCCCGCAGCGCTTTATAGCGCGCGACTTCTACCGACTTTTCTCGCGAGCGATAAGAGATCACCATCGGGCTTAACGTCTGAATAAAAAGAATCGAAGTGAGCGTAAAGGGCAGCGTAATAATGGCGTTTTTAATCAGCAGTCCGACGGGCGGCAGCATGCCCACGTTGGCTAAGTGCCAGAGACCAATCATCGACAGCCCCAGCGCCGCGACGACAAACAGCTTTGTAAGCACCATCAGGCTTGAAACCTTAAATAAGAGCTTTTCACCGCGCGATGAGATCGCCACCAAAATACAGATCAGCAGCAAGCCGTAGAAGGGATTTTCCGAAAGCAGGCCGTCGGTAATGCCAAAGGTGTGTAAATAAGAGGCGCTGTCATTGGTGATCGCCGTGGAGTAGACAAACATCCAGATCACCAGCATCACGAAATAGAGCGCGCCCAATAAAATCCCCCAGTTCTTGCCCAGGTAGCCGCTAATAACGCTCGGGTAATCTTTGCATTCTGGTGATTCCGCCAGCGTATTTATAAAGAGACGCTGGAAGAGATACATTGCCGGATAACCGATTATTGAAGAGAGCAGGAATACCCACAGGCCCATTAATCCCACCTGGACCGGGAGAAAAACAATTCCCGCACCTATCGCCATGCCGATACTCATAATGATCCAACCGGTATCGGTACTGTCGAATTTAATGGCTTCTTGCCATTCACTTTCACGCATTCCCGCTCGCATTGCCGCAGGGGAATCCGTGACCATCACGCTGCTATTTTTCGCCGTATCCATAAGGCTCTCGCTTATTGTGTAGGGTATAGAGTTCTCATTTTTGGGTCTGTGCTCATCAGCGATAATGAGCCAGAGATGTGCAGGCGCGAATTATTGGAATGGGGAAAATCATACCCGCAGGTGAAGAGAAAAAAGTCACAATATTAATAAGGCTTTTCGAAAATTAGAGCAAAAATTGCTCCTGATTGTGTGCCTAAAGGAATGATTTTCTTGGTATTAGCGTTGCACGTTAAAAAACATGCCAAAGCAAAAACCCCGCCGAGGCGGGGTTTTCTTGAAGTATAAAAGCAAAAAACCCCGCCGTAGCGGGGTTTTCTTTAAGAAGTTGAAGCTGACCGATAAGCCGGGTTCTGTCGTTGGACAGTCATTCATCTAGGCCAGCAATCGCTCGCTGGCTCAAGCAGCCTACCCGGGTTCAGTACGGGCCGTACCATGTGAACCCCTATTTGGCCTTGCTCCGGGTGGAGTTTACCGTGCCACGGACTGTTACCAGCCGCGCGGTGCGCTCTTACCGCACCCTTTCACCCTTACCTGATCCCACTTGCGCGGGCCATCGGCGGTTTGCTCTCTGTTGCACTGGTCGTGGGTTCCCCCCCCAGGCGTTACCTGGCACCCTGCCCTATGGAGCCCGGACTTTCCTCCCCTCCGCCCGTCTCCCCCGAAAGGGACGACGACGAAGCGGCGACTGTCTGGTCAGCTTCGGCGCGAAGTATAGAGGGTTTGCGCCCCGCTGTCACCCTCGCGTGTGCATCCCCACCCTTAAGGTGGCGGCAACATTGCGCGAAGCGCGATAAATATTATCCGATGCGTTACGGAAGGCCTCTTCCAGCGTCCCAATACTGTTCAGCACGCTGAATACGGCATCGATACCATACTGATGCACCACCGCTACGTCGCGGGTCAGACTGCCGGCGATACCAATCACCGGTTTATGATATTTTTTGGCTACGCTTGCCACGCCCACCGGCACTTTGCCGTGAATACTCTGGCTGTCGAGGCGCCCTTCCCCTGTGACTACCAGCGTACAATCGTGGATATGTTCTTCCAGATGCAGGGCCTGGGTGACAATTTCGATACCGCTACGCAGTTCCGCACCAAGGAAGGCGGTCAGCGCCGCGCCCATACCGCCTGCCGCGCCGGCACCTGGCATATTTTTCACGTCGATACGCAGCGATGCTTTAATCACGTCGGCGAAGTGCCCAAGATTGGTATCCAGCTCGACAATCATCGCCTCCGTCGCCCCTTTCTGTGGGCCGAAAATCCTCGAGGCGCCCGTCTCCCCCACCAGCGGGTTGGTCACGTCACAGGCCACGCGAATAGCGCAATGCTTCAGGCGCGGGTCGAGGCCGCTGGTATCAATATGATTCAGCGCCACCAGGCTTCCGCCGCCATAACCAATGTCGGTGCCATTAGCATCCACCAGCCGGGCCCCCAGTGCCTGGACCATGCCCGCACCGCCGTCGTTAGTGGCGCTGCCACCGATGCCAATAATGATATTACGCGCCCCTTTATCCAGCGCAGCGAGGATCAGCTCCCCGGTGCCGCGAGAGGTGGTGGTTAAGGGGTTACGTTGTGCCGGAGGCACCAGCGCCAGGCCGCTGGCCGCCGCCATCTCGATAAAAGCCGTGGTGCCATCGCCAGAGATACCCCAGCAGGCATTCACCGTTTCACCCAGTGGCCCGGTGACGGCAGCGTGCTGTAGCGCGCCGTTTGTGGCGGCGATCATCGCTTCGACCGTGCCTTCGCCGCCGTCGGCGACCGGAACAGAGACATATTCTGCGTCGGGGAAAATTTCCCGAAATCCTTTTTCTATTGCCTGCGCTACCTCGGTAGCGGAGAGACTTTCTTTGTAAGAGTCAGGGGCAATTACGATTTTCATAGTTATAGCCTGTTACCGCTCGAGGCAGAAATACCGGGCGCGTCCCCGCGCCCTTCTTCGTTAGCGCGTGATTTCCACTTTCGCCAGTTTTTCGTAATAGCATGCGATTGCGCTGTGATCCGCCGTGCCCAGTCCATCTGCACGCAGCGCCTGCATCATCTCCATAACCGCTGCGGTGAGCGGCAGCTGCGCCCCTACGCCGTGAGAGGTATCCAGCGCGTTCGCCAGATCTTTGATATGCAGATCGATACGGAAGCCAGGCTTGAAGTTACGATCCATCACCATAGGTGCCTTCGCATCCAGCACGGTACTGCCCGCCAGGCCGCCACGAATTGCCTGATAGACCAGGTCCGGGTTAACACCTGCTTTGGTTGCCAGGCTCAGCGCTTCGGACATCGCGGCGATGTTCAGCGCGACGATCACCTGGTTCGCCAGCTTGGTCACGTTACCGGCACCGATTTCGCCGGTATGAACCACGGAGCCCGCCATCGCTTTCATCAGGTCATAATATTTGTCGAAGATCGCTTTATCGCCGCCCACCATCACGGACAGGGTGCCGTCGATCGCTTTCGGTTCACCGCCGCTGACCGGCGCATCCAGCATATCTACGCCTTTCGCCTTCAGCGCTTCGCTGATTTCGCGGCTCGCCAGCGGGGCGATAGAACTCATATCAATGACCACCAGGCCCGGCTTCGCCCCTTCAATAATGCCGCCTTCACCCAGCGCCACCTCTTTTACGTGCGGGGAGTTTGGCAGCATCGTGATAATCACATCGCACTGCTCTGCAATGGCTTTCGCAGAGGCGGCTGTTTCTGCCCCGGCGGCAATCACATCCGCAATAGCGTCGGGATTACGGTCAGCAACCACCAGTGAGTAACCTGCTTTGATGAGGTTTTTACTCATTGGTTTACCCATGATACCCAGGCCAATAAAACCAACTTTCATCGTCATAATTGCGTCTCTCTCTTTCTCTCAGTGGTGATTATTTTTTAAAGGAATCCGCTAATTTCTGCGTGGCGGAACGGAATACGCCCAGGTCACTGCCTACGGCGACAAAGGTTGCGCCCCACTCCAGATAGCGACGGGCATCAGCCTCAACCGGCGCCAAAATGCCGCACGGCTTACCGTGTGCCTTGGCGCGGGCAAAAATATGCTGAATAGCACGCTGTACGTCCGGGTGGTTGGCATTACCCAAGTGACCAAAAGCGGCGGCCAGATCGCTTGGCCCGACAAAGATACCGTCTACACCGTCGGTGGCGGCGATAGCGTCCAGGTTATCCACCCCCTGCTGGCTTTCAATCTGTACCAGGATGGTGATGTTTTTGTTGGACTGCGCTAAGTAGTCCGGCACGGTGCCAAACATGTTGGCGCGATGAGAAACCGATACGCCACGGATCCCCTCCGGCGGGTAACGGGTAGAGGCCACCGCCTGCACCGCCTCTTCTTCGCTCTCCACAAACGGAATCAGGAAGTTGTAAAACCCGATATCCAGTAGGCGCTTGATGATCACAGGCTCGTTGGTCGGCACGCGCACGACCGGTGCACTGTGGCTTCCCTTCAGCGCCATCAGCTGAGGAATAAAGGTGGTGATATCGTTCGGGGCATGTTCGCCGTCCAGTACCAGCCAGTCGAAACCTGCCAGGCCCAGCACTTCGGTGCTGATGGGGCTCGCCAGAGCAGACCAGCAGCCGATTTGGATCTCTTTTGCCGCCAGCGCAGCTTTGAATTTGTTCGGGAAGATATCGTTACTCATCGCTTATACCTTTGCTTATTTCTGCAATTCCATACGTTTGATGTCGCCTACCACGAACAGGTAGCAGACCATCGCCATCAGCGCCGAACAGCCTACGAAGACCAGCGCCGCGTTAAACGAATGCAGCTCACTTACCAGATAGCCAATCACCAGCGGAGTGACGATTGACGCTACGTTACCGAATACGTTGAATACCCCACCGCACAGGCCGACAATCTCTTTCGGCGCAGTATCGGAGATAACGGGCCAGCCCAGCGCGCCAAAGCCTTTTCCAAAGAATGCCAGCGCCATCAGCATCACCACCAGCGTGGTGTTATTGGTGTAGTTACACAGAATGATGGTCGAGGCCAGCAGCATCCCGAGCACGATAGGTAATTTACGTGCCAGCGTCAGTGACATACCGCGTTTAATCAGGTGATCCGAGAACACACCGCCCAGCACACCACCGGCAAAACCACACAGCGCAGGGATGGAGGCGACCAGGCCCACCTTCAGAATCGACATCCCCTTCTCCTGCACCAGGTAGATAGGGAACCAGGTGAGGAAAAACCAGGTAATGGTGTTGATAAAGTATTGACCAAAAAAGACGCCCAGCATCATGCGGTTAGTCAATAACTGCTTGATATAATGCAGCTTTGGACCATTCGCTGCTTTGTCGCCGGGCTTTTTGTGATCCATATCGACCACGGCGCCATTCTCAGAGATGAATTTCAGCTCTTCAGCAGACATGCGCGGATGGTCGGTCGGGTTGTGAATGAACTTCACCCACATGCCGGTCAGCACAAAGCCAATGACACCCATAACGGTAAAGACATGTTCCCAGCCCCAGGCAAAGGTCAACCAGCCCAGCAGCGGGGAGAACAGCGCCAGCGAGAAGTACTGCGCAGAGTTAAAGATCGCCGATGCGGTGCCACGCTCTTTGGTCGGGAACCAGGCAGCCACGATACGGGCGTTTGCCGGGAAGGAGGGCGCTTCCGAGAAGCCGAGCATAAAGCGCATGAAGAACATCGACACACCGGCCCAGGCCAGCGGGAACATATCGACAAAGCCCTGTAGGAAGGTAAACAGGGACCAGAAGAACAGACTGTAGGTATAGACTTTTTTGGAGCCAAACTTATCCAGCAGCCAGCCGCCCGGGATCTGCATCAGCAGATAAGCCCAGCCGAATGCGGAGAAGATGTATCCCATCGACACGGCACTTAACTGCAGCTCCTTTGCCACTTCCGTCCCGGCAATCGATAAGGTCGCGCGGTCAGCGTAGTTAACCGCAGTCACAATAAAAATAATCAGCAATATTAAATGACGGGTATGAATACCCTTTTTCGTTTCTACAGCAGTATCCAGGCTCATATATAATTCCTCGGGCACATCGCTATACTTTTTATTATTTTAAGAAGAAGTTTCCCTGGTTATTTTAGACAGCAGGTAATATCAATTAATTAACCAGATACAATGAAATCGAGAATAAGTATAAACATCAGACTCAACCTGCACATTGTGTTAAAGCTCAATTATCACGCCAATAACGAATAATATATTGAGCATATGCACAACATCCTGGGCGCTGATGCACAGATTTACGCATAAGCCGCCAGTCGCGGCGCTCTCTCTCCCCGATGAGTGATCATGATCACTTTTTTATTCCCGGAGTCCTGACATTCTTTATTCAACAAGACCGAGACTTTATTTCTGACAATAAGAAAATAAGCATCCTCTTATCGACTTTTAATATCTAAAACTTCGCTGGAGAATACTGAACAATGGCCGACATCGAAATTCGTCAAGAGTCGCCGACGGCGTTTTATATAAAGGTGCATGACACCGATAACGTGGCGATTATTGTTAACGATTATGGGTTAAAAGCAGGAACCCGCTTCCCGGACGGACTGGAGCTGATTGAGCATATCCCGCAGGGACATAAGGTGGCGCTGGTGGATATTCCGGCGAAAGGCGAAATTGTTCGTTACGGTGAAGTTATTGGCTACGCGGTGCGTGCTATTCCACAGGGCAGCTGGATCGATGAATCACTGGTCGAACTGCCAAAAGCTCCACCGCTGAATACCCTGCCGCTGGCGACCCGCGTGCCGGAGCCGCTGCCGCCGCTTGAGGGTTACACCTTTGAAGGCTACCGCAACGCAGACGGCAGCGTAGGTACAAAAAATCTGCTCGGCATTAGTACCAGCGTACACTGCGTGGCAGGCGTAGTGGATTATGTGGTGAAAATCATTGAGCGTGATCTCCTGCCTAAATACCCCAACGTCGACGGCGTGGTAGGACTTAACCACCTGTACGGCTGCGGCGTGGCGATCAACGCCCCGGCGGCCATCGTCCCCATCCGGACGATTCATAACATCGCTCTGAACCCCAACTTCGGCGGCGAGGTGATGGTCATCGGGCTCGGCTGTGAAAAACTGCAGCCAGAAAAACTGCTGATGGGCACCGAAGATGTGCAGGCTATTCCGGTGGATGACGCCAGTATCGTGCGTCTGCAGGACGAGCAGCACGTGGGCTTCCGTTCGATGGTCGACGACATTTTACAGGTGGCCGAACGCCATCTGGCGAAACTCAATCAACGCCAGCGTGAAACCTGTCCGGCTTCCGAGCTGGTTGTGGGTACCCAGTGCGGCGGCAGCGATGCGTTTTCAGGCGTGACCGCGAACCCGGCGGTCGGCTACGCCTCGGACCTGTTTGTACGCTGCGGCGCCACGGTAATGTTCTCTGAGGTCACGGAAGTGCGTGACGCAATCCATCTGCTGACCCCGCGCGCCGTCAATGAAGAGGTGGGTAAACGTCTGCTGGAAGAGATGGCCTGGTACGACAACTATCTTGATATGGGTAAAACCGACCGCAGCGCTAACCCCTCTCCGGGCAACAAAAAGGGCGGCCTTGCAAACGTGGTGGAGAAAGCCCTCGGCTCGATTGCCAAATCTGGCCAGAGCGCCATTGTGGAAGTGTTGTCCCCGGGTCAGCGTCCAACCAAACGTGGCCTGATCTACGCGGCGACCCCGGCGAGCGACTTCGTCTGCGGCACCCAGCAGGTGGCCTCCGGTATCACCGTACAGGTATTCACCACCGGACGCGGCACCCCGTACGGCCTGATGGCGGTTCCGGTGATCAAGATGGCCACCCGCACCGAGTTAGCAAACCGCTGGTTTGACTTAATGGATATCAACGCTGGCACCATCGCCACCGGTGAAGAGAGCATTGAGGATGTGGGCTGGAAGCTGTTCCACTTTATTCTTGATGTGGCGAGCGGCCGTAAGAAAACCTTCTCTGACCAGTGGGGCTTGCACAATCAACTGGCGGTGTTTAACCCGGCGCCAGTTACCTGAGTTGGCAGTAAACCTTGCTTAGCATGGCTTCGGCCATGCTTTTTTTTATTCTGCATTCAGCGCAGGATGCCGGCCGAGGGTGTCTGCCGTTAAGCGATCTCAACGGCCTGATTGAGGCTGGCCGGTGTGATACCGGCTCACCGCTTACTCCCCTTGCTGCTCCAGGGCGTATTTATACAGCGCATTCTTTTTCACACCGTGGATTTCGGCGGCCAGCGCGGCGGCTTTCTTCAGGGGAAGCTCGGCCTGCAACAGCGCCAGGGTGCGCAGCGCATCGGCAGGCAGCGCGTCCTCTTCGGCTTTGTGGCCTTCCACAATCAGTACCATCTCGCCCTTACGACGGTTCTCGTCCGCTTTAACCCACGCCAGCAGTTCGCCGACGGGCAAGCCATGGATCGTCTCCCAGGTTTTGGTGAGCTCGCGTGCCAGCACCACGTAGCGCGACGTTCCCCAGACGGCGACCATATCTTCTAAGCTCTCCAGCAGGCGGTGGGTGGATTCATAGAAAATAAGCGTGCGCGGCTCGGCTTCCAGCGCTTTAAGTACGTCGCGACGTCCTTTCGATTTTGCCGGTAAGAAACCTTCATAGCAGAAACGATCGGAAGGCAGACCCGCAGCGCTTAAGGCCGCGATGGCGGCACAGGGGCCAGGCAGTGGCACTACGCGGATGCCCGCTTCCCGGCAGGTACGCACCAGGTGATATCCAGGATCGTTGATGAGCGGCGTGCCGGCATCTGATACCAGGGCAATGTTCTGCCCCTCTTTCAGCTTCGCGACCAGCGTCTCTGCCTTTTGCTGCTCATTATGGTCGTGCAGCGCGAACAACCGCGCGCTGATAGCGAAATGCTGTAGCAGTAATCCCGTATGGCGGGTGTCTTCAGCTGCAATTAAATCAACGCTTTGCAATACGGTGAGTGCACGTTGGGTAATATCAGACAAATTCCCGATGGGAGTAGGTACAATATACAGTTGACCCTGAGAATTATCTGCCGTTTCGTGTTGTTTCATTGTTTCATCCGTATTGCCGATTTAATATTGAGCATGCGTAAAAAATATCACTGGATACAGTATGGTACCCTTAACGTTTCTTCGTAACAAAGTCACGCGCAGCCTTCCCCTTGTAGTTGCCGCGCTGATTTTTGCAGGCTGTGGCACCCAGGCGCCCGATCAGACGACTCCTCACATGGAGGGCACTGCTCAGGCTGATTCCGGCTATTATCTGCACCAGATGGAGCAGAGCTCGAATGATACCAGGATCAACTGGCAATTACTTGCCATTCGTGCACTGCTGAAAGAAGGCCAAACCCAGCGGGCAAGCGAACTGTTTAACCAGTTGCCGCAGGATCTCACCGACAGCCAGCGTCGCGAGCAGCAGCTTCTTGCCGCTGAGCTGAAAGTGGCACAGAACGACGCTGCTGGCGCGAAAAAGATCCTTGCCGATATTGACGTCAATGCACTGGAAAACAACCAGCAGGCACGTTACTGGCAGGCCGTCATCACCACCGAGCAAGGCCGCCCTTCCCTGACGCTTCTCCGTGCTCTGATTGCACAAGAGCCTTTGCTGGCAGGGGACCTGAAGCAAAAGAATATTGATGCCACCTGGCAGGCGCTGTCGTCCATGACGCAGGATCAGGCCAGTAAGCTGGTGATCAACGCCGATGAAAACATTCTGCAGGGCTGGCTGGATCTCCAGCGCGTCTGGTTTGATAACCGCAATGATCCCACGATGTTGAAAGCGGGTATTACCGACTGGCAGACCCGTTATCCCAACAACCCTGGTGCTAAAATGCTGCCAACGCAGCTGGTGAACGTGCAGAATTTCAAACCTGCCTCCACCAGCAAAATAGCGCTGCTGCTGCCTTTAAATGGCCAGGCAGCCGTATTTGGACGCACCATCCAGCAAGGCTTTGAAGCCGCGAAAAACGGCACCACGGCGGTGACGGGGAGCGCAGTACCGGCGCAGACAGCTCAGGCTGCAAACGTGAATGACGTTGTTAGCCCTTCTGCGGCAGAGACCAGCGATCTGACGGCGACCCAGCCGCAGGGCACGATGCAGAACCCGGTTACCGCCCCTACCACCCCATCCGCAGCCCCGGCGACCCAGCAAGCTCCGCAATCGCAGGCCACCCCGGCGACGAATGCGGCAGCCACGGAGCAGCCGAAGACTATGGAGCCACAACAACAGGCGGCACAACCGCAGACTACTGAGCCACAACAACCGGCTGCGCAACCGCAGGCCGTAGCAGCGACCACGGCGAACCCGGGCGCTGAGCTGAAGATTTATGACACCAGCGCACAACCTTTGGATCAGGTGCTGGCTCAGGTTCAACAGGACGGCGCCAGCATCGTGGTCGGGCCGCTGTTGAAAAACAACGTGGAAGAGCTGATGAAGAGCAACACCTCGTTAAACGTGCTGGCGCTTAATCAGCCAGAGCAGGTACAGAACCGCGCCAATATCTGCTATTTCGCCCTCTCTCCGGAAGACGAAGCCCGCGACGCCGCGCGTCATATCCATGAGCAAGGTAAGCAGGCGCCCCTGTTGCTGACCCCACGCTCTACGCTGGGCGATCGCGTCGCGAATGCCTTTGCCCAGGAGTGGCAACAGCTGGGTGGCGGCATCGTGCTGCAGCAGAAATTCGGCTCAAGCTCAGAGCTGCGCGCCGGGATTAACGGCGGCGCAGGTATCGCGCTGAGTGGCAGCCCGGTCACCGCCAGTCTGCCGCAGCAGCAGGGTGTGACCATCGGCGGCCTGAACATACCGGCTCCGCCAACGGATGCGCAAATCTCGGGTGGCGGTAAGGTCGATTCAGCGTACATTGTGGCCACACCGGAGGAGATCGCCTTCATCAAACCGATGATTGCCATGCGCAATGGTAGCCAGAGCGGCGTGACGCTGTATGCCAGCTCCCGCAGCGCGCAGGGCACCTCTGGCCCTGACTTCCGTCTGGAGATGGAAGGTCTGCAGTACAGTGAGATCCCCATGCTCGCCGGCAGTAACCCGGCGCTGATGCAGCAAGCGCTCGGCAGCGTACGTAACGACTACTCGCTGGCCCGCCTGTACGCCATGGGCGTTGATGCCTGGGCGCTGGCAAACCACTTCACTCAGATGCGTCAGGTACCCGGCTTTGGAATTAGCGGCAACACTGGCGATCTGACCGCGACTCAGGACTGCGTGATTAACAGGAAGTTATCATGGCTCAAATACCAGCAGGGGCAGATCGTCCCGGCCAGTTAAGCCGTAAACAGACCGGCGACGCATGGGAATTACAGGCGCGTCGCTGGCTGGAGAGCAAGGGACTGCGCTTTATCGCCGCAAACGTCCGCGCGCGCGGCGGTGAAATTGACCTCATCATGAAAGAGGGCCGGGTGACGGTGTTTGTCGAGGTTCGCTACCGACAAACATCCCACTTTGGCGGTGCCGCCGCCAGCGTGACCCGGGCCAAGCAACAAAAATTATTACAGACCGCCCGCGTGTGGCTTGCCCGCCATAATGGGAGTTTTGATACTGTGGATTGCCGGTTCGATGTGGTAGCCTTCACCGGAAACGCCATCGAATGGCTTAAAAACGCCTTCGGCGAAGACGCGTAAACCAGATCGTTAAGGGATATTGTGCTCGAAAGAATTAAGGTGTGCTTCACAGAAAGCATTCAGACTCAGATAGCCGCGGCAGAAGCGCTGCCGGATGCCATCTCACGCGCCGCGATGACGCTGGTGCAGTCCCTGCTCAATGGCAACAAAATTCTGTGCTGCGGTAATGGTACCTCGGCCGCCAACGCCCAACATTTCGCCGCCAGCATGATCAACCGGTTCGAAACGGAGCGTCCGAGTTTACCCGCCATTGCACTTAATACCGATAACGTGGTCTTAACAGCGATTGCTAACGATCGTCTTCACGATGAAATCTATGCCAAGCAAGTCCGTGCGTTAGGGCATGCCGGTGATGTGCTGCTGGCTATCTCTACGCGCGGTAACAGCCGCGACATCGTCAAAGCCGTAGAAGCGGCCGTCACTCGCGATATGACTATCGTAGCGCTGACGGGATACGACGGTGGCGAGCTGGCCGGGCTTTTGGGTCCGCAGGATGTGGAAATTCGCATTCCCTCTCACCGCAGTGCGCGCATCCAGGAGATGCATATGCTGACGGTGAACTGTTTATGCGATCTGATCGATAACACGCTTTTCCCTCACCAGGATGATTAAGGAGTCAACATGAAGGCATTTTCGCCCCTCGCAGTCCTTATTTCTGCGCTGCTGCTTCAGGGATGTGTCGCCGCAGCGGTCGTGGGTACTGCCGCAGTGAGCACCAAAGCCGCAACCGACCCACGCTCCGTGGGCACGCAGGTAGATGACGGCACCCTTGAGTTGCGTGTAAACAGCGCGTTGTCCAAAGACGAACAGATTAAGAAAGAAGCGCGCATCAACGTGACCGCTTATCAGGGCAAAGTTCTGCTGGCAGGCCAGGCGCCCACCACCGAACTGGCATCCCGTGCGAAGCAGATCGCCATGGGCGTTGAAGGTGCGACAGAGGTGTTCAACGAAGTGCGTCAGGGGCAGCCAATCGGTCTGACCACTGCGTCATCGGATACCTGGATCACCACCAAAGTGCGTTCGCAGCTGTTGGGTAGCGATCAGGTGAAATCTTCCAACGTAAAAGTGACCACCGAGAACGGTGAAGTCTTCCTGCTCGGTCTGGTTACCGATCGTGAAGGCAAAGCGGCAGCGGATATCGCCAGCCGGGTGAGCGGCGTGAAGCACGTCACTACCGCCTTTACCTTCATCAAATAACCTTCTTGCCCTCAAGAAGGTCTTACAACAGGCCGGATGCGCTTAACGCCATCCGGCTTTTTTTATACCAGCGCAATGCTTCCCACAATAATTCCACTCAGCGCAACCAGCATCCCCGTCAGCCACAGCGCTTTTGCCGGGAATGATTTACGCAGCATGATAAGCGATGGCAGGCTAACCGCCGGAAGCGTGATGAGTAGCGCCAGCGCCGGGGCGACGCCCATACCCGCCAGCATCATGGTTTGCACAATCGGGATCTCGGCGGCAGTAGGAATTACAAATAACATACCGGCCACGGCCAACGCGATCACCCACAGCAGCGAGTTTTCAACGGCACCGTCCGCATGCGGGAAGAGCCAGACGCGGGCTGCGCCAAGAACCAGTACCGCAAGGATATAGACCGGGATCGTGCTCCAGAAGAGCTGCCAGAGCGCTTTACCCCAGCGCGACAGGAAACTGCCCTGCGGCTCCGGGAGTTCGACCTGCAGCGGCGCAGGGGTCACGGCGGTCTCTTTCACCAGTCTCTGCACGAGGGTTGCCACCACCAGCACGGTCAACAGACCCGCGACCAGACGAATAAAGGCAAAATGCCAGCCAAGCACGAAGCCCATAAACACCAGCGTGGCGGGGTTGAGCAGCGGGTTGCCCATCCAGAATGCCAGCGCCCCGCCCATCGACACTTGCTGGCGACGCATCCCGGCGGCCACCGGCGCGGCACAGCAAGTGCACATCATGCCCGGCAATGAGAAGAGCGTACCCAGCAGGGTCCCCTGAAAACGGGGTTTCCCTAAGGTTCGCAGCAGCCAGTTACGTGGGATCAGCACCTGGATCAGCGAGCCAAGTAATACCCCTAGCACCGCAGCTTTCCATACGGCCAGGAAGTAGACCAGCGCATAGTCCCACGCCGCCTGCAGCGGGCTGCTGTTGGCGTTAGCGAGAATTGATTTACCGATCGAGTGGGTATCGGCGGCAGTAAAGGCTTTGCCGTAATAGGGCTGCCACTTCACATACCAGAGCCCAATAATAACAACGAGAAAAAAGAGAGCGGGCTTCCACCACTGCAGTGGTGTTGCCGCCTGAGATGAAGACTGACCAGTCATAGCATTCCCCGGGGAGTGTTTTTAATTTTGCCCGGGGATATTACGCCTCGCCTTTTGAAATTTCATGCAGTTTTGCTGAAGGAATAATATTTACCCCCTCTCTGGAGGGGGAAAGCCCCTCGCTCAGCATCGCTCTGGCCACTTCGCGTCCGTCGATTGATTTCCAGTTGCCCGGTAACAGTGAGAAGAGAGGGGCAAACAGGGACTCGCTAAAACGGTGCTTTTCACGCTCACCCAGGAGCATGGAAGGGCGAACGATGGTCAGCCGTTCCCACTTCTGCGCGATTAACGCCTCCTCCATCTTCCCCTTCACTTTGTTATAAAAGAAGGGAGAGCGGGCGCTGGCCCCCATTGCGCTGACCACCAGGAAGTGTTTAGCGCCCAGCTTTTTCGCCGTCAGGGCGGTATCCACGACCAGGGTGTAGTCCGCATGGATAAAAGCCTCTTTGCTGCCCGCTTCGCGCCGGGTGGTTCCCAGACAGCAAAAAGCGATATCAATCGGGTCCTGGACCTGCGCCAGCGCATCGCTCAACTGCGGATCGTGAGGGTTAAAAACGCCCGAAATATCCGCCAGCGGACGACGCGTGGGGGCGGCGATATAATTTACCCGCCGATCCTGAATTAACATTCGCAGTAGATGCCCGCCCACCAGTCCGGTGGCGCCGGTAATTAGCACCTGACTCATTTTTTTCCCCTTTGCAGAATAGTCCGTAGGCGATTTTGCCCTGCTCGACCACACTTAGAAGTCTGTGAGGTAAGTATTTACCACAAACGTAGAAAAATCTGTCTGAAGCCAAAACAACGGAGGAAACATGAGCAAGAAAATTGCGGTCCTGATTACCGACGAGTTTGAAGATTCAGAATTCACCTCACCCGCTGAGGCGTTCCGCAAAGCGGGACATGAGGTCATCACCATTGAGAAAGAGACCGGCAAAACCGTCACGGGGCATAAAGGCGAGGCGAAAGTGACCATCGATAAAAACATTGATGAGGTCAGCCCGTCAGATTTCGACGCCCTGCTGTTGCCGGGTGGCCACTCCCCGGACTCGCTGCGCGGAGATGACCGTTTCGTTACCTTTACGCGCGATTTCGTTACCAGCGGGAAACCGGTGTTCGCCATTTGCCATGGCCCCCAACTGCTGATCAGCGCGGATGTGGTGCGCGGACGTAAGCTGACCGCGGTTAAACCGATCGTCATTGATCTGAAAAATGCCGGGGCAGATTTTTACGACCAGGAAGTGGTGGTCGATAAAGACCAGTTGGTCACCAGCCGTACGCCAGACGATCTGCCTGCCTTTAACCGGGAAGCGCTACGCCTGCTCGGCGCGTAACCAGTGCAGTTTTTTACCAAAGCCCAGCGTGTTATCGGTGAACTTCAGTTCATCGAGTCGGATCTCCCATACCGGCGCTAACATCGCTGCGGCAATTGGGAAGCGGCGGATGTAATGCTTACGCATCGCGTCGCTTTCCTCTCCCTCCAGGCGGCGAATCTCCCCTTTAAACTGCACACCGCGGATCAGCGCCACGCTTTTTGGCTGGCCATTGACAGTGCCTGCTACTTTCGCCTGTTGCCCGGTCATTTGTGCGTGACGCGTCTTATCTTCGCTTAAGACATAGAAAGCCACAGCTTGTGGATCGTAATAATAGAAGGCATTCGCACACCACATTTCGCCCTCGTGATGTACGCACCAGGTCACGACGTGCTGCTTTGCCAGCCAGCGGTTAATGGTGGGCAGTGTTTCCATTTTGCGTCTCTCTTGCTAAGGTGCGTTCACCTTAACATAACGAATTGATAGCCGTGTGCTGGTTTCTCTATCTTATCCGTACCGCTGATAATGCACTCTACACGGGGATCACCACCGATGTGGCGCGGCGTTTCTTGCAACATCAAACCGGAAAAGGGGCAAAAGCCTTGCGGGGAAAAGGTGAGCTGCAGCTGGCGTTTGCGGCACCGGTGGGTGAGCGCTCGCTGGCGCTGCGGCTGGAATACAGGATCAAGCAGCTTACGAAGCGCCAGAAAGAGCGCCTCGTCGCCGGGGATGGATCGTTCGAGGCGCTACGCGAGAGCCTGCTAACGCCGTGAGTTAAAAACGGTTAAAGTGGTCGTGATACTCAACCAGGCCGCTTACCCCCTGCAGCGCGTCATCAGCCAGACGATGCACCTGGAACGCAGATTCTGTACCTGGCCAGCGGCAATGCAGATCGTAATGGGCTGCCTTTTCAAAGCCTAGCTTGCTGTAAAAGGCAGGGTCGCCCAGAGTGACCACGGCGGCGTAGCCAAACTCGTTCAGGGAGTCCAGCCCTTCATAAACCAGCTGGCGTGCCAGCCCCTGGCCACGATAACTTTCGTCTACCGCCAGCGGAGCCATACCGACCCACTGCAGCTCTTCACCCTGTACGGAAACCGGGCTGAACGCGACGTAACCAACGACCTGCCCCTCATCATCGGTCGCCACCAGCCCAAGGGTGATCAGGCCATCTTCACGAAGATTATGCACCAGCTGCGCTTCACCCTCACCTTCGAAAGCGCGACGTAATAAGGCATCGATGCCGGGGGCATCAATCCCAATTTCAACTCGAATCAGCATGGCTCACCTACTGAAGTGTGTTTACTCTCCGGCGGGCTTTTCAGACCTGCCTCGACAAAATCGGCCATTTGCAGCAAGGCCATGCGTAACGCTTTTGGCATCTGCTCCAGCTCAATGGCATCCATCAGGTTTTTCACATACAGACCTAACTCGGTATCCCCTTCAATCACCAGACGGCGTTGGAAAAAGAGCGTGTCCGGATCCTGTTTACGCGCTGCGATCATCAGGAGATCGCTGGCATCTGCGCTGAAACTGACATCGGCGTCGGCAGATTCACGAACGACCAGCCGACCCTTTTCAACAGAGGTAAACCAGCAAAGACCGATATCACGAACGGTGATGCTTAACCAGCGCCCTTCCAGAAATTCCAGCTCGCCCTCTTCCAGCGCCTGGCGGAATTGCCAGCTTAGCAGTTGTTCCAGCACCTGGCGCTTCAGTGCAAAGGGGGCTAGCTTCACCGGCAAACTTAACAGTGACGGGCCTGCCTGTACGAGTCGTGAACGCAGTTTTTCCAGCACGAACTTTTCTCCCTGATATCTATAGTCCCGATATATTGCCATATCCAGTCGTCGGTATAGCGGCGTAAATCAACAAACCAGCGACCTTCATCAGCCATTATTGGTCCCATCAATACGCGATTAACTGCCTCAAATCAAAATTTGTCCCCAGGGGGTTCATTAAAATCCCTGTTTTATAACATTTTTGCATCCCCTGGGCTGCGAACGTCAGGATAAATTATGGAACTGCTCTGTCCTGCCGGAAATCTTCCGGCGCTTAAGGCGGCTATCGAAAATGGCGCCGATGCGGTTTACATCGGTCTGAAAGATGACACTAACGCCCGCCACTTCGCAGGCCTCAATTTTACCGAGAAAAAGCTGCAGGAAGCCGCTCGTTTTGTGCACCAGCATCGCCGTAAACTGCATATTGCGATTAACACCTTCGCCCACCCGGATGGCTATTCCCGCTGGGAGCGCGCGGTGGATATGGCAGCTCAGTCAGGTGCCGATGCGCTGATCCTGGCCGATCTCGCTATGCTGGAGTATGCCGCAGAACGCTATCCTCATATTGAGCGCCATGTCTCGGTACAGGCCTCGGCGACCAACGAAGAAGCGATCCGTTTTTATCATCGCCACTTCGATGTTGCCCGCGTCGTATTGCCGCGGGTGCTCTCTATTCATCAGGTTAAGCAACTGGCGCGCGTCACGCCAGTTCCGCTGGAAGTTTTTGCGTTCGGCAGCCTGTGCATCATGGCCGAAGGGCGCTGCTACCTCTCCTCTTATTTAACCGGGGAATCACCCAATACCGTTGGCGCATGTTCCCCTGCCCGCTTTGTACGCTGGCAGCAGACACCGAAAGGGCTGGAGTCTCGCCTGAACGATGTGTTGATCGACCGCTACCAGGAGGGGGAAAACGCAGGCTACCCAACGCTGTGTAAAGGGCGCTACCTGGTGGACGGCGAGCGCTATCACGCTCTTGAAGAGCCCACCAGCCTTAACACGCTGTCGCTATTACCAGAGCTGCTGGCTGCGAATATCGCCTCGGTGAAAATTGAAGGCCGCCAGCGTAGCCCGGCCTACGTTAGCCAGGTGGCAAAAGTGTGGCGTCAGGCGATAGATCGCTGTATGGCCGATCCACAAAACTATGCGCCACAGCCCGCCTGGATGGAGACGCTCGGCGCCATGTCCGAAGGCACCCAAACTACGCTTGGCGCGTATCACCGTAAATGGCAGTGAGATAACCATGAAATATTCCTTAGGGCCGGTGCTTTACTACTGGCCGAAAGAGACGCTGGAAGCGTTCTATCAGCAGGCGGCCACCAGCAGCGCCGATGTGATCTATCTTGGCGAAGCAGTGTGCAGTAAACGCCGCGCCACAAAAGTGGGTGACTGGCTGGAGATGGCAAAAAATCTGGCGGGCAGCGGCAAACAGGTGGTGCTTTCAACGCTTGCGCTGGTGCAAGCCTCCTCTGAGCTGGGCGAAATAAAACGATACGTTGATAACGGTGAGTTTTTACTCGAGGCCAGCGACCTGGGGGTGGTGAACCTGTGCGCCGAGCGCAAGCTGCCGTTTGTCGCAGGCCATGCGCTGAACTGCTATAACGCCGTAACCTTGCGTCTGCTGCTTAAACAGGGGATGACCCGCTGGTGTATGCCGGTTGAGCTGTCGCGTGACTGGCTGGTCAATTTGCTAGACCAGTGCGAAACGCTGGGGATCCGCAATCAGTTTGAAGTGGAGGTGCTGAGCTATGGTCATCTGCCGCTGGCTTACTCTGCCCGCTGCTTTACCGCCCGCTCGGAAGACCGTCCGAAGGACGAATGCGAAACCTGCTGCATCAAGTACCCGAACGGGCGCAGCATGCTGTCGCAGGAAAATCAGCAGGTTTTCGTCCTCAACGGTATTCAGACCATGAGCGGCTATGTCTACAATCTCGGTAACGAGCTGACGTCGATGGACGGGCTGGTGGATATGGTGCGCTTGTCCCCACTGGATACTAACGTTTTCGCCATGCTCGATGCGTTTCGCGCCAATCAACACGGCGAAGCTCCCCTGCCGCTGACTGCCAACAGTGACTGCAACGGCTACTGGAAACGCCTTGCCGGGCTGGAGCTGCAGGGCTGACGTAATAGCTCACTTTGTTAACAACTTTAGCTAATCTTTAATGCAGTATGGAAAGATTAACCGGAACAAAGTGAGCTCTTATGACTGATAAAACCATTCCGTTTTCGGTGCTGGATCTGGCACCGATCCCTGAAGGCTCCTCTGCCCGAGAGGCTTTTTCACACTCCCTGGATCTCGCGCGTCAGGCTGAACAGCGTGGCTATCATCGCTACTGGCTGGCGGAACATCACAATATGGTGGGCATCGCCAGTGCGGCAACCTCTGTGCTGCTGGGCTATCTGGCCGCGAATACCACCACGCTGCACCTGGGCTCAGGGGGCGTCATGCTGCCGAACCACTCTCCGCTGGTCATCGCCGAGCAGTTCGGGACCTTAAATACCCTTTACCCGGGGCGCATCGACTTAGGTCTGGGCCGTGCGCCTGGTAGCGATCAGCCCACGATGCGCGCGCTGCGCCGCCATATGAGCGGCGATGTAGACAATTTCCCCCGCGATGTGCTTGAGCTCGTCGAGTGGTTCGACGCTCGCGACCCGAATCCTCATGTCCGCCCGGTGCCGGGCTATGGCGAGAAGATCCCCGTCTGGCTGCTGGGCTCTAGCCTTTATAGCGCCCAGCTCGCAGCCCAGCTTGGCCTGCCTTTTGCCTTCGCGTCGCACTTCGCGCCAGATATGCTGCACCAGGCGCTGCATCTTTATCGTACCCAGTTCAAGCCGTCTGCGCGACTTGAGAAGCCGTATGCGATGGTCTGCATTAACATTGTTGCTGCCGATAGCAACCGCGATGCAGAGTTCCTCTTTACCTCTATGCAGCAGGCGTTTATGAAGTTGCGTCGCGGCGAAAGCGGGCAGTTACCGCCGCCCGTCGATAATATCCATCAGCTGTGGTCGGCCTCCGAGCAGTACGGGGTTCAGCAGGCGCTGAGTATGTCGCTGGTGGGCGATAAAGCGAAAGTACGCCATGGGCTGGAAGCGGTTCTGCGTGAAACCCAGGCCGACGAGATTATGGTCAACGGCCAGATTTTCGATCATCAGGCTCGTTTACACTCGTTTGATCTGGCGATGCAGGTGAAAGAAGAATTGGTGGGTTAGTTGTGATTCTGCCCTCTCCTGTGGGGAGAGGGCAAAATGATCCGATTTACGGATATACCGGCAACAGATTAAAGCTCGACAGGATGTGCACCAGGGCGTTGCCCACCCCGAAGACCAGAATCAGGGCAATCATCGGCTTACCGCCCCAGACGCGGAATGTTGGACTGCCGAAGCGTTGACGCGATTTACGTGCGAGCAGCGCAGGAACAATTGCCGCCCAGATGGTGGCCGCCAGCCCCGCATAGCCGATAGCATACAGGAAACCATTCGGCCACATCAGACCACCCACAATCGGGGGCAGGAAGGTCAGCAACGCGGTTTTGAAGCGCCCCGGCGCGGAATCATCAAAGCCAAACAGATCCGCCAGGTAATCAAACAGGCCCAGCGTCACGCCGAGGAAGGAACTTGCCACCGCGAAGTTCGAGAAAATAACCAGCAGCAGATCCAGACTGCGGCTGTTCAGTACACCGCTTAACGCCTGCACCAGCACATCGATGTTTCCGCCCTTCTGCGCAATGCCGATAAATTCCGGACGCGGGATGTTACCCATCGTCCCCAGCAGCCAGATGACATACAGCCCCAGCGCCAGCAGCGTGCCGTACACCAGGCACTTCACGATGGTGCGCGGATCTTTGCCGTAATACTTCATCAGGCTCGGCACGTTGCCGTGATAACCGAACGACGCCAGACAGAACGGTAAGGTCATCAGCAGGTACGGCGTGTAGCTGGCATGACTTTCCGCCACGTTAAACAGCGTTGCTGGCGTCACATGCCCCAGCAGGCTGCCAAAGGTGAGGAAGAAAGTGATGACTTTGGCGCCCAGTACAATGGCCGTCATGCGGCTGACGGCCTTTGTGCTCAGCCAGACGATAAAGGCCACCGCCAGCGCAAAGCACAACCCCGCCAGACGCGCCGGCACGTCTAATGAGAGTTCTGAAAAGGTGTGATGCAGAATCGAACCGCTCGCAGAAATGTAGGCGTACGTCAGGATATAAAGCACGAAGGCGATGGAGAGACCGTTTACCAGGTTCCAGCCTTTGCCCAGCAAGTCTTTCGTAATGGTGTCGAAGCTGGAACCTATGCGGTAGTTCAGGTTGGCTTCCAGAATCATCAGCCCGGAGTGCAACATACAAAACCAGGTAAAGACCAGCGCTGCCAGTGACCAGAAGAACCACGCCCCGGACATGACCACCGGCAAGGAGAACATCCCCGCGCCGATAATGGTGCCGCCGATGATCACCACGCCGCCGAGCAGCGAAGGTGACGTTTGGGTGGTGGTTAGTGTCGCCATACAGCCAGATCTCCAGTCATAAATTTGGTACAGCATATCAATGCGCTGCACTGTACCAGTACAAGAGTACAAAAGGAATAAAAAAAGCCCCGATAATGATTACCGGGGCTGTATAGATTACTTTACGCTAGTTAACGCAGGGGTTACGCATCGCCACCGAAGCGGCGACGGCTGGTGCCTTCGTCACGACGTGGACCACGGTTTTCGCGACGTTCACCGCTGAAGCGACCCGCGCCTGGCGCAGCGCCTTCACGACGAGGACCACGACCGCCTTCACGACGCTCACCGCCGCCGAAGCTACGACCACCTTCACGACGCTCACCACCGCCACGACGTTCGCCGCCACGGTCAGGACGCGGCTGAGCATCGCCCAGCAACTGCATGTTCATCGGTTTGTTCAGAATGCGGGTGCGAGTAAAGTGCTGCAGAACTTCGCCCGGCATACCTTTCGGCAGTTCGATAGTAGAGTGGGTACCGAACAGCTTGATGTTACCGATGTAACGGCTGCTGATGTCGCCTTCGTTAGCGATAGCGCCAACGATATGACGAACTTCAACACCATCATCACGGCCAACTTCAATACGGTACAGTTCCATATCGCCAGCGTCACGACGCTCACGACGTGGACGGTCTTCACCACCACGCTCTGGACGATCGCCACGTGGGCCACGGTCGTTACGATCACCACGACGCTCGAAACGGTCGTCACGGTCACGGAACTCACGCTTAGGACGCATTGGCGCATCTGGCGGAACGATCAGGGTACGTTCGCCCTGAGCCATTTTCAGCAGTGCCGCAGCCAGAGCTTCCATATCCAGCTCTTCGCCTTCTTCCACTGGCTGAATCTTCGCCAGCAGACCACGGTACTGATCCAGATCGCTGCTTTCCAGCTGCTGCTGAACTTTGGCGGCGAATTTTTCCAGACGGCGTTTGCCCAGCAGCTCTGCGTTTGGCAGGTCTGCTTCTGGAATGGTCAGCTTCATGGTGCGTTCGATGTTGCGCAGCAGACGACGCTCGCGGTTCTCAACGAACAGCAGCGCACGGCCAGCACGACCCGCACGACCGGTACGACCGATACGGTGAACGTAAGACTCGGAGTCCATTGGAATGTCGTAGTTCACAACCAGGCTGATACGCTCAACGTCCAGACCACGTGCTGCCACGTCGGTTGCAATCAGGATATCCAGACGACCGTCTTTCAGACGTTCCAGCGTCTGCTCACGCAGAGCCTGGTTCATATCACCGTTCAGCGCTGCGCTGTTATAGCCGTTACGCTCCAGCGCTTCAGCCACTTCCAGGGTCGCGTTTTTGGTACGCACGAAGATGATCGCCGCATCAAAATCTTCCGCTTCCAGGAAGCGTACCAGCGCTTCATTTTTACGCATGCCGTACACAGACCAGTAGCTCTGGCTGATGTCAGGACGCGTGGTCACGCTGGACTGAATACGTACTTCCTGCGGCTCTTTCATGAAGCGGCGGGTAATACGACGGATAGCTTCTGGCATGGTTGCAGAGAACAGAGCGGTCTGATGACCTTCCGGGATCTGCGCCATAATGGTTTCTACGTCTTCGATGAAGCCCATACGCAGCATTTCATCTGCTTCATCCAGTACCAGACCGCTCAGTTTAGAGAGATCAAGGGTACCGCGCTTCAGGTGATCCAGCAGACGGCCCGGCGTACCGACGACAATCTGTGGGCCCTGGCGCAGGGCGCGTAACTGCACGTCATAACGCTGGCCGCCGTACAGGGCTACCACGTTTACGCCGCGCATATGTTTAGAGAATTCAGTCATTGCTTCTGCAACCTGAACAGCCAGTTCACGGGTTGGAGCAAGAACGAGGATCTGCGGTGCACGCAGGTCCGGATCGATGTTGTTCAGCAGCGGCAGCGAGAACGCCGCAGTTTTACCGCTACCCGTCTGGGCCATGCCCAGCACGTCACGACCAGAGAGCAGATGTGGGATACACTCTGCCTGGATCGGAGATGGTTTTTCGTAACCCAGATCGTTAAGGGCTTCAAGGATAGGAGCCTTCAGGCCCAGATCTGCAAAAGTGGTTTCGAATTCAGCCATGTAGTACAAGTGCCTCGATATTAATGGCGGCCAGTCTACTTAGCTCATCGTGAAAATGATTAGCAATTTTCATTGAAAAGTGTGAACCGGCTCAAAGTAGGTGTATTGACGAACAACAACGCCCTCACCAGTGAAGGTGATGGCAATCAAAAGATTACGGGCTGATGTTTATGTCGTCAGCTATTGCTGGTCCGATTCTGCCAGGTCGTCATGCTCCTGGCCCAAGAGCGATAATTCCAACAATGCATAACGGTGCTCAACATAGTTGTGTACGTTGTTAGCAACCGCTAATTTGAACAGTGCCGTAGCGCTGTCCATATCCCCCAGACTTAGGTAGTACTTACCTAAATAGAAGTTGGTTTCACTGAGATGTTCAGCGAGCGAGGTGTTATCCGTTGCGTCCGCCTTGAGCCGTTCCATTAGCGTTGCTTCGCTAATGTTGCCCAGGTAGAACTCGACAATATTCCATCCCCATTGTTCCTTGTCCGATTTGTCGAAGCGCTGTTTCAGTGCTTCTTTGGCCTGCTTCGCATCAAGCTTCTGCTCAACGATGTAAAGCCACAGGCTACGGAAAGGATCGTTCGGATCGTCTTGATAAAACGCCAGCAGATCATCTTGCGCTAACTTGTCACGACCGCCGTAATACAGGGCGATACCGCGATTCAAGTGCGCGTAGTTGTAAGTTGGATCAAGCTCAAGTACAGAATCAAACGCTTCATAGGCAGCATCAAAATTGCCTGCCTGCGTTAAATAAATGCCTAAGTAATTGAATACTTCAGGCATATCGGGTCGGATGGCTAACGCTTGTGAAAAATCATTTCGCGCCAGTGCCCTCAGACCGAGACTATCATACAACACTCCGCGCTCATATAAAAGCTGTGCGCGTTCGTCATCGGTTAAAGCCCGACTGGCAAGAATTTGTTCCATGCGAGCCAGAATCACTTCTTGCTGCAAAGTCGGTTGCAATGGTACCGCGAGGACTTCACTTTTACGCCAGGCAGAGTTGCTGCATCCTGCCAGCGTTAAAGCTGTCGCAACGAAACACCAGCGCAGAAAAGGCTTCATTTCCCACTCCCGAAGACAACAATTGGATGAACGTCCTGTCCCCCGGCGGCTCAACAAGGCGTCCTGCCTGATAATAAGCCCTCCGCCTGAGCGGAGGGCAAATGGCAACCTTACTCGCCTTGTTCCGCTGCCGGAGCTTCCGGCGCGGCGGCAGGCTGTGACTGCTCGGTCGCTTCTTTAATGCTCAGACGGATACGGCCCTGACGGTCAACTTCCAGAACCTTAACCGGTACTTCCTGACCCATCTGCAGGTAATCGGTCACTTTCTCAACGCGCTTGTCGGCGATCTGAGAGATGTGAACCAGACCTTCTTTACCGCCACCGATGGCAACAAATGCGCCAAAGTCAACGATACGGGTCACTTTACCATTGTAGATGCGGCCCACTTCGATTTCCGCAGTAATTTCTTCGATGCGACGGATTGCGTATTTTGCTTTCTCGCCGTCGGTTGCTGCGATCTTCACAGTACCGTCATCTTCGATTTCGATAGTGGTGCCAGTCTCTTCGGTCAGAGCACGGATAACAGAACCGCCTTTACCGATAACGTCTTTGATCTTGTCCGGGCTGATCTTAATCGTGTGGATACGCGGAGCGAACTGAGAGATGTCGCCGCGCGGCGCGTTGATCGCCTGTTCCATCACGCCCAGGATGTGCAGACGCGCACCTTTAGCCTGGTTCAGCGCAACCTGCATGATCTCTTTGGTGATACCTTCAATTTTGATATCCATCTGCAGTGCAGAGATACCGTCGCGGGAACCCGCCACTTTGAAGTCCATATCACCCAGGTGGTCTTCGTCGCCCAGGATGTCAGACAGAACAACGAAGTTGTCGCCTTCTTTCACCAGACCCATCGCAATACCCGCAACGGCGGCTTTGATTGGCACACCTGCGTCCATCAGCGCCAGGGATGCGCCACATACGGAAGCCATGGAGGAAGAACCGTTGGATTCGGTGATTTCAGAAACCACACGCACGGTGTACGGGAATTTATCAGCTTCTGGCATAACCGCCAGCACGCCACGTTTCGCCAGACGACCGTGACCAATTTCACGACGCTTCGGCGAACCTACCATACCGGTCTCACCAACGGAGTACGGAGGGAAGTTGTAGTGGAACAGGAAGCTGTCAGTACGCTCACCCATCAGTTCATCGATGTTCTGCGCGTCACGTGCAGTACCCAGGGTCGCGGTAACCAGCGCCTGAGTTTCGCCACGGGTGAACAGTGCGGAACCGTGAGTACGTGGCAGAACGCCAGTACGCACATCCAGACCACGGATCATGTCTTTCTCACGGCCATCGATGCGCGGCTCGCCTGCCAGTACACGGCTACGAACAACGTTTTTCTCGATAGCGTGCAGGATTTCGCTCAGCTCGTTAGCATCCAGCGTTTCGTCTTCAGCCACCAGCTTCGCAACGGTTTCAGATTTGATCACGTCAACCTGAGCATAACGCTCTTGTTTGTCAGTGATACGGTAAGCATCGCTCAGGCGAGATTCTGCCAGAGCCGCTACGCGTGCGTTCAGCGCGTCGTTTGCCGCTTCTGGCTGCCAGTCCCAACGTGGTTTACCGGCTTCTTTCACCAGGTCGTTGATGTTCTGGATAACGATCTGCTGCTGGTCGTGGCCATATACTACAGCACCCAGCATCTGGTCTTCGCTCAGCAGCTCAGCTTCGGATTCAACCATCAGCACAGCCGCTTCAGTACCCGCAACTACCAGGTCCAGCTTACTCTCTTTCAGCTCTTCCTGAGTTGGGTTCAGTACATACTGGTCATTGATATAACCAACACGTGCAGCACCGATTGGGCCATTGAACGGAATACCAGACAGGGAGAGCGCAGCAGATGCGCCGATCATCGCAACGATGTCCGGGTTAACCTGTGGGTTAACAGAAACAACAGTGGCGATAACCTGTACTTCGTTAACGAAGCCTTCCGGGAACAGCGGGCGAACCGGGCGGTCAATCAGACGCGCGATCAGGGTTTCGCCTTCGCTTGGACGGCCTTCACGACGGAAGAAACCACCCGGGATTTTACCGGCAGCGTAGGTACGCTCCTGGTAGTTAACGGTCAGCGGGAAAAAGTCCTGACCTGGTTTAGCTTTTTTCTGGCCGACAACGGTCACGAATACCGCGGTGTCATCCATGCTTACCATTACGGCAGCAGTCGCCTGACGCGCCATCATGCCGGTTTCCAGCGTAACGGTGTGTTGACCGTACTGGAATTTACGAACGATCGGATTCAGCAAGATTCTGTCCTTTCTTAAATAAGTGTCCGCACACCCCTGGCGTGCTGACGATTTAACCGGATCTACTCTGCATCCTCGCGACTAATGACAACCGACACCCTTATGGGTGAAGCCTCTCATTAGCCGCGCGAACCTCTGCAATGCAGATCATTTAAAGCAACAATACATTAGTTTCCAGTGAATTGCTGCGTCTGATTGAAAAAAGGGGCCATAAGGCCCCCTTTTCTGAAACTCGCAAGACTTAGCGACGCAGACCCAGACGCTCGATCAGCGCGGTGTAGCGTGCAACATCTTTACGTTTCAGGTAGTCGAGCAGTTTACGACGCTGAGAAACCATACGCAGCAGACCACGACGGCTGTGGTGATCTTTTTTGTGCTCTGCAAAGTGACCCTGCAGGTGGTTAATCTGTGCAGTCAGCAGTGCAACCTGAACTTCGGTAGAACCGCTGTCGTTAGCATCACGACCAAACTCAGAAACGATTTTAGCTTTAGCTTCAACGCTTAGAGACATTTTACAACTCCAAAGTATAAAGAATGAAAGGATGCCGATCTCTAATTCAGCTATCCCGAGTATAACGCCAGCCTATTGTTAAACAATTTGCGAGACGTTAAGCCGCAATATTCTACCCGCCTCCCCTGCTTATCGCAAGTTGAGGCGTGAGGTTATGCGGGATATTCGACCACCAGACGACGGGGTGCGACACGCCCTTCGTCATCCATTTCACCCATACCGATGAACTTACCTTCATCACCTTCCGTGACGCGAACCAGGCCATCAGCCGGTGCGTCTGAGGTGCGAACAGGGTTGCCGTTTTTAAAGTAAACGGACGATGTTAACGGCAAATTCACGACCGGATAGTCCGCGGCCGGACTGTCCATAGGCATCAAAATCGGGTCCAGCAGCTCGGCGGCAGAGAGACCCTGCTGTTCCGCCTGCTCCACCAGCGCACCAAGCTGCTCAAGCGTCACCATCCGCTCAGCGGGATAGTTGCTGACGGCAAGGCGACGCAGGTAGATGACGTGCGCGCCGCAACCCAGTTTTTCGCCCAGGTCGTCGATAATGGTGCGGATGTAAGTGCCCTTTGAACAGTGCACTTCCAGCTCCAGCTCGTCGCCTTCGTGGCGGATAAACAGCAGCTCGTAAACGGTGATCGGGCGAGCCTCACGCGGCACCTCGATACCCTGACGCGCATACTCGTAGAGCTTCTTGCCCTGGTATTTCAGCGCCGAATACATAGAGGGCACCTGCTGAGTCTCGCCACGGAAGCTTTCCAGCGCATCAGCAAGCTGCTCTGCGCTAAAAGTGACAGGACGCTCTTCCACGACCTGACCATCAGCATCAGAGGTATCGGTACGCTGACCCAGCTTTGCGATGACGCGATAGCGCTTATCAGAATCCAGCAGATACTGAGAAAACTTTGTCGCTTCGCCAAGACAAACTGGCAGCATGCCGGTCGCCAGGGGGTCCAGCGCACCGGTATGGCCGGCTCGGTTGGCGTTATATAGACGCTTTACCTTTTGCAGAACGTCGTTGCTGGATGCCCCTTGCGGTTTATCCAGTAACAGCACGCCATGCACGTCGCGACCGCGACGACGAGGACGACTCATTAGTCCTCCTTATTGTCGTCCGGGTTTACACGACGTTCGTCGTCGTGCTTAACCACGCTGGTCACCAGGTTGGACATGCGCATACCTTCTACCAGCGAGTTGTCATAGAAGAAGGTCAGCTCAGGCACGATACGCAGGCGCATTGCTTTGCCAAGCAGGGAACGGATGAAACCCGAAGCTTCCTGCAGCGCTTTAATGCCGTTTTTTACTGCCGCTTCGTCCTGATCGTTCAGGAAGGTCACGAACACTTTGGCATAGGCCAGGTCACGGGACATTTCAACGCCGGACACGGTGGTCATCATACCCACGCGTGGGTCTTTAATTTCGCGTTGCAGAATGAGCGCGATCTCTTTCTGCATTTCCTGCGCTACGCGCTGAGGGCGACCAAATTCTTTCGCCATAATAAATTCTCCAGACAAAAAAGGGGCTAAAAGCCCCTTTTGAAATTATTGCCGGGTGGCGCTTCGCTTACCCGGCCTACGCGAATTAATCATCTACGGATTTTGGTTTGCCGCCAACACAGTGGCGGCCCAAAAGTCGACGACGATTACGCGATGGTACGCTGAATTTCGATGATCTCGAACACTTCGATCATGTCGCCAACGCGAACATCGTTGTAGTTCTTCACGCCGATACCACATTCCATACCGTTACGGACTTCGTTAACGTCATCTTTGAAGCGGCGCAGAGATTCCAGCTCGCCTTCGTAGATAACCACGTTGTCACGCAGTACGCGGATTGGGTTGTGACGTTTGATGGTACCTTCAGTAACCATACAGCCCGCGATAGCACCAAACTTCGGTGATTTGAACACGTCACGGACTTCAGCCAGACCGATGATCTGCTGTTTCAGCTCAGGAGAGAGCATACCGCTCATCGCTGCTTTCACTTCGTCGATCAGATGATAGATGACGGAGTAGTAACGCAGATCCAGGCTTTCAGCATCGATAACTTTACGCGCGGACGCATCAGCACGAACGTTGAAGCCAACCAGGATAGCGTTGGAAGCAGCAGCCAGGGTCGCGTCGGTTTCGGTGATACCACCTACGCCTGAACCGATGATCTTCACTTTCACTTCGTCGGTAGACAGTTTCAGCAAGGAGTCGGAGATCGCTTCCACAGAACCCTGAACGTCGGCTTTCAGAACCACGTTCACTTCGTGAACTTCGCCTTCGGTCATGTTGGCAAACATGTTCTCGAGTTTAGATTTCTGCTGACGAGCCAGTTTAACTTCACGGAATTTGCCCTGACGATACAGCGCAACTTCACGTGCTTTCTTCTCGTCACGCACTACGGTCACTTCGTCACCCGCTGCCGGCACGCCGGACAGACCCAGGATTTCCACCGGAATGGACGGACCTGCTTCCATTACTTCCTGGCCCAGTTCGTCACGCATTGCACGAACACGGCCATACTCGAAGCCACACAGTACGATGTCACCCTTATTCAGGGTACCTTCGCGTACCAGTACGGTTGCAACCGGGCCACGACCTTTATCCAGGAAGGACTCGATAACCGCGCCGCTCGCCATACCTTTACGAACCGCTTTCAGCTCCAGAACTTCAGCCTGCAGCAGGATAGCGTTCAGCAGGTCGTCGATACCGGTACCCGCTTTTGCAGATACTGGGATGAACTGTGCTTCACCGCCCCACTCTTCCGGCATAACGCCGTACTGAGAGAGTTCGTTTTTAACGCGGTCCATGTCAGCTTCTGGTTTGTCGATTTTGTTGACTGCAACAACCAGTGGCACCTGCGCCGCTTTCGCGTGCTGGATAGCTTCGATGGTCTGTGGCATCACGCCGTCGTCGGCTGCAACAACCAGTACCACGATATCCGTTGCCTGCGCACCACGAGCACGCATTGAGGTAAAGGCGGCGTGGCCCGGGGTATCCAGGAAGGTGATCATGCCGTTATCGGTTTCTACGTGGTAAGCACCGATGTGCTGGGTAATACCACCCGCTTCGCCGGAGGCAACCTTAGTAGAACGAATGTAGTCGAGCAGAGAGGTTTTACCGTGGTCAACGTGACCCATGATGGTCACAACCGGTGCACGCGGTTCAGCCGCAGCGCCAGTGTCACGGTCGCTCATTACTGCTTCTTCCAGCTCGTTTTCACGACGCAGGATAACTTTGTGGCCCATCTCTTCGGCAACCAGCTGTGCGGTTTCCTGATCGATAACCTGGTTGATGGTCGCCATCGCGCCCAGCTTCATCATCGCTTTGATGACCTGAGAGCCTTTCACGGCCATCTTGTTCGCCAGATCGCCAACGGTGATGGTTTCGCCAATGATAACGTCACGGTTAACAGCCTGCGCTGGCTTCTGGAAGCCCTGCTGCAGAGCGGAACCTTTACGCTTACCGCCTTTCCCACCGCGACCCGCTGCACGCGCTTCTTCGCGATCGGCTTTGGATTCAGCGTGCTTGTTGCCTTTCTTCTGAGGACGGGCAGTCTTCGACGCGGTGCGGGTACGGCCACGACCACCTTCAACTTCACGGTCGTTTTCGTCTTCTGCCTGGCGTGCATGCTGGGAAGTGGTTACGTGGTAATCGCTGGTGTCTTCAGTCTGTTCAGCGGTATTCACGCCGTTTTTCTCGTTTTCTTCTGCCATACGGCGCGCTTCTTCAGCAACACGACGTGCGTCTTCTTCCAGCTTACGGCGAGCTTCTTCTTCCGCTTTACGCTTCAGTTCAGCTGCTTCATTTTCACGACGGGCTTTTTCCGTCTGGGCTGTTTTGGTCATTTCGTCAGTCTGTTGATTGCTCACTTTGTCTTTTTCCGCAGCTTCACGCTTCGCTTTATCACTGGCGTCGCGTTTCGCTTTTTCTGCGGCCTCACGTTCAGCTTTTAATTCTGCCTCACGTTTGGCAGTTGCTTCTGCCTCACGCTGAGCTTGTTCTTCCGCTTCACGCTGTGCCTGCTCTTCCGCAGCAAGGCGCTCTGCCTCTTGCGGATCACGTTTTACAAAGGTGCGCGTCTTGCGGACTTCGATTTGTACCGATTTGCTTTTACCACCGGTACCAGGGATATTCAACGTACTGCGCGTTTTGCGCTGCAGCGTTAACTTGTCAGGCGTAGAACCATGTTCACGGTTCAGGTGCGCTAACAAGGTTTGTTTCTCTTGCGCGGTTACCGAATCATCAGCGGACTTCGGGATCCCTGCATCAGCAAATTGCTGTACCAGGCGATCCACGGAGGTCTGAATCTCGGCAGCCAGCGTTTTTACAGTTACATCAGTCATGCTGTTCCTTCCTGCTACAGTTTATTACGCTTCGTCGCCAAACCAGCAAATATTACGTGCGGCCATGATGAGTTCGCCGGCTTTCTCGTCGGTTAAACCTTCGATATCGGCCAGGTCATCAACGCCTTGTTCAGCGAGATCTTCCAGCGTACAAACACCACGGGCAGCCAGCTTGAACGCAATCGCACGATCAAGACCTTCCAGATTCAGCAGGTCATCAGCCGGCTTCTTATCACCAAGGCTTTCTTCCTGAGCCAGTGCCAGGGTGGTCAGTGCGTTTTTAGCGCGTTCACGCAGGGCTTCAACGGTTGGCTCATCCAGACCGTCAATTTCCAGCAGCTCTTTCATTGGCACATAGGCCAGTTCTTCCAGCGTAGAGAAGCCTTCTTCAACCAGTACAGTGGCGAAATCTTCGTCAATGTCCAGGTACTTAGTGAAGGTATCGATCGCCGCGTGGGCTTCAGCCTGATGCTTAGCCTGCAGGTCATCAACGGTCATTACGTTGAGTTCCCAGCCGCTCAGCTGAGACGCCAGACGCACGTTTTGACCGTTACGGCCAATCGCCTGCGCCAGGTTACCCGCTTCAACAGCGATATCCATGGTGTGCTTATCTTCGTCCACAACAATGGAAGCTACGTCAGCCGGCGCCATCGCGTTGATCACGAATTGCGCCGGGTTGTCGTCCCACAGAACGATATCGATACGTTCGCCGCCCAGTTCGGTCGAGACCGCCTGCACGCGAGCACCACGCATACCTACGCATGCGCCAACCGGATCGATACGCTTGTCGTTGGTTTTTACCGCGATTTTCGCACGGGAACCAGGATCGCGAGCGGCCGCTTTGATTTCGATAACTTCTTCGCCGATTTCCGGCACTTCAATGCGGAACAGTTCAACCAGCATTTCTGGTTTAGAACGCGTTACGAACAGCTGGGCACCGCGTGCTTCTGGACGCACAGCGTAAAGTACGCCACGGATACGGTCACCCGGACGGAAGTTTTCACGCGGGAGCATGTCTTCACGCAGGATGACGGCTTCAGCGTTACCCGCCATGCCTTCAGATTTGATTTCCAGGGAAATGTTGTCGCGGTTAACTTTCTTCACCACGCCAGTAACGATTTCACCTTCCTGATCGCGGAACTGATCAACCACCATAGCGCGCTCGGCTTCACGTACTTTCTGCACGATAACCTGCTTCGCCGTCTGGGTAGTGATACGGTCGAAGGTCACAGATTCAATCTGATCTTCAACATACTCGCCAACATTCAGGCTTTCATCTTCGAAACGTGCTGCTTCCAGCGTGATCTCTTTAGTCGGCTGAGTCACTTCTTCCACGATCACCCAACGGCGGAACGTGTCGAAGTCACCGCTTCTGCGATCGATTTCAACGCGAACATCGATCTCTTGCTCGTATTTTTTCTTGGTTGCTGTAGCCAGTGCACTTTCCAGCGCTTCGAAAATCTTCTCACGCGGCAGCGCTTTCTCATTGGAAACGGCTTCAACAACAGCCAAAATTTCTTTGTTCATCGCGGGCTTTTCACCTCAATCCAGACTGTTAAAAGTGGGGAACCAGGTTCGCCTTCTGGATATTACTCAGCGCGAACACTTCATCTTTGCCTTCGACTGTCACCGTGATCATTTCACCATCAACGGCTTTGATAACGCCCTGCCATTTACGGCGGTTCTGTACAGCCATACGCAGAACGAGAGCCACTTCTTCACCGGTAAAACGCACATAGTGCTCGGCCGTGAACATTGGACGATCGAGGCCAGGTGAGGAAACTTCCAGGTTGTATGCAACAGTAATCGGGTCTTCAACGTCAAGAACCGCACTCACCTGGTGGCTGACATCAGCACAATCGTCAACATTGATGCCATCTTCACTATCAATATAGATGCGCAGCGTCGATGTACGGCCGCGAACGAATTCGATGCCGACCAGTTCGTAGCCCAGTGCTTCGACCGGTGCTGTAATCATCTCTGTTAATTTTTGCTCTAATGTGGACAAGCCCACCCCCAAGACATAAAAAAAGGGCATAAAGCCCAGTTATTCTGTAGTCAGATAACAAAAAACCCCGATAAATCGGGGCTTTAGATAACTGAACCCTATAGCCGCAACTGCGGCCTGGAGCACTCTCCGAAAGAATTCTTTCAAATCCAGCTACGAAGGCTCTGAGTCTTCACAGTATATTTGAAAAAGAACTTAATGGGAAAGTGGTTGCGGGGGCCGGATTTGAACCGACGACCTTCGGGTTATGAGCCCGACGAGCTACCAGGCTGCTCCACCCCGCGCCTGAAACGTGGCAAATTCTACTCGTTTTGGGTAAAAAATGCAAATAATGCTGGGATTTGGTACCGAGGACGGGACGTAAAATCGGCGTTTAGTATATTGATAGTATGGGTTGGCTGTCAACCCTGTAACCGACAGTGGAAAGGCTAAGATATTTTTACAAAAAGTACACGAATGTCTTCCGGTCATCGTCAAAAGATGATTAAATGAAAACTCACTTATTTTGCATAAAAATGCAATTCAGGTGAAAAGGATAACTCATCAGTCAATCAAGCAGGGTTTTATTTTATGACGACGATTCTCAAGCATCTTCCGCAAGGACAACGTATTGGCATCGCTTTTTCGGGCGGCCTGGATACCAGCGCTGCACTGCTGTGGATGCGCCAAAAGGGAGCGGTTCCTTATGCATATACTGCGAACCTGGGTCAGCCGGATGAGGACGATTATGAAGCCATCCCGCGTCGCGCCATGGAGTATGGTGCAGAGAACGCCCGTCTGATTGACTGCCGTAAGCAACTGGTTGCTGAAGGTATCGCAGCCATTCAGTGTGGCGCGTTTCATAACACCACCGGCGGTTTGACTTATTTCAATACCACGCCTCTGGGTCGCGCCGTGACCGGTACTATGCTGGTTGCTGCGATGAAAGAAGACGGCGTCAATATCTGGGGCGACGGCAGCACCTATAAAGGCAACGACATTGAGCGTTTCTATCGCTATGGCCTGCTGACCAACGCTGAACTGCAGATCTACAAACCCTGGCTGGATACCGATTTCATCGATGAGCTGGGTGGTCGTCATGAAATGTCTGAATTTATGATTGCCTGCGGCTTCGATTATAAGATGTCCGTCGAGAAAGCTTACTCAACAGACTCAAACATGCTGGGTGCGACGCACGAAGCGAAAGACCTGGAGTACCTGAACTCCAGCGTGAAGATCGTTAACCCGATCATGGGCGTTAAGTTCTGGGACGAAAACGTCAAAATCCAGGCCGAAGAAGTGACGGTGCGTTTCGAGCGCGGCCATCCGGTTGCCCTGAACGGCAAAACCTTCTCTGACGATGTCGAGCTGATGCTCGAAGCGAACCGCATCGGCGGACGTCACGGTCTGGGCATGAGCGACCAGATTGAGAACCGTATTATCGAAGCGAAAAGCCGTGGCATCTATGAAGCTCCGGGGATGGCGCTGCTGCACATTGCCTATGAACGTCTGCTGACCGGTATTCACAACGAAGATACCATCGAGCAGTATCACTCTCATGGTCGTCAGTTAGGTAAACTTCTGTATCAGGGCCGCTGGTTCGACCCGCAGGCACTGATGCTGCGTGATGCGTTGCAGCGCTGGGTGGCAAGCGCCATCACGGGCGAAGTGACGCTGGAGCTGCGTCGCGGTAATGACTACTCCATCCTTAACACGGTCTCTGACAACCTGACCTACCAGGCAGAACGTCTGACCATGGAGAAAGGCGATTCAGTCTTCTCTCCGGACGATCGTATCGGCCAGCTGACTATGCGTAATCTGGATATCACCGATACCCGTGCCAAGCTGTTCACCTATACTGAGAACGGTCTGCTCTCGGTATCCGGTGGAAATGGTTTGCCGCAGGTTGAGAATCAGGATCATAACGATAAGCCGTAATCGTTACTCCGAAAGAAAAAAAGCGCCTGCCAGGCGCTTTTTTTTTGCCCTTTAACGGGGCGCGTCGATAGTATCTAACCCATTATCGTCACTGTCAGGTGATAAAGGACAGACGAAAAAAAAGACGCTTTTCAGCGTCTTTCTTTCGGAATATTGGTACCGAGGATGGGACTCGAACCCACAAGCCCGTTAGGGCACTACCACCTCAAGGTAGCGTGTCTACCAATTCCACCACCTCGGTACGGAATACTTACTTACTGCGGGATATCGCTGGTCGGCTTAGCCGGTGCAGCTGGCTGAGTCTGCTCGGATTTCGCCGGCGCGCTCAGGTTTTCCCACTCACTTCCCTTACTGGTCTTGTTGCTGTTGATATTGCCAAGCGCCAGGCTGATGATGAAAAACAGCGTCGCCAGAATCGCCGTTGCACGGGTCATGAAGTTACCAGAACCACTTGAACCGAACAGCGTACCGGAAGCGCCTGCTCCGAAGGAGGCTCCCATGTCAGCGCCTTTACCTTGCTGCAGCATAATCAGCGCAACGAGTGCGATGGCCACAATAAGGAAAACAACCAAAAGAGCTTCGTACATAATCAACCTGTTCCTTGCGGATTTGCCGCATACCAATGCTTCGACCAATAAGCAGGAATTTCTCTTTCCCACTGAAGCGGGTGTGAATACTAACCAAAGCGAATGACCTTCGCAAGGGCAATTTCAGCGCATTGTATCAAGTGCGGAAAAAAACAGCAAAAGCCGCACATCTGCGCAATTTAAAGGCGGCAATCGCCGCCTTTTTAAACACTTAACCTGAATGATTATGCCGCTTTTACCGCATCGGCGATACGGTGAGCAAATTCAGTCACCTGAGCTTCGTCTTCACCCTCTACCATCACGCGGATCAGCGGTTCAGTACCAGATTTACGCAGCAACACACGGCCACGTGAGCCCAGCGCGGCTTCAACCTCGGCCATGACGGCTTTCACGTTCTCATTTTCCAGCGGATCGCCGCTACCTGCAGAGAAACGTACGTTGACCAAAATCTGCGGAAACATTTTCATGCCGCTGCAGAGGTCGTGCAAGGACATATGGTTACGGACCATCGCCGCCACAACCTGCAGGCCCGCCACGATGCCATCGCCCGTGGTGGTTTTATCCAGCAGAATAACGTGACCGGAGTTTTCAGCCCCAATGCGCCACCCTTTCTCCTGCAGTTTTTCCAGTACATAGCGGTCGCCCACTTTTGCGCGGACAAACGGAATACCGAGCTGTTTCAGCGCCAGTTCCAGACCCATGTTACTCATCAGCGTACCAACAGCACCGCCGCGCAGTTGTCCCTGGCGCAGCCCTTCACGCGCAATGATATACAAGATCTGGTCGCCATCGACCTTGTGACCCTCATGGTCGACCATGATGACGCGGTCGCCGTCGCCGTCCAGCGCAATCCCCAGATCGGCTTTTTCTGCCAGCACACGGGCCTGCAGGGCCCGGACGTCGGTTGCCCCAACGCCTTCGTTGATGTTCACGCCATCCGGTTCACAGCCGATAGTAATCACTTTCGCGCCCAGTTCGCGGAACACATTCGGTGCAATGTGGTAGGTCGCGCCGTTCGCACAGTCGACAACGATTTTGAGATGGCTAAGGCTCAGCTCGTTAGGGAAGGTACCTTTGCAGAATTCAATGTAGCGGCCCGCAGCATCCACAATGCGGCTCGCTTTACCCAGCTCAGCAGAATCCACGCAGGTGATCTCTTTTTCCATCTCCGCTTCAATGGCTTCCTCTACTTCATCCGGCAGTTTAGTACCGTCGATGGAGAAGAATTTGATGCCGTTGTCATAAAACGGGTTATGGGAAGCAGAGATAACAATACCCGCTTCCGCGCGGAAGGTGCGGGTGAGATAAGCCACTGCAGGGGTCGGCATCGGTCCTGTAAAGGAGGCAGAAAGTCCCGCAGCGGCCAGCCCAGCCTCTAATGCCGATTCCAGCATATAACCGGAGATACGCGTATCTTTGCCAATGATGATTTTGCGTGAGCCGTGACGCGCCAGCACTTTACCAGCTGCCCAGCCCAGCTTCAGGACAAAATCAGGGGTGATTGGTGCATCGCCTACGCGCCCACGGATGCCATCGGTACCAAAATATTTACGTTCACTCATAGCGTTTGTTTTCCTTCGCTGCCAGTGTAGCTTCCACTACACGCATGGCTTCAACAGTCTCTTTTACGTCATGGACGCGAATAATATGAGCTCCCTGCATCGCTGCAATAACGGCGCAAGCCAGGCTGCCGCTCAGGCGCTCGGAAGGGCCCACGTTCAGCAACTGTCCTATCATTGATTTTCTCGACATCCCAACCAGCAGCGGTAGGCCAAAATGGTGAAACTCAGATAAGCGCGCAAGAAGTTCGTAGTTATGGGAGAGATTCTTACCGAAACCGAATCCCGGGTCGAGTAGCAATTTCTCTTTTGGGATGCCTGCACGCTCACAGCGTGCGATATGCTCAATAAAGAAGCGATTAACATCGGCAAAGACATCTGCATACTTAGGCGCTTCCTGCATCGTTTTCGGCTGCCCCTGCATGTGCATCAGGCACACCGGTAGCCCGGTTTCTGCTGCCGCCTCAAGCGCGCCCGGCTCGGTCAGCGAGCGAATGTCATTGATAATGTGAGCACCTACTCTCGCCACTTCGCGAATCACTTCAGGCTTAGAGGTGTCGACGGAAATCCACACTTCAAAACGTTGAGCAATCGCCTCAACCACTGGAACGACGCGCGCTAATTCTTCGTCTGCCGAAACATCCACCGCCCCTGGGCGCGTGGACTCCCCGCCGACATCAATAATGGTGGCACCCGCGTTGATCATCAAATTCGCGTGTCTCACCGCCTCGATAAGCGTGTTGTGCGTCCCGCCGTCGGAGAAGGAGTCAGGGGTAACGTTCAGGATACCCATCACATGAGGATGTGAGAGTTCAAGATGCGAATCCTGGGCGAAAAGTTTCATGGCAAAAATCCCTGGTAACTGTATGGTTTAGCGGAAAAGAAAAACCCCGGAGCAAGCTCCAGGGTTTTGAAGTTAAGACAAACGCATCAACAGCAGTGACTTATTTGTCGCCCAACTGTTCTGACATGGTGTTACCCGGGTTTGGCGTACGCGGTTCATCGACCGGACGCGGTGCACGCGGAGTGCCATTGTTGTCAGAATTGTTGGAAGCGCCTGGGTCTTCCCAGCCTGCTGGCGGACGCACATCACGGCGAGCCATCAGGTCGTCGATCTGCGGCGCATCGATGGTTTCATATTTCATGAGCGCATCTTTCATCGCATGCAGGATGTCCATATTGTCATTCAGGATTTGACGAGCACGAGCATAGTTACGCTCGATAAGCGATTTCACTTCCTGATCGATGATACGTGCTGTTTCATCGGACATATGTTTGGCTTTCGCTACAGAACGGCCCAGGAAAACTTCACCCTCTTCTTCCGCATACAGCAGAGGACCGAGTTTGTCAGAGAAGCCCCATTGGGTCACCATGTTACGCGCCAGGTTAGTCGCAACTTTAATATCGTTGGACGCACCGGTAGAAACATGTTCCGCACCGTAGATGATCTCTTCTGCCAGACGACCACCGTAGAGGGTCGAAATCTGACTTTCCAGCTTCTGACGGCTGGCGCTGATCGCGTCGCCCTCTGGCAGGAAGAAGGTCACACCCAGCGCACGACCGCGCGGAATAATCGTCACTTTGTGTACCGGATCATGTTCCGGTACCAGGCGACCAATAATGGCGTGGCCTGCTTCGTGATAAGCCGTGGACTCTTTCTGCGCTTCCGTCATCACCATGGAGCGACGTTCCGCACCCATCATGATTTTGTCTTTCGCTTTCTCGAACTCCACCATGGAAACCACGCGCTTGTTACCGCGAGCCGCAAACAGAGCCGCTTCGTTCACCAGGTTAGCCAGATCAGCACCGGAGAAGCCCGGCGTACCGCGCGCAATGATTGCCGCATCGATATCTGGCGCCAGCGGAACGCGACGCATGTGTACTTTCAGAATCTGTTCACGACCACGAACATCCGGCAGACCGACCACAACCTGACGGTCGAAACGGCCTGGACGCAGCAGTGCTGGGTCAAGTACGTCCGGACGGTTAGTCGCTGCAATAACGATAATACCTTCGTTACCTTCGAAGCCATCCATCTCAACCAGCATCTGGTTAAGGGTCTGTTCACGTTCATCGTGACCACCGCCCAGGCCTGCGCCACGCTGGCGGCCTACGGCGTCGATTTCATCAATGAAGATGATGCACGGTGCCGCTTTCTTGGCCTGTTCGAACATGTCGCGGACACGAGATGCACCCACACCCACGAACATTTCCACGAAGTCGGAACCAGAAATGGTAAAGAACGGCACCTTCGCTTCACCCGCAATGGCTTTCGCCAGCAGGGTTTTACCGGTACCTGGAGGGCCGACCATCAGAACGCCTTTCGGGATCTTACCGCCCAGTTTCTGGAAACGGCTCGGCTCACGCAGATATTCAACCAGCTCACCCACCTCTTCTTTTGCTTCGTCACAACCTGCTACGTCGGCAAAAGTGGTTTTGATCTGGTCTTCCGTCAGCATGCGTGCCTTACTCTTACCGAACGACATGGCGCCTTTGCCACCGCCGCCCTGCATCTGGCGCATAAAGAAGATCCAGACGCCGATAAGCAGCAGCATCGGGAACCACGAAATGAAGATAGAAGCCAGCAGGCTTGGTTCTTCCGGCGGCTCACCGACCACCTTGACGTTTTTAGTCAGAAGGTTATCAAGCAGCTTAGGATCGTTCACCGGGATGTAAGTCGTGTAACGGTTACTATCTTTCTTGGTAACGTTGATCTCACGTCCGTTGATACGCGCTTCGCGAACCTGATCCTGGTTGACCTCTTGCAGGAAGGTAGAATAATCCACCTTGCGGCCATTAGACTCGCTGGGCCCAAAGCTCTGGAATACTGACATCAGCACAACGGCAATGACCAGCCAGAGTATTAGGTTTTTCGCCATGTCACTCAAGGGATTAACCTCTTATTACAACTGTGTTAAAAACAGCGTCAGGATACTCTGTATCCGATTTATTTCAAACTTTCGTCTGAAACTCACCGACTATCATTTTCGCCCGGTCGCTACAATATACACTTCGCGTGAACGCGCACGAGAAGAGTCCGGCTTACGAACTTTGACCTTCGTAAACAGGGAGCGAATTTCCTTTAGATACTCCTCGAAACCTTCGCCCTGGAACACCTTTACTAAAAAACTACCACCTGGCGCCAATACATCACGACACATTTCTAACGCCAGTTCTACCAGATACATGGAGCGAGGAATATCCACCGCCGGTGTTCCGCACATATTTGGCGCCATATCAGACATGACAACCTGTACTTTACTGTCACCTACACGCTCAAGTAACGCTTTCAGCACTAATTCATCACGAAAGTCGCCCTGAAGGAAGTCAACACCAACGATAGGATCCATTGGTAAAAGATCGCATGCAATGATTCGGCCCGTTCCGCCGATTTGCGTCACCGCATACTGAGACCATCCGCCTGGTGCTGCACCGAGATCGACAATCGTCATTCCCGGTTTAAAAAGTTTGTCACTTTGCTGTATTTCATCAAGTTTAAACCAGGCACGGGAACGTAACCCCTTTTTCTGTGCCTGTTGAACATATTTATCGCTAAAGTGTTCCTGGAGCCAGCGGCTCGAGCTAGCAGAACGCTTTTTACCTGTCATTTAACATTCCGTCCTGGTTCATCGTCGCCAGTGGTGTAAATTTCCACATAGCAATTTGGCGATATATGGGAGATGGCGGTAGAATGAACCGTTTTCAATCCCAACGTAAGCAAAAATATACGATGAATCTGAGTACTAAACAAAAACAGCACCTTAAAGGTCTGGCACATCCGCTCAAGCCTGTAGTTATGCTTGGCAACAATGGTTTGACCGAAGGGGTACTGGCCGAGATTGAACAAGCGCTGGAGCACCACGAGCTGATCAAGGTGAAAATCGCCTCTGAAGACAGAGAGACCAAAAACTTGATCGTGGAAGCCATCGTGCGCGAAACCGGCGCCTGTAATGTACAGGTCATCGGTAAAACGCTGGTGCTCTACCGCCCATCTAAAGAGCGTAAAATCTCGCTGCCACGCTAAGATTATCCTGAATTGAACACAGTTTCTGTGTAAAACGAGGGGTTTTCCTTTAGCAGGTGAGCAAAATGCCATGCTCCTTGAGTTGATAAAAGGCCGCTATGCGGCCTTTTTCCTTTCTTTACAATGTATCAACATCTTGCGGGAGATGCGAATTACAGGTAATCAACCTTTGTAATTTCATACTCCACTTCACCACCCGGGGTACGGATGGTAACTACGTCGTCCTGCTCTTTACCGACCAGTCCACGCGCAATCGGCGAGTTCACGGAGATCAGATTTTGCTTAAAATCAGCTTCGTCATCGCCCACGATGCGGTAAGTCTGCTCTTCGTCCGTGTCGAGATTAATCACCGTCACGGTTGAACCGAAAATCACGCGGCCGTTATTAGGCATTTTTGTGATATCAATCACCTGCGCGTTAGACAGTTTTGCTTCGATATCCTTGATGCGACCTTCACAGAAGCCCTGCTGTTCACGCGCGGCATGATACTCAGCATTCTCTTTCAGGTCGCCGTGCTCGCGGGCATCCGCGATGGCAGCGATGATTTCAGGGCGGCGAACAGATTTCAGGAAATCCAGTTCTTCACGCAGTTTTTCGGCACCACGTAAGGTCATCGGAATAGCTTGCATTTGTTATACCTCTTAAACATTCCTGTTGGGGGCAGCGTCACCTGCTCCGGCCCCTGCCACCCTGACGTTCAGCGGGGCAGAAGCAAAAGAAAACTGACCCGGAAACGAAGTTCCAGGTCAGCGGCAATTTTTCAGTTTGATACGTATTTTACCCTGAAGTTCACTATGGGTCATCGTTTACTTTGCAGGGCGTTGCGCCTTAGTATGACGGCTTCTTTCCAGCTTGTTAGCGCGAGATTATGCGATTTTCCAGATTTGTCATCGGATTGACCACCAGTATAGCGTTTACTGCCCAGGCTGCTAATGTCGATGAGTACGTTAACCAGCTCCCTGCCGGCGCCAACCTTGCCCTTATGGTGCAGAAGGTCGGTGCCCAGACTCCTGAAATAGAGTATCACAGCCAACAGATGGCGTTGCCCGCCAGTACCCAAAAGGTCATCACCGGGCTAGCGGCGCTACTGCAACTTGGCCCTGATTTTCGCTTTACCACTACGCTGGAAAGCAAGGGTAACATTGATGGCGGTGTACTAAAAGGTGACCTTACGGCGCGATTTGGCGGCGATCCTACGTTAAAGCGTCAGGATATTCGCAATATGGTTGCGGTGATGAAAAAAGCCGGAGTCCAGCGAATCGAAGGCAATGTGCTGATAGATACCTCGATTTTTGCCAGTCATGATAAAGCCCCGGGTTGGCCCTGGAATGACATGACTCAATGCTTCAGCGCCCCTCCTGCCGCCGCGATTGTTGATCGCAACTGTTTCTCAGTCTCGCTGTATAGCGCGCCTAAAGCCAATGACCTCGCGTTTATACGCGTCGCCTCTTATTACCCAGTCAATATGTTCAGCCAGGTACGCACCTTAGCGAAAGGCTCCTCAGAAGCCCAGTATTGCGAACTGGACGTGGTGCCCGGTGATTTAAATCGCTTTACGCTTACAGGGTGTCTAACCCAGCGCGCCGATCCGCTGCCGCTGGCGTTTGCCATTCAGGACGGCGCCAGCTACGCCGGGGCCATTCTGAAAGATGAGCTGAAACAAGCGAACATAAGCTATTCCGGAACACTACTGCGCCAGACGCTGACTAACGAACCGGGAACCGTCCTGGCCAGCAAACAGTCGGCGCCCCTGCATGATCTGCTGAAGATTATGCTGAAAAAGTCAGACAATATGATTGCCGATACCGTATTCCGCATGATTGGCCATGCCCGCTTCGGCGTACCCGGCACCTGGCGCGCGGGCTCCGATGCGGTACGTCAGATTTTGCGTCAGCAGGCGGGTATCGATCTGGGTAATACCATTGCGGTGGATGGTTCAGGCCTGTCACGCCATAACCTCATCTCCCCCGCCACGATGATGCAGGTGCTTCAATACATTGCCCAGCACGACACTGAGCTAAACTTCATTTCAATGCTGCCGCTGGCAGGTTATGACGGTTCACTGCAATATCGCGCTGGCCTGCACGCGGCTGGTGTCGATGGCAAAGTCTCCGCCAAGACCGGTTCGCTGCAGGGGGTATATAACCTTGCCGGGTTTATTACCACCGCCAGCGGCCAACGCATGGCGTTTGTACAATATCTGTCAGGTTATGCTGTCGAGCCCGCGGATCAACGTAATCGCCGTATTCCACTGGTGCGCTTCGAAAGCCGCCTTTATAAAGACATCTATCAGAATAATTAACGATGAAACTGCTTATTGTTGAAGATGATATGTTGTTACAGGAAGGGCTGGCGCTAGCCCTTACTGCTGAGGGCTATACTCTTGACTGCGCGGCTACGGCGGCAGAAGCGGATGGCTTGATCCAGAGTGGTGAGTACAGCCTGGTGATCCTTGACCTTGGTCTGCCGGATAAAGACGGGGCAACGCTACTTAGCCAGTGGCGTCGTCGGGGCATCTCTAATCCCGTACTGATCCTCACCGCACGCGATGCGCTGGCGGATCGCATCAATGGGCTTGATTCAGGCGCTGATGACTACCTGGTTAAGCCTTTTGCCCTGGCAGAGCTGCAAGCTCGCGTTCGGGCGCTGATTCGTCGCTATCAGGGACACAGCGATAATTTGCTGAGCGATGGCGATCTCACCCTCAATTTGCAAACGCAGCAGGTATTGCAGCAGACGCTACCGGTTGAGGTGACGCCGAAGGAGTTTGCCCTGCTCACTCGCCTCATTATGCGCAGCGGGCAAACCGTGCACCGAGAAACCCTGCAGCAGGATATCTACTCCTGGCAGGATGATCCCGGATCTAACACCCTTGAAGTTCATATCCATAATTTGCGACGCAAACTCGGTAAAGATCGTATTAAAACCGTCCGCGGCGTCGGCTATCGACTGGAAAGCCAAAAATGAACAGTATGCGCCGTCGGCTGATGGTGTTGCTTGCTATTATTTTACTCTTTTTTCAACTGATTAGCGTCGTCTGGCTCTGGCATGAAAGCCGGGAGCAGATCGGCTTTTTAGTCAATGAAACCTTGTCAGCGAAATCGCGAAACCAGCACGTTGAGAAGGAGATCCATGAAGCGATCGCTTCTTTGCTGGTTCCCTCGCTGGTGATGATTGGCTTTACCCTGCTTTTCTCGTTCTGGGCAATCACCTGGATTACCCGTCCACTCAATCAGTTGCGTACCAGCCTGGCAAACCGTTCTGCCGACAATCTCACGCCGCTGCCAGTCTATTCCGACATGTTGGAGATCAGTGCCGTAACCCGCACGCTAAACCAGCTGCTGGCCCGTCTTGACCATACTCTGCAGCAGGAGCGCTTATTCACCGCTGACGCCGCACACGAGTTGCGAACGCCGCTGGCTGGCATTCGTCTGCATCTGGAGTTAATGGCGAAGTCTGGCACGCCTCAGGCGGAGCCATTGATTACACGTATTGACCAGTTGATGCACACGGTAGAGCAGCTCTTAATGCTGGCCCGTGCGGGACAGGCGATGGCGAGTGGTCACTATCAGACGCTGAGCTGGAGCGACACGATATTCGCGCCTTTGGCGCTGGAACATGATGCTAAAGAGCACAGGCTTATCTGGCCCCCGCAAAGTCCTCTCGTGGCCGAGGGTGATGCCATCCTGCTGCGCCTGATGCTGCGTAATCTGCTGGAGAACGCCGTTCGTTACAGCCCAAAAGGCACCGTAATCGAGGTGAAGTTAGAAGAGACGGGCGACGGGACGAGAGTCAGCGTACTTGACCAGGGGCCGGGTATTGATGAGGCGCACCGACAGTCTATTACTGAGCCGTTCCGCCGTATTGATCAACGTTATGGCGGCAGTGGTCTGGGGCTGAGTATCGTTCAACGTATCCTGCAACTGCATCGCGGCACCCTGCATCTGGAGAATCGTCCTGAAGGCGGGCTAATAGTGAGCTGCTGGCTCCCTGCAAAACTGAGATAAAAAAAAACCCCCTTGATAAGGGGGTCACAGACGGTCTTAACGTTTGTAGATGAATTCGACGCCTTCTTCGTCATCTTCATCCCAGTCGTCATCCCAGTCTTCGTCATCTTCGATATCTTCTTGCTGCTCTTCGAGCTGCTGACGATGATAATCGTCCCACATGAACTCGACTTTCTCTGGCTGTTTCGCCTCTTCTGCCTGAGCGATCGGGTTCTCGATGATAAAGGTCATCACATCCCAGCAGAGATCTTTAACGCCAACCTGGCTTGCCGCAGAGATCAGATAGTATTTATCTTCCCAGCCCATCGCGTCGGCAATCGCTTTCGCCTTGGCTTCGGCCTCGGCTTTGTCCATCAGGTCGATCTTATTAAAGACCAGCCAGCGCGGTTTCGCCGCCAGCTTGTCGCTGTATTTTTCCAGCTCACCGATGATGATACGGGCGTTTTCAACCGGATCAGAACCGTCGATAGGATCGATATCGATCAGGTGCAGCAGGACGCGGCAACGCTCGAGGTGCTTCAGGAAGCGAATACCCAGACCCGCACCTTCGGCAGCACCTTCGATCAGGCCAGGAATATCAGCCACAACGAAGCTCTTCTCGTTATCCATACGAACCACGCCCAGGCTTGGCACCAGCGTGGTAAACGGATAATCAGCTACTTTCGGCTTGGCAGCAGAGACGGCACGGATAAAGGTCGATTTACCGGCGTTCGGCATGCCCAGCATCCCCACGTCGGCCAGCAGCATCAGCTCCAGCTGCAGATCGCGCTTATCGCCCGGCGTCCCCATCGTTTTCTGACGAGGTGTACGGTTCACAGAGGATTTGAAGCGGGTGTTGCCCAGGCCGTGCCAGCCACCTTTAGCGACCATCAGGCGCTGACCATGCTTCGTCATGTCGCCCATGGTTTCGCCGGTGCCCTGATCGATGACGCGCGTCCCTACCGGCACTTTAATGCTTACGTCTTTACCGCGTTTACCGGTGCAATCACGGCTCTGGCCATTCTGGCCACGTTCCGCGCGGAAAGATTTCTCGAAACGGTAGTCGATCAGCGTGTTGAGGTTTTCATCCGCCTCCAGCCACACATCGCCGCCATCCCCGCCATCGCCGCCGTCCGGGCCGCCGCGTGGAATGTATTTTTCACGGCGGAAGCTTACGCAACCATTACCGCCATCACCTGCAACAACCAGGATCGTTGCTTCATCAACAAACTTCATTTTACTCTCCGTAACTCATTCGCCTGAGCGGGGCATGACTACAACCGCTTCATTTTTGCGCCAACGTCCCCAAAGACGATGACCAATGGCGGAATACATCGCGCCCGCAACCACGACAAACGCACCGAGATACCCCAGAAGGTTTAACATCGGTTTGACGAAGAAATCGGGCCAGGCCACTGATAACAAATTTGAAAATAATAGCGTAAACAGCGGGGTAAGCGTGATTAAGGCGCTCACCTGTGCTGCTTGCCAGCGCGCCATCGCCTCAGCGAGCGCACCATAACCCACCAACGTGTTCAGACCACAAAAGATCAGACACGCCAGTTGCCAGTCGCTCAACTGAGCAATGACGCCCGGCTTCGCAAGTGGCAGCAATGCAATAGTACATAAAGTGTACAGCAAAAAGAGGATCTGCTGTGACGCCAGACGCCGCAATAACACCTTTTGCGCGACGCCATAACTCACCCAGACCATCGCTGCACCTACCCCAAAAATCACACCCCAGGTGTAATCCGTCAGGCGGGTGAAAATCTCAACCAGACTGGTGTTAAAGAACATCACCAGCCCACATAACAGCATACATGCCCCAATAATTTGGGTGCCACGCATCTTCTCTTTGAGAATAAACACGCTGGCTACCATCATGCCCACAGGGGAAAGCTGACCAATCACCTGCGATGCCGTAGGGCTTAAATATTGCAGGGAAGAGCTGAACAAGATGAAGTTACCGAATAACCCCCCCGTCGCGATAGCCAGTAACACCAGCCAGCGCGGACTACGGAAGAGCCGTAGTGGTGGGAGCTTGCCTCTTATCGCGAGGATCGCACCGAGGCCAATACTTGCCATCAGGAAGCGATAAAATACCACGGTGGGCGGCTCCATCACCTCCAGAACCTGCTTCATTGCGATTGGCAGTGCACCCCAGCACATTGCGGTAGTGAGCGCCAAAAGAATACCAATGCCGGCCTGCTGCTTCATGCCCGTTTTCCCTACAGAAAAAATTGCCGGGTTTCCAATGTAAAAAGCCCCGCAACAGGTTGCGGGGCTTTAATCCGTTACCGGACCGAGAAAACCTTACTCAGCAACGATGCTGATGTATTTACGGTTGTTCGGGCCTTTAACTTCAAATTTCACTTTACCGTCTGCTTTAGCAAACAGAGTGTGGTCACGACCGCAACCTACGTTGTTACCAGCGTGGAATTTGGTGCCACGCTGACGAACGATGATGCTACCCGCCAGTACAGTTTCGCCACCGAAACGCTTAACGCCCAGGCGTTTAGCTTCTGAATCGCGACCGTTACGTGTGGAGCCGCCAGCCTTTTTATGTGCCATTTAAATCTCTCCTCAGGTCTTAGGCGCTGATGCCAGTAATTTTCACATCAGTGAACCACTGACGGTGGCCCTGCTGCTTACGGTAGTGTTTACGACGACGAAACTTAACGATTTTAACTTTCTCGCCACGACCGTGTGCAACAACTTCAGCTTTGATAACGCCGCCATCAACGAAAGGAACGCCGATTTTGACTTCTTCACCGTTTGCGATCATCAGAACTTCTGCGAACTCAACAGATTCGCCAGTTGCGATGTCCAGCTTTTCCAGGCGAACGGTCTGACCTTCGCTTACTCGGTGTTGTTTACCACCACTTTGGAAAACCGCGTACATATAAACTCCGCTTCCGCGCACATCCTCGTATGATTCAGAGTGCGCTATAAATATTCACAATAGGGCGCGAATATTACGCAAAACGCGAGCCTTTGACAAGTGCTACCGTCAATACATGAAGAAAAAAAACACAACACGTACGGCAACGTTTATCTGAGGCGTTTTTTCAGTACAATCGGCGCTACTATTGATTAACCGAACCCTTTGTTAACCCATTTAAAATGGGGCCTACAGGACTAAAAGCCCGGCTTTTACGATGAATTTAGAAAAAATCAATGAGTTAACCGCGCAGGATATGGCGGGTGTGAATGCAGCAATCCTGGAACAGCTCAACTCTGATGTTCAGCTTATCAATCAGTTGGGTTACTACATCGTCAGTGGAGGCGGGAAACGCATCCGTCCAATGATCGCTGTGCTTGCCGCGCGCGCGGTGGGCTATCAGGAAAATGCGCACGTTACGATTGCAGCCCTGATCGAATTTATCCATACCGCAACGTTGCTCCACGACGATGTGGTGGATGAATCGGACATGCGCCGGGGTAAAGCCACCGCGAACGCCGCGTTTGGCAATGCCGCCAGCGTTCTGGTCGGCGATTTTATTTACACGCGTGCGTTCCAGATGATGACGAGTCTGGGATCCTTAAAGATCCTGGAAGTGATGTCTAAAGCCGTTAACGTCATCGCCGAAGGTGAAGTGTTGCAGCTGATGAACGTCAACGATCCGGACATCACCGAAGAGAACTACATGCGCGTCATCTACAGCAAGACGGCGCGTCTGTTCGAAGCGGCGGCACAGTGCTCGGGTATTCTTGGCGGCTGCTCTGAGGCGCAAGAAAAGGGTCTGCAAGACTATGGACGTTACCTGGGTACGGCTTTCCAGCTGATTGACGATCTACTCGACTACAGCGCCGATGGCGAAACGCTGGGTAAAAACGTGGGTGATGACCTGAACGAAGGCAAACCAACACTACCCTTGCTGCATGCCATGCGTAACGGTACGCCTGAACAAGCGAAGCAGATCCGTGATGCGATAGAACAGGGTAATGGGCGACACCTTCTGGAACCCGTGCTGGAAACAATGGCAGCTTGCGGCTCTCTGGAATGGACGCGTCAGCGCGCCGAAGAGGAAGCAGACAAAGCGATCGCTGCCCTTCAGGTTCTGCCTGAAAGCCCTTGGCGTGAGGCGCTTATTGGCCTGGCGCACATTGCGGTACAACGCGATCGTTGATCTGAATAAGAACTCTCGATTCGGAAAAAGAGAGTTCTTATAAGCTCCAGTTTTATCCATAACGTTGTTAATGAATTCGCTTACAACCCGCATGAATAAAGGATTGGCATAATCTGAATGTCACTCCGCATGCCGCGAACTTTTTAGAACCGCTGTTCGAAGAAGGTATAGTAACAACGTCATTTAACTCGAAATGACGTGGACGCACCTGAACAGAGGGACAGCAACATGGATAAGAAATTTATCGACTGGCATCCGGCCGATATTATTGCCGCGCTGCGTAAAAAAGGAACTTCACTGGCTGCGGAGTCTCGCCGTAATGGTCTTAGCTCATCCACTTTAGCTAACGCGTTAACGCGCTCATGGCCGAAAGGTGAGTTGATCATTGCCACTGCACTGGGCACCGATCCCTGGGTGATATGGCCATCGCGTTATCACGATCCCATAACCCACGAATTTGTTGACAGAACGCGGTTGATGCGGCGGAAAAGAGAAGAGAGAAAGCGCCAGGAGTGACGCTTTTTTAGCAGGAATAGCAACCCCCCGGTCTTAAAGGCAGGGGGCTGCCAGGAACGATTACTCGCCCTTCACACGCTCGATATTGGCACCCAGCGCGCGCAGTTTATCTTCGATACGTTCGTAACCGCGATCGATGTGATAAATACGATCGACAATCGTTGTACCTTCGGCAATACAACCCGCCAGCACAAGACTCGCTGACGCGCGCAGATCGGTCGCCATCACCTGTGCGCCAGACAGTGTTTCAACGCCATGGCAAATAACGGTATTGCTCTCAATCTCCGCGTGTGCGCCCATACGGATAAGTTCCGGTACGTGCATGAAGCGGTTCTCAAAGATGGTTTCAGTGATGAAGCCGGTTCCTTCCGCCACGAGGTTCAGCAGAGTGAACTGTGCCTGCATATCGGTCGGGAATGCCGGATGAGGCGCGGTACGGACGTTTACCGCTTTAGGACGGTTGCCGTGCATATCCAGGCTGATCCAGTCTTCACCGATCTCGATATCGGCCCCTGCGTCACGCAGTTTAGCCAGTACGGCATCCAGGGTATCGGGCTGTGCATTGCGGCAGACAATTTTGCCGCCTGAAATCGCGGCAGCAATCAGGAAAGTACCGGTTTCGATACGGTCAGGCAGTACGCGGTAAACGCCGCCACCCAGACGCTCAACGCCTTCGATGGTGATGCGATCGGTACCCTGGCCGGTGATCTTCGCGCCAAGCGCGACCAGGAAGTTTGCGGTATCCACAATTTCCGGCTCGCGTGCGGCGTTCTCGATAACCGTGGTGCCTTCTGCCAGCGTGGCGGCAGACATAATGGTTACCGTGGCGCCAACGCTCACTTTGTCCATGACAATGTGCGCGCCTTTCAGACGGCCATTAACAGAGGCTTTTACGTAACCCTCTTCCAGTTTGATATCCGCGCCCAGTTTTTCCAGGCCGTAGATGTGCAGATCAACCGGACGCGCGCCGATAGCACAGCCGCCAGGCAGTGAGACCTGCCCCTGACCAAAACGCGCCACCAGTGGACCCAGGGCCCAGATAGAGGCACGCATGGTTTTTACCAGATCGTAAGGCGCAGAGAAGTTGTTCACGTTGCTGGCATCGATCCACACGGATCCGTTGCGCTCCACCTTCGTGCCGAGCTGAGTCAGCAGCTTCATGGTGGTGTCGATGTCTTTCAATTTTGGTACGTTCTGGATCTCTACCGGCTCTTCCGCAAGCAGTGCGGCGAAGAGGATTGGCAGCGCGGCGTTTTTGGCGCCGGAGATTGTCACTTCGCCCTGGAGACGCGTCGGCCCCTGTACACGAAATTTGTCCATTATTTGCTCTCTGTATGAATTCAACCGTGCTGCTGGCTAATCGCCCTCAGCTCAAAAACCGTTTAGTTTGCGATCGCGAGCCCACTCTTGTGGGGTAAACGCCTTAATCGACAGGGCATGGATACGATTATCCGCGATATATTCCATCAGCGGCGCATAAACAGCCTGCTGTTTCTTCACGCGGCTCATGCCGTCAAAAATCTCACCCACAGCAATAACCTGGAAGTGACTGCCATCGCCGGAGACGTGGGCTTCCTGAAGGGAGAGTGCATTCATCAGCACTGCCTGGATTTCATTATTTTCCATGGGTTCTATATCATCTGGTAGTGAAAACAAGCCCAACATCTTAGAGCAAAGTGGCGCTGTCTTAAACAAGCAAAAAGCCCCGACAATGAAACTGTCGAGGCTTTTGATAGTAACGTACTGAAAAAATTAGCGAGGCAAAACGTCTTGCGGCAGATTATAGAGCTGAGCCAGCGTGATGACGTTATCGCTGATGCCTGCCAGAGAGACCTGTAGCCCCTGCTTCTTACCGGCAGCGACAAGATGTGCCAGCAGTGCGACGCCGGCCGTATCCACGCGAGAGATCCCGCCAAGATCGATGCAGGTCACCCCTTGCATCGCCTGGTCGCGCGCATCCCACAGAGGATTCAGATAATCCTGATCCAGCTCGCCTGATAGCAACAGCTTTTCGCCATCACGGATCCAGCTGAGTGGCTGCGTCATTATTTTTTCTCGTCCAGGGTAATTTTCTGGCGAGAGATGGATTGCAGCTGAGCGGTCAGGCCGTCAATACCTTTGGTACGCAGCAGGTCGCTCCACTCGTTCTGCTTGGTGGTAATCATGCTAACGCCTTCAGCGATCATGTCATAGGCCTGCCAGTTGCCCGTCTGGCTGTTTTTACGCCACTGGAAATCCAGGCGTACCGGCGGACGGCCGTTCGGATCGATAATGGTTACGCGAATCGGCACGATAGTGGCATCACCCAGCGGCTGCTCAGGGGCGATCTGGTAAGTCTGGCCGTGATACATTGCCAATGCCTGACCGTATGCCTGCTTCAGATATTCACGAAACGCAGCAAAGTAGGCGTCACGCTGCGCTGGGGTGGCGTCTTTGTAGTAGCGGCCCAGAACCAGCGCACCGGCATACTTAATCTGTACGTACGGCAGCAGCTCTTGATCGACGATATCACGCAGATAATCCGGGTTAGAGCGAATTTTAGGTTGTTCGTTTTTAAGGCGATCGAAGGTTTTCTTGGCCGCCTCATTCATCTGTTGGTAAGGGTTAGCCTGACCAGCCGCATTTGCCGCTGTGAGTGGGGCAATCATCAGCATGGCAACCATTAACAGTCGTTTAATCATGAATTACTTCTCCTGAGATGAATTCGTCGTGCCAGCAGGTGGCGTGACATCTGATTCTGCGGGCGCTTCAGCAGATTTGTTCTCGTCACCTCCCTTACTGTTGTAAAGGAACTGACCAATCATATCCTCAAGTACCATGGCTGACTTGGTATCCTGAATAACGCCGCCATCTTTAAGAATAGTCGTTCCCAGTTCAGGGTCTTCAAAACCGACATTCAGCGCCAGATATTGCTCGCCGAGCAGGCCAGAGGTACGAATGGAGAGCGAGCTGGTATCCGGAATGTGGTTGTAGCGCTCTTCGATATCCAGCGCTACGCGAGGCAGATAGGTTTTCTCGTCCAGCGAGATATCCGCTACCCGCCCAATCACCACGCCGCCGATGCGCACCGGCGAACGTGCCTTCAGGCCGCCAATATTATCGAAGGTGGCATAAATTCGGTACGTAGGCTCGGTACGAACAGAGGTGATATCTGCCGCTCTCAGGCAAATAAACAAGGCCGCCAGCAGCGCCAGCAAAACAAAGATACCAACCCAAATTTCACTTTTTCTCGTTTGCATGAACTCAATTCCCAAACATCAGTGCGGTGAGCACAAAATCCAGACCCAATACGGCCAGCGACGAATGCACGACAGTACGTGTTGTTGCGCGGCTGATCCCTGCAGACGTCGGGATAGCATCGTAACCGTTAAATAAGGCAATCCAGGTAACGGTGATGGCAAACACAATGCTTTTTATCAGGCAGTTCACCAAATCCATTCGCAGATCGATAGCATCCTGCATAGCAGACCAGAAGAAGCCGGCATCGATGCCCTTCCACTGCACGCCCACCAGCGAACCTCCCCAAATGCCCACCGCGACGAAGAGAATGGTCAGCAGCGGCAGAGAGATAACCCCAGCCCAGAAGCGCGGTGAAATCACCCGACGCAGAGGGTCGACCGCCATCATCTCCATACTGGAAAGCTGCTCGGTCGCGCGCATCAAACCAATCTCCGCCGTGAGCGCAGAACCCGCCCGCCCCGCAAAGAGCAGCGCGGCCACTACCGGCCCAAGTTCACGCAGCAATGAAAGCGACACCAGCATACCGAGGCTGGTTTCTGCACTATAGGTGGTCAGGACAAGATATCCCTGCAACCCCAGCACCATTCCGATGAACACTCCCGAAACGATGATGATAACCATCGACAGTACGCCAACATTATAGAGCTGACGTATCAGTAGCGGGGTGTGTTTACGGAACTCCGGTTTGCCGACCAGCGCATTGAATAACATCAATCCGGCACGCCCGAACGTCCTGACGGTTTTTATGCCGTGGTGTCCTAAAGCGGCCAACGCATTTAACAGCATGAGCGGCTTAACTCCCTATTCCTAATAAATCTTGATGATAATCATCCGCCGGATAACGGAACGGAACCGGCCCATCAGCAATACCGTAGAGGAACTGGCGCACGCGCGCGTCGTCGTTCTCCTTCAGGGACTGCGCACTGCCGTGAGCGACGATCTTTTTATCGGCCACGATATATGCATAGTCAGCGATGCTCAGTACTTCCGGAACATCGTGCGACACCACAATACAGGTCACGCCGAGCGCACTGTTCAGTTCCGAGATCAGTTTAACCAGCACTCCCATGGTGATGGGATCCTGCCCGACAAAAGGTTCGTCGAACATAATCAGATCCGGTTCAAGGGCAATGGCACGGGCAAGCGCTGCCCTGCGCGCCATCCCGCCAGAGAGCTCAGAAGGCATTAACTTTGCCGCCCCACGTAGCCCCACGGCCTCGAGTTTCATCATTACCGTGCTTTTCAGCAGCGGCGCGGGCAGACGTGTGTGTTCACGCAGCGGATAAGCCACGTTATCGAAGACGTTAAGATCGGTAAAAAGCGCCCCCGACTGGAAAAGCATGCTCATGCGTTTACGCACGGTATAGAGGCGTGAACGTGACATGGCTGAAACGTTTTCGCCATCGAAAAGGATCTCGCCGCTGTCTGGGGGGATCTGGCCGCCGATCAGGCGCAGCAGCGTGGTTTTACCAATGCCAGAAGGCCCCATGATGGCGGTGATCTTGCCGCGCGGCACGGTCAGAGAAATATTGTCAAAAATGACCCGGTCGCTGCGCGTAAAACTTACGCCGCGAACATCGACTAAATTCGCCCCGTTCAGGCTCATGTATATTTCCTTTCTATTGCCGGCTCAGGATAAGCATGATGCTTGATTCAGCTCCAAACCCAGCATTTTTACAGAATATTTCACACTGAGGTAAGCGAAAGCTGGCATTTGTTTTACTTTTACGGCGCATAAAGTCAAAATTAAGAATTCGTTACGTCTACAGACTGTATGCAGCCAGAGATTTTCTCTCAGTGGACCGGCGAGTATACCTGAAGAAAGGACTTTTGATGCTTCTCGCAACAGCACTGTTAATAATTGGTTTACTTTTGGTCGTCTACAGTGCCGATCGTCTGGTGTTTTCAGCATCAATACTCTGTCGTCTCTTTGGCATTCCCCCTTTGATTATTGGCATGACGGTGGTCAGCGTTGGCACCTCCCTTCCTGAGATCATCGTGTCGGTCGCCGCTTCGATGCACGACCAGTTGGATCTCGCCGTCGGTACCGCCATTGGCTCCAATATCGTCAATATATTATTGATATTAGGGCTTGCCGCACTGTTGCACCCATTTCGCGTGCATTCTGATGTTCTGCGCCGCGAATTGCCGCTAATGTTGATCGTAAGTCTGTTGGCAGGCTGCGTATTGTACGACGGGCAGTTGACGATGAGCGATGGCATATTCCTGCTGGCGCTGGCGACGGTCTGGCTGCTTTACATTGTTAAGCTCGCCCGCGCCGCAGAAAAACAGGGCAATGATAGCCTGACCCGAGAACAGATGGCGGAGCTACCGCGCGAAGGCACGCTGCCCGTGGCGCTACTCTGGCTGGGGATCGCATTGATCATCATGCCCATGGCGACGCGGATGATCGTCGATAACGCTACGGTATTGGCAAACTACTTTGCCATGAGCGAGCTCACCATCGGCCTGACGGTTATCGCCATTGGTACCAGTCTGCCCGAACTGGCAACCGCCATCGCGGGAGCGCGTAAAGGCGAGGACGATATCGCCATTGGTAACATCATCGGTTCGAACATTTTTAATATCGCGATTGTGCTCGGCCTGCCAGCGTTGCTCTCACCTGGCGTATTCAACCCGCTGGCTTTCTCGCGAGATTACGGGGTGATGGTGCTGGTCAGCGCCATCTTTGCCCTACTCTGCTGGCGCCGCAAACGGCAGATTGGTAAAGGCGCAGGCGCGCTACTGACCGCGGGTTTTATCGTATGGATGGCGATGCTGTACTGGCTCTCGCCTCTTCTCTCTGGGTAAACGGATACGGATTATGTCGCACATAGAATTGCAGCCGGACTTTGACTTTCAGAAAGCAGGAAAAGCGGTTCTGGAGATTGAACGTGAAGGTCTGGCGCAGTTAGACCAATACATTAATCAGGATTTTACGCTGGCGTGCGAAATGCTGTTTCGCTGTAGCGGCAAAGTCGTGGTAATGGGGATGGGTAAATCAGGTCATATCGGCCGCAAGATGGCGGCAACCTTTGCCAGCACCGGGACAACGGCCTTTTTCGTCCACCCAGGCGAAGCCGCTCACGGCGATCTCGGTATGGTCACGCCGCAGGATGTGGTTATTGCCTTATCCAACTCAGGTGAATCTAACGAAATTCTGGCGCTGATCCCGGTCCTAAAGCGGCTGCAGGTTAAGCTTATCTGCGTTACCAGCCGCCCCGAGAGCAGCATGGCGCGCGCCGCAGATGTGCACCTGTGCGTGAAAGTCCCTAAAGAGGCATGCCCGCTGGGTCTGGCTCCCACATCCAGCACCACCGCGGTACTGGTGATGGGCGACGCCCTTGCCGTCGCGCTGCTTGAGGCCCGCGGTTTTACGGCGGAAGATTTCGCCCTCTCCCACCCTGGCGGTGCGCTTGGACGCAAATTGCTGTTACGCGTCAACGACATCATGCATACTGGCGAGGAAATTCCGCACGTCAGTAAAGACGCTCCCTTACGTGATGCGTTACTGGAAATCACCCGTAAAAACCTGGGCATGACGGTCATCTGTGATGAGACGATGAAGATCGAAGGTATCTTCACCGACGGGGACCTGCGCCGGGTATTTGATATGGGCGTCGATGTACGTACGCTGGGTATCGCCGATGTGATGACCAGCGGCGGAATTCGTGTGCGTCCGGGGACGCTGGCGGTCGATGCGCTCAACCTGATGCAGTCCCGCCATATTACCGCGGTCATGGTTGCCGATGGCGACCAGTTGCTGGGTGTGGTACATATGCATGATCTTCTGCGCGCAGGCGTAGTGTAATGAAGGATAAGACAATGAGTAATGCGGGTGCTTCGCTTGCAACCTGTTACGGCCCGGTCAGTGCACAAATGATGGCGCAAGCGGAAAAGATTCGTTTGCTGATTCTGGACGTGGACGGCGTCCTCTCCGACGGCCTGATCTATATGGGTAATAACGGCGAGGAGCTTAAGGCCTTTAATGTGCGTGATGGCTACGGCATTCGCTGCGCACTGACTTCTGGCATAGAAGTTGCCATTATCACCGGCCGGAAGGCTAAACTAGTAGAAGACCGTTGCGACACGCTGGGCATCACCCATCTTTATCAGGGACAATCCGATAAGAGGGTCGCTTTCAGGGATTTGCTGGATAAACTGGCTATTGCCACAGAAAACGTAGCCTATGTAGGCGACGATCTGATTGACTGGCCAGTAATGGCTGAAGTGGGGCTGAGCATTGCCGTTGCCGATGCGCATCCGCTTTTACTCCCCCGCGCTGACTATGTCACCCGGATCAACGGTGGCCGGGGCGCGGTTCGTGAGGTGTGCGATCTCCTGTTACTGGCGCAAGGCAAGCTTGATGAGGCCAAAGGGCAATCGATATGAGTAAAACCAGACGTTGGGTTATTATTCTGCTTTCGCTGTTGGCACTGGTACTGATTGGCGTGAATCTTGCCGATCGGGATGACACCGAAGCGCCGACGGTGAACACGAGCGATCCAACCTATAAAAGCGATCAAAGCAATACCGTGGTTTATAGCCCGGAAGGCGCACTGAATTATCGCCTTATCGCCCAGCACGTTGAATATTTCTCTGAGCAGGGTGATTCGTGGTTTACCCAGCCGGTGCTGACCACGTTTGACAAAGATAAAGTTCAGACATGGTCCATCAAATCAGATCGGGCAAAACTGACGAATGACCGTATGCTTTATCTTTATGGCCATGTGGAAGTGAATGCGCTGACCCCTGATGCGCAATTGCGCAAAATCACCACTGACAACGCACAGATCAACCTGGTCACCCAGGATGTCACATCCCAGGATCTGGTCACTTTATACGGCACAACATTTAATTCCAGCGGCCTCAGAATGCGCGGGAACTTACGCAGCAAGAACGCAGAGCTGATTGAAAAGGTTAGAACCTCCTATGAAATTCAAAACAAACAAACTCAGCCTTAATTTCGTCATCGCCAGCGCACTGCTGGCCGCCAGTCTGCCTGCGCTTGCTGTGACAGGTGATACCGAGCAGCCGATTCATATCGAGTCAGACACCCAGTCTCTTGATATGCAGGGCAATGTGGTGACGTTCACTGGCAATGTGGTGGTGACTCAGGGCACCATCAAAATCAATGCAGACAAAGTCGTCGTGACCCGTCCGGGTGGCGAAGATGGTAAAGAGATTATCGATGGTTACGGCAATCCGGCCACCTTCTATCAGATGCAGGACAATGGCAAACCGGTAAAAGGCCACGCGTCGCACATGCACTATGAGTTGGCAAAAGATTTTGTCGTGCTCACTGGCAACGCATTCCTGGAGCAGCTGGACAGTAATATCACCGGCGACAAGATCACCTACCTGGTGAAAGAGCAGAAAATGCAGGCCTTCAGTGAAAAAGGCAAACGCGTCACCACCGTACTTGTTCCGTCGCAGCTGCAGGACAAAAACAGCAATCAGGCTCCGGCACAGAAAAAGAGTAACTAATTCGTTATGGCAACATTAACTGCAAAGAATCTTGCGAAGGCCTATAAGGGCCGCCGCGTCGTGGAAGATGTCAGTCTGACCGTAAACTCTGGTGAGATCGTCGGGCTTCTGGGGCCGAACGGTGCGGGTAAAACCACCACTTTCTACATGGTGGTCGGTATTGTGCCGCGCGATGCAGGCAACATCATTATCGATGACGAAGACATCAGTCTGCTGCCACTGCACGCCCGTGCCCGTCGTGGTATCGGCTATCTGCCGCAGGAAGCGTCCATCTTCCGTCGCCTGAGCGTCTTCGACAACCTGATGGCCGTCTTGCAGATCCGTGACGATCTTACCGCCGAGCAGCGTGAAGATCGCGCTAACGAGCTGATGGAAGAGTTCCACATTGAACATCTGCGTGACAGCCTCGGTCAGGCGCTCTCGGGCGGCGAACGTCGTCGCGTTGAGATTGCCCGAGCGCTGGCTGCCAACCCAAAATTCATTCTTCTTGATGAACCCTTTGCGGGCGTTGACCCCATTTCCGTAATCGATATCAAACGCATTATCGAGCATCTGCGCGACAGCGGCCTCGGCGTATTGATCACGGACCATAACGTGCGCGAAACGCTGGCCGTCTGCGAACGTGCATACATTGTGAGCCAGGGGCATCTGATTTCTCATGGCACGCCGCAGGCGATCCTGGAAGACGAGCATGTTAAGCGCGTGTATCTTGGGGAAGACTTCAGACTCTGATAGGGTAAGAGGTACAACAACGCGTAACCGGAGAAAAATGCTCTGAATATGAAGCAAGGTTTGCAATTAAGGCTCAGCCAGCAGCTGGCAATGACGCCACAATTACAGCAGGCAATCCGCCTGTTGCAATTGTCTACGCTTGAACTGCAGCAGGAGCTCCAGCAAGCGCTGGAGAGCAATCCTCTGCTTGAGCAAACCGATCTTCACGATGAGGTAGAAACCCAGCAGTCCCAGGACACCGAGGCACTTGATACCGCCGATGCCCTTGAGCAGAAAGAGATGCCCGACGAGCTGCCGCTGGATGCCAGCTGGGATGAGATCTACACCGCCGGCACCCCTTCCGGTAACCGCGTGGATTACCAGGACGATGAACTGCCGGTTTATCAGGGGGAAACGACCCAGTCACTGCAGGATTATCTGATGTGGCAGGTGGAGCTGACCCCGTTCTCCGATACCGATCGCGCCATCGCCACCTCTATCGTCGATGCTGTTGATGACACCGGTTATCTCACCGTACCGCTGGAAGATATTCTGGAAAGCATTGGCGATGCCGATATCGATCTGGAAGAGGTCGAAGCGGTTCTGAAGCGAGTTCAGCGCTTTGATCCCATTGGCGTAGCGGCGAGAGATTTGCGTGACTGCCTGCTTATACAGCTGTCGCAGTTTGTGAAAGAGACGCCCTGGCTCGAAGAGGCCAGACTGATCGTCAGCGATCATCTGGATCTGCTGGCAAATCATGACTTCCGGGCCTTAATGCGGGTGACGCGGCTAAAAGAAGATGTGCTCAAGGCCGCCGTGAATCTGATTCAGTCACTGGATCCCCGTCCGGGTCAGTCGATCCAGACCAGCGAGCCCGAGTATGTTATCCCCGACGTGCTGGTGCGAAAACATAACGGTCTGTGGACCGTAGAACTTAACTCCGACAGCATTCCCCGCCTGCAAATTAACCAGCAATACGCCTCAATGTGCACCAGCTCGCGCAACGACTCCGATAACCAGTTTATTCGCAGTAATCTGCAGGAAGCGCGCTGGCTGATTAAAAGCCTTGAGAGCCGTAACGATACCCTGCTTCGCGTCAGCCGCTGTATCGTCGAGCAACAGCAGGCCTTTTTCGAACGGGGCGAAGAGTACATGAAACCGATGGTGCTGGCGGATATCGCCCAGGCCGTCGAAATGCACGAATCCACGATTTCCCGCGTCACTACGCAGAAGTATCTGCATAGCCCACGCGGTATTTTTGAGCTTAAGTATTTCTTCTCTAGCCATGTTAATACCGAAGGCGGCGGCGAAGCATCGTCGACAGCCATCCGTGCGCTGGTGAAGAAATTGATCGCCGCGGAAAACCCCGCGAAACCACTGAGTGACAGTAAGTTAACCACCATGCTGTCGGATCAAGGTATCATGGTGGCTCGCCGCACTGTTGCGAAGTATCGAGAGTCTTTATCCATTCCGCCGTCTAACCAGCGTAAACAGCTGGTCTGACACAACCGATAAGGAAGACACTATGCAGCTCAACATCACTGGACATAACGTCGAAATTACCGAGGCGCTGCGCGAATTTTTGAATACAAAATTTGCCAAACTTGAACAGTATTTCGAGAGGATCAACCAGGTCTACATTGTGTTGAAAGTGGAGAAAGTGACTCATATCTCGGACGCCACCCTGCATGTTAACGGTGGCGAGCTCCATGCCAGTGCGGAAGGGCAGGACATGTATGCGGCTATCGACGGCTTGATTGATAAGCTGGCCCGACAGCTAAATAAACATAAAGATAAACTGAAACAACACTAATTGTCCGGGCAGTTAACGGATGCAGGCCGGCCTGTTGTGAAACACATCAGGCCCTTTGTATCGTTAGCGCTTAGGTGAAATTATGATAAATAACGATTCCGCTCTTCAACTGAGCAATGTCCTTAACCAGGAATGTACCCGCAGTGCCGTTCATTGCCAGAGCAAAAAACGTGCGCTGGAGATCATCAGCGAACTGGCGGCTAAACAGCTGGGCTTAGCGCCGCAAGTGGTGTTTGAAGCCATCCTGACCCGTGAGAAAATGGGCAGTACCGGTATCGGTAACGGCATCGCCATTCCGCATGGCAAGCTGGAAGAGGACACCCTGCGCGCCGTGGGCGTCTTTGTCCAGCTGGAAACGCCGATCGCCTTTGATGCCATCGACAATCAGCCTGTCGACCTGCTGTTTGCGCTGCTGGTTCCTGCCGATCAAACGAAAACCCATCTGCATACGCTGTCGCTGGTCGCCAGACGCCTGGCAGACAAAACCATTTGTCGCCGCCTGCGCGCTGCGCAGAGTGACGAAGAACTTTATCAAATTATCACGGAAGCGGAAGGCAACCAGGATGATGCGTAATCGGGTAATGGCTATGACATTTGCTGTCCTGAGGAGAAAAGTTTCATGGTGCTGATGATCGTCAGCGGACGTTCCGGGTCGGGTAAATCCGTCGCCCTGCGTGCGCTGGAAGATATGGGCTTTTACTGCGTAGATAACCTGCCGGTGGTGCTGTTGCCCGACCTGGCACGAACGCTGGCAGACAGACAAATCTCGGCGGCCGTCAGTATCGACGTACGAAATATGCCGGAATCCCCGGAGATCTTCGAACAGGCGATGAGCAGCCTGCCGGAAGCGTTTTCCCCGCAGCTGCTCTTCCTTGATGCCGACCGCAATACGTTAATCCGTCGTTATAGCGACACCCGTCGTCTGCACCCTCTTTCCAGTAAGAATCTGTCGCTGGAAAGCGCTATTGATGAAGAGAGCGATCTACTGGAGCCGCTGCGTTCCCGCGCGGATCTGATCGTAGATACCTCTGAGATGTCAGTGCATGAGCTGGCCGAGATGCTGCGTACCCGCCTGCTGGGTAAACGCGAACGCGAGTTGACCATGGTGTTTGAGTCCTTTGGCTTCAAGCACGGTATCCCTATCGATGCCGACTACGTCTTTGACGTACGCTTCCTGCCAAACCCACACTGGGATCCTAAACTGCGCCCAATGACGGGTCTGGATAAGCCGGTAGCGGCCTTCCTTGATCGGCATACTGAAGTCCATAACTTTATCTACCAGACTCGTAGCTATCTTGAGCTATGGTTACCTATGCTGGAGACCAATAACCGCAGCTATCTGACTGTGGCGATTGGCTGTACGGGCGGTAAACACCGTTCGGTCTACATTGCCGAGCAACTGGCTGACTATTTCCGCTCTCGCGGTAAAAACGTTCAGTCGCGTCATCGCACGCTGGAAAAACGTAAAACATGACCGTAAAGCAGACCGTGGAAGTCACCAATAAGCTGGGAATGCACGCCCGCCCGGCCATGAAGCTATTTGAGCTGATGCAGGGCTTCGACGCAGAGGTTCTGCTACGTAACGACGAAGGTACCGAAGCGGAAGCGAACAGCGTGATTGCACTGCTAATGCTCGATTCCGCTAAGGGCCGCCAGATTGAAATTGAAGCGACGGGGCCTCAGGAAGAAGAGGCGCTGGCCGCGGTCATTGCGCTGTTTAACGCCGGGTTCGACGAAGATTAGTAGAGCTTGTGCGCCTGCATAAAGCCTTCGCCGCCTAACTGCCGCATCTGCCGCAGGATCCACGCCTGGCGGCTACGCACGTAACCCGTCGGTGCGCTGGCCTTAAAGCGAATTGGGTTTGGCAGAACGGCTGCGAGAAGCGCGGCTTCAGCGGGGCTTAGCTTACTGGCAGGTTTATGGAAATAGCGTTGAGACGCAGCCTCCACACCAAATACCCCCTCACCAAACTCGGCGATGTTGAGATACACCGTCAGGATCCGCTTCTTACTCCAGACGGTCTCCATACCTAACGTCAGCCCGGCTTCCAGCCCTTTTCTCACCCAGCTACGTCCATCCCACAAAAAGAGGTTCTTGGCCGTTTGCTGGGAAAGCGTCGATGCACCACGGATCCGGTTCTCATTGCGTTCGTTATGCGCCAACGCTTTTTCAATGGCGCCCATGTCAAACCCCCAGTGCTCCGGGAATTTCTGATCTTCAGCGGCTATCACTGCCAGCCCCATCCAGGGGGAGATCTCATCCATGCTCACCCAGTCGGAATGCGCCACATAGCTGAAGTTTCCCGCGAACCAGGCACTAAGCTGACGCTCTACCATTACCGCAGAAAATGGCACCGGTAGAATATTGAACAGCGCAATGCCGCCGCCCCAGAATACCGCCAGCACCAACACAATCCGCAGCAGCCAGCGCTTGAACATCTTCACAATCATTCCGTCAGCACCAGTACGCGTGCGACCAGTTTATCAATGCCCGCAGCGGCTTCGGCGATAGTCTGTGCCAACATATACGCAGGTGTGGTGACGATTTTGTTATCTTCATCGACAACGATATCTTCCACCGGGCAGGGAACATGTTCACCGCCCATCTCCTCGATCACCTCGGCAGTATCGATATCGGTGCCGATGGTCAGGCGCAGCGGGAAATCAAAAATCTTTGGCAGCAAGGCCGGTGCAATGCAGATAAAACCCAGGGGTTTGCCCTGCTGGTGCATCTGCTGCGCCAGCGCTTTCAGATCGTCATCAACTTCACACTGGCTTCCCTGCGCAGCAAAGTTGCTCAGGTTTTTTGCCGCACCGAATCCGCCCGGTACGATCAGCGCATCCAGCGCCTCTGCCTTCGCCATATTGAGCGGATGGATATCTCCACGGGCGATGCGCGCCGCTTCGATCAGCACGTTACGGCTGTCGGCCATCGCTTCGCCAGTCAGATGATTAATGACGTCGGACTGGACTTTATCGGGGGCAAAACAGATTGCCTGCGCACCTGCCCGGGACAACGCCAGGAGCGTAAGGACGGACTCGGTGATTTCAGCCCCGTCATAAACACCACAACCGCTAAGCACTACGCCAACTTTTTTCATCATGCCGATTCCTTATAGCAAGTGACTGAAGCTTATTAATAATTCTGATTAAAACGCTATGCTTCACATATTTCACTGATTCATGTAACAAAGTATTTAAGATTTGCTATCTTAACTGCGTGCGGCCTAAATTTTGAGGCGGCGTCTGGTCCCAAAATGATAACAATGTTCTCTACAGGCGCAGCCAAGATTTCCCTGGTGTTGGCGCAGTATTCGCGCACCCCGGTTTAGCCGGGGTCATTTTTTTCTGCTTTCTACCCACGCTTTCAATACCGCCACATCGTTCTGCCACTCTTGCTTCATCTCTTCGACCCATTCACCGACATTATCGGACCAGGCAGGAAGATCGGGGCTCTGGATCTGCTGACCAAGCTGTTGCAGATGACGCAAACCTACCGAGCCCGCTGCGCCTTTAATTTTATGCCCCTCTTCCACGATGCCTTTCTGATCGCGCGCGGTCAGGTTCGACTCCAGCACCGCTAAATAGCCAGGCATCATCTTCTCGAAGACCGCCAGCCCATCGGTAATCAGCTTCGGGCCAACCAGTTCGATGTATTGTTCAAGCATGGCGATATCCAGCAAGGTATGCGCTTTATCGGTATCAACCTTCGTCATGGTGCTCTCCTCTTCGTCACAGGTATCCCAGTACTTCTTAATCATGGCAGTGAGAGCAGGTACGGACAGCGGCTTGCTCAGCACATCGTCCATCCCGGCCTCCAGATACTCTTTTTTATCCTTCAGCACGTTCGCGGTCAGCGCCACCAGCGGCGGCAGCTCGTCACGGCTGTAGCGACGCGTGAGCTCACGCGAAATATCCAGCCCGGTCATATCCGGCAACTGGATATCAAGCAACAGCAGGTCATATTCGCCTGGCGTGAACATCTCCAGCGCGGCAGTCCCGGTCATGGCGACATCCACGCTACTGCCCAGCTTTTCCAGCACCGAGCGCGCCACAATGACGTTAAGTTCAATATCTTCTACCAGCAAGACGTGCAGCGCGGGCAGCGGTAAATCATCGTGAGCGAAGGTATCTTCCACCTCTTCTGCCACCGCCGGAGCATGCACGCTCAGAGCAAACAGCGAGCCCTTACCCGGGTTGCTGGAGACGGTGATATCGCCGCCCATGCTTTTCGCCAGACGACGCGATACTGCCAGACCTATACCGGTGCCGGTGGCAGGCTTACCGCCCTGGCTATCTTTCACCTGATAGTACATGGCAAAGATCTTATCCTGCTCTTCCTGCGGAATGCCGATCCCTGAGTCTTCAACCTCAAAATGCAGCATCTCCCCTTCGCCGTAGCGAACCCGCACCGACACCTGCCCTGCCTGCGTAAACTTGACGGCGTTACTGATCAGATTCCACAGAATCTGGCGCAGACGCGTACCATCGGTGACCACTTTATGGGGCAACGGCAAGGTGGGCTCCAGCACAAAGCGTAGACCTTTCTGCTGCGCTTGCAGGCCTGACAGATTTTCCAGGTCGGCCAGGAAGCTGGTGAAGTCTACCGGCTGGTTATCCAGCTGAACTTTACGCCGCTCCATTTTATCCATATCGATAATATCGTTGAAAATATTCCCCAACGTCACGGCTGAAACATGGATAGTCTTAAGGTATTTCTCCTGCTCGGCAGACAGCTCGGTATCAAGCAGAATACGGCTTAGCCCGACGATACCGTTTAGAGGCGTACGCAGCTCATGGCTGATGGTCGAGATAAAGGTGGTCTTATCCCGGCTGGCGCGCTCCAGCGCATCCTGATAGCGCTTACGTTCGGTAATATCGCGGCCAAAGCCCATCAGGCCATGGCGTTTACCCACGCGGTCGTAATAGGGAACTTTGCGGATCTCAAAGCAGGCTTTGCGCCCATCCGGATAATCCAGCCACTGTTCGTAGGTGAGAGAGACGTTGTGACGGAAGACTTTTTCATCCGTTTCAATGACTTTTGCCGCCGCCTCTTCGGAATAGACGTCCTGCGGTTTGAGGCTAACCAGCTGTTTTTCACTTTTGCCGGTCAGCAGTTCCATTGCCCGGTTGCAGCCGGAGAACTCTTTATCCTCATTACGGTAGAAGACCAGATCCGGTGAAGCATCAAGAAACGAACGTAGGAAAGAGGATTGCTGTTCGAGCTGGATCTGCGTCTCTTCACGCTCTTTCATCTCGACCTTCAGCTGCTCCAGCGTTACGCGGCGCTCTGCTTCGGCTTTTTCACGATCTGAAATTTCCTGATTAAGCTGTGCAATGTTGTCCTTCAACTGAACATTGAGCTTCAGATCACGCTCGCGCATCTCCTCCAGTTTCTCCACCAGCCGGGAGAGGCGTTGACGCGACTCCTCGAGCTGCTCGACCACCACCGACAGGAAGTAGACCGCCCAGGGGGTAATCAACAGACCGAAGAAAATAGAGCGGATCACGTCGATACTTTCGACCTGCCCATGCAGCACCATGGTCACCGCCATCTGTACCACAATCGCCAGCACTACCAGCGCCAGAGCGAGCAACATGGAGAAGCGTACCAGGCCAAGCTTCATCATGAGATCGACGTAGTACTGCGCCAGCATTCGAATTTGCTTCATAGAGGATTCCTTCACGGCTTCATCGCACAATCATACTCAAATTTCAGGCAAGACGTTGAAGGTTGTGCGAAAAAGTGCGGGGTAGAGCGGGAGATACCCCTCGCTCCCACGACCGGGAGGGAGGGGTAAAGCAGGTCAGGAGCGTTTTAGCATCAGCCAGAGGCTGATAACGAAGAAAGATGCGCTTGGCAGCAGGGCACCAATCACCGGCGGTATGCCATACACCAGGGTCAGCGGACCGAAGATCTGGTCCAGCACGTAGAAGACAAAGCCAAAGCTAATCCCGGTGACGACGCGCACGCCCATGGCTACGCTACGCAGCGGCCCGAAGATAAAGGAGAGAGCCATCAACATCATGACCGCCACGGAGAGCGGCTGGAAGATTTTGCTCCACATATTGAGCTGATAACGGCCGGCATCCTGGCCACTCGACTTCAGGTACTTCACATAGTTGTGCAGGCCACTGATAGAGAGCGCGTCCGGATCCAGCGCCACCACGCCGAGCTTGTCCGGCGTCAGGTTGGTTTTCCAGGTGCCACTGACGGTTTGCGAGCCCGTGATCTGTTTTGGATCCTGCAGGTTAGACTCGTCAACCTGCGACAGACGCCAAAGTTTATTCTCTGCATCAAAGGTCGCCGATGCCGCATAACGTACCGCCTGCAGGCGGCGCTGATCGTTAAAGCTATAAATGCTTACGCCGCCAAGGGAGTTGTCGCCCTTCACGCGTTCGATATAGACAAAGTTATTTCCGTCTTTCGCCCACAGCCCCTGCTGGGTTGAGAGCAGCGAGCCGCCGTACATGGCCTGCGCACGGTAGTTACGCGCCATCTGCTCGCCCTGCGGTGCCACCCATTCGCCAATGGCCATGGTCAGCAGCACCAGTGGAATGGCGGTTTTCATGACCGACAGCGCCACCTGCATACGGGTAAAGCCAGAGGCCTGCATGACAACCAGTTCACTGCGCTGTGCCAACATCCCCAGACCCAGCAGGGCACCTAACAACGCCGCCATCGGGAAGAAGATCTGCACATCTTTTGGCATGCTGAGCAGGGTATACATACCTGCACCCAGAGCGTCGTAACTCCCCTGCCCGGCCTTTTTCAGCTGATCAACAAACTTGATGATGCCGGAGAGGGAGACCAGCATGAATAACGTCATCATGATGGTGGTAAAAATGGTTTTACCGATATAGCGGTCTAAAACGCGAAAAGCCTGCATTACACCGCTCCTTTACGCATAAAACGGGATCTGAAACGGCGCATCGGCACGGTATCCCAAAGGTTAAGCGCTATGGCCAGCAACAGATACAGCACGTTGACCGCCCAGGTCCAGATAACCGGGTCGATTTTGCCTTTCCCACCGTTCGATTTTATGGAGGTCTGCAGCAGGAAGAACACCAGATAGAGCAGCATCGCCGGCAGCATTGACAGCACACGTCCCTGACGCGGGTTGACCACGCTCAGCGGAACCACCATCAGTGCCATCATAAACACGGTGAATACCAACGTAATACGCCAGTGCAACTCTGCCCGGGCGCGATCGGTATCGGTGGTGAAGAGCGTACGCATGTTCATCTGATCCGTATCGCTCGGGTCCAGCGCGACCGCCTGGTGACCAATGATCGCCTGGTAGTTCTGGAAGTCGGTAATACGGAAATCGCGCAACATGGCAGTGCCTTCAAAGCGGGTGCCTTTGTTCAGCGTGACGACCTGAGACCCATCTTTAGTCTGAGAAAGCTGGCCTGAATCAGCCACCACCACGGAGGGACGGGCATTGCCTTTCGGTCGAATTTGCGCGAGGAAAACGTCGTTGAACCGGCTACCGTCAACGCTTTCGATAAACAGGACCGAGTTGCCGTCGCTGGCTTGCTGGAACTGTCCCTGGGCCAGGGCAGCCATGCCGGGGTTGGCTTTCGCTTCAGCCAGCACTTCATCCTGATGGCGCGATGACCAGGGGCCTGCCCACATCACGTTGACGGCGGCAACGATACCGGTAAACAACGCCAGTACCATGGCGGCTTTTACCAGTACCGCTTTGCTCAGTCCACAGGCGTGCATGACGGTGATTTCACTTTCGGTATAGAGTTTACCGAGCGTCATCAGCAATCCGAGGAAAAGGCTCAACGGCAGGATCAGCTGCGCCATTTCAGGCACGCCTAACCCGAGGAGGGAAAGCACCAGATTTGTAGGAATTTCGCCGTCGACCGCTGCACCGAGGATCCTCACCAGTTTCTGACAGAAAAAAATCAGAAGCAGGATGAAGAGTATTGCCAGCTGGCTTTTGAGCGTCTCCCGCACCAGATATCTTATGATTATCACATTAAATACGCCCGTAAAAACCCGTCTTTTTGCTGGAAAATCGCTTGTTTCATGGCTTAAACGTCATTTATTCTCTTGAGTCGTCGAAATCATCGCTAAGATTAGAACACCCGACGGATTCGCGCTTCAGAAGATGTAATGATGTGTCGAAACCGTAATAACGTAAGATTAACACGAAGTCACCGCAACAGCGGGCATGAGTTACGAAAGGTTTCAATTCTATCCGTAGCGGCCGCTGTTGTCTTTAAGATTCAGGAGCGTAGTGCATGGAGTTCAGTGTAAAAAGCGGCAGCCCGGAGAAACAGCGGAGCGCCTGTATCGTTGTGGGTGTCTTTGAGCCCCGCCGCCTCTCCCCCATCGCCGAGCAACTCGACAAAATCAGCGACGGCTATATTAGTGCCCTGCTGCGCCGTGGCGAACTGGAAGGCAAACCGGGACAGACCTTATTACTGCATCATGTTCCGAACGTGCTGTCCGAGCGTATTCTTCTGATCGGCTGCGGTAAAGAACGTGAGCTGGATGAGCGCCAGTACAAACAGGTTATTCAGAAAACTATCAATACGCTGAATGATACTGGCTCAATGGAAGCGGTCTGCTTCCTCACCGAGCTGCACGTTAAAGGCCGTAACACTTACTGGAAAGTGCGTCAGGCCGTTGAGACGGCAAAAGAGTCGCTGTACAGCTTCGATCAGCTGAAAACCAATAAAAGCGAACCCCGTCGTCCGCTGCGTAAAATGGTCTTTAACGTGCCTACCCGCCGCGAACTGACCAGCGGTGAACGTGCGATTCAGCATGGCCTGGCCATCGCGGCCGGTATCAAAGCCGCGAAAGATCTGGGTAATATGCCACCAAACATCTGTAACGCTGGCTATCTGGCCTCGCAGGCGCGTCAGTTGGCCGACTCTTACAGCAAAAACGTCATCACCCGCGTGATTGGCGAGCAGCAGATGAAAGAGCTGGGCATGCACTCCTACCTCGCGGTGGGAAATGGTTCCCAGAACGAATCCCTGATGTCGGTCATTGAATACAAGGGCAATCCATCGGAAGACGCACGCCCTATCGTGCTGGTGGGTAAAGGCCTGACCTTTGACTCCGGCGGTATCTCCATCAAACCTGCCGAAGGCATGGATGAGATGAAGTACGACATGTGCGGTGCGGCGGCCGTGTACGGTGTCATGCGTATGGTGGCGGAGCTGCAACTGCCGCTTAACGTTATCGGCGTACTGGCCGGCTGTGAAAACATGCCGGGTGGCCGCGCATACCGCCCAGGCGACGTGCTGACCACCATGTCCGGTCAGACCGTTGAAGTGCTGAATACCGATGCCGAAGGCCGCCTGGTGCTGTGCGACGTCCTGACCTACGTTGAGCGCTTCGAACCTGAAGCGGTTATCGATGTGGCAACCCTGACCGGGGCCTGCGTCATTGCGCTGGGCCACCACATCACCGGCCTGATGTCGAACCACAATCCGCTGGCGCACGAGTTGATTGGCGCGTCCGAGCAGGCTGGCGACCGCGCATGGCGACTGCCGCTGGCCGACGAGTTCCAGGATCAGCTGGAGTCGAATTTCGCGGATATGGCGAATATCGGCGGCCGTCCGGGTGGTGCCATCACCGCGGGCTGTTTCCTGTCGCGTTTCACCCGTAAGTACAACTGGGCACACCTCGACATCGCGGGTACCGCATGGCGCTCCGGCAAAGCCAAAGGCGCCACCGGTCGTCCGGTTGCGCTGCTGTCGCAGTTCCTGCTCAACCGCGCCGGCTTTAACGGCGAAGAGTAAACCCGAAAGCCGGGTGGCAGATGCCACCCGGTTTCGCATTTAAAATCACCACAAGAAGCCCCATATCATGAAAAACGCAACGTTCTATATTCTGGACAACGATACACAACAGGATGGCCTGAGCGCCGTTGAACAACTGGTGTGTGACATTGCCGCAGAACGTTGGCGCAGCGGCAAGCGCGTGCTCATCGCCTGTGAAGATGAGCAGCAAGCCATTCGTCTTGATGAGGCGCTATGGGCGCGACCTGCCGAGAGTTTTGTCCCGCACAATCTGTCGGGTGAAGGGCCGCGCGGCGGTGCCCCGGTGGAGATAGCCTGGCCACAAAAACGTAACAGCAGCGCGCGCGATATCCTGATAAGCCTGCGTACTGGCTTTGCAGATTTTGCCACCGCTTTCACAGAAGTGGTAGACTTTGTCCCCTACGAAGATTCCCTGAAACAACTGGCGCGCGAACGCTATAAAGCGTACCGCCTGGCTGGTTTTAACCTGAATACGGCAACCTGGAAATAATGGAAAAGACATATAACCCACGCGATATCGAACAGCCGCTTTACGAGCACTGGGAACAGCAGGGCTATTTCAAGCCTAACGGCGATGAAAGCAAAGAGTCCTTCTGCATCATGATCCCGCCGCCGAACGTCACCGGCAGTTTGCATATGGGTCATGCTTTCCAGCAGACCATCATGGACACCATGATCCGCTACCAGCGCATGCAGGGTAAAAACACCCTGTGGCAGGCGGGAACTGACCACGCGGGTATCGCGACCCAGATGGTCGTTGAGCGTAAAATTGCCGCTGAAGAGGGTAAAACCCGCCACGACTACGGTCGCGACGCGTTCATCGACAAAATCTGGCAGTGGAAGGCAGAATCTGGCGGCACCATTACCCGCCAGATGCGTCGTCTTGGCAACTCCGTGGACTGGGAGCGCGAGCGCTTCACCATGGACGAAGGCCTCTCCAACGCTGTGAAAGAAGTGTTTGTCCGTCTGTATAAAGAGGACCTGATTTACCGTGGCAAGCGCCTGGTAAACTGGGACCCGAAACTGCGCACCGCCATCTCTGACCTTGAAGTGGAAAACCGCGAGTCAAAAGGCTCGATGTGGCACATCCGCTATCCGCTGGCCGACGGCGCAAAAACCGCAGACGGTAAAGATTACCTGGTGGTTGCTACCACCCGTCCGGAAACCCTGCTGGGCGATACCGGTGTGGCCGTTAACCCGGAAGATCCGCGCTACAAAGATCTGATCGGTAAATTTGTGGTCCTGCCGCTGGTTAACCGCCGTATTCCGATTGTGGGCGACGAACACGCCGACATGGAAAAAGGCACCGGCTGCGTGAAAATCACCCCGGCCCACGACTTCAACGACTACGAAGTGGGTCGTCGTCATCAGCTTCCAATGATCAACATTCTGACCTTCGACGGCGATATCCGTGAAAGCGCAGAAGTGTATGACACTAAAGGCAACGAATCTGACGTTTACGCCAGCGACATCCCGGCCGAGTTCCAGAAGCTGGAACGCTTCGCCGCGCGTAAAGCGATTGTCGCTGCCGTAGACGCACTCGGCCTGCTGGAAGAGATCAAGCCTCACGATCTGACCGTGCCGTACGGCGACCGTGGTGGTGTGGTTATCGAGCCAATGTTAACCGACCAGTGGTATGTCCGTGCCGACGTGCTGGCTAAACCTGCTGTTGAAGCGGTTGAAAACGGCAGCATCCAGTTCGTACCGAAGCAGTATGAAAACATGTACTTCTCCTGGATGCGTGACATTCAGGACTGGTGTATCTCCCGTCAACTGTGGTGGGGCCACCGTATTCCGGCGTGGTATGACAACGAAGGCAACGTCTACGTTGGCCGCACCGAAGACGAAGTGCGTCAGGAAAACAACCTGGGCGCTGACGTTGCCCTGCGTCAGGACGAAGACGTGCTGGATACCTGGTTCTCCTCCGCACTCTGGACCTTCTCTACCCTCGGCTGGCCGGAAAATACCGACGCCCTGCGTCAGTTCCACCCAACCAGCGTGATGGTTTCCGGCTTCGACATCATCTTCTTCTGGATCGCCCGCATGATCATGATGACCATGCACTTTATTAAAGATGAAGACGGCAAACCGCAGATCCCGTTTAAGACGATCTACATGACTGGCCTTATCCGCGACGACGAAGGCCAGAAGATGTCTAAATCCAAGGGTAACGTTATTGACCCGCTGGATATGGTCGACGGTATCTCGCTGGAAGAGCTGCTGGAAAAACGTACCGGCAACATGATGCAGCCGCAGCTGGCCGAGAAGATCCGCAAGCGTACCGAGAAGCAGTTCCCGAACGGGATTGAGTCTCACGGTACCGACGCCCTGCGCTTCACCCTGGCGGCGCTGGCCTCTACCGGCCGCGACATCAACTGGGACATGAAGCGTCTGGAAGGTTACCGTAACTTCTGTAACAAGCTGTGGAACGCCAGCCGTTTCGTGCTGATGAATACCGAAGACCAGGATTGCGGCTTTAACGGCGGCGAGATGACGCTGTCGCTGGCAGACCGCTGGATCCTGGCGGAATTCAACCAGACGGTGAAAGCCTTCCGTGACGCGCTGGACAGCTTCCGCTTCGACATCGCGGCAGGCATTCTGTACGAATTCACCTGGAACCAGTTCTGCGACTGGTATCTGGAGCTGGCGAAGCCGGTGATGAACGGTGGTTCTGAAGCAGAACTGCGCGGTACGCGTAATACGCTGATCACCGTGCTGGAAGGTCTGCTGCGCCTGGCGCACCCGGTCATTCCGTTCATTACCGAAACCATCTGGCAGCGTGTGAAGGTGATTGCAGGTATCAACGCCGACACCATCATGCTGCAGCCGTTCCCGGAGTTCGATGCCGCTAAAGTAGATGAAGCCGCATCAGCTGATACCGAATGGCTGAAACAGGCGATTGTTGCTGTGCGTAACGTTCGTGCAGAAATGAATATCGCCCCGAGCAAGCCGCTGGAACTGCTGCTGCGCGGTTGCAGCGAGGCTGCCGTTCGTCGTGTGAATGAGAACAGCACCTTCCTGAAAACCATGGCGCGTCTGGAGAGCATCACCGTGCTGCCTGCCGATGACAAAGGTCCGGTTTCTGTGACCAAAATCATCGACGGCGCCGAGCTGCTGATCCCAATGGCGGGTCTGATCGACAGAGATGCCGAGCTGGCGCGTCTGGCGAAGGAAGTGGCGAAAGTCGACGTGGAAATTGGCAAAATCGAAAGCAAACTGGCGAACGAAGGCTTTGTCGCCCGCGCGCCGGAAGCGGTCATCGCCAAAGAGCGTGAGCGTCTGGTTGCTTTCGCCGATGCAAAAACCAAACTGATTGAGCAGCAGGCGGTTATCGCAGCCCTGTAATGCTTTTACCCCTTACGCTTCAGGGCGTAAGGGGTTTCCTCCCTGAAAACTCCTCGCTTGCACTCCCTTTGCTCCAGTGCTATTAACAGCAGCTGTGTGTCAATTTTTGTCATGAGTAATGCTATGAGCGTGATTGCCCCCGTCGCGACGACGATGCGTCGTATCACTGAACAGGACAACCCGGCCATCGCCGCCGTTATCCGCACCGTTTCCGCCGAATATGGCCTTACGGCCGATAAAGGCTACACCGTAGCCGATCCTAACCTCGATGAGCTGTTCCAGCTATACAGCCAGCCAGGCCACGCCTACTGGATCATTGAGCAGGCAGGCAAGGTTGTGGGCGGTGGCGGCGTGGCGCCTTTGACCTGCAGCGAGCCCGATATCTGTGAACTGCAGAAGATGTACTTTCTGCCCGCCATTCGCGGCCAGGGGCTGGCGAAAAAGCTGGCGCTGGTTGCGCTTGAACACGCGCGCGCTGAGGGCTTCACCCGCTGTTATCTCGAAACCACCGCGTTCCTCAAAGAGGCCATTGGCCTGTATGAACACCTGGGCTTCGAACATATTGACGCGCCGCTGGGCTGCACCGGCCACGTCGACTGCGAAGTGCGGATGCTAAAGACCCTCTGATACTGCCCCCATTCTGTTAAGCGGCTGTAAACTGAATGCTCTACACTCTCAGTTCAACACCATAACGGGGGAATAAAGATGTCGATGATAAAAAGCTATGCCGCGCCGCAGGCGGGTGCAGAACTTGAGCTGTACGAGTACGATGCGGGTGAGCTAAAAGCAGAAGACGTCGAAGTTCAGGTAGATTATTGCGGCATTTGCCACTCGGATCTGTCGATGATCGACAACGAATGGGGCTTTTCAAATTATCCCCTGGTTGCCGGGCATGAGGTCATCGGCCGTGTGGTTGCGCTGGGCACTGCCGCGCAGGACAAAGGGTTGAAAGTTGGCCAGCGCGTGGGCATTGGCTGGACGGCACGCAGCTGTGGACATTGTGATGCCTGTATCAGCGGCAACCAGATTAACTGTCTGGAAGGCACGGTACCTACCATTCTCAATAAGGGCGGGTTCGCCGACAAACTGCGCGCCGACTGGCAGTGGGTGATCCCGCTACCGGACAGCATTGATATCGAATCCGCAGGCCCGCTGCTGTGCGGCGGTATTACGGTATTTAAACCGCTGCTGATGCACCACATCACCGCCACCAGTCGCGTGGGCGTAATTGGTATTGGCGGACTGGGCCACATTGCCATTAAGTTACTGCACGCCATGGGCTGCGAAGTGACGGCGTTCAGCTCTAACCCGGCGAAAGAGCAGGAAGTGCTGGCAATGGGCGCCGATAAAGTGGTGAACAGCCGCGATCCGGAAGCCCTGAAAGCGCTGGCGGGTCAGTTCGATCTGATCATCAACACCGTGAACGTCGATCTCGACTGGCAGCCGTACTTTGAAGCGCTGGCCTACGGCGGTAACTTCCATACCGTTGGGGCAGTGCTGAAGCCGCTGCCGGTTCCGGCGTTTACCCTGATTGGTGGCGATCGCAGCGTATCTGGCTCTGCAACCGGCACACCGTTTGAGTTGCGCAAACTGATGAAGTTTGCCGGACGCACCAAAGTGTCCCCAACCACCGAACTGTATCCAATGTCGAAAATCAATGAGGCTATCCAGCACGTGCGCGACGGCAAGGCCCGTTACCGCGTGGTGTTAAAAGCCGATTTCTGATGTGACTACGCCGGGTGGCGGCATCGCCCCACCCGGTTCTCTTCGCTACTTCGCCAGCGCTTTAAACACCTCCGCCACCGCCACCGCACCCGGATCGGTCACCCCCTGCAGATTCTCTTTATTGACATAGGATGAACGCCCCGCGCCGGCTTTGTGCATGCTGGCCGTCGCCTCTGCACCCTGCTGAGCGGCCTGTGCAGCAGCCTGAATATCTGCTTGCTGCAAAGCTTCCAGCGCGGGCTGGAGCGCATCGATCAGGGTGCGATCCCCAGGCGCGGCCCCGCCGTAATGCTTCATTTGTGCCAACCCGCTCAACAACGACTCTGGCACGGTTTTACCCTCCAGTAACGACTGCCCGGCGGCAGTAAAGAAGATCGACATCAATACGCCGCTCGAGCCGCCCATCACCGTCGCCAGTCTTTCACCCACCAGCAATAACAACTTCGCGGGATCATTTAGCGGCAGCTGCTTTTGCGCAAGGCGTTGGGCTATCTCCTTCGCACCTTGCGCAAAGGTAGATCCGGTATCGCCATCGCCTACTTTCGCATCCAGCGCGTTGAGCCGGTTTTCCAGATCCAGCAGCGTCTGCGTCGCTGCGCCCACCCACGCGGCAATTTGCGCATTATCGGAGGGGGTAAATTCCACTTTGTCGCGCACAACCTCGTGCGATACCGTACGCATTGGCGCAAAGGCGACGGGTTTTTGCCAGCCCAGGGTCTCCACTGGCGAATTGAGTGCCTGCTCAAAGGTGTCGTTCAGCTTCAAACACGAGAGCGAAAAGCCTTTCATATCCAGCGAACTGACCAGCGTCGCCGGGCCGATAAGCCAGTCAATCTGGTCTTTTACCGCTGAGTGCGCCAGCTCTTTGGTAAGCTGCGCCATCTCCAGCGCAGATACGCCGCCGAGGTTATTGATCATAACCGCCAGCCGCCCGGCGCCAGCCTGCTCCTGCAGCGGTTTCACCAGGGTGTCGATGATTGTTTTACTGTTTTGGGTATCGACAATCGACGCACCCGGCTCACCGTGGATCCCGAGACCCAGCTCGACTTGCCCCTGCTGGATACGTCCCTCCTCTTCATCGCTGCCGGGCAGACTGCATGTGCGCATCGCCACACCGAGGCTCCAGAGGTTATCGCAGGCCTGTTGGGCAAGATCCCGAACCTCACGGAGCGATTTCCCCTGCTCGGCAGCGTAACCGGCTATCTTATGCACCAGCACCGTACCCGCAATGCCGCGCGGCTGTTTGTTATCAGGCAGAGCAATGTCGTCGGCCACAATCACCATTTCGACGTTCAGCCCGTAGCCCTTGGCCTTTTCCGCCGCGAGGCCAAAGTTCAGACGATCGCCGGTATAGTTTTTGACGATCAACAGGCAGCCATGCTCGCCCGTTACCGCCATGATCGCATTCAACACCGCGTCAACGCTCGGCGAAGCAAAAAGATCGCCGCACACCGCTGCGGTGAGCATCCCCTTGCCCACAAACCCGGCATGGGCGGGTTCATGACCCGAACCACCGCCGGAAATAACCGCCACGCGGCTTTTATCCCAGTCAGCACGGGCGACAACGCGAATAGCCGGGTCGATATCAAGCCTGGCGAGATTAGCGTGTGGTGTAGAAATCAGCATGCCTTCAATGGCGTCGTTGACCAGCTGTTCGCGGTCGTTAAAAAAGAATCTGGACATAATTTCCCAAAAAGTTGATAACCGTATGGAAAAGCATAGTCCGCACTGGGTAATGCGCAGCAAACAAAGGAATTTGCGCATCAGGTTGCCTATACTCCACCCAGTGCCCAGAAAAGGAATTGGATCATGAGTACTCCTCTGCTAATTGCTCGTACGCTGGATCACGAGCTGTTTCTCCTCCCTGCAATGGCAAACCGACACGGGCTCATTACCGGTGCCACCGGCACGGGCAAAACCGTCACCCTACAAAAGCTGGCTGAATCATTCTCAAGCTGTGGCGTACCGGTATTTATGGCCGATGTGAAGGGCGATTTGACCGGCATTGCGCAGGAGGGCGTTGGCTCAGAGAAGCTGCTCGCCAGACTGAAAAACATCGGTGTGACCGACTGGCAACCGCAGGGTAACCCGGTCGTCTTGTGGGATATCTTCGGCGAAAAAGGCCACCCGGTACGTGCCACCGTTTCCGATCTGGGCCCGCTGCTGCTGGCACGGCTGCTCAATCTGAACGAGGTGCAGTCTGGCGTGCTTAATATCATCTTTCGTATTGCCGACGAACAGGGATTACTGCTGCTGGATTTCAAAGATCTACGCGCTATCACCCACTATATTGGCGATAACGCCAAATCTTTCCAGACCCAGTATGGCAACATCAGTTCCGCCTCGATTGGCGCTATTCAGCGTGGATTGCTCACGCTTGAACAGCAAGGCGCCGGGCACTTCTTCGGCGAACCGATGCTGGATATTAAGGACTGGATGCGCACCGACAGTAACGGTAAGGGCATCATCAACATTCTGAGCGCGGAAAAGCTCTATCAGATGCCCAAACTGTACGCCGCCAGTCTGCTGTGGATGCTCTCTGAAATATATGAACAACTCCCTGAAGCGGGCGATCTGGAAAAACCCAAACTGGTGTTCTTCTTTGACGAAGCACATCTGCTGTTCAGCGATGCTCCGCAGGTCTTACTGGACAAGATTGAACAAGTGATCCGTTTGATCCGCTCGAAAGGGGTCGGCGTCTGGTTTGTTTCGCAAAATCCGTCCGATATCCCTGACAACGTACTGGGTCAGTTAGGTAACCGCGTACAGCACGCCCTGCGCGCCTTCACGCCAAAAGATCAAAAGGCAGTTAAAGCGGCCGCAGAGACCATGCGCGCCAATCCAGCGTTCAGTACGGAAGAGGCAATTCAGGCGCTGGGCACCGGTGAAGCCTTGATCTCCTTCCTGGATGTCAAAGGCAGCCCCTCAGTGGTAGAGCGCGCAATGGTGATCGCACCCAACTCACGTATGGGGCCCGTCACTGACGATGAACGTAACGGGCTAATTAACCACTCTCCGGTTTACGGCAAATACGAAGACGAGATCGATCGGGAATCGGCTTTTGAAAAGTTACAGGCGGGGATAGAGGCAAGCCCGCAGCAGCAGAGTGCACCCACTGCGAAAGGCGATGCAGCGGCCACGGACGATGGCATTCTGGGCGGGCTCAAAGATATTCTGTTTGGCAGCACCGGGCCGCGAGGGGGTAAGCGCGACGGCGTGGTACAAACTATGGCGAAAAGCGCAGCACGCCAGGTCACCAATCAGATCGTACGCGGCATGCTGGGCAGCTTGTTAGGCGGACGTAGACGCTAAAGGTGATACCCACGGGCGCCCCAGGGCACTCCCCTGAACCCCGTGCTCATTGAGGTATTTATCGATTTCCACCATCCCCGTCCAGCGGTTCTCGCACCAGAGCGGTGCCAGCAGCGTTGGACGGCGGGCGCTGGCGGATATACGGTGGTAAACCACTTCTGGCGGCGTATGGCGGATCATCTCCCCCGCCGTCACGGTGTACTCTTCGAGTGTAATTCCGTTTACCCTTCCCGCTTGCCAGGCCTTTGCCATAATACTGCCGGTCACGATATGTAGCGGATGCAGCTTGATGCCATCCACGCCGGTTTCGACCACGTTTTCCAGCGTCTCGAGTCCCTGCTGGAGCCCCTCTCCGGGCAAGCCTACAATCAGGTGCGAACACACTTTAAGCCCCCGTTCACGCGCCAGCCGCGTAGTGCGCTGGTAGCAGGCAAAGTCATGGCCGCGATTAATACGGTGCAGCGTTTTGTCGTGCGCGCTCTGTAACCCCAGCTCCAGCCAGACTTCATAGCCCTGCGCGTGGTATTCGCTCAGCAGGTCTAATACGGCATCGGGGACACAATCCGGACGCGTGCCGACACATAGCCCGACCATATTCGCCTGGCTTACGGCCTGCTGATACATGGCGCGCAGTACCTGCACCTCTGCCCAGGTGCTGGTATAAGCCTGGAAGTAGGCCAGATAATGTCTGGCGCGATTGACCCGGCTCGCCTGATGCGCCAGCTGTTCAGCGATGGAGCGCTGCTGCTGTGTTTCATCGGCGAAAGAGGCCACGTTGCAGAAGGTACAGCCGCCACGGCCAATAGTTCCATCGCGGTTGGGGCAGCTGAAACCACCATGCAGCGTCAGCTTATGGACCTTTTCGCCATAACGACGTAAAAGATCCCCACCAAACATATTGACTAATTTCTGTAACTGCATAATCTGATAGACCGCCCCGCTGAAAGGGGCCTAGCCTGCCATTTTTAGCCACAGTCGGCGATGACCTGGATCAATCGCCCTGGACGGCTATTATTCATTTGAATAAAAAATCAAGATTACTGCAATTTCATTCAAGCATTCGCCAATTACTTTTCCTTATGTTCAGCCGCTTTTTTTCATTTATAGCGTCACTGCTGAAAAACAGTGTGATTATGCGGGTTTGATCGCCACCCCAGAGTAATATCCTGCCAAAAACAAGCTTTTCAGCATCCCACGTGGATAATACCGCTTTCAGATAGTGAGTCAGATCACACTACCCCGCTCCCTCCCTTGGCCTTTTGTGGTTGTAAAATTCGTTAAATACCTTTTTATTTCAATCAATTAAACATGCTTTAGCACATTTTCGTATAAATAAGATTGCCATTTGACCTGATAACCGATTCCCGATAAGTTGGAAATCCGCTGGAAGCTTTCTGGATGAGCAGTCTGCTCATCATATTTATGCAGTAATTGAGATTCCCTCTGAAGCAAGTCCTCAAACTTGTTTACCTGCGCGAAAGGATGAAAAAGAGGGCGAATGCGAGGTACGCGTATGAAACGCAAACCCCGTCGCCATGCTCTTTCTGTGCCTGTGCGCCACGGTTAAGTTCAGTGGGAAGCCCGACGAGCCTGGGGAGGTTCACTGATATGTTGTACGATAAATCCCTTGAGAAGGATAACTGTGGTTTCGGCCTGATCGCCCACATAGAAGGCGAACCTAGCCACAAGGTAGTGCGTACTGCCATTCACGCACTGGCCCGCATGCAGCACCGTGGTGCCATCCTTGCCGATGGTAAAACCGGCGACGGTTGCGGTCTGCTGCTGCAAAAACCGGATCGTTTCTTCCGCATCGTAGCGGAAGAACGCGGCTGGCGTTTAGCCAAAAACTACGCTGTCGGCATGCTGTTCCTGAATCAGGATCCTGAAAAAGCTGCCGCTTCACGCCGCATCGTCGAAGAAGAACTTCAACGAGAAACTCTGTCCATCGTCGGCTGGCGCGATGTGCCTACCAACGAAGGGGTGCTCGGTGAAATCGCCCTCTCCTCGCTGCCTCGTATTGAACAGATTTTTGTCAACGCGCCTGCGGGCTGGCGTCCACGCGATATGGAACGCCGTCTGTTCATTGCGCGTCGCCGCATTGAAAAACGTCTCCAGGAAGACAAAGAGTTCTACGTCTGTAGCCTCTCCAACCTGGTGAACATCTATAAAGGTCTGTGTATGCCGGCTGACCTGCCGCGCTTCTACCTGGACCTGGCGGACCTGCGTCTGGAATCGGCCATTTGCCTGTTCCACCAGCGCTTCTCCACCAACACCGTTCCACGCTGGCCGCTGGCTCAGCCGTTCCGCTATCTGGCACACAACGGCGAGATCAACACCATCACCGGTAACCGCCAGTGGGCGCGCGCCCGTACCTATAAGTTCCAGACGCCGCTGATCCCCGATCTGCACGACGCCGCACCGTTCGTGAACGAAACCGGCTCGGACTCCAGCTCCATGGATAACATGCTTGAGCTGCTGCTGGCTGGCGGGATGGACATCGTCCGTGCCATGCGTCTGCTTGTGCCACCGGCCTGGCAGAACAACCCGGACATGGATCCTGAACTGCGCGCGTTCTTCGACTTTAACTCCATGCACATGGAGCCGTGGGACGGCCCGGCGGGCATTGTTATGTCCGATGGCCGCTTTGCCGCCTGTAACCTGGACCGTAACGGCCTGCGTCCTGCGCGCTACGTCATTACCAAAGATAAGCTCATCACCTGCGCGTCTGAAGTCGGCATCTGGGATTACCAGCCTGACGAAGTGGTCGAGAAAGGCCGCGTCGGCCCGGGCGAGCTGATGGTTATCGATACCCGTGGCGGGCGTATTCTTCACTCCGCTGAAACCGATAACGATCTGAAAAGCCGCCACCCGTACAAAGAGTGGATGGAGAAAAACGTTCGTCGTCTGGTGCCTTTTGAAGAGCTGCCGGACGAAGAAGTGGGTAGCCGTGAGATGGATGACGATGCGCTCGCGAGCTTCCAGAAACAGTTTAACTACAGCGCGGAAGAGCTGGACTCGGTTATCCGCGTACTGGGCGAAAATGGCCAGGAAGCGGTCGGATCAATGGGTGACGATACCCCATTTGCCGTCCTCTCCAGCCAGCCGCGTATTATTTATGACTACTTCCGCCAGCAGTTTGCGCAGGTAACCAACCCGCCAATCGATCCGCTGCGTGAAGCGCACGTCATGTCGCTGGCCACCAGCATCGGCCGCGAGATGAACGTCTTCTGCGAAGCCGAAGGCCAGGCGCACCGTCTGACCTTTAAATCGCCGATTCTGCTCTATTCCGATTTCAAACAGCTTACGACGCTGCAAGAGGATCACTATCGCGCCGACACGCTTGATATTACCTTCGACGTGACCGAAGCGACACTCGAAGAGACGGTGAAAGCGCTGTGCGACAAAGCGGAGCAGATGGTACGTAACGGTACCGTGCTGCTGGTGCTCTCTGACCGCAACATTGCCAAAAACCGTCTGCCAGTGCCTGCGCCGATGGCGGTGGGAGCGATTCAAACCCGTCTGGTCGACAAGAGCCTGCGCTGCGATGCCAACATCATTGTTGAAACCGCGAGCGCCCGCGATCCGCACCACTTCGCCGTGCTGTTAGGCTTTGGTGCGACGGCCATCTACCCGTACCTGGCCTACGAAACGCTGGCGAAGCTGGTCGACAGCCGTGCCATCGACAAAGATTACCGCACTGTCATGTTGAACTACCGCAACGGTATCAACAAAGGTCTGTACAAGATCATGTCCAAGATGGGCATCTCGACTATTGCCTCTTACCGCTGTTCGAAGCTGTTTGAAGCCGTGGGTCTACATGACGATGTGGCAGAACTCTGCTTCCAGGGCGTGATCAGCCGCATCAGCGGCGCGGGCTTTGCTGATTTCCAGCAAGACCTGCTCAACCTCTCCAAACGTGCATGGCTGGCGCGTAAACCACTGGAACAAGGTGGTCTACTGAAATACGTTCACGGGGGCGAATACCACGCCTATAACCCGGACGTTGTGCGCACGCTGCAGCAGGCAGTGCAGAGCGGCGAGTACAGCGACTATCAGCAGTACGCTGAACTGGTCAATAACCGTCCGGCGGCAACGCTGCGCGACCTGATTGCCCTGAATCCGGGTGATGAAGCGGTCAGCATCGATGACGTTGAACCAGCGTCCGAGCTGTTCAAGCGCTTCGATACCGCGGCGATGTCTATCGGCGCGCTCAGCCCGGAAGCTCATGAAGCGCTGGCAGAAGCCATGAACAGCATCGGCGGCAACTCGAACTCCGGCGAAGGCGGCGAAGATCCTGCGCGCTACGGCACCAATAAAGTGTCCCGCATCAAGCAGGTGGCATCCGGTCGCTTTGGCGTAACGCCTGCGTACCTGGTTAACGCCGACGTGATTCAGATTAAAGTCGCTCAGGGGGCAAAACCGGGCGAAGGTGGTCAGTTACCGGGTGATAAAGTCACGCCGTACATCGCTAAATTGCGCTACTCGGTGCCGGGCGTGACGCTGATCTCCCCGCCGCCGCACCACGATATCTACTCTATCGAGGACTTAGCGCAGCTGATTTTCGACCTGAAACAGGTTAATCCGCAGGCGATGATCTCCGTGAAGCTGGTTTCCGAGCCGGGCGTCGGCACCATCGCGACCGGCGTGGCAAAAGCCTACGCAGACTTGATCACCATTGCCGGCTACGACGGTGGTACCGGCGCAAGCCCGCTCTCCTCCGTGAAATACGCTGGCTGTCCGTGGGAGCTGGGCCTGGTGGAAACCCAGCAGGCGCTGGTGGCGAACGGCCTGCGCCACAAGATCCGCCTGCAGGTAGACGGGGGTCTGAAAACCGGCCTCGACATCATCAAGGCGGCGATTCTGGGTGCAGAAAGCTTTGGCTTCGGCACCGGCCCGATGGTGGCGCTGGGCTGTAAATACCTGCGTATTTGCCACCTCAACAACTGCGCAACAGGTGTGGCAACCCAGGACGAGAAGCTGCGTAAGAACCATTACCATGGTCTTCCCTTCAAAGTGACCAACTACTTTGAATTTATTGCCCGCGAAACGCGCGAGCTGATGGCGCAGCTGGGCGTGAAGCGTCTGGTGGATCTGATTGGCCGTACCGATCTGCTGAAAGAGCTGGAAGGATTTACCGCCAAACAGCAGAAACTGGAGCTGAGCAAGCTGCTGGAAACCGCGCAGCCGCACCCTGGCAAAGCGGTCTATTGCACCGAGAAAAACCCGCCGTTTGACAACGGCGTGCTGAATGCACAGTTGCTGCAGCAGGCGAAGCCGTATGTGGATGATAAGCAGAGCAAAACTTTCTGGTTTGATATCCGCAATACTGACCGCTCCGTCGGCGCATCGCTCTCCGGTTACATCGCGCAAACGCACGGCGACCAGGGCCTGGCGTCCGATCCGATTACCGCGCACTTCAGCGGCACGGCGGGTCAGAGCTTCGGCGTCTGGAACGCGGGCGGCGTGGAGCTGTACCTGACCGGCGATGCCAACGACTACGTGGGTAAAGGCATGGCGGGTGGTCTGCTGGCGGTACGTCCGCCGGTCGGTTCTGCCTTCCGTAGCCACGAAGCCAGCATTATCGGTAACACCTGTCTGTACGGCGCGACCGGCGGTCGTCTGTTTGCAGCCGGTCGTGCGGGTGAGCGTTTTGCAGTGCGTAACTCCGGTGCTATCACCGTGGTAGAAGGTATTGGCGACAACGGTTGTGAGTATATGACCGGCGGGATCGTCTGTGTTCTGGGCAAAACCGGTGTGAACTTCGGTGCCGGTATGACGGGCGGCTTCGCCTACGTGCTGGACGAAAGCGGTGATTTCCGTAAACGTGTAAACCCGGAGCTGGTTGAAGTGCTGGATGTTGAATCCCTGGCGATCCACGAAGAGCATCTGCGCGGTTTGATTACCGAACACGTGCAGCATACCGGTTCTTCACGCGGCGAAGAGATTCTGGCGAACTGGCCAGCCTTCTCCTCGAAATTCGCGCTGGTTAAACCGAAGTCCAGCGATGTTAAAGCCCTGTTGGGTCACCGTAGTCGTAGCGCAGCAGAGCTGCGCGTGCAGGCGCAGTAAGGGGTAGCAATGAGCCAGAACGTATACCAGTTTATCGACCTGCAGCGTGTTGATCCGCCAAAGAAACCGCTGAAGATCCGTAAAATTGAATTTGTAGAAATCTATGAGCCGTTTTCAGAAGGCCAGGCCAAAGCGCAGGCAGACCGCTGCCTGTCCTGCGGTAACCCTTACTGCGAATGGAAATGCCCGGTCCATAACTACATCCCGAACTGGCTGAAGCTGGCCAATGAAGGACGTATTTTTGAAGCCGCCGAACTGTCTCACCAGACCAACACCCTGCCGGAAGTGTGCGGTCGCGTCTGCCCGCAGGACCGCCTGTGTGAAGGCTCCTGTACGCTGAACGACGAGTTTGGTGCGGTGACCATCGGTAACATTGAGCGTTATATCAACGATAAAGCGTTCGAGATGGGCTGGCGTCCGGATATGACCGGCGTGCGTCAAACCGACAAGCGCGTGGCGATCATTGGTGCAGGCCCGGCGGGCCTGGCCTGTGCCGACGTCCTGACCCGTAACGGCGTCAAAGCGGTGGTCTTCGACCGACATCCGGAAATCGGCGGCCTGCTGACCTTCGGCATCCCGGCCTTCAAGCTGGAAAAAGAGGTCATGACCCGCCGCCGCGAAATCTTCACCGGCATGGGCATTGAGTTCAAACTGAATGTGGAAGTGGGCCGCGACGTGCAGCTCGACGACCTGCTGAAGGATTACGACGCCGTATTCCTGGGCGTGGGTACCTATCAGTCCATGCGCGGTGGTCTGGAGAATGAAGATGCGCCAGGCGTGTACGACGCCCTGCCGTTCCTGATTGCCAACACCAAACAGCTAATGGGCTACGGTGAAACGACCAACGAGCCCTTCGTGAGCATGGAAGGTAAACGCGTCGTGGTGCTGGGCGGCGGCGATACCGCGATGGACTGCGTGCGAACCTCTATTCGTCAGAATGCGGCGCACGTTATCTGCGCCTACCGTCGTGATGAAGAGAACATGCCAGGCTCAAGACGCGAAGTGAAAAACGCGCGTGAAGAGGGTGTCGAGTTCCAGTTCAACATCCAGCCGCTGGGTATTGAAGTGAATGCAAACGGCAAGGTGAGCGGCGTGAAGATGGCGCGTACCGAGATGGGGGCGCCGGATGCGAAAGGTCGTCGTCGTGCAGAAATCGTTGCCGGCTCCGAGCATGTGATCCCGGCAGATGCGGTGGTGATGGCGTTTGGTTTCCGTCCCCACAGCATGGAGTGGCTGGCGAAGCACAGCGTTGAGCTGGATTCGCAGGGTCGCGTGATTGCCCCGGAAGGCAGCGACAACGCCTTCCAGACCAGCAACCCGAAAATCTTCGCCGGTGGCGATATCGTTCGCGGTTCTGACCTGGTGGTCACGGCGATTGCCGAAGGGCGCAAAGCGGCTGACGGCATTATGAACTACCTGGAAGTATAAAACGCGTAAAGACAGGCCATCTCGTCTATTAAAGATGGCCTGTCACATTCATCAGTTAATGATTTTCCCACCTAAAAATAGCCCTCTTACTCCAGTAATAACCATTTAAATTTTGCAAGATGATTTTTGCATAAAATTATCCAGCAGCGTAATTGCCGCTTTTACGGCTTTAAATAAAATCACGCTTATAATAAAAACCCTTAAATGGCCTCGGTAGAGACATTAAATAATAACGTCCAGATAATTTTAATTGGTTATTAAAAGCTTTAAAAACAGATGGTTTAGTATAAATACATTCAACAAATCAATACGAACCAAATGAATTCTTAATACTCGAGTTGCTAATTCACATTAGCCTAAAGAGTATTTAATATAGGAATAGCTAAAGCAACACACTCTAACCCATGCCAATTAAGCGTTAATAATCATCTTAACAGGATGATCGTTAATCCCTGAATGGCATTGTTGTAACGAATCTTAATTCACTACAACGCTTTTATTAACACACCGTAATTTTATCAGTAAGGATATTTGATACTATGAACATGAAATGGAAAATTTCTGCAGTCGCGCTGTGCTCTGCACTGTCATTTGCAACTTTTAATGCAGCAGCCGCTGGCAGCGTAACCATGGGCGTAAAAGGCTCTATTACCCCGGGTTCTTGCACGCCAACCCTGAGCGCAGCTGAGATTGACTTCGGCACCATCACTGCTTCCACCCTGACCGCAGTAGCGCCTGCACTGAACCAGCTGGGTTCACGTGATATTACTCTTTCTATTGCCTGCACCGGCGCAACGGGAGTGGCATTTGCCGCTAACGACAACCGCCTCGAATCTGTCGTTCCGCTGAGCACTGATACTTTTATTGCCAACGCCAGCCCTAACCAGACCAACTACTCCGTAGGCAACAGTTCTCAGGCGTTTGGTCTGGGTACCGTTGGGACAACGAAGATCGGTGCATACACCATTGCCATGAAAATGAGTGACATCACCGCGACCGATGGCGCTGATGCCAACCTGCCTGTAGATATGCTCTCCGTTCGTGCAGGCATCACTACCTGGAGCAAAGCGAATACCGGCATGTTGAGTCCCTTTAATGGTACCAGTGCAAATATCGTCACCTTTGCGCGTACCGGTACCCTGGCTCCGGTCGCTATTAAAACCGCGAGCGTACCGCTGACCATCACTGCCGCTGTACAACCAATGTCTGCCTTCAGCAGCGCAAGTGAAAGCATTACTCTGAGTGGTAATGCAACTATCGGTCTGATTTACCTGTAATACGCCGGCCTGCGAACGGAACGTTCGCAGGCCTTTTTACTATTTTTTTAGCTGATGTGTTTATGAAAAAACATTTCCTACCCACCCTGCTTATTCTTTATTCGGCGCAAAGTCTGGCGTCAGGAATGGTTCCTGAAACCACAATGCTTCTGGTCGATGAAAGCAAAGGCGAAGCCAGTATTAATATTACCAATACGGACAGCACCCCTGCGCTTTTATATACCCGCGTCACAGAGCTACCGGGCAGTAAGAGCACTACCCGTCTGGTGGCTACTCAGCCAGTGGTTCGCTTAGAAGCAGGCCAGGTACAGCGTGTGCGCTTTATGTTGCAAACATCCGGTCCGTTACAGCAGCAGGAAATGAAACGTGTAAGTTTTGAAGGGATCCCGGCCAAAACGAAGGATGGCAACCGTCTCGCCGTCACGATACGCCAGGATTTACCGGTAATTATTCAGCCAACCTCTCTTCCAGAAGACTTACAACCCTGGAAGCATCTGCAATGGCAAAAAAAAGGCAGTGATATTGATATAGTTAATCCCGGAAAATATGTCGTTCGGATGTCACCAAGGTTTATTTCCATGCCTTCAGGGAAAGAAGGTCATCTTCCGGCAACCTATATTCTACCCGGCACTCACATCACAGTGAAATTACCGCAGACAACCGACTCTAAAATTAAATTCTTCCCGGCCAGCCGCTATGGCTACACAGGAGAAAGTTATACCACCGCATTACAATAAAAGGGAATAGAATGTGGTTACATGGATCGTTCTTAAAAAAATTAATTGTTATTACGCTTGGTACGCTGCCTGTAGTCATTTATCCGACCGTTGCTTCCGCGGATGAAAGTCAGGCGGTAGATTTTGATCGTGAGACGCTCAAAGCGTTGGGCATGGACCCTGCCATCTCCAAATATTTTGAGAAAGAAGCTCGCTTTGCGCCCGGTGAAGTCCCTCTGGCATTGAAAGTGAATGGCACTTCGAAAGGTGCTTTTATCGCTCGTTTTTCTGAGAAAGGCGAACTCTGCTTCGATGAAGGGTTGCTTAAGCAGGCGGCGCTGAAAATACCCAGCGATATTAACGACACGCCTTGCTATGACTTTCGCAAAACCTGGCCCAATACGATCATCAAACAGCATCCTGAAAAGGAAGAACTGGAAATCATCGTACCGACTGACGCGCTGGACAGTCAGGCGGACGATCTGGGTGATTACGTAACGGGTGGCGCGGCGGGAATGTTAAATTATTCCCTTTTCACGACCCGAAACCAGTTTGCTGATTCGCAATCCGACTATTCACAGGCGACGATTGACGGCGGTTTCAACATCCTCGACTGGATGGTGCGCTCGCACCAAATGCTGAGCTATAACGACGGCAGATACAGCACCACAAGCTCCTCAACATGGATACAGCATACCTTTGTTGGGCTTGGCAGCACCATGAAAGTGGGTGAGGTCAGTCTCAATAATAGCTTACTGGATGGAGCATCCATTTACGGCGTATCGTTCTCACCGGATAGCGCATTGTCTCCCAATGATGCTGGTGTCCAGGTAAGCGGTATCGCCAACTCTTCCCAGGCTCGCGTGGAGATTCGTCAGGGTAATAAGCTCATCGCCTCCAACCTTGTTCCTCAGGGACCCTTTACGCTCACGGATCTTCAACTGCTCGATCGCAGCAGCGATCTGTCGGTGACGGTGGTGGAATCGGACGGTTCGCAGCAACGCTTTATCGTACCGGCAACACAATATAACCGGGGGAGCGGCACGCCGACGGGCATCCACGTAGCATTTGGGCGCGTCGATGATGATTACAAGAAAAAGCCCTGGGTGGGTAGCGTGTCGATGGGCACACGTTTAACCCATAACCTTAACCTGAGCGGCGGCCTGATCGGCGCACAGGATTATCAAAATGCCGCGATTAACGTCGACTGGCTGCTTACACGCCTGAGCACGACGACGCAGTTGGCGGTATCAAACGATCGGGAATACACCCTTCAGGGGCAAAAAGCCTCGGTTTCGGCAAACTATGCGCTTACGTCAAACATCAGCCTGCGGGCCAGTGCTGCGCACGCGACGCGTGATTACCGCACCTTGTCGGACACACTCGACAACGATTTTGTGGCGCAAAACAAAAATGAATACTCTGCAGGGATAAGCCTGGCGACCGAGGCGATCGGCAGCCTGGGCCTGAGCTACTATCAGACGGACAGTTACCAGCGCGATAACGATACTCGCTATCTTGCGCTGAGCTGGTCGAAAGCCTTCCGTCGCGCCATGTTATCCGTGAGCTGGCAGCACCAGTTAGGGACCAACGGCCAGCTCCACTATGACAGCGGCAATGGCAAAAATAACACGGCAGGAAACGATAAGGATCTGGTGTACGTGAATCTCAGCATACCGCTGGGAGAGAAATCGGCCAACCTGTATAGCCGCCATGATAGCAACAACACCCATTTTGGCGCCACGATGAACGCCAATGTCTCTGACGAGCTGAACTACTCGGTCGGCGCGGAAAGAGGCACCAAAGATAACGTTAACGCCGTCAACGGCGGTATTAACGCCAATCTGCATTATACCCAGTTGAACCTGAACGCCAGCGCAGACAACGATCGAAATCGGACCTACAGCGCATCGATGCAGGGGGGAATTGTGGCCCACGGCAACGGTGTGACCTTCTCTCCGTGGCAGATCAACGACACCTTCGCCGTTGCTCGCCTGGATAGCAATATTTCCGGGGTCAGAATTAAGACGCCACAAGGTCCGGTCTGGACTGACAGATGGGGTCAGGCCATCATTCCGGCGCTGCCCCCCTACCGTAATGCGTTAGTGCAAATTGATACAGAAACCCTGCCGCGCAATGTGGACGTCAGTAACGGAAGTAAGCGCATGAAACAGGGCCGCGGTGCTGTCGGAAACGTCAATTTCAAATTACTGGAACAGCGTCGGGCACTCCTCTACGTCACCCTTCCTGATGGTAGCAAGCTGCCGAGAGGCATTGCCATTGAAGATACTGACGGGAAATACATCACCACCGTGGTCGAAGACGGTATCGTTTTCATTAATAACATTCTGCCGAGACAGATCCTGGCGGCAAGACTCGAAAATGGCGTTTGCCGTATCGAAACGTCATTGCCTGAAAACAGCGACCCTAACACTTTTTACGATACCGCAGAGGGGGTATGCAAATGAGAAGTAAACTCCGTTATTCACTCTGCCTGATGTTATTCACGTCCAGTCTGGCCCTTGCGGATTGTCAGATTACCGCCAGTCAGTCTTCGCTTTCTTACGGCCGGATGAGCCCGGCAGAACGCCAGCTGCAGGGTAGCCAAAAGATTACCCTGACGGAAAAGCAGGTGGTGGTACGCGCCGTGTGCGATACACCTTCCCGAATCCGTCTGTTTGTCTCTTCTGGTTTGGCCAACGGCAACCAGTTTGGATTCGGCAGTCGCGGAGCAATGAAAGTCATGGCGAGCCAGGCAATGCTGGATGACCGTAGCGTGCGGCTCAGTAAAGTGAGCGCTGGCGACGAGGCCATTACCGACGCGGGTCAATCCTCCTTGTCTCTCAACGTCAACGACGGGTTAGCGTTTATCGACAGTGGCGAACGGACGGCAAGCCAGGCGAGCGTCACGCTGACGGTTACGCCGCAGTTTGAAAACGAAGCCATTACCGATACAACCCGCTATGCCGGTAACATCAGAGTCAGGGTGGAAGCACAATGAATACACTGCTTAAAACGCTCATCGGGCTGGTTTTATCAACCTCACTGACGTGGGCATCGGACACCGTGAATATTGATGTGTCTGTCACCACAGATGCCGCAGCCTGCACGCCCACGCTCAGTAATAACGGCATCGTGGACTTCGGAAAACGTTCTGCCGCGTTGCTTTCTGCCACCCATTTCACACAGTGGGGCAGTCGCGACATCACGCTGAATATCGTCTGCGAAGCCTCCACGGCCGTGGCTATCACCGCCCGAGATTCGCGACCCGATTCTGTCGCTTATGGTCAGGATGGAAACGGCAATACCGGCCCTGACGTCCCTTTCCAGGGGCAGGGCAATATCAGTAATCCGGAGCGTCTGTTCGGACTGGGCAAAACCAGCGAAGGTAAAAATATTGGTAGCTATGCCATTGTCATCGACCAGGAGAGTGTGCAGGCGCAGGATGCGGGTTCGGCTGTCCCGATAAGCATTGTCAGTGCCAGCACCACGGCCGGCCCCTGGTCCATCGCCTCTCCTGCCGCGTTCTCATCGGGTATGAACGGGTATTTATCCTTTGCCCGCAAAAACAGTACCACGCTGCAGCCCGTGACAACGGTAGTTGTGCCTCTGCGCGTATCCGCGAGCATCGCCAGTGGCCTCACTTCCGGCAACACTATCGGGTTAGATGGATTAGCCACCATTACGCTCGTTTATCTTTAAAGGTTTCTTACCGATAAAAAAAAGCCCAAATTTCTATTTGGGCTTTTTATCATTCGCACTTTACTTCACAACGCGTAACGCAGGTCGACCACCGCGCGGCGGCGGATCGTCATCCGGATCGTTGTCGTGGTCATGGTCAGGCTTATCACCGTCGATAACCGACATGACGGTTTCGTTCTCGCCAGTCGCGGTCTCTCCGTCATCGTTCAGGCTTGTCACATCTTCATCATAAGCCGCTTCAGGCTCAAACATGGTACCGGCACCGTTTTCACGAGCATAAATTGCCAGCACCGCAGCCAGCGGCACGGAAACCTGACGTGGCACGCCGCCAAAACGCGCATTAAAGCGCACTTCGTCGTTTGCCAGCTCCAGATTACCTACGGCACGCGGAGCGATATTGAGAACGATCTGTCCGTCGCGCGCATACTCCATCGGGACCTGTACGCCGGGCAGCGTCACATCCACAACCAGGTGCGGCGTGAGCTGGTTATCCAGCAGCCATTCATAGAAGGCGCGCAGCAAATAAGGACGGCGTGGAGATAACTGTGACATTTCCACAATGATTAACCCCGGCCGAGACGCATTTCACGTTCGGCTTCTGTCAGAGAAGCCAGGAAAGAGTCGCGCTCGAAGACACGCGTCATATAGCCTTTCAGCTCTTTCGCACCCGGGCCACTGAACTCAACGCCCATTACCGGCAGACGCCACAACAACGGCGCCAGGTAGCAATCGACCAGGCTGAACTCATCGCTCAGGAAGAAAGGCTTCTGACCAAACACCGGTGCAATAGCCAGCAGCTCTTCGCGCAGCTGTTTGCGCGCGGCATCGGCTTCGGAAGAGTTACCATTCACGATAACGTTCATCAGCGTATACCAGTCTTTCTCGATACGCTGCATGTACAGGCGGCTTTCACCACGCGCAACCGGATAAACTGGCATCAGCGGCGGATGAGGGAAACGTTCATCAAGGTATTCCATAATGATACGGGATTCCCACAGGGTCAGCTCACGATCAACCAGCGTCGGCACGCTTTGGCTCGGGTTGAGATCGATAAGATCCTGAGGCGGGTTATCCTTTTCCACATGCTCGATCTCAAAACTGACACCCTTCTCGGCCAGCACGATACGAACCTGATGGCTATAAATGTCAGTAGGACCAGAAAACAGCGTCATTACCGAACGTTTGTTGGCAGCGACAGCCATGAAAACCTCCAGGTATATTCAGAATTTTTACTGCTACCGGCCACGTGGCCAGCCAGATGATTTGTCACCCATCCCGGAGAGCCTAAATCATTGCTCAAAAAGCGAACAAAAATCGAGTATTCACCGATATTTGGGCATAAAATTGGATGATAGTTTACCAGATTTTGATGGCTTTGTGGTGAGGCGATTCTGGAAATGCCGAAAAAGAGGAGATAAACAAGCTTATCCTGTAGGTAACCGCAGCAGCGGTCATAAAAAAACCCGCCGAAGCGGGTTTTTGGCCAATTGTTGTCTGCCAAAGCAGAAAGCAATTAACGCTTGGAGAACTGTGGACGACGACGTGCTTTACGCAGACCCACTTTCTTACGTTCAACCTGACGAGCGTCACGAGTAACGAAGCCAGCTTTACGCAGTTCAGAACGCAGGGATTCGTCGTACTCCATCAGAGCGCGGGTGATACCGTGACGGATCGCACCTGCCTGACCAGAGATACCACCACCTTTAACAGTGATGTACAGATCCAGTTTTTCTACCATATCAACCAGTTCCAGCGGCTGGCGAACTACCATGCGGGCAGTTTCGCGACCGAAGTACTGTTCCAGAGAACGCTGGTTGATTACGATTTTACCACTGCCCGGTTTGATGAACACGCGAGCTGCGGAACTTTTGCGGCGACCAGTGCCGTAGTATTGATTTTCAGCCATTGCCTATAATCCCGATTAGATGTCAAGAACTTGCGGTTGCTGTGCCGCGTGGTTGTGCTCGTTGCCTGCGTAAACTTTCAGTTTACGGAACATAGCACGACCCAGCGGGCCTTTTGGCAACATGCCTTTAACCGCGATTTCAATCACACGCTCAGGACGGCGAGCAATCATCTCTTCAAAGGTCGCTTCTTTGATACCACCGATGTGGCCAGTGTGATGGTAGTACATTTTGTCAGTACGCTTGTTGCCAGTTACTGCAACTTTGTCTGCGTTCAGAACGATGATGTAGTCACCAGTATCAACGTGCGGAGTGTATTCCGCTTTGTGCTTACCGCGCAGGCGACGAGCCAGTTCAGTAGCCAGACGGCCCAGAGTTTTACCGGTCGCGTCAACAACATACCAGTCGCGTTTTACGGTTTCTGGTTTAGCTGTAAAAGTTTTCATTAAAAGCTTACCCAAATAAATAAGTTACACGTAGGTGTTCACCCAAACGTTTAATCAGTTGAGGTTCACACGACAGAGTCCGGCAAACCTACCCCTTCGAATAGCAAATGCCGACACATAGAAAGTTTTGGGAAAAAAACCTTCTTGTAACGTGGGGTCGCAAGATTATAGAGAAGTCGAGGTCAAAGATCGACCCCTAAATGTGATTTGACGAGGGTTTTTCAGCGGTGCGAAAAGCACCGCCCACTGCCCGACTTTTCCGGAACGAAAAGAGCCATTCAGGGCATATGCTCGCGTTTCAGGTACTCTTCGCTCTGCATCTCCTGCAAACGCGACAGACAGCGCTGGAACTCAAACTTTAACCGCTCGCCCTGATAGACTTCATAGAGCGGCACCGCGGCGCTTACCACCAGCTTAACGTGACGCTCGTAAAACTCATCAACCAGCGCAATAAAGCGACGAGCCTCACTCTCCATCAGCATGGTCATCACCGGCACATCAAAGAGCATGACGGTATGAAACAGGCGCGACAGTGCAATGTAATCATGCTGGCTACGGGCATCGACGCACAGCGTCGCGAAGGAGACGGCCAGCGTCTGGTTGGCCATGCCCAGCGTTGGCAACGGGCGGTGGTTAATCTCAAGTTCAGTGGCGTTTTCGCGCTTCGCCCCAGCCAGTGCCAGCCAGAGTTTATCCATCTGCTGGCGGGTATCATCATTGAGGGGGGACAACCAGAGATGTGCCTGCGTCAGCGTGCGCAGCCGATAGTCAACGCCCGCATCCACGTTCATGATGTCACAATGCTGTTTAATTGCATCGATGGCGGGTAAGAAACGCGCCCGCTGTAAACCGTTGCGATAGAGTTCATCCGGCGGGATGTTCGAGGTTGCCACCAGGGTGATGCCCCGGGCAAAAAGCGCTTTCATTAGCCCGCCCAGCAGCATGGCGTCGGTAATATCGGAAACAAAGAATTCATCAAAACAGAGAACATCGGTTTCGGCTTTGAAACGTTCGGCGACAATATCCAGCGGATCGCTCTGCCCCTGAAGCGCGGTGAGCTCTTCATGCACGCGCAGCATGAAGCGGTGAAAGTGCAAACGCTGTTTACGCGTGCCCGGCAGGCTCTGATAAAAGAGGTCCATTAGCCAGGTTTTACCGCGCCCTACGCCACCCCACATATATAAGCCACGCACAGGTGTGATCGCCTGCGGCTCTTTTTTTCCTAACAGACGACCAAAGGCGGCTTTCAGTCCACCTGCGGGTGCGGCCTCGGTGGGACGGGATGTCAGCGCCTGAAAGATTTTTTCCAGACGATTTACCGCATCGCGTTGAACATCGTCCGGCTGATGCGAGCCCTCCTGCAGGGCCTGCTGATAACGCATTGTCGGGGAGAGGCTTTGCATAATCTCGTTGTTATTCCTTCAATTAAGACGCGCCAACCTGCGCTGTTGACGAAAAAAAGGCCGTTCTACACTACGCGATGATACCGCGGGATTCCACTTCTACGGAAATAGCGGTTATAGTGGCATAATCAGGCACAGGCATGGAGCCGAGCCAATACCCTACGGAACCACAAGACAACGGGAGAAGTTCATGACCTGGGAATATGCGCTAATTGGTTTAGTCGTCGGCATCGTTATCGGCGCCGTGGCCATGCGTTTTGGTAATCGCAAATTGCGTCAACAACAGGCTTTGCAGTACGAACTGGAAAAGAACAAAGCTGAACTGGAAGAGTATCGTGAAGAGCTGGTTAGCCACTTTGCGCGTAGCGCAGAGCTGCTGGACAACATGGCGGATGATTACCGTCAGCTCTATCAGCATATGGCAAAAAGCTCCAGCAGCCTGCTGCCGGAAATGACCGCAGAAACGAATCCATTCCGTAATCGCCTGGCTGAATCCGAAGCCAGTAACGATCAAGCTCCGGTACAGATGCCGCGCGATTATTCTGACGGTGCATCTGGTCTGCTGCGCGGTGGCGTAAAACGCGACTAACCGCACAGCGCAAATATATTTCACGGGCGCAGCCTTTGCGCCCGTCCTTTCTTCATTACCCCAGCTATTATTTAGTCAAACACCTCATTGTTCAGCGTTTTAAAATTCAATAACATCAGACTGTTTTTGGGCCGAAATTCCTTTACCCCAGGTTGCGAGAGCCAGCGTCAATGAACAAAAAAAATCAGCTGTTAAGCGCGTTAGCATTGTGTGTCGGATTCGCTCTTCCGGCATCTTTCCCTGTTTATGCAGCCATGCCTTCACAGGTTCCTGGCCAGGCGCCCCTTCCGACGCTCGCCCCAATGCTGGAGAAAGTGTTGCCGGCGGTGGTGAGCGTGAAGGTGGAAGGCACGGCGCAACAAAGCCAGCGCATTCCTGAAGAGCTGAAAAAATATTTCGGCGAGGATGGCGCCGATCAGGCGCAACCTTTTGAGGGGCTGGGATCCGGTGTGGTCATCGATGCCGCTAAAGGCTATGTACTGACCAATAACCACGTCATCAGCGAGGCTGACAAAATCAGCGTCCAGATGAACGATGGACGTGAATTCGAGGCCAAACTGATTGGCGGGGATGATCAAAGCGACATCGCCCTGTTACAGCTCCAGAATGCCACTAACCTGACGCAAATCGCGGTTGCCGACTCTGACAAGCTGCGCGTAGGGGATTTTGCCGTTGCGGTCGGTAACCCATTTGGCCTTGGGCAGACTGCGACGTCGGGCATCATCTCTGCGCTGGGGCGCAGCGGCCTCAATCTTGAAGGGCTGGAAAACTTTATTCAGACCGATGCTTCCATCAACCGCGGAAACTCGGGCGGCGCATTGTTGAACCTGAACGGTGAGCTTATTGGTATCAATACCGCTATTCTCGCGCCGGGTGGCGGCAGCGTCGGCATCGGCTTTGCCATTCCGAGCAATATGGCCCGGACGCTGGCCCAACAGCTTATTGACTTTGGTGAAGTGAAACGTGGCCTGCTGGGCATTAAAGGGATGGAGATGAGCGCAGATATCGCCAAAGCGTTCAATCTGAACGTCCAGCGCGGTGCGTTTGTCAGTGAAGTCTTACCGAACTCTGGCTCAGCGAAAGCGGGCATTAAGTCGGGTGATGTCATTGTTAGCCTTAACGACAAGCCGCTGAGCAGTTTTGCGGAGCTACGTTCACGCATCGCCACCACCGAGCCTGGCACCAAAGTGAAGCTGGGGCTGCTGCGAGAGGGTAAACCGATGACCGTAGAGGTAACGCTTGATAAAAGCACCTCCTCCTCTGCCAGCGCCGAGATGATTGCACCTGCGCTGCAGGGGGCGACTCTGAGCGATGGCCAACTGAAAGATGGTACCAAAGGGATCACACTTGAGAGCGTAGAGAAGAGCAGCCCGGCGGCACAAGCGGGTCTGCATGAAGATGACGTGATCATTGCGGTCAACCGCACGCGCGTACAGTCTATTGCCGAAATGCGCAAAGTGCTGGAGAACAAACCGGCGGTGATCGCCCTGCAGATCGTGCGGGGTAACGATACGCTCTATATTCTTCTGCGATAAGCATTTCTGCTCCGGGCATCACGGCATGTGATGTCCGGAAAAGTCATGTTATGCTGCAGCAGTTTTCACTTTAACGACGCCCGCATCATGTTTCTGAAGATCATTCGTTCGGTCGCCATTGGCCTGGCTGTTGGTGGCCTGTTACTGGTCGCCATGCCCTCTTTGCGCCAGTTTAATAAGCTGGCTGCGCCGCAGTTTGACAGCGCAGATGAAACACCTGCCAGCTACAACCAGGCGGTACGCCGCGCCGCGCCTGCGGTGGTGAATGTCTATAACCGCGGTCTGAACAGTACCAGCCATAATCAACTAGAGATCCGTACCCTGGGCTCCGGGGTGATCATGGATGAACGCGGCTATATCATTACCAATAAGCACGTTATCAACGACGCCGATCAGATTATTGTCGCCTTGCAGGATGGGCGCGTGTTCGAAGCGCTGTTAGTCGGTTCAGACAGCCTGACCGACCTTGCGGTACTGAAAATCACGGCCACCGGCGGCCTGCCGGTGATCCCTATCAACCGCAAACGTAGCCCGCATATTGGCGATGTGGTGCTGGCCATCGGTAACCCTTATAACCTTGGGCAGACCATTACTCAGGGCATTATTAGCGCCACCGGCCGAATTGGCCTGAACCCCTCGGGCCGTCAAAACTTCCTGCAAACGGATGCTTCCATTAACCACGGTAACTCCGGCGGGGCGCTGGTCAACTCCCTGGGGGAGCTGATAGGCATCAATACGCTCTCCTTCGATAAGAGCAACGATGGTGAAACGCCGGAAGGGCTGGGATTTGCGATTCCCTTCCAGCTTGCAACCAAAATCATGGATAAGCTGATTCGCGATGGCCGGGTGATCCGCGGCTATATCGGTATTGGCGGGCGTGAAATCGCGCCACTGCACACACAGGGCGGCGGCGGTATCGATCAGATTCAGGGAATTGTGGTTAACGAGGTCTCTCCGGGCGGGCCGGCGGCTGCAGCGGGTCTGCAGGTTAACGACGTTATTGTCTCGGTGAATGGCAAACCGGCGATTTCCGCGCTGGAAACTATGGATCAGGTGGCCGAAATCAGGCCTGGCTCCATCATTCCTGTCGAAGTGATGCGCGAGGACAAAAAGCTCACGCTGCAGGTGACCATTCAGGAATATCCCGCCACCAACTGACAGCAATAAAAAAACCGGAGCCTGGGCTCCGGTTTTTGTTCACTGGGAGGAGATTACTTGTTTACAAACTCTTCGCCCAGTTTGATATCGCCTTTCAGCGTATCTAGCATGCCTGCCATCGCTTGTTGTTCAAACGCGCTCAGCGTGCCGATAGATTGACGTTCTTCGATACCGTTTTTACCCAGCAGCAGTGGCTGAGAGAAGAAGCGGGCATGTTCGCCGTCACCTTCAACATAAGCACATTCCACAACGCCTTTCTCACCCTGCAGGGCGCGAACCAGAGACAGACCGAAGCGCGCTGCTGCCTGGCCCATTGAGAGCGTCGCAGAACCGCCACCCGCCTTCGCTTCCACCACTTCGGTGCCCGCGTTCTGGATACGTTTGGTCAGGTCAGCCACTTCCTGCTCAGAGAAAGTCACGCCTGGGATCTGGGAAAGCAGCGGCAGAATAGTCACGCCAGAGTGGCCACCGATAACCGGCACTTCCAGCTCGGTTGGCTGCTTGCCTTTCAATTCCGCCACAAAGGTGTTGGAGCGGATGATGTCCAGCGTGGTCACGCCAAACAGTTTGTTTTTGTCATACACGCCCGCTTTTTTCAGCACTTCTGCAGCAATCGCCACAGTGGTGTTGACCGGGTTAGTGATGATACCGATGCACGCTTTCGGGCAGGTTTCAGCGATCTGCTGAACCAGGTTCTTCACGATGCCCGCATTAACGTTAAACAGGTCGGAACGATCCATACCCGGTTTACGCGCGACGCCTGCAGAGATGAGAACCACGTCCGCACCTTGCAGCGCAGGACGCGCATCTTCACCGGAGAAGCCTTTGATTTTAACAGCCGTTGGGATGTGGCTCAGGTCAACCGCCACGCCTGGGGTAACCGGGGCAATATCGTACAGGGAGAGTTCTGAGCCTGAAGGCAGCTGGGTTTTCAGTAGTAGGGCAAGCGCCTGGCCGATACCGCCAGCAGCGCCGAGGACTGCGACTTTCATCCTAAACTCCTTATTATGGTGAGCTAAATATCTGTTGCTCCGTCGCGGCGACCTTAATTCAGCAGATAAATAATTACAATCGTCGTTGCTGCAGAATCAGGGGTCACTCACTTTTCGCTGCGGCCTGAAGGCTATCAGGTGCCTGGCGAGAACTAAGCAACGAATCAAGAGGGGGTTACAATACACCTCTGCGCGCCACCAAAACAACATCAATTTGATAACATTTAATTTACTTTTAAGGTTATTTATAAGGCGTGACGCAGGCATGTTCCTGGATAACAAAATTTGATAAAATCCCGCTCTTTCATAACATTATTTCAGCCTAAGTTTGGGCAGATAGTTTGCATAAAAATTCATCTATGTGCATAATAATGTTGTTTCTACCGCCATATTTCGGGTGACTTATGCGAACCTCTTCAAAACAAGAAGAATTAGTGAAGGCGTTTAAAGCGCTACTTAAAGAAGAAAAATTCAGTTCCCAGGGTGAAATCGTCCAGGCCTTGCAGGAAGAGGGCTTCGATAACATCAATCAGTCGAAAGTCTCGCGCATGTTAACGAAGTTTGGCGCGGTGCGGACTCGCAATGCCAAAATGGAGATGGTTTATTGCCTGCCAGCCGAGCTTGGCGTTCCGACCACCTCCAGCCCGCTGAAAAATCTGGTACTGGATATCGATTATAACGACGCGGTTGTCGTCATTCACACAAGCCCGGGGGCTGCACAGCTTATCGCGCGCCTGCTGGACTCGCTGGGTAAAGCAGAAGGCATTCTTGGCACTATTGCCGGGGATGACACTATCTTCACCACCCCGGCCAATGGTTTCTCGGTCAAAGACCTTTATGAAGCCATCCTGGTGCTGTTCGAACAAGAACTCTGATCCCCCTTCCCTGCTGCTCCTGGCAGCGGGGAACCTACTGCCACAAACGCCCTTCTCCCTACATTCTGTTGCTTATTGCTTTCACATTTAGTGCGATTTCCTGCCATTTGACATTCATGTGGTGAATGATAAACCGTAAAATCGCACAAAAAATCAAAGTACCCTATCCCAATGATTTTTAAAGCTATACACCACCAATGTGACGAAGAAGTGACCATTTTAATTCATTTTAGTTATAAAAAACGCCGTGCTTAATACGTAATTTCAGGGGAAACAATTAGCATGGTATTAATTTTTGCCGTTATTAGTGTATACTTGGTTTTGTGATGAGGGTCACGAAATGAAAGGCCCTATAAAAAATACGACGAGGAAAAAAATCATGAAAATCAAAACAACTGTAGCAGCGCTTAGCGTCCTGTCCGTTCTCTCTTTCGGTGCCTTTGCGGCTGATTCCATCAACGCTGAACAGGCACAGTCTCGCCAGGCTATCGGCACCGTTTCTGTTGGTGCAATCGGTACGTCACCAATGGATATGCGTCAGATGTTGAACAAAAAAGCGGAAGAACAGGGTGCCTCTTCTTACCGTGTGATCGAAGCGCGCAGTGGTGACCACTGGCACGCAACCGCAGAGCTGTATAAATAAGTTCTGGTAATAAGCACTAATAATTCACTCAACGGCGGCAGATATAAAAATAGCGGTTTAATCCTTCATGCCGTTGAGCAAAACAACTTCTGGAGTAATGACTATGAAAATGAAATCTATCATCGCCACACTGGGTTTAGCCTCTGTTATTTCCTTCGGTGCCAGCGCGGCTGTGCAACAAGTGAATGCCGATCAGGCGCAAAACCTGCAATCCTTGGGTAGCGTATCCGTATCACAGGTTTCTGGCTCGCCAATGGATATTCGCCATGAACTGGCGGCAAAAGCTGAAAAAGCAGGTGCCAGCAGCTATCGCGTCACTGAACTCACTCAGGGCGATCACTGGCACGCCACCGCAGAACTGTATAAATAAACCCTCGTCGTACTCCGCGTACGACTTGCCCCTGCCTGTCAGGGGCTTTTTTATGTCTACGGCCGGACATTGAACCGAATTTGCCCTTCCAGCTCCTCTTCTGCCTCATCAAACAGCAAAACCAACGCCCCAAAACGCCTGCGTAGCTTCTCGGGGAGATGAATGAACTCAATCTCCAGCGGTACAGGGAGCGGGTGAGTCGTTACCACATCCCACAAGGAATCCAGGTTGGCGACCTTCCCTTTTTCAATGCCGAACACCCGCGAGAACTCGCGATAAAAGTCTTCCTGACTGTCGATTTCATCAAAATCAAACGTGTAGATATTCATTGTCCGCCACCCCGTAAAGGTGGGCGGCATAGCCGCCCCGACGATTATAATCCCCCGATATGCAGGGTTTTGACTTCAAGAAACTCTTCCAGCCCCAGTACCGAGCCCTCACGACCCAGCCCTGACTCCTTCACCCCACCAAATGGTCCAAGCTCAGTTGAGACCGCGCACTCGTTAATACCGATCATGCCGCTTTCAATGGCCTGAGACACCCGAAATACGCGCGACAGATTCTGGGTATAAAAGTAGGCAGCCAGACCAAACGGCGTGTTATTGGCTCGCTGGATCACCTCATCTTCTGTAGTAAAGCGGAAGCATGCTGCCACCGGCCCGAAGGTCTCTTCGCTGGCCAGCTTCATACCTTCATGACAATCTCCCAGCACCGTAGGCTGCCAGAAATTGCCGCCCAGGCTGTGCGGTTTACCGCCTGCCAGCACGGTTGCCCCTTTAGCGACTGCGTCTTCCACATGCTCGCGCACCTTTGCCACGGCAGAGGATTCAATAAGCGGCCCGACTACGATGCCCTCCTCCAGTCCATTACCCACTTTCAGCGCATTGACCGCCTCAGCAAGCTTGTTAACAAACTCGTCGTACACCGATTCCTGAATATAGAAACGGTTAACACTCACGCAGACTTGGCCTGCGTTACGGAATTTGTTAGCGATGGCTCCTTTTACGGCAGCGTCAATATCGGCATCGTCGAAGACGATGTACGGCGCGTTCCCCCCCAACTCCATGGAGACTTTTTTCATGGTCTCTGCGGCGTTGCGCACCAGGGTTTTTCCAACCTCAGTAGAGCCGGTGAAGGAGATTTTTCGCACCTCATGGCTGGCCATAATGGCGTCGCTTATCTCATGCGTATTGCCCGCAACGGCATTCAGCACACCATCCGGCACGCCCGCTTTTTTCGCCAGCGTCAACAGTGCAAAGGCACTAAGGGGAGTGTTGTTCGCCGGTTTGATCACCCCCGTACAGCCGGCAGCCAGCGCCGGACCGAGCTTGCGGGTCAGCATGGCCATGGGGAAGTTCCACGGCGTGATGGCTGCCACCACGCCAACGGGTTCGCGAGTAGCAAGGATCCGGGAGCCGGGTTTAATGGGTGGGATAATTTCACCGTTTGCACGCTTGGCCTGCTCGGCAAACCACTGGATAAAGCTCGCCGCGTATTCTACCTCGCCTTCGGCCTCTTTCAGGGGTTTGCCCTGTTCCGTGGTCATCAACTGACCAAGCCAGCTTTTGTTTTCGATGATGAGTTCATACCAGCGATAAAGTATCGTCGAGCGCTCTTTAGCGGTTTTCGCCCGCCATGCAGGAAACGCCTTACTGGCCGCAGCGATAGCCTCTTCGGTCTCTTTGGTGCCCGCTTTCGCCACTTTGGCGATCACCTCGCCGGTAGCCGGATTGAGCACATCGAAGGTGGTGTCGAGCGTTTTCCAGACGCCATCAACCAGATACCCGGTTTGAAAAAGCGCACTGTCCTGGAGAGTCTGCGTTGTCATGGTGTCCTCCCTTTCTGGATTTAAAAACTTGCCAGACTAAGTATAGCCACAAAAAAACCGACGCTTTGGGCGTCGGTTTTTGCGGGAGAATTAGCTGTCGGTAAGGGCATTTTGATACCGATGCAGCATACTGACCAGCCGGTTTACCGGCTCGGTCACCTGCGGCGGTGCTTCCCAGATACGCAGTTTTTCCTGATAGACATCCAGCTCTTCCAGGAGTTGGCCAAAGTAGCGTCGGCGTTTGTCGTCGCTGGAGGCCGCAATCACGTGATCCGCGGTGCGACGCAGTTGGCGGTGAAACGCAGAGAGATCGTCATTCACCGGTACCGGCGCATTACGCAGTCGCTGATGGGCAATGATTAACGTCAGCGCCAGACGGAACTTGGCGATATCTCCCGGGAACTTCGTCAGCAGTAAAAAGAGCTGCTGATAGAGCGCAGGCAGATGGTTCTCTTTACGCCGGGCAGTGTTGGTGGTCATCGCCGAGACGGCGGCCGAAACAAATTGATTCAGCAAAACGCGCCCGGTGCGGGCCTGCGAGTTATCGCGCACCAGCAGAATCACCATCATCGCCAGGAAACAACCCACAATCTGCCCCAGCGCACTATCCAGAAACTGGCTGAAGTGGAAGGTCATGGGGTTATCCAGCACGATGATGTTAATGGTACTGGCCAGCGCCCCCAGCGATCCCAGTCGACGCTTTTGCACCTCGATACCAATAAAGAAGGCCATCACTGCCAGACTGAGGCAGAGCAGGAACATGCTTTGTTGAGTCGAGGGGATCACCACCAGGAAATAGAATGCCCCCAGCGGCAGCGCCGCAATGGTGCCATACAGGAAATCCAGCGCCACCATGCGTGGATTGGGAAGTCGCATTGCCAGCGAAGTCACCACCGCAATCATTACCATCGCCCCGCTGCCGGAGGTCCAGCCGGTCCAGAGCCAGAACAAAGTACCGAGCATACAGGCAAGCGTTGTACGCCAGAAGTTGACCATGGCGTGGTGGCGTTCCGCCGATTCGGCTTTTACGACCACTTCGCCTGCCAGCACCTCTTCTTCCGTAGCGCTGATTTTGGTGTTACCGATGACGCCCCGCTTAAGAAGCAAATAGCGTGTCGCCGCGCCTACCCAGCTATAAATGGTGATGGGCGTATCACGTTCGCCAGTCCAGGCAATGACCCGACGCATGCGTTTTAACTGTCGGTGCACATCCTGCACCGTCTCTACCGGCTCTTCAAACAGTTCGCGGAAGGTGTCGGTGATGGCTTCCGGGCGGCTATTTTGAATAAGATAGGTTTCGCAAGCCTGGGTGATCAGCGTTAAGGAGACGGTGTTAAGCGCTTTCAGGCGCCGATTAGCTCGCGACCAGCGAGAAGATTCCATATTGAGGTTGCTGCGCATCCCCTCCAGCGCGGTGGTACGGCGCACCAGCGCCCCCCAGGCATTATCCACCGCTTCGCTGTCGCCATGTTTGATACAGAGCTGCATCAGCTGATACTGAGCAACGATCAGCGCATCCAGCTCACGGTCGACTTCCTGTTTGATGGATCGCGGCGAGAAGAGCAGATCCGCGACGATCGCACAGACAATACCAAGCACAATTTCACTACAGCGCTCAACCGCAAACTGCGGCGTGAGCAACGGCTCGGTCTGAATAGTGATAACAATGATCAGCGCCGTATAGCCAGAAAGCCCCCAGGCGTAGGAGTTTTCGACACGGATCAATGAGGAGACCCAGGTACAAAAACCGGCCCAGATGCAGCACACCATAATCATTAGCAGCGGGGTGCGGATCATCAGAATGATGATGGTCAGCGCGGCGATACAGCCAATGAAGGTACCGACAATACGTAACATCCCGCGATAGCGGATAGCGCCTGAATAGGGTTCGCCCCCGGCCGCGAACGCCGGGCCGGCCGCGACGATTGCCGCCGTCAATACCGCCCAGCGCGGGGTCTCCAGATTGAAGTGAAAGCCAACAAACAGCGCCAGCACAATGGCGCAGGCCAACTTAATGGCGAAGCGTAAATGCTGGTTGGCGATGGAGAAGATGCCCATAGTGATTAACCGAACTCACGCAGGCGATGCGCCATTTTACGGAACCATGAATCCTGGCTGGCATCACGATCTTTCTCGCCGGTGATCACCACCGTTGCCGTCGTGCCTGCCGGCCACAGGTTGCCTTGCTCTTCATCCAGACGGATACGTACCGGTACACGCTGGGCCAGACGCACCCACTCCAGATTAGAGTCAACGGTGGCCATCCCTTTGCTGTCACGGGTTGCGCTGGCGTTTGTCACGCCTGCCGCCACGCTATCTACCGTACCTTTCAGTACGCGGTTGCTGCCCAGAGGCGTAATCTCTGCCCGATAACCCGGGCGTACCCCCTCCAGCTTGGTCTCTTCCATATAGGCCAGCACGTAGAAAGAGCGTTGCTTAACCAGCGCCACTGCGGTCGAGCCGCGGGTAATAAATTCGCCAGTATAGACGTTCAGGTTCGTCACCCAGCCATCGGCCGGGGCGCGAATCACGGTGCGTTCCAGATCCAGTTTCGCCAGATCGCGGGTCGCTTCAGCTTTTGCCTGCTGATGCAGGACGGTTTGCAGCACGTTGTTAGATTGGTCAATCTCTTCACGGGACATGGCCTGCACGCCTAACTTGTTACGGCGTCCGGCTTCACGACGTTTCTCCGCGGCCAGCGCTTTGTAGTAGGCAACATCTGCTTCAGCCTCTTCCAGCGCTTTCTGATAACGTGGCTGATCGATGGTAAACAGCACCTGGTCTTTCTTCACCAGCTGGTTGTCTTTAATATTCACTGAGGTAATCAGCCCTGCGACGTCAGGCGCAATCGCCACGATATCGGCGCTAAAACGCGCATCACGCGTCCAGGGTGACTCGGTGTAGTAGACCCATGCACGGAAAATCGCGATGAACGCCAGTACGACCAGCGCCAGGGTGATAGCGGTACGAGAGATTTTTCTTGTTAGTGTTTTCACATCTACCTCAAACAAACAAACGCGATATCAGATAAAACAGGCAGCAGTACAGCGCGGTATTGAACAATGCAGGGTGCCAGACGAAATCATAAATGCCGGTCGGCGTCAGCACCTTACGCACCAGCCAAAAAATCGCCAGTGATAAAAGCAGTTCAAAAAATATCGGTGGGAACGACAAACCGAACACCACGATAACGGGAAACAGACTCATGTTGACCTTGGTTAGAGAGCGAGCAGGCGAAAGATTTATTGAGCTGCGCCACCGCATTAAGGGCAAGAAAAGCCGGGCGAGAGTGGCGTAGCTGCCGGGTTATTAATAGTATATTAGCGTAACTGTTATGCTGTTATCTATAATATGTGATCTAAATCACTTTTAAGCCAGAGTGAATAATGGAACGTTTAAAACGCATGTCCGTTTTTGCCAAAGTCGTTGAACTGGGCTCATTTACTTCCGCTGCCCGGCAACTACAGATGAGCGTCTCGTCGATCAGTCAGACCGTCTCTAAACTGGAAGATGACCTTCAGGTAAAACTTCTTAACCGCAGTACCCGCAGTATCGGCCTGACCGAAGCCGGTAAAATTTACTATCAGGGCTGCCGCCGTATGCTGCATGAAGCGCAGGAGGTGCACGAGCAACTCTACGCCTTTAATAACACCCCCATTGGTACCCTGCGTATCGGTTGCTCTTCCACTATGGCACAAAATGTCCTCGCCGGTATGACGGCAGAGATGTTGAAAGAGTACCCAGGCCTGTCAGTTGATCTGGTGACCGGCATTCCGGCACCGGACCTGATTGCCGACGGTCTGGACGTGGTGATCCGCGTAGGCGCGCTCCAGGATTCCAGCCTCTTCTCCCGGCGACTGGGTAGCATGCCGATGGTGGTTTGTGCCGCCAAAAAGTACCTTGTGCAGGCCGGGATACCGGATAAACCTGCCGATCTCAGTAACCACTCCTGGCTTGAGTACAGCGTGCGTCCGGACAACGCGTTTGAGCTGGTGGCGCCAGAGGGGTTATCGACAAAGTTGATCCCGCAGGGACGGTTTGTGACCAACGATCCCATGACCTTAACGCGCTGGCTGGTGGCCGGCGCCGGGATCGCTTATGTACCGCTAATGTGGGTGATCAATGAGATCAACAGCGGCGAGCTGGAGATCCTCTTCCCGCGCTATCAATCCGATCCGCGTCCGGTTTATGCGCTTTATACTGAAAAGGATAAATTGCCGCTGAAGGTGCAGGTCTGTATTAACTATCTGACAGATTACTTTGTGGACGTGGCGGAGCTGTATCGGGCAATGCGGGAAAAAAGGAAGGAGTAGCAGGCTCCTCTTCCCGCAGGAAGAGGAGCAGAGTTGGATCAGGCCGTGCCGCCCACCGTCAGGTTATCTACTTTCAGCGTCGGCTGGCCTACGCCAACCGGCAAGCTTTGCCCCTCTTTGCCGCACACGCCCACGCCGTTATCCAGCTTGAGATCGTTGCCGACCATAGAGATTTGCTGCATCGCTTCAATACCCGAACCAATCAGCGTCGCCCCTTTTACCGCTTTGGTGACTTTGCCTTTCTCAATCAGATAGGCTTCTGAAGTTGAGAAGACAAATTTACCGGAGGTGATGTCCACCTGGCCACCGCCAAAGTTCGGGGCATAGATACCGTAATCGACCGACTCGATGATCTCTTGCGGCGTGGATTTTCCACCCAGCATGTAGGTGTTCGTCATACGCGGCATCGGCAGATGGGCATAAGACTCACGGCGACCGTTACCGGTAGGTGCCACGCCCATCAGACGCGCGTTGAGTTTGTCCTGCATGTAGCCTTTCAGCACACCATTTTCAATCAAGACGTTGTACTGCCCCGGCGTCCCTTCGTCATCGATTGAGATAGAGCCACGGCGATCGGCCATGGTGCCATCATCGACAACGGTACAAAGTTCAGACGCCACCAGCTGACCCATCTGGCCGCTGAAGACTGAAGTACCGCGACGGTTGAAGTCACCTTCCAGACCGTGACCGACCGCTTCGTGCAGCAGCACGCCCGGCCAGCCTGCGCCCAACACGACCGGCAGAGTGCCCGCGGGTGCTGCAACGGCGGAGAGATTTACCAGCGCCATGCGCACGGCCTCTTTCGCCCACGCGTCGGCACGCATTTCGCCATCCGCATCGGCAAGGAACCACTCATAACCGAAACGACCGCCGCCGCCGCTTGAGCCGCGCTCGCGTTTACCATCCTCTTCAACCTGTACGCTGACCGACAGACGCACCAGCGGACGAACATCGGCAGCCAGGGTGCCATCGGTGGCGGCCACCAGGATCAATTCATAAACACCGCTCAGGCTGGCGCTCACTTCCTGTACGCGCTTATCCGCCGCACGGGCGACTTTGTCTACGCGACGCAGGATGTCCAGTTTCTCTTCGCGGCTCATGCTCTGCAGCGGATCGATACTGGTATAAAGCGCCGTATGTGATACTTCGCCAAGGGTTTTTGCTTGTCCGTTGCCCGTCTCACGCACGATGGTACGAGCGGCCTGTGCGCTCTGAGTCAGCGACGCCAGGCTAATCTGGTCAGCATAGGCAAAACCGGTCTTCTCACCGCTGACCGCGCGGACTCCCACGCCCTGGTCGATGTTCCAGGAACCATCTTTGATGATGCTGTCTTCTAACACCCAGGACTCGTGATAGCTCGACTGGAAATAGAGATCGCCGTAGTCGAGACGGCGTTCGGTCAGTTGACCAAGAATAGAGAACAGATCCTGATGACTCAGGCCGTTCGCTGCCAGCAAATGTTCACTTACCAGGTTCAGACTCATCGTTTTGCTACTCGTTGTTCGTTGCCGCCCACGAGGCGGTAATTAAGATCTTATCTATTGAGAGTGAGGCAATTAATTGCCCGCGTCAAATCATTGCTGTGCATCTTTGCGCGGCTGGCGCAGGACTTCATTAATCTGCGGTTTATCTACCGGGCCAGTGATGCGATAGCGCAGAATCGAGACCTTGTTCCACAGTGGTCCTAACACCCTACTGGCTGCAAACACCGCAGCGCCCACAATCGGGTTAACCGCAAAGGCCGCCGCCACGCCGACGGTAGCGGAGATCTCCGGCGCGACAACCGCTTCCATATCCAGTTCGCGACGCACCAGGTTGACGGAGCCTTTCATAGCGATGTCAGCTTCCAGCCCATCAACCAGGGTGTCGTCCGTATGCAGTACCCCGTCCTTGATCCAGGCGGTGCTACGGATGGCATCGTAGTAGAAGCCTTCATTAAAGGTATCGCTAAAGTCGAAGCGCAGCTTACGCAGCAGGGCATCAAAACTCAGCAGACGCAAAATTTGCCCGGCATGGCCGGTGCTTACGTCGGCAATATGGCCCTTTCCAAGCCGCGCTTTGATGATTCCGTTCAGCGAGGCCTCATCCGGTTGCCACGGCGGATTGCGCCAGTGCAGGTCATAATCGACATCAAAATTCGAATCGCGAACCGGTGTGGTGACCCCAAAGAAGCCTGCTGCGGCATCCAGCTTATTACCTTTCACCTGCCCTTTCAGCGAGGTACGTTGCTCGCTCGCACTGTTTACCCATTCACCGTTCACCGTCAAACGGCCAAAGCCAGTATCCAGCAGCCCGTCCGTCAGGGACAGGGTGTTGCCCTTAATAGCAAAATCGCCGTCGATGCGACCATATTTTTGTCCCCACAGCCAGCATTCAGCACAGCGCAGTTGAAGGTCAGGCAGGCCGGTAAAATCGATGCGTTTATTCGCCGCGAAGGGGATTGCGTTAGTGTCGTTACTGCCCGTCGGTGAGGCCGGGTTGAAATAGAGGTAGCGGATATCAGCCAGCCATGGGGCGGCATCTCGCATCGTTAGCGTCGCGTTGATTTCACGACCATGCGCCTCGACCGTCGATCCCGTCGGCGTCGGTCGGGAGACAATGCTCAAGTTGTTCCACTGCTGTCCGCCCAGCGCCAGCGAAGGGGTCCGAACGGTGATCTGCTCCGGGAATTGCGCGGCATCATCCACGTTTTTCCCCACCCCTTTTTGTAACAATCCAAGCCACTCGGCGCCATCCATCGCTGGCAAATTCAGTTCAACGCCAGGCTGATCCGGTAGCGGCGGGAGGGTGCGGCTATCAGAGGTCCAGATTGCCCGATCCAGCGTTAGCTTGCGATTCAGCAGCCAGCGGCTGTTGAAGTGGTTATTGGCACCGGCGTTGCCCGTCAGGGTAAAACTGTTAAGGTTGCCATCGACATTGATTTTGACCGGTAATGCTTCACCTGCGCTCTTGTTCAGCGGAGAAGGTAAGTGACTGCTTACATTCTTCAGATCGCTGGTGATATCTACCTTATATTTCGCGCTGCCACGGTACGGCAGATCAATTGCCACTTTCCCCTGCCATGGCAACGAGCCGCTCACCGCTTCACTGACCGGTTTTGGCAGCACATCCATACGGGCTGGCTGCCAGTTAGCATCCAGATTCACCGCGACCTGATACGCCTTTTCCCCCTCGGTGGTCGAAAAGTCGATAGTGACCGGCTGCTTAAACCAGCTTGCCGTCAGGGGTTCACTCTTCAGATTGCCATTCACAAAGCTGAACTGGCCACTCAGGTTATTGATGGTGCTATTGAGGGGTTTAATAAACAGATCGTTGTCGTGCAGATGCACGTCGCCTTCAGCGGTGGTCATTTCACCGTCGAGCGGAATATCCAGATGTAAGCGAGCATTCACATCACCATCAAGCTGGAGCTCATCCAGGGTCGTAGCCAGGGAATCCTTCAACGGAGTCTCTGCAAAATAGGGCCCAACGGCCTTACCCGGCCCGTTGATATCGGCATCAATCAGCAATTTTTCTTTTGAGTAATCGGGGATAACCGCCTTCAGGTTGCTGGCAGTCACGCCGCCCAGCGCCACGCTGTCGCTCTTCATCCACAGGCCGTCGTTGATGAAGTTGAGTTCGATATCGAGATTCTTTAGCGCCGGCCAGTCCGGCTGGAAGGCAAAGGTCGCGTTATGCAGCGGGACCAGCACCTGGAACTGGCCTTCATTATGTTTGTATGGGAACAGGTGCGGGTTACCGCCATAGACCAGGGTAGCGTTGTCCGCCTGGCCCCCCTGAATCGCACCGCTCAGGTAATCCACCAGATCCTTGCCCATCAGGTTTTCGGGAAAATAGCGCCAGGCCTGCGACCCATCATCCGTGCTAATACCCGCCAGAATGCCCAGCCAGGGTTCTTCGCCCTGAGGCTGCATATAACGGAAGTCGCCCCGGGCATGTACCGCTTTCGCTTTCACATCAATATGGCGGCCATCCAGCTGGAACCCTTTTTCGTTCTTTAACCAGTTGAGCGTTGCGGTCCCTTTCTCAATCTCCAGCGGGGCGCGGAAGACCGTTTCATAAGGCATGACGGCATTATTCATCTGGCCGGTCAGACGGCCATCTTCAACGCTCCCTTCCAGGGTTCCGCTGAAATGTTCTGCCCCTGGCAGCAGCTTCCACTGTTTCCAGGCGAGGTCGGTCCAGGCGATGTCGAAACGGGTTTTCTCGGTAGCCTGCAGAGGAATATCCAGCGCCAGCGAGTTAATGGCCCCGACCGGCTGTGTCGCCTGCCACACTTCTCCCAGAGCCGGTGAGAGTTTAGACGCCATTGAACGCAATCCTTCAAGCCCTTCCAGCTCGAGGTTACTGGCGCGAATACGCAACTCATCGCTGCGCTTGCTATTTTTGCCGCCGACTTCTTGTTCCGGGATCCACGCCAGCGCCAGCGCGCCACGCGGCCAGGGTTTATCATCCAGCGTGATGCGGGTATCAGGAATAGCAAACTGCCAGCCTTCGCCAGCGCGGGTAATATGCGCGGTGAGGTTATCCACCATAAGTCGATGCTGACGATCTTCACCCGGCCAGCTCGCGCCGCCCTGCTTCAGCCAGATGTCCCCACCGGCGATCTCGCCTTTACTGAGGGTCATCCAGCCTTCAATGCTGAACCGCGCCGTCTGCAGCTGCATATCTTTCTGCAGCCATTCACCCAACCAGGGTTTAACATCTACGTCGTCAGCCTGCATCCACACTTTGCCATTGTTTAGCAGACCGCTGTCATCATCACGCAGGTCCATACGTACCTGCACGATCCCGTGCTGACCGTTCAGGCTGGAGAGGCTGACCTGTCCCTCGGCGCGATGGCGATCTTTACCGTTAAGCCAGGTCAGTTGCGGGATCGCCAGTTCGGCACGCTGGCCAGAGAGGGTAATAAAACTCACTTCGCTGTCGCGCAGATCGAAATGATCGAACTGGCGTAAAAAGAGATCGCTAATACGGTTTGCTTCAAACCCACCGCTCTGTTTGTCATTACTTAACGGCGTATTGGTTACAAACTTCAGCTGATAAAAGGTGAGATCGCGAAACTGCCAGCGCAGGTGCAACAAGCTTTGCCAGACATCCAGAGCGAGGGTGACGCGGCTTATTTTCAGATAGCCGCCATCCTTCAGGCCGGCATTGATGTCATGAACGTCGAGGGTGGGGCCGAAATTTTGCCAGGTGGCGTTGAGCTTACTGGCCTCAATCGGCATACCGGTCGCAGATCCCAGTTTAGCCAGCACCTGCGGGCGCCAGCTATCCAGATGCGGCAATACGAGACGCAGCCCGCTTACCAGCAGCGCGACAATCACAATCAGCGTTGCCCCTGTAAGCAATAAAATCCCCGGCAGTCGCCTCACGCGTCGCTCCTTGTCAGCCGTTCTCGTATCGCAGCAGCCTGCGTATTACATCATTACCACATCGAATTGCTCCGGGTTATAGAGCGGTTCGATTTGTACTTTCACCTGTTTGCCGACAAAAATTTCCACTTCTGCCAATGCGTGGGACTCTTCCCCTTTCAGGGCTTCTGCCACCGAAGGAGAAGCATAGACCAGGAAACGGTCGGAGTCGTAGGCATGATGCACGCGAACAATTTCACGCATGATTTCATAGCAAACCGTCTCGGTGGTCTTGACTGTGCCACGGCCGTGGCACGTCGGACACTCATTACAGAGCACGTGCTCCACGCTTTCGCGGGTGCGTTTGCGGGTCATCTCCACCAGCCCCAGCTGCGAGAAGCCGTTAATACTGGTTTTAACGCGGTCTTTACTGAGCGCCTGCTCCAGCGAATGCAGCACGCGGCGACGGTGGTCTTCATTACTCATATCGATAAAGTCGATGATGATAATGCCGCCAAGATTACGCAGTCGCAGCTGACGGGCGATAGCCTGGGTTGCTTCTATATTGGTATTGAAGATGGTGTCATCAAGATTACGGTGGCCTACAAAGGCACCGGTATTGATATCCACCGTCGTCATGGCTTCGGTCTGGTCAATAATCAAATAACCGCCGGACTTCAATTCCACTTTACGCTCCAGCGCGCGCTGGATTTCGTTCTCCACGTCGAACAGATCGAAGATCGGCTGCTTGCCGACATAGTGTTCCAGCAGACCCGGCATTTCAGGAATGTACTCGCTGGTAAATTCCAGCAAGGCTTCATAGGTCAGACGGGAGTCGACGCGGATGCGGTCAAGCTGAGCGTCGGCGAAGTCGCGCAGAACGCGCTGAGCCAGCGCCAGCTCGCCATACAGTTGATAGCGCGTCTGGTTGCGTTTTTTACGCTCCATCACCTTGGTCCAGACGCGTTTCAGGTAGGCGGCGTCCGAGGCCAGATCGTCTTCGCTAATCCCTTCTGCGGCGGTACGAATGATAAAACCGCCCTGCTCGTCGCAATAGGCACTGACGACTTTTTTCAGGCGTTCGCGTTCGGTTTCGCTCTCAATGCGCTGGGAAACCCCCACGTGAGACGCACCGGGCATAAAGACCAGATAACGGGAAGGCAGCGTAATGTCGGTTGTTAAACGCGCACCTTTGGTACCGAGGGGATCTTTCACCACCTGCACCATCAGATCCTGCCCCTGACGAACCAGCTCCGAGATATCACGTACGGTAAACTGTTTTTGCTCTTCACCCGCCACGCATTCGGTGTGCGGCATGATGTCAGAAGCATGAAGGAATGCGGCCTTATCCAGACCAATATCTACAAATGCCGCCTGCATACCCGGTAGCACACGACTCACACGACCTTTGTAGATATTGCCTACGATTCCGCGTCGCGCTTCACGCTCAATATGGATTTCCTGCAGAATGCCGCCATCAATATAAGCGACACGCGTTTCCGATGGCGTTACGTTTACCAACAATTCAGCCGTCATAATTATCCCTTCTCTCACGCAGTGAGTTAAAATTGCTCAGCAACTCATACGTTTCCACCAGCGGTAAGCCGACTACGGCGTGATAGCTGCCATTTATCTTCCTGACAAAACAGCCACCCAACCCTTGAATACCGTATGCACCTGCTTTATCCATAGGTTCACCGCTGTCGATGTAAGCGGTAATGTCTTCTTCGGTGAGCACTCTGAACGTAACATCGGTAACGACCAGGCAATCCAGTACGTGCTGGCTGTCAGCGATGGCAACGGCGGTCATGACCTGATGCGTATGCCCGGACAATTTGCGCAGCATGGTCGCCGCGTGAGCGCCATCGCGCGGTTTCTCAAGGACTTCACCATTAAGGATAACGATGGTATCTGCGCCCAGTACGGGTAAATCACGCGGCGTTTGCGCCACGCCTGCCTGTGCCTTCTCTCGCGCCAGGCGGGAAACATACTGTTGAGCGCTTTCGCCACTGGCCCGGACTTCTTCAATGCCGGTGACGATGCGTTCAAACGTTACGCCCAACTGGGTCAGCAATTCCTGACGGCGAGGTGAGCCGGAAGCGAGATACAAAGACGTCATAGAAACCTTTTTATTGCACGGCAAACTGCTGGCGAATTTTACGCATCAGCAGGAATAACCATGGCCAGAGGACACCGTTTACTACACTACTCCAGAACACTTCAGGTCGGAAAGAGACGTTGATCACTAAAAACTCTGCCCAGAAAACAATGATATCCGCAGCAAGAGATAACAACATCACCACCAGCGCCTGTTGCCAGAGCGCCAGATTGCGAAAAAGCTGGAATTTTAGTGCGACCAGATAAGCAATGATGCTCATGGACAAAGCGCGCACGCCAAGCGTAGAGCCACTGATGAGATCCAGTATGGCACCCATCACGAATCCCGTGCCCACATTTACGCGGTGCGGGAGCGCCAGAATCCAGTACAACAGAATAAGCAGTACCCAATTTGGCCGGAAGACAAGAATGTCGTCCGGCCAGGGCATAACTTGCAGTAGCAGTGCGACTAAAAACGAGAGCCAGATAACCCAGCGTCCCTGGCTACGATAACTTGCCACTATTGCCCTCCCGGGGAGCGCTGCGGTGGCGGCGTAGCAGGCTGAGGCTGGGTTAGCCCCGTCGCTGGCGCCGGAACGGGCGCCGGTGGCCCCATCGCGTCCGGTGATGGTAACACCTGCGGCATCATCTGCATCAGACGTTCATTTGCCACACGGTGCACATCTTCCGGCGTCATTGGGTTACTGCCGTTGCGATCTGCGCCCCAGAGCAATAACAGATAACGCAGACGCTGCAGACCGGCCGTTGGACGAGCCTGAATCACGGTATAGGCGCGCTGAGTATCCAGCCTCACAGAGGAGACCACACCCACAGGATAACCTTCCGGGAAACGCCCCCCCAGACCCGATGTCACCAGTACATCACCCACCCGAATGTCGGTGTTAGCAGGCAGATGCTCCAGTTGCAGATCATCAGTACAACCGTTGCCGGCAGCAATCACGCGTATATCGTTACGTAATACCTGAATCGGCAATGCATGCGTTGCATCACAAATCAATAAAACGCGGCTGGTCAGCTTAGCAACGGCGACCACCTGCCCTACAACGCCTTTGTCGCTGATAACCGGCTGGCCTTCGTAAACACCGTTTACGCTGCCTTTGTCGATGACCACCTGATCGCTATAGGGATCGTTAACGGTCGAGATGACCTGGGTAACCATTTTCTGCTCATCCTGACGCAGCGGCGATCCTAACAGCTCACGCAGACGAGCATTTTCCTGACGATACTGGCCCAGCATCAGCAGTTCGCTGTTTTTCAGCAGCAACTCCTGGCGTAATGCACGGTTTTCAAGTTCGAGCTGGTCGCGCGATGACAACGTCTGGGAGACGCTATCCAGCAATTCACGGGGACCATTTGATATAAAGTAGAAAGGACTGACGGCGGTATCCATGTACGTTCGGATCTGGCTGAACGTACCGAGGCGGCTATCGGCGATAATGACGCCGAGCGCCACCAGCAACGCCAAAATCAGGCGAAACTGTAGCGACGGGCCACGGCTAAAAATTGGCTTCATAGGCTATGCGTACTCTCGCGTCAGAGAGAAAGGGTAGCATCCGCTACCCTTTCACTTCCGACTACTCTTCGCTGAACAAGTCGCCGCCGTGCATGTCGATCATCTCCAGCGCCTTGCCGCCGCCACGGGCTACGCAAGTCAGTGGATCTTCTGCAACTACGACAGGAATACCTGTCTCTTCCATCAACAGGCGATCGAGGTTACGCAGCAGCGCACCACCACCAGTCAGAACCATACCGCGCTCGGAGATATCGGAAGCCAGTTCCGGCGGGCACTGTTCCAGGGCAACCATCACGGCGCTCACGATACCGGTCAATGGCTCCTGCAGCGCTTCGAGGATTTCGTTGGAGTTCAGGGTAAAGCCGCGTGGAACGCCTTCAGCCAGGTTACGTCCGCGAACTTCGATTTCACGCACTTCGTCGCCCGGATAGGCAGAACCGATTTCGTGCTTGATACGCTCTGCGGTCGCTTCACCGATCAGAGAGCCGTAGTTACGGCGCACATAATTAATGATGGCTTCGTCGAAACGGTCACCGCCGATACGTACGGAGGAGGAGTAGACCACGCCGTTCAGGGAGATAACGGCGACTTCAGTGGTACCACCACCGATATCTACAACCATGGAACCGGTGGCTTCGGAAACCGGCAGACCCGCGCCAATTGCGGCAGCCATCGGCTCTTCAATCAGGAAGACTTCACGCGCACCGGCGCCCTGAGCGGATTCACGGATAGCACGACGCTCAACCTGGGTAGCACCTACCGGCACGCACACCAGAACGCGCGGGCTTGGACGCATGAAGCTATTGCTATGCACCTGCTTAATGAAGTGCTGAAGCATTTTTTCGGTCACGAAGAAGTCAGCGATAACGCCGTCTTTCATCGGGCGAATAGCTGCGATGTTACCTGGGGTACGACCAAGCATCTGCTTAGCGTCATGACCAACGGCCGCCACGCTTTTCGGTGAACCAGCACGATCCTGACGAATGGCCACAACGGAAGGCTCATTCAGTACGATGCCTTGTCCTTTTACATAGATAAGGGTATTCGCGGTACCCAGGTCAATGGACAGGTCATTGGAAAACATGCCACGAAATTTTTTCAACATACTAAGGGATAATCCTGAAAGCTGGGGCGGAAAACAAAATCCGCTTACTTTACCAACCACGCGCAGCAGCGACAAGGCGCAAAAATCATCTGCTACGGTGAAAATTAGTGCAGTACGTTTCCTTTGTTACAAATCGACACCTGACTCCCTCAGGGCTGAATCAACAGCAGTGTTCCTCACACTTTCATTTGTAACCAGTCAAAGGTCGTTCACTGTCTTTTTTGCTCGTCATACTCAAGCTACAGGCGCGATATTCTACGTGAAAACAAATTAAACGGCAGGTTAAACAGAGTATCTTTGCGAATATTTTTTCACATTGCTGTCAAGCGGCTGAGAGGCAGCAAAAAAATCCCCCTGACCGCCTGACACGCCGCGCTCTGTCAACGTCTGCCATTCACTTCTGCTGCGCACGCCAGTGGCAAATACTTGCGTCTGTGTCCCTTTGCACGCTTCCACCAGACTCTGCACCAGCAGCTGGTTTTCCGTGCGCTTTTCAATGTTCCGAACCAGACCCGGATGGAGCTTTAACAGTGCCACCTCAAGGGTCTTGATCCAGCTGGTACTGACCAGCGTTAAACCCGCCTGGGTTACCGCCACGCGAGCGCCAAGCGCAGTGATCAAACGTACTATCGCTTGTAACCGGCTGATATGTTGACAGACATCTGCCTCTGCAAGTTCAAAAATAATCCGTTTTCGCTGTGATTTTTCACACTGCATCAAAACATCACGCAGCCAGCGCTGAAAACGCGGGCGAATCAGCGATTCAACGGTTATCTGGATCGCCAGATTTTCTTCCGGCCAGAAAGATAAAAAAGGCATCAGGCGCGTGATTTGCTGGCGGTCGTACTCTTCCGACAGCCCAAACTGGAGGATCATCGGCAGGTACTCCGCCGAGACCACCTCTTCGTTGCCATCAAAAATACGGCACAGCAGTTCACGATGATGGACCATGCCATCTTTTGTAACCGCCGGTTTCTGATAAATACGCGGCCCACCGCGGTTCAGAGTCTGCTCAATCAGGGTACGCCAGCGCACGTTGCCGCGCCCCTTCTCCGGCAGGGAGTCGTCGTACACGGCCCAACCGTTGGCGCCCTGCAGCACCGCGTTACGGGTAGCGGCTTCGGCGTGTTCCATTACTTGCTCCGTCGTCTGCCCGCCACGCCAGGCGCAGATGCCAATATGCACCATATCATCGCGATCGAGCATTTTCGTAGGCGGCAGGGCATCCACGGTTTTAAGCAGCAGGCTGGCAATACTTTCGGATTCTTTCAACGTGCGATGGGGAAGCAACACTGCATAATCACTGCGATGATAGCGGGCCAGTAACGCGCCCGGGTAACGCATAATAAATGTTGAGAGCAGATTAATAAGGGTAAACAGATGCTCTTCTGCGACCGTACGTCCCCAGTTATCTTTCATCAGATCAAAGTCTGGCAGGCGAACTAACATAACCACGCCGTGGGAGCCCACTTTCTCCTGGTCTTCCAGCAGCGTGGCCAACTGGTTATCAAAGAAGAGACGATTATTGAGACCGGTTTTGTTGTCCTGCGCGGCATAAGAGCGAATCAGGGTGTCCATGCGACTGCGCTGATCGCTGGCAAACTGGATTTCAGAGAGCAGGACATCGAGCGCGCTGCTGGTACGGGATGGCCATTCATAGACTGACCCGCGAACCTGTGCCCCCCGCTCTCCGTTCAGAATACGCGCCGAACGCGATTCAAGTAACTCCTGCCCGTTGAGCTGGCGGCGCAGCCAGCGCACGGCCAACAGGAGTAACAACGCGATAAAGGCAACGGCGAGGGTGAGTGGCGCGGTGGTCATCAGCGAGTGGAGGTAGTTGTTCATCGGATCCTGATATATCAGTCTGAGGGTCATACCCGGATTTTTCAGCGAATGGATGTCCTGTTCGCGATACTGCATCTGTATGCCTGCAGAGTGGTATACCCCGGTGCGCTGATGGTGAAAGACCGTCTCTCTGCCCTGCTTTATCTCAATGCTGACGATGTCAGTTGGTGCCATCAGTTCGTCAAGCTGGCCGGAGAGCTGGGAAAACGACGTGCTGACAAGTCGTGTATCAATGACCGAGGCCACGGCCTGCACGCGGTTGACCAGTTTGTCCTGAACGGCGTTATAGAAGCTCAGTGAACAGCCAATCAGAATGACGAAAATGGTCATGCCGGTCAGCAAGGTGATAAAAGCGGAGAACTTCGTCGATAATCGCATCCTTGAGATTACTCCGTGAGTGAATGAGGATAGCGAGTGAGCGCTAACTCGCTTTAAACAGCGGCATACTACCAAACCTGGTGTTTCTGGCAATTTATTGCGTTAAATCGGCATCGCGTTTCACTGTGCGAGTATAGTCTTCAGAAATTATTTTCCCATCATCATGCTTAGTAAGGAACCTGTATGCAGGCTTTGATCTTAGAACAGCAGGACGGCAAAACGCTTGCCACAGTGCAAGCCATCGAAGAGAGCCGACTGCCTGAAGGCGACGTGACCGTTGATATTGACTGGTCGAGCCTGAACTACAAAGACGCGCTCGCCATTACTGGTGCGGGTAAAATTATCCGAAACTTCCCCATGGTTCCGGGTATCGACTTTGCGGGTCGCGTTCATACCAGTGAAGATCCTCGCTTCCATGCCGGGCAGCAGGTGCTGCTGACCGGCTGGGGCGTTGGCGAAAATCACTGGGGTGGCCTCGCCGCTCAGGCTCGCGTGAAGGGCGACTGGCTGGTTCCTATGCCGAAAGGCCTTGATGGCCGTAAAGCCATGATCATCGGCACCGCCGGCTTCACCGCCATGCTCTGCGTTATGGCGCTCGAAGAGGCGGGTGTTACGCCGCAATCGGGCGAAATCGTGGTGACCGGCGCCAGCGGCGGCGTAGGGAGCACCGCGGTCGCACTGTTACATAAGCTCGGCTATCAGGTCGCGGCGGTCTCTGGTCGCGAAAGCACCCATGATTATCTGCGCAAGCTGGGGGCGAGCCGCATTCTGGGCCGCGACGAATTCGCTGAAACCCGTCCGCTGGAAAAACAGCTCTGGGCCGGTGCGGTGGATACCGTCGGCGATAAAGTGCTGGCGAAAGTGCTGGCTCAGATGAACTACGGCGGCTGCGTGGCGGCCTGCGGTCTGGCGGGCGGCTTTGCACTGCCCACCACGGTGATGCCATTTATTCTGCGCAACGTGCGTTTGCAGGGGGTAGATTCCGTTATGACGCCCGCCGCTCGCCGTACCGAAGCATGGACGCGGCTGGTTCGCGATTTGCCGGAAGCGTTCTTTGCCCAGAGTGCAACCCAGATTGGCCTCGAGCAGGCGGCAGAATATGCTGCGAAGATTATCTCCAACCAGGCCCAGGGTCGTACGCTGGTTAAAATCGCCTAATCTTCAATTTTTCGTGACATATTCGCATTAACCTCACTCCTCCGTCATGCTTACCTCATCGCATGACGGAGGATGCCATGAAAATGAAAAAACTGACGGAAGCCGATGTAACTGCTGAATCGGCTTTTATGCTCCAGCGCCGACAGATCCTGAAAATGCTTGGCATCAGCGCCACTGCACTCACCCTTACCCCTTCGGCTCACGCCGATCTGCTCGACTGGTTCAAAGGCAATGATCGTCCGAAAGCCCCCGCTGGTAAGCCACTGACGTTCTCCAGACCCGATCAATGGCAGAGCAAACTTGCCCTGACGCCGGAAGATAAGGTCACCGGCTATAACAACTTCTATGAGTTTGGCCTGGATAAGGCCGATCCTGCGGCCAATGCCGGCAGTATGAAGACCGATCCCTGGACGTTAACTATTGACGGTGAAGTCGCGAAACCTTTAACGCTGGATCACCATGACCTCACCACCCGCTTTCCGCTGGAGGAGCGCATCTATCGTATGCGTTGCGTAGAAGCCTGGTCGATGGTGGTGCCGTGGATCGGTTTTCCGCTTCACAAACTGCTGGCGATGGTAGAGCCGACCAGCAATGCAAAATATGTCGCCTTCCAGACGCTTTACTCCCCTGAGCAGATGCCTGGCCAAAAAGATCGTTTTATCGGCGGCGGGCTGCAGTATCCCTACGTAGAGGGCCTGCGTCTTGACGAAGCGATGCATCCTCTCACGCTGTTGACCGTTGGGGTATATGGCAAAGCGCTGCCCCCGCAAAATGGTGCCCCTGTTCGCCTGACCGTGCCGTGGAAGTATGGATTTAAAGGGATTAAATCTATCGTCAGCATTAAGCTGACCCGTGAACGTCCGCCGACCACCTGGAACCTCGCCGCGTCCGATGAATATGGTTTTTATGCCAACGTGAACCCGCATGTGGACCACCCTCGCTGGTCGCAGGCTACTGAACGTTTTATCGGCTCCGGCGGTGCGCTGGATGTGAAACGCCAGCCTACGCTGCTTTTCAATGGCTATGCCGATCAGGTGGCATCGCTCTATCGCGGCCTCGATCTCCGGGAGAATTTCTAGTGCGGCTGACGGCAAAACAGATTACCTGGCTGAAGGTCGCCCTGCATCTTGCCGGAGCGCTTCCTTTTATATGGCTGTTCTGGGCAGTGAATGCTGGCGCGTTCAGCGCCGACCCGGCGAAAGATATCCAGCATTTTACGGGTAGGATGGCTCTGAAATTTTTACTGGCAACCTTGCTGGTCTCACCGCTGGCGCGTTACGCTAAACAGCCATTATTGATACGCACCCGTCGTCTGTTAGGGCTATGGTGTTTTGCCTGGGCGACAATCCATCTCACCAGCTATGCGCTGCTTGAGCTGGGGATTAACAATTTGTCGCTACTGGGCCGCGAACTGGTGACGCGCCCTTACCTGACGCTGGGCATTGTAAGCTGGCTGATTCTGCTGGCGCTGACGCTCACCTCGACGCAGTATGCCCAGCGAAAACTGGGCCGACGGTGGCAGTATCTGCACAACTTCGTCTATCTTGTTGCGATCCTCGCCCCCATTCATTACCTGTGGTCGGTGAAAATTCTCTCGCCGCAGCCCATCATCTATGCGTTGCTGGCGTTGGGCCTGCTGGCGTGGCGTTATAAGAAGTTCCGCCAGTGGTTGCGATAGTTCGCGAAACTGTGCGTTTTCCCGCAGAATACTTATCATCCGTGAATCTTTTTGGGTTTGCGGTTGATAATCTTCCCTGATAAGACCAGTATTTAGCTGCCAAATGCTACGAAATCGTTATAATGTGCGACTTTGGTTTTCCTGACAGAGGTTTTGGGCCTCTGAAAGGGTGACAATCGCGCATCGAAGGTATATTTTGTTTTTTACCCGAGATTCGCAGGAGATAGCGGCATAATGGCTGGTAAATTTCAAATCTTAGTTCTTAACGGACCGAACCTGAACATGCTCGGAACCCGTGAGCCAGAGAAGTATGGCACGCTAACATTGAGTGAAATTGTTAACCGTCTGGGTACGGAAGCAGCGTCATTAGATGTGGATTTGGACCATTTTCAGTCAAATGCGGAGTACGCAATCATCGACCGTATTCATCAGGCTAAAGACAATGTGGACTATATCCTGATCAATCCGGCCGCGTTTACGCACACCAGTGTTGCTATCCGCGACGCACTGCTTGCGGTGAGTATCCCGTTTATCGAGATCCATCTGAGTAACGTGCATGCCCGAGAACCGTTCCGCCACCATTCCTACCTGTCGGATATCGCCGCAGGCGTTATCTGTGGACTGGGTGCAGACGGTTATTCATACGCTTTACAGACAGCGGTAAAACGCCTGTCACAATCACACTAAACAAGAGTACGGAACCCACTCATGGATATTCGTAAGATTAAAAAACTGATCGAGCTGGTTGAAGAATCAGGCATCTCCGAACTGGAAATTTCTGAAGGCGAAGAGTCTGTACGCATCAGCCGTGCAGCCCCAGCCGCTAGCTTCCCGGTAATGCAGCAAGCTTATGCAGCACCAATGATGCAGCAGCAGCCTGCGCTTGCCTCAGCCGTTGCGCCAGCAGCAGAAGCTGCACCTGCCGCAGCCGCAGAAATCAGTGGTCACATCGTACGTTCCCCAATGGTTGGTACTTTCTACCGCACCCCGAGCCCGGACGCGAAAGCGTTCATCGAAGTGGGTCAGAAAGTCAATGCTGGCGATACCCTGTGCATCGTCGAAGCCATGAAAATGATGAACCAGATCGAAGCAGACAAGTCAGGTACTGTGAAAGCGATTCTGGTCGAAAGTGGTCAGCCGGTAGAATTTGACGAGCCGCTGGTCGTCATCGAGTAACGAGGCGAACATGCTGGATAAAATTGTTATCGCCAACCGTGGCGAGATTGCACTGCGTATTCTTCGTGCCTGTAAAGAACTGGGCATCAAGACCGTGGCCGTGCACTCAAGCGCGGATCGCGATTTAAAACACGTATTGCTGGCGGATGAGACGGTCTGTATTGGCCCGGCTCCGTCCGTAAAAAGCTATCTGAACATCCCGGCTATCATCAGCGCCGCTGAAATCACCGGCGCGGTGGCAATTCATCCGGGTTACGGCTTCCTCTCTGAGAACGCCAACTTTGCCGAGCAGGTTGAACGCTCTGGCTTTATCTTCATCGGCCCGAAAGCCGACACCATTCGTCTGATGGGCGACAAAGTGTCTGCGATCACCGCAATGAAGAAAGCCGGTGTTCCAACTGTACCAGGCTCCGACGGCCCTCTGGGCGACGATATGGATGTTAACCGTGCCCATGCAAAACGCATTGGCTACCCGGTAATCATCAAGGCGTCCGGCGGCGGCGGCGGTCGTGGTATGCGCGTTGTGCGCAGCGATGCAGAGCTGGCCCAGTCCATTGCCATGACAAAAGCGGAAGCGAAAGCGGCTTTCAGCAATGACATGGTTTACATGGAAAAGTACCTGGAAAACCCACGCCACATCGAAATTCAGGTGTTGGCTGACGGTCAGGGTAACGCCATCTATCTGGCAGAACGCGACTGCTCCATGCAGCGTCGTCACCAGAAAGTGGTCGAAGAAGCACCAGCGCCGGGCATTACCCCGGAACTGCGTCGCTACATCGGCGAGCGTTGCTCCAAGGCCTGTGTGGATATCGGCTATCGCGGCGCGGGTACTTTCGAGTTCCTGTTCGAAAACGGCGAGTTCTACTTCATTGAGATGAACACCCGTATTCAGGTTGAACACCCGGTTACCGAAATGATCACCGGCGTTGACCTGATCAAAGAGCAGCTGCGTATCGCTGCCGGCCAGCCTCTGTCCATCAAACAGGACGAAGTTGTGGTCAAAGGCCATGCGGTAGAATGCCGTATCAACGCCGAAGACCCGAACACCTTCCTGCCAAGCCCGGGTAAAATCACGCGTTTCCACGCGCCGGGTGGCTTTGGTGTGCGCTGGGAGTCTCATATTTACGCCGGTTACACCGTACCGCCGTACTATGACTCAATGATCGGTAAACTCATCTGCTACGGCGAGAACCGTGACGTGGCGATTGCCCGCATGAAGAACGCCCTGCAGGAGCTGATTATCGATGGTATCAAAACCAACGTTGATCTGCAGATGCGCATCATGAGCGACGAGCACTTCCAGAATGGTGGGACTAACATCCACTATCTGGAGAAGAAACTCGGTCTGAACGAGAAGTAAGTTTGCAGCAACGCGAAAAGGCCGGTTAATCCGGCCTTTTTTTATTTCTGGGGGGAGCCATGCCCCATCATGTACAATCCCCGCTTTCTTCATCCACAAGGGACAAAAAATGGACAAGCGCTTTGTTCAGGCCCATAAAGAAGCCCGTTGGGCATTGTGGCTAACCCTTCTCTATCTCGCCGCTTGGTTAGTAACTGCTTACCTACCTGATTCAGCCATTGGCATTACCGGCCTGCCTCACTGGTTTGAGATGGCGTGTCTGCTGGTGCCGCTGGTCTTTATCCTGCTGTGCTGGGCAATGGTGAAATTCATTTATCGCGATATTCCGCTGGAGGACGATGATGCAGCCTGAAGTCATTCTGCCGCTTATCGCTTACCTGTTAGTGGTGTTTGGTTTGTCCGTTTATGCGATGCGTAAAAGGACCACCGGCACCTTCCTGAATGAGTATTTTCTCGGTAGCCGCTCGATGGGCGGCGTTGTGCTGGCCATGACGCTTACCGCCACCTATATCAGCGCCAGCTCGTTTATCGGTGGTCCCGGTGCCGCCTATAAATACGGGTTAGGCTGGGTGCTGCTGGCAATGATCCAGTTGCCTGCCGTCTGGCTCTCTTTGGGTATTCTTGGCAAAAAATTTGCCATTCTGGCTCGCCGCTATAACGCCGTGACGCTCAACGATATGCTGTTTGCGCGCTATCAGAGCCGCCTGCTGGTGTGGCTCGCAAGCCTGAGCCTGCTGGTCGCCTTTATTGGTGCGATGACGGTACAGTTTATTGGCGGCGCGCGTTTGCTGGAGACGGCAGCGGGGATCCCCTATGAGACGGGCCTTATCATCTTCGGGGTGAGTATTGCGCTGTACACCGCCTTTGGCGGGTTCCGTGCCAGCGTGCTGAACGATACGATGCAGGGGATGGTGATGCTTATTGGCACTATCGTTCTGCTGGTGGGCATTGTTCATGCGGCAGGCGGACTGAGCCATGCCGTGGAAACCCTGGAAGCGATCGACCCGAAACTGGTCTCGCCGCAGGGCGCGGACGATATCCTCTCCCCGACGTTTATGACCTCGTTCTGGGTGCTGGTGTGCTTTGGGGTGATTGGCCTGCCGCATACCGCGGTGCGATGCATCTCTTATAAAGACAGCAAAGCGGTGCACAGAGGCATCATCATCGGCACTATCGTTGTGGCGATCCTGATGTTTGGTATGCACCTGGCAGGCGCGTTAGGCCGCGCAGTGATCCCGGACCTGACGGTCCCTGACTTGGTGATCCCAACGCTGATGGTCAAAGTGCTTCCACCTTTTGCCGCCGGGATATTCCTCGCCGCGCCTATGGCCGCCATTATGTCGACGATCAATGCTCAGCTCCTGCAAAGTTCCGCTACGATCATTAAAGACCTCTATCTGAACCTGCGCCCGGAGCAGGTCGAAAACGAGCGACGCCTGAAGCGGATGTCAGCCGTGATTACGCTGCTGTTAGGGGCATTGCTGCTGCTGGCCGCCTGGCGTCCGCCGGAGATGATCATCTGGCTCAACCTGCTCGCGTTCGGCGGGCTTGAGGCGGTCTTCCTGTGGCCGCTGGTGCTGGGGCTTTACTGGGAGCGAGCCAATGCCGCAGGCGCACTGAGCGCTATGATTGTCGGCGGCGTGCTGTACGCCGTTCTTGCGACGTTTAATATTCAGTACCTGGGCTTCCATCCGATTGTGCCTTCGTTACTGTTAAGCTTACTGGCGTTTGTGGTGGGGAACCGTTTTGGTCAACCCGTCCCACAGCCCGCTATGATTTCTACTGATAAATAAAGAGTTTTGCCATGCCGTGGATCCAACTGAAACTGAATACAACGGGCGCGAATGCCGAAGAGCTGAGCGATGCGCTGATGGAGGCCGGCTCGGTTTCCATCACCTTCCAGGACACGCATGATACGCCGGTTTTCGAGCCGCTTCCGGGTGAAACCCGCCTGTGGGGCGACACCGACGTTATCGGCCTGTTCGATGCCGAAACCGACATGAACGAGGTTGTCGCGATTCTGGAAAACCACCCGCTTCTGGGTGCTGGTTTTGTGCATAAGATCGAGCAGATCGAAGACAAAGACTGGGAACGCGAGTGGATGGATAACTTCCATCCAATGCAGTTCGGTAAACGCCTGTGGATCTGCCCGAGCTGGCGCGACGTTCCCGATGAAAACGCGGTAAACGTGATGCTCGATCCGGGTCTGGCATTTGGTACAGGCACGCACCCTACCACGTCGCTGTGCCTGCAGTGGCTGGACGGGCTGGATCTGGAAGGCAAGACCGTGATCGACTTTGGCTGCGGCTCGGGGATCCTCGCGATTGCAGCGCTGAAGCTGGGTGCAGCCAAAGCGATCGGGATCGACATCGATCCCCAGGCTATCCAGGCCAGCCGCGATAACGCTGAACGTAACGGCGTCTCCGATCGCCTTGAGCTCTATCTGCCGCAAGACCAGCCAGCTTCCATGAAAGCCGATGTCGTGGTGGCTAACATCCTGGCGGGCCCGTTACGCGAGCTGGCTCCGTTAATCAGCGTGCTGCCGGTTGAGGGCGGTCTGCTGGGACTTTCAGGTATCCTTGCCAGCCAGGCGGAGAGTGTTTGCGAAGCCTACACCGAGCTGTTCGCGCTTGATCCTGTGGTCGAGAAAGAAGAGTGGTGTCGTATCACGGGTCGCAAAAAGTAAAAACGATGCGAGCGCCTGTTTTTCAAACTGTTAGGTCGGTCAAAAAACAGGCAACTCCCCGACTGCGATCATGTTCTAAAATGCGACTCAGATCGCAAAGAACTGGAAAAATCTGCTGCTAAAAACAGCAGATTATTCGGTTTTCGGTTTCATTGATTAAGAAAAAACGAGAAGTTTTGGGAAATTGTAAGCGGCTATAAAATCACCTTATTCTGTTAAGCTAATGATTTATATCGCATATAATTCTCTTCGTTATGCTTCGCTCCGGATTCCATGATCTGCAACAGGTGATTGTTCAAAGTTTGGCCTTTCATCTCGTGCAAAAAATGCGTAATATACGCCGCCTTGCAGTCACAGTATGGTCATTTCTTAACTCATGCGCATCGGAAACCACCAGCTCAGAAATCGCCTGATTGCAGCCCCTATGGCAGGTATTACCGACCGGCCGTTCAGGACGCTGTGTTACGAGATGGGAGCCGGTTTAACCGTATCCGAGATGATGTCGTCTAACCCGCAGGTTTGGGAAAGCGATAAGTCTCGTCTTCGGATGGTGCACATTGATGAACCAGGTATCCGCACCGTGCAAATTGCCGGAAGCGTTCCTGAAGAGATGGCAGATGCCGCGCGTATCAACGTGGAAAGTGGCGCCCAGATTATTGATATCAATATGGGTTGCCCGGCCAAGAAAGTGAATCGCAAGCTTGCAGGTTCAGCCCTTCTGCAATACCCCGACCAGGTGAAGTCCATCCTGACGGCGGTTGTCAGCGCGGTGGACGTTCCTGTTACGTTGAAGATTCGCACGGGTTGGTCGCCGGAACACCGTAACTGTGTAGAGATTGCCCAACTGGCCGAAGACTGTGGCATTCAGGCCCTGACAATTCATGGACGCACACGCGCCTGTTTGTTCAATGGTGAAGCTGAATACAGCAGTATTCGGGCAGTCAAGCAGAAGGTTTCCATTCCGATTATCGCGAATGGCGACATTACTGACCCGCTTAAAGCCAGAGCTGTGCTCGACTATACGGGAGCTGATGCTCTGATGATAGGACGTGCCGCTCAGGGAAGACCCTGGATCTTTCGGGAAATCCAGCATTATCTGGACACTGGGGAGCTGCTTGCCCCGCTGCCTCTGGCAGAGGTTAAGCGCTTGCTTTGTTCGCATATTCGGGAACTGCACGACCATTATGGTCAGGCAAAAGGGTACCGAATTGCGCGTAAACACGTCTCCTGGTATCTCCAGGAGCACGCTCCAGATGACCAGTTTCGGCGCACATTCAACGCCATAGAGGATGCCAGCGAACAGCTGGAGGCGTTGGAGGCATACTTCGAAAATCTTGCGTAATGAAATAAAGAGCTGACAGAACTATGTTCGAACAACGCGTAAATTCTGACGTACTGACCGTTTCTACCGTTAACTCTCAGGACCAGGTAACCCAAAAGCCCCTGCGTGACTCGGTTAAACAGGCACTGAAGAACTATTTTGCTCAACTGAACGGTCAGGATGTTAATGACCTGTATGAGCTGGTACTGGCTGAAGTTGAACAGCCACTGTTGGACATGGTGATGCAATACACCCGCGGTAACCAAACCCGCGCTGCGCTGATGATGGGTATCAACCGTGGTACTCTGCGTAAGAAACTGAAAAAATACGGCATGAACTAATTTCGATTAGCTAAATGCTTGTTTAAAAAGGCGCTACTCGGCATGGGGAAGCGCCTTTTTTATGCCTCGCGCAGGCAAAATATGACGGACAATCCCCCTCTTCTCTGCAGAAACGTAAAGCCTGACTTCCCCTCTTCTCAGCCGCTATTTTTCGTGTATATTTCCTGCACTCTTGTCAATTATTCCCGGAAAAATCCGCATGATCCGTAAGTATGGGTGGCTCGTTGTCTTCGCAATCACCATTTTTCTTTTTGATGCACTTTTAATGCAGTGGATCGAGATGATGTCTACGGAAACTGACAAGTGCCGCAATATGGATTCCGTTAATCCACTTAAATTGATTAACTGTTCAGATTTGGAATAATCATCCAAATGCAGTGAAAAGAGACGAACTCACGACATTCCCGCTAAAAAAGTACGGACTTAAAACCCTTTCAGGCGTATCCATTGGATGATAATGTCTCCCCCCTTCTTACCCGGTATAACCGAATACCTCACTATGTATGAGTAGAAGTGATCATGCTGGTTAGTCATTACGACCAAGTCCTTGTGGTTATCTCTTTTGTTGTTGCCATCCTCGCATCTTACACTGCGCTGAACATGGCCGGCCGGGTGGCTGGCAGTACCGGAACCGCAGCCCGCGTCTGGCTGACCGGTGGCGGCGTTGCTATGGGCATTGGGATCTGGGCCATGCACTTTATCGGCATGCTGGCGATGGATGTCTCGATGCGCATGAACTATGACCTGCTCGTGACGCTGGTTTCAATGCTGATTGCTATCGGCGCATCGATCTTTGCCCTTTGGTTCGTCAGCCAGCAGCAACTGCGCTTACGTCGACTGTTCCTGGGGGCGCTCATTCTGGGTACCGGCATTGTAGCGATGCACTATACCGGTATGGCGGCGCTTCAGGTCGAACCGGCAATCGTCTGGAATATACGCTGGGTGGTGCTCTCGGTCGCGATTGCAATGCTCGCTTCGCTGGCGGCGTTGTGGCTCACTTTCCGTTTACGTCATGATGCCGCACAGGTTGCACTCATGCGCGCTGGCGCGGCGATCCTGATGGGACTCGCCATCGCCGGCATGCACTTTACTGGCATGATGGCCGCGCAGTTCCCTGTTCAGATGCATATGCAGCACCAGGGGGTGAACGGCAGCTGGCTGGCCGTGCTGGTGAGCGTTGTGGCGCTTTCTATTCTCGGTATTACTCTGCTGGTATCGATGTTCGATGCCAGATTACAGGCTCGCACCGCTCTGTTGGCGTCATCGCTGGCGGAGGCTAACCGTGAGCTGGCCCAGTTGGCGTTACACGATACCCTGACCCGTTTACCTAATCGCGTATTACTTGAAGACCGTCTCGATCAGGCAATCAGCAAAGCCGATCGCGAAGGGCGGACATTTGCCCTGCTGTTTATGGATCTGGATGGCTTTAAAGCCGTCAACGATGCCTGGGGACATGATGCCGGGGATAAACTGCTGATCGCGGCCACTGAGCGGATGAAGCAACCGCTGAAAGGGCAATATACTCTGGCGCGTATTGGTGGCGATGAGTTTGTCCTGCTCGCGGAGATCGAAGCCCCGGACGATGCCGCGACGCTGGCCAGCTCGCTGGTTCATGTTATCGATAAACCCTTTAGCCTGGATCTTCATGAGCTGAATGTGACCCTCAGTATCGGGATTGCCCTTTACCCTCACGATGGTAAAAACCCCCGTGAATTGATGTTCAATGCCGATGCCGCGATGTATCACACCAAGCATATGGGTCGTAACGGCTATCATTTCTTCCAGCCATCGATGAATACCCTGGCGCAAAAACAGCTCCAGCTGATGAACGATCTCTGGATGGCGCTGGAACGTGACGAGCTAAAACTGGTATATCAGCCAAAGTTCAAGGCTCCAGTGGGGCCCGTGGTCGGCTTTGAAGCCCTGCTGCGCTGGCATCATCCTGTAGACGGGCTGCTCTCACCTGACCTGTTCCTGCCGCTCGCCGAAAAGAGCGGGCTTATCATTCCTATCGGTAACTGGGTTATCGATGAGGCCTGCCGCCAGCTCCGTGAGTGGCATTTGCAAGGCCACGAGACGTGGTCGGTGGCCGTTAATCTTTCTACGCTGCAATTTGAACAACCGCAACTGGTAGAGACGGTGATGAACAGCCTTGCGCGCCATCATATTCCACCGCATACCCTGATTCTGGAAGTGACAGAAACCACGGCGATGAATAATCCGGAGGAGAGCGTAAGGGTACTCACCGAGCTGACGCAGGCGGGGGTAAAAGCCTCGATTGACGATTTTGGCACCGGCTACTCCAGCCTGCTTTATTTAAAACGGTTGCCCGCCTGTGAACTCAAAATCGACCGCGCCTTTGTAAAAGAGCTCAGCGGTGAGAGTAACGATGCAACTATCGTTTCGGCCATCGTTGCGTTGGCCAAAACGCTTAATCTGAAGGTGGTGGCAGAAGGCGTAGAGACTCCGCAGCAGCAAGAGTTCTTAACCGAACTGGGGTGCAATACATTGCAGGGTTATCTGCTTGGACGGCCTGTCTCGCCGCAGACCATTGCCTCGCTATGCCACGATCCCCAAGCCCTGCTCTCTACGTAGCATTAAACGACAGGCGCCACGCTAAGGCGCCTTAATGCGACCCGTATTTAACGCAGCCCTGGTGACAGTGTGTTTTGCGACAGATTGCTGGCACGTCAAAATTTACCTTTGCGAGCATGTCGCGGACCTCTTTAATGTCACAGAACATTGTTTAGATTAATTAATAGATTAGCCAGTTAATAAATCAGGCTCGCCCCGAGCAGATATTGTGTCTCCCTAATCTCTCCATTATTAAGCCCCCGCAGTCCCTTTTTCTCCACGAAGTTTACAATCCAAATAATTTGAGATTAATCATCCTGTATGGCCCCATTAAACCGATGTTAAAATGGCCTCCTGCTTTGCGGAATACCTGCTGATGGCATCGTAAAGTAAGAATTAATTTTGAGGTAAGATCATGAAAAGATTCATTTCAGTTGCCCTGCTTACTGCACTCCTCGCGGGTTGTGCACATGATTCACCCTGCGTTCCGGTCTATGACGACCAGGGCAGATTGGTTCACACCAACACCTGCATGAAAGGAACCACTCAGGATAACTGGGAAACGGCTGGCGCGATCGCAGGTGGTGCCGCGGCTCTCGCCGGGCTGACGCTGGGTATCGTTGCTCTGACGAAATAATCCTGAAGCGCGGACAGCTGTCCGCGCTTTAGCTTTTCCCGTCTAATTTCCGCTACGCATTTGCGTTAATTAATATTTAGTTCTTGCTCACATCTTTTTTGCCTTATTTATCTTTTATCAGAATAACCGCGTGATGCTATTCACAAGTTATTTAAATTAACTCGCCTGCCAATATTCACCTTAGAAATCACTTTATTTCCTCATCACGTTTTATTCAAACTTTTGCTCTAAATTGTGGCGCAGGTTGTCATTTCGCACCATTTCAGGGCGCTCGAAATATTTATTGCTGTCTACACTCAGCATTACGCATCGCGTATTCGTTAATTGCGTTGAATGCAAAAACTGGCATTGCGTTTGCTTAGAAAACGTTGGCCATAGCCACAGACAGGTTAAAGCGTATATAAGCGCTTCACTATAACGATAATTCTCGCCACACAGGATGCAATATGAAAAAAACGATGATAGCCAGTCTGGCCGCCGTTGCGGTCATGCTCGTAGTCGCTAACCAGGCTCACGCGGGGGCAACTCTGGATGCCGTGAAGAAAAAAGGGTTCGTTCAGTGCGGGATCAGTGACGGGTTACCAGGCTTCTCTTATGCCGATGCCAACGGTAAATTCTCGGGTATTGATGTGGATGTTTGCCGTGGGGTCGCCGCGGCTGTGTTTGGCGATGATACAAAAGTGAAATATACCCCGCTGACGGCGAAAGAGCGTTTTACCGCATTGCAATCCGGCGAAGTGGATCTGCTTTCACGTAATACCACCTGGACCTCCTCCCGTGATGCAGGAATGGGTATGACATTTACTGGCGTAACCTATTACGACGGTATCGGCTTTCTGACTCACAATAAAGCAGGGCTGAAAAGCGCGAAAGAGCTGGATGGTGCCACAGTCTGTATTCAGGCAGGTACAGATACTGAGCTGAACGTGGCCGATTACTTCAAGTCTAATAAGATGAACTATACCCCCGTCACGTTTGACCGCTCCGACGAATCTGCTAAAGCGCTGGAGTCTGGCCGTTGCGATACCCTGGCCTCTGACCAATCTCAGCTGTATGCCCTGCGTATTAAACTGAGCAACCCGACTGAATGGATTGTTCTGCCGGAGGTGATCTCAAAAGAGCCGCTGGGTCCGGTCGTACGTCGAGGTGATGACGAGTGGAACGCTATTGTGCGCTGGACGCTGTTTGCCATGCTTAATGCAGAAGAGATGGGCATTAACTCGAAAAACGTCGATGAAAAAGCCGCGAATCCTTCTACTCCCGATATGGCTCACCTGCTGGGTAAAGAGGGTGATTACGGCAAAGATTTGAAGCTTGATAACAAGTGGGCCTACAACATCATTAAAAAGGTGGGCAACTACTCGGAGATCTTCGAGCGCAACGTAGGATCGGAGAGCGCGCTGAAGATCAAGCGTGGCCAGAACAACCTCTGGAACAATGGCGGCATTCAATACGCACCGCCGGTACGTTAAGCATTTTGCTGTAACGGGCACTGCTGCGGCAGTGCCCAGCCCAGAGTCATGGTTACCGAGGTTTCTATGTTTCATCGCCGCTCAGCCGTCAAAGGCGCGCTCTCTTTTTCTCATCCTGCAGTTCGCGCATGGCTGTTTCAAATCCTTGCCATTCTTGCTGTACTGGCCGTCGCGATCTATCTGATTCATAACACCGTTACTAACCTGAGCAATCGGGGTATTACTTCGGGCTTCGCATTTCTGGACCGTGGTGCGGGGTTCGGTATTGTCCAACATTTAATTGATTACGATGAGGGCGACACTTACGGCCGCGTTTTCCTTGTAGGCCTGCTCAATACGCTGCTGGTCTCAGCGCTTTGTATTGTGTTTGCTTCCATCCTGGGTTTTTTTCTGGGCCTGGCGCGTCTGTCCGATAACTGGCTCCTGCGTAAAATCTCGACGATCTATATTGAGACGTTCCGTAATATTCCCCCTCTGTTGCAGATCTTTTTCTGGTACTTTGCTGTACTACGTAATCTGCCCGGCCCCCGGCAGGCTGTTAATGCGTTCGAGCTCGCCTTCTTAAGCAACCGCGGGTTGTATATCCCCTCACCGCAGATGGCCGAAGGTTTACTGCCATTTATCGCCGCGCTGGTTATTGTGGCTGCCATTTCCATTGGGTTGTTTCGCTATAACCGCGCGTATCAGATAAAAACCGGTCAGTTACGACGCACCTGGCCTGTCACTCTGGGACTGCTTATTGTTCTGCCGCTTCTGACGCACTGGATATTTGGCCCAGCTTTACACTGGGACGTCCCAGCACTACGCGGGTTCAATTTCCGCGGTGGAATGGTGTTAATTCCTGAACTGGCAGCGCTGACGCTGGCATTATCCATTTATACCTCTGCCTTTATTGCCGAGATTATTCGCGCCGGAATTCAGGCCGTTCCTTATGGTCAGCACGAAGCCGCCCGATCTCTGGGCATACCTAACCCGGTAACGCTACGCCAGGTCATCATCCCCCAGGCGATGCGAGTGATTATTCCCCCGCTGACTAGCCAGTATCTCAACATTGTTAAAAACTCCTCGCTGGCTGCCGCTATCGGCTATCCCGATATGGTGTCACTGTTCGCCGGAACCGTGTTGAACCAGACTGGCCAGGCTATCGAGACTATCGCCATCACCATGTCTGTCTATCTGATTATCAGTCTGACAATTTCACTGTTGATGAACCTCTATAACCGCCGCATCGCGCTGGTTGAGCGCTAAGGAGCCATGATGACTAAAGCCGTACTGTCTCACGCTCCGCGTTCGTCCAGCATCGGAAGCTGGCGTTTTATCGCCTGGGCACGAAAGAATCTGTTCTCCTCCTGGAGTAACAGCCTGCTGACTCTCTTCTGTTTATGGCTAATGTGGACGTTGATTCCCCCCTTGCTGAACTGGGCTTTCTTACAGGCTAACTGGCTGGGCACCACTCGCGCAGATTGCACTAAAGAGGGAGCCTGTTGGGTCTTTATTCATCAACGTTTCGGCCAGTTTATGTACGGGCTCTATCCGCACGACCAGCGCTGGCGGATCAACATCGCCTTAATCATTGGGCTGTGTTCCATTGTGCCGATGTTCATAAAACAGCTCCCCCGTCGGGGGCGGTACATCGCATGCTGGGCAGTGGTATATCCCATTTTAGTCTGGTGGTTGCTGTATGGCGGATGGCTGGGGCTGGAGCGCGTGGAAACACGTCAGTGGGGCGGGCTGACGTTAACATTGATCATCGCCTCTGTCGGGATCGCCGGCGCGCTACCGCTCGGTATTTTACTGGCGCTGGGCCGTCGTTCAACCATGCCAGTGGTGCGTATCCTCTCCGTTATCTTCATCGAGTTTTGGCGTGGTGTACCGCTCATTACTGTTTTGTTTATGTCTTCGGTCATGTTGCCGCTGTTTATGGCAGAAGGAACGACCATCGACAAATTGATCCGCGCCCTGGTGGGGGTCGTTCTGTTCCAGTCAGCCTATGTTGCCGAAGTGGTCCGCGGTGGGTTGCAGGCACTACCAAAAGGCCAGTATGAAGCAGCGGAGTCACTTGCCCTGGGGTACTGGAAAACACAGGGCTTAGTCATTCTGCCCCAGGCGCTCAAACTGGTAATACCTGGACTGGTTAACACCATCATCGCGCTTTTTAAAGATACGAGCCTGGTGATCATCATCGGGTTATTCGATCTTTTCAGCAGCGTGCAGCAGGCTACGGTTGACCCCGCATGGCTGGGGATGTCGACCGAAGGCTATGTTTTCGCAGCACTTATATATTGGATCTTCTGTTTTAGCATGTCGCGCTATAGCCAGCATCTGGAAAAGCGCTTTAACACCGGGCGTACACCGCACTGAGGAAATTATGAACCCGATTACTATGTCACCCGCTGACGCGATGATTACGCTGGAAAATGTGAACAAATGGTATGGGCAGTTTCACGTGCTAAAGGATATTAACCTGAAGGTTAAACAGGGGGAACGTATTGTACTTTGCGGGCCATCCGGCTCTGGTAAATCAACAACGATTCGCTGCATTAATCACCTGGAGGAGCATCAACAGGGCCGGATTGTGGTGGATGGAATTGAGCTGAATGAAGATATTCGCAATGTCGAACGTGTCCGTCAGGAAGTAGGCATGGTGTTTCAGCACTTTAACCTTTTCCCCCATTTGACTGTTCTGCAGAACTGCACGCTGGCCCCCATCTGGGTACGCAAAATGCCGAAAAAGGAGGCCGAGGCGTTGGCGATGCACTATCTGGAACGTGTACGTATCGCCGAGCATGCCCACAAATTCCCGGGCCAGATCTCCGGCGGGCAGCAGCAGCGCGTGGCAATTGCGCGCTCACTCTGTATGAAACCGAAAATCATGCTTTTTGATGAACCCACATCTGCTCTGGACCCGGAGATGGTTAAAGAGGTGCTGGACACCATGATTGGCCTGGCGCAATCCGGCATGACGATGTTATGCGTTACACATGAGATGGGTTTTGCCAGAACGGTAGCAGACCGAGTGATTTTTATGGATCGTGGTGAAATTGTTGAGCAGGCGCCACCGGATGAGTTCTTTGCGCATCCTAAATCAGAACGTACCCGCGCCTTCTTGTCGCAAGTAATTCATTAACACTTTATACCAATATAAAAGGCCATCCGTCAGGATGGCCTTTCTTATTAATGCTAATTCAATAATGCATAAACAAAAGGCCCCGTCGTTAGACGGGGCCTTTTGTTTTATTTGATGTCTGGCAGTTCCCTACTCTCGCATGGGGAGACCCCACACTACCATCGGCGCTACGGCGTTTCACTTCTGAGTTCGGCATGGGGTCAGGTGGGACCACCGCGCTAAAGCCGCCAGACAAATTCTTTACAATGTGCCGAACTTTATCCGAATAAAGTGGTGCTGATACCCAGAGTCGAACTGGGGACCTCACCCTTACCAAGGGTGCGCTCTACCAACTGAGCCATATCAGCACGCTAAATTTGATGCCTGGCAGTTCCCTACTCTCGCATGGGGAGACCCCACACTACCATCGGCGCTACGGCGTTTCACTTCTGAGTTCGGCATGGGGTCAGGTGGGACCACCGCGCTA
>NZ_DDPB01000011.1:0-111230 GCF_002341985.1 Leclercia sp. UBA2479 | reverse complement strand
TCAGCTCACCGTTGCGAGGTCCCGTATAATACGTTTTCCTCATTCAGAGTCAAGCAATTATTTTTCGCTTTTCTCTGTTGGCGTTCATCTCTGAACCCCGCTAACCCGGCGGCCTGTAAGCCGTTGTTCCGTGTCAGTGGAGGCGCATTATAGGGAGTTCTCAGACGTTGACAACCCCTCTTTTAAAAAAAACGTTCAACCGTCTCTTTTTTGCGCAAAATGGTGCTATAGCGCCAGTTTTTCGAGCGTTTCGAAGCCATAACGTTGTAAAACGGGTAAAAGTTGCTCAGTTTCTGCAGTCAATGCCATGCAGTAAGCGATATTCGCATCAGAAGATTTTGCATTTGGCGCTTCATTTTCAAGTAACCATGCTGTTCTTCGTGCAATGGCCGCTCCGGAGTCCACCAGGCGAGTCCCTTCCGGTAACGCGGCAAGCAGTTCATCTTTTAATAGCGGGAAATGAGTACAACCCAATACAACGGTATCTGGTGGTTCAGCCATACGCAGCCACGGGCGCAATATGCGCTGTAACTCTTCCAGCGGCACCGGTTGACCGTGCAGCTTCGCTTCTGCGATTTCGACCAGCTCGGCAGAACCCAGCATGGCTATCTGGCACTCATTGGCAAAGCGCTCAATCAGCTCACGCGTATAAGGACGCTTTACCGTCCCGCGCGTTGCAAGCAAGCCAACCACACCATTGGCCGTCAAACGAGCCGCTGGTTTAATCGCAGGGACCACGCCGACCACAGGGAAGGGAAACTTCTCGCGCAGGGCAGGAAGAGAGACAGTACTCGCCGTATTACAGGCAATAATTGCCAATGCCAGGGGGTAGCGTTGTTGTACGGCCGTGACGATTTCCACTACGCGCTCGACAATAAAGTCTTCGCTCTTCTCTCCGTACGGGAATGCCACGTTATCGAAAGCGTAGATGTAATGAAGGTCCGGCAGGAGATGCCGAACCTCATCATAGACCGACAGCCCACCGACGCCGGAGTCAAACACCAGCACGGTAGGGCGTGGATCAGAAGGTGTAGCTGCCAGACAAGGTGTACTCCCGTCCTGCAGTTTGATAGCCATAAACTGTCTCGTAATCTTTATCGAACAGGTTGGCTATTTTACCACGAACTGTCAGATGAGAGGTGACAGGATATGAAGCTGACAGATCTAAAAGGCTATAAGATGGCATGCGGCGCTGCACGCTCGAGAACTGATTCGAGTTGTTGTTATAGCTTTTACCGAAATATTGATAAGACAGATCCATATCAAACCCGAACATGGCCCAGTCCAGCTGATACTTATATTGCTGGCGAGAGCGATGTGCCAGAACCTCGTTATCAGAGTCTCGACGCGGATCCAGATATTCAGCGCTCAGACGGTGCGTCACCGGGCCTGTTTCAAAGTCACCGCTCAGCTCTACGCCTTTAATCGTAGCGGACTGGGTATTGAAATAGGTCCCCGTGAAGCCAAAATCAGGGGAGTAGTAATCGATCAGATCCTTAATCTTGTTCTGGTAAGCGGCCAGGCGCCAGTTAACAGGCCCGGTTAACCCCTGAACGCCCACTTCGAACTGACCCGATTTTTCCGCTTTCAGATCTGGATTCGAGGTGATGAATAGACGGCTCTGGCCATACATCTGCCCCAGCGTCGGTGCCTGGAACCCCGTTCCGTAAGAGACAGTAAGCTGGTAGTCAGGTACAAATTCCCAGCCTGCGGCCGTCTGCCAGGTGCCATTCCAGCCAAACTGTTCGTTATCGTCCCCACGAACGGAGCCTTCCAGCGTCACCGTGTCCAGCTTCTGCTGAGCAGTCAGGTAATAGCCGGTATTGTCACGCTTATAATCATCGGAATTACTCAGATCCTCTGACGTCAACTTCTGCTGTTGCCAGTCAATGCCCGCGCTTACCGTGCCGTAGCCTACCGCCAGGCTGTTACCCCACTGGACGTTTTTCTGCGTCATATTGTCGAGCGATGTGCCGGCGTTATACATCCCTGACACGCTGGAGTAGTTGTAATCTTTGTATTTCTGATAACTCCCCGTCAGTTGGGTCGAGTAATTATCATGGCTCCATGCCAGACCGGTTTCATAGGTGTGGTTATAAACCTGGCGTTTATCACTCCCCCCCGCATAGCCCGCGTCATAGGCTGTGTTATTACTATAGCCATAACCACGAATGAACCCGGAAATCTCCTGAGTAAAATTATGATTCAGGCCCGCCCAGAAGGTTTTGTTACGGAAACCATCGTCATCGCGGTCACCGGAGTAGGTAGAGGTGGGCTGGACATTAAATCCCTGGGTCTCGGTGAAGGAGCCCGCGATCGTCGCCAGCGTCGCTTCGCCCAGCTGTTGGCGCACAGTAGCATCGTACTGCTGATAATGATGAGACCCCATACTCGCCTGAACTTTGCCGCCAGGCTGTGAATTCTGGGTGATAATATTGACGACGCCACCAATCGCATCGGCACCATAGACTGCCGAACGTGGCCCGCGAATCAATTCAATGCGCTGAACAAGAGAGAGAGGGAGTTGGCTAAAATCAGAAATCCCCGTGATACCGGATTTTGCCAGCGGAATACCGTCAATTAAAACCAGCGTATGGCGAGCTTCCGCCCCGCGAATATAGACGTAGCTTGATTGCCCCATCCCGCCGTTCTGTGCAATTTGCACGCCGGGTAAACGACGCATCACATCAATAAGATCTTTAGACTGCCAGCGGTCGATATCCTCACGGGTTACGATATCCGTTGAGGCTAAGACAGAGTTAACAGGTTGCTCGAAACGGTTTGCCGTCACCACCATCGTGCTGGCGTTATCTTGCGCCCAGCCCGAAAATGCCGTGACGGACAGCGCCGTACACAGCGATATTTTTTTAATCATTGTAAAAAGCATCCACAATATAAGAAGGATGCCGCAGGCCTCATCTATAGCACGCGATGATGAAACCAAATGCGACGTGATCCCGGCAGGTCTTCGGGCTGGGTGACGTTATATGGATGAAGACTTCCCATTTTCACAGTGTCTACAACATTCATCCCGCCAGTCCTTACCGCTGCGCGTCAGCTCCAGATTTCCACTGGATTCCCTTTTCACTCATTGAGACCGGAAATAGAATGCTACAATTAGACACGTATAGATGTCCAGATAGCTATTAGCCATTAAATCTGGACATCCCCTGCACAATCCCTACAATCCCCGCGTAATTCATTCTCACTCAGGACGCATCATGACCCCCGAACACCTCCCGACAGATCAGTACGACGCGCAACTGGCCGAGAAGGTCGTCCGCCTGCAAAGTATGATGACCCCTTTTGCAGCGCCCGTTCCCGAGGTGTTTCGTTCGCCGGTCAGCCACTATCGTATGCGCGCCGAATTTCGTATCTGGCACGATGGCGACGATCTGTATCACATCATTTTCGACCAGCAGACCAAATCCCGAATTCGCGTGGACACGTTTCCCGCAGCGAGTGAATTAATTAATCAATTAATGACGCTGATGATTGAAGGGGTACGTAATAACCCGGTGCTGCGTCATAAACTGTTCCAGATCGACTACCTGACCACGCAAAGTAATCAGGCTATTGTTTCGCTGCTGTATCACAAAGCACTAAACGATGAGTGGCGTGAGCAGGCCGAAGCTCTGCGCGACCCGCTGCGGGCGCAAAACATTAACGTCCACATTATTGGTCGTGCTACCAAAACCAAAATTATGCTCGACCAGGATTACGTCGACGAACGTCTGCCGGTGGCAGGTAAAGAGATGATCTACCGCCAGGTTGAGAACAGCTTTACTCAGCCGAATGCGGCTATGAACGTACAGATGCTGGAATGGGCATTGAATGCGACGCAAGGGTCAACGGGCGATCTGCTTGAGCTTTACTGCGGTAACGGTAACTTCTCGCTGGCGCTGGCACGTAACTTTGAACGAGTGCTGGCAACCGAGATTGCTAAGCCGTCCGTGGCGGCGGCGCAGTACAACATTGCAGCGAACCACATTGATAATGTGCAGATTATCCGCATGGCCGCAGAAGAATTTACGCAGGCGATGAATGGCGTGCGTGAATTTAACCGCTTGCAGGGCATTGATCTTAAGAGCTACCAGTGCGAGACGATTTTTGTCGATCCCCCACGTAGTGGGCTGGACAGTGAAACGGAGAAGATGGTGCAGGCGTATCCGCGTATCCTCTATATCTCCTGCAACCCGGAAACCCTCTGTAAGAATCTGGAAACGTTAAGCCAGACGCACAAGGTTGAACGTCTGGCTCTGTTTGATCAATTCCCCTACACCCACCATATGGAGTGTGGTGTGTTACTGACGGCTAAATAAAACGCTTACTCCGGCAAGTGATGCTTGCGGCTACGCATTTTGATGCCAATCCAGAACACCAGCGCGACAGAGAGTACGGCCGGCAGGAAGTTAGAGCCGATGTCCGGATACTCTGCGCGCACCACGGTGCTATAGAGCAAGACGCCCAGGACAAAAAACGCCGCTGATAGCGCCGGAAGCCCGACCGGCATGGTGCGATTTTGATAACGCTGATGCAGGCAGTACACCGTGAGTACCAGCGCAATCATAGGGAAGATCGAGAATGGCACAATGGAGCTAAAAATAGCGGCAAAAGAACCATTGATAGACAAGCCAGCGATCAATGCCAGCAACAGCGTACCTTTATCCTGACCAGAATGTTTCATTACTCACCTTCGTCGATTTGATGTGCCAACTTTTCTTGTTCACGGCGATACCAGTAATACGCGCCTTTGGAGATCATCCGCAGCTGTAATACCAGTCGCTCTTCGAGTTGCTTACGTTGTTCAATACCCACATCCAGTGCTTCAGCACCTGCACTGAAAACAATCGTGACCATCGCCTCGGCCTGCGCTTCCGTGAAGGCACGCGGCATATGATTTTCGAGTTCAAGATAGTCGGCAAGTTCCGCGATGAAATGCTGAATTTCACGCGCCACGGCGGCACGAAACGCGGCCGAAGTACCGGAACGTTCACGCAACAGCAGACGAAATGCGTTGGGATTGTTGCCAATAAATTCCATAAAGGTAGAGACCGAGGTGCGAATGACACTACCGCCCTTGGCAATACGCTGGCGCGCCTGGCGCATCAGCTGACGCAGCATCAGGCCGCTCTCATCCACCATGGTCAGTCCCAGCTCATCCACATCTCGGAAATGACGATAGAAGGACGTTGGCGCAATTCCGGCCTCGCGCGCCACTTCGCGCAGGCTCAAACTGGCAAAACTCCGCTCAGCACTCAGTTGACTGAATGCCGCTTCCACCAGCGAACGCCGGGTTTTCTCTTTTTGTTGTGCTCTTACGCCCATCACGATAATTGAATCCTTCCAAAGCCCTGCTGGCACTATACCAGAGTTTAAAATTAATCGATTTGCCTGGCTTTGTTAATGATTGTTTACGCGCGGTTTGTGCTCCACTGCGCGAAAAAAGCACAACGATAATTGGGTTACTCTGGCAATGATGTTATGATTCTGTTGCTTTTATGTATAAGAACAGGTAAGCCTTGCCATGCCACATTCCTACGATTACGACGCAATAGTTATTGGTTCCGGCCCCGGCGGCGAAGGCGCTGCTATGGGACTGGTTAAACAGGGAGCCAGAGTAGCGGTGATAGAGCGCTACCATAATGTTGGCGGCGGTTGCACCCACTGGGGCACCATCCCTTCGAAAGCCCTCCGCCACGCCGTTAGCCGCATCATTGAATTCAACCAGAACCCTCTTTACAGCGACCATTCCCGACTTCTTCGCTCCTCTTTTGCCGATATCCTGAATCATGCCGATAACGTGATTAACCAGCAAACACGGATGCGTCAGGGTTTTTATGAGCGTAACCATTGCGAGATCTTGCAAGGAAATGCCCATTTTGTGGATGAACACACGCTGGCGCTGGAGTGCCACGACGGCTCTGTCGAGACCCTCACGGCAGAAAAATTTATTATCGCCTGTGGCTCCCGCCCGTACCGTCCGGCAGATGTCGATTTCTCGCACCCACGTGTCTACGACAGCGACTCCATTCTTAGCCTGCATCATGAACCTCGCCACGTCATCATCTATGGCGCAGGGGTAATTGGCTGTGAATACGCGTCAATCTTCCGTGGCATGGATGTGAAAGTTGATCTCATCAACACCCGTGACCGTCTGCTGGCGTTCCTCGATCAAGAGATGTCCGACTCCCTCTCCTATCACTTCTGGAACAGTGGAGTAGTGATTCGTCACAACGAAGAGTACGAGAAAATCGAAGGCTGCGACGACGGGGTGATCATGCACCTGAAGTCCGGCAAAAAGCTGAAAGCGGATTGCCTGCTCTATGCTAACGGCCGTACCGGTAATACCGACTCTCTGGCGCTGGAAAACATCGGCCTTGAGACCGACAGCCGTGGCCAGTTGAAGGTCAACAGCATGTACCAGACCGCGCTACCGCATATCTACGCGGTTGGTGATGTCATCGGCTATCCGAGTCTGGCATCTGCGGCCTACGATCAGGGACGCATTGCCGCACAGGCACTGGTAAAAGGTGAAGCGACGGCGCATCTGATTGAGGATATTCCGACCGGCATCTATACCATTCCAGAAATCAGCTCTGTGGGTAAAACCGAACAGCAGCTGACCTCCATGAAGGTGCCTTACGAGGTCGGTCGTGCCCAGTTTAAACATCTGGCGCGGGCGCAGATCGTGGGGATGAGCGTGGGTACGCTGAAGATTTTGTTCCATCGCGAGACGAAAGAGATCCTTGGCATTCACTGCTTTGGTGAACGCGCCGCGGAAATCATTCATATCGGCCAGGCCATCATGGAGCAAAAAGGGGGTGGTAACACTATTGAATACTTTGTTAACACCACCTTTAACTACCCGACCATGGCAGAAGCCTATCGGGTCGCTGCACTGAACGGTTTAAACCGCCTGTTTTAACGCATTATCGAAATGGCCATCCATCGCCCCTCGGATGGCCTCTGCCAGCTGCTCATAGCGGCTGCGCAGCGGTGACCCCGGACGATAAACCAGACCAATAGTGCGGCGCGGTTCAGGCTTAACGCACGGCAGATAGACCACGCCGTCACGTTTGCGCTCGCGTGGTACGGCCAGCGCCGGCAGCAGTGTAATACCGCTTCCCGCCGCCACCATGTTGCGCAGCGTCTCCAGGCTGGTTGCGCGGAAGTGAGTATCTTCATCCGCCCCCGCTTCGAAACAGAAGCCCATCGCCTGATCGCGCAGGCAGTGACCGTCTTCCAGCATCAGCAGCTTTTCCCCGGCCAGATCGGCCATCGGCACGCGATCGCGGTTCGCCCACGGGTGATCTTCATAGATCGCCAGCATCATTGGCTCATCAAACAGCGGCACCTCGATAAAGGCTTCGCTCTCTTTCACCAGCGCCAGGATGGCACAGTCGAGCTTGCCACTATCCAGTTGCGCCAGCAGCTGATGGGTTTGCGCTTCGTGGAGATACATTTCGAGTTTCGGGAAGGTCTGATGCAGCAGCGGAATAATCTGCGGCAACAGGTACGGGCCAACGGTAGGGATCAGGCCAATATGCAGCGGGCCGGACATGGTTTCCCCCTGCTGGCTTGCCATTTCCTTGAGCACTTTGACCTCGCGCAGCACGGTACGCGCCTGATCCACCAGCAGAAGACCTGCCTGAGTGAACAGCACTTTACGACTGGTGCGCTCCAACAGCATCACGCCAAGCTCATCTTCCAGTTTGCGGATCTGGCCGCTCAGCGTAGGCTGGCTAACGTGGCAGGAGTCTGCCGCGCGGCGAAAATGACGATGCTCAGCTAACGCCACCAGGTATTCAAGATCACGAATATTCATTATTCATCCTCCGTCGCCACGATAGTTCATGGCGATAGATAGCATAGCAACGAACGATTATCCCTATCAAGCATTCTGTTGAATAATACACCACATAGACGAGGCGGTACGTGTTTGACCCTTGACGTCCCCGCCCGTCAAACGAGTTTCTCTCAAACTCGAACAACTAAAGCCAACGTGAACTTTTGCGGACCCCGTGGTCCGCATTTTTTTTGCATAAAAAAGCCCGGGGATAAAAGCAAAATGGCAACCGAAGTTGCCATTTTTAGTGTTTGCTCCCTCTCCCGTGGGAGAGGGCCGGGGTGAGGGCACCAGCCCGCACCCATCAGACCAGGCGGTTCTTCGCATCCGCAATGGCCTGGGCCACCTGCTTCGGCGATACGCCGCCTTTGGCCGCACGCTTATCCAGGCACGACTGCAGCGCCAGAATCGGATAAACATCCTCTCCAATCACCGCACTGAATTTCTGCAGGTCAGTCAGGGGCAGATCCTCCAGCGGTTTTCCCTGACGGATCGCTTCGACCACCGCTTCGCCCACAATGTGGTGCGCTTCACGGAAGGGTACGCCTTTCGCTACCAGGTAATCTGCCAGCTCGGTCGAGTTGGCATAACCCTGCTGAGCCGCCTCCTGGCAGCGCGGACGTTTCACCTGAATGCCATCCAGAACCAGCGCGCCCATATGGAGACAATCCAGCCAGGTGTCGAGCGCGTCGAACAGCCCCTCTTTGTCTTCCTGCATATCTTTGTTGTACGCCAGCGGCAGCCCTTTCAGGGTCATCATCATGCCGGTCAGCGCGCCCTGCACGCGGCCACACTTGCCGCGGATCAGCTCCAGCGCATCCGGGTTTTTCTTCTGCGGCATCAGAGAAGAGCCGGAGGTCACGCGGTCTGACAGCTCAACAAACCCGGCTTCACCGGAGTTGAAGAAGATGAGGTCTTCGGCAAAGCGCGACAGGTGAACCATCCCGATAGAAGCATTGGAGAGCAGCTCCAGCACGTGGTCGCGGTCAGAGACGCTGTCCAGGCTATTACGGGTGGCGGAGGCAAAGCCCAGCCAGCCTGCCAGCTGTTCACGGTCAATTTCATAAGCGGTGCCAGCCAGCGCACCGCTACCCAGCGGGCTAACATCCAGACGTTTCAGCGTATCCTGCAGACGGCTTTCATCACGTGCCAGCATCTCTACGTAGGCCAGACACCAGTGAGCAAAAGTCACCGGCTGCGCGCGCTGCAGGTGGGTATAACCCGGCATCACCGCGTCCTGGTTGTTCTGCGCGGTCTCCACCAGCGCGCTCTGCAGCTGACGGGTCGCGGCCAGCAGCTCAGCGACGGTCTCTTTACACCACAGCTTCAGATCGGTCGCCACCTGGTCGTTACGGCTACGGCCGGTGTGCAGTTTTTTGCCCAACTGGCCGACTTTGTCGATCAGCTTGCCTTCCACCCAGCTGTGTATATCTTCGGCATCACTCTGGAGGATTTGCTGTGGATCCAGACGCACCTCTTCCAGCAGATTATTCAGCGCCTCTTCCAGCTGCAGCTGTTCGTCTGTGGTCAGTACGCCCACGGTGACCAGCGCTTTGGACCAGGCCACAGAGCCGACGATATCCTGTTCGGCCAGGCGGTAGTCAAAGCGCAAAGAGTCGTTGAACTGTTTGAAACGTTGATCCGCTGCCTGTGTAAAACGCCCACCCCAAAGTGCCATAACATGCTTCCTTTATTCGTTAGTTCTGCCGGGTGTCGCGTCGCGTTCCCGGCCTGCGGTAAATCAATAAATGGTTATGCCAGAATACGCGTGCCAATCGGCGTGCCATTGAACAGCGCCGGCAGTTGCTCAGCGTGGCGCCAGGAGGCGATATCTACCGGGCGGCCCAGCGTGCGGGCAGCATCCAGCGCCGCGTTCACTTTCACAATCATGCCGTCGGTGATAATGCCCTGGTCAATCAGCTGCTCGGCTTTTGCTGCGGTCATCTCCGCGATGCGCTGGCCTTTGCCGTCCAGAATGCCGCTCACGTCAGAGAGCAGGATCAGGTCTGCGCCCAATGTTGCCGCCAGCGCGGTAGCTGCCTGGTCTGCGTTGACGTTCATCAGCTCGCCTTCTTCGGTTACGCCGATAGAGCTCACCACCGGCAGAAACCCGCCTTCCAGCAGAGTGTTGATCAGCTTAGGCGAACCAGGCTGCGCCAGTCCAACGTGGCCGAGCTCTTCATCGAGCTGGGTCACTTTTACGCTGTCGCCATCGCCCAGATAGAGGCCAACGGAAGCAATGTGATGCTTCTTCGCCCACGCCAGCAGCGTTTTATTGGCCGTCCCCGCCAGCGCACCGGTAATGATGTCAATCTGGTCGGCAGGGGTAACGCGCAGGCCGTTTTTCTTTTTCACCGGCAGGTTGAGCCCTTTCATCAACTCATCCACTACGCAGCCGCCACCGTGCACGATCACCAGTGGGCGCTGATGCGACTCACGGTAGTTCACCAGCGCGGTAAAAAGACGCTCCAGCGCTTCTTCACTATCCAGCAGTACGCCACCGAGTTTGATAATTAATGGATTCATCATCACACCTTAAATAAGAGACTGCGTTTCAGGGAAGCCGAAACGAATATTGGCACACTGCATGGCTTGCGCGGCAGCGCCTTTAAGTAAGTTATCCTCTGCCGCCACCACAATGAGATGCTCGCCCTGGACGGCAAAGCCGATATCGCAGAACGGCAGGCCGACGACGTTTTTCAGCGCCGGCACGCCTTTGTCATACAGACGCACCAGCGGTTTATCTGCATAGGCATGCGTAAAGGCCTCTTTCACCTGTTCTTGCGTCACGCCCGGCTGCAGGCGGCAGGTAATGGTTTCGAGGATCCCACGCGGGAAGCTGCCCAGATGCGGAGTAAAAATCACCTCTGCGCCCAGATGGGTGGTAATTTCCGGATGATGGCGATGATTGAACACGCCGTACGGTTGCAGGCTCACTTCACAGAAGCTGTTAGAGATGGCGGCTTTGCGCCCGGCTCCGCTCACGCCACTGGTGGCATTGATCACCGGCCACTGTGTCAGATCCAGCAGATGCGCGTCGATCAGCGGTTTCAACGAAAGCTGTGCTGCAGTCGGATAACAGCCCGGCACGGCAATCAGATTAGCTTCTTTTACTTTCTCTGCGCTCCACTCCGCCAGGCCATACACTGCTTTTTCAAGCAGATCCGGGTGCTGATGCGTGAAACCATAATATTTCTCATAGAACCCGGCGTCATTAACGCGGAACGCGCCAGAAAGGTCGAACACCACGCAGCCGGCCGCCAAAAATTGCGGTGCCAGGTCGTGGCTGACCTCATGTGCGGTGGCTAAAAACACCACGTCCACGCCGTCGGTAAATTCACTGATGTCGGACATCGGCTGCAGCGGCAGATCCACGATGCCCTTAAGCTGCGGATGCAAATCAGAAATTAATTTTCCGGCATCATTGCTTTGCGCTGACACGGTCAAAGCGGTTATGGTCATATGAGGATGGCGATTCACGTAGCTAACCAGCTCTGCGCCCGCATAGCCGCTAGCACCTACAATCAGCGTATTCAACATCGGGTTCCTTTATGCTCAACGTTAGTGTATTTTTATTCACATTTATTGCATGAATATTGATACTATCACGACCTAAGGTATGTCAACAATGAAAATGAATTTGCCACCATTTATCGAGATTTACCGCGCCCTGATTGCCACACCGTCAATCAGTGCAACGGAAGAAGCGCTGGATCAAAGTAATGAGACTTTAATCAATCTGCTTGCAGGCTGGTTCAGCGATCTCGGCTTTAAGGTGGAAGTTCAGCCCGTTCCCGGTACGCGCAACAAATTCAATCTGCTGGCCAGTACCGGCCAGGGCGCTGGTGGTTTATTACTGGCCGGGCATACCGATACCGTACCCTTTGACGATGGCCGCTGGACACGCGATCCCTTCACCCTGACCGAACATGAGAACAAACTCTACGGGCTGGGCACCGCCGACATGAAAGGCTTCTTCGCCTTTATTCTCGACGCACTGCGTGACGTGGACGTGACGACGCTTAAAAAGCCGCTCTACATTCTGGCGACCGCCGATGAAGAGACCAGCATGGCGGGGGCACGCTACTTCTCCGAAAACACCGCAATCCGCCCTGATTGCGCCATCATCGGCGAGCCCACCTCCCTGCAGCCGATTCGCGCCCATAAAGGCCATATCTCCACCGCGGTACGCGTGATGGGTCAGTCTGGCCATTCGAGCGATCCGGCGCGTGGAGTAAACGCCATTGAACTGATGCACGATGCCATTGGCCGCATCATGACGCTGCGTGATGTCCTGAAGGAGCGTTATCACTATGACGCCTTCACCGTCCCTTACCCAACGCTGAATCTTGGCAGCCTGCACGGCGGCGATGCGTCTAACCGCATCTGCGCCTGCTGTGAGCTGCATATGGACATTCGTCCGCTACCCGGCATGACGCTGAGCGATCTCGACGGCCTGCTGAATGAAGCACTGGCCCCGGTAAGCGAGCGCTGGCCGGGCCGTCTGACGGTCTCTGAGCTGCATCCGCCGATCCCTGGCTACGAATGCCCGCCTGACCACCAGTTGGTTGAGGTGGTTGAAAAACTGCTGGGTGAGAAAACCGACGTGGTGAACTACTGCACCGAAGCGCCGTTTATTCAGACCCTGTGCCCGACGCTGGTGCTTGGCCCGGGTTCCATCAACCAGGCCCACCAGCCGGATGAGTATCTGGAAACCCGCTTTATCAAACCTACCCGCGAATTGATAACCCAGGTTGTGCATCACTTCTGCTGGCATTAAAACTGCCTCTTCACCCTGCTCTCTTCCGAAAGAGACGAGGGTATTTAAATACCCTCTCCCCGTGGGAGAGGGTTAAGTGAAGGGAAATTTCCCGCGATCTCCATCACATTCTCATAAGCATCTCTTATCTGACACAAAGCGAATTAAATTTCGTAAATTGCCCGCATTTTTTCGTTTGCTGAACCGTTTTCGCAGCAATTGACGACGGGGGTTTTACGTGGCTTTATAAAGGGAGATGACAAAATAATGTCCGTCAGATTGCTGAAAGGGCATAAACAAAAATGATGGGGTGACTGGGTTTTTATGAACGAACAATATTCCGCGTTGCGTAGTAATGTCAGTATGCTCGGCAAGGTGCTGGGAGATACCATCAAGGATGCCCTGGGCGAGAACATTCTCGACCGTGTTGAAACTATCCGTAAGTTGTCGAAATCTTCCCGCGCAGGAAACGAGGCCAATCGTCAGGAGCTGCTCACAACGCTGCAGAATCTTTCTAACGATGAACTCTTGCCCGTCGCCCGCGCGTTTAGCCAGTTCCTGAACCTGGCGAACACCGCAGAGCAGTACCACAGCATTTCGCCGCATGGCGAAGCGGCCAGCAACCCGGAAGTGATTGCCCGCACGCTCAGAAAACTCAAAGACCAGCCCGATCTCAACGAAGCGACCATCAAAAAAGCGGTTGAATCACTGTCGCTGGAACTGGTGCTCACCGCCCACCCGACCGAGATCACCCGTCGTACGCTGATTCACAAAATGGTGGAAGTGAATAACTGCCTGAAGCAGCTCGATAACAAAGATATTGTCGATTACGAGCGCAACCAGCTGATGCGCCGTCTGCGCCAGCTGATTGCCCAGTCCTGGCATACCGATGAAATTCGTAAGCACCGCCCAAGCCCGGTAGACGAAGCCAAATGGGGCTTTGCGGTAGTGGAAAACAGCCTGTGGGAAGGGGTACCGAACTACCTGCGCGAGCTGAACGAACAGCTGGAAGAGAACCTCGGCTACCGCCTGCCGGTCGATTTCGTACCGGTGCGCTTTACCTCCTGGATGGGCGGCGACCGCGACGGTAACCCGAACGTTACGGCGGATATCACCCGCCACGTGCTGCTGCTGAGCCGCTGGAAAGCGACCGACCTGTTCCTGAAAGATATCCAGGTACTTATCTCCGAACTGTCGATGGTAGAAGCCACTCCGGAACTGCGCGAGCTGGCCGGTGAAGAAGGTGCCAGCGAGCCCTATCGTTACCTGATGAAAAAACTGCGTGGCCAACTCATGGCAACGCAGACCTGGCTGGAAGCGCGCCTGAAAGGCCAGCGCCTGCCGAAACCAGAAGGGCTGTTGAGCCAGAATGAACAGCTCTGGGAGCCGCTATACGCCTGTTATAAATCCCTGCAGGCCTGTGGAATGGGCATCATCGCCAACGGCGAGCTGCTCGACACCCTGCGCCGCGTGAAGTGTTTCGGCGTGCCGCTGGTACGTATCGACGTGCGTCAGGAGAGCACCCGTCATACCGAAGCGCTGGGCGAACTGACCCGCTATCTCGGTATCGGCGACTATGAAAGCTGGTCAGAAGCCGACAAACAGGCATTCCTGATCCGTGAACTGAACTCCAAGCGCCCTCTCCTGCCGCGCAACTGGGAGCCAAGTAACGACACCCGTGAAGTGCTCAATACCTGTAAAGCGATCGTGGATGCACCGAAAGGATCGGTGGCCGCCTACGTGATCTCAATGGCGAAAACCCCGTCCGACGTGCTGGGTGTTCACCTCCTGCTCAAAGAAGCCGGTATCGACTATGCCCTGCCGGTGGCGCCGCTGTTTGAAACCCTCGACGACCTGAACAACGCCAACGACGTGATGACCCAGTTACTGAATATCGACTGGTATCGCGGCTTTATTCAGGGCAAGCAGATGGTGATGATTGGCTATTCCGACTCCGCAAAAGATGCGGGCGTGATGGCGGCATCCTGGGCGCAGTACCAGGCGCAAGATGCGCTGATCAAAACCTGTGAAAAAGCGGGCATTGAACTGACGTTGTTCCACGGTCGCGGTGGTTCTATCGGACGTGGCGGCGCGCCTGCGCATGCGGCGCTGCTCTCTCAACCGCCAGGCAGCCTGAAAGGGGGCCTGCGCGTCACCGAGCAGGGCGAAATGATCCGCTTCAAATATGGTCTACCAGAGGTGACCATTAGCAGCCTGTCGCTCTACACCAGCGCCATTCTGGAAGCCAACCTGCTGCCACCGCCGGAGCCGAAAGAGGCCTGGTGCCGCATCATGGACGAGCTGTCAGATATCTCCTGCGAGATGTACCGCGGCTACGTGCGAGAAAATAAAGATTTCGTGCCTTACTTCCGTTCCGCCACGCCTGAGCAGGAGCTGGGCAAGCTGCCGCTGGGTTCACGTCCGGCCAAACGTCGCCCGACCGGTGGCGTCGAGTCGCTGCGTGCCATTCCGTGGATCTTCGCCTGGACGCAGAACCGCCTGATGCTTCCGGCCTGGCTGGGCGCGGGCGCGGCGCTGCAAAAAGTGGTGGAAGATGGCAAACAGAGCGAACTGGAGAGCATGTGCCGCGACTGGCCGTTCTTCTCTACCCGCCTGGGTATGCTGGAGATGGTCTTCTCGAAAGCCGACCTGTGGCTGGCAGAATACTACGACCAGCGTCTGGTGAAACCCGAGCTGTGGACGCTGGGTAAAGAGCTGCGTGAACTCCTGGAAGGCGATATCAAGGTGGTACTGGATATCGCCAACGACTCTCATCTCATGGCAGACCTGCCGTGGATTGCCGAGTCCATCCAGCTACGCAATATCTACACCGACCCGCTGAATGTGCTGCAGGCAGAGCTGTTATACCGCTCCCGTAAAGCCGAGGAAGAAGGTGCGGAACCGGATCCCCGTGTCGAGCAGGCCCTGATGGTCACCATTGCCGGCGTGGCGGCAGGCATGCGTAATACAGGCTAATCAATAACTTAGGTACCCTCGTGCTATTGTGCGAGGGTTACCTGAAATTTTTCTGTCATAAATAATTCGAATTCAATATATTTTGCCTCTCTTTTATCCCCTTAATGGGTTTCATCCGGCTTCAGGCGGTCTAAATCGCTCTGCTTCAGGTTCCCTTAAGGTTTAGTCGCTACGTTGGCGATACGTTTAAAGACAGGCAACCATCATGCAACTCTCCTCCTCCCAGACTAAACCTGCGTTTAGCTGGAAAGCCCTGGCCTGGGCGCTGCTCTATTTTTGGTTCTTTTCTACCTTACTTCAGGTAACCATTTGCATTAGCGGCTACAGCGGCACCAACGGTCTGCGCGATTCGCTGCTATTCAGCTCGTTATGGCTTATCCCGGTCATACTCTTCCCGGCCCGTATTCGTGCCATTGCGGCAGTCATTGGCGTCGTGCTGTGGGCAACCTCGTTGGCCGCACTGAGTTATTACGTCATTTATGGGCAGGAGTTCTCGCAAAGCGTACTGTTCGTGATGTTTGAATCGAATGCGAACGAAGCCAGTGAATATCTGAGCCAGTACTTCAGTCTGAAAATTATTCTCGTGGCGCTGGCCTATACCGCGACGGCAATTTTCCTGTGGACACGCCTGCGCCCGGTGTATGTTCCTTCGCCATGGCGCTGGGTGGTTCCTTTTGCCTTGCTGTATGGTCTGATTCTGCACCCGATTGTGATGAATAGCGTCATCAACAATAAGCCATTTGAAAAAACGCTCAACGGCCTGGCATCCCGTATGGAGCCGGCAGCGCCGTGGCAGTTTATCTCGGGGTATTATCAGTATCGTCAGCAGTTAACGTCACTGAATAGTCTGCTCAATGAAAATGATGCCCTGCCGCCGCTGGCTAATTTTAAAGACAGCTCGGGCGATGCGCCGCGCACTTTGGTACTGGTGATTGGGGAATCCACCCAGCGTGGCCGCATGAGCTTGTATGGCTATCCGCGTGACACCACGCCGGAGCTGGATGCGCTGCACAAAAGCGATCCTGGTCTGACGGTCTTTAATAATGTGGTGACGTCTCGTCCCTACACCATTGAGATCCTGCAACAGGCGCTGACCTTTGCCAACGAGAAGCACCCGGACCTTTACCTGACCCAACCGTCGCTGATGAACATGATGAAACAGGCCGGGTATAAAACCTTCTGGATCACCAACCAGCAGACGATGACCGCCCGTAATACCATGTTGACGGTCTTCTCTAAACAGACCGACAAACAGTTCTATATGAACCAGCAACGTACCCAGAGTGCGCGTGAATACGACACCAACGTGCTGGCGCCGTTTAAAGAGGTGATGGCAGACCCGGCACCGAAGAAATTCATCATCGTGCATCTGCTTGGAACCCATATTAAGTACAAGTTCCGCTACCCGGAAGACAAAGGCTACTTTGACGGCAAAACCGATCATCTGCCGGCGGGTCTAAGCCCGGAGGAGCAAGAGTCTTATAACGATTATGATAATGCCAACCGTTATAACGACATGGTCGTCGCCAGCCTGATCAAAGATTACAAAGCGACGGATCCGAACGGCTTCCTCCTTTACTTCTCCGATCATGGTGAGGAGGTGTATGACACGCCGCCGCACAAGACTCAGGGTCGTAACGAAGATAATCCAACGCGTCATATGTATACGGTGCCGTTCCTGCTCTGGACGTCAGAGAAGTGGCAAGCCGCACATCCACGCGATTTCTCGCAGGATGTTAACCGTAAATACAGCAGCTCTGAGCTGATTCATACCTGGTCAGATTTGGCGGGTCTAACCTATGACGGATACGATTCTACGCGTTCCATCACCAGCCCGGCATTCAAAGAGACCACCCGCTGGATTGGCAATCCGTATAAGAAAAATGGACTGATTGACTACGATAGCCTGCCGCATGGCGATCAGGTCGGAAACCAGTAACCTGTACAAAAGGCCATCCAGTCAGGGTGGCCTTTTTTTATTCCCAATCTTTTCCCCTTTAGATGTAGCGCAACAAATGCTCGCCTCCCCGGCGGTAGAGTCAGTTTTAACTCACTGCAAAACGCGTTTGTCACCTCACTCTCTAAAGGAGACATGTTATGGACCGTATTATTCAATCGCCAGGCAAATACATCCAGGGCGCGGATGTGCTCTCCCGCCTCGGTGACTACCTGAAACCGCTGGCTCCCCGCTGGCTGGTGGTCGGCGATAAGTTCGTGCTGGGGTTTGCCGAAGAGACTATCCGTCAGAGCTTTAACGAGGCTGAACTGCAGGTTGAAATTGTGCCGTTTGGCGGCGAATGTTCGCAAAATGAAATTGATCGCCTGCGCAAGCTGGCACAAGGGGCAGAGTGCCAGGCCGTGCTGGGCATCGGCGGCGGCAAAACCCTGGATACTGCAAAAGCACTGGCCCACTTTATGGATGTGCCCGTCGCCGTCGCCCCTACCATCGCCTCAACCGATGCGCCATGCAGCGCGCTCTCCGTTATTTATACCGATGAAGGCGAGTTTGACCGCTACCTGATGTTGCCCCATAACCCCAATATCGTCATTGTGGATACCCGCGTGGTGGCCGGTGCCCCGGCACGTCTTCTGGCAGCCGGTATTGGCGATGCGCTGGCCACCTGGTTTGAGGCGCGAGCCTGTTCACGCAGCGGCGCCACCACCATGGCGGGCGGCAAATGTACGCGTGCAGCGCTGGCGCTGGCCGAACTGTGCTACAACACGCTAATTGAAGAGGGCGAAAAAGCGATGCTGGCCGCTGAACAACACGTGGTTACGCCGGCGCTGGAGCATGTGATTGAAGCCAACACCTACCTGAGCGGCGTGGGCTTTGAAAGCGGCGGTCTGGCTGCCGCTCACGCCATCCACAACGGCTTAACGGCCCTGCCGGATGCGCATCACTACTATCACGGCGAAAAGGTGGCGTTTGGGACATTGACTCAGCTGGTGCTGGAGAACGCCCCGGTAGAAGAGATCGAAACCGTCGCGGCGCTATGCCACAGCGTCGGCCTGCCAATTACCCTGGCACAGCTGGATATCAAAACCGATATCCCCGTGAAAATGCGCCTGGTGGCTGAAGCAGCCTGCGCTGAGGGCGAAACGATTCATAACATGCCTGGCGGAGCGACGTCGGATCAGGTTTATGCCGCGCTGCTGGTGGCAGACCAGTATGGCCAACGCTTCCTGCATGAATGGGAATAAACGGCTGATATAAAAAATCCCCGCCGAAGCGGGGATTTTTTTATGACGTCGGTTTACTGCAGATCGAAACGGTCAAGGTTCATGACGCGTCCCCAGGCCGCCACGAAGTCGTTCACAAACTTCTCGTGACCATCGCTGCTGGCGTAAACTTCTGCCAGCGCGCGCAGTACGGCGTTTGAGCCGAACACCAGGTCCGCGCGTGAAGCGGTATATTTCACCTCGCCGCTGGCGCGGTCGCTGCCGGCAAACAGCTCGTTAGAGTCGTCGGTCGCTTTCCACTGTGTCCCCATATCCAGCAGGTTGACGAAGAAATCATTGCTGAGCACGCCCGGACGATCGGTAAAGACACCGTTTTTGCTGCCGTCGAAGTTAGCGCCCAGCACGCGCAGGCCGCCTACCAGTGCGGTCATTTCCGGCGCCGTTAGGGTCAGCTGCTGCGCTTTATCAATCAGCAGGGACTCGGTGGTGGAAACATCAACCTGCGCACGATAGTTACGGAAGCCGTCGGCAATCGGTTCGAGCAGGTTAAACATCTCGATATCCGTCTGATCCTGACGAGCATCCACGCGGCCCGGCGTAAACGGCACAGTAACGTTAACGCCCGCCGCTTTCGCAGCCTGCTCAACGCCCACCACACCCGCCAACACGATGATATCGGCCAGCGACGCTTTATTCGCATTGCGCTGGATGGCTTCCAGCGCCGGTAAGGCACGCACCGCTGCGGCGTTCACATCCCAGTCGCGCTGCGGAGCCAGCGCCAGGCGTGCACCGTTCGCACCGCCGCGTTTATCACCACCGCGGAAGGTGGACGCCGAGGCCCAGGCCACGGAGACCAGTTCGCTCACCGGGAGACCCGCAGCGGCAATCTCTGCCTTCAGGGCATTGATATCTTCCTGCGTCGGGTTATAGACCGGCTTCGGCAGGGGATCCTGCCAGATAAGCTCTTCTTTCGGCACTTCCGGTCCGAGGTAACGTGAAATCGGCCCCATGTCGCGGTGCGTCAGTTTGAACCACGCCCGGGCAAACGCTTCGTTAAAGGCCTGCGGATCGTTCAGGAAGCGACGGGAAATTTTCTCGAATTCCGGATCAAAGCGCAGGGTCAGATCGGTTACCAGCATGGTTGGTTTGCGCTTTTTCGACGGGTCGAACGGGTCCGGCATCACATCCGGTGCGTCGACAGCTTCAAACTGGATCGCCCCTGCCGGGCTGCGGGTCTGCACCCACTCATATTTGAATAAGTTCTCGAAGAAGTAGTTGCTCCACTGGGTCGGCGTTTGTGACCAGATGACCTCCAGCCCGGAGGTAATAGCGTCTGCGCCAATACCGGTGCCGTGCGTGCTGGTCCACCCCAGGCCCTGCGCTTCGATTGGGGACGCCTCAGGATCGGTGCCCACGTGCGTGGCTTCCCCGGCGCCGTGGGTTTTACCCAGCGTGTGCCCCCCGCCAATCAGCGCGACGGTCTCTTCATCGTTCATCCCCATGTTGCCAAAGGTCGCGCGAATAGCCGCCGCCGCTGACAGCGGGTCACCGCTGGCATTTGGCCCTTCCGGGTTAACGTAAATCAGCCCCATTTCTGTCGCCGCTAACGGGCGCTTCGCCAGTGCTTCCGGGTCACGGTGCTTGAGCCAGGCCGTTTCATCACCCCAGTTCACATCCAGATCCGGCTCCCAGACGTCTTCACGCCCGGCGCCAAAACCAAAGGTACGGAAGCCGGAATTCTCCAGCGCCACGTTCCCGGCGAGGATAAAGAGATCGGCCCAGGAGATTTTCTGGCCATATTTTTGTTTGATTGGCCACAGCAGGCGGCGCGCTTTATCCAGGCTGACGTTATCCGGCCAGGAGTTCAGCGGCGCAAAGCGCTGCTGGCCACGTCCGGCGCCGCCACGTCCGTCAACAGAACGATAGGTACCCGCACCGTGCCAGGCCATGCGAATAAAGAGTCCTGCGTAGCTACCCCAGTCGGCAGGCCACCAGGGTTGAGAGTCGGTTAGCAGTGCTTTGAGATCGCCTTTCAGGGCAGAGTAATCAAGTTTGCTAAATTCTTTGCGGTAGTCGAAATCTTCACCCAAAGGGTTCGAACGACTGGAGTGCTGATTAAGAAGATCGATGCGGAGTTGTTTAGGCCACCATTCTTTATTGCCCGTGCCCGCACCCGCGCTATGGTCAACGCCGCCCTGATGGAACGGGCATTTACCCATAGATGACGCTTTATTAGTATCGTCTGACGTGCTCATCGCTGTGCTCCCTTTAGAGTGTTACCGTTACGATATACACCACCAGCGATAAGAGATAGTTGAATTGATCCACAGATTCGATAGTTAATTCCTTTTAACTTATCGCCCGCTTAAAAACCTTGCAAACTATTGGGATATTTTAAAGATCACGCCGGACGAACGCCCAGCGTGTGGCAGATGGCGTAACTCATCTCCGCACGGTTCAGGGTATAGAAGTGGAAGTCTTTCACCCCTTCCCGGCTCAAGATCTTCACCATATCCATCGCGATACTTGCCCCCACCAGCTTGCGGGTTTCTGCATCGTCATCCAGACCTTCGTACATTTTGGACATCCAGTGTGGAATGCGCACGTTGGTCATGTCGGCAAATTTCTTCGCCTGCTTAAAGTTAGAGACTGGCAGAATGCCCGGAATGATTTCAACGTCGATACCCGCAGAGACGCAGCGGTCACGAAAGCGCAAATAACTCTCTACATCGAAAAAGAACTGAGTGATGGCACGACTGGCACCAGCATCCACTTTGCGCTTCAGGTTCAGCAGGTCCGCCTGGGCGCTTTTCGCTTCCGGATGCACTTCCGGATAAGCCGCAACGGAGATATCAAAATCACCGACCTCTTTCAGTAAGGCAACCAGATCGGTCGCGTACATCTCAGGTTTACCGCTTCCCGGCGGAAGATCGCCGCGCAGGGCAACGATATGACGAATACCGTTGTTCCAGTAATCTCTGGCAATCGCACTCAGTTCTTCGCGGGTGGCGTCGATGCAGGTCAGGTGCGGAGCGGCTTCCAGACCGGTTTGCTCTTTAATGCCTTTGATGATGCTGTGCGTACGGTCACGCTCACCGGAGTTAGCCCCGTAGGTTACGGAGACAAACTTAGGCTTCAGGCTGCTAAGGCGATCGATAGAGGCCCACAGGGTTTGCTCCATTTCACTGGTGCGCGGCGGGAAAAATTCAAAAGAGACATTAATCTGGCCATTTACTTCTGCCAGGCTCTGATTCAGGGCTTCCCGCTGGTTGGCGTGAAAAAAGCTCATACCTTACCTCATCAATCGCGTGTGGTTGTTTGTTATGCTGTGAACTTCTATACGTTTAGACGTCCAGATGTAAAAATGACGGAAAAGCGGAGTGGCGTCAACAGAAATAATCATCATTGACGGTGAGGAATACTCAGGGGAGATGAAGGGAGTTCATGGTGGGGTTTGGGTGCAGTCTGTCCACCCTCACCCCGGCCCTCTCCCTCAGGGAGAGGGAGAAGACGGTTCTCTCCCCGGGCGGGGAGAGAACCAGCAAGATTACAGCAGTTGCGCCAGACGGTTGATATCTGACTGAATGGCGCCAGCGGTGACATCGCGCCCCGCGCCAGGCCCACGGATCACCAGTGGGTTATCGCGATACCAGCGGCTTTCAATGGCAAAGACGTTATCACATGGCAGCAGCGCCGCCAGCGGATGCTCCGGACGCACGGCTTCTACCCCGACGCGGGCTTTACCGTTGGCATCGAAGCGCGCCACGTAGCGCAGCACCAGCCCCATCTCACGCGCGGCTTCCAGACGTTGCACCATTTGCGCGTTCAGCTCGTCACCGTTCTCGAAGAAGTGATCGACAGAGCCCTCCTCGCATCCTGCAGGCACAAGCGATTCGACACGTACGGCGCTGGGTTCGATATCGTAGCCCGCTTCACGCGCCACAATGACCAGTTTACGCATCACGTCTTTCCCGGAGAGATCGACGCGCGGATCCGGTTCGGTCAACCCCTGCTGCCATGCCTGATCCACCAGGTCCGTAAAGGGCACGGTACCGTCAAACTGCAGGAACAGCCAGGAGAGCGTACCGGAGAAGATGCCGCTGACAGCCAGGATGCTGTCGCCGCTTTCAATCAAATCACGCACCGTGTGGTTCACCGGCAAACCGGCCCCCACGGTGGCGTTATAAAGCCAGTGGCGACCCGTTTTTTCAAACGCATCGTGGATTTGGCGATATTTATCGGTATTGCTCGCCCCGGCCAGTTTGTTCGCGCTAATCACGTGGAAACCGTGGCTGGCAAAATCCAGGTACTGATCGGCCAGCTGCTCACTGGCGGTGACGTCCAGCACCACTAAATCGTCATACGGATGCGCTCGCATCCACAGGAAGAGCGACTCTTCATCCTGCTCGACCGCTTCGTCGTTAAAGAACGCGAGCGCCCGGCTGGCATCCAGCCCTTCGTAGTTCAGCAAGCTACGGCGGCTGTCCACCACCCCCGCCAGCACAAATTCGAAGCCGGTACGCGCCGACAGGGTTGTCTGCTCGCGAGCAAACAGCTCAAGCCAGCGAGAACCGATGTTACCTTTGCCGAACAGTACCAGGCCAATACGCTTTTCCGCGCGGAACAGCGAGGTGTGTAGCCCCTGAATCAGACTTTCGGTCGGCCCTTTACGCAGCACGGCAACCAGGCTGATGCCCTCTTCCGACTGCCAGGTGAACTCCACCGGCTGGCCTTTCAGTTGCTGCCAGAAACGGTGGCAGTGCAGCGGGTTGCGGGTGACGCCCGCACCGACCATCGCTACCAGCGCCAGCCCCTGGCGCAGACGAAGTTCGCCCGGCAGGCCTGCTTCATCCAGAATTTTTAAGGCGCTGTCCGCCACTTCTGCGGTATAGCAGAACTGCAGCAGCTGACGGTCGTTATGCACGCCAACGGCCAGCGGACGCACCTGAGCACGCTTCAGAACCAGATCGATATCTTTATGCGCCAGCTTAAAGTCCTGACCCGCCGGCACCTGGAACTCAATCAGGCAGATATCATCATGACTGGTCACAATACGTGCGCCGGTACCGGAGGCCAGCACGCGTTCGATGCGGGTAGAGCCCTGATCCGGGGTGTAGCTGCAACGGAGTTGTAGATCGATATCGCTGCCGGAAACCGGCTGCAGGGTGCGCGCATGCAGAACCGGTGCGGCCAGACGCGCCAGCTCGCTGGCTTCGTCCAGACGCAGAAGCGGCAGCAGACAGGCATCTTTAACTTTACGCGGGTCGGCACTGTACACGCCGGCGACGTCGCTCCAGATGGTGACGCGGTTAACCCCCGCCAGCGCACCGATTTGGGTTGCCGAATAGTCAGAGCCGTTACGCCCCAGCAGCACGGTTTCGCCCGCGTTGCTGCGGCTGATAAAACCGGTCACGACGATGCGTTTACCCGGATGCTGTACCAGCAACTGTTGCAGCAGCGGATAGGACAAGCCTTCATCCACCTGCGGCTGCGCAGCGCGTTCGGCGCGCAGGAAGTCACGCGCATCAAGCCAGGCGGCTTCAAGACCTTGTTGTTCCAGAACGGCGGCCATCAGCCGCGCAGACCAGACCTCGCCGTGGCCAACCACTTCAGCGTAAACCGCATCGGTCACGCCGCTATCCAGCAAGCCGGCCAGACGTTCGAGATCGTGAATGAAGGTACTGATCAGGCCATCCGCCACCTCGGCAGGCAGCAAACCGGCAATCAGTTCGCTCTGGTAACGGCGTAATGACTGTTGTACCTGATGCGCAGAGAGACGATCGGTCTGGCTTAATTTCAGCCAGCTAATCAACTGGTTGGTGGTGCTGCCCGCCGCAGAGACAACCATCATGTCCCCCGGCATCGAATATTCCGCCATGATCCCCGCGACCCGCAGGTAACATTTCACATCAGCAAGACTACTACCACCAAACTTATGCAGTTGACGACCCTTCGCCCCTGCCTGCGCTATCACACTCATGATTACCCCTTGGCTGCGACCCGGAAGCCATTTTCCAGATCGGCAATTAAATCTTCACAATCTTCAATACCGGTTGAGATGCGTAGTAGCGTCTCAGCGATCCCGGCGGCGGCACGCGCTTCTGGCGCCATGCCAGCGTGGGTCATTGTTGCGGCGTGGGAGATTAAGCTTTCAACGCCCCCTAATGATTCCGCCAGCGTAAACAGTGACAACCCGCTCAGGAAGCGACGCAGCGTCTGCTCGTCGCCATCCAGTTCAAAACTTAACATCGCACCAAAGCCCTTTTGTTGACGGGCCGCAATCTCGTGCCCCTGATTTTCCGGCAGCGACGGGTGATAGAGCTTTTTCACCAGCGGCTGGGTCTTCAGAAAATCGACAATCGCCTGGGCATTACGCTGCGCCACTTCCATACGCGGCGACAGGGTGCGCAGTCCACGCAGCAGCAGGTAGCTGTCAAACGCACTGCCGGTGACGCCGATGTTATTCGCCCACCATGCCAGTTCGGTGACAAGCTCAGGATCCTTTGCAATCACTACCCCGGCGACCACGTCAGAGTGGCCGTTCAGGTATTTAGTACATGAATGCAATACCAGGTCCGCACCCAGCGCTAACGGATTCTGCAGCGCAGGACTGAGGAAGGTATTATCCACTACAGTTATCGCTCCCGCATCCCTTGAGAGCTGACAAATTTGTGCAATATCGACGACGCGCAACAGCGGATTGCTTGGACTTTCCACTAAAACCAGCTTTGGCTTCTCCGCCAGCGCCTGTTTTAGCGCCTGCTCATCCCCCTGATCGACAAACAAGACGCGGTAGCAACCCCGTTTTGCCAGGCTGTCGAACAGACGGTAACTGCCTCCGTAGCAGTCGTGTGGGGCCACCAGCAGATCGCCAGGTTTCAGGAACACCGTGGTGACAAGATGAATAGCCGACATGCCAGTATTGGTCAGTACCGCGCCGGCGCCGCCTTCCAGTTCTGCCAGCGCACGCTGGGTGACATCACGCGTAGGATTGCCACGACGCGAGTAGTCATGCGCGCGCGGTTCATTAAATCCGGTGAAGTTATAGGTACTGGAGAGATGAATCGGCGGGACGACGCAGCCATACTGCTCGTCGTCATTCAATCCGCTACGCACTGCAATGGTGGCCTGTTTACGCGTCATGGTGAAGGCTTCCTGGCTTAATGGATGAAAAGTCAGGCATCAGAGTAAACATTGATTATATGGACGTCAATACATCTGGACATCTAAACTTCTTTGCGTATAGATTGAGCAATACGCAAATAGCCGTTAAAATTATATGCTTTAGCGCATAACGCAGAGGCAATATCCGTGTCACAGCGGCGTCTCTACGGTAAACTACGCGGGATTATGGCCCCGGCCCCGGCAGTCGCTGCGGCGTTGGCCTCATATTAATGACTTAGAGGATTAAAGGTATCTCATGGCTGAATGGAGCGGCGAATATATCAGCCCATACGCTGAGCACGGTAAGAAGAGTGAACAAGTAAAAAAAATTACGGTTTCCATTCCTCTGAAGGTGTTGAAGATCCTCACCGATGAACGTACGCGTCGTCAGGTGAATAACCTGCGTCACGCCACTAACAGTGAACTGCTGTGCGAAGCGTTCCTGCATGCGTTTACCGGTCAGCCCTTGCCTAACGATGAAGATCTGCGCAAAGAGCGCAGTGATGAAATTCCGGAAGAGGCGAAGGTGATCATGCGTGAACTGGGCATCGACCCGGATACGTGGGAATACTAAGGCAGCCAGGCTGAATCAGCCCTGACGATAAAATGCGATCCCGCTGAGCCGACTCAGCGGGATGGCTTCTTAGAAGTTGTAGCCTAAGCCCATACGAAAACGTGTTTGACGATCGTCGGTTGTCGCCGTGTTGTATCCGGACGCGACATTGCCCACCTCTGCAAAGGGCACCCAGGAATCTATTTTATAGGCCACGCGGAAGTTATATTCGTAATCCTCTTTTTTATTATTATATAGATTTTCATTATCTGCGAACTTATAGAGGCCGTTAAGTTCGAGCATGACATTATCGATATTATAACCCAGCCAAATTTCTGGGCGATAAACCATACGGTCATCTCGCCCCTGCGCATTACGCCGCGTATATTCCGTACGGTAGCGAAATGCTGTCCACCAGTTCTCATTTATAGCGTACTGTACGCGTAAATAGGGCTTATAAATTGCCATATCTTCGCCCATCTCCACGGCAATGCCCGGTTGCCAGAGTAAACCTTGCCAGCCAAACTGATAACTCGCCGTATATTCACTGCTATTACTTTCCATATTATTGAGCGCGTCGTTTGACTGCTTGTTATCAGAACGTGCGACACCCTCGACCGCCACCCCAAAGCCCGTTCCAAAGCGATGTGACATGTACACGCGGTCGTAGTTACGTCCGTCATCATAATACTCGTGTCGGTAATCTACATACCCTGCCTGCGCCGCGCACGATAGAAATGGAAGCAGTAATAAAAGTGGCTTCATTTTCATAACAATTCCCTCGAAGTCTATATTCAATCCTGAATGCCATCGCTAAAAAATGGCAAAATAAAAACAAGACACGAGCGAAGTGTAGAATTACCCGAAGCGGGAAACCTTTTATATTTGGACGCCCAGAATAAATGCGTGGCAAAGAGATCAAGAAAACAAAGATGAATATCACCCTCTGTTAAAGAATAAGCCAGACAAATATTTGAGCGGGAAATATAAAAAGAGAGTAATGGAAAATAATGATTTTTAATTTAAATAAAAAGAAGTTAATTATTCAGGCAGTATATTGCAGGCATAAAAAAAACCGCCCGTAGGCGGTTTCTTCTGGAAGCTTATTTCGCGCCCGGGATGCTGAAACGCTTGTTGAAGCGGTCAACACGGCCACCGGTTGCAACATCACGCTGCTTACCAGTGTAGAACGGGTGGCATTTACCGCACACGTCCAGGTTCAGATCGTGGCCCACGGTGGAGCGGATCTGGATAGCGTTACCGCAAGAGCAGTTTGCAGTAATCATTTCGTATTTCGGGTGAATATCTTTTTTCATGGGAGAACCTCAGTAAAGGCCGCGTCGCTCTTCCAGCCCTAACGCCAGACACCACGCGATGTTGAATGTAAGTTCTTTGGCGTAAAGTACACCAAAGGCGGCGAATCATACAGAATTTAACCAGGCGATGCAAACTGATCCGCACGCCGCCTTTCACTAATGTGTATACTAACGCGCCACTTTTCAAGTCAGGAAGATTCGATGCCCGTTGCTCACGTTGCCCTGCCCGTTCCGCTTCCCCGCACCTTTGATTACCTGCTGCCCGACGGCATGGTTGCTCAGGCTGGCTGCCGCGTGAACGTGCCGTTCGGTAAGCAGCAGCGGGTAGGGATTGTGGTCTCAGTCAGTGAGCAAAGTGAGCTGCCGAGAAGCGAACTGAAAAGCGTGGTCGAGGTGCTGGACGACGAACCCGTCTTCTCCGCCAGCGTATGGCGGTTACTGCTCTGGGCCGCCGATTATTACCACCATCCGCTGGGGGACGTGCTCTTCCATGCGCTACCGATCCTGCTGCGACAGGGCAAAAATGCCCGCCATGCCCCTCAGTGGTACTGGTTTGCCACCGAGCAGGGTCAGGCGGTGGATATCAACAGCCTGAAGCGCTCGCCAAAACAGCAGCAGGCGTTGGCAGCACTGCGTCAGGGGCGTATCTGGCGCCATCAGGTAGAAGATCTGGAATTTAATGACGCCGCGCTGCAAGCGCTGCGTAAAAAAGGGCTGTGTGAACTAGCAAGTGAAGCCCCGGCCATTCAGGACTGGCGTAACGGCTTCTCCGTGGCGGGTGATCGACTGCGGCTTAATACCGAGCAGGCGACGGCGGTAGGCGCTATTCATAGCGCATCGGATCGCTTCTCCGCATGGCTGCTGGCAGGCGTGACGGGCTCAGGTAAAACAGAAGTTTATCTTAGCGTGCTGGAGAACGTCCTTGCTCAGGGCAAGCAGGCGCTGGTGATGGTGCCGGAGATCGGCCTGACGCCGCAAACCATCGCCCGCTTTCGCGAGCGTTTTAATGCGCCGGTTGAAGTGTTGCACTCCGGCCTGAACGACAGCGAGCGTCTCAGTGCCTGGCTGAAGGCGAAAAATGGTGAAGCGGCGATTGTTATTGGTACTCGCTCTTCTCTGTTTACCCCTTTCAAGAATCTGGGCGTCATTGTTATCGATGAAGAGCACGACAGCTCTTATAAACAGCAAGAGGGCTGGCGTTATCACGCCCGCGACCTGGCGGTGTACCGTGCCCATAGCGAGCAGATCCCGATTATTCTTGGCTCCGCCACGCCCGCGCTGGAAACCCTGCATAACGTGCGCCAGCGTAAGTACCATATGCTGCGCCTGACCCGCCGCGCGGGGAATGCCCGACCGGCGACGCAGCATGTGCTCGATTTAAAAGGTCAGCAGGTGCAGGCGGGATTAGCACCAGCGCTGATCGCGCGTATGCGTCAACATCTGCAGGCGGATAACCAGGTCATTCTGTTTCTCAACCGTCGCGGTTTTGCGCCGGCACTGCTGTGCCATGATTGCGGCTGGATCGCCGAGTGCCCGCGCTGCGACCACTACTATACTCTGCACCAGGCGCAGCATCATTTGCGCTGCCACCACTGCGATAGCCAGCGGCCAATACCACGCCAGTGCCCCTCTTGCGGCTCCACACATATGGTGCCGGTAGGGTTAGGCACCGAGCAGCTTGAGCAGGCGCTCAGCCCCTTTTTCCCGGATGTACCTATCTCACGTATTGACCGGGACACCACCAGCCGTAAGGGTGCGCTGGAGCAGCACCTGGCCGAAGTACATCGCGGCGGTGCCCGCATTTTGATCGGCACCCAGATGCTGGCGAAGGGGCACCACTTCCCGGACGTGACGCTGGTTGCGCTGCTGGACGTGGATGGCGCCCTCTTCTCGGCGGATTTCCGCTCTGCAGAGCGCTTCGCCCAGCTGTACACCCAGGTGGCGGGACGTGCAGGACGTGCGGGTAAACAGGGCGAAGTGGTGCTGCAAACTCACCATCCCGAGCATCCGCTGCTGCAGACCTTGCTGCAAAAGGGCTACGACGCCTTTGCCGAGCAGGCGCTGGCAGAGCGGCAATCGCTGCAGTTACCGCCATGGACCAGCCATGTCATTATCCGGGCAGAAGATCATAATAATCAGCAGGCTCCCCTGTTCCTGCAGCAGCTACGGAATCTGTTGCAAGCCAGCCCGCTGGTAGACAATCAGCTCTGGATCCTCGGGCCGGTACCCGCCCTGGCGCCAAAACGCGGCGGACGCTATCGCTGGCAGATTTTGCTTCAGCACCCCTCTCGTATTCGCTTACAGCACATCGTCAGCGGAACCTTAGCGCTCATCAATACCTTACCTGAAGCGCGCAAAGTGAAGTGGATGCTGGACGTCGATCCCATCGAAAGCTGAACCGCAATGAGAGGGGGATCGTAAAATTCAATGTGCATCACACTTTTTATGAAAATTCTGTAACCGATTCCATAAACTATCTGATAAAAAATGGGGTAATTCAGTAGATCGGTGATGCGCCTGTGAGGAGAAGACGTTGAAGTCCAGGAAAGAGGTTGCTCCGGCGACCATGAAAGATGTTGCCCTGAAGGCGAAAGTCTCGACGGCAACCGTATCCCGCGCATTAATGAACCCCGATAAAGTCTCTCAATCTACGCGCAATCGCGTAGAACAGGCGGCTCTTGAGGTAGGTTATCTGCCTCAGGCAATGGGACGTAACGTCAAACGTAACGAATCCCGCACCATTCTGGTCATCGTGCCGGATATCTGCGATCCCTTCTTTAGCGAAATCATTCGCGGTATTGAAGTTACCGCTGCGGCGAAAGGCTATCTGGTGCTGATTGGCGATTGTGCTCATCAAAATCAGCAGGAAAAGACCTTTATCGATTTGATCATTACCAAGCAGATCGACGGCATGTTACTGCTCGGCTCACGCTTGCCTTTCGATGCCAGCATCGAAGAGCAACGCAATCTGCCGCCGATGGTCATGGCTAATGAATTTGCGCCTGAACTGGAGCTGCCGACGGTTCACATTGATAACCTCACCGCCGCCTTTAATGCCGTGAATTATCTGCAAGAGCTGGGGCATAAACGCATTGGCTGCATCGCCGGGCCAGAAGAGATGCCGCTGTGTCACTACCGCCTGCAGGGATACGTCCAGGCGCTGCGCCGTGCGGGCGCAACGGTGGATCCCCACTACATCGCCCGCGGCGATTTTACCTTTGCCGCTGGCGGGCTGGCGTTAGAGACGCTGCTGGCGCTGCCGGAACCGCCAACCGCGGTCTTCTGCCATAGCGATGTGATGGCGCTGGGGGCGCTCTCCTGTGCCAAACGCCAGGGTCTGCGGGTGCCCCAGGATCTCTCCATCATCGGTTTTGATAACATCTCCTTGTCTGAGTTTTGCGATCCGCCGCTCTCAACCGTGGCCCAACCTCGCTTTGAGATTGGCCGTGAAGCGATGCTCCTGCTGCTCGATCAGCTGAATGGCCAGACGGTCAGCAGTGGATCGCGTTTACTGGATTGCGAATTGATCGTTCGCGGTTCTACGCGGGCGCTGACGTAAATCAGACTCCCTTATCTGGTCAAAGGCCCGTCGCTTAAGTAACATGACGGGCTGACAAACGAATAAATACAGCGAAACGATAGTGGCACAACGAGATTATGTACGTCGCGGCCAGCCGGCACCTTCGCGACGCAAAAAGAGTAGCCCAAAGAAACAGCAACGAAACCTGCCTGCTGTCTCGCCTGCGATGATCGCAATTGCCGCGGCTGTCGTGGTGGCTTTTATTGGCGGCCTGTACTTTATTACGCATCATAAAAAAGAAGAGACTGAGGCGCTTCAGGGCAGCAAAGTCGCCGGAAACGGCCTGCCGCCAAAACCTGAAGAGCGCTGGCGTTATATCAAAGAGCTGGAAAGTCGCCAGCCAGGCGTGCGTGCGCCAACCGAACCCTCCGCCGGAGGGGAGGTGAAGAACGCCGATCAGCTAACGAACGAACAGCGTCAGCTATTGGCTCAGATGCAGGCCGACATGCGCCAGCAGCCTACGCAGCTGAACGAAGTCCCGTGGAATGAACAAACGCCCGCGCAGCGTCAGCAAACGTTGCAGCGTCAGCGTCAGGCTCAGGTCCAGCAGCAACAACAGCAGCAGCAGTGGTCGCAAACCCAGCCGGTACAGCAGCCTCGCACGCAGCCGCGCGTGACGGAACAGCCTTATCAGCAGCCGCAGCAGCAAACGCGCACGGTACAGACGCAACCTGCCCAGCAGCCAAAAGCGCAGCCGCAAAAGCAAGCGGCTCAGCCGTATCAGGATTTGCTGCAAACACCAGCGCATACCACCGCACAGCAGCCGAAAACGCAGCAGGCTGCACCGGTTACCAAAGAGACCGAGGCGCCGAAGCAAACGGCTGAGAAAAAAGATGAACGTCGCTGGATGGTACAGTGTGGTTCGTTTAAAGGGGCAGAGCAGGCGGAAACCGTACGTGCCCAGCTGGCGTTTGAAGGATTTGATTCACGCATCACCACCAATAACGGCTGGAACCGCGTGGTAATCGGCCCGGTGAAAGGCAAAGAAAATGCCGATGGCACCATTTCCCGTCTGAAAGTCGCGGGCCACACAAACTGTATCCGACTCGCATCCGGGGGTTGAAACCCCCAAATTCTCCCCCATCTATCATTCTATTAAGCCCTGAGCACTGGCTCAGGGCATCTGTTTCCCGAATTTGTAACCAGGGGGTCTGCTCGTGACAACAATAGTAAGTGTACGCCGTAACGGCCAGGTGGTGATTGCCGGTGATGGCCAGGCCACGCTGGGTAATACCGTCATGAAGGGCAACGTGAAAAAAGTTCGCCGTCTGTATAACGACAAAGTGATCGCCGGTTTTGCGGGCGGTACTGCGGATGCCTTCACGCTGTTCGAGCTGTTCGAACGTAAACTGGAAATGCACCAGGGTCATCTGGTGAAAGCCGCCGTTGAGCTGGCGAAAGACTGGCGTACCGATCGTATGCTGCGCAAGCTTGAAGCGCTGCTGGCAGTGGCGGATGAAAACGCGTCGCTGATCATCACCGGTAACGGTGACGTCGTGCAGCCAGAAAATGATCTGATTGCTATCGGCTCTGGCGGTCCGTATGCCCAGGCCGCAGCCCGCGCACTGTTGGAAAACACCGACATGAACGCGCGCGATATCGCTGTGAAGGCGTTGGATATTGCAGGTGATATCTGCATTTATACCAACCACAACCACACCATTGAAGAATTACCGTCTAAAGCGTAAGGATCGCCCATGTCTGAAATGACCCCACGCGAAATTGTCAGCGAACTGAACAAACACATTATTGGCCAGGACAACGCTAAGCGCTCCGTGGCGATTGCCCTGCGTAACCGCTGGCGCCGTATGCAGCTTGACGAAGATCTGCGCCACGAAGTGACCCCAAAAAACATTCTGATGATCGGCCCGACCGGTGTCGGTAAAACCGAAATCGCTCGTCGTCTGGCAAAGTTGGCCAATGCGCCGTTTATCAAAGTCGAAGCGACCAAGTTCACCGAGGTGGGCTACGTAGGTAAAGAAGTGGATTCCATCATCCGCGATCTGACCGACTCTGCGATTAAAATGGTGCGCGTGCAGTCCATCGAGAAAAACCGTTATCGCGCCGAAGAGATGGCCGAAGAGCGTATTCTCGACGTCCTGATCCCACCGGCGAAGAACAACTGGGGCCAGGCAGAACAGCCTCAGGAGCCCTCTGCAGCACGCCAGGCATTCCGTAAAAAACTGCGCGAAGGCCAGCTGGATGACAAAGAGATTGAGATCGATCTCGCTGCGGCACCGATGGGCGTTGAAATCATGTCTCCACCAGGCATGGAAGAGATGACCAGCCAGCTGCAGTCTATGTTCCAGAACCTGGGCGGCCAGAAACAAAAACCGCGTAAGCTGAAAATCAAAGATGCGATGAAGCTGCTGATTGAAGAAGAAGCGGCAAAACTGGTTAACCCGGAAGAGCTGAAGCAGGACGCGATCGACGCAGTTGAACAGCACGGTATCGTGTTTATCGATGAGATCGATAAAATCTGTAAGCGCGGCGAATCCTCCGGCCCGGATGTTTCTCGCGAAGGCGTACAGCGTGACTTGCTGCCGCTGGTGGAAGGCTGCACCGTCTCCACTAAGCACGGCATGGTGAAAACCGACCATATTCTGTTTATCGCCTCCGGCGCATTCCAGGTGGCGAAGCCCTCTGATCTGATCCCGGAACTGCAGGGTCGTCTGCCAATCCGTGTAGAACTGCAGGCGCTGACCACAGAAGATTTCGAGCGCATCCTGACCGAACCTAACGCCTCTGTAACCGTACAGTACAAGGCGCTGATGGCGACCGAAGGGGTGAATATCGAATTCACCGAAGACGGTATCAAACGTATCGCTCAGGCCGCATGGCAGGTGAACGAAACCACCGAAAACATCGGTGCACGTCGTCTGCATACCGTGCTGGAGCGTCTGATGGAAGATATCTCTTACGATGCCAGCGATCTCAATGGTCAGAGTATTACAATTGATGCCGACTATGTGAGTAAGCACCTTGATGCTTTAGTAGCAGATGAAGATCTGAGCCGTTTTATCCTATAATCGCGTTCATTGCATTTTCATCACAAACGATGGGGCTGAAAAGCCCCATTTTTATTGGCACATAATAACGATGACTGAAATCAGCCGTACGCAAGCCTGGCTAGAAAGCCTGCGCCCAAAGACTCTCCCCCTCGCCTTTGCTGCCATTGTGGTAGGCACGGCCCTCGCGTGGTGGCAGGGTCATTTTGATCCTCTTGTTGCCTTGCTGGCGTTGATTACCGCTGGCTTACTGCAAATTCTCTCTAACCTCGCCAACGACTATGGCGATGCCGTAAAAGGCAGCGACAAACCCGATCGTATCGGACCTTTGCGCGGCATGCAGAAAGGGGTCATTACTCAGGAACAGATGAAGCGAGCCCTGATTATCACCGTGGTGCTGATTTGTCTGTCCGGGCTGGCGCTGGTTTCGGTTGCATCAAAAACCTTTAGCGATTTTATCGGCTTTCTGGTGTTAGGTTTGCTCGCCATTATCGCGGCCATTACCTACACGGTTGGCACCCGACCTTATGGCTACATTGGTCTGGGCGATATTTCAGTGCTGGTCTTTTTCGGCTGGCTGAGCGTAATGGGCAGTTGGTATCTGCAGGCTCATACGCTGATTCCTGCGCTGTTCCTGCCGGCGACCGCCTGCGGTCTGCTGGCGACGGCAGTGCTGAATATTAATAACCTGCGTGATATCGACAGCGACCGCGTGAACGGCAAAAACACCCTGGCGGTGCGTTTAGGCCCGGTGAATGCCCGTCGCTACCACGCCTGCCTGCTGATCGGCGCGCTGGGTTGCCTGGCGTTATTCAACCTGATTTCGCTGCAGAGCGTGTGGGGCTGGCTGTTTATTCTGGCGGCGCCGCTGCTGATTAAACAGGCGCGTTATGTCATGCGCGAACAACGTGCAGAGGCCATGCCGCCGATGCTCGAACGTACTGTAAAAGGGGCGTTGCTGACTAACCTGTTGTTCGTTATCGGTATTGTGCTCAGTCAGACGCTGAGTTAACTGACAAATATCAATTAACAATTGATGATTTTGCCAACAATGCCTTTCGCGCGATATACTGAAATCACTCGCAGCAACAGAGCGTTAAGCCTATGAAATACGATACCTCCGAGCTTTGCGACATCTATCAGGAAGATGTCAACGTCGTGGAACCCCTGTTCTCCAATTTTGGTGGACGGTCGTCATTCGGCGGTCAAATCATCACGGTGAAATGTTTCGAGGACAACGGGTTGCTGTATGATCTGCTCGAACAGAACGGCCGTGGCCGTATTCTGCTGGTCGATGGCGGTGGCTCCGTGCGTCGTGCGTTAATCGATGCCGACCTGGCGCGTCTTGCCACGCAGAACGAATGGGAAGGGATTGTGGTCTACGGCTCCGTGCGCCAGGTGGACGATCTGGAAGACCTGGATATTGGCATCCAGGCTATCGCAGCCATTCCGGTGGGGGCAGCGGGTGATGGCATCGGCGAAAGCGATGTACGCGTCAATTTCGGCGGCGTTACCTTCTTCTCTGGCGATCATCTGTATGCCGACAATACCGGGATTATCCTTTCTGAGGATGCCCTGGATATTGAGTAACGAAAAAGGCCATCGGCAAACCGGATGGCCTTTTTCTTTTATTTGTCCTCACCCGATTCATATTGGGTGATACGAATTTCATACGTTCCCTTCCGCTCCTCGACAGCAATCCCCATCTGAACACGACGGTCGGGATAGCTATCAATATAAGCGTTGAGCTTTTCAGCTATCGACTGGATTTTATCCCCTTCAATATCCGTAAACGTAAGCGTACTGATCTGCAAGCCACTTCCCTCATCGGCGTGACGGGTGAAATACCAGTGCGATGCAAGCCTGGGTGCCTGCCTGAGCGGTTCAGGTGTTAATAAATAATATTGAAGAAAATCTCGTTGCGTGTATTCCTCATCCATGAAGGAACGCGTCATTAAAAGACAATAAAGCATCGCCAGCGCAGAGAACGTTAAAATAAGGAAATATTTCTTCATATGCGCAATTCACGAATGATATGGGGATCGGCCACTGGCTCGATCAATGACATAAAAGCCGGCAGGCTCCCAGAGTAGGGTTGGTGTGTACAGCTTGTATCGGCTGGGTCAGGGAAAAGTAAAGGGAGCACGCTTTTATTCTTAAACTGTCCAACTGGACCATAATAATCCCAGATACGCCATGCCTGCTCTTTGGGACATATATGAAGAAAAGAAGTGTAATCCGTGTAGTCCACTGCCTGGCAAAAGCCGAACAGATTGGAAACTAAATCCTCTGCACTGTATCCGCTGTCGGTTATGACGACATACGGCCAAAAGGCCTGTAATGACTCAAACTGATGTGAAGTACTCATAAAGATGGATAACGCGACCCCCTTTAATACCCTGTCACTCAGCCCTCTTCTCACTAAGAAGCCTCGGTATATACCTGTAGTAGACTGAGCCCCCCACCATTTTTTCGACATACTCTGATGGTAGGTCACTTCAAACCATTCATTATCTCCACCGCGCCGCATCGTCATTTGTTGCCATAAACGTTCGGCTCCAGCGGGATTGGCGTGCCCCAAATCGATCCACCCTAAATTTTCCGTATAAATGAGACCGTACTGAGATTCCCGGGTGATATATCTGTCAGTGTTATCAATAATATCGCTTCGTTTCGTCATCTCGCGTTCCGTGTGAGTTGTCGTATCAAGCGAATCTATTTCGATAAAATAAAAAAGGCACGCATTTAGCGTGCCTTTTGTACGAATTCGGAATTACACTTCTTCCATACGTCCCAGCAGTGCCTGCAGACGATCCTGCCAGCCACTCTGCTGTTCGCGCAGCTGGTTGTTTTCACGCTCCAGCTCTTCACGACCGTGCTGTGCAGCCTGAACATCCTGCGCCAGCGCGTTGTTTTTTTCTTTCAGCTCTTCAATTTCCATCTGCAGCAGCGTGATGGTGTCAATCGCCTGCTGTACTTTCGATTCCAGTTTCTCAAACACTTCTAAAGACATGATCCTACCTCTCCTGAATTGCAAGGCGACGCTTCAATGTAAACGCGCAAGACATATGTTCCGATTGTATGGAGCGCCGTCGCCCCTGTCCAGCGGCAAGCCGCGTAGATCGCGGTTTGACACACTTTTCGGCCTCGTCCTGGTGCATTCGCGTCACCTACCCCTTAATTGTTAATACTTTAGTTAACAAAATGGTCCATCTCATACACCAGACTTATCCTTAAATGCGCTTCATGGCGCGAAAACGCTCATTTTATTGACGCAGCACACACATTTTAAGTTCGATATTTCTCGTTTTTGCTCGTTAACGATAAATTAACACTGTGTCTACAGGACATGGTGGTCAGCGCTAAGCTGACCGCGCTAACAATAACCATTAATTATTCTTCAGGATCCGATTATGAGTGAAACATCAACCTTAAAAGGCCAGTGCATTGCCGAGTTCCTTGGTACCGGGTTGTTGATTTTCTTCGGAGTGGGATGCGTCGCTGCACTGAAAGTGGCAGGTGCCAGTTTCGGGCAGTGGGAAATCAGTATTATCTGGGGTCTGGGTGTGGCGATGGCCATTTACCTGACTGCAGGGGTATCTGGTGCACATCTTAATCCGGCGGTGACCATCGCGCTGTGGCTGTTTGCGTGCTTTGATGGACGCAAAGTGGCTCCGTTTATTCTTTCGCAATTTGCCGGCGCGTTTTGCGCAGCGGCATTAGTTTACGGGCTTTATTACAATCTTTTCATCGACTTCGAGCAGACGCACCACATGGTGCGCGGCAGTGCCGAAAGTCTGGATCTGGCGGGAATTTTCTCCACTTATCCGAACCCGCACATCAATTTCGTGCAGGCCTTCGCGGTTGAAATGGTGATTACCGCTATTCTGATGGGCGTCATTATGGCGCTGGGTGATGACGGCAACGGCATTCCACGCGGGCCGCTGGCACCGCTGCTGATTGGTTTGTTAATTGCGGTAATTGGTGCCTCAATGGGGCCACTGACCGGCTTCGCCATGAACCCGGCGCGCGATCTGGGACCCAAAACCTTCGCCTTCTTCGCGGGCTGGGGCAGTGTGGCCTTTACCGGTGCTAAAGACATTCCTTACTTCCTGGTGCCGCTGTTCGGCCCTATCGTCGGGGCTTCTCTTGGGGCGTTCGGCTATCGTAAGCTGATTGGCCGCCACCTGCCGTGCGACACCTGCGTAGTTGAGGAGAAAGACACCGCCTCTGCTACTGAATCAAAAGCTTCGCTGTAATCTGACTACGGGACTCTAAACATGACCGACAAAAAATATATCGTTGCGCTCGACCAGGGCACTACCAGCTCCCGCGCTGTCGTAATGGATCATGACGCGAATATCGTCAGTGTTTCACAGCGCGAATTTGAACAAATTTACCCGCGTCCAGGCTGGGTGGAACACGACCCGATGGAGATCTGGGCATCACAAAGCTCTACCCTGGTAGAAGTGCTGGCGAAAGCCGATATCAGTTCCGATGAAATTGCCGCGATCGGCATTACTAACCAGCGCGAAACTGCCATTGTCTGGGAGCGCGAGACCGGTAAGCCGATTTACAACGCCATCGTCTGGCAGTGCCGTCGTACCTCCGAGATCTGCGAAAAACTGAAGCGCGACGGCATGGAAGAGTACATCCGCAGCGCTACCGGCCTGGTGGTTGACCCTTACTTCTCTGGCACCAAGGTGAAGTGGATTCTGGATCACGTAGAAGGCTCACGCGAGCGGGCAAAACGCGGTGAATTGCTGTTCGGCACCGTCGATACCTGGCTTATCTGGAAGATGACCCAGGGGCGCGTTCACGTTACCGACTACACCAACGCCTCGCGTACCATGCTGTTTAACATTCACGATCTGGACTGGGACGATAAGCTCCTGGATGCGTTGGATATCCCGCGCGCCATGCTGCCGCAGGTGCGTAAATCATCAGAAGTGTACGGCCAGACCAATATTGGCGGTAAAGGTGGCACCCGTATTCCTATCGCCGGCATTGCCGGGGACCAACAGGCGGCGCTGTTTGGCCAGCTGTGCGTCAAAGAAGGGATGGCTAAGAACACCTACGGCACCGGCTGCTTTATGCTGATGAACACCGGCGAGAAGGCGGTGAAGTCTGAGCACGGCCTGCTGACCACCATCGCCTGCGGTCCACGCGGCGAAGTGAACTACGCCCTGGAAGGGGCCGTGTTCATGGCAGGGGCATCCATTCAGTGGCTGCGCGACGAAATGAAGCTCATCAGCGATGCCTTCGACTCAGAATATTTCGCCACCAAGGTGAAAGACACCAACGGCGTGTACGTGGTGCCGGCATTTACCGGGCTGGGCGCCCCTTACTGGGATCCGTATGCCCGCGGTGCGATTTTCGGCCTGACGCGTGGCGTGAACTCGAACCACATTATTCGTGCCACGCTGGAGTCCATTGCCTACCAGACGCGCGACGTACTGGAAGCGATGCAGGCTGACTCCGGCATTCGTCTGCACGCGCTGCGTGTCGATGGCGGCGCGGTTGCCAACAACTTCCTGATGCAGTTCCAGTCCGATATCCTCGGCACCCGCGTAGAGCGCCCGGAAGTGCGTGAAGTAACCGCGCTGGGTGCGGCTTATCTGGCTGGTCTGGCCGTCGGCTTCTGGCAGAACCTCGATGAGCTGCAAGAAAAAGCGGTAATTGAACGTGAATTCCGCCCGGGTATCGAAACTACCGAGCGTAACTACCGTTACAGCGGCTGGAAAAAAGCGGTGAAACGCGCTCTGGCGTGGGAAGAGCACGACGAGTAATCCTCTATTCCCTCTCCCATCGGGAGAGGGTCAGGGTGAGGGGCGCAGACTGCACCGGTCTCCGCCCCCCTTCCCACTCTGTGATAAACTTCGTGCAATTCCTTTTTGATTGTACGAGTCCCTCATGAAACGTGAACTTGCTATCGAGTTTTCCCGCGTCACCGAAGCTGCCGCGCTCGCAGGCTATAAATGGCTGGGCCGTGGCGACAAAAATACCGCCGACGGCGCTGCCGTCCACGCGATGCGCATTGTACTTAACCAGGTCAACATCGACGGCACCATCGTGATTGGCGAAGGTGAAATCGACGAAGCGCCCATGCTCTACATCGGCGAAAAGGTCGGTACTGGCAATGGCGACGCGGTTGATATCGCCGTCGACCCGATTGAAGGCACCCGCATGACCGCCATGGGGCAGGCCAATGCGCTGGCTGTGCTGGCCGTGGGGGATAAGGGCTCGTTTCTCAATGCGCCCGATATGTACATGGAAAAGCTGATTGTGGGTCCAGGGGCAAAAGGCGCCATTGACCTCACTCTGCCGCTGGAAGATAACCTGCGTAACGTCGCCGCCGCGCTGGGTAAATCTCTCAGTGAACTGACCGTCACCATTCTCGCGAAACCGCGTCACGACGCCACCATTAAGCAGCTACAGCAGCTGGGCGTGCGCGTTTTTGCCATTCCGGATGGCGATGTGGCCGCGTCGATCCTTACCTGCATGCCTGATAGCGAAGTGGATGTCATGTACGGTATTGGTGGCGCACCGGAAGGGGTCATCTCTGCAGCCGTCATTCGCGCGCTGGATGGCGATATGCAGGGCCGCCTGCTGGCACGTCATGATGTGAAGGGCGATACTGAAGAGAACCGCCGTATCGGCGAAGAGGAGCTGGCCCGCTGTGCCGCAATGGGCATCCAGGCCAACGCCGTACTGCAGCTGGATGACATGGCACGCAACGACAACGTTATCTTCTCGGCAACCGGCATTACCAAAGGCGATCTGCTGGATGGCATAACGCGCAAAGGCAATATGGCCACAACCGAAACCCTGCTGATCCGCGGTAAATCACGCACCATCCGCCGGATCCAATCTATTCATTACCTCGACCGTAAAGATCCAAACGTCCAGACGCACATTCTGTAAACCGTTTGATCAAACGAGCTTTCCAGCCGCAACAGGCTGGAAATCTCCGCGATGAGGAAGGAAGATAAAGACAGATATTTGCACAGGAGAAGACCATGGCGGAGTGGGTAACAGCGAAAGTCACCAGGAACACGTTCTGGACCGATGCACTATTTAGTCTTACCGTTCATGCCCCTGTTCACCCCTTTAAGGCCGGGCAATTCGCCAAGCTGGGGCTGGAGATCGACGGTGAACGCGTGCAGCGCGCCTATTCTTACGTTAACGCGCCTGACAATCCCGACCTTGAGTTCTATCTCGTCACCGTGCCCGATGGCAAGCTAAGCCCTCGCCTCGCGGCGCTGAAACCGGGCGATGAAGTGCTGATTGTGAGTGAAGCGGCGGGTTTCTTTGTCCTCGAAGAGATCCCGGACTGCGACACGCTATGGATGCTGGCAACCGGCACGGCCATCGGCCCTTATCTCTCTATTTTGCAGTACGGCCAGGATCTGGAGCGCTTCAAAAATATCGTGCTGGTGCATGCCGCTCGCTATGCCGCAGATTTGAGCTATTTACCCCTGATGCAGGAGCTGCAAAAGCGCTACGAAGGGAAGTTAACCATTCAGACCGTCGTCAGCCGCGAAACGGTTGCTGGCTCGCTTACCGGACGCGTACCGGCGTTAATCAAGAGTGGTGAACTGGAAAACGCCGTTGGCCTGCCGATGACGGCGGAAACCAGCCATGTGATGCTGTGCGGCAACCCGCAGATGGTGCGCGACACCCAGCAATTACTGAAAGAGACCCGGCAGATGGCGAAACACCTTCGCCGCCGACCGGGCCATATGACCGCAGAACACTACTGGTAATCAGCGAAACTTCACGTCCTGCGTCTCTTTACCATACTTATTCTCGCTCTGGGTGCCCACAAAGGCACCCAGGTCGATAATGATCATTACAAAGAGAATGGTCGGTAACAGGCGCCCCACCACCCAGGGTAACATTGACGGCAGCATCGACCAGTTTCCCGCCAGCAGCATCCACGCCAGTATCACCAGCAACGCCCATAGCCCAGAGCGACCGCGATCGTGCAGACGTTTTACCACCACCGATGCCGTAGGCCAGAGCAGGCACACCAGCGCAAAGGCCGCAGTCTGGGTCGTCAGCCAGGCGTTATACGCTGCGGCAAATAAGATCAGCATGGCGGCAATCCACGCGCCAATCCAGATCCAGAAATCACGGCGGCCTATCCGCCCTTTGAAGGAGAACAACCACTGCTGTAGGGTCATGTAAGATTCCTGATTATTATCGCGACGCGTAGTTTAACCTGGAGCCGCATCTTTTTGACAAGCCAGGCGGATACCGTTTTAATCGTGTGCAGTAATAATTTGGGGTTTTATCGATGAAGATGTGGTTTCACCTTGTTTGGCTCTCTTTAACGCTGCTTAGCGCGGGCTTCTCCGTACGCGCTGCCCAAACCCCTGCGCCCGCGACTGCACCCTATGTCATGCCTGGGGCGCCCTCTTTTGATCAGTCTATTAGCCAGTTCCGCGAAACCTTTAATAGCAACAATCCTAAGCTGCCGCTCAATGAATTTCGCGCCATCGATGGTGCGCGCGATACGCCCAATCTCACCCGTGCTGCCAGCAAGATAAACGAGAACCTGTATGCTTCCACGGCGCTGGAACGCGGTACGCTGAAAATCAAAAGTATGCAGGTGACCTGGCTTCCCATTCAGGGGCCAGAGCAGAAAGCGGCAAAAGCGAAAGCGCTGGAATACATGAGTGCCATACTGCGGGCCTTTACCCCGGCGCTGACCAAAATTCAGAGTCAGCAAAAATTGCAAAAGCTACTCACCGCCGGCAAGAGTAAACGCTATTACGCCGAGACAGAGGGCGCGGTTCGCTATGTTGTGGCAGATAACGGCGAAAAAGGCCTGACCTTCGCCGTTGAACCGATTAAGCTGGCGTTATCTGAGTCACTTGGCGGGGCTAATTAATGACGAAAAGCAAAGCCTTTCGGGTGAAAATCTCTATACTGATTCACAGACCATGCTGCCCGGAAGGGTGGCCATATTCCTTAATTCGCTGACTAAGCGTGGAGAATTGAAATGCGACATCCTTTAGTGATGGGTAACTGGAAACTGAACGGCAGCCGCCACATGGTAAACGAACTGGTTGCTAACCTGCGTACAGAGCTGGCTGGCGTGACCGGCTGTGCTGTTGCAATCGCTCCGCCGGATATGTATCTGGACCTGGCTAAACGCGCTGCTGACGGCAGCCACATCGTGCTGGGCGCGCAGAACGTTGACGTTAACCTGTCTGGCGCATTCACCGGTGAAACGTCCGCTGAAATGCTGAAAGATATCGGCGCGAAATACATCATCATTGGCCACTCTGAGCGTCGTACCTATCACAAAGAGTCTGATGAGTTTATCGCTAAGAAATTCGCTGTGCTGAAAGAGCAGGGTCTGATTCCGGTTCTGTGCATTGGCGAAACCGAAGCAGAAAACGAAGCGGGCAAAACCGAAGAAGTTTGCGCACGTCAGATCGACGCGGTGCTGAAGTCTCAGGGCGCAGCGGCCTTTGAAGGCGCGGTTATCGCTTACGAGCCAGTCTGGGCGATCGGTACTGGCAAATCCGCAACGCCTGCACAGGCTCAGGCAGTTCACAAATTCATTCGCGACCACATTGCCAAAGCCGATGCGAAAATCGCTGAGCAGGTAATCATTCAGTACGGCGGTTCCGTGAACGCAGCGAATGCGGCAGAGCTGTTCACCCAGCCGGATATCGACGGTGCACTGGTTGGCGGTGCCTCTCTGAAAGCAGACGCCTTCGCAGTGATCGTGAAAGCGGCTGAAGCAGCAAAACAGGCCTAAAAGCCTTTTTCCTCTCCCCCAACGGGGAGAGGAAACCTAGATTTTTCCCAGCAGGCTAAACCACAGATAATCCAGCGGCAGCAGAATCAGCCAGGTTGCCAACGCCAGCGCAATACAGAGCAACATCCCCGCCTTTGCCGGCACTTTTCCCAGCCCCATCGCAACCACAATCGGCGACGCCTGATACGGCAGCAGCGGCGTGGAGTAGCCCAGCACCTGGATCATAATCACCGACAGCAGCGGAAAGCCGGTGGCATCTGAGAAACTCTGCGCCAGAGTGGTATAGAGCGCAGGAACGCCGTTAGCGGTCATGATAAAGTTCAACGCGGTAGTAATGCCCGTCAGCGCCAGGAAGCTGGTGAAGGGGCTCTCTTTGTCCAGCGGCATCACCTGCAATAGCGCCTCGCCGACCGCGTTGCCGATACCGGTTTGAGTGACGGTGATCGCCAGACCCAGGATACCCGCCACATAGATGCAGGTGCGCATATTCACTCCGGCAGAAAACTCTTCACCGGTGATAAAACCAACACGCGGAAGCATCACGATCACGGCCGCCGCCAGCCCGGTCCAGGCGGGCCCAATGCCGTGCCAGCTCTCGCTTACCCACATCACCAGTACAGCTGCCAGTAGCCATGCCAGGCGCTTCTCATCTCGTCCCATGGGCTCTGACGGCGCCAGATTCTGGGGCGGCTTTGGCGCACCGGGGAACAGCCAGCAAATGAGGCCGATCAGAATCACTCCTTTCAGAATGCCAAGCACCGGGGTATGCAGTAGCAGATACGGCACATAGTTGAGGTGGATGCCATACGACCCCTCCGCTGCGCCGCTCATCACCAGGTTCGGCACGTTAGCAGGCAGGATGGTCGCCGAAAGCTGGAAGGTGCCAAATCCCACCGCCAGCGCCAGGCCAAACCATGCTCGTGAACCGTCTGCAATCCCCGCGCGCTTCGCCATCGCCGCCACAATAGGCATCAGCAGCGCAATACGGCCCATATTGGAGGGCATCACGAACGCCAGCGCATAACTTAATAGCACCACGCTCGCTACCATCAGCATCCAGGAGTCGGTCAATTTAGTCGAGAGTGCTCTCGCCGCCCTGTCTGCCAGCCCGGTTTTGCGGATAGCGACACCAAGCACAAATCCACTGAAAACCAGCCAGAAGGCCGACGAAGCGAAACCGCCAAAAATAACCTCAGGCGGCGCGATTTTGGCGGTCATCGCTGCGGTAAAGAAGAGCAGCGCGGTAATAAATTCTGGTAGAAGGGAGGTGGCCCAGAGCACGATGGTGATGCCAACAATGATCGAGGGCAGGAACAGAGGGTGAGTAAACCAGAGCGACATACCTGTCTCCTGTCGTTTTTTTCAGCAAGTCTACGGCGACAGGCAGCCAGAGACAACGCTATTTATGGTGGGGTCACTGCAGAATATCGCATTGATGATCCTGTAATTCTTCCGCGGATGCGCGGTTAAGCAGTAGCAGGTTGCGCTCGGTCGCCAGCAGGACAAAGGAGCCGTCAGCCTGCTGTGCCATCGCCAGTGCAAAGCGCCCCATGTGGTTGCGCGCTTCCGGCACCTCTTCCGCCAGCATCAAAAAGGGGCTGCGTTTGACCAGTTCGTTTTCCGTCACCCGACGTGCCAAATAGTCGTGCCCCGCCAGCCCGCCGGGAAAGGGAAGCCACTGAGTACTGATTTGCGCCTGATGCGTATCAAGCTTGATGCGCACGTCCGGGCGCAGGCAAGAGATATGAATATGGAAGTGGTTTTGCGTACGCCCGGTTGGCGAATTAATGGTGAGCGAGACGGCGCTGGCGGGCACCTCCGCGCCGCGTTTACGGCTCATAAAATTGCGCGCCTGCCATGCCAGCCAGAAGAAATTAGGCGTATGGGGCTCCAGCAGTAGCGGGCTTTCGGTACCCTTGATGCGATAAGTGGGCATCAGCAGATACTGTAAGGGACCGTTACGATCTTTGAATACCACGTAGCCTGCATCCGTTTTCACCTGCTCGCAGGGCGCGGGCTGGCGATGCTGCTGCTGGTTGGGTACGCACTGCTCAAGCACGATGTGACGAAGGGCATCCGGGTTGCCCGCCTTCATCCAGAACCCAACGCCTGCAGCGCCGACAATGACCACCAGCACCAGTAAGATAAGCCCTGCTCTTTTCATCTCGCGTTCCCTGTTTTGACCAGAAGAAGAGAGTAACGCAAAAAAGTGACCAATAAAAAACCCGGCGGATTTCTCACGCCGGGTCATCGCCTTTTCCGCCAGATCTTAGCGTTTGCTGATCTGGTCGAAGGTACCACCGTTGGAGAAGTGGTCCTTCTGCGCCTTCGCCCAGCCGCCGAACACATCGTCAATGGTGAAGAGCTTCAGTTTCGGGAAGGTGCTTTCATATTTCTTCGCCATAGCCTCATCACGCGGGCGATAGTAGTTCTTCGCCGCAATCTCCTGCCCTTCCGGGGTGTAGAGATATTTCAGATAGGCCTCCGCTACCGCTTTGGTCCCCTTCTTCTCGACCACTTTGTCGACCACAGAGACGGTCGGCTCGGCCAGAATTGACTCGCCCGGGGTCACAATTTCAAACTTGTCTTTACCCAGTTCGTTGGTCGCCAGCAGGGCTTCGTTTTCCCAGGCAATCAGCACATCGCCAATACCCCGTTCAACAAAGGTGTTGGTTGCGCCACGTGCGCCGGAGTCCAGCACTTCCACGTTTTTAAACAACGCCTTCACGAAATCCTGCGCTTTTGCCTGGTCATTGTTGTTGTGATGAAGGGCATAACCCCACGCAGCCAGGTAGTTCCAGCGTGCGCCACCGGAGCTTTTCGGATTTGGCGTGATAACAGAAACGCCCGGTTTAACCAGATCGTTCCAGTCGTGAATCTGTTTCGGGTTACCTTTGCGTACCAGGAACACGATGGTAGAGGTGTAAGGGGCGGAGTTATCCGGCAGGCGTTTGATCCAGTTCTTATCAATACGACCACGCTCTGCAATGGCGTCCACGTCATAGGCCAGCGCCAGGGTGACCACGTCGGCTTCAATACCGTTGATGACGGACGTAGCTTGCTTACCTGAGCCACCGTGAGACTGACGGATCACGACATTATCGCCAGTTTCCTGTTTCCAGTGTGCCGCGAAGGCCTTGTTGTACTGTTCGTACAGTTCACGCGTCGGGTCGTACGACACGTTCAGTAACTGGATATCCTTAGCCAGAACGCTGGTCGAAGCCAGCAATAATGTTAAACCTACGCTCCACTTATTCATCGCCCAACTCTCTAATGTGATATTTGATGAGTGAAGCGTGCCAGAAAGCGGACCATTGATTAAAGAATAAAAAAAGATTGGTTATAGCGGTGAGGAATAAAAGCCCTCTCCGGACGGAGAGGGCCAGAGGATTAATACAGTTTTTTCGCGCAGTCTAACCAGTCACCTTTGAACGGACGCTTCATATTTTCAATTGCGTCGATGATGTCATGGTGAACCAGTTTTTCGTTCTGAATACCGACGCAGCGGCCACCGTGGCCCTGCAGCAGCAGATCGATCGCATATGCGCCCATGCGGGACGCCAGGATACGGTCGTATGGCCCTGGGGAGCCGCCGCGCTGGATGTGGCCCAGTACGGTCGCACGGGTTTCGCGCTTGGTTTCGGTTTCGATGTACTTCGCCAGTTCATCTACATCACAGATGTGCTCAGTGATGGCTACGATGGCGTGCTTCTTACCTTTCGCGATACCGGCTTTGATTTCTGCTACCAGGTCTTCACGGCTGAATTCCACTTCCGGCACTACGACGAACTCACACCCCCCCGCGATGGCCGCAGCCAGCGTCAGGTCGCCACAGTAGCGGCCCATCACTTCAACGATGGAGATACGCTGGTGGGAAGAGGAGGTGTCACGCAGGCGGTCAATCGCTTCAACGACGGTACCCAGTGCGGTGAAGAAACCGATGGTGTAGTCGGTACCTTTAATGTCGTTATCGATGGTGCCCGGCAGACCGATGCACGGGAAGCCCATTTCAGTGAGACGTTTTGCCCCCATGTAGGAGCCATCGCCCCCGATAACAACCAGTGCGTCCAGGCCGCGCTTCTTCATGTTTTCGATCGCCACTTCACGGATGCGATCATCGCGGAACTCAGGGAAACGTGCAGACCCCAGGAAGGTGCCGCCACGGTTAATCATATCGGACACGCTGTAGCGGTCGAGTTGCACCATGCGATCTTCATACAGGCCCAGATAACCATCATAGATACCAAAAACTTCCAGACCTTCCGTCAACGCTGCACGGACTACACCACGAATTGCCGCGTTCATGCCCGGCGCATCACCGCCGCTTGTCAACACACCGATTTTCTTAATCATGACTACCTCTGAACTTAGGAATGCAAAAATGAAATCTGTTGCCGGAAGACGTCTGGCGACCAATTTATACTGCAAATAGTATATCAATCACTTCCGGCTGAATTGATTCAGGTCAGACCCAATGGCGGTAATTTATCCACAAAATGCTGGCCTGGCTCACTTTTTTTACAACGAATTACGAAAGCTCAAATGGTCATTGCCTGACCTGGGTACGACTGAGCAGGGATCCTGATGAATAATGACATCTGAGCCCGGGAAACGCTGCAAAATCGCCTGCTCGACCTGCTCAGCCACCAGATGGGCCTGAACAAGCGGCAGGTTATCTTCCATTTCCAAATGAATCTGTATAAAGCGGGTCGGCCCTGACTGCCGCGTGCGAAGATCGTGCGCCCCGCTGACGCCGGGCCAGGAGATCACGATTTCAAAGATTTCTTGCCGTTCTGCGTCGGGAAGTGCCCGGTCCAGAAGCGCTTGTACCGCTTCATAGCCCATGCGTAACGCACAATATAAAATATACACCCCGATACCTAACGCGAATATTGCATCGGCCCGGTGCCACCCGTACCAGGCGAGACCGAGTGCAATAAGAATAGCGCCATTCATCATAACATCAGACTGATAATGAAGCATATCTGCCCGTACCGCCTGGCTTTGCGTTTTTCGCACCACCCAGCGCTGGAACGTAACAAGAACTAATGTGCTAATAAGCGCGATAACCGTCACCCCAACGCCTACGCCCGGATCTTTCATCGGCGTTGGGTTGAAAAGATGCTGGATGCCGGTCAAAAAGAGAAACAGCGCCGAACCCGAAATAAACATACTTTGCGCCAGCGCGGCAAGGGATTCTGCCTTACCGTGGCCAAAGGTATGTTCTTCGTCTGCGGGTTGCAGCGAGTAGCGCACCACCAGAAGGTTGGTGAGCGAGGCGGCAATATCCACCAGCGAGTCTACCAGTGCCGCCAGAATACTGACCGAGCCGGTGTACCACCACGCGAAAATTTTTATCAGCAGTAATCCCGACGCCATAATCGTCGCTGCGATTGCCGCCCGGCTTACAAGCCGTCCATAGGATTGATTCATAAACACTCCTGTCATGACATGCCGCTAGTATAACGGATGCAGGGGAGCCAATAAGATGAATAAAAAGTTAACGCGCGCGAATTTCAGGCAAAAAAAACCCCCACATCATGTGGGGGAAGACAGGGATGGTGTCTATGGCAAGGAAAACAGGGTTTACTGGTTGCTACGGGTATTGCTACTGAAAAACGTTGAGTCGGAACTCTTCTGCATCCGTGCAACCTCACGCAACTGATCCATCCGTTGCTGATGTTTCTCGTTCAGAACCGCTTGCTGCTCAGGCGTTAGCAGATGGAACATTTGGTTGCGGACCCGGGCCATCTCGACCTGGCGAGCAACCTGCTCTTGCGCCATCTTTTCTGCCTGAACGCGCACAGCGCTTTCATCAAAATTTTCTGCGGTGACAAGGCGGTGCATTGTCTCCATTTCGCTAACATTAACAGGGGGCTGGTCATGTCTTGCCCTCTGCATCAGATCTCGCATCTGTTGACGCTGATGTTCGGTTAAACTTATGCCGTCAAACATATGGCTTTGGCTGCTGGGTTGCGTAATGCCCTCACTGGAGGACTTGTTATCGCCGGTGATGACTCCAGCCGCCTGGCTTAAAGCACTAAACGCCAGTGTTGAGGCCATGACGGCAGCGGTAACTTTGCGCATCACTTGCTCCCAAAATCTTTCGTGTCGCGATTCAACGAGAGACAGTCTACGATTCAGGCTGCAAACATGCGTCAGGGGGTGTAAAACAACGTAAAGTCATGGATTAGATAGCCTTGATGACGTAATTTCTGCCTCGGAGGTATTTAAACAATGAATAAAATCCTGTTAGTTGATGATGACCGAGAGCTGACATCCCTGTTGAAGGAGTTGCTCGACATGGAAGGCTTTGATGTACAAGTTGCCCATGACGGGGAACAGGCGCTGGGTCTCCTTGACGATAGCATTGACTTGCTTTTGCTCGACGTCATGATGCCGAAGAAAAACGGTATCGACACCCTTAAAGAGCTTCGCCAGACACACCAGACACCCGTTATTATGCTGACCGCGCGCGGCAGCGAACTTGACCGCGTCCTCGGCCTTGAGTTGGGCGCAGACGACTATCTACCGAAACCGTTCAATGACCGTGAACTGGTGGCCCGTATTCGCGCGATTCTGCGCCGTTCACACTGGAGCGAGCAGCAGCAGAATACCGATACCGGATCGCCAACCCTTGAAGTAGACTCCCTGAGCCTGAATCCAGGTCGCCAGGAAGCGAGCTTTGACGGCCAGGCGCTGGAGTTGACCGGTACCGAATTCACCCTGCTTTATCTCCTGGCGCAACATCTGGGCCAGGTGGTATCGCGTGAACATCTTAGCCAGGAAGTGCTGGGTAAACGTCTCACGCCGTTCGATCGGGCCATTGATATGCACATCTCTAACCTGCGCCGTAAGTTGCCAGAGCGTAAGGATGGGCATCCGTGGTTTAAAACCCTGCGTGGCCGTGGTTATCTGATGGTCTCCGCTTCATGATAGGCAGCTTAACCGCCCGCATCTTCGCCATTTTCTGGCTGACGCTGGCACTGGTTTTGATGCTGGTCTTGATGCTGCCTAAGCTCGATTCCCGCCAGATGACGGAGCTCCTCGATAGCGAGCAACGTCAGGGCATCATGATTGAGCAGCACGTAGAAGCGGAGCTCGCTATTGATCCGCCCAATGATTTGATGTGGTGGCGCAGGCTTTTTCGCGCCATTGATAAATGGGCACCGCCCGGCCAACGTCTTCTGCTGGTGACCAGCGAAGGGCGCGTGATCGGTGCGGAACGCAGTGAAATGCAGATCATTCGCAACTTTATTGGCCAGGCAGATAACGCCGACCATCCGCAAAAGAAAAAATATGGTCGGGTCGAGATGGTGGGGCCCTTCTCCGTGCGTGACGGGGAAGATAACTACCAGCTTTACCTGATTCGTCCTGCAAGCAATTCCCAGTCCGATTTTATTAACCTGCTATTCGACCGGCCGCTTCTGCTGCTGATTGTCACGATGCTGGTCAGCTCACCGCTGCTATTGTGGCTGGCATGGAGTCTGGCTAAACCTGCACGTAAGTTGAAAAATGCGGCCGATGAAGTGGCGCAGGGTAACCTGCGACAGCACCCTGAACTGGAAGCGGGGCCGCAAGAATTCCTGGCGGCAGGGGCCAGTTTTAACCAGATGGTGACGGCGCTTGAGCGGATGATGACCACCCAGCAACGCCTGTTATCTGACATCTCTCACGAGCTACGCACGCCGCTGACGCGCCTGCAGCTCGGAACCGCCCTGCTTCGCCGCCGTAGCGGAGAGAGCAAAGAGCTGGAGCGTATCGAAACGGAAGCGCACCGTCTGGATAGCATGATCAACGACCTGCTGGTGATGTCTCGCAATCAGCAGAAAAATGCGCTGGTGAGCGAAAAGGTGAAGGCCAATCACCTGTGGCATGAGGTGCTGGACAACGCCGCCTTTGAAGCTGAGCAGATGGGCAAGTCGTTTACCGTTAACTTCCCGCCCGGACCCTGGCCGCTGTACGGTAACCCCAACACGCTGGAAAGCGCGCTGGAGAATATCGTGCGTAACGCCCTGCGTTACTCGCATACGAAGATTGAGGTGGCCTTCTCGGTCGATAAAGACGGCATCACCATTAACGTGGATGATGACGGCCCGGGCGTAAGTCCGGAAGATCGCGAACAGATTTTCCGTCCGTTCTACCGTACCGATGAGGCGCGCGATCGCGAGTCTGGCGGCACGGGGTTAGGTCTGGCGATTGTCGAGACCGCGATGCAGCAGCACAATGGCTGGGTGAAAGCCGACGACAGCCCTCTGGGCGGTCTGCGGTTGACGCTGTGGCTGCCGCTGTATAAACGTTCGTAGCTCCCCCCTCACCCTAACCCTCACCCCATAGGGGAGAGGGGACTGCCCGGTGCGTTTTTTTCACCCTCGCCCCTTTGGGGAGAGGGCCGGGGTGAGGGGCCGTTACCTCCCCCACAATCTCCGCGAATTATCCTCGATCTTCCCGCTAATACGGCGCTTCTGCATCGTTCTGGTCCAGCTGGTGGACAATCCTGCCGCCGACAGCAGGCGATGGTACTGCTCATCGTCAAACGGCATATGCCAGGCGATCGCGCAGGCATCGTACACCGACACATCACTCACGCGGGAAACGAGTTCCAGTGGGGCATCCGTCAGCACTTTCCCCGCCAGCACCACCCGGTAGAGCCAGCCGGTTTTACCGGCACTTTGCAGCCGGGCGGACATATCCTCTATGCCAAAATGGTAGTTAAGTTTGAAGCACGGCGAACGCGGCTGCGTCACCTGAATCAGGGCATCACCCCAGCGGAAGATATCGCCGATAAAGACGTTTTGTTCGGTCAGCCCTTCGGTAGAGAGGTTCTCGCCAAACGCGGGGGCGACGAAGCGCTCCGCCTGCCCGGGGAATTCGTTCATCCAGAAAGCATAATGCTCGCGCGGATAGTGGCACAGCGCGCGCTCCGGCCCGCCGTGAATTTTCTTTTCAGCCTGCTCATCACCCACGAGACCGCGCTCGGTTAAGCTCAGCTCGCCGTCTACCTGTACTTTGCCGATAGCGCTGGGGCGGCTGCCTTCGTACTCCGTTACCTTGCCTGTAAACACGTTGACCGGGTAGTGCATCTCTACTCCTTCAGATACAAAAAAGCGAGTCATCAGACTCGCTTCTCATTCAGGTCAATGCAACCTTATTTTTTAGCAGCGAAACGCGCAGCAGCTTCGTCCCAGTTCACGACATCCCAGAAGGCTTTGATGTAGTCAGGGCGACGGTTCTGGAACTTCAGGTAGTAAGCGTGTTCCCACACGTCCAGACCCAGGATTGGGAAACCGGATGCACCAGAGATTGCTTCACCCATCAGCGGGGAGTCCTGGTTAGCAGTAGAAACTACCGCCAGTTTGTCGCCTTTCAGCACCAGCCACGCCCAGCCAGAGCCGAAACGGGTCGCAGCGGCTTTTTCAAACTCAGCTTTGAAGTTGTCCACGGAACCGAAGTCACGCTCGATAGCGGCTTTCAGGTCGCCCTGCAGGGTGGTGCCAGTTTTCAGGCCTTTCCAGAACAGGCTGTGGTTAGCGTGACCACCTGCGTTGTTACGCAGTACGGTTTTTTTGTCGGCTGGCAGCTGGTCAAGTTTGGTGATCAGCTCTTCAACCGGCAGGTTAGCGAACTCTGGCAGGCTTTCCAGCGCAGCGTTCGCGTTGTTCACGTAAGTCTGGTGGTGTTTAGTGTGATGGATTTCCATCGTCTGCTTGTCGAAATGCGGTTCCAGTGCGTCATAGGCATACGGCAGGGATGGCAGTGTATAACTCATAATCCTCTCCATTAGTGTCGGGCGGCACAGCTGTTAATGCCGCGTAAGCAGTTGGTTCATTATAGTTAATTAAATGATATTGAAAATGATTATCAATGCCGCACTCTTTGTGTGGTTATTAATTTATTATAAATGACTGAATGACGGGGCGATCATGCCGCCTTGCGGCTGCGCTGGCGCCACTGGACCGGCGTCATGCCCACTTCGCGGTTGAACACCACGGAGAAGTAGTTACTGTCCTCAAAACCGCAGCGCATCGCCACCTCACTCACCATCAGTTCCGTGTGCTGCAACAGGTATTGTGCGTGGCAGATCCGCAGCTGGCGCAGGTAATGATTAACCGTCATACCGGTCTGCGTGCGGAACTGCTGACGCAATGCCCGCTCGCTGCACTGCTCCTGCTCGCAGAACTTCTCCAGCACAAAGCTGCGGTTCAGGCTGCCCGCCAGAGCGGTGATGAGTTTGTCGAGCAGGGCTTCCTGCTCATTCGCTGAAGGGTGATCGGTGGCGTAACGAAAGCGCTTAAGCGTCATCACCAGCTGCGCGAAAAGGAGTTCAGACATTGAGTTAGCAAGGGGATCACTCTTCTGGCTCTCTTGCTCCAGTTGGGCAATCACCTGTCGAACCTGAGTCATGCCGTTACTGCTCAGTCGCCAGTGCGGTTCGCCGCGCGCCTCAGTAAAACGCGGAATAGCCGCCGCCCAGTCGACGTTGAGCTTCAGCCTTTCAGGGCAGTAGATAACGTTCTGCAACACCAGGTCGTTAACAGAAGCGTAGGAGTGTTTATCTTCGGCGCGAATGTAAAACAGGTCACCGCGGGTGATGCGATAAGGACGGTCATTAAGCACGTGAAGCCCGTTGCCTCGCCAGACCAAAACCATTTCGCAAAACTCATGGGTATGCTCGGCAAAGACATTTTGCGGGTAGCGATCCGCCACGGCAACGGCCTGGTCGGCACCGGCAAAAAAGTCGGCTTTGCGGAGGATCAACTGAGCGGCCACGGTACACCTCAACGACTAATAACCGCTTATTATCGGCCATTTACGCTGAAAAAACGGTGATTTTCCTCGCGTTACTGAAGCGGCGTATCCCGGCCCTGGCGAATGTCGCGCGGGGACCAGTTAAATTCCCGGCGAAATAGCGTTGAAAAATGGTTACTGTCGCCGAAACCGCAGCGATAAGCGATATCTGTCACGCTCTCATCGGTGTGGCGCAACAGATGACGCGCCTTAATCAGGCGTAAACGGTTGAGATAGCGCTGTGGCGTTGACCCGGTGTGCTGTTTCAGCTGGCGATGCAGGGTGCGCAGCGAAAGCGAAAAGTTATCTGCCAGCGTTTCCCAGCACACATCTTCGGCAAAATGGTCTTCCAGCCACGCCATCAGCTGATTAAGACGCTCATCGTTATTGCCCGCCTTTTCCATCAGGCTGCTACGGCGCAGCAGGACCAGCAGCTGCATAAACAGCAACTCATAACTGGCGATCGCATGGGTATCCCCGCCAGCGTCCATCCTCTCCATCTGGCTTACCAACTGCCTCACCTGCTGTAAGGTGGACTGGTTAACACGCCAGTGCGACGGATAATGGCCGTCCTGCTCCTGCGGCAACAGCTTATTCAGTCCCGACAGAAACTGGAACGCCTCTGGCGAACGGTAGAGAACATTGGTCAGGCAGAGGTTGTCGGTATGTTCATATAAATGCCGATCATGATCGCGCACAAAGCAGACGGTACCGCCGCTAATGGTATAGGGCTGGCCGTTGAATACGTGTATGCCGGTGCCGTGTTCCACAATCACAATCTCATGAAAATCATGATGGTGTTCTGGAAACGCCGCCTGAGGAAGCCGTGGCTCGATCGCGACTGGCGAACCTCCAGAAGGGAAAAAATCCACGCTGTGCAGTACGGTCATAACGGCCCCTACGAATGAGAAATGTTCTCAAAATAGTAATTAAGCCCCTGCGAACTCACCTTAAATTTTTGACAGCAAAGTGCGCAAAGCCTGTCGGTTTTTTAAGAAACGCGCGGAAAGATCGGGAAATGCGGTCAGGGTCACATCTCCTGAATTCCCGGGGATAACTGGAAACTGTGAACTCTCTCACGTTCACCTTCGCTTTCTTGCCAGCTGCCGATTTTGCCTGTCAGTGGCAAGAAGGTCTGTTTTTCTTCCCTTTCTTACACTCTCCGCTAATGACTTAAGAAAGGATCTGACCATGACTGTTCGCCATTGTGTGGCTGTCGATTTAGGTGCCTCCAGCGGCCGCGTCATGCTGGCCCGCTATGAACCTGCTCAGCGCACACTTTCGCTACGCGAAATCCACCGCTTTGTAAACTGCCTGCAGAAGCAGGACGGTTTTGATATCTGGGATATCGATAGCCTGGAGGCGGAAATCCGTACCGGCCTGACTAAGGTGTGCGATGAGGGTATGCGTATCGACAGTATCGGCATTGATACCTGGGGAGTGGATATCGTGCTGCTGGGCCACAACGGTGAGCGCGTTGGCCTGCCTGTTTCATATCGTGATGCCCGTACAGACGGCGTCATGGCTCGTGCCGTGGAGCAGTTAGGTAAAGCCGACATCTACGGCCGCAGCGGCATTCAATTTCTCCCTTTCAACACTCTGTATCAATTGCGTGCACTGGTGGAGCAGCAGCCAGAGCTGACGGCACAGGTTGCCCATGCGCTGATGATCCCGGACTACTTCAGCTACCGGCTGACCGGGAACATGAACTGGGAGTACACCAATGCCACTACCACGCAGCTGGTGAATATCAATTCTGATACCTGGGATGAGAACCTGTTGAACTGGACGGGGGCATCTCCCCAGTGGTTTGGCACCCCGACTCACCCGGGCAACGTGATTGGCCAATGGGGCAGCCCGCAGGGCAACGCTATCCCGGTGGTGGCCGTCGCCAGCCATGATACCGCCAGCGCCGTGATTGCAGCGCCGCTGGCCGATCAGGATGCGGCGTATCTCTCTTCCGGCACCTGGTCGCTGATGGGCTTTGAGAGCAAAACCCCCTACACCTGCGAGAAGGCGCTGGCGGCCAATATCACTAACGAAGGCGGCGCCGAAGGGCGCTACCGGGTGCTGAAAAATATTATGGGGCTCTGGCTGCTTCAGCGGGTGCTGAAAGAGCAGGCCATCAGCGACCTGCCTGCGCTGATTGCAGAGACCGAAAGGCTGGTGCCCTGCCGCTTCCTGATCAACCCCAATGATGATCGTTTTATCAACCCGGCAAATATGAGCAGCGAAATCCAGAGTGCCTGCCGTGAAAGCCATCAACCGGTGCCTCATCTGCCGGCTGAATTAGCGCGCTGCATCTTCGACAGCCTCGCCCTGCTCTATGCCGACGTACTGAGCGAACTGGCGGCACTACGCGGCAAACCGTTTAGCCAGTTGCACATTGTGGGCGGCGGCTGCCAGAACGCGCTGCTGAATCAGCTTTGCGCCGACGCCTGCGGGATCACGGTGATTGCCGGGCCGATTGAAGCCTCTACGCTCGGCAATATCGGTATCCAGCTCATGACCCTGGATGAGCTGCGTAGCGTCGATGAATTCCGAACGCTGGTCAGTCACAACGACAACCTCACCACGTTCACCCCTAATTCCTGCCATGAAATTGCCCGCTACCGGGCACAGTTTCAGCAAAACCGACTGACAAAGGAGCTTTGCGCATGACCACTCAATTAGAACAAGCCTGGGAACTGGCTAAACAGCGTTTCGCCGCCGTGGGCGTGGATGTCGAGGAGGCGCTCCGTCAGCTCGATCGTCTGCCGGTCTCCATGCACTGCTGGCAGGGCGACGACGTCGCAGGCTTCGAGAACCCAGGCGGCGCACTGACGGGTGGTATTCAGGCAACCGGCAACTATCCGGGTAAAGCCCGCAACGCCGGGGAGCTGCGCGCGGATCTGGAGTTGGCCCTGAGCCTCATCCCCGGGCCTAAGCGCCTTAACCTGCATGCCATCTACCTTGAATCCGACGAGCCTGTCGCCCGTAACAAAATCAAGCCGGAACACTTTAAAAACTGGGTGGAGTGGGCAAAAGCAAACAAGCTGGGTCTGGATTTTAACCCCTCCTGCTTCTCCCACCCGCTCAGCGCGGATGGTTTTACCCTTGCCCATATTGATGACGAGATTCGCCAGTTCTGGATCGAGCACGTGCAGGCCTGTCGTCGTATCTCGGCTTACTTCGGCGAGCAGCTTGGCACGCCATCGGTGATGAACATCTGGGTCCCGGACGGCATGAAAGACATCACCGTCGACCGCCTCGCGCCGCGTCAGCGTCTGTTGAATGCGCTGGATGAGGCGATCAGCGAGAAGCTTAACCCGGCGCACCACATCGACGCCGTAGAGAGCAAGCTGTTCGGCATTGGCGCAGAGAGCTATACCGTGGGCTCCGGCGAGTTCTACATGGGTTATGCCACCAGCCGCCAGACGGCATTGTGTCTGGATGCCGGCCACTTCCACCCAACCGAAGTGATCTCCGACAAAATTTCCGCCGCCATGCTCTACGTGCCGCGCCTGCTGCTGCATGTAAGCCGCCCGGTGCGCTGGGACAGTGACCACGTCGTGCTGCTGGATGACGAGACCCAGGCCATTGCCAGCGAGATTATCCGCCACGACCTGTTCGACCGCGTGCACATCGGCCTCGACTTCTTTGATGCCTCTATCAACCGCATCGCGGCATGGGTTATCGGCACCCGCAATATGAAGAAAGCCCTGCTGCGCGCCCTGCTGGAGCCAACTGCGGAGCTGAAGAAACTGGAAGCGCAAGGCGATTACACCGCGCGTCTGGCGCTGCTGGAAGAGCAAAAATCACTGCCATGGCAGGCCGTCTGGGAGATGTACTGCCAGCGTAATGACACGCCGGCAGGCAGCCAGTGGCTGAATAACGTGCGGGCGTATGAGAAAGACGTGCTGAGTCAGCGCGGATAACTGCCCCCTCACCCCTGCCCTCTCCCCAAAGAGGAGAGGGTGTTCAAATTCCCTCCCCCCTGTGGGGAGAGGGTTAGGGTGAGGGGTGTTACCTCACCGCGATAACTGGAAAAGAAAACTATGCAGACCATCACTAACGCCTGGTTCGTCCAGGGCATGATTAAAGCCACTTCCGATGCCTGGCTGAAAGGCTGGGATGAACGCAACGGCGGTAACCTGACGCTGCGTCTTGATGACGCAGATATCGCGCCGTTTGAAGCGGATTTTCACCAGAATCCGCGCTATATCGCGCTGAGCCAGCCTATGCCTTTGCTGGCGAATACCCCTTTTATCGTGACCGGTTCCGGTAAGTTCTTCCGCAACGTGCAGCTCGACCCGACCGCAAACTTAGGCGTGGTAAAAGTGGACAGCGACGGCGCGGGGTACCACATTCTTTGGGGGCTCACAAACGAAGCGGTGCCAACCTCAGAACTGCCGGCACACTTCCTCTCCCACTGCGAGCGCATTAAGGCGACTCATGGCAAAGACCGGGTGATCATGCACTGCCACGCAACGAATCTGATCGCCCTGACCTATGTGCTGGAAAACAATACCGACTTCATTACCCGCAAACTGTGGGAAGGCAGTACCGAGTGTCTGGTGGTGTTCCCGGACGGGGTTGGCATCTTACCGTGGATGGTACCGGGCACCGATGAGATCGGCGAAGCCACTGCGCAAGAGATGCAGAAGCATTCGCTGGTGCTGTGGCCATTCCACGGGGTATTTGGCAGCGGTCCAACGCTGGATGAAACCTTCGGTCTGATCGACACCGCCGAGAAGTCCGCAGAAGTGCTGGTAAAAGTCTATTCCATGGGGGGGATGAAACAGACCATCACCCGGGAAGAGTTGATTGCGCTGGGCAAACGCTTTGACGTCACCCCTATGCAGTCGGCGTTAGATCTCTACAAATAAGAACATCGCGCCCCGCTCACAGAGACGGGGCGAAACTTACCTGCAATCCCTACAACTGACTCAAGTGGAGTAAAAGCAATGAAAATAAAGACAAGCTTGATCCTCACCGTTGCCGCGCTGGCGTTGTCCGGTTCCGCTCTGGCGGAAGTTAAAATTGCCCTGGTGGCAAAATCGTTAGGTAATGGGTTCTTCGAAGCCGCCAACGTGGGCGCGCAAGAGGCAGCCAAAGAGTTAGGTGATGTTAAAGTCATTTATACCGGGCCGACCACCACCACCGCTGAAGCGCAGATCGAAGTGCTGAACGGTTTGATCGCCCAGGGGGTGGATGCGATCGCTATCTCCGCCAACGATCCTGATGCGCTGGTGCCGGTGCTGAAAAAAGCGATGCAGCGCGGTATTAAAGTCGTTTCCTGGGACTCTGGCGTGGCGAAAGCCGGTCGTCAGATCCACCTGAATCCTTCCAATAACGCCCTGATCGGCGAAACCAACGTGAAGCTGGCAGCCGACGCGCTGAAAGCCCTGAACGCGGAAAAAGGCGAAGTGGCCGTACTGAGCGCCACCCCCACCTCAACCAACCAGAATACCTGGATTGCCGAGATGAAAAAGGTGCTGCCACAGTACCCGTCCGTCAATCTGGTGACCGTGGCCTACGGCGACGATCTTTCTGATAAGAGCTATCGCGAAGCGGTGGGCCTGCTGAAAACGTATCCGGATCTGAAAGTGATCGTCTCGCCCTCCTCCGTAGGTATTGTCGCCGCCGCCCAGGCGGTGAAAGACCAGGGCAAGATAGGCAAAGTGTACGTCACCGGTTTAGGTCTGCCGTCTGAAATGGCGGGCGCGGTGAAATCGGGCGCCAGCAAAAGCTTCGCTATCTGGAATCCGATTGACCTTGGCTACGCCGCTACCTATCTGGCGGATGACCTGGTGAAAGGCACCGCCACCAAAGGCGAAGCCAGCATGGGCAGACTGGGCAAAGTGAAGCTGGATGCCGATGGCAACGGCGCCATGGCTGAGCCGTTTGTTTACGATGCCAGCAACATTGATAAGTTCTCGAAGATTTTCTAATCCTTTCTCCCTCTCCCTGTGGGAGAGGGTTGGGGTGAGGGCATCAGACCGCACTTCCCCTAACCTTCTCCCGAGGTGAGGGGGGATAAATATGGAGAACTATCATGACACCACTCCTCCAACTGAAGGGCATCACCAAGGTCTTCCCCGGCGTGCGTGCCCTTGAGAACGTTCAGCTTGAGCTCTGGCCAGGTAAAGTCACCGCCCTTATCGGCGAAAATGGCGCGGGCAAATCCACGCTGGTGAAAGTGATGACCGGCATTTACCAGCCTGAAGAGGGCGAAATTCTCTACAAGGCAATCCCTATTCAGCTCCCGACACCGGAATCTGCGCACAAGGTCGGCATTACGGCAATTCATCAGGAAACCGTCCTGTTCGATGAACTCTCGGTCACCGAAAACATTTTTGTCGGTCAGTACCTCTATAAAGGCCTTTTTAAAAAACTCGACTGGTCAGAGATGCACCGCCGCGCGCAGGCCATCCTCACCCGACTGGAGGTACAGATTGACCCACGGGCTACGCTAAAAACCCTGAGCATCGCCCAGCGGCACATGGTGGCGATCGCCCGCGCGCTGTCTTTCGATGCGCAGGTGGTGATCCTCGACGAGCCGACCGCAGCCCTGTCGCAGCACGAAATCCTCGAGTTTTATCAGATCGTGGAGCGCTTAAAGCAGGACGGGAAAGCGATCCTCTTCATCTCGCATAAATTCGACGAAATCTTTGAGCTGGCCGACCATTACACCATTCTGCGCGATGGGGTGTATGTCGGTTCCGGCGCGATGAACGACATCACCGAAGAGCGGATGGTCGCCATGATGGTGGGCCGCGCCATCACTCAGACCTTCCCCAAAGTGGAGTGCGAAAAGGGCGAGACGGTGCTGGAGGTGAAAAACCTGTGCCACCCCACCGAGTTTGCCAACATCTCCTTTACCCTGCGCAAAGGCGAAATCCTCGGCTTTTACGGGCTGGTTGGCGCCGGGCGCACCGAGCTGATGCAGGCCCTCTCTGGCGTCTCGCGCCCCTCCTCCGGTGAAATCGTCCTGAAGGGTAAAACGCAGCATTTCCGCCAGCCGTCGGACGCCATCAAAGCCGGCATCGTCTGCGTGCCGGAAGAGCGCCAGAAGCAAGGGGCGATCATTGAGCTGTCGATTGCGCAGAACATCAGCCTGCCGCAGCTTGGCAAAATGAACCCCAACGGGGTGCTAAATCATGATCGTGAATGGCAGCTGGCGGATGAGTACGCCAGACGTCTGCAGGTGAAAGCCTTTAGCTGGAAACAGCCGGTTGAAACGCTTTCCGGCGGGAATCAGCAGAAGGTGGTGATCGGCAAATGGCTGGCGACACATCCTGACGTGATCATCCTCGATGAGCCAACAAAAGGCATTGATATTGGCTCCAAAGCCGCCGTTCATCAATTTATGTCCGAGCTTGTCGGTCAGGGTCTGGCGGTGATTATGGTCTCGTCAGAACTGCCGGAAGTGATGGGTATGGCCGATCGCATTATCGTCATGCACGAAGGGCTGATGGTGGCGGAGTATCAGGCAGGGGGCGCAACGGCAGAAACCATCGTCAGCGCCGCCAGCGGTGCAAAACAGGAGGCCGCATAATGGTCAGGCAACTGCTGAAACACCGTGAAGCGCTGCTGGGCGCGGTGATCATTTTGATGATCGTCGCCATTGGCAGTCGCGTGCCCTCGTTTATCGCCCCGGGAAACCTGGTGGAGATGTTTAACGATACCTCCATCCTCATCATTCTCGCCCTCGGCCAGATGATGGTGCTGCTCACCAAAGGCATCGATCTGTCGATGGCGGCTAACCTGGCGCTGACCGGCATGATCGTCGCGCTCATCAATTTCCATCATCCGGATGTGCCCGTCTGGGCGCTGCTAATTCTGGCCACGGCGCTCGGCCTGCTGATGGGCATGATCAACGGGCTGCTGGTGTGGAAGCTCGGTATTCCAGCCATTGTGGTGACGCTGGGTACGATGAGCATCTATCGTGGGATTATCTTTTTACTTTCTGGCGGCGGCTGGGTGAACTCCAATCAGATGGGGGCAGATTTCCTCGGCCTGCCGCGTGCGGCGGTGCTGGGCTTGCCCGTACTGAGCTGGTGTGCGATTGCCGCGCTGTTGCTGGTGGGCTATTTCCTGCGTTACAGCCGCACCGGGCGTGCGCTCTACACCGCGGGCGGTAACGCTACGGCGGCCTACTACACCGGCATCAACGCCGGGAAGATGCAGTTTGTCAGCTTCTGCCTGTCCGGTGCGCTGGCAGGGTTCTGCGGATATCTGTGGATTTCCCGCTTCGCCGTGGCCTATGTCGACGTGGCTAACGGCTTTGAGCTGCAGGTGGTGGCCGCATGCGTGATTGGCGGTATCAGCACGATGGGCGGCACCGGTCGCGTGCTCGGCTGCCTGTTCGGCGCGCTGTTCCTCGGGGTAATTAACAATGCCCTGCCGGTCATCGGCGTGTCCCCGTTCTGGCAGATGGCCATTTCCGGCACGGTGATTGTGATTGCGGTGCTGCTCAACGAGCGCGGCAATAAACGCAAAGGGCGGTTAATTCTGCGCGATGCGGCGCTGGCGCGCCAGAAACTGGCGGTGAAATCATGAGCAAAATTATGACCACTGAAGAGATGAAACCGACCCCACCCTCGACGGGTTTTTTCCAGAAACTGCTGTGTTGGGAAGGGTTCTTGCTGGCGGTCACGCTGGCGGTATTTGTGGTGAATGCCCTCGCATCGCCTTATTTCCTCGATATCTGGAACCTGTCTGACGCCACTTTTAACTTTACCGAAAAAGCGATCATCGTGCTGCCGATGGCGATGTTGATTATCGCCCGCGAGATTGACCTCTCCGTGGCCTCTACCATTGCGCTGAGCTCTACGGTGATGGGCTTTTGCGCAGCGGCGGGCGTAGATACTCCGTTGCTGGTCTGCGTGGGGCTGGGCGTCGGGCTGCTGTGCGGCCTGTTCAACGGCTGGCTGGTGACGCGCTTTAACTTATCTTCCATTGTCATCACCATCGGCACCATGAGCCTCTATCGCGGGATCACCTACATCCTGCTGGGCGATCAGGCACTGAACAGCTATCCGGAGAGCTTTGCCTGGTTTGGGCAGGGTTACGTCTGGGGCGCACTGTCGTTTGAGTTCGCGCTGTTTATCGTGCTGGCGGCGGTGTTTGCCTTTGTGCTGCATCGCACCAACTTTGGTCGCCGGACCTATGCCATTGGCAATAACCCGACCGGCGCATGGTATTCCGGCATTAACGTGAAGCGTCACAACCTGCTGCTGTTTGCTCTGGTGGGGCTGATGGCGGGTCTCGCCTCGGTGTTACTTACCTCGCGCCTGGGCAGCACGCGCCCGACGATTGCGATGGGCTGGGAGCTGGCGGTAGTGACCATGGCGGTGCTGGGCGGTGTAAACATTCTGGGCGGATCCGGCAGCATGGTGGGGGTGATTATCGCCGCCTTCCTGATGGGGCTGGTGACCTTTGGCCTGAGCCTGCTCAACGTGCCGGGGATTGTGATGTCGGTGATTATCGGCGCGATGCTGATTGTGGTGATCTCACTGCCGATTATCACCCGGCGAATTATGCAGCGGAGACGGATTTAATTTCCCCCTCACCCTAACCCTCTCCCCAGGGGAGAGGGAACTCGCTGGTGCGGCCATTTAACCTCTCCCAAAGGAGAGGAACGGGGTGAGGGGAACGGATTACCCAAAAATCATATTAAGGAGAATTATCATGAGCTTTATGTTGGCGCTTCCCAAAATCAGCCTGCATGGCGCAGGCGCAATCAGCGATATGGTCAACCTGGTGGCGAGCAAGCAGTGGGGTAAAGCCTTGATCGTGACCGATGGTCAACTGGTGAAGCTTGGCCTGCTCGACAGCCTCTTTGCCGCGCTGGACGCCCATCAAATGTCATATCACCTGTTTGACGAGGTGTTTCCCAATCCGACGGAAGCGCTGGTGCAGAAAGGGTATACCGCATACCAGGAGGCGGAATGCGACTACGTGATTGCCTTCGGCGGCGGTAGCCCCATTGATACCGCTAAAGCGATTAAAATCCTTACCGCCAACCCTGGCCCCTCTACCGCTTATTCCGGCGTCGGGAAAGTGAAAAACGCAGGCGTGCCGCTGGTTGCGATCAACACCACCGCAGGCACCGCAGCGGAGATGACCAGCAACGCGGTGATTATCGATTCCGCACGTCAGGTGAAAGAGGTGATTATTGATCCGAACATCATCCCGGATATTGCCGTGGACGATGCCAGCGTGATGCTGGGTATTCCGGCGTCCGTTACGGCCGCCACCGGCATGGATGCCCTGACCCACGCCATTGAAGCCTACGTCTCGGTCGGCGCGCACCCGCTCACCGACGCCAACGCGCTGGAAGCGATTCGCCTGATTACCCTGTGGCTGCCGAAAGCGGTCGACGAGGGCCATAATCTTGAAGCCCGCGAGCAGATGGCGTTTGGTCAGTATCTGGCTGGCATGGCGTTTAACAGCGCCGGTCTGGGTCTGGTTCATGCCCTGGCGCACCAGCCAGGCGCCACGCACAACCTACCGCACGGCGTGTGTAATGCCATCCTGCTGCCGATCATCGAAAACTTTAACCGCCCGAATGCCGTGGCCCGCTTTGCCCGCGTGGCGCAGGCGATGGGCGTCGATACCCGCACGATGAGCGACGAAGCGGCCAGCATGGAGGCCATCCATGCCATTCGCGCCCTGAGCGCTCGCGTAGGTATCCCTTCTGGTTTCAGTAAACTGGGGGTAACGAAGGCGGATATTGAGGGCTGGCTGGATAAAGCGCTCGCCGATCCCTGTGCGCCCTGTAACCCACGAACCGCCAGCCGCGACGAAGTGCGCGAGCTCTACCTGGAGGCATTATGATCCGCAAAGCCTTTGTGATGCAGGTTAACCCTGACGCACATGACGAGTACGAACGCCGCCACACGCCCATCTGGCCTGAGCTGGAGGCGGTGCTAAAAGACCACGGCGCGCATCACTACGCCATCTTCCTTGATAAGCAACGCAACCTGCTATTTGCGACCGTGGAGATTGAATCGGAAGAGCGCTGGAACGCCGTCGCCCATACCGACGTCTGCCAGCGCTGGTGGAAACATATGCGTGACGTTATGCCCGCTAACCCGGACAACAGCCCGGTGAGTACGGAGCTTAAAGAGGTGTTCTACCTCGAGTAACGACCGGTGCTGCCGCCATCGCGGCAGCACCGCTTTTCAGCTTACCTCCACGGAACTCCCCTGCACCGCCGCAGGACGCGAATGGGTAAGGGTAAACGCCGAGATTGCCGTTACCGCCAGGACAAAGCAGCCCAGCATCAGATAGGTATCCTGGAAGCCGATCCGGTCATACATATTGCCGGCGAATGCGGAGAGGAAGATTGCTGCCAACTGTTTGGCAAAATTGAAGCCAATCAGATAGATGGTGGCCGACAGGCGAGTATCAAAGACGCCGGTAATATATTTAAACGCCCCCACCAGCAGGAACGGCACCTCCAACGCGTGAAGCATCTTCAGTGCCACCACCTCCACCGCCGTAGTGGCGAATGACGAGCCGATAATACGCGTAGCCATGATCACCCCGGCAATCAGAAGGGTGTTTTTCGCGCCAATGCGGTTAATGATCCACGGCGAGCAGAACATGATGATGGCGTTGCAAAGTTCCCCTGCCGTCGTGGCAAAGCCAAACGCCCGCGTGCCCGCTTCAGGGGTCGCAAAGAACGTTTTAAAGAAGGTGGCAAACTGCTGATCAAAGACGTCATAGACGCAGGCCACGCCAATTACATACAGAATAAACATCCACATTTTGCGCTGACGGAACAGGTTCACCACGGTCTTAAGGGTAATCTGCGGCTGGTTGGCGCCCAGGGCATTCATCACCTGCGCCGTCTGGTTTGGTTTTGGTTTGGCGACCACTAACAGCAGCATGAGCAAAAGCGCCGCGCCGGACCCCATCCAGAAGACAAGCGACGGATCGATGCTGAATAGTATCCCGCCCGTCGAGGCGCACAGTCCCCAGCCCAGACAGCCGAACATACGCGCTTTGCCATATTCGAAGAAGCTGTTGCGGCTCACACGCTCAATGTAGGCCTCAATCGCCCCCGATCCCGCCGAGAAGACGAAACCGATATACAGCCCGCCGCTAAGCGCCCCCAGCCAGATATTGGTTTTCAGGAGCGGAGCAAATACGTAGAGGAAAAAGGGGGCAAACAAGAAGAGCAAGATAGCGATGATCCACAGCAGGTGTTTTTTCAGCCCCAGCTTGTCGGAAATCACCCCCAGCACGGGCTGGAAAGCGATCGCAGAGAGCGAGATGCAGGAGAAAACAATCCCGGTATGGGTTTTATTCAGACCGATGATATCCGACAGCCAGATAGGCAGAAACGGAAAGCAGGTGGCCATAATGAAGAAGTAGAGAAAAAAGAACGACCCGAAAATCCAGAAATTAGGGTTGTCTTTGTGGGTACAGGCAGTCGTGTTCATTATTTTTATCCTCAACCGGGGGCCGCCTTCACGGCCCCTCACCTTTACACGCGTTCAACGCCAATCAAAATGGCGGTTTCTGGATCGAGCACCGGCAACGCAATCCCTGCCTGCATCAACCATTCGCCGCTTACCGTTTGCGGCGCGTCCATCCATGCCGGAAGTTTGCGCATCGTATGGCCCCCCTCGCCCGTCAGGCGGATGTTAGGGTGATCGAGAAGCGTAATACGATACTGTGCGCCCGCTTCCAGCCCCGGCATGCGCAGCGGCATCATCAGGGTGTAGTCCGGCATGCGGAGCTGGCTGATGATAAACAATCCCTGCCCCTGGTCCTGGCTCACTATACCGGTAGCCAGCGTCGTGGCATCGGGCATATCGATCCGCCACTGGGTGCCGGTGTGGATCACCTCGCGCCACTGTTTGTACAGCGCGGCGTAATGGCGATAGCCTTCGCGCTCCTGCTCGTCCACCGCTAGCGGATCCAGCTCCAGCCCCATGTGGCCAAAGAGCGCCGTCAGGCCACGAAACGCGATGCTGTGCTGTCGGAAAGTGGCATGGCATTTATGATGACCGATATGCGCGCCCATCACCTCTGGCGGGAAGAAGTAACTCATGCCGCGCTGAATGGTGTTCCGCTCCAGCGCATCGTTATTATCCGACGCCCAGAAACGGTGGCAGCGGGTCAGAACTTCATAGTCGATACGCCCGCCACCTGACGAGCAAGATTCAAATTCGATATGCGGGAACCGCTCGCCCAGGACATCCAACAGGCGATAGAACTGACGGGTTTGCGCGTCGGCAGCCGCCTTGCCATTGTGGCCTGGCTGAACCAGCTCGCGGTTCATGTCCCACTTCACGTAATCCACCTGATGCTCGCCCAGCAGCCAGCTCATGCGTTCCAGAAGATAGTCAAAGGCCTGAGGAATGTTGAGGTTCAGTACCAGCTGATGGCGGCCCGTGGCCTGTTCATAGCCCGGCAGCGCCAGCACCCAGTCAGGGTGGGCACGATAGAGATCGGAGTTGGAGTTGATCATTTCCGGCTCAACCCAGATGCCAAACTCCATACCGAGCGCCTTAACGTGACGCACTACGGGAGTTAAGCCGTCCGGGTATTTTTTCTCGTCGAGGTACCAGTCCCCCAGCGCGGCATGGTCATCGTTACGCCCTTTAAACCAGCCATCGTCGATGATAAAGCGCTCCACCCCCAGCGCGGCAGCGTCGTCAGCCATGCGCATGATGTAAGCCGGGTCGTGATTAAAGTAGATCCCTTCCCAGGTGTTGAGGTGTACCGGACGCGGTTTGTTATCCGGGAAACGAATAATGTTTTCACGCAAATAGCGGTGGAACTGCTGGCTCATGCCATTCAGCCCCTGCGCGGAGTAGCTGGCGTACAGGTTCGGCGTCCAGAGGGTTTTCCCCTCGGCAATCGCTATCTCGCCGGGCAGATAGAGCGCCTCCGCCTGCAGATAACGCCGCCCGTCGGTTTTCACTTCGGCACGCAGACGGTGGTTACCACTCCAGCCGAGGTGCACGCCCCACACATCGCCCTGCATTTCATTGAAGGACGGCGTGCCGGTAATCAGCGCCGGGAAGTGTTCATGAGAGGTTTTGCCGCGGCGGTTTTCAATGACAAAGCTGTCATGTTCCAGCCGCAGGCGGTGAGGCTGGAACTCGCGGATCCAGCGGCCATGAAACGCCATGACCTCCTGCGCCCGCTCTGCCACCGGTAGAGTAATAGCCAGTCGATCCACTTGCCACGCCTGCGGCCGCAGGTTGGTCACGCCGTGGCGCACCCGCAGTACACCGCTCTCCTCCAGGTCAATCTCACTGGTCAGGCGCAGACCGGCGTGAGTATCTTCTGCCGCGATAGTCAGACTTTGGCCCTGCTGGGTGACGGCGGTGGTGGTAAAGACCGGCGAGCCATCCATCCCCTGACGATGCCCCTCAATGCCCGGGGAACCAAATAACCCGTGACCCAGTTCGGCCATCAGGGTTACAGGGGAGTCAACATCCAGTCTGCCATTGGCAACAGGACGGGAAAGCGTGGCCGCATCCTGCGGCGAAAAGTGGCGAAGGTGCGGCCCCCAGTAAAGAATCTCGGCGAACGGGTGGGTTTTTATCACCACATCCACCGTCTCGCTTACGAGTCGTAAAATGGCATCTTGCATCAGACATCTCCAGTCATCGGGATGATCTGAGTCTTGATCCGAAACGTTTCGGATACAAACTTAAACGTTTCGGTTTTGTGATCGGGTTTAGAAATTTAGAGAAATTAGGCGGTTTCGCCCGGTGAGAAGGCGGGTTGCCACAACACCTGTAATCTGGCGATATCCTCGCCGCTGATCAGCTGACGAACCATATCGGCAATCTGTCTGCCCACCCCTTCACGGGTAGACTGGATCACTGCCGCCACCTCGGTAGCGACAATGCTGTCCTGCGGTAAACCGTCGTAAACAATCAGCGCCACAGGGTTGTCGCCCGTTAATCGTCCCCTCTGGGAAAGCGCCATCGCGGCCCCATCGCCGTGGGTATTACAGTCGGTAATAATCGCCGTTGGCGGTTCGGGTAAGGCCAACAGATCGCAGGTGGCGGTATACCCCTCGCGTCGGGAAGGAGGCATAGCGCGCAGCCATTCATCTGAGAGCCCCGCCTCCTGCAACGCATCAAGATAACCCTGGCGGCGCTGAGTGATAAAGGCCTGGTTATTACTCTCTCCCAGGAATGCGATACGCCGGTGGCCTTTGGCGATGAGCCAGCGGGTGGCCTGGTGGGTACCGGCATAGTTATCGAAATCAAACCAGGCGTAAGGCTGCGGTAGCTGGCTGCGGCCGAGGGCAAGGAAGGGGAAATTTGCCGCCTGCAGTTGCTCAAGACGCGGGTCGCGATCGAGGGTATGCGCCACGATTAACGCATCCACCCGGCGGCTCTGCACCATGCGCATATAGCTGTGTTTATCGGCCAGATCGTCATCGGCAATCAGCAGCAGGTCAATCTCATGTCGCGCCAGTTCGTGGCTAATTTCGCCGACCATATCCATAAAAACGCTGTTATTGAGCGGAACAGGATGTACCGGGAAGACCAGCCCAACCGCATCAATTTTGCCCATCTTCAGACGACGGGCAAAGGTATTGGGCCGGTAACCACGACGCTGAGCTTCCGCTTCCACGCGCGCACGCGTCTCGCGAGAAACGTCATCATATCCGTTGAGGGCACGACTCACGGTGGTGACCGAGAGCCCGAGTTCTTTGGCGATGGCTTTAAGCGACATGATTATCCGTGTCTTGAAAGTTAGTTCTGTTCCGCCACCATAAGCGCAAACGTATCTGGCTCAAGGGCTTTAAAAATATGCGGCCGATCGGCGGGATAACAAATGTAATCCCCTTCGCCCAGCTCTTCCGGCGCATCGGTCAGGCCCACCACTGCCCGTCCCTGAGTGATAACAATATGCTCAACCGAACCGGGTGGATGCGGATGCGAAATACGGTCTGCGCCCGGCTGAGCCGCCAGCATATAGATATCACGTCGTGCGCCTGGCGGGCAGGTGGCTAACAAAATTGCCTCATAGTTTGCCTGCTCGGCAATCACTTTCGTCCCTTCTCCCCGGCGAATAACCTGGGTAATAGGTTGCTGTGGCTCAAGCAAGCGCGCAAAGGGAATATCCAGTGCCACACAAAGTGACCATAAGGTCTCCAGACTGGGATTGCCGTTTCCGGACTCCAGCTGCGACAGGGTAGATTTGGCGATCCCGGCGCGGCGAGCAATTTCCGCCAGAGAAAGTCCGGTTCGCATACGTTCCCGCACCAGGCTTTTGGCGATTACGCTTATTGGCTGCGTCATAAAACGGCCTCGTGTTCTATAAATCGAACGAATCGTTCATCTTGATAAACTACAATGATGCGTTCATTATAATGGATATACGTTCGATATGGCTAAAATTGTATGAAACCACATTTCTCCTGCCTGAAAGGCGACACGATAAAGGCCATTCTGCTGGTTTGTCTGGCTGTTGGCGTTGTAGGGATGTCTTACGGCTCGTTGGCAATGGCGTATGGCTTCCCCCTCTGGGTACCGTTTTTGCTCTCCATTTCCGTGCTGGCGGGCGCCTCTGAATTTATGTTTATCGGGATTGTGGCCAGCGGCGGCAATCCACTCGCTGCCGCTGCCGCGGGTCTTCTGGTGAACGCGCGCCATGTGCCTTTTGGCGTTACCGTGCGCGAGCTGGTGGGCCAGCGCGGCGCGAGCTTGCTGGGTTGTCACATTATGAATGACGAGAGCGTGGTATTTGGCCTGTCACAAAAAACGCCAGAACAGCGCAAAGCGGCCTACTGGCTCTGCGGGCTGGGTGTGGCAATTATCTGGCCGCTGGGCACCCTGCTGGGGGCGATGGTCGGCAAACTGCTGCCAGAGCCGGAAACCATCGGGCTGGATGCAGTGTTTCCGGCCATTTTACTGGCGTTAGTGGTTCCCGCCTTTAAAAACCGCACCACGCTTATTCGTGCCTTTAGCGGGGCGGCGTTGTCGCTGGCTGCGGTACCCTTTGCGCCGGTGGGCCTGCCCGTCTTGCTCTCTCTGTTTGGCCTCGCCACGAGGAAGAAATAATGGAAAACATGACCGTCTTTATTCTTGGTATCGCCCTGCTGTCGGCGGGCACCTACCTGATGCGGCTTGGCGGGGCGAAACTTGGCAGTCGGTTAGCGTTATCTGAACGCTCCCAGGCGCTGCTGTCGGATGCAGCAACCGTATTGCTGTTTTCGGTGGCGCTGGCGACCACCTTCTATGAAGGAGAGCACTTTTCGGGGATGGCGCGGGTGTTGGGCGTGGCCTTTGCGGTATTCCTTGCCTGGCGCAAGGTGCCGTTGATTTTCGTGATCATCGCCGCGGCGGTGGTAACAGCGTTATTACGCCTGGCAGGCATAAACTAAAAAAGCGCCCCGGGGGCGCTCTTTCGACAAATGCTTTGCTCTTATTTATTCAGTTCTGCAGTCATGTGCACGCGGTTACCGGCGAAGGCCTGGGTAATGGTGTAAGAAGACGCACCGGCCTGCTGTGCCTGGGCGGCGATTTTCGCTTCAGCGCCGTCGATGGTACTGGCGGAGGCGGTAACCGACTGGGCAGCGAAAGAACCGAAAGAGGTAGTCAGAGCGATTACTGCAACAAAAGTTTTGATGCTTTTCATGATATAAACCCTTTAAGTTAGTTGTCTGTGTAAGGCGCCGTGCCTTGATGTGATAAATAATAGGCCTGAACATCAACAACTGAAAGCGGAAGGATTTGCTTTAATAAATCAAAATTACTGAACAATAAATCAGCGGATCGCCAAAACAAAAAAAGCGCCCCGGGGGCGCTCTTTCGACAAATGCTTTGCTCTTATTTATTCAGTTCTGCGGTCATGTGCACGCGGTTACCCGTGAAGGCCTGAGTGATGGTGTAAGAAGACGCACCGGCCTGCTGTGCCTGGGCGGCGATTTTCGCTTCAGCGCCGTCGATGGTGCTGGCGGAGGCGGTTATTGACTGGGCTGCGAAAGAACCGAAAGAGGTAGCCAGAGCGATTACTGCAACAAAAGTTTTGATGCTTTTCATGATATAAACTCTTTAAGTTAGTTGTCTGTGTAAGGCGTTGTGCCTTGATGTGATAAATAATAGGCCCTTACACGGACTACTGAAAGCGGAAGGATTTGCTCACAATATTCAAAATTACTGATTAACAATTAAGCGCTGCGGATGGGTATAGATTGTGGCTCTTCCCGGTTTGCAGAACCCTACCAGCGTCAGGTTGCAACGCTCGGCCACCTCTACCGCCAGGGTGGTGGCAGCGGATACCGCAAACAAGATCTCAACGCCGCACATGGCCGCTTTTTGCACCATCTCGTAGCTGGCGCGGCTGGAAACCAGTGCAGCCCCCTGCTGCCAGGCTTCACTCTCATTCACTCTGCGGCCCAGCAGTTTATCCAGTGCCACATGGCGTCCGACATCTTCATGCCCACCCGCGATCTCACCCGACGGCAATACCCAGGCGGCGGCATGTGTGCATCCGCTTAACTGCCCTATCGGTTGTACATCGTTGAGATGGTGGAGAGCATGATCAAGGTGAGTGAGTTCAAAACGCTGCGTAAAAGGCAGCGGCACCACGGGTTTACCAATATCGTTAAGCTGTTCAACACCGCATACGCCGCAGCCGGTTCGCCCTGCCAGCGCACGTCGGCGCTCTTTGAGTCCCATAAAACGGCGGCTTGAGAGTTCGATTTGCACCTCAAGGCCGTTACAGGCCGGGACGACGTCCATGCCGTAGATCTCCTGCGGGTGCGTAATGATACCTTCCGATAATGAAAAACCGATGGCGAAGAGCTCCAGATCCTTGGGAGTGGCCATCATCACCACATGGGAAATGCCGTTGTAAACCAGTGCAACGGGTACCTCTTCTGCCAAAAAATCGGGGATCGCATCGTTAATATGAGGGGGTCTGTGTACCCGTTGCTCAACCACGCCAGCAGGCAGCGATGAGGGGCGGATATCACGATTCGGTTTTGACACAACGTATTTCCTGAGCAACCACGAGGGAGAAGCCTGCTATTGCACCATAAAGTGCAGGCCTCGCGCATAGTATGGATCAACTTTTCAGCCTCCATTTATCCTCAGTTTACCTACTCCGTTTGGAGTGACACAACCCGGACGCATAAACATCCCCATAACATCAGGGGTTAATTTTGTGACTAATGTCACGCTTTATAATCAATATAGTGATAATACGTTCACTTTGTTTTAACGCCGTTGGAACAGGCGTACCGACATTGTGGTATTCTGGTCAAACCCCTCGTGTAAATGAGGGATTAACGCAAATTTTCTCATTTGCGGTTAATTCTTAACCGCAAAATAAAACTACAAAGCAATGTCGTAATGAACCAAGGAGTGACCCATGCAGGTCAGCAGAAGGCAGTTCTTTAAGATCTGCGCTGGCGGTATGGCAGGCACAACGGCAGCCGCGCTGGGCTTTGCCCCCGGCGTAGCGCTGGCGGAAACACGGCAGTACAAACTGCTGCGCACCCGCGAAACCCGTAATACCTGTACGTACTGCTCCGTCGGCTGTGGGCTGTTAATGTATAGCCTCGGCGACGGTGCCAAAAACGCCAAAGCATCTATCTTCCACATTGAAGGTGACCCGGATCACCCGGTCAACCGTGGCGCGCTATGCCCGAAAGGGGCAGGTCTGGTGGACTTTATCCACTCAGAAAGCCGCCTGAAATTCCCGGAATACCGCGCGCCAGGCTCCGATAAATGGCAGCAAATTAGCTGGGAAGAGGCGTTTGACCGCATCGCGAAACATATTAAAGAAGACCGCGATGCTAACTTTATTGAGAAGAACACAGACGGCGTCACGGTTAACCGCTGGCTCTCCACCGGAATGCTGTGTGCCTCGGCCTCCAGCAACGAAACCGGCTATTTAACCCAGAAATTTACGCGTGCACTCGGTATGCTCGCGGTCGACAACCAGGCGCGTGTCTGACACGGACCAACGGTAGCAAGTCTTGCTCCAACATTTGGTCGCGGTGCGATGACCAACCACTGGGTCGACATCAAGAACGCCAACCTTATTGTGGTGATGGGCGGTAACGCCGCTGAAGCGCACCCTGTCGGGTTCCGCTGGGCGATGGAAGCCAAAATCCACAACGGTGCGAAACTGATTGTGATCGATCCCCGCTTTACGCGTACAGCGTCAGTGGCGGATTTCTACACCCCTATTCGTTCAGGTACTGACATCACTTTCCTGTCAGGCGTATTGCTGTACCTGATGACCAACGAAAAATATAACCGCGAGTACACCGAAGCCTATACCAACGCCAGCCTTATCGTGCGTGAGGATTACTACTTCGAAGATGGCCTGTTCAGCGGTTACGACGCCGAAAAACGCAAATACGACAAAACCAGCTGGCACTACGAGCTGGATGAGAACGGCTTTGCGAAGCGCGATAAGACCCTGCAACACCCGCGCTGCGTGTGGAACCTGCTGAAAGAGCACGTCTCCCGCTATACGCCAGAAGTGGTCGAAAACATCTGCGGAACGCCGAAAGCGGACTTCCTGAAGGTGTGCGAGCTGATCGCTGAAACCAGTGCGAAAGACAAAACCGCGTCGTTCCTGTACGCACTCGGCTGGACGCAGCACTCCATCGGCGCGCAGAACATCCGTACCATGGCGATGGTTCAGTTGCTACTCGGTAACATGGGGATGGCAGGCGGCGGCGTGAACGCCCTGCGCGGTCACTCCAACATTCAGGGTCTGACCGACCTCGGCCTGCTGTCGCAGAGCCTGACCGGTTATATGAACCTGCCAAGCGAAAAACAGACGGATCTGCAAACCTACCTGACGGCCAGCACGCCAAAACCGCTGCTCGAAGGCCAGGTGAACTACTGGGGCAACTATCCGAAGTTCTTCGTCTCGATGATGAAAGCCTTCTTCGGTGACAAAGCGACGGCGGAAAACAGCTGGGGCTTTGACTGGCTGCCGAAGTGGGACAAAGGCTACGACGTGCTTCAGTACTTCGAAATGATGCACCAGGGCCAGGTCAACGGCTACATCTGCCAGGGCTTTAACCCGGTGGCGTCGTTCCCGAACAAAAACAAGGTTGTCGAGTCCCTGTCGAAACTGAAGTTCCTGGTGACGATTGATCCGCTCAATACTGAAACCTCGACCTTCTGGCAAAACCACGGCGAGTCAAACGACGTCGATCCGTCAAAAATCCAGACCGAAGTGTTCCGTCTGCCTTCGACCTGCTTCGCGGAAGAGAACGGCTCTATCGTTAACTCCGGGCGCTGGCTGCAGTGGCACTGGAAAGGGGCGGACGCCCCGGGCATTGCCATGAACGACGGCGAGATCCTGGCCGGTATCTTCTTACGCCTGCGTAAGATGTACGCCTCTGAAGGCGGCGCGAATCCAGAGCCGGTGCTGAACATGACCTGGAACTACTCCACGCCGGAGAACCCCTCCCCGGAAGAGGTGGCGATGGAGAGCAACGGTAAGGCGCTGGCGGACGTTATCGATCCGGCCACCGGTGTGGTTCTGGCGAAGAAAGGCGATCAGTTGAGCACCTTCGCGCACCTGCGCGACGACGGTACCACCTCCAGCGGCTGCTGGATCTTTGCCGGTAGCTGGACGCCGAAAGGTAATCAGATGGCCAACCGCGATAACGCCGACCCATCGGGCCTCGGCAATACGCTGGGCTGGGCATGGTCGTGGCCGCTGAACCGCCGCATTCTCTATAACCGTGCCTCCGCTGACCCGCAGGGTAACCCGTGGGATCCGAAGCGTCAGTTACTGAAGTGGGACGGCGCGAAATGGGGCGGCGTGGATATTCCGGACTACAGCACCGCCGCACCAGGCAGCGATGTTGGGCCGTTTATCATGCAGCCTGAAGGGATGGGACGTCTGTTTGCTATCGATAAGATGGCGGAAGGGCCGTTCCCGGAACACTACGAGCCGTTTGAGACGCCGCTGGGCACCAACCCACTGCACCCGAACGTGGTCTCTAACCCGGCAGCACGTATCTTCAAGGGCGACTTTGAGGCGCTGGGTAAAAAAGACAAGTTCCCGTACGTGGGCACCACTTACCGTCTGACCGAGCACTTCCACTACTGGACCAAGCACGCGCTGCTTAACGCTATCGCGCAGCCAGAACAGTTTGTGGAGATCGGCGAGAAGCTGGCGAACAAGCTCGGCATTGCCCATGGCGATACCGTGAAAGTCTCCTCTAACCGTGGCTATATCAAGGCCAAGGCGGTGGTGACCAAGCGTATTCGCACGCTGAACGTTCACGGTCAGGAAGTGGATACCATCGGTATCCCGATTCACTGGGGTTACGAGGGCGTGGCGAAGAAAGGGTTCATTGCGAACACCCTGACGCCGTTCGTCGGTGATGCGAACACGCAGACGCCGGAGTTTAAAGCCTTCCTCGTGAACGTGGAAAAGGTGTAACGGAGACGACCTATGGCTTATCAATCTCAAGACATTATCCGTCGTTCCGCGACAAACAGTTTCACGCCCGCGCCTCAGGCGCGGGACCACCAGCAGGAAGTGGCAAAGCTTATCGACGTGACCACCTGTATCGGCTGTAAAGCCTGTCAGGTGGCCTGCTCGGAGTGGAACGACCTCCGCGACGAAGTGGGGCACAACGTTGGGGTGTACGACAACCCGGCAGACCTGACCGCCAAGTCCTGGACGGTGATGCGTTTCTCGGAAGTGGAGCAGAACGACAAACTGGAATGGCTGATCCGCAAAGATGGCTGTATGCACTGTGCGGATCCGGGCTGCCTGAAAGCCTGTCCGTCGGAAGGGGCTATCATTCAGTATGCCAACGGCATCGTCGACTTCCAGTCCGAGCAGTGCATTGGCTGCGGCTACTGCATCGCAGGCTGTCCGTTCGACGTGCCGCGACTGAACCCGGAAGACAACCGCGTCTACAAATGCACGCTGTGCGTTGATCGCGTTACCGTCGGCCAGGAGCCGGCATGCGTGAAGACCTGTCCAACGGGGGCTATCCACTTTGGTTCCAAAGAGGATATGAAGACGCTGGCGGCAGAGCGCGTGGGCGAGCTGAAAACCCGTGGTTACGACAACGCGGGCCTGTACGATCCGGCCGGGGTGGGCGGGACGCACGTCATGTACGTGTTGCACCACGCCGACAAGCCGAATTTGTATCATGGTCTGCCGGAGAACCCGGAAATCAGCGCCACGGTGAAGTTCTGGAAAGGCATCTGGAAACCGCTGGCAGCGGTCGGGTTTGCTGCCACCTTCGCAGCGAGCATCTTCCACTACGTCGGCGTCGGTCCGAACCGCGCGGAAGAGGAAGACGACAACCTGCATGAAGAGAAAGACGAGGTGCGCAAATGAGAAAACGTGACACCATCGTGCGCTATACCGCGCCGGAACGCATCAACCACTGGGTCACCGCCTTCTGCTTCATGCTGGCGGCGATAAGCGGGCTGGGATTCTTCTTCCCGTCCTTCAACTGGCTGATGCAGATCATGGGAACACCACAGCTGGCGCGTATACTGCACCCGTTTGTTGGCGTCATCATGTTCGCGTCGTTCATCATTATGTTTTTCCGCTACTGGCACCATAACCTAATCAATCGGGATGATATCTTTTGGGCGAAGAATATTCGTAAGATCGTCGTCAACGAGGAAGTAGGTGATACCGGGCGTTATAACTTCGGCCAGAAATGCGTATTCTGGGCGGCGATTATCTTCCTGGTCCTGTTGCTGGTCAGCGGTGTGATCATCTGGCGTCCGTACTTTGCGCCTGCTTTCTCAATCCCGGTGATCCGATTCTCGCTGATGCTGCATTCATTTGCCGCAGTGGCGTTAATTGTGGTTATCATGGTGCATATTTACGCCGCCCTCTGGGTGAAAGGCACCATTACCGCGATGGTGGAAGGATGGGTAACCAGTACGTGGGCGAAGAAACATCACCCGCGCTGGTACCGTGAAGTCCGCCAGAAACAGGAAAAGTCATCTGAATGAGTATTCGCATAATCCCGCAAGATGAGCTGGGTTCGAGCGAGAAACGCACGGCGGATTACATTCCGCCGTTGTTATTCCCCAGACTCAAGAACCTCTATAACCGCCGCGCAGAGCGTCTGCGCGAACTGGCCGAGAGCAACCCGCTGGGCGATTTTCTGCGCTTTGCGGCGCTGGTCGCTCATGCGCAGGAGGTGGTGCTGTACGACCATCCGCTGCAGATGGACCTCACCGCGCGCATTAAAGAGGCCAATGCGCAGGGCAAGCCGCCGCTGGATATTCATGTCCTGCCGCGCGACAAGCACTGGCATAAGTTGCTGCATTCGCTGATTGCCGAGCTGAAGCCGGAAATGAGCGGCACGGCGCTGGCGGTCATTGAGAACCTGGAAAAAGCCTCTGACCTGGAGCTGGAAGAGATGGCGAGCGCGCTGTTCGCCTCTGATTTCTCGCTGGTCAGCAGTGATAAAGCGCCGTTTATCTGGGCCGCGCTGTCGCTCTACTGGGCGCAAATGGCCAGCCTGATTCCGGGCAAGGCTCGGGCCGAATACGGCGAAGCGCGCCAGTTCTGCCCGGTCTGTGGCTCTATGCCGGTCACCAGCATTGTGCAAATTGGTACCACACAAGGGCTGCGTTATTTGCACTGCAACCTGTGCGAGACCGAGTGGCACGTGGTGCGCATCAAATGCAGCAACTGCGAGCAGACCCGCGATCTCAACTACTGGTCACTGGAAAACGAAGAGGCGGCGGTAAAAGCTGAAAGCTGCGGCGACTGTGGCACTTACCTGAAGATTCTGTATCAGGAAAAAGACCCGAAAGTTGAAGCCGTAGCGGACGATCTGGCAACGTTAGTGCTGGATGCGCGAATGGAGCAAGAAGGCTTTGGTCGCAGCTCGATTAACCCGTTTATGTTCCCGGGTGAAGGGGAGTAGCTTCCTGTAACAGCGCCGGGCGGCACAGAGTTGCCCGGCCTACAGGTGATAAGGTGCCCTGAAAAATCCTGACTATTGCGTGAAATTAACGGGCAATTTTTGCTCTGCGCCGTGGCCAGAATAATGGCATCCGGCAGTTTCATTCCATGCTTCTCGCAGAGCATGACATTTCAGCCTGGTGGCGTTAGCCATTAAGGCGCTACTCTTCCTCGTTCCCGCCCTCTTCGTATGCGCCGTAAGGCTTCGCAGGCAGAACAATGTAAGTGCCTTCAAATACCGCGCCCGGGGTTTCATCGCCGAAAAGCTCTACCTGCATCTGCACGCGAGCTTTGCGGCCACGCGCCAGGCGGTCGAGATCGCCGCCGAGGGCGCCCAGATCGGCCACCGCGCTTGGCTTGCCGCTAATTGGCGCACTGTAGCGAATGTGGGCATCTGCCAGGATGATGGTGCCTCCGAGGTGACGCTCACGCAGCATCAGCCAGATCAGTCCCCAGCCGGTGAGCGTTGCCAGCGAGAACAAGCTCCCGGCAAACAACGTATGGTGCGGGTTCTGGTTGCCGGTTTCCGGCATGGTGGTGATGAATTTTTGCCCGGTATACTGCTGGATACGTACGCCCATCTTTTCGCTGAGGGGGATATGTTGATACCAGGCCTGCTGCAGTTGTCCGCACCAGTCGGCACGGTGAAGAATATCGTCCAGGGTAGCGATAGGTTTGATCATCAAAAAGTGGCGGATCGGCGTGGTTTGCGGCGCGGTAATTTCGCCCTGATTAACAAAACCAAGCTTGGCGAAGAACTCCACGGCATCTTCGCGGGCGCTACAGGTGACGCGCTTAACCCCTTCCTGACGCGCAACGGACTCCAGGGTCATTGCCATCAGCGTACCTAGCCCCTTGTCCTGAACGGAGGGGTGCACCGCCATAAAACGAATGGAGGCTTCATAATCTGCGTTGATATACAAACGCCCGACGGCGACCAGGTTACCCTCTTCATCGACTACCATCTGATGGTGCGCCATGGCATCCCAGGCGTCGCGCTCTGAACCTTTCGGCTGATGTAACGGCTTGCGCAGCATCTCCCAGCGGAACTGGTAATAGACCTCTAACTCTTCTTCCGTTTGCGGTACTCGAAGGTGATACATAGGTGTACTCTCTCTTGTTAACCGCGGCCACGCCGCCAGTTGGCTCATACCTGCAGCCAGAAGGTGACAGGGCCATCGTTCACCAGCGAAACCTGCATATCTGCAGCGAATCGTCCGGTTTGCGTATGCATGTCTTGTTGGCGACAACGTTCAACAAAGTATTCATAGAGTGCTTCAGCACGATCGGGCGCAGCGCCTTTAGAAAAACTTGGGCGCATACCGCGCTCGGTATCGGCCGCCAGCGTAAACTGGGAAACGACCAGCACGCTGCCGCCTGCCTGCTGCACGTTAAGGTTCATCTTCCCGTCAGCATCGCTGAAGATGCGGTAACCCAGCACACGTTCACATAAGCGGTTGGCTTTTTGTTCGTCGTCATCCTTTTCGACACCTAACAACACCAAAAGTCCTGGGCCGATTTCACCCGTCACCTCATCCTCCACGGTGACGCTGGCACGGGTTACGCGTTGAATCAATGCAATCATGGTTGGTCTGCTTCTCGTTGTTTTTCAGCCAGTGCTTCTTGTTTGAGTTCGCGGTAGACCCCGAGAGTGACAGTTATTTCGGCGCCTAGCAAGACGATACACCAGGTCCAGTAAACCCAGACAAACAAAATGGGGATCACTGCCAGTACGCCGTAAATCAGCTGGTAAGACGGGAACATCGTGATGTAAAGGGCAAAGCCTTTCTTACCCAATTCGAAGAGCACAGCCGCCACCAGCGCCCCTACGACAGCATCGCGGTTTGGCACGCGGGTCGTTGGCACGACGCTATAGAGCAGCCAGAAAGAGAGCCATGAGAGGATAAGGGGAAAGATCCGCAGCACATCATCAATCATACTGTTGAGATCGCTGGCCCAGCGTAGCGAGAGCAAATAGGAACTTATCGCCAGACTGGCACCCGCCAGCAGCGGCCCAAGGGTTAAGATCATCCAGTAGACGGCGAAAGAGTAAACCTTAGGGCGTGCTTTCTTACTTCTCCAGATAGTATTCAGCGCACTATCAATGGCATACATCAACAGTAATGCCGTAACGATCAGCCCGCACGCCCCTACCGCGGTCATCTTGCTGGAGTTAGCGACAAACTGCTCAATATAATTCTGGATGACATCGCCGGTGGCGGGAATAAAGTTCGCAAACACGAAATGGCGAAGCTGCAGGCTGACGTCCGAAAACATGGGGAAGGCGGAAAACAGCGCAAAAATAACGGCCACCAGCGGCACCAGAGACAACAGTGACACGTAGGCAAGGTTTCCCGCCAGGGTAGTCATGTTGTCCTCATCGATACGGTGCCAGAGGAGTTTTATCCAGGCCCGGAAAGGCCGAGTGTGGTGGTCCGCTTTTTGATGAACAGTTTTTAACATAACAGCTTCGCAAAGTAGTTCGGTATCGTCTCTTTTCCGGTCACCAGAATGGAAGTCATACCACACTGGCTAGCGCCCTCTATATTATCGGCGTTATCGTCAAAAAAGACGGCATCGCTGGCCGTGAAACCTTCTGCCTGCAGCACTGCCTGGTAGATTCGCGCTTCCGGTTTGCGCATACCCATCTCCTGGGAGAGGTAAATGTGGTCTGCTGCGGCCTTCACTTCCGGATACTCGTCAGGCCAGAAGGTGGTATGCAGGCGGTTGGTATTCGAGAGAATAACGACCCGATGTCCCTGTTCGCGAAGTTTATGCATGATGTCGATCACATCCGGGCGGATCGCGACAAATACCGCCTGCCACCCGAGTGAAAACTGTTCATAACTGAGGGGCAACTCCATTTCATGGCACAGTTTTTCTGCGAAGAGTTCGTCGCTAATTTCGCCGCGCTCATGCTGATGGAAGCTTTCGCCCATCGTGAAATTTTGCTTTAGCGTCGCCAGCGGGACACGGCTCAGATCGCTCCATGCGCCCAGCACCCGATTAAAATCGATATCGACGATTACATTTCCTAAGTCAAAGATATAAAGCATGTTTATCTCCTTTTCGCCGTGAAAAGTAACTGTAGCGGGAAAAAGAAGGTTTGGCTATGCGCCAGATTCAGCTTAGAGAAAGGCACAGCCCGACCAGAATGTCGGGCCGTGAGAGGTATTAACCCGGCAGTGGGTCGCTCACAACCACCACTTCGACTTTGCTGGATTTAAGATGGGTTTGCAGCGCGGCACCCGGGCCTTCGTCGGTGAAGAGCGCCGTCGCCTGCGCCACGTTACCAATCTCGACCGCGGCAGAGGCGTGATACTTAGTATGATCGGCCGCCAGTAAAATGTGTCGGGCGTGGGCCATCATCGTTTTCACCACGCTGGCCTCGTTGACATCAAACTCCAACATCGCACCGTCCTGCTCAATCGCCCCGACGCTGGTGACCAGGTAATCCGCCCGAAAGCCCGAGACGAACGCCGTGGCGGCAGCCCCGATGATGCCCCCGTTATGCGGGCGCAAGGTCCCGCCCGGCACCATCACCTCAAAGCGCGGATTTTTGTAGAGAATGTGCGCCACCCGCAGGCTATTAGTGATGATGCGCAGATGGTTATGGTTGAGCAACGCCCGCGCAACGTGCTCTACCGTTGTACCAATGGTGATAAACACCGTCGACCCATCGGGGATGTAATCGGCGATGGCTTCGGCAATGGCCCGCTTCTCTTCCGTCAGGGAGACTTCGCGCTGTTCAAAGGCCGTGTTGACCACGCTTGACGCCCGCCCTGCGCCACCGTGATGACGCGTGATCAGCCCCTGCTCGCTCAGCTTACGAATGTCCCGTCGTATCGTCTGCGTCGAGACATCCAGCAGCTGCGCCAGTTCATCGATGTTCATATAGCCACGTTCAGCGATAAGCGTAAGCAGCCGATCGTGACGCGGGTTACCGGTCAATTCGGTAAGGCTCATGGGTTGTCCTTTGAAAACCATCACGTTGAGCATTTTATACAAAAAGTGACAAGAAAGAGCGGGTTTGATCACAGTCAGGGATCCCCGCACGTCCGCCGGGGCGGGTACACTTCAGCGCCGCGACCGCGCTGGCAAAGCGCACGGCGTCCTGTGCAGGCGCGCGCTGCGCCAGGCTGACCGCCAGCGCACCGTGAAAAACATCCCCCGCGCCCGTGGTATCCACCACATCCACGCTGAATCCTGGCTGATGGCAAAGCTGCCCACTCTCCAGCCAGTAGCACCCTTCACTGCCCTGGGTCACGTAAACATGACCATTTGTGAGCGTTTGTGCTTGTTTAAGCGCCTCCAGGGTATTCTCCTGCTGCGCTAAACGCCGCAGGCCCGGTGCGGAAAAGGCCGCATGGTCGCTTAGCGCAATCAGCTCCGCAATGTCCTGCGGCGTGACGTCCGCATCAAGCAGGGTTGGCACCCCCTGCTGGCGCGCCAGGGTGAACGCCTGCCTGGCACCGTCGTGCCAGCGCACGTCCGCCAGCACCATATCCCATTGTGAAAAATCGATATCTGCAAGCCAGTCCGCGTCTGGCGGAAGGTCAGGGCTGGGGTAGTTAGCGATAATCCGCTCCCCGTTCGCATCCACCAGTACCGCCGATTGCGAAGAGCGCGCCCCCTTCACCACGCGGGTAAAACGCGTCTTTACCCCCAGGGACTCCAGCTCCGCAAGCAGGCGGTTGCCGGTATCGTCATCACCCACCCGGCCAATAAAGTCCACGCTTGCCCCGAGCTTCGCTGCAGCGACCGCCGCCGTAGCCGCCGGGCCGCCGCCCACTTCCGTATAGTTTTGCGCGACATACTTTCCCCCTTCTTTTGGCAAATCATCGAGATACCAGATGCGATCCAGCACGGTAATGCCGACACAAACGATGCGAGTCATGGTCAATCCTTATGCGTTTTCTGATGCTCTCATTTTAATTTCACCAAATGTTTAAAAAGTGACCCGTGTCAATTTTTTGACTATAAATTACAAATACGATCAAAAACAGACAACAAAAACGCGCAATACTTGACACGATGTGACAGGAGAGAGAGATGTCAGCAATCGCATTTATCGGTTTAGGGCAGATGGGCGCGCCAATGGCGAAGAATCTGTTGAAGCACGACCATTCGCTTTGCGTCTTCGACGTAAACCCGCAGGCCGTACAGGCACTGGTGGAGTGCGGCGCGCAGGCAGCACAAACGCCTGAACAGGCAGCAAAAGGGGCCGAGTTTGTCATCACCATGCTGCCAAACGGCGACCTGGTGCGCTCGGTGCTCTTTGGCGAGCAGGGCGTGTGTAAAGGGTTATCCCGCGACGCGCTGGTCATTGATATGTCCACCATTCACCCGCTGCAAACCGACGCCCTGATCGGCGAAATGGCTGAGTCAGGCTTCAGCATGATGGACGTTCCCGTCGGACGCACCTCTGACCATGCCATCGCCGGGACATTGCTCCTGCTGGCGGGCGGCACGCCGCAGCAGGTTGAGCGCGCGACCCCGGTACTGATGGCGATGGGCAACGAGCTGGTCAATGCGGGCGGTCCGGGCATGGGGATCCGCGTGAAGCTTATTAACAACTACATGAGCATCGCCCTCAACGCGCTTTCCGCCGAGGCGGCCGTACTGTGTGAAGCACTCGGCCTCTCCTTCGATGTCGCGCTGAAGGTGATGAGCGGTACACCAGCGGGTAAAGGCCACTTCACCACCTCCTGGCCGAACAAGGTACTGAAAGGCGATCTTACGCCCGCCTTCATGATCGACCTGGCGCATAAAGATCTGGGGATCGCCCTGGATGTCGCAAACCAGCTGCACGTTCCGATGCCGCTGGGTGCCGCCTCCCGCGAGGTCTACAACCAGGCGCGCGCCGCCGGACGCGGGCGCGAAGACTGGACGGCCATTCTTGAACAGGTTCGCGCATCCGCCGGGCTGAAAAACACACACTGACAGGAAAGGATTGAGAAATGACGACGTACACCCTGAACGATATCACCCGGCCTTCCGGCGGTTTTGCAATGCTGGCCGTTGACCAGCGCGAGGCGATGCGCCTGATGTTTGCCGCGGCGGGTGCCCCGGTGCCGGTCAGCGACCAACACCTGACCGATTTTAAGGTCAACGCGGCCAAAATTCTCTCGCCTTATGCCTCTGCGATCCTGGTCGACCAGCAATTTTGCTATCGCCAGATTGTCGAGCAGCAGGCGGTAGCCAAAAGCTGCGCAATGATTGTGGCCGCCGACGAGTTTATTCCGGGGAACGGTATTCCGGTCGACAGCGTGGTGATTGATAAAAATATCGACGCACAGGCGGTTAAACGCGACGGCGGCAAGGCGCTGAAACTGCTGGTGCTCTGGCGCAGCGACGAAGATCCGCAGCAGCGTCTGGAGATGGTGAAGGCGTTTAACCGGCTGTGTCACGACAACGGATTGCTGAGCATTATCGAGCCCGTTGTTCGCCCGCCGCGTCGCGGGGCCACCTTTAACCGCGAACAGGCGATTATCGAGGCGGCAAAAGAGCTGGGCGACAGCGGTGCCGATCTCTACAAGGTGGAGATGCCCCTGTTCGGCAAAGGTTCTCAGCAGGCGCTGCTGACCGCCTCGCAGAAGCTGAACGAGAACATCGCCATGCCGTGGGTGATCCTCTCCTCCGGCGTGGACGACAAACTCTTCCCCCGCGCGGTACAGGTTGCCATGCAGGCGGGCGCATCCGGTTTCCTCGCTGGTCGGGCCGTCTGGTCATCGGTGGTGGGTCTGCCGGACACCGAAATGATGCTTCGCGATATTTCTGTACCCAAACTGCAGCGTTTGGGTGAGATCGTCGACGAAATGATGGCTCGCCGTTAAGAAAGGAGCTGAACATGAAATGGTTTAACACCCTGAGCCACAACCGCTGGCTTGAGCAAGAGACCGACCGCATTCTCGATTTCGGTAAAAATGCCGCCGTGCCGACCGGCTTCGGCTGGCTGGGCAATAACGGCCAGGTGCGTAGCGATATGGGCACCCACCTGTGGATCACCGCCCGTATGCTGCACGTTTACGCGGTTGCCGCCAACATGGGGCGTCCTGGCGCGTATGCGCTGGTTGAGCACGGCATCAACGCTCTGAACGGCCCGCTGCGCGACAGTCAGCACGGCGGCTGGTATGCCTGCGTTAACGATGAGGGCGTGATCGACGCCTCCAAGCAGGGTTATCAGCACTTCTTCGTGCTGCTGGGTGCGGCAAGCGCCGTCACCACCGGCCACCCGCAGGCGCGCCCGCTTCTCGACGAGGCCATTGCGGTGATCGAGCGCTACTTCTGGAGCGAAGAGGAGCAGATGTGCCTCGAATCCTGGGATGAAGCGTTCAGCAAGACCGAAGATTACCGCGGCGGTAATGCCAATATGCACGCCGTGGAAGCCTTCCTGATCGTCTATGACGTGACCCACGATCGTAAATGGCTCGACCGCGCCCTGCGCATTGCCTCGGTGATTATTCACGACGTGGCGCGCAAGGGAGACTATCGCGTTAACGAACATTTCGACACTCACTGGAACCCGATCCGCGATTACAACATCGATAACCCCGCCCACCGCTTCCGCGCCTACGGCGGCACGCCGGGCCACTGGATCGAGTGGGGCCGCCTGATGCTGCACCTGCGCGCCGCGCTGGAAGCCCGCTTTGAAACGCCGCCGGAGTGGCTGCTGGAAGATGCGAAAGGCCTGTTCCACGCCACCATCCGCGACGCCTGGGCGCCCGACGGGGCCGATGGTTTTGTCTACTCCGTGGGCTGGGACGGCAAGCCTATCGTGCGCGAACGCGTGCGCTGGCCGATCGTCGAGGCGATGGGCACGGCTTATGCGCTCTATACGGTCACCGGCGAGGCGCAGTACGAAGCGTGGTATCAGACGTGGTGGGATTACTGCATCAAATACCTGATGGATTACGAAAACGGTTCGTGGTGGCAAGAGCTGGATACCAATAACGAAGTGACCACCAAAGTCTGGGACGGCAAGCAGGATATCTACCATCTGCTGCACTGCCTGGTGATCCCCCGCCTGCCGCTGGCACCGGGCTTAGCCCCTGCCGTCGCCGCCGGTTTGCTGGACAGCCTGGCTAAATAATAAAAACGGAGTTTATATGCGTACCCTACACAATATTGATTTAAAGAATACTGAAACAGGTTTCACCCTGCACTGGCAGGATCGCCTGATTATCTCCCACTCCGCCGATGCGCCCTGCCTGTGGATTGGTGCCGGTGAGGCAGATATTGAGATGTTTCGCGGCAACTTCAGCATCAAAGATAACCTCAATGAGAAGATCGCGCTGACCGAAGCTACGGTTACGCAGCAAGAGGCGGGCTGGGCGATCCGCTTCACCCGCGGCGACACGGTGAGCGCCACGCTGCGGATCGGTGTGGATGTAGAAGGTCGCCTGGAACTCAGGCTGCAAAACGACGCCACCAGCCATAACCGCATCTGGCTGCGGCTGGCAGCGCAGCCAGAGGATCATATCTACGGCTGCGGGGAGCAGTTCTCCTACTTTGACCTGCGCGGCAAGCCGTTCCCATTGTGGACCAGCGAGCAGGGCGTGGGCCGTAACAAGCAAACTTACGTCACCTGGCAGGCCGACTGCAAAGAGAACGCCGGGGGCGACTACTACTGGACCTTCTTCCCGCAGCCCACCTTTGTGAGCACCCAGAAGTACTACTGCCACGTCGATAACAGCTGCTACATGAACTTCGACTTCAGCGCGCCGGACTACCATGAGCTGGCTTTCTGGGAAGATAACGCCACGCTGCGCTTTGAATGTGCAGAAACCTACGTCGATCTGCTGGAAAAACTCACCGCCCTGCTGGGCCTTCAGCCGGAACTGCCGGACTGGGTTTACGATGGCGTGACGCTCGGCATTCAGGGCGGCACCGACGTGTGTCAGCAGAAGCTCGACGCCATGCGTAACGGCGGCGTGAAGGTGAACGGTATCTGGGCGCAGGACTGGTCCGGCATTCGCATGACCTCCTTCGGCAAACGCGTGATGTGGAACTGGAAGTGGAACAGCGAGCTTTATCCGCAGCTGGATACCCGCATTCCGCAATGGAAACAGGAAGGCGTGCAGTTCCTCTCCTACATCAACCCGTACGTCGCCAGCGATCGCGACCTGTGCGAAGAAGCAGCGAAACGCGGCTATCTGACGAAAAACGCCGAGGGTAAGGATTACCACGTCGAATTCGGCGAGTTTTACGCGGGCGTTATCGACCTGACCAACCCCGAAGCCTATGACTGGTACAAAGAGGTCATCAAAAAGAACCTGATCGAACTGGGCTGCGGCGGCTGGATGGCCGATTTCGGCGAGTATCTGCCAACCGACACCTTCCTGCATAACGGCGTAAGCGCGGAAATTATGCATAACGCCTGGCCTGCGCTGTGGGCGAAGTGTAACTACGAGGCACTGGAGGAGACCGGCAAGCTTGGCGAGATCCTGTTCTTTATGCGCGCGGGCTATACCGGCAGCCAGAAGCACTCGGTGATGATGTGGGCGGGCGATCAGAACGTCGACTGGAGTCTTGACGACGGCCTGGCCTCGGTTGTTCCCGCGGCGCTCTCGCTGGCGATGACCGGCCACGGCCTGCACCACAGCGATATCGGCGGTTATACCACGCTGTTCGGGATGAAGCGCAGCAAAGAGCTGCTGCTGCGCTGGTGCGATTTCAGCGCCTTCACGCCGATGATGCGTACCCACGAAGGCAACCGCCCTGGCGATAACTGGCAGTTCGACGCCGACGCCGAAACCATCGCCCACTTCGCGCGGATGACCACGGTCTTCACCACGCTGAAGCCGTATATCAAAGCCGCGGTTGCGCAGAACGCTAAAACGGGCCTGCCGGTGATGCGCCCGCTGTTCCTGCACTACGAAGACGACGCCCGCGCCTACACGCTGAAGTATCAGTACCTGTTTGGCCGCGATCTGCTGGTGGCACCCGTTCACGAAGAGGGCCGCACCGACTGGACCCTCTACCTGCCACAAGACACCTGGGTGAATGCCTGGACGGGAGAAACCTGTCAGGGCGGTGACGTGACCGTCGAAGCCCCGCTCGGCAAAACTCCGGTCTTCTATCGCCAGCAAAGCGAATGGGCAGATCTGTTTAGCACCTTACGTCATATCTGATAAGGCTCGCCCGCAGGGAGACCTGCGGGCAGACGGAGAACAATAATGAGTCAACATACTTCTGATCCGGCAACCCTACGCCTGCCGTTTAAAGAAAAACTCGCCTACGGGATGGGCGATCTCGGCTCTAACATCCTGCTGGATATCGGCACGCTGTACCTGCTGAAGTTTTATACCGACGTGCTGGGCCTGCCTGGCACCTACGGCGGCATTATCTTCCTGATCGCCAAGTTCTTTACCGCCTTTACCGATATGGGCACCGGGATCATGCTCGACTCCCGGCGCAAGATCGGGCCGAAGGGCAAATTCCGCCCGTTCGTGCTCTATGCGGCGTTTCCGGTCACGCTGCTGGCGATTGCAAACTTCGTCGGCACGCCGTTTGAGATAACCGGCAAAACGGTGATGGCGACGGTGCTGTTCATGCTGTACGGCCTGTTCTTCAGCATGATGAACTGCTCTTACGGCGCCATGGTACCCGCCATTACCAAAAACCCGGACGAGCGCGCCGCGCTGGCGGCCTGGCGTCAGGGCGGCGCGACGCTGGGCCTGCTGCTGTGTACCGTCGGCTTTGTCCCGGTGATGAACCTGATTGAAGGCAACGATCAGCTGGGCTATATCTTTGCCGCCACCCTCTTCTCGCTGTTCGGGCTGTTCTTTATGTGGTGGTGCTATAAGGGCGTGACCGAGCGCTACGTCGAGGCGCAGCCCGCTAACCCCGCACAAAAGCCGGGCCTGCTACAGTCGTTTCGCGCCATCGCCGGCAACCGCCCGCTGTTTATTCTCTGCATTGCCAACCTCTGCACGCTGGGGGCCTTTAACGTCAAACTCGCCATCCAGGTCTACTACACGCAGTACGTGCTGAACGACCCGATCCTGCTGTCGTACATGGGCTTCTTCAGCATGGGTTGTATTTTTATCGGCGTGTTTATGATGCCCGGCGCGGTGCGTCGCTTCGGTAAGAAAAAGGTCTACATCAGCGGGCTGATGATTTGGGTGGCCGGCGATCTGCTCAACTACTTCTTCGGCGGCGGCTCGGTGAGCTTTGTGGCGTTCTCATGCCTGGCGTTCTTCGGCTCCGCGTTTGTGAACAGCCTGAACTGGGCGCTGGTGTCCGATACCGTGGAGTACGGTGAGTGGCGCACCGGTGTGCGCTCCGAGGGGACGGTCTATACCGGCTTTACCTTCTTCCGCAAGGTCTCCCAGGCGCTGGCGGGCTTCTTCCCGGGGATCATGCTGACGCAAATCGGCTATGTGCCCAACGTGGTGCAGTCTGCCGGAACGGTTGAAGGGCTACGGCAGCTGATATTTATCTACCCGAGCCTGCTGGCGGTCATCACCATCGTGGCGATGGGCTGCTTCTACAACCTCAACGAGAAGATGTATGTGCGCATCGTGGAAGAAATTGAGCTGCGCAAACGTACGGCCTGAATGACTTGAGCGCGCGCCCTGCGGGGCGCGCAGAGGATCGACCATGACACATACTCCTGATCCGTTAACCCTGAAGCTGAGCCTGCGCGAGAAGTGCGCCTATGGGATGGGCGATTTTGGCTCGAACCTGATGCTCTGTATCGGCACGCTGTATCTGCTGAAGTTTTACACCGATGAGCTGGGCATGCCCGCCTTCTATGGCGGCATTATTTTCCTGGTCGCGAAGTTTTTTACCGCCTTTACCGACATGCTGACCGGGGTGCTGCTGGATTCCCGGCGTCATATCGGCGCGAGAGGCAAATTTCGGCCATTCATTCTGTATGCCTCTGTACCGGTGGCGCTGGTTGCCACGGCGCAGTTTATGGCCAACGATTTTAGCCTGACGGTGAAGACGGCCCTCGCCACCGTGCTCTTTATGATGTTCGGCCTGTGCTATAGCCTGATGAACTGCTCTTACGGCGCGATGGTACCGGCCATCACCAAAAACCCGAACGAGCGGGCGCAGCTTGCGGCATGGCGTCAGGGCGGCGCGACGGTGGGGCTATTACTCTGCACCGTCGGCTTTATGCCCATTCAGGCGCTGTTCGTCAGCCAGCCCTCCCTCGGCTATCTGGTGGCCGCACTGGTGTTTGTCACCGGCGGTTTGTTCTGCATGTGGTGGTGCTACAGCGGCGTTAAAGAGCGGTATGTCGAGATCTCGCCCGATCACCATAAGCCCGGGATCCTGAAGTCCTTCTGCGCCATCTTTCGCAATCCACCGCTGCTGGTGCTGTGCATTGCTAACCTCTGCACCCTGGCGGCGTTTAACATCAAGCTGGCGATTCAGGTCTATTACACCCAGTACGTGCTTAACGATCTGCATTTGCTGTCGTGGATGGGCTTTTTCAGCATGGGCTGCATTCTGATTGGCGTGTTTCTGGTGCCCGGTGCCGTAAAACGCTTTGGCAAGAAGCCGGTTTATCTGGGCGGACTGGCGCTGTGGGCAGTGGGCGACGTGCTGAACTTCTTCTGGGGGACCAGCTCGCTGCTGTTCGTGCTCTTTTCCTGCATGGCCTTTTTCGGCACGGCGTTTGTGAACAGCCTGAACTGGGCGCTGGTGCCGGATACTGTAGATTACGGCGAGTGGAAAACGGGCATTCGCGCCGAAGGGTCGGTCTATACCGGCTATACCTTCTCACGCAAAATCTCCGCCGCTCTCGCCGGGTTCCTGCCGGGCATTATGTTGACGCAGATTGGGTATATACCTCATGCCGTGCAGAGCGCGGGCACGTTGCTGGGATTGCGTCAGCTTATTTTCCTCTGGCCGTGCGGCCTGGCGATTGTTGCCGCCGTGACCATGGGGCTGTTTTATAAACTCAACGAAACGCGCTTCGCGTTTATTATCGAGGAGATTGGAAAGCGGAAAAAACAGTCAGCGAATACCCCTGAGACAACCCCTAACAATAAAGCGTCAGCAGTCACTTTATAACAATAAATCCGGCCCGCAGTTCCTTCCTGATAATCAGGAGGGAGGCCTTTCTGTACTTGATACATGGACAAATTATGAAAAGAATCATCACTGTACTGATTGTGTCGTCTGTGTCCTGCCCGGTATTTGCCGGGGCGTATGTTGAAACCCGCGAAGCCTACAATACGGCCTCTGAGCTGCACGAGGTGATCCTGCGCGCGGGATATAACTTCGATATGGGCGCGGGGCTGATGTTCACCAACGCCTATAACGTGGGGAAATGGGACGAACTCAAGCACAGCTATAACGAAATAGAGGGGTGGTACCCGCTCTTTAAACCGACCGACAAACTCACCTTTCAGCCCGGCGGCCTGATTAACGACAGCAGTGCCGGTTCGGGTGGTGCCCTTTATTTTGACACTAACTATAAATTCACGGACGGGTTTAATCTGACGTTCCGCTATCGCTATAACCATAATAATTACGATACGCCGGACGATAACGGGCTAATGGATAAGAATGACACGCACGAATTCGCCAACTACTGGAATTTCAGGCTTACGGATGCGTTTTTCTACACCTTTGAACCGCACTATTTTCAGCGGGTGAATGATTACCACAGCAAAAACGGCAAGGATCATCATTGGGAAATAACGAATAAGTTCAGCTATAAGCTCGACAGAAACTGGCTGCCGTATCTCGAACTTCAGTGGCTGGATAGATGGAATGATTACAACCGGGAGCAGTATCGAATCCGTCTGGGATTACGCTACGCGTTCTAATAAAAAAGCCGCTGATCTCTCAGCGGCTTTTTAGTGTCCATCAGTGAAGATTAATCTTCTTTCGGACCGCGCATTGCGCGTTTACGGTCGTTCTCAGTCAGGTGACGTTTACGGATACGAATTGACTGTGGAGTCACTTCTACCAGTTCGTCATCATCGATGAACTCCAGAGCTTGCTCCAGGGTCATCTTGATCGGTGGAACCAGAACCGTCGCTTCGTCAGTACCGGACGCACGCATGTTGGTCAGTTTCTTACCGGTCAGGCAGTTTACAGTCAGGTCGTTAGAACGACTGTGAATACCGATGATCTGGCCTTCGTAAACTTCCGCACCGTGACCCAGGAACAGCTTACCGCGGTCCTGCAGGCTGAACAGGGCGAACGCAACCGCTTTACCCTGACCGTTAGAGATCAGAACGCCGTTGTTACGCTGGCCAACGTCGCCTGGACGAACGTCGTCGTAGTGGCTGAAGGTGGAGTACAGCAGACCGGTACCTGAAGTCATGGTCATGAACTCAGAACGGAAGCCGATCAGGCCACGGCTTGGGATCACGTAGTCGAGACGTACGCGGCCTTTGCCATCTGGATTCATGTTTTTCAGGTCGCCTTTACGCTCACCCAGAGCCTGCATCACAGAACCCTGGTGCTGCTCTTCAACGTCCAGCGTCACGTTTTCGAACGGCTCTTGTTTACGGCCGTCGATTTCGCGGAAGATAACTTTCGGACGGGAAACCGCCATTTCGAAACCTTCACGACGCATGTTTTCGATCAGAACTGACAAGTGCAGCTCACCACGACCGGAAACGCGGAAGGCGTCCGCATCAGGGGTCTCTTCAACGCGCAGCGCAACGTTGTGCACCAGCTCTTTGTTCAGGCGGTCAAGGATCTGACGAGAGGTAACGAACTTACCTTCTTTACCACAGAACGGAGAGGTGTTGACGTTGAAGAACATGGATACGGTCGGTTCATCAACGGACAGGGCTGGCAGCGCTTCAACTTTCTGCGGATCGCAGATAGTGTCGGAGATGTTCAGCTCGCCCAGACCGGTGATGGCAATGATATCGCCAGCTTCAGCGATATCGCTATCGATACGCTCCAGACCCAGGTGAGTCAGCACTTTGCCCACTTTACCGTTACGGGTTTTGCCTTCGCTATCGATGATAGTAACTTGCTGGTTAGGCTTAACTTTACCGCGCTTGATACGACCAATGCCGATAACGCCAACGTAGTTGTTGTAATCGAGCTGAGAGATCTGCATCTGCAGGGTGCCGTCGAGATCAACGTTTGGTGCAGGAACACGGTCAACAATTGTCTGATACAGCGGGGTCATGTCTTCCGCCATATCTTCGTGGTCCAGACCTGCAATACCGTTCAGCGCGGAAGCGTAAACGATAGGGAAGTCCAGCTGCTCGTCGGTCGCGTCGAGGTTAACGAACAGGTCGAATACCTGATCTACAACCCAGTCAGGACGCGCGCCAGGACGGTCAACTTTGTTGATAACAACAATTGGCTTCAGACCATGGGCGAACGCCTTTTTGGTCACAAAGCGCGTCTGCGGCATTGGGCCATCCATTGCGTCAACGACCAGCAGAACGGAGTCTACCATGGACATTACACGCTCAACTTCACCACCGAAGTCGGCGTGGCCTGGGGTATCAACGATGTTGATACGGTAGTCATTCCATTTGATGGCGGTGTTTTTGGCGAGGATGGTAATCCCACGCTCTTTCTCCAAATCGTTGGAGTCCATCACACGCTCTTGAGTTTCGGCACGAGCATCAAACGTACCGGACTGCTGCAGCAGCTTATCAACCAGGGTAGTTTTACCATGGTCAACGTGCGCGATGATGGCGATGTTACGCAAATTTTCGATCACAACTTTGCCTCAGGCATTTAGAAATAGCGCGTTATTGTACACGGATTAATCGCACTACAAAACAGGATCACAAACATCCCCCGCAAACAAGTATTGCAGAGATGCTTTGTGATCACTTTCACGGAGCGGTAAAAGGGCACTTTAACGTAAATTGCACCAATATGGTGCTTAATGTTCACATTGAAGCACTATACTGGTGCAACATGACCATCATGGTGCAGCCCTTTTGCACTATAGTGCGCATGATAACGCCTTTTTGGGGTGTTTTAAAAGTTGGCACAGATTTCGCTTTATAAAAAACATGGCATCCAGCCAGTACAAACAGAAATAGAAGACCTCGTTACCACGACGACAATGACCAATCTGGAGAGTTAAGTATGTCCGCTGAACACGTTTTGACGATGCTGAACGAACATGAAGTGAAGTTTGTTGATCTGCGCTTCACCGATACCAAAGGTAAAGAACAGCACGTCACTATTCCTGCTCATCAGGTAAACGCCGAATTCTTTGAAGAAGGCAAAATGTTTGACGGCTCCTCCATTGGTGGCTGGAAAGGCATTAACGAATCCGACATGGTTCTGATGCCAGATGCAACCACTGCGCTCATTGACCCGTTCTTCGAAGAACCAACCCTGATCATCCGTTGCGATATCCTCGAACCAGGCACGCTGCAGGGTTACGACCGCGACCCGCGCTCCATCGCGAAGCGCGCTGAAGAGTACCTGCGTTCCACCGGCATCGCAGATACCGTTCTGTTTGGGCCAGAGCCAGAGTTCTTCCTGTTTGACGACATCCGTTTCGGCGCGACCATTTCAGGTTCCCACGTGGCTATCGATGACATCGAAGGCGCATGGAACTCCTCCACCAAATACGAAGGTGGTAACAAAGGTCACCGTCCTGGCGTGAAAGGTGGTTACTTCCCGGTTCCTCCGGTCGACTCTTCACAGGACATCCGCTCTACCATGTGTCTGATCATGGAAGAGATGGGCCTGGTGGTTGAAGCACACCACCACGAAGTGGCAACGGCTGGCCAGAACGAAATCGCGACCCGCTTCAACACCATGACCAAAAAAGCGGACGAGATTCAGATCTACAAATACGTTGTTCACAACGTGGCACACCGCTTCGGTAAAACAGCGACCTTTATGCCAAAACCGATGTTTGGCGATAACGGTTCCGGTATGCACTGCCACATGTCTCTGTCCAAGAACGGTACCAACCTGTTCTCTGGCGACAAGTATGCTGGTCTGTCCGAGCAGGCGCTGCACTACATTGGCGGTGTGATCAAACACGCTAAAGCCATCAACGCCCTGGCGAACCCAACCACCAACTCCTATAAGCGTCTGGTCCCAGGCTACGAAGCGCCGGTTATGCTGGCCTACTCTGCCCGTAACCGTTCTGCTTCTATCCGTATCCCGGTTGTTGCCTCTCCGAAAGCGCGTCGTATTGAAGTGCGCTTCCCGGACCCGGCGGCTAACCCATACCTGTGCTTCGCCGCGCTGCTGATGGCTGGCCTGGACGGTATCAAGAACAAGATCCACCCTGGCGAAGCCATGGACAAAAACCTGTATGACCTGCCGCCAGAAGAAGCGAAAGAGATCCCACAGGTTGCCGGTTCTCTGGAAGAAGCCCTGCAGGCGCTGGACGCAGACCGTGAGTTCCTGACCGCGGGCGGCGTGTTCACCGATGAAGCTATCGACGCTTACATCGCGCTGCGCACTGAAGAAAACGACCGCGTGCGTATGACTCCGCACCCGGTTGAGTTCGAGCTGTACTACAGCGTTTAAGTTAGAGATGAAAACCTGGCGAATTTCTTGTCATAAAACGAAAGACGCCAGAAGATTTTTTGTTGCCGTGGAAACTTTCAGCCCATCTTCGGATGGGCTTTTTTCACCACCAACAACCTGATTTGACAAGTTTTTTACCGCGAAAACGCTATACTGCACTAAAAGAGTGCAATCAACGTCAGGAGACTGCTGAATGGCAACTGGCACGCTGCCCGATGCTGGGCAGATCCTCAATTCACTGATTAACAGCATCTTACTGGTCGATGATGAGCTGGCTGTTCATTTCGCCAACCCAGCGGCACAGCAGCTGCTCGCCCAGAGTTCACGCAAACTGTTCGGCACCCCGCTGCCGGAACTCTTAAGTTATTTTTCGCTGAATATTGGTCTGATGCAGGAGAGTCTGCAGGCGGGCCAGGGCTTTACCGATAACGAAGTGACGCTGGTGATTGACGGGCGCTCGCATATTCTCTCCCTGACCGCCCAGCGGCTGCCTGAAGGATTAATTCTGCTTGAGATGGCGCCGATGGATAATCAGCGTCGCCTGAGCCAGGAACAGCTTCAGCATGCGCAGCAGGTTGCCGCCCGCGATCTGGTGCGGGGATTGGCCCATGAAATCAAGAATCCGCTTGGCGGACTGCGGGGTGCTGCGCAACTGCTCACCAAAGCCCTGCCCGACCCTGCGCTGGCGGAATATACCAATGTCATCATTGAGCAGGCAGACCGTCTGCGTAATCTGGTGGACCGTTTGCTTGGCCCGCAGCAGCCCGGTATGCACGTCACGGAGAGCATTCACAAGGTCGCCGAGCGCGTGGTGAAACTGGTCTCTATGGAGCTGCCTGAAAACGTCACTCTGGTGCGGGATTACGATCCCAGCCTTCCCGAACTGCCACATGATCCCGACCAGGTTGAGCAGGTTCTTCTCAATATTGTGCGTAATGCCTTGCAGGCATTAGGACCTCAGGGCGGTGAAATTGTGCTGCGTACGCGTACGGCGTTTCAGCTAACGCTGCACGGGGTGCGCTATCGCCTGGCCGCGCGGATTGATGTGGAAGATAACGGCCCAGGCATTCCTTCCCAGCTGCAGGACACGATCTTTTACCCCATGGTAAGCGGTCGCGAAGGTGGCACCGGGCTGGGCTTATCCATTGCCCGTAATTTGATTGATCAGCATTCCGGCAAAATTGAATTTACCAGTTGGCCGGGTCATACCGAGTTTTCGGTTTACCTGCCGATTCGGAAATAGAGGGTTAAGTTATGCAACGAGGGATAGTCTGGGTAGTTGATGACGATAGCTCCATCCGCTGGGTGCTTGAACGCGCGCTAACCGGCGCAGGGTTACATTGCACAACCTTTGAAAGCGGCAACGACGTGCTCGACGCACTCACCACCAAAACCCCGGATGTGCTGTTATCTGACATCCGCATGCCCGGCATGGACGGGCTGGCGCTGTTGAAGCAGATAAAGCAGCGTCATCCAATGCTTCCGGTCATCATAATGACCGCACACTCGGATCTGGACGCAGCCGTTAGCGCCTATCAGCAAGGGGCCTTCGACTATCTGCCCAAGCCGTTTGATATTGATGAAGCCGTGGCGTTGGTTGAACGCGCGATTAGCCATTATCAGGAGCAGCAACAGCCACGTAACACACCGGACTTTGGCCCCACCACCGATATCATTGGCGAAGCGCCCGCAATGCAGGATGTGTTCCGCATTATCGGTCGTTTGTCGCGCTCCTCTATCAGCGTGCTGATTAACGGTGAATCGGGCACCGGTAAAGAACTGGTCGCACATGCTCTGCATCGCCACAGCCCGCGGGCAAAAGCCCCCTTTATCGCCCTGAACATGGCGGCGATCCCCAAAGACCTGATTGAGTCTGAACTCTTTGGTCACGAAAAAGGGGCCTTTACCGGCGCAAATACTATTCGTCAGGGGCGATTTGAGCAGGCCGATGGCGGCACGCTCTTCCTGGATGAGATCGGCGACATGCCGCTGGATGTACAGACACGTTTACTGCGCGTACTGGCTGATGGCCAGTTCTATCGCGTGGGCGGCTATGCCCCGGTGAAGGTGGACGTGCGTATTATTGCGGCCACCCATCAGAATCTGGAGATGCGGGTGCAGGAGGGCAAATTCCGTGAGGATCTGTTCCACCGCCTGAACGTGATTCGCGTACACCTGCCGCCGCTGCGTGAGCGTCGGGAGGACATTCCACGTCTGGCGCGTCATTTCCTGCAGGTTGCGGCCCGAGAACTGGGCGTTGAAGCGAAGTTGCTGCACCCGGAGACGGAAGCGGCATTAACGCGTCTGGCATGGCCTGGTAACGTGCGTCAGCTGGAAAATACCTGTCGCTGGCTGACGGTCATGGCAGCGGGCCAGGAAGTGCTGATTCAGGATCTGCCGCCTGAGCTGTTTGAAGCGCCTGTTCCGGAAAGCGCTGGCGGCCAGACATTGCCCGACAACTGGGCAACGCTGCTGGCCCAGTGGGCTGACCGTGCGCTGCGTTCCGGTCATCAAAACCTGCTTTCCGAGGCGCAACCGGAGATGGAACGTACTCTGCTCACCACTGCGCTGCGTCATACCCAGGGGCATAAGCAGGAGGCGGCACGCCTGCTGGGTTGGGGACGCAATACGTTAACGCGCAAGTTAAAAGAGCTGGGAATGGAGTAGTACGCGTACCGATTGTAAAAATGGGCAGTCAGGTGCAATTTGCTGCATTTTTATACTTTACTGTTCCGATGAGTTGGGTATGATCTCGCCCGAAAATCGGGGAGAGTCATCATGCTGGAATCAATTATCACTATGGCGGCAGGAAGCATCGAGGCGGGTGCAGCTGCCGGCCATACGCCGCAAACCGCAATCGCTGCGGTGCTCTGTGCGGCACTGGTTGGGCTGTTTAGCTGACCGAAACCCCTCTCCCCCTGGGAGAGGGGTACATATCAAATGACGCGCGAGAACTGCTGTAGACGCGCTTTCTGACGCAAATACGCGTCGAAACACATGCAGATATTACGAATCAATAAACGCCCTTTCGGCGTCACTTCAATTGCGTGCTCGTTAACATCCACCAGCCCATCTTTCGCCAGCGGTGCGAGCAGACTCATATCTTCTGCAAAGTAGTCGCTAAATTGCAGCTCCCATTGCGCTTCTACCTCGCTAAAGTCGAGACGGAAGTTGCAGATAAGTGCTTTGATCACATCACGACGGATGCAGTCGTCGCGCGTTAACGGGATGCCGCGCCAGAGCGCATTACCGCTTTCATCAACCTGCTGATAATAGAGCTTTAACTCTTTCTGATTTTGCGCGTAGCAGTCACCCAGCATGCTGATTGCCGAGACGCCCATCCCCAGCAGATCGGTATCGCCCTGCGTGGTATAGCCCTGGAAATTACGGTGCAGTACCCCTTCGCGCTGAGCAATTGCCAGCTCGTCATCCGGGCGGGCGAAGTGATCCATCCCGATAAACTGATAGCCGGTTTCGGTCAGCGAGGCGATGGTTTCCTGCAGGATATCCAGCTTCTGCTGGGCAGAAGGCAGATCGGCCTCTTTAATTTTGCGCTGAGCGGCAAACAGCGTCGGCAGGTGCGCATAGTTGAAGACACTCAGACGGTCCGGGTTAAGTTCGCCCACGCGCTTCAACGTGAAGGCGAAGCTCTCAGGCGTTTGCTTAGGCAGACCGTAAATCAGATCTATGTTGGTCGAGGTAAACCCGATATCACGCGCGTGGTTGAGCAGGGCAAAGATAAAGTCTTCGTCCTGCTCACGGTTAACCAGCCGCTGGACCTCTTTGTTAAAGTCCTGCACGCCCATACTCAGGCGGTTGAATCCTTCAGCGCGGAGGTGATCCAGCACATCCAGTTCGATTTCGCGTGGGTCGACTTCAATCGAGATCTCTGCGTCATCGATGAAAGCGAAGTTATTACGCAGTAGCGTCATCAAACGGCTAATCTGCGCTTTATTCAGATAGGTTGGTGTGCCGCCGCCCCAGTGCAGCTGAGTGACGTGACGACCCGCAAACAGCGGCGCACGATGCACAATTTCTTGTTCTAGCGCATCCAGATACTGATCGGCTTTATGCTGCTGGCGGGTAACAATTTTATTGCAGCCGCAGAAATAGCAGAGCTTGTGGCAGAAAGGAATATGAACATACAGGGAGAGCGGGCGCTCAGGATAACGCGCAACAGCCTGCAAAAAATCGGGTTCTTTGAACGCGTCTGAAAACTCAAGCGCGGTCGGATACGAGGTATAACGTGGCCCGGAATAGTTATATTTCTGGATCAGGGCCAGATCCCAGTCGATGGTTGGTACAGACATGCTCACTCCCTCCGTTGGTGTCGCGTTCGTTTACGGCGGCCCGGCCTGGTTCCTGTAGGCGCCAGCATCCGGGTGCGCAGCCACTTCTGTCGCCGCGACAACCGCCGTAGTTTAACGAATAACCACACCAGATAACATACAACCGGAAGGGTTATAAGCAGGACAACTGTACCTGCCGGGTGCAAATGTTAATTTCCACCTTTCAGAAGACGCATCATATCTTCTTTCTTTTCTTCTTCTTCGTCTTCTTCTTCTTCGTCGTCGTAAGACAGACCAAGCTTCTGCATCAGTTCGTCGATGCGGTCCAGTTTAGCATCTACCCAGGACTGCTCTTCGGCGGTCAGGGCTTCACCCTCTTCAAGACGTTCCAGCAGCGCGTCCAGGCGCTCATCGTTCTCCAGCATATCCAGCTCAGCCTGCGGTGAAAGCATAGGTTTCTCGCTCTTTGGTTTGTGCTGCTTAGTGACTGGGGTGTCGGTCACGCCCAGTGGAATGGGAGTTTTACTGCCAATACGCGGATCTTTCTGCTGTTTGTTCTTCGCAGAAGAACCGGATGCACCGCTTCCGCTGGCACGACTGCCCGCAGCATGACCACGATGCTTTTTATCGCGCTTACGATCGCGTGCTTCCTGATTCAGTTCTTCACGCGTTTTGCGTCGGGCTTTTGCGGGGCGCTTAGCACCTGCTGCAGAGGTCGGTTTTTTCATGGTGTTTTGTCTTTTACGTCGTTTTCTTCAGTATAGAATTGCGGCGAAATCTAGCAGAAAGCAAGCAAAGAAAAAAGGCGACAGAGCAATCTGTCGCCTTTTTTCCTGACTCTTACCCTTATCGGGTCTCACGTTCCGTGTATGCCTTCAACAAACCCTGTTTTTCCGTTAGCAGATACCGTCCGTGATATGTTCCCTTTCCTTTCCTTTTAAACGCTTCCAGGCGTTCGTCATCCTGACTATCCTGAGTCTTCGCCTCCTGGCGCTCCTGACCCTTATCCTTAAGTCCGTATCCTGTTGGCATCCTCGCCGTTGAAAGATACTTTACCGTCCTGAAGTAAACTAACAAGCCACTCGCGTTATTTAACGCTTAATTTCAGAATTGGCTGAATACCTAATCACCTGATTTTAATCATTTTGATTTTCATATGCCCTACGATTTCTCTGAAATCTCCCATAGGCTGAATGGCATATCTCTTACAAAGTTTATGGTTTTTACTTACAGAGCAAGTGCCAATGGGAAAAGCCTTTTTGTTCTGTTCAGGTATAATCCCCCTCAACGTTACGAATTTCTGGAGACAACCACGTGACCAAGCTGAATTATCACCTGACGCATTTTGTTCTGAGTGCGCCTGATATCCGTCATTTGCCTGCTGATACTGGTCTTGAAGTGGCATTTGCCGGCCGGTCAAACGCGGGGAAATCCAGCGCCCTGAACACGCTGACCAATCAAAAAAGCCTTGCCCGTACTTCTAAAACGCCGGGGCGTACGCAACTTATTAACCTGTTCGAAGTGGCGCCAGGTAAACGCCTGGTCGACTTGCCTGGCTACGGCTATGCAGAAGTTCCGGAAGAGATGAAGCTGAAATGGCAGCGCGCGCTCGGTGAATATCTGGAAAAACGTCTGTGCCTGAAAGGGTTAGTGGTACTGATGGATATCCGTCATCCGCTTAAAGATCTCGATCAACAGATGATCAACTGGGCCGTCGAGAGCGATATCCAGGTGCTAGTTTTGTTAACCAAAGCTGACAAGCTGGCCAGCGGAGCACGTAAGGCCCAGCTGAATATGGTGCGTGAGGCTGTACTGGCCTTTAACGGCGATGTTCAGGTTGAAGCGTTTTCTTCTCTGAAGAAGCAAGGCGTGGATAAGCTGCGTGAGAAGTTAGATAGCTGGTATAACGAGCTGGAACCCGCGACAGAAGCGGAAGAGTAATAATCAGCGCGGCGATGTCCGCGCTTTTTTTTGGCTCAAATATTTTCTTTGCCCCAATAAAAAACGCCCCAGTCATTACTGACTGGGGCGGCTAAAATATTCAGCCAAATCCGATTACGTGAAGTAAAAGGTCTGAAAGATAGAACATCTTACCTCTGTACCCTACGTCGTTAACTCTACTCTTTTTTGGGTTATAGACAAAGCACTTTTTGTAGTTTTTTTTCATTCTTTACATAGGTAAATCGAATGATCGTCACAAAAAGTTCTTAGTTATGTTGCTTACTTACAGGAAATTCCCTTTTCCCCCAGTATGTTTAGTGAGCTTGATCCCAGTTTTCGCCACTTCCTACTTCCACCAGCAGCGGAACATCCAGTTTCATGCTGTTTTCCATCAATTCATGGATCTTATGCGTTGCCGCCTCAAGATCGTCTTTGTGTACCTCAAAGACCAATTCATCGTGTACCTGCATGATCATATGCACCCGCGGCTTTTCCTTTTCCAGCCACGCATCGACGGCGATCATCGCGCGCTTAATAATATCCGCTGCGGTGCCCTGCATCGGGGCGTTAATCGCTGCACGCTCTGCGCCGGCACGACGCGCCGCATTGCTGGATTTGATATCCGGCAGGTACAGGCGTCGGCCATCGAGCGTTTCGACATAGCCTTGCTCTTTCGCCTGGGCGCGGGTGCGTTCCATGTACTGCAGCACGCCAGGATAACGTTCAAAGTACAGATCCATATACCGCTGGGACTCTTTACGCGGAATGTTCAGCTGACGCGACAGGCCGAATGCGCTCATACCGTAAATCAAACCGAAGTTGATCGCTTTAGCGCTGCGACGCTGGTCGTTCGTCACGCTCTCCAGCGGCAGACCAAAGACTTCGGCGGCCGTTGCGCGGTGAATGTCCTGGCCTTCAGCAAACGCCGTCAGCAAGCCTTTATCACGCGACAGATGCGCCATAATGCGCAGCTCAATTTGCGAGTAGTCCGCTGAGACGATCACGTAATCTTCCGGAGCAATAAATGCCTGGCGAATACGTCGCCCCTCTTCGTTACGTACCGGGATATTTTGCAGGTTAGGATCGGTGGAGGATAAACGACCTGTCGCCGCCACCGCCTGGTGGTACGAGGTATGCACTCGTCCGGTTTTGGGATTGATCATCAACGGCAGCTTGTCGGTATAAGTCGACTTCAGCTTCGCCAGCCCGCGATATTGCAGAATCACTTTCGGCAGCGGGTAGTCCAGCGCCAGCTCCTCAAGCACCTCTTCTGACGTCGATGGTGCGCCGCCCGGCGTTTTCTTCAGCGGTTTTATTCCCTGCTTCTCAAACAGGATGGTCTGCAGCTGTTTAGGCGAAGAGAGATTAAACGGCTCGCCGGCGAGCTCATGGGCTTTTTGCTCGAGCTCCGTCAAGCGCTGCGCCAGCTCGCCAGAATGGTTATGCAGTACCGTTGGGTCAATTTTGACGCCATTGCGTTCGATACGGGAAAGCACCGGCACTAGCGGCATCTCTACATGCTGGAATACGTTCATTGGGCCTGCCTGCTTTTGCAGTTTTGGCCACATTTTCAGATGCAGCTGCAGGGTAACATCCGCATCTTCTGCGGCATAACGGCCCGCTTCTTCAAGCGCAATCTGGTTAAAGGTAAGCTGATTCTTACCCTTACCGGCGATCGCTTCGAAGGTGATGGTTTGATGCTTCAGCCAGCGGTCAGATAGCGAATCCATATCATGACGGCCCGCCACGCTATCCAGAATGTAGGATTCCAGCATGGTATCGAAGGCGATACCGCGAAGCTCAATACCGTAATTCTGCAGTATGCCACGGTCATACTTCAGGTTTTGCCCGACCTTCAGCGCTTTGTCATCTTCCAGAATAGGTTTCAGCAGTTCAAGAACTCGTTCGCGAGAGATCTGATCCGGGGCATCCAGGTAGTCATGTGCCACAGGAACATAGGCCGCAATGCCCGGCTCCGTCGCAAACGACAGGCCTACCATATTGGCTGAAATGTTATCGAGACTATCGGTTTCGGTATCAAATGCGAAAACCGGCGCGTTTTTTAATTTCTCGATCCAGGCGACCAACCGTGACTCTTCGAGAACCGTTTCGTAGTGTTCAAAAGAGAGCGTTACGGCTTCTTCTTCTGCCTGCTCTTCAGCATCGACCACAATTGTCTCTTTCGGCTTCGCCGCGGGTTTTGCCCCTTTCGCCTGTAGCCATTTACCCGCTTCTACGTCCGCGCTCCAGCGTTTGAATTCATACTGTTTAAACAGACTCAGCAGTTCGTCTGCTGCAGGCTGTTGTACTTCAAGCTGTTCGCAGCCCAGCTCTAGCTCTACGTCGGTTTTAATGGTGGCCAGCTTATAAGAGAGATAGGCCACCTCTTTGTTATCGGCAAGCTTACCCGCCATGGTCTTCGCACCACGGAAGGTGAGACCGGCAATTTTGTCCGATTCTGCGTAGAGCGTATCCAGCCCGCCTAACCCCTGCAGCAATGCCTGGGCAGTTTTCTCACCCACACCCGGTACGCCGGGAATGTTATCCGAGGAGTCGCCCATCAGAGCGAGGAAATCGATAATCAACTCTGGCGGTACACCATATTTTGCGACCACCTCTTCTGGCCCCAGAATCGTGTTGGTCATGGTATTGATGAGGGTGATCCCTGGCGTAACCAGCTGCGCCATATCTTTATCACCCGTACTAATCAGAACCGGACGACCCATTTTTTCGGCTTCACGCGCCAGGGTACCAATCACGTCGTCTGCTTCTACACCCGATACCGCCATTAAAGGCAGACCCATCGCTTTAACCATCTTGTGCAGCGGTTCAATTTGCGCGCGCAGATCGTCTGGCATTGGCGGACGGTGAGATTTGTAGTGCTCAAACAGCTCATCACGGAAGGTTTTACCCTTGGCATCAAAGACCACAGCCGCGTGGCTGGGTTGATACTGCATGATTAAACTGCGCAGCATGTTCAGCACGCCGTACATTGCGCCGGTAGGCTCTCCGGCGCTGTTGGTCAGAGGAGGAAACGCATGATACGCCCGATACAGGTATGAAGAGCCGTCGACGAGAATAAGAGGGTTTTCTGGGATCTGAACCATAGTGTCCGTGCCTTTGAGTAATTTATGGATAAAGGATGCCACATCAGGATGAAAACATCAGTTTTTCAGGCCTAATACAGACAAAGATTTTGCGATCGTCGGGATCGTTCGCAAATCTTGCCTGTGGATAAGTTTGTGTGTAGTTTCTGGCAGCCTGGATAACTCTCCGTATCCGCGATCCTTATAAATATATTAATCATTATTTATCAGTTGCTTATATTTCGATCCCAGGCAGATTAACAGACCTGGCGACTATTTACTCCATGTGGATATTAACTACGCCAGCCTAAATAAACAGAATAAACCTCCGCTACAACAGCGTTTTCCTCACTGCCCCACGTTAAACCACCGTTCTTTTGCCTGATTTCTGGTAAAATCAGCGCCCTGCGCCTGCACCAGAGGGCGATACTCACGTAACTCTTTGAAAATACTAATCATGTCGAGACTGCTCGCTGCGATAATACTGTTGATCAGTGTCGCATTAACTATTCTGCTCACCATCGCCTGTTCTGTGCCGATCATCATTGCCGGCGTCATTAAATTGCTAATGCCGTTACCGGGCGTATGGCGCGCAGTCTCTACTTTTTGCAATTTCATGATGTATTGCTGGTGCGAAGGATTAGCTGTTCTGCTCAAACTCAACCCCCATTTAAAATGGGATGTTCAGGGCCTTGAGAGGTTAAACAAGAAAAACTGGTATTTGCTCATCTGCAACCATCATAGCTGGGCAGACATCGTAGTGTTGTGTGTGCTCTTCCGCTCGCATATTCCCATGAACAAGTATTTTCTTAAGCAGCAGCTGGCCTGGGTTCCTTTTCTGGGCCTGGCATGCTGGGCGCTCGATATGCCTTTTATGAAGCGCTATTCGCGCAGTTATCTTATTCGCCATCCTGAACGGCGTGGACAGGATGTCGACACTACCCGGCGTTCTTGCGAAAAATTTCGTGTTCATCCCACAACTATCGTGAATTTTGTGGAGGGATCGCGCTTCACAGAAGAGAAGCAGCAGCAAACGCACTCTCCTTATCGCCACCTACTGGCGCCCAAGGCAGCAGGCATCGCTATGGCTATCCATGTCCTGGGCCAGCAGTTCGATAAGTTGCTTAACGTTACGCTCTGTTATCCTGAGAATGATAAGACGCCTTTCTTTGACATGCTAAGCGGTAAGCTGACACGCATTGTAGTACGTGTGAATCTGATGCCTGTGGCGGAGGAACTGCACGGGGATTATGTTAACGACAAGAATTTTAAACGCCGTTTCCAGCTCTGGCTGAACACGTTATGGAGCGAGAAAGACGCGCTTATAGAGAACCTCAAAGCAGAATATAAAAAAGCCGGTCATTGACCGGCTGTTTTTTTACTTTTTCTCTACCAGGTATTTCACCGTATCAGCATATTGCTGTACGAAAATATCCATGCTGCTGGTGTCCATGCCCTGCATGTTCAGCTGATATTTACCGTTAACATACATTGCAGGAACGCCGCGCAATTGCATGTCGGCAGCAGCCTTTTCCTGCTGAGCTACAAGGGATTTCACCACGAAGCTATTCCAGGCCGCGTCGTACTCTTCGCCTTTCACGCCCGCGTCTACAAAGACTTTACGGATATCGGCAGTTGTCTGCACGGTCTGCGTTTTCTGCACCGCTTCGAACATTGGCGCAGTGATTTTATCTTCCACGCCCAGCGCCATCGCTACGGCCCATGCCTGCGTCAAATCTTTACCCAACGGGCCAAGAAACTCGACATGGTATTTGGTCATTTTGGTGCCTTCTGGCAGTTTTTTCTTCACGTTATCGGAAACGTGGAGAACCTGCTCGAACTCATAGCAGTGCGGGCAGTAGAAGGAGAAGAACTCAAGCACCTGAGGTTCTCCGGCGACAGGCTTTTCAAGGGTGATGTACTGTTTGCCATCGGTGAACTGCGCTGCCGATGCGCTAAATGCCAGAATCATACCTGCCAGCGCCAGCCAAATTTTTTTCATGATCACTTATCTCCTGGATGTGTCGGATTAATACATGGGCGTTAATTGTAAAGGGGGTTCCTGAAGAACCTTCACTTGTTCAACAAAGGTTGAAATCTGATTACGCCAGTAATCTTCGCCGGTAAGCCACGGGAAGTTTCTGGGGAACGCGGGATCGTCCCAACGCCTGATTAACCATGCGAGATAATATACAAAACGCATGGCGCGTAAAGGCTCAATCAGGGCAATTTCATCTGAATCGAACGGCGTAAATTCTTCATATGCTTCGATAATAGTTTCAAGCTGCATACGCTGCTCGGCTTTATCGCCGTTCAATATCATCCAGAGATCCTGAATGGCCGGGCCCATACGGGCGTCATCAAGATCGACAAACAACGGGCCCTCTCGCCAGAGAATATTCCCGGCATGACAGTCCCCATGCAGTCGCAGCGTATTGACGTTGTCGTCCCAGCGCGCAGAGACAGCAGAGATAAGTTTATCCGTCGCGCTAAGGAAAGAGGCTTTCAGGGCGGAGGGGATCAGCGAGGAGGTCTCAAAAACCTGCCGCGGTTCGTGCAGATATTCCTGCGTACCGATAGTCGGGCGAACGTTAAACGCTTTTTTCTGCCCCGTCTGATGGATTCGGCCGAGATAGCGCGCCACCCACTCCATCTGATCGATGTTATCGGCTTCAAATTGTCTGCCACCAAGACTGGGGAAGACGGCAAAAGAGAATCCCTGATGCGTTAATAGCGTTTGATTAGCGAAGGCAAGGGGGGCGGCGACCGGTACTTCATCAGCCAGCAGATCGAGCGCAAACTGATGTTCTTCCTGGATTTGCTCAGCAGTCCAGCGCTGCGGGCGGTAAAACTTCACCACGAAGCGCTGGCGATCCTCGTCCTGAAACTGGTAGACGCGATTTTCGTAGCTGTTTAAGGGAGTAAGTCCGGAGTCCACACGAATGCCCTGTTCAAACAGTGCATCCATAATGGTATCCGGATGTAAGGTCTGGAAATTGAAAGCCTGGTCGTTCATCCGATCATCCGGAAATTATACGAATGATTCAGGATATCATTTAACGACGCAAACGGTGGTGCCTCTTACAAGCTTTTACTCTTTAATTATGCCGCGCGCACGCAACAAAGCGGTTTTGAAATCCTCTTCATAATCTTTCTTAATCCCCGGAATTGCCGCGTCTTTTTCGCTATCACGCATTTTTAAGTTATAGATCAGAATGTCGTCAGAAAGGTCGGTCAGCTCGCCCTCAAAACCTGACTCCTGAGCCAGTTTCTGTAAAAATTGCATCAGGTTCAGCTCTGGCTCTTTTTGCCAGGCTGGCTGGAGAAGTTCAATGACTTCATTGAGACGTTTACATTTCATGATGATGCTCCTTTCGTTTAGAGTGACACGTTAGCAGGGTCAATCCCACAATAAAAGAGGCGATATTAGTGAGCCAGGTGAGTAATATCTGCGGCGTGATCCTTGCGGGGGGCAAAGCTTCTCGCATGGGCGGGATCGATAAAGGTCTACAAAGTCTAAACGGCAAACCGCTATGGCAGCATGTCGCGGACGCATTGCGTCGCCAGGTCGCGACGCTGGCGATCAGTGCCAACAGGAATCTCGACATTTATCAATCCAGTGGGTATCCGGTTTATCAGGATCAGTTGCCTGGTTTTCCGGGTCCCCTTGCCGGCATGTTATCGGTGATGCAGCAGTCACAGGCGGAGTGGTTTCTGTTCTGCCCCTGCGATACCCCCTTCATTCCTGCCAGTCTGGTGGAACGCTTTCTATCTGCAGCAGCAGACGCGCCGGTTGTCTGGGCGCATGACGGTGAGCGTGACCATCCCGCCGTGGCATTGTTACACCGCAGATTAATAGCACCACTAGAGGATTACCTGGCGGCTGGAGAGCGGCGTGTCATGGTTTTCCTGCGTCAATCCGGGGGGCACGCAGTGGATTTCAGCGATCTGAAATCGTCATTTATCAACATCAATACCATTGAAGAGATCATTAAGCATCAGGGGACGATATGACACCGATTCTGGCCATCGCTGCCTGGAGCGGCACAGGTAAAACGACACTGTTAAAAGCACTGATCCCGGCACTATGTGCCAGAGGGATCCGGCCAGGTCTGATTAAACACACGCATCACAATATGGATGTAGATATACCGGGTAAAGATAGCTATGAGCTACGCAAAGCCGGGGCATCGCAAACGCTGGTCGCCAGTAACAACCGTTGGGCGTTGATGACCGAGACGCCGAGCGCAGAGCCACTGGACTTGCATTACCTGGTGAGCAGAATGGATCATTCTGTATTGGATCTGGTACTGGTCGAGGGGTTTAAACATGAAGCCGTACCGAAGATTATTCTTTTCAGAAGTAATGCAGGGCACAGTCTTAGCGAACTGACGCTGGATAATCATGTTATCGCTGTAGCCAGCGATATTCAGCTGGATCTGAAGGTTCCATTGCTGAATTTGAATGACACAGACAGTCTGGTGTCGTTTATTGAGACGTGGTTAGCAGCGCAATAACCCGCATTTTGCGAATTATGACGTTATAAGAACGCAAAAAGCCCATCCTTCCGGATGGGCTCTTCACTTAATTGATGCCTGGCAGT
>NZ_DDPB01000012.1:76518-96538 GCF_002341985.1 Leclercia sp. UBA2479 | reverse complement strand
CAGAGACTTGGTATTCATTTTTCGTCCGAGGACGTTAAGAATCCATGTCACTTTGAGTGCCCACACAGATTGTCTGATAAATTGTTAAAGAGCAGTGCCGCTTCGTTTTTCGCTGCGGCGCGGGGTGTGCATATTACGCTTTCCCGCTTCAGAGTCAAGCAATTATTTTTGCTTTTATCCGGGATTCTTCAACCGCCTCAGCGGGAGAACCCTTCTGACCCGGCGGCTTGCTTGCCGTTGTTCCGTGTCAGTGGTGGCGCATTATAGGGAGTTCTTCGGCGGTGACAAGCAGAAAATACAAAAAACTTTTCGTTCGCTCACTTTTCATTCTTAACGCTTATTTTAACCACTAATTGCCGTTTAATTGGGCAATTTCTCGGGCAAAACCGGTCACTTGCTGCCAGTCGGTATACACCACCTCTTTACGCGTATCCGTTTCACCGCCGGTCATCTTCATAATAAGACGAATCATAAAACGGTCGTACCAGCGATAGCGCGGGTAACGCAAGGCCCCGGCAAAGACAGCACACAGCTGCGGCTGCCAGGGAGAGTTCAGCAGGAACTTACGTGTATAGCTATTCGTTTGTGGCGTACGCTTCTCAGGCTTGCGGGCCACAAGATTCACGGAATAGAACGCACCAGGCATACTGCTTAACGTCGCCGCGTGCTTTTTCACAAAGCGATCGAGTGCCGGGTGGAAGTGCCCGTAGCGGATAGACGCTCCGATAACCACGCGGTCATATGCCTGCCAGGTAATCTCCTGGGTTCGGTTGAGATTCACCACGTCAGCATCTACGCCCTGCTCTTGTAATTCTGAAGCCAGATAATGCGCAATCTCGCGCGTCTGACCATCACGGGTAGAGAAAAGAATTAACGTTTTCAAAAAATGGCTCCCTTACTCGCGCCAGAAGGTTGGGGTAAACAGCACCAACAGCGTAAAGACTTCAAGACGACCAAACAACATGTTGGCAATCAGGATCCACTTCGCCACCGGATTCATGCTGGCAAAGTTATCTGCCACGACGCCGAGTCCCGGTCCCAGGTTGTTCAGCGTTGCCACCACGGAGGCAAACGCCGAGAAGTCATCCACGCCGGTGGCGATAATGGCCAGCATGCTGACAATAAAGACCAGCGCATAGGCAGAGAAGAAGCCCCACACCGCTTCGAGGATACGCTCTGGCAGCGCGCGGTTACCGAGCTTGATGCTGTAAACCGCGTTCGGGTGGACCAGGCGCTTCAGTTCACGGTTCCCCTGCTTGAACAGCAAAAGAATGCGGATCACTTTCAGGCCGCCCCCCGTTGATCCGGCGCAGCCACCGATAAAGGCAGAACAGAGCAGCAGCACCGGCAAGAATAGCGGCCAGCGTGCAATGCTGTCGGTGGTGAACCCGGCCGTGGTCGCCATCGACACCACCTGGAAGAATGCCTGGTTAAGCGTCGTTAGCGCCGAGTTATAAACGTTGTGCAGCCACAATACCGAGGTGCAGATCGCCACCAGCGTCAGTTGCACGCCAATAAACATGCGAAATTCCGGGTCACGCCAGTAGACCTTCAGACTGCGTCCGCTCAGTAAAGAGAAGTGCAGGCCATAGTTACAGCCGGAGATCAGCAGGAAGATAGCGATAATCGTGTTGATAGTCGGGCTATCGAAATAGCCGACGCTGGCGTCATGTGTAGAGAAGCCACCAATGGCGATAGTCGCAAAGCTGTGGCCAATGGCATCAAACGCGGGCATGCCGGCAAACCACAAGGCCAGCGCGCAGGCTACAGTCAGTAAAACGTAGATAAGCCACAAGGTTTTTGCCGTTTCGGCAATACGCGGGCGCATCTTATTATCTTTCAGCGGACCGGGCATCTCCGCCCGGTAAAGCTGCATCCCCCCCACGCCCAGGATAGGCAGTATTGCTACCGCTAACACGATGATCCCCATCCCGCCGAACCATTGCAGCATCTGGCGATAGAAGAGGATTGCATGGGGTAAAGAGTCCAGCCCTACCAGCGTGGTGGCACCGGTGGTGGTCAACCCGGAGAAAGATTCAAAGAACGCATCGGTAATGGTGAGGTTCGGCTGTTCAGAAAAGATAAAGGGCAGCGCACCTACGCTACCCAGCACGGTCCAGAACAGCACCACTATCAGGAACCCTTCACGGGATTTCAGTTCACCTTTTTCACGACGGTTCGGCCACCAGAGAACGGAGCCAATCACCAGCGCGGCAAAAAAGGTCTGGGTAAAGGCGCGGCCTGCACCATCCCGGTAGATAAGCGCCACCAGTCCGGGCAGGATCATCGTTCCGGAAAAGAGTATGACCAGCAATCCAACGATTCGGGTTATGGCGCGAAAATGCATTTCTGCCGCTTCCTTAGGTATTCAATAAGTAAGGTGGGGATTATTCTTCAATCGGCAGTAATTGCAACGAACCACGACTAAAATCAGCCAGCTTTGCTGAAAATGTCGCCAGTTCCGCCTGAGGAAGCGCTACACGCAACTGTACTGTCGCCTGGTATTCACTCTGCACTATCATGCCCTGAGAGAGCTTCAGCAGCGATTCGATGCCGGATAGCTGGGCGTAATCACACAATAAAGTATATTCGGTCAGCGGCGTTTTGCGGGTCGTTGCGAGTTGATTCAGCGCTTGCTGCACGCCACCCCCGTAGGCTTTAACCAGACCACCGGTACCTAAAAGCACGCCGCCGTAGTAACGCACCACGACGGCGGTGATTTCGCCGATGCCGCTGCCCATCAACTGCGAGAGCATCGGTTTGCCGGCTGTCCCTGCCGGTTCACCATCATCAGAGAACCCCAACTGCTGCGAGTCGTCTGGCGGCCCCGCAACCCATGCCACACAGTGGTGACGCGCGTCGGGATGCTCAGCTCTGACCGACTCAACAAAGGCTTTTGCCGCCTCTACGCCATTGGTATGGGCCAACAGCGTAATGAAACGGCTTTTTTTGATCTCTTCTACGAAGGTGACCGGCGACGCCGGTATCAGCCAGCTCTCCATCACGCCAGCTTCAGATCTCGCGTCATGTTTTCGGTACCGTTTTCGTGGATCACCACGTTATCTTCGATACGAATACCGCCAAACGGCTTCAGCGCTTCGATTTTCTGCCAGTTGAAATGCTTGCTGAACTGCCCTTCACGCCATGGCGCCAGCAGCGAATCAATAAAGTAGATACCCGGCTCGATGGTTAGCACCATGCGCGGCTGCATAATTCGGGTGCAGCGCAGGTAAGGATATTTCGATGGCGCAGCCAGATGGGTACCGTTGTCATCCTGCATAAAGCCAGCAACATCATGGACCTGCAGACCCAGCGGGTGGCCGATGCCGTGCGGCATAAATGGCCCGGTGAGGTCGTTTTCAACCATCGCCTCTTCGCTGATGTCATTCACAATCTGATGTTTACGCAGCAACTTCGCAATGCGTTGATGGAACTGGATGTGAATGTCCACGTAATTAACGCCCGCTTTCATCGTGCCGATCAACGCCAGTTGCTCATCGTTAACGTCTTTAATCAGCTGCGCAAAGTCGGTATCACCGTTCGCGGCCCACGTACGGGTGAGGTCTGCGGCGTAACCGTTATATTCTGCTCCGGCATCCAGCAGGAAGCTGCGGATTTCAGACGGCGCGCGGTGATCCAGTTTGGTGTAGTGCAGCACAGAGGCATGTTCGTTAAGCGCCACGATGTTGCTGTAAGGCACATCGATATCACGGTGGCCAGTAGCCGTAAGGTAAGCCAGGTTGATATCAAACTCGCTCATACCGGAAAGGAAGGCTTCGTGCGCCGCGCGATGGCCATTAACCGCTGTTTTCTGCGCTTCACGCATGCAGGCCAGCTCATAGTCAGTTTTATATGAGCGGTAATAATGCAGGTAATCCAGCACCCCTTTCGGGTTGATCTTGTCTGCTGCGATATCCAGTCCCAGCGCGCGTTCAGCCACCGGGCCGATATAAGCAATATTGCCACGTCCTGCAGGTAACTGGCTGCCAATGCCGTCCGCTTTCGGCAGCGCGATCACCTCGACCTCTTCAGTCCAGAAGGAGGTGGGCAGCGGCTCTACGTTGTGCCAGTAATCAACCGGCAGGTAGAACCACAGTTTCGGTTTGTTGACGCCATCGACCAATAGCCAGCAATTTGGAACCTGAGTTACCGGCACCCAGGCTTTAAACGGCGGGTTAACCTTGAACGGGTAAGCGTGGTCGTCGAGAAAGACATTGATCAGCTCGCCAGAGTGGATGAGCAGTGCATCCAGCTTAAAACGAGCCAGTACGTCGCGGGTACGTTCCTGTAGGGTTTCGATATGATTTTTATACAGCGTGGCCAGTGAATCCATCATTCATCCTTTCGTTTTTTTGACCCATGTTCTCGCATCTTAGCACACCTCTGGATGGCGGAGTGATCTCCGCTGAGCGTGATCGAACCTACAATTATTTAATGACTAATTTGCATTTTATTAACACAAATCCCACACTCCGCTTCATCTGGTATGACCAGATCCCCTTGGTGGATTCAGGAGACCGACATGCTCTACAAAGGCGATACCCTGTACGTAGACTGGCTGGATGATGGCATTGCCGAACTGGTGTTCGACGCCCCCGGCTCAGTGAATAAGCTCGATACCGCAACGGTAGCCAGTCTGGGCCGCGCGCTGGACGTGCTGGAAAAACAAACCGATTTAAAAGGTCTGCTGCTGCGTTCTGAAAAGGCCGCGTTTATTGTCGGCGCAGATATCACCGAATTTCTCTCCCTGTTTCAGGTGCCGCAAGAGCAGCTGAGTCAGTGGCTGCATTTTGCCAACAGCGTCTTTAACCGTCTGGAAGATCTGCCTGTCCCCACGATTTCGGCCATCAATGGCTATGCACTGGGCGGCGGCTGCGAATGCGTGCTGGCAACCGATTATCGCCTGGCGACACCCGACCTGCGCATTGGCCTGCCGGAAACCAAGCTGGGGATCATGCCGGGCTTTGGCGGTTCGGTACGTTTACCGCGTCTGCTGGGTGCCGATAGCGCCCTGGAAATTATCGCCGCCGGTAAAGACGTCAGTGCCGATCAGGCGCAGAAAATTGGCCTGGTTGACGGCGTGGTAAAACCTGAAAAATTGCGCGAGGGGGCGATTAGCATCCTGCGTCAGGCCATCAAGGGCGACCTTGACTGGCGAGCCAAACGCCAGCCGAAACTGGAGCCGTTAAAACTCAGCAAAATCGAAGCCACCATGAGCTTCACTATCGCCAAAGGGATGGTGATGCAGACGGCGGGCAAGCACTACCCGGCTCCTATTACCGCCGTGAAAACCATCGAGTCCGCTGCACGCCTGGGCCGTGAAGAGGCCCTGAAGTTGGAAAACCAGAGCTTTGTGCCGCTGGCGCATACCCATGAAGCCCGTGCGCTGGTCGGGATTTTCCTCAACGATCAGTTCGTTAAAGGCAAGGCTAAACAGCTGACCAAACACGTTGAGACGCCAAAACAGGCGGCGGTACTCGGCGCAGGCATTATGGGCGGTGGCATCGCTTATCAGTCCGCCTGGAAAGGCGTGCCGGTAGTAATGAAAGACATTAATGATAAATCCCTGACGCTGGGGATGACCGAAGCCGCCAAGTTGCTGAATAAACAGCTCGAGCGCGGCAAAATCGACGGGCTAAAACTCTCCGGCGTAATTTCAACCATCCATCCCACGCTGGAATATAGCGGCTTCGACCGTGTAGACGTGGTCGTTGAAGCGGTCGTCGAAAACCCGAAAGTCAAAAAAGCGGTGCTGGCCGAAACCGAAGAGAAAGTTCGCCCGGATACCGTGCTGGCCTCCAATACCTCGACGATCCCCATTAGTGAACTGGCCAGCGTGCTGAAGCGCCCGGAGAATTTCTGTGGGATGCACTTCTTTAACCCAGTGCACCGTATGCCGCTGGTCGAAGTAATTCGCGGGGAGAAGACCTCTGACGAGACCATCGCCAAAGTGGTGGCCTGGGCCAGCAAAATGGGCAAAACCCCGATCGTAGTGAATGACTGCCCTGGCTTCTTTGTTAACCGCGTTCTGTTCCCTTACTTTGCCGGTTTTAGTCAGCTGCTGCGCGACGGTGCGGATTTCCGCAAGGTCGATAAAGTCATGGAAAAACAGTTTGGCTGGCCTATGGGCCCGGCTTACCTGCTAGACGTGGTGGGCATCGATACCGCACATCATGCGCAGGCCGTGATGGCAGCGGGCTTCCCGCAACGTATGCAGAAAGATTACCGCGACGCGATTGATGCGCTGTTTGATGCCAATCGCTTTGGTCAGAAAAACGGTCTGGGCTTCTGGCGCTATAAAGAAGACAGCAAGGGCAAACCGAAGAAAGAAGAAGATGCCGCTGTAGATAGCCTGCTGGCTGATGTTAGCCAGCCGAAGCGTGATTTTAGCGACGAAGAGATTATCGCGCGAATGATGATCCCGATGGTCAACGAAGTGGTGCGCTGCCTCGAAGAGGGCATCATCGCCAGCCCGGCAGAGGCAGATATGGCGCTGGTCTATGGCCTGGGCTTCCCTCCCTTCCACGGCGGGGCATTCCGCTGGCTGGATACCATTGGTAGCGCGAAATATCTCGATATGGCGCAGCAGTATCAGCACCTCGGTGCGCTGTATGAGGTGCCGGAAGGTCTACGCACCAAAGCACGCCATAACGAACCCTACTATCCCCCGGTTGAGCCTGCCCGTCCGGTTGGCGAACTGAAAACGGCTTAAGGAGTCACAATGGAACAGGTTGTCATTGTCGATGCAGTCCGTACCCCGATGGGCCGTTCGAAAGGCGGTGCATTTCGTAACGTGCGCGCGGAAGATCTCTCCGCGCATCTGATGCGTAGCCTGCTGGCACGCAACCCGGCGCTGGAAGCCGCCTCCCTCGACGATATTTACTGGGGCTGTGTGCAGCAGACGCTGGAGCAGGGTTTTAATATTGCGCGTAACGCCGCCCTGCTGGCCGAAATTCCCCACTCCGTACCGGCGGTAACCGTAAACCGCCTGTGTGGCTCGTCAATGCAGGCCCTGCATGACGCGGCACGCATGATTATGACCGGCGATGCCCAGGCGTGCATGATTGGCGGCGTGGAACACATGGGCCACGTGCCGATGAGCCACGGCGTTGATTTCCACCCCGGCATGAGTCGTAACGTGGCAAAAGCGGCGGGCATGATGGGCCTGACGGCCGAAATGCTGGCGCGCCTTCATGGCATTAGTCGGGAAATGCAGGATACCTTCGCCGCACGCTCCCACGCCCGCGCCTGGGCTGCGACGCAATCCGGCGCATTCAAGAACGAGATTGTTCCGACAGGCGGTCACGATGCCGACGGCGTGCTGAAACAGTTTTTCCACGATGAAGTGATCCGCCCCGAAACCACCGTTGAGGCACTTTCCACGCTGCGTCCGGCGTTTGACCCGGTGACAGGTACCGTGACGGCTGGCACCTCCTCTGCCCTCTCTGACGGCGCCGCCGCCATGCTGGTGATGAGCGAAAGCCGCGCCCGCGAACTGGGCCTGAAACCCCGCGCGCGTATCCGCTCAATGGCGGTGGTAGGTTGCGACCCGTCAATTATGGGTTACGGCCCGGTACCGGCCTCAAAACTGGCGTTGAAAAAAGCCGGGTTGTCTGCCAGCGATATTGACCTGTTTGAGATGAACGAAGCCTTCGCCGCCCAGATCCTGCCGTGCATTAAAGATCTGGGGCTGATGGAGCAGATTGACGAGAAGATCAACCTCAATGGCGGCGCGATCGCGCTCGGTCACCCGCTGGGTTGTTCCGGCGCCCGTATCAGCACCACGCTGTTGAACCTGATGGAACGCAAAGATGCACAGTTTGGTTTGGCTACCATGTGTATCGGCTTAGGTCAGGGGATCGCAACGGTGTTTGAGAGGGTGTAAACAGAAGATAACTCCCCTGGTTCATTCGCGCTGCATCACGGCGGCAACGGAGCGAATCCCCGGTCATCTCGTTAACGCTATGACCGGGGTAAGCGAAGATAGCCAACAAAAAGGCAGCGTGAATGATGAGGGAGCAAGGTTTAGTTGCCGTTTTCCCGCCTGTCAGGGGCGGGTTTTTTTATTTAGATAAACGCAAAGGCATCGCCGAACAGGCGATCTTCACGCGCACCGCGCTCATTACAGAACAGGTCACGGGCAATCTTCGCCATCTCGAAACGGCCAGCAATATAGATATCATGCTCCGCAAGCGTGGTGTAATCCTGCAGCACGGCGGTCAGTACGGTGCCGTTACGACCCCGCCAGCCCTCTTCCGGCTGCTCGACTACGGGCTCAACGCGAAGGCCTGGGTGATTAACGCTTAACGCTTCCAGTTCGGAGAGATCGTACAGATGTTTTTCTTCGCGGCCGCCCCAGTAGATGGTGATGTCGCGGTCAGGGTTACGCGCTAACGCCGTCAGCAGAATAGAGCGCACGTAAGAGAAACCGGTGCCGCCGGCAATCAGAATCAGCGGACGCTCTTCGTCATCACGCAGCCAGGCTTCACCGTGAGGAATATCAATCTCAATCTCGCTCTCTTTCAGAATGCGATCCATGACGGCCATCGCATACAGATTGAGCTCAGACGCGCCGATGTGCAGCTCGATAAACTCCTGCTCAGTTGGCGTCGAGGCCATTGAGAAGGGGCGCTTATCCCGCTCATCCATCACGACCATCAAATACTGGCCAGCGCGGAACGAGAAAGGCGCTTCTGGTACTAAACGGACGCGATATACAGTGTCGGTTATCGCGTCTACCGAGTTCACTTTACAGCTTAAGATTGTCATTCGCTCTCTCTGTCGGGAAGTCTATAGGGCTTAACGGTCGGATTCGTGGGAACCGTTATTCATTATGGCCAGTTCATCCCAGATCGCGTCGATTCGCGCAGTCACCTCAGGATCCTTTTTAATCGGTCGACCCCATTCACGCTGGGTTTCGCCGGGCCATTTATTTGTGGCATCCAGTCCCATTTTTGAGCCAAGGCCGGAAACCGGCGAGGCAAAGTCCAGGTAATCAATTGGCGTGTTTTCCACTAACACGGTATCGCGCGCCGGATCCATACGGGTCGTAATGGCCCAGATCACGTCATTCCAGTCGCGGGCGTTGACGTCATCATCGCAGACGATCACAAACTTGGTGTACATAAACTGGCGCAGGAAAGACCATACGCCCATCATCACCCGTTTAGCGTGACCCGCATACTGCTTCTTAATGGTTACTACGGCCAGGCGATACGAGCAGCCTTCAGGCGGTAGATAAAAATCGACAATTTCCGGGAACTGCTTTTGCAGGATCGGCACAAAGACTTCGTTTAATGCCACTCCCAGTACCGCCGGTTCATCCGGTGGGCGGCCGGTATAGGTCGAGTGATAAATCGCATCTTCACGCTGGGTAATGTGCGTAACGGTAAATACCGGGAAATGATCGATTTCGTTGTAATAACCCGTATGGTCGCCGTAGGGCCCTTCCGGGGCCATCTCCCCCGGCTCGATGTAACCTTCCAGCACAATTTCAGCGCTGGCGGGGACTTCGAGATCGTTGGAAATACACTTTACCACTTCGGTTTTGGTGCCGCGCAACAGGCCCGCAAACGCATATTCAGATAACGTATCAGGAACCGGCGTCACCGCACCGAGAATGGTAGCTGGATCTGCACCCAGCGCCACCGAGACCGGGAATCGTTCACCCGGATGGGCCTCGCACCACTCCTGGAAATCCAGCGCGCCGCCGCGATGCGACAGCCAGCGCATAATGAGTTTATTTTTACCGATTAACTGCTGGCGATAAATCCCCAGATTCTGGCGTTCTTTATGCGGGCCGCGAGAAACCGTCAGACCCCAGGTGATCAGCGGAGCGGCATCTTCTGGCCAGCACTGCATGATAGGAATACGCGTCAGGTCAACCGCATCGCCTTCGAGGACTTTCTGCTGGCAGGGGGCGCCACGCAGCCGTTTGGTTGGCATGTTTAATACTTGCTTAAACTGCGGCAGCTTGTCGAAAAGGTCGCGAAAACCTTTCGGCGGCTCTGGCTCTTTTAAGAAGGCCAGCAATTTACCCACTTCACGCAACGCGCTGACATCCTCTTGCCCCATGCCCATCGCCACGCGCTTTGGCGTACCAAAAAGGTTACACAGCACCGGCATATCATAGCCTTTCGGGTTTTCGAACAATAGCGCCGGGCCACCAGCACGCAGGGTGCGGTCGGCAATTTCTGTCATTTCCAGATACGGATCAACAGGAAGCGTAATACGTTTGAGTTCGCCCTGCTTTTCCAGCAGCGCCAGGAAGTCGCGTAGATCGTTGTATTTCATGCAGTTAATCTTGGCCTCTCGGTAAGCGCTTCATTATACGGCGTAAGACCGCGTGATGCTGTATTTTTGTTAAATTAGCGTGAAGTTTCACCTTCAGCAGCCAACCCGACCATTATAATCAACTTAGCGATCCCGCCAGGGTTTTGATATGCTTGCGCCCGGAATTAAGGGAAAGAGTGATTATGCAGGCCTGGTATTTACTGTATTGCAAGCGCGGCCAGCTTCAGCGCGCGCAGGAACATCTTGAACGTCAGTCAGTCAACTGCCTGACGCCTGTGATCACGCTTGAAAAGATGCAGCGCGGCAAACGCACAATGGTGAGCGAACCGCTGTTTCCTAACTATCTGTTTGTTGAGTTTGATCCGGAAGTGATTCACACCACCACCATTAACGCCACGCGTGGCGTGAGCCACTTTGTGCGTTTTGGTGCGCGCCCCGCGGTGGTCCCCGCTTCCGTGATTCATCAGCTCTCGGTGTATAAGCCAGAAGGCATCACTGACCCTGAGACCCCTTATTCGGGCGATAGCGTGGTGATCACTGAAGGTGCCTTCGAAGGGCTGGTTGCCATCTTCTCAGAGCCTGACGGCGAAGCGCGTTCGATGTTGCTGCTCAACTTGCTGAATAAACAAGTATTACAGAGCGTGAAAAACACCGCATTCCGTAAAGTTTAAAACCGCAGGTTAAACAGACGGCGAACGTTTTCATCCGTTTGCGCCGCCAGCCAGGCGGCATCCTCGCCTCGCCAGTGCGCGATCCGCTCAACAATATGCCCCAGCCATGCCGGTTCATTACGCCGTGAGGCCGGCTTAGGCGTTATGTCGCGCGGCAGCAGGTAGGGGGCATCCGTCTCGACCAGCAAACGCTCCGCCGGGATCATCGGCAATAACTCCCGTAGCGCAAGACCACGCCGCTCATCGCATACCCAGCCCGTAATACCCAGGTAGAGCCCTCTGTCCAGACACTCAGCGGCTTCCTGACGCGAACCGGTAAAACAGTGCAGCACCGCACCCGGGAGTTTATCCAGCCAGGGGGTCAGCAATTCGAGGAAACGCGCATGCGCATCACGGCAGTGCATAAAGACCGGCATGCCCAGCTCCGCCGCCAGCGCCAGCTGTGCCGTAAACGCATGCTCTTGTTCGGCAGGGGTAGAGAAATTACGGTTAAAATCGAGACCACATTCGCCGATCGCGACTACCTGCTCCGTACGCGCCAGGGTACGCAGAGTTTCAACGCTTTGCGGCGTCCAGCTGCTGCTGTCGTGCGGATGCACACCGGCGGTTGACCAGCAGTGCGGGTAGCGGATCGCCAGCTGTTGTGCCTGCTCACTTTCGAGCAGATTAGTGCCCGTCAGAAGTAGGCCACTTACCCCGGCGGAAAAGGCGCGCGCCACCACCTCGTCACGATCTTTCGCAAATTGTGAACTGGTCAGATTCAGACCGATATCGAACATACTCGCTCCCATATGACAACCGCCCTGGCGGGCGGTTGGTTTTACTCTTCGGTGGTTTTTGCGTTTTCCTCGTCTTCCATTCGCTGTCGGCCTTTGCCAACGTAGAAGCGAGAGAAGAAGACGCCGACCTCAAACAGGCAATACATTGGTATCGCCAGCAGCGTCTGCGAGAACACGTCCGGCGGGGTCAGCAGCATGCCCACCACAAATGCGCCTACCAGAATGTACGGGCGCTTCTTACGCAGGTCGTCCGGCGTTGTGACCCCCATCCAGCAAAGCAGCACGATAGCCACCGGCACCTCAAAGGCCACGCCGAACGCCATAAAGAGCGCCATCACAAAACTGAGATAGCTGGCGATGTCGGTCGAGACCTGAACCCCTTCCGGCGCGGTATGCGTTAAGAACCCAAACGCCAGCGGGAAGACCACAAAGTACGCGAAGGCCATGCCGATATAAAACAGCAGCGAGCTGGAGACCAGCAGCGGGATCACCAGGCGGCGTTCGTGCTTATAAAGCGCGGGCGCCACGAAGGCCCAGACCTGGTACAAAATCACTGGCGCCGAGGCAATCAGCGACACCCAGAAAGTGAGTTTAATCGGCGTAAAGAAAGGCGAGGCCACGTCAGTGGCAATCATCGTCGCCCCCAGCGGCATCTGCTTAATCAGCGGCGAGGAGACCACCTGATAGATGTCGTTGGCGAAATAGACCAGTCCTAAGAAAATAAGGCAAACCGCGATGATGCAGTTCAGCAGGCGTTTACGCAGTTCGATCAGGTGCGTAATCAGCGGTTGAGTTTCATCTACGGCCATGTTTAAGGTTTATCACTCGACGAGGGGGTGGAGGGTTCAGCGACAACATCTGCAGCCCGGGAGGTAGAAGCCGCCGTCTGCTCAGCTTTTTTGCTGGCCGGCTCAACCGGCGTCTGCACGGGCGCGCTGGCCTGATGCTCCGCGCTGGCAGGCGTGACGCCTTCATGCTGCGCTTCGTTATCTTTCACCACCGGGTTATGAATGGTGTTGGCTTCGTCGCTCGCTTTTTCCGGATCGTTGACGCTATAAGAGCGTTTCATGGACTCTGCCGCTTCACGCAGTTCATCCATTGAGGCTTTCAGTTCCGGCGTCAGGTTCTGCATGCTCGCCTTCTCAACCTTTTTCAGGCTGTCCTGAAACTCCTGCAGCTTTAGCTCTTGCGCCAGTTCGTTCTGTACCGTGGTTGCCAGCGAGCGCAGGGCGCGCACCCAGCCAGCCACAGTTTTCACTGCCACCGGTAAACGCTGTGGCCCCAGCACAATGAGGCCAATCACGAAGACCAATATCAGTTCACCAAAACCAATATCGAACACGAATTACACCTGCTCATTATCGTGGCGTTTAATCTCTTCCTTTTTAGCATCGGCCTGCTTTTCAGCGAGGGTTTTAGCAGGGAATTCAGCGTCCTGGCTGTTTTTATCCTGCTTGTCTTCGTCATCACTGATGGCTTTTTTAAAGCCTTTAATCGATGCACCCAGATCGGAACCGATAGAACCGAGTTTTTTCGTACCAAACAGCAGCACAACGATGACGGCAATAATCAACAATTGCCAGATACTGATACCACCCATACATCTTCCTCAGTTGAAATTCATTAACGATTACTCGCGCAGTATACGTGATGCCGCTCAGCAAATCAGCGGGTTTTGCGCCAACCTGCCAGCCAGACCACCAGTCCTGCGGCCATCAGCCAGGCGGGTGCCATCTCCCAGTCAGGGCGATTGATCAGCAGTAGCGTGCCGCTTAAAAGCAGCGTTGCACCGATACCGAACAGATAGCGCGACTGGCCCTGGCGAACGTGATTTGTTTGAAGCTCGCGGGCGATTTTATCCACGCTGTGTTGCAAGTTCTTGCTCTGACGCAAAGTGTCGTACACCAGTTCCGGAATTTCGGGCATTTTTTCGATCCAGAACGGGGCTTTCTCTTTTAACGACCGCGTCAGCGCAGGCAAACCAACCTGATCTTTAATCCAGGATTCAAGGAACGGTTTTGCCGTCTTCCACAAGTCTAACTGAGGATAGAGCTGGCGACCTACGCCCTCAACGTAAAGTAATGTTTTTTGCAGTAAAACTAACTGCGGCTGCACTTCCATGTTGAAGCGTCGCGCGGTGTTAAACAGATTCAGTAAGACATGCCCGAACGAAATATCTGCTAGCGGCTTCTCGAAGATAGGCTCGCAGACGGTTCGGATAGCGAATTCAAACTCTTCAACGTTGGTATCCGGTGGAACCCAGCCGGAATCGACGTGCAGTTCGGCCACTTTGCGATAATCGCGATTGAAGAAGGCGATAAAGTTCTCTGCCAGGTATCGTTTGTCTTCTTTGTTCAGTGAGCCGACGATGCCGCAGTCGATACCGATGTATTGAGGATCTTCCGGGTGTTCGTAGCTGACGAAAATATTGCCCGGGTGCATATCGGCGTGGAAGAAGCTGTCACGGAACACCTGGGTAAAGAAGACCTGCACGCCACGTTCAGCCAGCAGTTTCATATTGGTGCCCTGCGCTTCCAGGGTAGCAACATCCGATACCGGAATACCGTAGATACGCTCCATCACCATCATGTTCTGGCTACAATAGTCTGAATAGACTTCCGGCACGTATAGCATCGGGCTATTTTCAAAATTGCGGCGCAGCTGAATGGCGTTCGCGGACTCGCGCAGCAGATTCAGTTCATCGATCAGCGTTTTTTCATACTCGCGTACCACTTCCAGCGGTCGCAAACGGCGGCCATCGGGCAGCAGTCGCGGCACCCAGCGGGCCAGGCGGTAAATCAGCTTCATGTCCGCTTTGATCACCGGCAGGATATCCGGGCGGATAACCTTAATGACCACTTCTTTGCCGTTCGACTTGAGACGCGCAGTATGAACCTGGGCAATGGAAGCCGAGGCCAGCGGCTGGATATCGAAGTCGTCGAACCAGCTTTCAACCGGCATGTCGCCCATCGCTTTTTCAATCTGCTGCTTTGCCAGCTTGCCGTCAAAGGGCGCTACTTTGTCCTGCAGCAACGCTAACTGATCGGCAATCTGCGGCGGGAAAAGGTCGCGGCGGGTTGACAGCATCTGACCGAACTTGATCCACACCGGGCCAAGCTCCTGTAATGCCAGGCGCAGACGTTCGCCAAGCTGGCGATCTTTATGCCGATTTGGCATCCAGAAGAGGAAACGACGTCCAAAGCGCAGCGGCAGTGTAAGTCGGATACGAGGGATTAACTCATCCAGCCCATAACTCAAAAAGGTGCGGATGATAAAGTAGAGGCGCCGCATTTCACCAGGCGTCATTTGCCCTCCAGTTTTTCAATCCGTTTAGCCAGTGCATCTATCGTGCGATCCACCGCAGCCGTCTCTTCAGCGAACCACGCCATTTCAAGCGGGCCAGGGGCCATACGCCACTCTTCGGTGAGAACGTCGGCAACATAACGCTGCTGGCGTTTTACACCTTTGCTCAGAAAAGAGAGTCCGCCGCGCAAAACGTTGCTGATCCCCTCTGCGGCGATATCGCCGGTATAAGGTGCCAGCAACTCTGTCGGATCGAACTCAGCCAGATCGGCTAAAGAGACAAAGTTTTGTACTACCTGGAGATCGCCTTCAACTTCCAACTCACCGCTACGGATGAGTGCCGTAAGCTGTTGACGATCGCGCAATTTAGGCAGTACGCGCATATGGGTAATGACAGAGCAGTCGGCCTCGCCTTCCCATTCCCCCAGCACATCAAGCTGACGTTCGCTGAAGACCAGTACCAACGGCGTTGAGAACTCTTTTACGACTACACGCAACACTTTACCGTTCAGGCGCTGACGCGCAGTCTTCAGCGCAGGTGAGCGATAGAGAAACGTATTAAGCACATTTTCAACGCCAGCGGAGATCAAGGGTTTAAAAGGCATAGGCCACCTCCACTCAGAACTTATAGCCGCGGTGCAGAGCAACCACGCCCGCCGTCATGTTGAAGTAATCAACATTGTCAAAACCTGCGTCCTGCATCATCGCCTTCAGGGTATCCTGATTAGGGTGCATACGAATGGACTCTGCCAGGTAGCGATAGCTGTCGGCATCGTTCGCCACCATCTCGCCAATGCGCGGCAGGATGTGGAAGGAGTAGGCGTCGTACGCTTTACTCAGAGGTTCGATAATAGGTTTAGAGAACTCAAGCACCAACAGACGGCCGCCCGGCTTCAGCACCCGATACATTGAGCGCAGCGCTTTCTCTTTGTCGGTCACGTTACGCAGACCAAACGAGATGGTAATACAGTCAAAGGTATTGTCAGGGAACGGGAGTGCTTCGGCGTTGGCCTGAACATATTCAACGTTGCCCACCACGCCGATGTTGCGCAGCTTTTCGCGGCCCATTTTCAACATCGAGTCGTTGATATCTGCCAGCACCACGCGGCCTGTTTCGCCTACAAGACGCGAGAACTTTGCCGTCAGATCGCCAGTGCCCCCAGCCAAATCCAGCACGGTCTGACCGCGACGCACACCGCTACAATCAATAGTGAAGCGCTTCCACAGACGATGAATACCAAATGACATCAGGTCATTCATCACATCGTACTTTGCCGCTACGGAATGAAATACATGGGCTACCATGTCAGCTTTTTGCGCTTTGGCTACAGTCTGAAAGCCAAAGTGCGTCGTATCTTGTGAATCTTCAACCATCTCAGGGCCTGCTAATCAGTCAAATGTTCGAGAAGTGTAACAGATTGGGCGCATTTGCCCTATGATTCAACCACCCTGAGAATAACGTTCCAGGGGGTGTTGTGTGACGTGAGGGTCAGTTAATTCATTGTCTTTATTGGCTGAAACTTGCGCGTCGCTCGCCTCACGCAGGCGATACTCTTCGTCCTGCGATGTTGCATATTCTGCTAAATCCGGATTTATCTCGCGCTTTACCTCTACGCCAAGGCTACGGAATGACTCTGCCTGCGCAAGGAGGTTACCCCGCCCGGAGGTAAGTTTTTTCATGGCCTGACGATAGTTATCCTGGGCGCGATCCAGACTCTGCCCGACAGAGGACATATCATCCACGAACAGGCGCATCTTGTCGTACAGCTTGCTGGCGCGATCGGCGATCTGCTGAGCATTGCGGCTTTGGTGTTCATAACGCCACAAATTGGCGATGGTGCGCAGCGCCACCAGCAGCGTGGTGGGGCTCACCAGCATGATGTTATTTTTTAATGCTTCGGTGATCAGTTCCGGCTGCCTGTCGAGCGCCAGCAAGAAGGCCGGCTCGACGGGGATAAACATCAGGACGTAATCCAGCGACCGCAGGCCAGGCAACTGCTGGTAATCTTTGCGACCCAGCAGGCGAATATGGTTTCGCACCGAGGCGATATGCTCCTGGAGCGCCGACTCGCGAGTGTACTCATCTTCGGCGTTGAAGTAGCGCTCATAGGCCACCAGCGTCATTTTCGCATCAATAACCACGTCTTTGCCCTGCGGCAAACGCACGATAACGTCGGGCTGCATACGCGCGCGGGTGTCGGTTTCGATACTGACCTGGGTTTCATACTCGTGCCCCTCTCGCAGGCCCGATGCCTCCAGCACGCGAGTTAACACCACTTCGCCCCAGTTACCCTGGGTTTTATTATCGCCTTTCAGCGCCCGGGTCAGGTTTACGGCCTCCTGAGCCATCTGGGCATTGAGCTGCTGAAGATTACGAATTTCATGCGCCAGCGTGTGCCGCTCGCGAGACTCCTGGCCAAAGCTCTCTTGCACCTGGCGGCGAAAGCCATCCAGCTGTTCACGCAGGGGGGCAAGCAGGCCGTTCAGACTCTGACGGTTTTGCTCATCGGCACGGCGATTGCTCTGTTCGAAGATGCGGTTGGCCAGGTTTTCGAACTGCTCGCTAAGGCGCTGCTCGCTGTTCATCATCTGGCGGATTTTGTCTTCTGCATGCAGTTGGGTCGATTCCAGGCGGGTGGTCACTTCGCGGAGATCGGCCTCCAGCGAGGTGTTAATGTCGCGTAAATTACGCAGTTCGTTATTAAGCAACTCACACTCATCACGCCAGTGTGCGCTTTGGGCAACCTGCTGTTTCACTGCGCTTAATTCAGCAACGATCTCTTCACGTTCCGCCAACTGGTCGGCTTTTTGTTGGGCATGTTGATAACTGGCAAGCAGCCAGCCTATCGCTACGCTCACCAGTGCCACTACGGCATAAAAAATGACTGAGATATCCACATCGCCCCCTGCATCAAGGTATTACCGGCACAAAATAGAATTGTGCTGTATAAACGTCCACCCTGGAAAGGCTTTTCTGCGAGGGATTACGTAAAGAAAAAGGCCGAACAAGTCGGCCTTTGTCGAAGGGAAACGGCGTTAGATCAGGCGACGCGCTGCTTCAACCACGATTTTCACCGCATGGCTCTCGGTCTGTTTCATGGTTTCGGCGTTCGGGATCTCTTGCTGGGTGCGGTTTACGATAACGCCCGCCACCATACCGGCACGCAGACCCTGGCTTGCGCACATGGTCAGCAGCGTTGCCGACTCCATTTCGTAGTTCATTACGCCCATGGACTGCCACTCTTCCATCGACCCTTTGAAGCGGTTCACCACACGACCGGAGAAGGTATCGTAACGCTCCTGGCCTGGGTAGAAGGTATCGGAAGAGGCGGTCACGCCCACGTGCGTGGTTGCGCCCACAGATTTCGCCGCTTCAACCAGCGCAGTGGTGCACTCGAAATCAGCCACTGCCGGGAATTCCATCGGGGCAAAGTGCAGACTTGCTCCGTCCAGACGCACGGATGCGGTGGTCACCAGGACGTCACCCACGTTGATATGCGGCTGAATAGCGCCGGTGGTGCCAATACGCAGGAAGGTACGAATCCCCAGCTGCGCCAGCTCTTCAACAGCAATTGACGTAGAAGGGCCGCCGATACCGGTAGAGCAGACAATAACCGCTTTGCCGTCCAGCTCTGCACGCCAGGTGGTGAATTCGCGATGCGATGCCAGCTTAACCGGCTTATCCATCAGCGCGGCGATCTTTTCCACACGCTCCGGATCGCCAGGGACGATAGCAAGCGTAGCCCCTTGTAAATCGTTTTTGGTGAGGCCGAGATGAAAAACATCAGACTTGGACATAAGTGACTCCTCTGTGGGTCGGATTGTCAGCAGAAGTAAAAAGGTACTCTACAGAAGCAGAAGGACGATTTACGTGACGCACCTCACCTTGAATGAAAATGATTGCATGCAATTTCCATAAAATAGTGATCAACATCACATTTACAAGTTATATCAGCCCTTGCAGCACAAAAGATAGCCGCTTTCGGGCACTGTGGAATAATGACCTGCAGTCTATATTTATATGCACCAATTGGTACGGAGAATGCCATGACTGAAAAATCTGCTTTTGCCCCTGCCGCTGGCCCGCAGGCCGCAACGGTTGTCTCCACCCCGGAACAGGCGATTACCGCCGGTGAGACATCTATTCCGACGCAGGGCGAGAATATGCCTGCCTATCATGCCCGCCCAAAAGATGCCGAAGGCGCCCTGCCGATCGTGATTGTGGTACAGGAAATCTTTGGCGTGCATGAACATATCCGCGATATCTGCCGCCGTCTGGCGCTGGAGGGCTACCTGGCCGTGGCCCCTGAGCTCTATTTCCGTCAGGGCGATCCCAATGAGTACAGCGACATCCCTACCCTGTTCAGCAACCTGGTGACAAAAGTGCCGGATGCGCAGGTCCTGGCCGACCTCGATCACGTGGCAAACTGGGCAGCCCGCAACGGCGGCGATCCGCATCGCCTGCTGATGACCGGTTTCTGCTGGGGCGGTCGCATTAGCTGGCTCTATGCAGCCCATAACCCGCAGCTGAAGGCGGCGGTGGCATGGTACGGCAAGCTGGTCGGTGAAAAGACCCTTAACTCACCCAAACATCCGGTTGATATCGCCACCGATCTCAATGCCCCCGTGCTGGGGCTGTATGGCGCGGAAGATACGGGCATTCCCCAGGATACCGTCGAGACCATGCGCCAGGCGCTGCGCGCGGCCAACGCGAAGGCGGAGATCGTGGTATATCCTGAGGCGGGCCATGCGTTTAATGCCGATTACCGCCCGAGCTATCATGAAGAGTCAGCCAAAGATGGCTGGCAGAGAATGCTGGGCTGGTTCCGCCAGTACGGGGCGAAAAAAAGTTAAGCGGCTCACAATTCGCACCCTCCGTTCTGCCGGGTGTTTGACTTTTAAACACAATCTGGACGATATAAACAGCACAGGCGTGTAACTACGATCCGTAGGCAAGACCTGAAGCCCATCTCC
>NZ_DDPB01000012.1:0-76474 GCF_002341985.1 Leclercia sp. UBA2479 | reverse complement strand
GGAGATGGGCTTCAGGTCTTTTTTTTTGCTCTGGAGACAGGGGCCAGACATGAATCACTTGCAGACTGCGCTGGACATCATCACCCAGGTGGGCGGTGCTGAAAATATCGAACATATCGAACACTGCTCGACTCGCTTGCGTCTGAGCCTCTACGACAATGGCAAAGTCAACGAGGCTGCGCTGGCAAAGATTGACGGCGTACTCGGCGTGCGTATTAACGTGCAATGCCAGGTGATCATCGGCCATGAGGTGGTGCAGGTCTACGAGGCGGTGCGTTCACTTGCGGGCGAGCCGCAGGCTCAGTCCACGCAATCTGTCAGTACCAAAGCCAGCCGTGGCGCTCAGGTGGTGGATTTTGTGATCAGCGTTTTTCAGCCGCTGGTGCCTGCCATCGCAGGCGGTGGGGTGCTGAAATCGTTGCTGTTGCTGCTGGATGTACTGGGCTGGCTGAGCCGGGATAGCGACACCTATAAAGTGCTGGATAACATCGGCTCAGCACCGCTCTGGTTCTTGCCGATTCTGGTGGCGATCACCACCGCCATGAAGTTAAAAGTTAACGTTCTGGTCGCGGTTTCGGCAGTTTCCGTCATGCTCTTACCGGCCATGACCAAACAGCTGGCAGAGGGCACGGCGTTTATGTCGTTTGATCTGCGCAACGTGGCTTACGCATCGCAGGTCTTCCCGGCGATTCTCTGCGTGCTGTTTTACGCCCAGACTGAAAAACTGTTTAACCGCTATTCGCCCGGAGCGCTGCGCATCTTCCTGTCGCCAATGCTGTCGCTGCTGGTGACGGTACCCGTCACGCTGCTCATTCTGGGGCCGCTGGGTTACGAGCTGGGCGCCGGGCTGGCAACGGTGATTCTGTGGCTGTATGGCAAGCTGGGCTTTGTGGCCACCGGCCTGCTTGCCGCTGCCCTCCCCTTTATGGTTGCCGCCGGCATGCACAAACCGATGCTTCCTTATGCCGTCGCGTCGATGAGCCAGTTTGGTCGCGAAATGCTCTATCTGCCTGCGTCGCTGGCGCACAATATTGCCGAATCGGGCGCCTGCCTCGCCATCGCCCTGAAAAGCAAAGACAAAGTATTAAAGTCCACCGCCTTCTCCGCCGGGATCTCTGCGCTGTTTGGCATTACCGAGCCGGCACTTTACGGCGTGACGCTCCTGAACAAAAAAGCGCTCTACAGCGTGATTTTAGGCAGCGTGGTTGGCGGCGCCTTTATCGGCTGGATGGCGATCGAAGCCTTTGCCCTGGTCGGCCCTGGCCTTGCCAGCATCTCCATGTTTGTCTCGCCCGATAACTCTATGAACATCGTCTGGGCGTTTGCTGGCGCGGGGCTCTCTTTTGCTATCGCCTTTATCAGCGCCCTGCTGTTGTGGCGAGATAAAGCGGCGGAAAAAACGGATGAGCTGACCTTCACCCGCCCGGTAGAGGGGCAAATCATTCCGCTGGAGAATGTTAATGACGATGTTTTCGCACGCAAAATTATGGGAGATGGCATCGCCATCGTTCCCTCCCAGGGGGTGCTGCGCGCCCCGGCAGACGGCACCGTAGTCAATATATTTGAGAGTGGCCATGCGCTGAGTCTGCTCACCGATGCGGGCGTAGAGTTAATTTTTCACATCGGTATCGACACCATCAAACTTCAGGGCGAGGGCTTCTCGCCACAGGTGAAAGAAGGCCAGCAGGTGAAGCGCGGCGAAACCCTGATTGAATTTTCTCTCGACACCATCACCGCCGCCGGGCTCGATCCGGTGGTGATGATGGTCGTAACAAACGGCGAACGCTTTTCGCTGACACCAGGCAGTAACGACGATAAAAATCACAATCCTCACATCATCATGACGCTTAAGGAGTCCGTGTAATGGAGAAATCCCTCCCGTTTCCGCAAGGTTTTTTATGGGGCGGTGCCATCGCTGCCAATCAGGCTGAAGGGGCATGGAACGTTGACGGCAAAGGGCCGTCAGTGGCTGATGCCATCACCTGGAAACCGAACCTGTCATTAAAGGATTACGATGGCCATATGGCGCTCACGGATGAGAACATCCGCGATGCGTTTGAAGGTAAGAACGATGCGTTGTACCCCAAACGTCGCGGCATCGATTTCTATCACCACTATAAAGACGACATTGCGCTATTCGCTGAGATGGGTTTTACCGTGCTGCGCGTATCGATTGCCTGGTCACGCATTTTCCCCAATGGTGAAGACGCCGCGCCAAACGAGGCGGGCCTGCGGTTTTATGAAGAGATGTTCCGCGAACTGCGTCGCCATAATATCGAACCGCTGGTGACGCTCTCCCACTATGAGATGCCGCTGGCGCTCAGTGAAAAGTATAACGGCTGGGTCCATCGCAACGTGGTGGATGCCTTTGTGCGCTTCAGTAAAGTCTGTTTCGAGCGCTATAAAGATCTGGTGCGTTACTGGCTTACCTTTAATGAGATCGACAGTATTCACCGTCACCCCTTTACCACCGCCGGTATCCGCGAGGAAAAAAGCGCCCCGGGCAAAGCGAAGCAGGATATCTACCAGGGGCTGCACCACCAGTTCGTTGCCTCAGCGCTGGTCACCCGCGACTGCCATGACATCATCCCGGGCAGCCAGGTGGGCTGTATGCTGACCAAGCTCACCACCTACCCGCACAGCTGCCGTCCGGAAGATGTGGAAGCAACGTTGAAGAAAAACCTTGAGAACTACTTCTATGCCGATGTGCAGGTGTTCGGTGAGTATCCGCCGCTGATCCTGCGCGATCTGGCCCGCCGCGATATTCAAATTGAGATGCTGGCCGACGATCAACGCATTTTAAAAGAGAATACCGTCGATTTTGTCTCATTTAGCTACTACATGTCGCTGACGGAATCTACCCAGCCTGATGTAGAACGCATCCCTGGCAATACCGTCCTCGGCGTGAAAAACCCCTACCTTCCTGCCTCAGAATGGGGCTGGCAGATCGATCCGGTAGGGCTGAAAATCTCGCTGCTTGAACTCTATGACCGTTATCAGAAGCCGCTTTTTATCGTCGAAAATGGGTTAGGTGCCAAAGACGTTGTGGAAGATGGGAAGATTCACGATAGCTATCGTATCGACTATTTCCGTGCCCACTTCGCGCAAACTTTGGCAGCTATTAATGAAGGGGTGGATGTGATGGGATTCACCACCTGGGGCTGCATTGACATTATCAGCGCAGGGACATCACAAATGTCCAAGCGCTATGGCTTTATCTATGTCGACCAGGATGATGAAGGCAAAGGCACCCTCAAGCGCCTGAAAAAGGACTCCTTCTGGTGGTACCAGAAAGTGATTGCCAGCAATGGCGCGGATATGGGCTAAGCGGCGCGGCCGCAGGAAATGACCGTGATTACGATAAAAAAATCGCTTAATAACAGCATGCTGCTGGTCGATCATGACCAGCGTGAGATGATCCTGTTCGGCAAAGGGATCGGTTTTGGCGCAAAACCGGGTACCCCGATCGACCTGAATCAGGTCGAGAAAGTGTTCCTGCCGTTAAACGATCTTAAGTCTCGCCATTTTTTATCGCTGACCGATACGATTCCTGCGGCATTCTTCGAACTCAGCCACGAGATCCTGCTCCTCGCTCGTGGTCTATGCGGCAATAAGCTGAACTCCGTCCTGCTCTTTACCCTTGCCGAACACCTCCATTTTGCCGTGGAGCGCAGCCGCAGCGGCCAGGTCATCCTCAATAAACTGAGCTGGGAGGTGAAGCGCTACTATCCGCAGGAGTACAGCGTTGGGGTGCAGGCGCGGGAGCGGGTCAGCGCGCTATTTGACGTTTCCCTGCCGGAAGATGAAGCCGTGAATATCGCTTTTCATCTCATTAACGCCAGCAGTCAGAGCGACGATAGCCATGCCCATCAACAGGTGGAGTTAGTCAATCGCATCGCGGAGATCGTGCGCTATAAGTTAAGAAACGCCATTGATACCGGATCGGTGAACTATATGCGCTTTATTACCCATTTGCGCTATTTTGCCGAACGCGTGCTGGCAGGAAAAATTGTCTTTAGCGAGACGGAAGATTTTTATCAGGAACTGATGCGTCATCGCCCGGACGCCATGACCGTCGCATGGGTGATTCGGGATTATGTGCAGGAGAAGCATCAGCTCACCTTACCGAAAGATGAGCTGACGTGGTTAAGCATTCATATCAGCCGACTGATGGATGGGCAGGCATAGCCCATCCCAATTTTTGCTTACGCCTGACGTAAGTTGCGCGCGGCTTCTACCATGTTCGCCAGTGCGGCACGGGTCTCCGGCCAGCCGCGGGTTTTCAGGCCACAGTCCGGGTTTACCCACAGACGTGCGGCCGGAATACGCTGTGCCGCCTTCTGCAGCAGGGCCTCAATCCACTCTACGCTCGGCACGTTTGGCGAGTGAATATCATAAACGCCAGGCCCGATTTCGTTCGGGTAGTCAAATTCCTCGAACGACTCCAGCAGCTCCATATCCGAACGCGAGGTCTCGATGGTGATCACGTCAGCATCCAGCGCGGCAATGGCATCCATGATGTCGTTAAATTCGCAGTAGCACATATGGGTGTGGATCTGCGTGTCATCCCTGGCCACAGCGGCGTTGATGCGGAAAGCGTCCACGCCCCACTTGAGGTAAGCATCCCAGTCGCTGCGGCGCAGCGGCAGACCTTCACGCAGCGCCGGTTCGTCAATCTGGATGATGCCAATGCCCGCCGCTTCCAGATCCGCCACTTCATCCCGCAGCGCCAGCGCGATTTGCTTCGCGATGGTTTCACGGCTGACGTCTTCACGGGGGAAGGACCAGCAGAGAATAGTCACCGGGCCGGTGAGCATGCCTTTCACCGGTTTATCGGTCAGCGACTGTGCATATTTCGCCCACTCGACGGTGATCGCCGCCGGACGGCTGATATCGCCAATCACCACCGGCGGTTTCACGCAGCGGGAGCCGTAGCTCTGTACCCAGCCATTCTGGGTAAAGACAAAGCCATCCAGGTGCTCGCCAAAGTATTCCACCATATCGTTACGTTCAGCCTCACCGTGCACCAGCACGTCCAGGCCTAAGCGCTCCTGCTCCACAATAGCCTGTTTGATGTGCTCAGCGATGCCGGTGCGATAATGGGCGGCATCAAGATTCCCCTTTTTGAAATCCAGCCGCAGGCCGCGGATCTGCGTGGTTTGCGGGAAGGAGCCGATGGTGGTGGTTGGCCACGCAGGCAGCCTGAAGCGGGCGCGCTGCGCTTCAGCACGTACCGCATAGGGGCTCTGACGCTGGCTATCCTGGGAGGTAATGGCGGCCAGACGTTGTTCTACCGCCGGATTGTGCACGCGCGCCGAGTGACGACGCGCCTGAATTGGGGCACTCCACGCGATTATCGCTGCCGTATCACCGCTGTTAAGTGCATCGCGTAGTAAGGCCAGCTCTTCACACTTTTGCAGGGCGAAGGCAAACCAGCTTTTCACCTCTGGGTCCAGACGGGTTTCCACGCTGAGATCGATGGGGCTGTGCAGCAGGGAGCAGGAGGAGGCCACCCACAGTTCACGCAGGCCTGCGATATCGTTAATTTGACCATATTTCTCCGTGAGATCGGCGCGCCAGACGTTACGTCCGTTCACCAGACCGGCAGAGAGCAGCCACTCCGCAGGCAGGCGCTGGTGCAGTTCAGCGACATCATCTTTGCCGTGAACCAGATCGACGTGTAGCCCCTGCACAGGCAGCGCAGTAATAGTGTCGAGGTTCGGTGTGACGCCTTCGAAATAGGTGGTCAGCAGCAACTTTACCTGGCCCGTTAGCGTTTCATACGCCGGTTTGTAAGCATCCAGCCACGCCTGCGGTAGCTCAAGCACCAGCGCCGGCTCGTCGATCTGTACCCACTGAATGCCGCGTTTGCCCAGTTCAATAAGTACCTGTTTATAGACCGGCAGGATCTCGTTCAGCAGGCTCAGGCGATCAAATTGCTCACCCTTCACTTTACCCAGCCACAGGTAAGTGAGCGGGCCCAGCAGCACCGGTTTGACGTGGTGGCCCAGCGCCAGCGCTTCGTCCACTTCCTCCAGAAGCTGGGTCCAGGTCAGCTTGAACTGCTGGCCTTTGACAAATTCCGGCACCATATAGTGATAGTTGGTGTTAAACCACTTGGTCATTTCCGCCGCAGCCGCTGGCTCCCCCGTCGGGGCACGGCCACGGCCTATACGGAACAGGGTATCGATATCTACCGATCCATCTTTGTTCTGATGACGAGCCGGCACGTTACCAAGCAGCAGGCTGGTGGTCAGAACATGGTCGTACCAGGCAAAATCCCCTACCGGCAGCAGATCGATGCCCGCCTGTTTTTGCTGCTCCCAGTGGCGTGCGCGCAGCTCGCGTCCGACCGCCAGAAGCTCCTCACGGGTAGCGTTGCCCGCCCAGTAGCGCTCTTGTGCTTTTTTCAATTCGCGGCGCAGGCCAACGCGAGGGAAACCGAGTGTGTGATTGCGGATAGTCATGGTATGCCCCTTATGAAATTCGTTATTTAGACGTCCAGATGTTTACACATCTATAATTGGCAGGTAGTGTATATTCCTCAAGCGCAAAATATTCACGGCGAAGTGAAGGACTTTCATGATTGAGATTAAACACCTGAAAACGCTCCAGGCGTTGCGGAACTGCGGCTCCCTGGCAGCGGCGGCGGCCACGCTGCACCAGACCCAGTCCGCCCTTTCTCACCAGTTCAGCGATCTGGAACAACGCCTTGGCTTTCGTCTGTTTGTGCGCAAGAGCCAGCCTCTGCGCTTTACTCCGCAGGGGGAGATTTTGCTCCAGCTGGCCAATCAGGTCCTGCCGCAAATTGCCAGCGCCCTGCAAGCCTGTAACGAGCCGCAGCAGACCAAATTGCGTATCGCCATTGAGTGCCATAGCTGTATTCAGTGGTTGACGCCCGCGCTTGAGAACTTCCGCCAGAAATGGCCGCAGGTTGAGATGGACTTTAAATCTGGCGTGACCTTTGACCCGCAGCCCTCGCTCCAGCAGGGCGAGCTGGATCTGGTGATGACCTCAGACATTCTGCCGCGCAGCGGTCTGCACTATTCGCCGATGTTTGATTTTGAAGTGCGTCTGGTGCTGGCGCCGGATCACCCTCTGGCCAGCAAAACGCGCATTACCCCGGAAGATCTGGCGACGGAAACCCTGTTGATTTATCCGGTGCAGCGCAGTCGCCTGGATATCTGGCGTCACTTCCTGCAGCCCGCGGGCATTAGCCCGCAGCTGAAAAGTGTGGATAACACCCTGTTGTTGATTCAGATGGTGGCGGCCAGCATGGGGATCGCCGCGCTGCCGCACTGGGTAGTGGAGAGTTTTGAACGCCAGGGTCTGGTGGTGACCAAAACCCTGGGCGATGGGCTGTGGAGCCGGCTGTACTCTGCCGTGCGCGATGGCGAGCAGCGTCAGCCGGTAACGGAGGCGTTTATTCGCTCAGCGCGGAACCACGCGTGCGACCATCTTCCGTTTGTACGGAGCGCGGAGCGACCCAACGCCGATGTACCCACAGCGAAGCCAGGATCACTGTTCCCCCAATAACGAAGCTCGGCCAGTGGGGTTGTTCCTGCCAGATGGCCAGATTCACCAGCAGCCCTGCGGGCACATGCACGTTGTTCATAATGCCCAGCGTCCCGGCGTCGACCTGAGTTGCCCCATAGTTCCACATGAAGTAACCCAAACCGGAGGCCACCACACCCAGCCAGACCAGCACATCCCACTGTAGGGAGGTCGTTGGCAGTTTTTGCGGATTTCCCAACATAAACCACGCCGCCACCGCCACAATCGCCGCGCCCATATAAAACCAGGCAAACGCATTGTGCTGGGGCATCGGACGCGTTTCCATCAGCCGTTTATAACCCACCATACCGATGGCAAAGCTAATATTTGCCAGCTGAACGAACATCAGTCCGGTCCAGAAATGATCGCTCACTTTGTCGTAGCGGATGATCGCCGCGCCCACTACCGCCAGCGCCGCGCTGAGCAGGTAGCCCCAGCGCAGACGGCGTTTACTGAGCAGATCGTAAATCAGCGTGATATAGAGCGGCGTTAGCACCGTAAAGAGCAGAAACTCCGACACCGACAGGTAGATATAGGCCCGAAAGCTAAAGAGGTACATGATACCAAGCTGCATCGCCCCCACCAGCATGTACAGCAGAAGGGTTTGCAGCGACTGTCCGCGAGTGCGCAGAAACGGCAGGAACACTAGCGCAGCCAGTCCAACGCGCATCAGCACAGAGAAATAGCTGTCAACTGACCCGGCAAGATATTCGCCGATCAGGCTAAACGAGAAGGCCCACAGAATAGTGGTGATGATGAGTAGCGCCACAATGCTTGTCTCTCAGAAAGAAGGACAGGCATTGTAGCGAACTCTTTAGTTGACAACTGAGCAATAAACAACCAAATGAAGATTATTCAAGAAACAGTTTGCGCAGGTATTTCGGCACGGCGTTATCACCATTAGTGCCAATCACTTCCAGCTCCGGATGCAGATCTTTCAGGCGCTGATGAGCGTTGTCCATAATGCAGCCCTTCCCCGCCATGGAGAGCATTTCGGCGTCGTTCATGCCATCGCCAAAGGCGATGCAATCTTTCAGCTCAAAACCCAGACATTTGGCGACCGCTTCCAGGGCATGACCTTTTGAGACGCCACCGGCCATGACTTCCAGGCAGGTCAGCGTGGAAAAGCTAACGTTGACGCGATCGCCCCAGCGCGCGTTGATGGCCTGCTCAAGCGGCAGCAGCGCCTCGTGGGTGTCACAGGTGAAGAAGACTTTGCTAATCCCTTCTGGCTCCAGTAGACCAGGCTCATAGAGGGAGTAGTTAAACACCGCCTCTTTGAAGAAACGCATCTCGTCCGGGCGATGGCGGTTCATAAACCACTCATCATCGCGATAGACGTTAGTGATGATATCCGGGTTGTTATACATCATGCCAAAGAGATCGACGGCAATGTCGCGATCCAGGTTGTGGGTGAAGATCAAATTACCATCGGTATCGTGAACACGCGCACCGTTGGAGGTGATCATATAGGCTTTGATGTCGAGGTTATCGCGGATCTGCCCCACATCTACATGGTGGCGACCGGTCGCGAAGACAAAGTTCACGCCACGCGCGGTCAGGAGTTTTAGGGTCTCTTTCGCGTAAGGCGATAAGGTGTGGTCGGGTGAGAGCAGCGTGCCGTCGAGATCAGACGCAACAACCTGGTACATAAGAAAATTTAACCTCTGGTGAATATCAATTATGCCGGTCGAAAAAACCGACGATGGCGTTGAGCGCAACTGAGCGCATATCGTCCTTTTCGAAAAGGATCTCATGGTACGCGCCTTTTATGACCATCGGCTTACCCCCTTCACAAGGGTGACCGGCGGCGGCACGCAATTCACAAAAGCGGTCGTGCATGCGGTTATCGACCACACGCTCCTCTTCCGCCTGAATCAGGAGTGTTGGAGTCGCATCATCTGCGACCCCGGCCAGCACCTGCTCACCGGCCAGAATGCCTTCCCGCACCCAGTGCCAGGTGGGGCCGCCGACGCGTAAACGCGGCTCGTCGGCATAAAAGCGTAAATTCCGGCGATAACGCTGGCGACTATGGGTCAAGACGTTAATGGCAAAGGGCAACGCACGCCAGCGCCCGGTGCCTATGGCATAGCCCTCACGAATGCGCTGATGGCCCTCAGCCCAGTCGAGAATGTGGCGCACCATCCAGTCGGGTAAACGTATGATGATGCCAAACATCGGTGCCGTGAGCGCAATGGCATCGCACTGATGCACATGGCGTTGTAAAAAGAGCGTTGAGATGGCACCGCCCATGGAGTGAGCAAGGATATAACGCTTGCGCCATGGGCCGGGCAGGACCTCCTGAGTCCAGAACGCGGCCAGATCCTCAACATAATCGCTGAAGTGATCAACGTGCCCACGATGCGTATCGGAAAGCATACGACCCGACAGCCCTTGCCCACGATGGTCGATAATTAAAACATCAAATCCCATGTGGAACAGGTCATAGGCCAGCTCGGCATATTTTACGTAGCTTTCGATACGGCCTGGACAGACAACGATAACGCGATCGTTTTTCTCATCCCGAAAACGCACAAAGCGCACGGGAATCTCATTCACACCCGTAAACTCATCTTCCTCACGCTGACGCCAGAAATCGGTCAGCGGCCCCATGGAGAAAGCAGCAAAAGTGTTTTCTCGAGTTTCCCAGTCCTTTTTCTGCTGAAACATCGGGTTTCCACCCCCGTAAGCCAAGGAATATCGTTTTTTCGCAGCAGCTCACAAAACGAGCCGACATTAGCGTATTGTGGCATAAAAACAGACGTTCCGGGAGTTTCAAATGACCTTCGAATGGTGGTTCGCCTACCTGCTCACTTCTATCATCCTCAGCCTTTCACCGGGTTCTGGCGCGATTAATACCATGACGACCTCTATCAGCCATGGCTATCGCGGTGCCGCGGCGTCTATTGCCGGTTTGCAGACCGGGCTGGGTATTCATATTGTGCTGGTCGGGATTGGTCTGGGTACGCTTTTCTCCCGCTCGGTACTGGCATTTGAAGTGTTGAAGTGGGCAGGTGCCGCCTACCTGATCTGGCTGGGTATTCAGCAGTGGCGCGCAGCCGGTTCGCTGGACTTAAACACGCTGGCGGTGAGCCAGAATCGTAGCCGCCTGTTTAAACGCGCGGTGTTTGTAAACCTGACTAACCCGAAGAGCATTGTGTTTCTCGCCGCCCTCTTCCCGCAATTCATCGTCCCTCATCAGCCACAGGTGATGCAGTATGTGGTGCTCGGTGCTACCACTATTATCGTCGATATCATTGTGATGATTGGTTATGCGACCCTGGCGCAGCGGATTGCCGCGTGGATTAAAGGGCCAAAACAGATGAAGGCCCTCAACAAAGTCTTCGGTTCACTGTTCGTGCTGGTGGGGGCGCTATTGGCCTCGGCACGGCATGCGTAACGAGAATGTATTGTGTATGAAATCCGGCGCACAGCGCGCCGGAAAATAGCGAAAGAAGGAGAAGCAATAAAATACCGAGTGTGGCACGACGGTAAAGAGTATTTGCCAGAATAATATTTAAATAGAAAAGAATAAGTTTTAGTACGGTATTCACAACCACAGGTTGATCTGACAATAAATAAGAATACAACCCTACCGATAACATTTAGTTTTATATTCCAATAAAGTCTTATTTTTAGTGCTTTTAGCTAATGGTCAAGGAAGAGACATGAGGCGTATAAAAAAATAACCCATCAACCTTAACCGAAATAAAAAACCACAGATTGATTAAATACAGACATTTCATTCCGTCAAATTGTAACTAACAGACAAAACCCGGTAAGCAACGTCAGTGCAATCGCGTCTTGAAATTACGCACACCAAACCTATAATTCCGACTGCTTTTTTTATTGCTGAGTGGACTGGTTATAATTACAGGACAAAGTGGTGATATGATTTATCAGCCATATGCTTTTTTAATTGATAATGTCATCCATATAGATATCAAGAAAGGTTGTATTTTCAGAATAGATAGCGTTGATAAAAACAATGAGTTGTCGTTAGGTATTCTTTATTTGAATGACACCATGATGTCTCTGCTTTCCTATCTCTTAATCCATGCACAAAAAAGGTATATCACCAAAGAAGAGGTACTGATAAAAGTATGGGACGAGAACAACCTCAGTTCATCGGGGACACGGTTATGGCAGGTCTTTACGACGTTGAAACAGAAGCTTGCTTTGCTTCACTTGCCGGAAAACTTGATTGAGTATGAAAAAAGAAAAGGATACATCATTAAACATGACAATATCCTGACACTCTATTATAAGGAAACTGAGAACAGTCAGCTGACAGTATCCGCGGTTAAACAACGTCGTGCCAGCACCTTCATCAGCCTCCATCAATAGTAATATTTTAAGATGAGAGCGCATTTTTAAAATCAGCGCTTACCTGAGCAACGCAATCAAATGAGAAATTAATATTCATTGTGCGAATGAAACAATGAATATTAATTTACTCTGGAACTTATTATTTAAAGATTTTCTGACAGGATGTTGGAGCATATCCCATGGATGGCGCGTTGAAAAACTCATATATCTCACTGAATTTGTCTCTTGCAGATCGGCATCAGCAAGACACTTTTTTCGATCGTGGTCACACCCGCGGTCTCTTTATGCAATATCACTTAGCTACGCCCAGCAATACACCCGAGCGGCGACCGCTTCTCAGGATGTGAAGCATTCACTTAATTCACTATTTCAATAACAAAATTTCAGATTTCATTTAATTGGCAGGAGCCATAATGAATAAAATATATCGATTGATCTGGAACCCAGCATTACGTACCTGGGTTGCCGTGAGCGAATTTGCAAAAGCGAATGGAAAAGGTAAATCCGGGCGCACGGGCTTAAGTGCAACTGCCGTTGGCCTTATCGGCGCGTTAACCCTTTCGTCGCTAGTAAGTACCAGCGCATACGCTGATGATCCCGTCACCACCAGTACTGACCCCGACTCGGTGACGATTGGTACCAACGCAGAGACCGGCGATACCACCACTCTGGACGCGAATACCATCACAACAGGCAATACCAATGTTAACCAGCAGGAGCTGTCTAACGTCGCAGTTGGCGAAAGCGCTAAAGCGGCTATGGGTGGTATCGCGCTTGGCGATCACGCTGACGCAGATACCAGCACCTCGCAGACGCCCGGCGGCAGTGTGGCAATTGGCGCCTATGCTACGGCAAACAAAAGCGGTGGGGCGACGGCGATCGGCTTAGCCTCTGAAGCAGACGGACAAAACGCGGTCGCCTTCGGTGCTGGCGCGCACGCTAACCGTAGCGGCGATATCGCCATCGGCTACAGCTCCACTTCCGGCACCTACACCAGCACCCAGAACAGTAATGATCTCGAAGGAGAAAATATTTCGCTGGGTAACTGGTCAACCGCCTATGGTGGACAGGCCCTGGCGGTGGGTAACCATGCCGAAGCTACGGCAAAATCCAGCATGGCGCTGGGCATCGGTAGCCGGGCATACGGTGTAGAGTCGTTATCCATAGGGAGTGATTCAACCTCCTCGGGTAATAACTCTCTCGCAATTGGCAGTGACTCTACCGCAACCGGTGTGGATGCCCAGGCGATTGGCAACAGCGCAACTGCGTCTGGTGAAAGCTCGCTGGCCATTGGCAGCCACGCCAGTTCCAGCGACAAGCAAAGTTTCGCCGTAGGCTATAAAGCTCAGGCAACCAAAGCGGACACCGTTGCACTGGGGACCCAGGCCAAAGCACAGGCAGATAGAGCACTGTCGTTTGGCTACAACTCCTCTGCCACAAAGAACGATGCTATCGCGATGGGCTCAAACGCCAAAGCTCAGGGGATGTCTTCCCTGGCCTTCGGTACCAACGCGACCTCCGCAGATGATAACAGCGTGGCCCTGGGGTCAAACTCCCTGACCGCAGCGGCCGTAGGGACGCAAGCTATCACTATCGATGGTAAGAGCTACGCATTCGCGGGCACGGCGCCGCTCAGCACCGTTAGTATCGGTAAAAAAGATGCGGAACGGACACTGACCAACCTGGCCGCAGGCCGTATTAGCAAAACCAGTACCGATGCGATCAACGGTTCGCAGCTTTTTGCCGCCACACAAGCGACAGAAGCCCTCGCCAATGTCGCGGTTAAATACGACCTGAACCAGGACAGCACGGTTAATTACGATAGCATTACCCTTAACGGCGATACGTATGACAGTACCGACAACAGTGGCGGCACCACCATCACTAACATTGCTCGCGGGGTCGACGACAGCGATGCGGTGAATATGTCTCAGCTTAACGAGACCAACGCCGACGTGGCAGACGTCACCAACATCGTTAACAACATCGCCGGCGACACCAGCACGACCTACACCGACCTGAACGGTAAAGGTATCCGCTATGCGCGGACCAACGAGAAAGGGCTGACCCAGGCCGATGCCTACGCGAAAGGTAAGGGCAGCTCCGCGGTCGGCTATAACGCCACCGCCATAGGCGAAAACAGCCTTGCCCTCGGCTATAACGCCAAAGCCAACAACGCGAAAGACGTGGCGCTGGGCGCTGACTCACTCACCGCTGCGGCCGTTGCGACCACCGGCACGACCCTGCGCGGCAAAGCCTATACCTTCGCGGGCACAGCCCCTGCAAGCACCGTCAGTATTGGCAGCGTGGGTAAAGAGCGTACTCTCACCAATCTCGCTGCCGGACGCCTCAGCGCCACCAGCACCGATGCGGTGAACGGCTCTCAGCTGTATGCCACCAACCAGTCCCTTGAAGACGTTGCCGAGCAGCAAGGTTTTGCTGTCATGTACGACACTAACAGCGGCGGTACGGTTAACCGCAACAGCGTAACGATGGGCGGCACCACCTATAACAGCACGACGAAAACGGGCGGCACCACTATCACTAACGTTGCCCGGGGGGTGAATGACAGCGATGCGGTGAATATGTCTCAGCTTAACGAGACCAACGCCGACGTGGCAGACGTCACCAACATCGTTAACAACATCGCCGGCGACACCAGCACGACCTACACCGATCTGAACGGCAAAGGTATCCGCTATGCGCGGACCAACGAGAAAGGGCTGACCCAGGCCGATGCCTACGCGAAAGGTAAAGGCAGCTCCGCCGTCGGCTATAACGCCACCGCCATAGGCGAAAACAGCCTTGCCCTCGGCTATAACGCCAAAGCCAACAATGCTAAAGACGTGGCGCTGGGTGCTGACTCACTCACCGCTGCGGCCGTCGCAACCACCGGCACGACCCTGCGCGGCACGGCTTATACCTTCGCGGGCGCCGCTCCTGCAAGCACCGTCAGTATCGGCAGCGTAGGCAAGGAGCGTACTCTCACCAATCTCGCTGCCGGTCGCCTCAGCGCCACCAGTACCGATGCGGTGAACGGCTCTCAGCTCTATGCCACCAACCAGGCCATTGAAGGGATATCTGGCGATATTTCCGATCTCAGCGATCTGGCGGTCAAATACGACACCAATCCGGACGGCACCATCAACTACAACCGCGTGTCCATGGGCGGCACCACCTATAACAGTACGACGAAAGCGGGCGGTACCACCCTCACTAACGTCGCTTACGGGGTGAATGACAGCGATGCGGTAAACGTACAGCAACTCAGAGACGCCACCAGCGATATGTATAACAACGGGGTGAAGTATTTCCACGCTAACTCCACCAAAGCAGATTCCGTTGCCACCGGCACCGACTCCATTGCGGTAGGTCCGGCTGCAAAATCGGTGGGCGAAAGTTCGATTGCCATGGGTAACGCGGCCACGTCAACCGGCGCAGGCAGTATGGCGATGGGGCAGAACGCACGGTCAACCGGCGAAAACAGCGTTGCCATTGGCGCTGGCGCGGTCGCTAACAATAAGGGTGACGTGGCGCTGGGCGCAGGAGCCACCACGGAGCGTGCCGTGGGTACTCAGGGCGTAACCATTCGCGGCAACGACTATCAATTTGCTGGCACAACGCCGGCGGGCACCGTCAGCGTAGGCAGCCTGGATAACGAACGCACCATCACCAACGTTGCAGCGGGCCGTATCAGCGCCACCAGCACGGATGCCGTGAACGGCTCGCAGCTGTATGCCACAAATCAGGCGATCGAAGCCATCAACACCAATTTCTCCGGTCTGGATAACTCCGTGGTGAAATATGTGGTAAACGGCGATGGATCCATTGATTACAGCAAAATAGCGCTGGCGGGCGATACCTACGATCAATCCACTAAAACCGGCGGTACCACCATTACTAACGTTGCGGCGGGCATCAATGCCAGCGATGCCGTAAATAAGCAGCAGCTGGATGAAGTCAGCCTGAATGTGACCAACATTGCCGAGGGCAAGGACGGCATGTTCCAGGTGAATAACACCAGTAACCTGCCGAAGCCGAAACCGACGGGCCAGAATTCCATCGCTGGCGGCGCAGGTGCGGTGGCCAGCGCAACAAACAGCATGGCCCTGGGTAACAGCGCGAAGGCTACCCACAGCAACGCCGTGGCGCTAGGAACAAACTCCGTTACCGATCGTGATAACAGCGTTTCCATGGGATACGCGAGCGGCGAGCGTCAGATCACTCACGTGGCAGCCGGTACCGCAGCCACCGATGCCGTCAACGTGGGTCAGTTGAAACAGAGCATGGGCGATTCTTACACCTATACCAATAACAAGTTTGGCGAACTGAAAGAGATGATTGCCGATCAGGACGACAAGCTGAGCGCGGGTATCGCCGGCGCGATGGCCATGGCGAGCTTGCCACAGCCTTATTCGCCAGGCGCCAGCATGTTCAGCATGGCGGGGGGAACCTATCAGGGCGAGTCTGCGATTGCGATGGGGGTATCAACTGTCTCTGACAATGGTAAATGGGTCACGAAGCTGTCTGGCTCCTCTAACAGCCAGGGCGATCTGGGTGGTTCCGTTGGCATTGGCTATCAGTGGTAAGTCTGAATTAACAAACATCTCCGGCGAACACGCCGGAGAGTAAAAGAGAAATTATGATGAATTGTAAAAAGATGACCCGGCTGGCGCTGCTTATTGGCAGCATGGCTTTGCTTACCGCCTGTACCCGCGCTGTTAGCGACGTAAATGGTGAAGGGAAGACCGATAACGCGATATTCCCGGATAAATCGCACGCAGTACGTACTGACGGCAGCTTCGTGAATAAAGACAATCTTAACGAGATGCACGCAGGTTTAACCAAAGCGCAGATCTATGAGCTGCTCGGCGCACCGCATTTCAGTGAAGGCATGTTTCGCGTGAAAGAGTGGGATTATATTTTCCACTTCACCCAGCCAGATCACAGCGTGCGTACCTGTCAGTACAAGGTGCTGTTCGACTCACAGATGAAGGCGCAAAGTTTCTATTTCCTGCCTGAAAACTGCCTGACGCCGCAGGCAAAACCGCAGCAACCTGTTGCGGTCGTTCAGAAAGAGCTGAGTGCAGAAAGCCTGTTTGCCTTTGGTAGCGCAGCGCTGAGTCCGGAGGGCATCAAGCAGGTGAATCTCATCAGCGGCGGGCTGAAGGCTGAAACACAGCAAGGTAAACACCTGATCGTTAAAGGCCATACTGACCGTATCGGCGACGAGGCCAGCAATATGACGCTGTCCAAAGCACGCGCGGAATCGGTGAAGCGCCAGCTCATTGAAAACGGGATTGATGCCACCCGCATCGAAACCGAAGGTCTGGGCGAAAGTATGCCGCGCGTTGATTGTCCGGGTGTCGCCACATCACATGTCATTGAATGCCTGGCCCCCAATCGCCGCATGACGATTGAAATCGTGGCTGATAACGCAGGTAAATAACGTCATGCGCCTCACTCTAATCAAGACCGCCGTCGGCGGTCTTTCTTTACTGACCGCAGCCACCGGCTTTGCGGCTTCCCAGGATCTGCCCGTCAGATTTGTTAGCGTGCCCGCTTATAGCATTATTACCGATACCCTGTTCAATTTGACGCCTCAGGTTGCAGGAAAACGTAATACCTTTTTGATGCAGCAAATTTGCGATTTAGCGCGTGGCGATGCGACCCAGCAGGAGGTGAATCAGCGGCTTATCCAGAATAAAGTTGACCCGATGCAGCTCGCGAAATTAGGCGTGCCGGGCATGCTGGTGTTAAAAAGCGAGCGCGAGGAGCGCCAGCTCGCCTGTGCGGCGTTTCTGGCGACGTCGCTCTTCCAGCCGGTAGATATGACAAGTTACTACCTGCAGGACAAAAAGGAGAAGGAGAAATCCAGCTGGTTACCCTGGCGCCCGGCGAAAGAGGAGCGGACAGAAAAGAGCGACTTCCTGAGGGATCGATTTATCCATGATGCACAGGTTCAGCTCGCGGTCGCGCGCGCCACGGCTCAGCTTTATGCCGTTATCGCGCAGAATATCCCCCCGCAGCCAATCGGCGACTGGAAGACTAGGCAACAACAAATCACAGACGTCGTTAAACACTATGCGCCGGACTATCTCAACGCCATCACCAGTTTTTACAAAGCCGAGGGCAATAGCGCACTGACGCTGGATTACGTTACCAGCAACAGCTACAGCGTTCGCAATACCTTTGGCAACCGGCTGGTCAAAAATAGTGAAGATGTTGAGCTATATTCCCGGGGCGTGACCTGGTTCGGCAAGGGCATGATTATTGGCAAAAGCTATTTTGTCGATATTGCGATTCTTGCCGCACCCGCGCATGACGATGCAGAGCAGAAGAAGTAAAGGCAAGATGGCGTACAGGATCCTGTACGCCATTGAAGCAATTAGCGAGAGATGATGAGGTGAATACCGAAGCCCGCAAAGAGTGCACCAGCAAAGCCATCGATCCACTTCGCAATGCGCTGATAACCACGGCGCATTGCCGGCAGGGCAAACAGGCTTGCTACAAGGGTGAACCAGGCAAAGGTTTCCACCACAATCAGCAGGAAGATGCCCCAGCGCGCTCCCGCGCCGACGCTGTCGCCCACAAAGAGTGAGAACACCGAGCCGAAGTAGATAATCGCTTTCGGGTTCGCCAGGTTAGTCAGCAGCCCTTTCATAAAGCTACGACCGCCGGTAGCCAGCTCAACTTTTGGTTCCTGCGGCGTTGCTACCTCTTTTTTCAGCGCGCCGCGCAGCATCTGGTAGCCCATCCAGCACAGATACAGGCCACCGCCGACCATGATGATGTTATGCAGCCAGGCCATCTTCGCCAGAATCAGGTTCAGACCAAGCAGCGCCACCGCCGCCCAGACCATGACGCCCATGGTAATGCCGAGTACGCCCATCATCGCCTCTTTGCGGGAGCGGCTGACGGCAGTTTGCGATACGAAGAAAAAGTCAGGACCGGGGCTCATCAGCGCAACGATGTGCACTAATGCCACGGTGAGAAATAGCATTAACATAATTAGCTCGCGGGGAAATAATACAGTGAGTCATCATACTGGCACTTTTTTGGCTGGCTGACTACTCCTCATCATCACCATCGGCATGAGAGCGAATAAGCGCCATAAACTCTTTCCCGAACCGCTCGAGCTTGCGCGTGCCGACACCGTTAACGCTGAGCATTTCACCGGCGCTAAGCGGCATCTGCTCGGCCATCTCTATCAGCGTTGCGTCGTTAAAGACCACGTACGGTGGGATGTTCTCCTCATCGGCGATGGCTTTACGCAGCTTGCGCAGTTTGGCAAACAGCTTCCGGTCGTAGTTGCCGCCGTAAGATTTCTGCATTACGCGCGGCTTCAGGGCAATCACGCGCGGCACGGCGAGCTTCAGTTCAATTTCGCCGCGCAGCACCGGGCGTGCCGCTTCGGTCAGCTGCAGCGCCGAGTGCTGGGCAATGTTTTGCGTAGCGAACCCCATGTGGATCAGCTGGCGGATAATGCTGACCCAGTGCTCGTGGCTCTGGTCTTTACCGATGCCGTAGACAGGCAGCTTGTCGTGGCCCATATCACGGATACGCTGATTATTCGCGCCGCGCAGCACTTCCACCACGTAGCCCATCCCGAAGCGTTGATTGACACGATAGATCGTCGAAAGCGCCTTACGCGCGTCCATCAGGCCATCGTACTGCTTCGGTGGGTCGAGGCAGATATCGCAGTTACCGCACGATTCCTGTCGTCCTTCACCAAAGTAGTTGAGCAGCACCAGACGGCGGCAGGTTTGCGCTTCGGCAAAGGCCCCCATCGCGTTCAGCTTGTGGCGCTCAATGTCCTGCAGTTGCCCCTGCGGTTTCTCTTCCAGGCAGCGGCGCAGCCACGCCATATCCGCCGGATCGTAAAACAGCATCGCTTCCGCAGGCAGGCCATCACGCCCGGCGCGGCCCGTTTCCTGATAGTAAGATTCGATATTGCGCGGGATGTCGAAATGCACCACAAAGCGCACGTTGGGCTTGTTGATCCCCATGCCGAACGCCACCGTCGCAACAACGATTTGCAGATCGTCGCGCTGGAATTTCTCCTGCACGTCGGCGCGGATGTGGTTTTCTAACCCGGCATGATAGGCTGCGGCGCTGAAGCCACGGTTTTGCAGGCGCGCGGCGGTGTCTTCCACCTTCGCGCGGCTGTTGCAGTAGATGATGCCCGACTTGCCGCGTTGCTCCTGGACGTAGCGTAAGAGCTGATCCAGCGGCTTGAACTTCTCCATCAGCATGTAGCGGATGTTAGGGCGATCGAAGCTGCTAACCTGGATAAAGGGGTCGTTCAGCCCCAGCAGTCGGACGATATCCAGACGGGTCGTGTCATCTGCCGTGGCGGTCAGCGCCATAAAGGGCAGCGCCGGGAAGCGCTGGCGCAACTGACCGAGCGCGGCATACTCCGGACGGAAATCATGCCCCCACTGGGAGATGCAGTGCGCTTCATCCACCGCCAACAGCACCGGGTTCCAGTGCGTCAAATGGTCGAGGAAGTTATCCAGCATCAGCCGCTCTGGAGCGATATAAAGAAGACGGATCTGCCCGGTACGGCAACCGGCCATCACCTCTTGCTGCTGCTCGCGGGTTTGCGTCGAGTTCAGGCAGGCCGCTGCCACGCCGTTAGCCAGCAGCTGATCGACCTGGTCTTTCATCAACGAGATAAGCGGAGAGACCACCACCGTCAGGCCGTTAAGCACCAGCGCGGGCACCTGATAACAGAGCGACTTCCCGCCGCCGGTGGGCATCACGACCAGGCAATCACGCCCTTCGAGGACGGCATCGATGATGGTCTCCTGGCCCGGGCGGAATTGCTGGTAGCCAAAGGTCTCATGCAGAACCTGTTTAGCCAGCAATGTCTGATTCAAAACTTCCGCCTGCGCCACATTAACCACCTGCCTGAAATAAAAACAGGCGCTATTTTCAGCGCCTGAGAGAGAAACTTCAACGATTAAGACAAAAACATTCGAGGATGCTAGAAAAGATCGTTCAGCATCACGCCCACACCGACGCGGGTCTGGTTGAAGTTATAGTCGATAAGTGACTCGCCATAGCCGCTATATACCTGAGTATAAAGGCGTACATGCCTGGTCATTGGATAGCTGAGGCCAATCTCCGCACCGCCGTAGCCGGTATTCCAGTTGTACTGCCCTTTCGCGCTTAATACCGCCTCGCCCAGTTGATAACCCACGCGCAGCTGGTAATAACCCATATATTTGGTGATATCCGGGTTATCGTCGGTATCGCCTACGACGTACCAGGGCTTCACTTCAACCAGCCAGTTGCCGTTTTGCGCCGCCAGTCGGGTGTACAGACGGTTCCAGCTACGTGAGGTCGGGTCTGAACGCCCATTGGAGTCGTGGTTATAACCAAATTCCACATCGCGTAGCGTCCAGCCAGCAAATTCATAGTCAGTCGCAAAGCCGAGGAACAACTGCGGTTCGTAGTTGGTCTCGCGGAACGGCGATGATTCACCGCTGTTTGAGAGCTGCCACCAGGATTTCTGCGTATATGAGGCGCCCAGCACCGAATTCGGCCCCAGAATACCGCGCCAGAACGGGAAGGCCAGGCTCAGCTGAAATTTTACCTCATCTTTACGCGCGTTATCAGACCAGCTGTAGGTATTGATAGCCTCTTTATTCAGGTCGCTGGTGGTCGTGTATAGCAGGTAGTTAGTGTCGTACGGATAGAGCGTAAATGGGTTGTCATGCTCCTGCAGCAGGTTAGCGATGATACTCCCGCGTACCGCCGGGGCATCGTGCACCTCTTTAACGGTCGCTTCCTGCGCATAAGCTGTGAAAGGCAGCGCAACCGCTGCAAGTAACCAGACCAGATACGTCCGCATCGGTGGTGTTCTCCAGGTAGATAGTTTTTAAGAATAATTTTGCCCACCACATTCTACATATTTATTTGCCGTCTGCTGCATCCAGATGTCTTAAAGTGGTAAATCGCCTTGGCGAGGGATAAAATCAACATTTTATTAACAATAAGGATCTGTTGTGCCATGTCAGCCACGCTAACTGCGGAACAAGCTCTGAAGCTGGTCGGTGAGATTTTTGTCTATCACATGCCATTTAACCGCGCACTGGGCCTGGAGCTGGAGCGCTACGAGAAGGATTTTGCGCAGCTCAGTTTCAATAACCAGCCGATGATGGTGGGAAACTGGGCGCAGAGTATTCTGCACGGCGGGGTGATTGCCTCAGCGCTGGATGTCGCCGCCGGGCTGGTCTGCGTGGGTAGCACCTTAACGCGCCACGAGACCATCAACGAAGATGAACTGCGTCAGCGTTTATCAAGAATGGGCACGATCGATTTACGCGTTGACTACCTGCGGCCCGGCCGCGGAAATCGCTTTACCTGCACCAGCAGTCTGCTGCGGGCGGGTAACAAAGTTGCCGTTGCCCGCGTAGAGCTGCATAACGACGAGCAGGTTTATATCGCCAGCGCAACAGCCACTTATATGGTGGGTTGAGGCGAAAAAATCGGGTAAAGTGAGTTCACTTATTTGTAACGGATTTTCCCGATGGATGCTAAACAGACGCGGCAGGGCGTTTTACTCGCTCTTGCCGCTTATTTTATTTGGGGTATCGCACCGGCGTACTTCAAACTGATCGCCTACGTGCCGGCGGACGAGATCCTCACTCACCGCGTTATCTGGTCCTTCTTCTTTATGATTGCGCTGATGAGTATTAGCCGTCAGTGGTCGGGCGTTAAAACGCTGCTCAAAACGCCGAAAAAGGTCTTTCTACTGGCGCTCTCTGCCGTGTTAATTGGCGGCAACTGGCTGCTGTTCATCTGGGCAGTGAATAACCATCACATGCTCGAAGCAAGCCTGGGTTATTTTATTAACCCGCTGGTGAACATTGTGCTGGGGATGATTTTCCTCGGCGAGCGCTTCCGCCGGATGCAGTGGGTGGCGGTACTTCTCGCCTTCTGCGGGGTGCTGGTCCAGCTATGGACGTTCGGCTCGCTGCCTGTCATTGCGCTGGGGCTGGCGTTCAGCTTTGCTTTCTACGGCCTGGTGCGCAAAAAAATCGCCGTCGAAGCCCAGACCGGAATGCTGTTCGAAACTTTGTGGCTGTTGCCAGTCGCCGCGATTTATCTGTTTGGCATTGCCGATAGCGCCACCAGCCATATGGGCGGCAATCCATGGTCGCTGAACCTGATGCTGATGGCCGCAGGTGTCGTCACTACGATCCCGCTGCTGTGCTTTACCGGTGCGGCAACGCGCCTGCGCCTCTCCACGCTGGGCTTCTTCCAGTACATCGGCCCCACGCTGATGTTCCTGCTGGCGGTGGTGTTTTACGGTGAAGTACCGGGTGCGGATAAGATGGTGACGTTTGCGTTTATCTGGGTCGCACTGGCGATTTTCGTTGCCGATGCGATTTATACCCAGCGTCGCGTAAAAAGAGGATTGTAGTATTTCACCCTCTCCCCATGGAGAGGGTGATGTGCTTACAGCCAGTTACGGCGCTTGAAGTAGAGGTAAGGCGCCAGCCCGGCGAGGATCATAAAGACAATCGCGCCCGGATAGCCAAAGCTCCACTTCAGCTCCGGCATAAACTCAAAGTTCATTCCGTAGCTTGAGGCCACCAGCGTCGGTGGCAGGAACACGACCGATACCACCGAGAAGATCTTGATGATGCGGTTCTGCTCGATGTTGATAAAGCCCATTGCCGCCTGCATCAGGAAGTTCACCTTCTGGAACAGGGATTCGTTGTGCGGCAACAGGGATTCGATATCGCGCAGGATCTCACGCGCCTGCTCCAGTTGGCCACCCGGCAGACGCGCCTTGCGTACCAGGAAGTTCAGCGCGCGCTGGGTATCCATCAGACACAAACGTACCTTCCAGCCAATATCTTCCAGCTCGGCCAGCGTCGAGAGTGCTTCGTCATACTCATCGCCCTGGTGCCCTTCCATAATGACGCGGCTCAGCTTTTCCAGATCGCTGTAGATATTTTCAATCTCGTCTGCCAGCTGTTCAATTTTGGTTTCAAACAGATCCAGCAGCAGTTCGTAAGCGTTCCCGTCCACCATCGCCTGGCTGCGGGCCCGCATGCGGTAGAGGCGAAACGCGGGCAGTTCCCTTTCGCGCAGCGTGAACAGGCGCCCATCACGGATGGTAAATGCCACGGTGGAGTTGCCAGCGTGATCTTCGGCATCTTCAAAGAAGAAGAAGGAGTGAATATGCAGGCCGTCTTCGTCCTCGAAGAAACGGGCGGATGCTTCGATGTCTTCCAGTTCCGGTCGGGTGGCCAGACTCTGCCCGAGCTCTGACTGAACGCGTGTACGTTCCTCGTCATCCGGCTCGACCAGATCCACCCATACGGCATCAATGAGGGGTTGTGACTCCTCGGCTTCAAGCCGGGTTAGTCGGTTGTTTTCCAGTTGAAATGCGCTCAGCATGACCGGGACTCCCAATGCAAAAAATATCGGACAGTTCGGTGGGCACACAGAAACAAATTGGGTTTCAGACCATTAAACAGCCTGACTCAGCGCGACGGGAATAATGCAGTCGCTGACAACCACTAAGGCCATCAGCGTGAGGAGATAGCCTTAGGAGTTGTTCCTGGATGACAGGGAATTGAGCCAGTATCTACTGGGTGTGTCCAAGGCGAATGTCCTCTTAGCGTAATCGTGCGCGCATGTTACGCCAGCAATAACTGCGGCGTCAACACGCAACGGAACGCTGAAGAGCAATAAATCACCCTCAACGTATAAGGCTAGCAGATAATTACAAAATTATGATGTTTTTCTGAAAGTTACACCGCTTCCAGCTTCGCGTAAGCGGCCACCAGCCATTTAATTCCCTGGCCCTGAAACGCGACCTGCAGGCGACTGTGCTCGCCGCTGCCTTCCAGATTGACGATGGTGCCCTCGCCAAATTTAGCATGGCGGACACGCTGCCCCAGCTTGTACCCCGTGTCGTTTTCAGAGACGGGCGTTCCCATACGCTGATGGCTGACCGGACGGCTGATGCTGGCGCGCAGGCGTACCTCTTCCACGCACGCTTCTGGCAGCTCGCCAATAAAACGTGACGGGCGATGATAGACCTCTTTGCCGTACAGACGACGGGTTTCGGCGTAGGTGAGCGTCAGCTTCTGCATTGCACGCGTCACCCCCACGTAGGCCAGGCGACGCTCTTCTTCCAGACGACCGCCCTCATCCAGCGACATCTGGCTGGGGAACATCCCCTCTTCCATCCCGACGATGAACACCTGCGGGAACTCCAGCCCTTTCGCGGAGTGCAGGGTCATAAGTTGCACCGCGTCCTGCCAGGTATCCGCCTGCCCTTCGCCCGCTTCCAGCGCGGCGTGAGAGAGGAATGCCTGCAGCGGCATCAGGTCTTCGTCTTCTTCGTTGTAGCTGAACTGGCGCGTTGCCGTCACCAGCTCCTCTAAGTTTTCGATACGGGTCTGTCCTTTCTCGCCCTTTTCCTGCTCATACATGGTGCGCAGGCCGGAATCTTTAATCACCCGGTCGGTCTGCACGTGCAGCGGCATGTCGGCGGTCTCTTGCGCCAGCGCTTCGATAAGCTCGAGGAAACGCTGCAGGGCGCTGGCGGCACGCCCGGCGAGGGCTCTCTCCTGTAATAACTCGCGACAGGCCTGCCATAACGTGAGCTGACGTTCACGCGAGGTCTGACGCACCACGTCCAGGGTACGATCGCCGATCCCGCGCGTCGGGGTATTCACCACGCGCTCAAAGGCGGCATCGTCATTACGGTTGGCAATCAGGCGCAGATAGGAGAGCGCATCTTTGATCTCCTGGCGCTCGAAGAAGCGCATGCCCCCGTAAATGCGGTACGGCATGCTCACCTGCAGCAGCGCCTCTTCCAGCACACGCGACTGGGCGTTGCTGCGATAGAGAATAGCGCACTGCTCCAGCGCGCCGCCGTTGTCCTGCCAGGTCTTGATGCGGTTCACCACAAACCGCGCTTCATCGAGTTCGTTGAACGCGCAGTAAAGAGAGATTGGCTCGCCATCGACGCCGTCGGTCCAGAGCTTTTTGCCCAAACGCCCGTTGTTGTTCTCAATCAGGGCGTTGGCCGCGCTCAGAATGTTGCTGGTTGAACGGTAGTTCTGTTCCAGGCGGATGGTCTGCGCACCGGGGAAGTCGTTGAGGAAGCGCTGGATATTTTCAACCTGCGCCCCGCGCCAGCCGTAGATCGACTGGTCGTCATCGCCAACGATCATCACCTTGCCAGTATCGCCCGCCAGCAGGCGGATCCACGCGTACTGAATGTTGTTGGTATCCTGGAATTCGTCCACCAGGATGTTGGTAAAGCGCTCGCGATAGTGCTGCAAAATATGCGGCTTGTTGAGCCACAGCTCATGGGCACGCAGCAGCAGCTCAGCGAAGTCAACCAACCCCGCACGGTCACAAGCTTCCTGATAGGCCTGGTAAACCTTCTGCCAGGTCTGCTCGACCGGATTACCGAAACTCTGGATATGGTGTGGGCGTAGCCCTTCGTCTTTCTGGCCGTTGATGTACCACATCGCCTGACGCGGCGGCCACTGCTTCTCATCAAGGTTCATCGCCTTGATCAAGCGCTTAAGCAGACGCAGCTGGTCTTCGCTATCGAGGATCTGAAAATCCTGCGGCAGGTTAGCATCCAGATGGTGAGCGCGCAGCAGGCGATGCGCCAGGCCGTGGAAAGTCCCCACCCACATACCGCCCTGGCTGGTGCCCATCAGTTGGGTGATACGGTGGCGCATCTCCGCCGCCGCCTTGTTGGTGAAGGTCACCGCCATGATGGAGTAAGGCGAGCAGTTTTCTACGCTCTGTAACCAGGCGATACGGTGCACTAACACACGCGTCTTACCACTCCCCGCCCCTGCCAGCACCAGCAGGTTAGTGCGCGAGGCGGCAACCGCATCACGCTGTTTATCATTAAGGCTGTCGAGAAGGTAAGAAACGTCCATTGGCACCGCCAGAAGTGAGCTGCCCGGCGGCGCTTGCCACCGGACATACTGTTAATTTATACAATACTGCTGGTGATTATATCAGCGTCGTGAGGGATGCCAACCGCGAAATTTCCACGTGTGGCAGCAGGCGGCTGTCGAAAGCCTGCATCAGGTCGGCGTTTTCAGGCTTGATCCAGCAAGCCTGCATGCCACAGCGGATCGCCCCCGCCACGTCGGTGGTGAGGTCATCGCCCACGTGCAGGATCTCGCCCAGCGGTACGTTGAGTCTTTTCGCCGCCAGATGGTACATGTCGTTGAACGGCTTCGAGCGTCCGTCCGGGCCGGCACGCAGTACAAATTCGAAGTAATCACCCAGGCCAAAGAGCTCTGGCTGAGCATTGCCGTTGGTGATAGCCACCAGCGGCCACTTTTCGGCAAGCGCGGCAAGGGTATCGTGCGTCTCTTGCGGCACATCGATACGGCTACGCCATTTAGCAAAATGCGCCATCGACGCCTCCGCGCCCAGAGCCGCTTCGGACGCCGTGAGGCCGGCATCCAGCATCGCCTGTTCAACTGCCCGACGCCGCCATTCGGTGACATCGTGATAAATATCCGGTTCAGTCTCCCGTAACGCCTGGCGCAGGCGATGAAACTCGCTGTTTTGCAGCGTTTTTAACGCCGGGTGATAGTTCTGAACAAAGCTCAGCGCTTCCTGCTCGGTGCGCAGGATCACCTGACGGTTATCGTACAGCGTGTCATCGAGATCAAAGGTCAGCGCAGAAATCTGGCCGACCGGACGGTAAAAACGCATTATTTCCCCCGTTTGGCGCGTGGATGCGCCGCGTCGTACACCGAGGCAAGGTGTTGAAAATCGAGATGGGTATAGATTTGAGTGGTGGATAAATTGGCATGCCCCAATAACTCCTGAACGCCGCGCAGATCGCCGCTGGACTCCAGCATATGAGAGGCGAAGGAGTGGCGCAGTTTGTGAGGATGCACATGGCTGTTCAGCCCCTGCTTGATGCCCCACTCGGCGAAGCGTTTTTGCACGTTACGCGCCGAGATGCGCTTGCCCAGCTTCGAGAGAAACAGCGCATCGTCGTCGGCACCAAACAGCCCGCGCAGATCCAGCCAGTGTTCAATCCAGACGACGGCGTTGCGGCCAATCGGCAGACGGCGCTCTTTGCTCCCCTTGCCCATCACCCACACTTCACCGGTGTCGAGATCGAGATGTTTGCTGTCCAGGTTCACCAGTTCAGAGAGTCGCAGGCCGGCGCCATACATCACTTCCAGCATCGCCCTGTCGCGCACCGCCAGCGGATCGTTAAGGTCGATATTCAGCAGGCGGTTAACGTCATCCACATCGATATTTTTAGGCAGATGACGCGGTGCTTTCGGCGCGGAGATGCCTTTCGCCGGATTGGCCGTGAGTTCGCCCTGAGCCACCAGCCAGTCAAAGAAGCTACGTAATGCCGAGAGACGTAACGCCAGGCTCGCCGGGCCAAGGCCTTTGCGGCGGCTGCGTACGGCAAATCCCCGTACCGTGGCAGCATCGCACTGCTGCCAGCTTTGCAGACCGCTCTCTTCCGCAATCTGCATGATGGCATCCAGCTGACGCTGATAATTCTTAAGCGTAATGGGGCTGAGCTGGCGCTCAACGCCCAGGTAGCGCATAAAGCGCGTCACGGCGGGAGTTAGCGAGGCCCCGGTCATAGGCGCTCGACCCAGCGCTCCAGCAGTTCTGGTAACATCAAAGCGATCTCCTGGAGCAGCTGAGTGCCCTGTCCCTGCTGATAATGCTGCGCGTCCCGGCTGGTAAAGAGTATCACGCCAAGATCGCCGTCACGTCCCATCAGCGACATCGCCACCGAACCGATGGCTTTAGCCTCCGGTAGCACCACCAGCAGTTCCGGTCCGTTGAGCGTACCCAGATAGTGATGCTCTCTGCCCAGACGCTGGATGCGCAACGGTTCGAAGGCCTGACGGTTCAGTGCCAGATGGGTAAAGCCAGAAGGCGCACCGATGCGCCAACGGTCAGGGAACAGGCGGATCGTTGCGCCTGCCAACCCCAGTTCGCGGGCCCAGCGATGGAAACGGTTGAGGAATTCGTCCAGGCTGCTGGCAGATGCCAGCCGGGACTGCAGATGCAGCAGCCGGTAGAAGAGGCTCTCATTGCTGGTGGCTTGTTCCATCAGCAGAGAGATATTCTCTTCCAGATGCGAGATCTGATGACGCGAGCGCGCCATATGCCACTCGACCAGTGACACGGTTTCGCGAACCGGATGCGGTACACGCATCTGTTCGACAACGCGCGCATTGCGGATAAAAAACTCAGGATGGCGCAGCAGATAATCAACAACCGCCCGATCGTCCAGCTCTGTCAGTGACTCCTGCAGTTCTTCCCCTGGTTGCTTCATAGATGAATAAATCCGTCGTAAACATGTGCCGCCGGGCCGGTCATATACAGTGGGTGACCCGGGCCTTTCCAGGCAATATCCAGTCGGCCGCCGGGTAACTCCACGCGAACCTCTTCTGCCAGTAACCCTTGTGAGATACCTACCGCAACGGCGGCACACGCGCCGCTGCCGCATGCTTGTGTCTCACCCGCACCACGCTCATACACGCGCAGCCGGATATGCTCGTTTTTCACTACCTGCATAAAGCCGATATTGGCGCGCTCCGGGAAACGTTCATGGCTTTCCAGTATCGGGCCAAGGGTTTCGACGGCGGCGGTAGTGACATCATCAACCTGAATCACACAGTGGGGATTACCCATGGAGACCACGCCGCACAAGACTGTCTGTTCCGCGGCGCGCATGATATAGGTCTTTTCCGCTTTGTTGGCGCGAAACGGCACCTGCGAGGGCTCAAACTGCGGCTCACCCATGTTAACCCGCACCAGTTCATCATCGGTAACGCTAAGCACCATGCGGCCATTGGCGGTGCTGACGCGAATGTCACGCTTGTTGGTCAGCCCTTTCAGGCGGACAAAGCGGGCAAAACAGCGCGCACCGTTGCCGCATTGAGAGACTTCGCTGCCATCCGCGTTAAAAATGCGGTAATGAAAATCGAGATCCGGATCGTAGGGGGGTTCAACCACCAACAGTTGGTCAAAACCCACGCCCAGGTGTCTGTCTGACAGACGGCGAATCAGCTCCGGGGAAAAGAAGACATTCTGCGTTACCGCGTCGACGACCATAAAATCGTTGCCAAGGCCATGCATTTTAGAGAACTGCATCATTTGCTCCATTGCGCGGGTACAGAACGGGTCGTCAGTAGTTCACCTGAGTCGGGCCGCCGTTGTCGCCACGATCGTTACTGACCGGGGTGGTTGACTCAATATGGCTCTCCACCGGCCGGGTTGGCGGCGGCGCCGTTTTATCCGCGGGTGGGAAATAGAGCGGCCCCTTCAGACCACAGCCGGTCAGGCTCAGCAGCGTGAGGAGAACGGCCAGCGTTCCAAAAACGTTTTTCATTATTTAGTTGCCTGTAAGTTCGTGCTTTATGCTTTCTATCATCGCAGGAGAAGACACAAAAGCAAGAGTTTGCCGCTTACCTGCAACGGGAATTATTTAGCGTTATACTGCCGCCATCACGAAAAACAGGAACAGACCCATGAATGACAGTGAATTCCATCGCCTTGCAGACGACCTGTGGCAGACCATTGAAGAGCGCCTGGACGACTGGGACGGCGACAGCGATATCGATTGTGAAATCAACGGCGGCGTGCTGACCATCAGCTTCGAAAACGGCACTAAAATCATCATTAACCGTCAAGAGCCGCTGCATCAGGTGTGGCTGGCGACCAAACAGGGCGGCTACCATTTCGATCTGAAAGGTGATGAGTGGATTTGTGACCGTAGCGGCGAGCGCTTCTGGGATCTGCTGGAACAGGCGGCGACCGCCCAGGCAGGTGAGAAAGTCAGCTTTAGCTAACGCGTTTTAGCCCGGTAGCGTCACGCTTACCGGGCCCGACTACGAGAAATACTGCTGCAGCAGCGGTGCGCCGGCGTCCTGATTCGCGGGGGCGGCAGCAATTACCTGCGTACGGAACGGAATCACCTGAGCACGGCCATCCACTTTCACAATCTGGTAGAACTGCGGCAGGTTAAAGTTGATAAAACTGGAGCCGTAGGTGAAGCGATCGTGCGATGAGGAGTAGAAGCGGCTCACGTCGCGTACCAGCTCCTCTTTGCTGCCTTCACAGTGGTGATAAACTTCGGCGCGGTTGGTCTCATCCAGGATATAGATGTTAAACCCGGCGTCATCCCCCACCTCTTCAAAGAAGAACTGAATAATCCCTTCACTGGCAAAGCCATCCACCACCTGCGGCAACTTCACGTGGTTGGTTTCTACCTGCACCGACAAGCCATGCAGCTTATTATGGGAAATCGCGCCGTAAAACTCGATGGCGTTTTCCAGTTTCTGCACCGATACGTTCAGGCGCTCGAAGAACAGCCCCCAGGTCTGGCCGGAGACACGCAGCGCTTTGAAGCGGCCAGTTTCATGGCGGGTGCTTGAAAGACGCAATTCGATACACTCGGAGACCAGTTGCTGCACGCGGGTACGGATCAAACCGCGCAGGTGCTGGCTATAGCAGAACACCTCGACGCTGTCCGGCGGAGCCGCATCCTGGTGCATCTTGCCGAGAATGGTCTTCAGCGCTTCGATCATCGCCTGCTCGCCGTTGAAGTGCAGCGTACGCACTTCGTTCCAGGAGTTGCGATAGAGCAGGTCGATACTGCCTACCAGGCAATTTTGCTGCTCGCCAAAGCTAAAGACATCCAGCTTGCGGAAATCAAAGTGAACCACCTGATTGCGGAAGGCCGCCGTCGGGTCGTACTCCAGGTTAACGATGATCGCCAGATGGCGAATTTCGCACGGACTGTAGAGCGCTTTTGGCGTCGGTGCCGGCAGACGCAGCGGGAAGTGGCTCGATACGTCCGCGACCATCTCCTGCAGCTTGGCTAAGTCGACGACCTCATTGCCTTTGATAAACAGCCGGGTGCGCGACGTCAGCAGGCCATTGAACCAGGCCCAGGCCACCAGCTTGTTCAGGTAGCGGTTATATTCCAGCGGCTGATGGCTGATAATCGAATCCATGCTTGGCGCACGGTTATACAGATACCACCCGGTGCGGTTCGCGCGGCCCGGCGGTACATAGATAAAGGTCAGATTCGGTTCAGACAGGTCTGGCGAAATCTGCGGGTTAACCAGCGTGACTTTACCCGGCAGCGCTTCAAACGCAGCGTACAGTTTACGGGTCAACACCCCAATATCCTGCGGACTGGCGGAAACGCTGAGGTTGTTGCGTCGAGCAAAGCGAATCAGGTTACGGTAGCTCTGCATCATGGCATCGAGCAGTTCATTATGCGCTTCTCGCACCTGATCGATCTTCCAGTTGGCGCGATTGTCGAGCATTGCCAGCCGCTCTTCGTCCCATCCCCACTCTTTGACCAGTTGACTGACTACTTCACGACGCCAGCCCACGCAGGCCCGTTCGCGGCTCAGCTTCTCACAGACTTTGAGATAGAAACAGCGACGCACCAGGTCCAGACGGGTGGTGTCGTCAATGGCTTTCAGGTATTCCGTCACGCGCTCCAGCATCATGCAGTAGGCATCGAGCCCGAAGGAGACAATCTCCCCGTCGTGCAGACGCTGCTTGATGTCTTTCGCCAGCAGGCGCGGCGTAGGATATTCCCAGGAGTAGGTTTCGAGGAGCAGGGTTTTCAACACCGCTTTGTACGGTGAGTCGATACTTTTATAGAGCTGCCAGAGGCTGGCGCCAAAATACTCTTCAGCGGAAAGGGAGCTTAAGCCGCCCAGGTCCAGCCACTCGTTTGGCGTCAGCACACCCTGAGAATAGAGCGACATGACGTAATCGTCGTAATGCTCTTCTTCATCGCACGGCACCATATTCCACAGAATACGCTTACCGGCCAGGCGAACAGCACTACGGTAAAATTCATCCAGCAACAGCATATGCTGAGTCGAGCCGCAGTCTTCACCACCCAGACTGCCGCTTTCGTTATGACGGAATCGGTTTTCATCAATCAGGAAGAAGCTCACTTCCACACCGAGCGATGCCGCCCAGCTCTCCAGCAGGCTGCATTTACGCTGCAACAGCTGGCGCTCTTCGTTATCAAGCCAGGATTGATGGCAGACCCAGATATCCAGGTCAGAAGAACAGCTTTGTCCTACCGATGAGGTACTGCCCATTGTGTAAACGCCGGTGATCGGCAGTTCACCTTTCGGAGAGTCTTGTGGCGGCATGCCACGGTAGAGTTCCAGCTCGTTCAGATAGTGCTGTTGGGTTTCATCAGGCGTGAAAAGACAGATGCCTCTGGGAACGTTACCGTCCAGGTAGCCTGGCATCAGCGGATGGTGATAGTGCAACAATGTCGGCAGTAGACTGTAAACCTGCTGGAAAGCGGGTCCCATTGCAGCAAGCGCGCGATCTACGCGCAGTTGGTTAATGGCATCCAGTCTCTGTTTCAGAGTCTCAATATAGAGGTACAAGACGTATCGCCTGATGTTCTGAAGGCGTTGCCGTTGGCGGGGCCGCGAGAAACGCATTCACACTATTTCAAAAATAAACCGTCACTTTTCGCCCTGGGTCATTATGGTCATAACGACGAAAAAATGGTCTAAAACGTGATCAATTTAACACCTTGCCGATTGACCGTAAAGAAAGATGCGCTACATACAAGTGTAGCACCGTTCTGTACGTGTAAATTCCTGAATACGGCGCCAGGCAACTTGTGCCGCTGCCTTGTCCCTCTTCCCATCATCGTCCGTAAAACTGCCATCACAGAGACAACAATGTTAGGATGGTCAGTAGACGAAAATGACGGTAACAAGCATGTTAGACAATGTTTTAAGAATTGCCACACGCCAAAGCCCTCTTGCGCTCTGGCAGGCACATTATGTAAAGCAGCGCCTCGAAGCCTACCACGCCGATCTCCATGTTGAGCTGGTTCCTATGGTGACGCGGGGCGATGTGATCCTCGATACGCCGCTGGCCAAGGTGGGCGGTAAAGGGCTGTTTGTCAAAGAGCTGGAACTGGCCCTGCTCGAAGGCCGTGCCGATATTGCCGTTCACTCCATGAAAGACGTTCCGGTTGAGTTTCCCGAAGGGCTGGGCCTGGTCACGATTTGCGAGCGTGAAGATCCGCGCGATGCGTTTGTCTCCAACCACTTCGCCTCGCTTGACGCGTTGCCTCAGGGCAGCGTGGTTGGCACGTCAAGTTTACGCCGCCAGTGTCAGCTGGCCGAGCGGCGCCCGGATCTGGTTATCCGATCGCTGCGCGGCAACGTGGGTACCCGCCTGAGCAAACTTGATAACGGCGACTATGATGCCATCATCCTTGCGGTCGCTGGGCTGAAACGTCTGGGGCTGGAGTCACGCGTACGCGTGGCGTTGCCACCCGAACTCTCTCTGCCTGCGGTGGGCCAGGGTGCGGTGGGTATTGAGTGCCGTCTCGACGACCAACACACCCGTGACCTGCTCGCCCCGCTCAATCACGATGAGACCGCGATTCGTGTCCAGGCGGAGCGCGCCATGAATACCCGCCTCGAAGGCGGCTGTCAGGTGCCGATTGGCAGCTATGCTGAATTAAAGAATGATGAGCTGTGGCTGCGGGCGCTGGTTGGCGCCCCGGACGGCTCTAAAATGGTGCGCGGTGAACGTCGCGGTAAGCCGCAAGATGCCGAGCAGCTTGGCGTATCGCTCGCTGAGGAGCTGCTCGATAACGGCGCGCGCGAGATCCTGGCAGACGTTTATAACGGAGAACCCCCGGCATGAGTATTCTCGTCACCCGCCCTTCTCCCGCAGGAGAGCAGTTAGTGAGCCGTCTGCGCGCACTGGGGCAGGTGGCATGGAGCTTTCCGCTGATTGAGTTCTCTCAGGGAAGGGAGCTGCCTCTGCTCACAGAGCAGCTTCACGCCCTACGGGAAGGCGACCTGCTTTTTGCGCTGTCGCAACATGCCGTGGAGTTTGCCCATGCGCAATTGCAACAGGAAGGCCAAACCTGGCCGCTCTCCCCCGGCTACTTCGCCATTGGCCGAACCACCGCGCTGGCCCTGCATACCGTTAGCGGAATCGATATTCGCTATCCGCGGGATCGGGAGACCAGCGAAGTGTTGCTACAATTACCTGAATTACAGTCTGTTGCAGGAAAGCGCGCACTGATTCTGCGCGGAAACGGCGGGCGTGAGCTGTTGGGTGAAACGCTTCGCGAGCGCGGCGCAGAGGTGAAATTCTGCGAATGTTATCAACGTTGTACCAGGCATTATGATGGTGCGGAAGAGGCCATGCGCTGGCATCAACGCGGCGTGACAACGCTGGTGATCACCAGCGGTGAAATGCTGCAACAGCTCTGGTCGCTCATTCCACCATGGTATCGTGAAAACTGGTTACTCCGCTGTCGGCTGATTGTCGTCAGTGAGCGTCTGGCGAACCTCGCCCGGGAACTGGGCTGGCAAGATATTAGGGTCGCTGATAACGCCGACAACGATGCGCTGCTGCGCGCATTACAATAACTCTCATAATGGGAAGCCATAATGACGGAACAAGAAAAATCCTCCGCCGTGGTTGAAGAGACCAGGGAGACGGTGGACACCACGCCACAGTCAGAGAAGACCGAGAACACTACTGCCCAGAAGCGCGACACGAATAAAACTAGCCTTGCGCTAAGCGCCATTGCGATTGCGATCGCGCTCGCCGCGGGCGTAGGTCTGTACGGTCTGGTGAAAAATCAGGCCTCCAACCAGACCGCCACCAATGATGCGCTGGTGAGCCAGGTCACCGCCTTGCAAAAAGCGCAGGAGACGCAAAAAACGGATCTGGAAGCGGTTATTAAGCAGCAGGCCGATGCGCTGACCGCCGCCAATAACAAGCAGGCTGAGCTGACAAAACAGCTGGACGAGGTGCAGCAGAAGGTGGCTACCATCTCCGGTACCGATGCAAAAACCTGGCTGCTGGCCCAGTCCGATTTTCTTGTCAAACTGGCCGGACGTAAGCTGTGGAGCGATCAGGATGTCACCACCGCCGCCGCTCTGCTGAAAAGCGCCGATGCCAGCCTGGCCGATATGAACGACCCGAGCCTGATCAACGCGCGTCGTGCCATCACCGAAGATATCGCAAGCCTGGCCGCCGTTTCTCAGGTCGATTACGACGGCATTATCCTTAAGGTTAACCAGCTGTCGAACCAGATTGATAACCTGCGTCTGGCGGATAACAACGATGACGACACCCCGATGGATTCTGATAGCGGCGAACTTTCCAGCTCTATCAGTGAGTGGCGCATAAACCTGCAAAAAAGCTGGCAGAACTTTATGGACAGCTTTATTACCATTCGCCGCCGTGACGAAACCGCCGTACCGTTACTGGCGCCTAATCAGGATGTCTATCTGCGTGAAAACATCCGCTCCCGCCTGCTGGTCGCCGCCCAGGCCGTGCCGCGCCATCAGGAAGAGACTTACAAGCAGGCGCTGGACAACGTCTCCACCTGGGTTCGCGCCTATTACGATACCGACGATGCCACCACCACCGCGTTCCTGGAAGAGGTGGATAAGCTCAGCCAGCAGAACATCACCATGAATGTCCCGGACAAGCTGGAAAGCCAGCCGGTGCTGGAAAAACTGATGCAAACGCGCGTGCGTAATCTGCTGGCGCAGCCTGGTGTCGCCTCCGAAGCAAATACCGCTGCGCCTGAAAGCGCGCCACAAAGCGCACCGCAGGGAGAGTAACCATGATCAAAGTCTTGTTGCTCTTCTTACTGTTGATCGCCGGGATCGTCCTCGGCCCAATGCTGGCGGGCCATCAGGGGTACGTCTTGATCCAGACGGACAACTACAACGTTGAAACCAGCGTCACGGGGCTGGTGATCATTCTGATCCTGGCGATGGTTGTGCTGTTCGCCGTCGAGTGGATCCTGCGCCGCATCTTCCGGACCGGGGCTCACACCCGGAGCTGGTTTGTGGGACGTAAACGCCGTCGCGCACGTAAACAGACTGAACAGGCGCTGCTGAAACTGGCCGAAGGCGACTATCAGCAGGTTGAAAAGCTGATGTCGAAGAATGCCGACCACGCTGAACAGCCGGTAGTGAACTACCTGTTGGCGGCCGAAGCGGCGCAGCAGCGAGGCGATGAAGCTCGTGCCAATCAGCACCTGGAGCGCGCCGCTGAACTGGCGTCCAACGATCAGATCCCGGTGGAAATTACCCGCGTACGCCTGCAGCTGGCGCGTAACGAAAACCATGCGGCACGCCACGGCATTGACCGTCTGCTGGAGATCACCCCGCGTCATCCGGAAGTGCTGCGTCTGGCCGAACAGGCCTATATCCGTACCGGTGCCTGGGGCTCGTTACTGGACATCATTCCATCGATGGCGAAAGCCGACGTGGGCGACGAGGAACAGCGCGATGAGCTGCAACGTCTCGCCTGGATTGGGCTGATGGATCAGGCCCGGGCCGATTTGGGCAGCGATGGTCTGAAAAGTTGGTGGAAGAACCAAAGCCGTAAAACGCGCCAGCAGGTATCGCTGCAGGTGGCCATGGCGGAGCATCTTATTGAATGTGACGATCATGACACCGCACAGGAGATCATCCTCGATGGCCTGAAGCGCCAGTATGACGATCGTCTGGTCATGGTCATCCCGCGCCTGAAAACCAACAATCCAGAGCAGATCGAAAAAATGCTGCGCCAGCAGATCAAAACCGTGGGCGATCGCCCGCTGCTGTGGAGCACGCTGGGCCAGTCGCTCACTAAACACGGTGAGTGGAAAGAGGCCAGCCTCGCCTTCCGCGCCGCGCTTAAGCAGCGTCCGGACGCGTTCGACTATGCCTGGCTTGCCGATACGCTGGACAGGCTGCACCAGCCAGAAGAAGCCGCCGCGATGCGTCGCGATGGCTTGCTGTTAACGCTGCAAAATAACAGCGTCCAACCGTAGCGCATCAGGAGGCCGTAAGGCCTCCTTTTTTTATCGCTGCAGGCCTGCTACAGTCTGTTCATCGCCATCAGAGAAACGTCCCGCCAATGTAACGACATCCTTTCATCAACCTTTATTCGTACACGCGCTTTGCCGCGTGGATTAAACCGTTTTTGAAAGGACTGTGTTCATGAACACCCTTCTGTACGCGCTCTTGAGCGCGCTGCGGTGCCATCGCTGGCTCCGCCTGCTTGCCTGTGCTTTTATTTTTACCTCACTGGGTAATGGACTCACGCAGGTGCTGGTGTTTGGCCTGTTGCTGGAGTGGCAAGCGCCCCCATCATTACTGACCCTTGCCTGGCTTTTTGCCACCCTTCCCGGCTTTGTGGGTAGCCTGCTCGGCGAAAAGCTCTGCACGCGATTTGCCCCCATCAGGATCTTAATCATCACCGAGTTACTGGGTTTACTGGCGCTGTTATTTCCCCTGCTGGGGATGCACTATCACAGCATCACGGCGCTGCTGGCGGTACAGTCGTGCGAAGCATTATTGAGCGGTATGAGCTGGCCTGCGCTGACGTTGCTCTTCAAACGGGGCCTTCCTGAGCCAGAGCTGTCAGCCGCGACTTGCCTTGAGCATATGATTTTTGCCTCGCAGGTATTGCTGGGCACCGGGCTTGGGGTTTTGTTGTTTCAACATGTCCCTATGGCCGTGTTACTGGCGACAGATGCGCTCAGCTTTGGGGGATCTTTACTGCTGCTTTATCAGACCGGGCAAGCCTTTTCTGGCAAACCTGCGCCTTCAGAGCCCGACACCCCGCAGGCGGTAACCGTGTCCTGGCGAAGCCTCACGCTACGGCAAAAACGCAGCCTGTTACTCTTGCCTGCACTGGCGGCTGTCGGTGCGCCCGCTATGGCCCTCCTTCCTGCACTGGCGCAGCAAATTCAGCCTGCTGACGCTGCCGGTATGGCGCTCCCGTTACTGTTTGCCCGTAGCCTGGGGCAACTTTGCGGGCCGCTGCTGATCAATAAGGAGAGTCTTCCCCGCTATGCAGGTCAAAACCGACCGCTACTGCTTTGTCTGGGGCTATTTTTCGTCGCTTACGCATTTATTCCGGCTCTGCCTGAAAAGCAAGCCATCGCTCTGGGGCTGATTTTTATTGCTCACCTGGCATCGAATATTATCTTTGCGGCCGGAACCTTTGGTGTGCTGAGCAGTTTTGCAGCCACGCATATCTCCGCCGCCAGTGGCAAAGCATGGCGATGGCAAACAGTCAGTGCCTCGGTCTTTACCAGCATCGCGGCGCTGATTGCCGCCACGCACGGGGCGATACAGGCGTTTTATCTGGTGTCGGCGAGCGCGCTGTTGCTGGTCGCTGCCGTGATGATCCGCTACCGGGAATAAACCAAAAAAAACGCCTGCTATAAAAGCAGGCGTTAAACAGGTCTGTTTGACAACATAGTGGTGCTTCACTCAACGTTATGTCCATGGTGTTTGATGAGGCCGAAGCGACATCTGTCGGTGGACGATAAGCACCTTAAATGGCTCTGCATCATTCCTGAGTTTATGAGGCACTAAGGCGAACATAAGAGATGGAATGAGCATCTACATTTATATTATTGCACGTAACGTGCCAACGTCGCATCTGAAAATGGATTTCACTACAACTTTTTAAGTTCTAAGGGATTTATGTCAGTTCATAGGGAATGAGGTAGGAGAAAAAGGGTCAGCGATACAATAAGTGTCTCCTGGTAGCGACACGAAAGGCGTTAAAATAAAATATGTAGATTATTCAAAGCGTTATTTGTCACTCATTCACGACAATGCTGAACGGGATTGTCGGCGATGAGCAACACAGCAGGAAAGGCAGAAAACAAAAAACCCCGCCGAAGCGGGGTTCAAAATTGGTCGGCGAGAGAGGATTCGAACCTCCGACCCACTGGTCCCAAACCAGTTGCGCTACCAAGCTGCGCTACTCGCCGATGTACTGCTTTTTTACTTTTTACTTCAACCCTGCGAATCGTAATTCGTCGGGTGGGATACAAAAAACCCCGCCTTGGCGGGGTCCAAAATTGGTCGGCGAGAGAGGATTCGAACCTCCGACCCACTGGTCCCAAACCAGTTGCGCTACCAAGCTGCGCTACTCGCCGCTTTACTGCTTTTTTGAATTTTTAGTTCAACTCATTAAGTCGTGGTGCGAGGGGGGGGACTCGAACCCCCACATCCTAAGGACACTAACACCTGAAGCTAGCGCGTCTACCAATTCCGCCACCTTCGCATTTCACAACTTTAAATAATGGGGTGGCTAATGGGATTCGAACCCACGACAACTGGAATCACAATCCAGGGCTCTACCAACTGAGCTATAGCCACCACTGCAAATCTTTTCTACGCGGTATCGAAACCACCGCAGCTCCAGCACCGGGTTAATGGTGCGCCCGACAGGATTCGAACCTGAGACCTCTGCCTCCGGAGGGCAGCGCTCTATCCAGCTGAGCTACGGGCGCTTAGCGCCGTTGCGGGGCTGGATATTACGGAGGTCTCGTAGTTCTGTCTAGTGCTTTTTTTAAAAAAATGCGCGTTTGGTTACGCTTTGCGCATTTTGCCGCTTATTCGCCCATATTATGACGCGTGACGTGGCGCCCAAGCCCAAAAAGCTTGTAGAACGCTGTTACCAGCGCCAGGAAGGCGACCCCGACAAACAGCGACATACGGGTATCTTCGTTAAAATACATGCCGATCAATACGCAGACCAGGAACGCCATTGTCGCATAGTTGGTCCACGGGAACAGAATCGAGCGGAACGGATGGCTGGCGATGGCTTTTTTATGCGCTTCACGGAAACGCAGCTGGCTAATCAGGATCACGAACCATGGCACCATACCCGGCAGCACGCTGGCGCTGTAGACATACACAAACACGCGCTGCGGGTTCGGGATAATGTAGTTGAGGCAGGAGCCGATCAGCAGTATCGCAATAGAGATCGCCACGCCCGCTACCGGTACGCCCGCACGCGAGACCTTACCTACCGCCGCCGGAAGCTGGCGGTTCTTCGCCAGAGCATAGAGCATACGGCCGCAGCTATACATGCCGCTGTTACAACCCGAGAGCGCCGCCGTCAGCACCACGAAGTTGATGATGCCTGCCGCCGCCGTAATACCAATTTTGGCAAAGGTGAGAACAAACGGACTGCCGTTGCTACCAATCTCGTTCCACGGGAAGATGGTGACGATAACGAAAATCGCGCCCACATAGAAAATCAGGATACGCCACAGCACTTTGCCTACCGCGCTGCGCAGCGTCACCTGCGGATTTTTCGCTTCACCGGCGGTGATGCCGATCAGCTCTACGCCCTGATAGGACGCCACTACGATACACAACGCCGTCAGAAAGCCTTTCCAGCCGCCGGCGAAGAAGCCGCCGTTCTCGGTCAGGTTGCCAAAGCCAATCGACTCGCCACCATTACCCAGGCCAAAGAAGATCACCCCCAGCCCGACCACAATCATCACGATGATGGTGGTGACTTTAATCATCGCAAACCAGAACTCAATTTCGCCGTAAAGACGTACGGCAGCAAGGTTAGCTAACGCGACCAGCCCCACGGCAATAAGCGCGGGTATCCACTGCGCCATCTCCGGGAACCAGAACTGGACATAGACCCCTATCGCCGTAATTTCAGATATCCCTACCGCCATCCACATAAACCAGTAGGACCAGGCGGTAAGATAGCCGAAGAATGGGCTCATATACCGGTGAGCATACACTGCAAAGGAGCCAGCCACCGGCTCCAGGAATAGCATCTCGCCCATCGAACGCATGATGAAGAAGACGAACAGCCCCGCGATAATGTAGGCGAGCAGGACGGACGGGCCTGCCCACTTCAGGGTGCTGGCTGAGCCCATAAACAGCCCCACGCCAATAGTGCCGCCGAGGGCAATCAATTCGATATGACGAGCTTCCAGCCCACGCTGTAGCTCCGGTTTTTTCTCTGCCATAAATCCTCAGTTGTGCTTGCTACTCTCCCGGCGTCAGCCGGTTATTGTTATGGTAAACATGCGCCATAACAGGCCATGCAGCGTCGACCGTCTGATTGACGGTTGGCGCAAAAAACACCATGGCACTGCGACGGGAGGGAATGGTTTCTTAAAATCGGAAAAATGGCAAACGGTGTGTTAAAAAAATAGATGTATCGTACAATAATGCAGCAGGTTTACAGGTGGGTTGCAGCGCGACCACTCTGTCGCGCTGCCCGGCCAACTTTATAAGCGCCCGGTATAGTGCCAGCGCAGATAACGCAGCAAACGGAGCTGACGCGTGATGCGGCTCGGCTGAGAAAGCAGACGATAGAGCCACTCAAGACCCAGGTGTTGCCACACTTTTGGCGCGCGTTTCACATGCCCGGTGAAGACATCGTAAGTCCCGCCCACGCCCATATAGAGCGCATCCGGACAGACCTGACGGCAGTCTCGCATCAGGATCTCCTGGCGCGGCGATCCCATCGCCACGGTAATAATTTTGGCTCCGCTGTCGCGGATACGTTCAAATAGCACCTGACGATCGTCCGGTTTGAAATAGCCGTCCTGGCTGCCCACGATATTGACGTTCCACAGGCGGCGTAGCTTCTGTTCCGTCTGCGCAAGGATTTCAGGCTTCCCCCCAACCAGGAACACCGGCGTGCCGTCCGCGCCTGCACGCGCCATCAGCGCCTCCCAGAGATCGGCCCCTGCCACGCGGGAGATATTCGCCGCGGGGTATTTTTTACGTACCGAACGCACCACGCTGATGCCGTCGGCGTATTTAAATTCTGCCGCCTCGATCAGTTGACGAACCTCGGGGTTGTCTTCAAGGGTAAGCATCTTTTCTGCATTGATGGCGACCAGGGTGCCAGTTTTGATGTGGCCGCCAGCACACAGATAGTCCAGTGCATGCTGCATATCACGCCAGCCGATCAGTTTCAGACCACGCAGGTCATACTGTGGCGCAGAGGTATTGTCAGTCATTCTTATCCTTACTCAGACTTGCGAGAGCGTTCTGCTGGGTCTTGATTCACGTTTATGCACCAGTCCGGCACTGTCGAACAGCCAGTACAACAGTTTCGCCATCAGCAGACAGGCACCAAAAATCATCATGAAAAAAACCACACGGGAGACGAACGAATCCAGCCCCTCTCGCGCCAGCACGATCATATTGAAAATGGCACCAAAACAGAAACTATGCAAAATCGCGGCCTTATAGCGGTTTGTCTCCTGGTTACCCAGGGTGTAGAGCCAGTCAAACCACTTGATAATCAGCCCCACGACAATCGCGCCCGGCAGAATAAACCAGCCGCCGCCCATCACCACCAGCGAGCCGATAAGCGTGGGGGAGATAGCCAGCCCGGAGTGGTTATTCAGCACTTCCCAGGTAAAGTAGTTGGCAGTATTGAGCACAATGCCTGGTCGGTCTGGCCACAGCCAGGTGGGAATAAAGACATAAAAATCGCGGACAATCGGCGCCAGCCCCTGGAAGTCGATCTTGTCGTAGTTTTGCAGCAGTAACGCCAGATTTTCCCATGGCGAAAAGGTATCGCGGGTGAGGTAGAGGAAGGTGTAAAACGCCTCGTCTCCGCTCACGTCCATACCGTAGCGTTTAAGCGCCAGCCAGAACATCCCCACAATGCCCATCACTCCCGCAGCGGCCAGCATCCACAGCGAAATCCAGCCACGAATAATGCCGATAAACAAGAAGATGGCGAAGGCGATAATAATATTGGCGCGCGTGCCGCCGACGATCATATAGGTCAGCAAGCCAAACGCCACCGTACTGACGAGGAAGAAGAGCCATCCTCGGGCATCCTGGCGCAGGAAATAGACCACCAGCATCGCCGGTATAAAGAAGTAGAAGAACCTTTTCAGCGCTACACCGGACACTTCACTGGAGAAAATCTGGCTGTAAGAGTGCAACTTAAACAGCAAAAATCCGTTGTGCATAAAGAAGATGCCAACGCTTACCAGCGCGATCATCATCAGCATTATCCAGGTCAGATGCGTCTCGACCCGATTCATAGTGAACAACGCGCGGCGCGGCGCGGTGCTGGCGTTCGACCTTAGCCGCGTCTTGTAGGTGACGTAATAGACACCATAGAAACAGGTAGCCGACAGCAGCGCCTGCATGAGAATTTCGGGCGGCACCACGGCGACATCAAAGCGGAAGACCAGGATGCTGGTTAGCGGGAAGCCGAAGTAAAAAGTGAGCAGAAACAGCAACGAGAAAAAGACGTTGAAGTTAAAACGCACGCGACGGAACTCGAACCACGTCAGAGTAGCGATGAAGAGCGTGCTCAACAGCCATACCACCAGCAGGCCGCTGAATTGCAACTGGCTCATTTCTGACCTCCTGAAGCGATCCGTAATGCCTGATGCCAGGGAGCAAGATAGTTCGGGCTGAAAAATGTGATAGCGTTTTTATCAACCAGTGCGAGCTGGCGCTGTGCTTCGCGTACCACCTCTATATTCAGCTCATCGCTGGTAAACAGCACCGGGATGCTCTGCTCAGCCATGTCCTGCCAGAAGGGATTTTCGCGATTCAACACACAGGGCACGCCCGCCTGAATCAGCAGACAGAGTGTTCCAATGCCCTGCTGTCGCGCAAAGATAAAATAGCCTAAATCGCACTGACGCAGCAGCGCCAGATAAGCGTCAAACTCCAGCTTATCACTGAGGATCTGGACATTGTCGGCGCTGAAAAGCCCCAGCGCACATTGGCGCACCTCGGCGATATACCCTTCGTTATGTGCAGGGTAGCCCATCGGCACAACCACATTAACCGTATCGCCAAATTGCTGGTGTACCGCTTTTAGCGCCGCGAGATGGTCATTGCTGCGGTCCCCGGAGTTCCCCACCAGAATGGTTAACTTCCCTTCCCGGCGGATATCCTTCGCCAGACTGTTCAGACCAGGATCCATACGGGTGGGAAAGTAGAGCAACTCACCACGGACAGCCGGATGCTGTTTCGCAAAATAATTGAGATCGCCTCGGGTGGCAAAAACGCACCCTACCCGCCCTTGTGCCATCCGGCGTATCGGGTAAAAGAGGCGGAATTTCCAGCCCCGCGATGCTTCATAGAGGTCGGCGCCCCAGATGTGCCAGCTCACCTGCGAAGGCCGCAGCCCACCGCTTAGTAGTCCCAGCCAAAGCCCGGTATTGAATTGCCCATGGAAGAAAAATCGCTGCTCGCGGTTCGCTTTCGCTTTCGCGATAACGGCTTTTGCCAGGCTGGCTTTATCAGGCCAGACGGTGATAGCCAGAGCTGGAAAATGAGCAACGGAGTCGGGCGTTTGACTAACCACCATAAACGCGCGCGCATCAGGATTACCTGACGCCAGTTGATCGTTAAAAAACCGCAATACGGTCTGGTTATGGTGCAGGATATCCGATCCCAGTACGTGAATCAGTGCAGTCATGCGCGTCTACGCCAAAGTAAAAATACGCCGCAACAGGCAGCGAAATAGACAATATAGGTGGCCATATAGGCCTGGGCTGCCCCCAGCGCACCGTGCGCAGGTATCAGCCAGTAAGAGAACGCAGTTAACAAGGTGAACTGGCTGATTTCCGCCAGGATGTACAACCGCAGCGAGGCTTTCGCAATCACCAGATAGCCGAAGACGTAAGCGCCTACTTTCAGTACATCCCCCACCAGTTGCCAGGCGAACAGATCGCGCATGGGGGTGAATTTGTCGGAAAAGAGGAGCCAGATGGCAACATCGCGCAGCAGCCAGACCGTAAAGCTGGCCACCGCTACGGCAGGTAACACAAAGCGCAGCGAGCGACCAATCTCGCGGGTGATATCCTCGCGAGAGATCAGGCGCGACAGCGTTGGCAGCAGCCAGACACTAAAGGAGGCCGTGATAAACTGCAGGTAGGCGTCGGAAATACTGCTCACCCCCTGCCAGATCCCCACTTCATCCCAGCTGTAGTGCGCCGCCAGCAGGTTTCGCATCATCACATAGGCGACAGGCAAGGTGACTGAGGTGATCAACGCCATCAGGGTAAACTTGCCCAGGCTGCTGGCCAGCATCTTGTCCCACTGCGGCTTCAGATAATGCAGCGGGATATTGTCGCGCCGAAGCAGGAAAAAGCCTGCCGGGATCACCACCAGTGCAGGCACCAACGCCAGCCCCAGCAGCGCCCCTTCGTAGCCGCCCAGCCGATAGCACGCATAATAGGCAATCACGCCGATTATGCTGCCAGAGATGAGCGCCAGCGCGTTACCGGCCGCGTCACGGAACCCTTTCATCAGCGCCAGGAGCAGGTTGGCCCAGGCGATGCCCATCTGAACCAGCGCCACCAGGCGCACCAGCCCCTGGTAGTGGGTGTGCCCGAACAGCCCCTGGCTGATAGGCGCAGCAGCCAGAAGAAAGATGACAGCCAGCAGCGTAGAGAAACCCAGTACCATCGCCGACGAGGTGCCCACCACGCGGCGCAACTGTGCCGTGTCATCCTGGTATTGCGCGACGTATTTGGTCACGCCGTTAAAAATCCCCGCCCCGGCCAGTACGCCAAGCACGGTGACCAGCTGGCGGAAGTTACCCGCCTGCCCAACACCAGAAGGACCATAAGAGACCGCCAGTAATTTCACAACCAGCAGTCCCGTGCCGATTTTGACGAGGGTGGACGCGGCGGTCCACACCGATGCTTTCGCCAGAGACATATCAGCTGAAGTAGCTCAGAAGGGAATTAATAACCGTGCGCTGATTAGACGCGGTAAGGTTGTAGAACAGCGGCAAGCGGAGTAACCGCTCACTCTCTTTCGTCGTAAATCGATCTTCGCCCACGAAACGTCCGAAGGCTTCGCCAGCCGGGCTGGAGTGCAGCGGAATGTAGTGGAAAACGGCCAGAATCTCGGCTTCTTTAAGATAGTCGATCAGCTTGCTGCGATCGTCGTTGTCACGCAGCTTGATGTAAAACATGTGCGCGTTATGGACGCAGTCCGCCGGAATCGTTGGCAGCGCAATACGCCCTTTCTTCGCCAGCGGGGCCAGCGCATCGTAATAGGTCTGCCACAACGCAAGGCGCTGCTGATTGATGCGGTCTGCAGCCTCGAGTTGCCCCCACAGATAGGCGGCCTGCAGGTCGGCCATCAGGTAGCTGGAGCCAATATCACGCCAGGTGTATTTATCCACCTGGCCGCGGAAGAACTGGCTGCGGTTAGTGCCTTTCTCGCGGATGATCTCGGCACGCTCTACCAGCGCGCGATCGTTAATCAGCGTTGCGCCACCTTCACCGCCTGCGGTGTAGTTCTTCGTTTCGTGGAAGCTGAAACAGCCGACATGGCCAATGGTGCCCAGTGCGCGCCCTTTGTAGGTGGACATCACCCCCTGTGCGGCATCTTCTACCACGAACAGGTTGTGTTTTTTGGCGATCGCCATAATGGTGTCCATCTCACAGGCCACGCCCGCGTAATGCACCGGCACAATCGCCCGCGTTTTATCCGTAATAGCCGCTTCGATCAGCGTCTCGTCAATGTTCATGGTATCCGGACGCACATCAACAAAGACGATTTTTGCACCGCGAAGCACAAAGGCATTCGCCGTCGAGACGAAGGTATAGCTCGGCATGATCACTTCATCGCCAGGCCCAATGTCCAGCAGCAGCGCGGCCATCTCCAGCGAGGCGGTGCAGGACGGGGTCAGCAGGACTTTGGCGCTGTGGAAGCGCTGCTCCATCCATTGCTGGCAACGACGAGTAAAACCACCATCGCCGCAGAGCTTGCCGCTGCCCATTGCAGACTGCATGTAATCGAGTTCGGTGCCCACCACAGGAGGCGCATTAAATGGAATCATCTTGTCACCTGTATAGCCAGTAAGCAGTCGCTGTAATGTTGGCGCCGCTCGCAATGTAACGTTTAAGTGCGGCGGTGTTGCCCAACTGGGTCGCCACGCGCAAAGTGGAAAGCTGCTGTTGCTGCGCCCAATGGAGGGCTGCCTGCATTAATTTTGCGCCGAGACCGCGCCCGGCGAGAAGACCAATCCGTCCTTCGCTGTCGTTCAGTTTTCGCAGCGAGACAAACCCCTGGATCCCGCCATCTGCCGCGCGAAACACCAGACAGAGATGGTCGAAGGTGCCTTGTACCGCGTTCTCAATCCACTGGGCATAAAAACGCCCGCTGTCTTGTGGGGCGTACCAGGGCGTTCGAAAACGGCTTTGCGCAAAGGCTTCTGCGGCAAGATGACGAAGCGCAGGAATATCCTGGACCTTCGCCACCTCCGCGCCAGGATTGGTGTGCTGACTCACCGTGATGGCCAGATCAACTTCACCTTCGACAAGGCGAAACCCCTGCTGTTGAAGCGCATCCAGCAGATCGCTACGTTCTGCCGGGATTTTCGCCTGCAGACGTTGCCAGGGGGCGAAATCAGCAGCAGAAAGCGGCGGCGCGTCATCGTTAACCCGTACAATCGCCGACGGAATGCCGAAAAAATCGCTCTCCCAGACGAGAGGATCAATACTGGCGTGGACGTGCACGGAGCAGCTCCAGTAGATACTGGCCATAACCCGTTTTAGCCAGTTGGCTGGCCGCGCGTTTAACGCCGTCGTCATCCAGCCAGCCATTACGCCAGGCAATCTCTTCCAGACAGGCAATTTTAAAGCCTTGTCGTTTTTCGACGGTTTGCACAAACGTACTGGCTTCGATCAGGCTGTCATGGGTACCGGTGTCCAGCCAGGCGAAACCGCGGCCCAGCAGCTCAACCGTGAGGTTGCCCTCTTCGAGGTACATCTGGTTGATTGAGGTGATCTCAAGCTCGCCGCGCTCAGAGGGTTTGACCCGCTTCGCGTAATCTACGACCTTGTTATCGTAGAAATAGAGACCCGTCACCGCCCACTTGGATTTTGGCTGTTTGGGCTTCTCTTCCAGCGACAGTGCGCGGAAATTATCGTCAAACTCCACTACGCCAAAGCGTTCTGGATCCATGACCTGATAGCCAAAGACCGTCGCCCCTTCGGAGCGTGCCGCAACCGAGCGCAGCTTAGGGCTGAACCCCTGCCCGAAGAAGATGTTATCTCCCAGCACCAGGCAAGAGGGCTCGCCGTTCAGGAAGGTTTCGCCAATGATAAAGGCCTGGGCAAGACCATCCGGGCTCGGTTGTTCTGCGTAGGTCAGCGCAATGCCAAATTCGCTACCATCGCCCAACAGGCGCTGATAGGTACTTTTATCTTCCGGCGTGGTGATGATTAAAATTTCGCGAATACCGGCCAGCATCAGCACCGAAAGCGGATAATAAATCATCGGCTTATCATAAATTGGCAGCAGTTGCTTCGATACGCCGCGAGTGATGGGATGCAGGCGCGTGCCTGAGCCCCCTGCCAGAATAATGCCTTTCATAAATCCTCCCGGTTAGCCCTTCAGCCCCAGACGCTCGCCCTGATAACTGCCATCCAGTACCTGCTTCCACCAGCCTTCATTGGCGAGATACCACTCAACGGTTTTGCGAATGCCGCTTTCGAACGTCTCTTGCGGGGCCCAGCCCAGCTCACGTTCGATCTTGGACGCATCAATAGCATAGCGGAGGTCATGGCCTGGACGGTCGGGTACCCGGGTGATCAGATCACGATACTGCTGTACACCCTGCGGTTTCACCGGGACCAACTCTTCCAGCAGATCGCAAATGGTAGTAACGACGTCGAGATTTTTGCGCTCGTTATGCCCGCCGATATTCCAGGTTTCGCCGGGGGTGCCTTCTGTCGCCACCAAATAGAGCGCCCGGGCATGATCTTCAACATACAGCCAGTCGCGAATCTGTTGACCATCGCCGTATACCGGCAAGGGTTTGCCCGCGATGGCATTCAGAATCATCAGCGGAATCAATTTCTCCGGGAAATGATAGGGGCCATAGTTATTGGAACAGTTGGTTACCAGCGTCGGCAAACCATAAGTGCGCTGCCAGGCGCGAACCAGATGGTCGCTGCTGGCTTTAGACGCTGAATAGGGGCTGCTGGGGGCATAAGGCGTGGTTTCGGTGAAAAAATCGTCCATCGAATGCAGGTCGCCATACACCTCATCAGTAGAGATGTGATGGAAGCGGAACGCCTCTTTCTGCTCAGCGGCTAAGCCGCTCCACCAGGCACGAGACGTCTCCAGCAGGTTATAGGTACCGACGATATTGGTCTCGATAAACACTGCCGGGCCATCGATAGAGCGATCGACGTGGCTCTCTGCAGCCAGGTGCATCACCACATCGGGTTTATGGGTGGCAAAGACGGTGTTCAGGGCGTCGCGATCGCAGATATCAACCTGCTCAAAGGCGAAGCGCGGATCGTCCGCCACTGGCGCCAGCGAGGCCAGGTTGCCCGCGTAGGTGAGTTTATCCACCACCACTACGGCGTCCTGGGTGTTCTGGATAATATGGCGAACTACCGCGGAACCGATAAACCCCGCGCCGCCGGTCACTAAAATCCTTCTCAACGCCAGACTCCTTTTGTATCGACGACATGCTGCTGATGAATTGCATCGCCGCTGATGGCTTTGAATTCTTTATGATCGACCAACAGCACCAGCACATCTGCGGTAGCCAGCGCTGCGTCCACGGCCACCAGCTGACATTTATCCGCCAGTTTTTTCGGTAAGGCGTGGATATTGGGTTCGACCACCAGCGTTTCGCCGCTGTGCCAGTCGGCGATCATTTCGGCAATCTCCATCGCCGGGCTTTCGCGCAGATCGTCAATATTGGGTTTGAACGCCAGACCAAAGCAGGCAATTTTCAGCTCGCTGGCGCGTTTGCCGCTTTCAGCCAGGCTATCTGCCACGGTGGCTTTAACCTGATTAATCACCCAGTGCGGCTTTCCGTCGTTAACTTCACGTGCAGTGCGGATCAGGCGCGCCTGCTCAGGGTTTTGCGCCACGATAAACCAGGGATCGACCGCAATGCAGTGGCCCCCGACACCCGGACCGGGCTGCAGGATGTTAACGCGTGGATGGCGGTTAGCCAGGCGAATCAGTTCCCAGACGTTAATCCCTTGATCGGCACAAATTAACGACAGTTCATTGGCAAAAGCGATATTAACGTCGCGGAAGCTGTTTTCTGTCAGTTTGCACATTTCGGCGGTGCGGGAGTTAGTTACCACGCACTCACCTTCCAGGAAGATTTTATAAAGCTCGCTGGCGCGGGCGGAGCAGACTGGCGTCATGCCGCCAATAACGCGGTCGTTCTTGATAAGCTCAACCATCACCTGCCCTGGCAGTACACGCTCCGGGCAGTAGGCGATGTTCACATCAGCCTGCTCACCAGCCTGCTGCGGGAAGGTCAGATCCGGGCGGGCATCGGCCAGCCACTGGGCCATCTGCTCGGTAGCCCCCACCGGCGAGGTGGATTCAAGGATGACCAGCGCTCCCTTCTTCAGCACCGGGGCGAGCGATTTTGCGGCCGCCTCAACGTAGACCATATCGGGCTCATGATCGCCCTTAAAAGGCGTCGGCACGGCAATCAGCCAGGCATCGGCTTCTACCGGCGTGGTGCTGGCTTTCAGATAGCCACCCTCTACCGCGCTCTTCACAACCTTATCGAGATCGGGTTCGACGATATGAATTTCACCCCGGTTAATGGTATCAACCGCATGCTGGTTGATATCTACCCCTACAACCTGCTTTTGACGCGAAGCGAAAGCGGCAGCGGTTGGCAAGCCAATGTAGCCCAGACCAATGACGGAGATGGTAGTAAAACTCATAGCGATACCCGATTGTGTTTAAGTGCATACAAAATACGATCACAAGCCTGCCCGTCACCGTAAGGGTTATGGGCACGGCTCATTGTCTGATACGCCTCGTCGTCATGCAGCAGGCGAGTGACCTCTTCAACGATATGTTTGGTGTCGGTGCCAACCAGACGCACGGTACCGGCCTTGACGGCCTCCGGACGTTCGGTTGTTTCTCGCATGACCAGCACCGGTTTACCGAGGGATGGCGCCTCTTCCTGAATACCACCGGAGTCGGTCAGAATCAGCCAGGCATGGTTCATTAGCCAGACAAAGGGCAGATAGTCCTGCGGCTCAATGAGGATCACATTCTCAACGTGGCCGAGAATACGATTCACCGGTTCGCTGACGTTTGGATTGAGATGCACCGGATAAACAATCTGTACATCTTCGTTCTGCGCCGCCACTTCGGCTAACGCATGGCAAATCTGCTCAAAACCGCGGCCAAAGCTTTCACGGCGATGCCCCGTCACCAGGATCATCTTTTTACCGTTGGAGAGGAACGGATAACGTTCTGCCAGTTCGGCACGCAGCGCGTCATTAGCCATCACCCGATCGCGTACCCAGATGAGCGCGTCGATGACCGTATTGCCGGTAACAAACACCGTGCGGTCAGGAATATTTTCCCGCAATAGATTCTGGCGAGAGTTTTCGGTTGGCGCAAAGTGGTACATCGCCAGATGTCCAGTCAACGTGCGGTTGGCCTCTTCCGGCCAGGGCGAATAGAGATCGCCCGTACGCAGGCCCGCTTCGACGTGGCCAACCGGAATACGTTGATAAAATGCAGCAAGGCTTGTGGCAATGGTGGTGGTGGTATCACCATGCACCAACACCACATCAGGCTTAAAGGATTCCAGAATCGGTTTTAACCCTTCCAGAATTCGGCAGGTAATTTCTGTCAGCCCTTGCCCCGGTTTCATAATGTTAAGATCGTAATCAGGAACAATAGAAAACAGGGTCAAGACCTGATCCAGCATCTCACGATGCTGGGCGGTAACACAGACTTTCGCTTCAAAATGAGGGTCATTCGCCAGCGCATGAACCAGAGGCGCCATCTTGATGGCTTCCGGCCTTGTACCAAAGACACTGAGTACTTTCACATCGATTCTCTTCGATTAGACGATGAAGGCCAGAGCCTTCATCGTAGACGGCGATCTTAATTTCTGCGACGGCGCGTCAATGCGACGCCAGCACCAATTAATGCACCCACGATCCCCCACATAATCATCAGGAAGGCACGGCGTGGGCTATCGCGTTTTACAGGTTCTTCAGGCGTGCGCAAATAACGATAGGTCTGAAAACGCGGGTCCAGTGTAGGACCTACGTTCAGGGTGGTCATCATTGCGCGGTTCTGGTCGTAATCGAGATCGAAGGCGGGTCCGACGGCCTGTAAATTCTCCAGGCGAGCCTGCAGCATCGGGCGCCCCAGCAGGAACATTTCGGAGTCCGGCAGTTCATCTGCTGGCACATCGGTTTCACTGCGCGAGATATTGCTCTTCTCAGCGATTTTCAGCGCCTGTTCAATGTTGTGAACGCGACGCGTGAAGATAGCTTTGGCTACCTCTTCCTGACGCTTCACCTGCGCTTTCATCTGAATGGTTCGCGCTGCCCAGGCACCTTTTAGCTCATCGTTCAGATGGCTTGCCGCGCGCTGGCTGGCGAAGGCCACGTACTGACGTAGAAGGTTATTGGCGTCTGGCGCGGTTTCCGCGATGAGCTTCACGCTGTCATTCACATTGCGCAGCGCATCGCCGGGCATGAACTGAATATTGTTAATCATTTCATCAAGCAGCGCGGCATCCGCCTTACTGTTACCGACCATCCGCTGTTTGTAGTAGTCGGTCTGGCTCCAGAAATCACGGCGCGTATCCCAGGAAGCCAGCTGCATAATGAACTCTTTGTACGACTCATCCATAACGGACGGCTGATCAACCGGGGCGAGATTTGCTTTAACATCCAGATTACGCAGAAATTGCTGCTGAGAGTAGAAGCCGCCGAGCATATTCACAGTCGGGCGATCGGTGATCGCTGTCGCGCTCCACTCCTGCTTTGCAAAAAAAGTATAGGCCAGTGCGATTAACGCAAAGCCCAGCGCGATTCCTGCAATCCAAAATTTGCCCGCCCATAACACGCGAAACAAACCACGAACATCCAGCTCATTCTCAGTTGCCACTGATTTAGCTCCCGCCAACGGTTGAGTCATTTCAATCCCGATTTACCTGGTTTAAGTTTGATTGCTGCTACTGTTACGACGCATCCGCCGTTTTACACGTTTAATAAACCGCGCAACCTTCCAGGCGCGCTTAATACAGTAGCCATACAGGAAGAATGCTAGCAAGAATAATACCAACATCACCCACTCAGGGACGAAATGGGAATATTCTGCTACAACGCCGATGGCTGCCAGAAGTGCAGCGGCTAAGGTGATAAGGACAAAAGCCTGACGCGAAGTAAACCCTGCGCGCATGATCAAATGATGAATATGCTGACGGTCTGGCGAGAAGGGACTCATCCCTTTACGCAGACGGCGATACATAATAGCCACCATGTCCATCAGTGGGATGGCGATGATCCAGAGCGCCGTTACCGGGCTGATGGGGTGCGTTTTACCCTGGGTGGTTTCGAGCAAAATCCAGATAACGGTAAAACCAATCAGCGTGCTACCTGCGTCGCCCATAAACACTTTATAACGACGTCCAAGCACCCCGAGATTAAGCAAGATGTAAGGCAGGATGGCGGCGATCATGGCAAAACACCACATGGAGAGGCTGTATTGGCCGTCAAACCACAGGATGATACCGATAGCACCGAATGAGACGCTGGAAAGGCCGCCCAGCAAACCATCTATGCCGTCGACCATATTGAAAGCGTTAATCGCCGCCCAGACGGCAAATAGCGTCAGGAAATAACCGAATGGCCCAAGCACCATCTCCCACGAACCAAAGATATGGCCCAGGCTGCTGAGATAGAGATTGCCAACGGCCATCATGACGATACCGATCGCGGCCTGGATTGATGCCCGAATCTTTACACTGATGTCGTAGCGATCGTCGAGGGCTCCCACGAGCACCAGTACACCTGCGCATCCCAAATAGAGAGCTGCGTGCGGTATATAGTAATCGGCAATACTGAAGGTAAAACAGATCCCCGCATAAACGGAAATCCCTCCAACCAGCGGTATCAGGCCCTGATGGCGCTTACGAAAGTTGGGCTTATCCACCAACCCGATTCTTTTTGCCGCCTTACGTGCAACGAATAAGAAGCAGGTCGTGAACAGAAAAATACTGATTAGCTCAGTCACCGCAGTGAGTAAATTCACAATGGAGGCTCTCTACAAATGTTGATCCCAGAAGTATAACCTTGAAGACGCTACGCCTGAAGGAATAAAGCTCGCCTCTTACAAGTCCCTTTGTATATTTTTCAATCAATTAATTTCCTGACTTTCCGCACATTCCCTTTGTCGTGAAGGAAAGGATTCATTCAGTGATTGTCGTAATAGCGTATAAGCGTTAAAAGAAAAACGCCACGTAAAAACGTGGCGTTTGTCGGCTATAGCGTGATTTTAAGAACGTTTCATCATATCGAAGAAATCATCGTTCGTTTTGGTCATCGCCAGCTTGTTAATGAGGAATTCCATTGCGTCAATTTCGCCCATTGGGTGAATGATTTTGCGCAGGATCCACATTTTCTGCAGCTCTTCCTGAGTGGTAAGCAGCTCTTCTTTACGGGTACCGGAACGGTTGTAGTCGATAGCCGGGAAGACGCGTTTCTCAGCAATCTTACGAGAGAGGTGCAGTTCCATGTTGCCTGTACCTTTAAACTCTTCGTAGATAACTTCGTCCATTTTGGAGCCGGTGTCGATCAGCGCCGTTGCGATGATGGTCAGGCTACCGCCCTCTTCCACGTTACGTGCGGCACCGAAGAAACGCTTCGGACGATGCAGGGCGTTGGCATCCACACCACCGGTCAGTACTTTGCCGGAAGCAGGGACGACGGTGTTGTACGCACGCGCCAGACGGGTAATGGAGTCGAGCAGGATGATGACATCTTTCTTGTGCTCAACCAGGCGTTTCGCCTTCTCGATAACCATTTCCGCAACCTGAACGTGACGAGATGCGGGTTCGTCGAAGGTAGAAGCCACAACTTCACCTTTTACCAGACGCTGCATCTCGGTCACTTCTTCCGGACGTTCGTCAATCAGCAGCACCATCAGCACACAGTCTGGGTGGTTGTAGGCGATGCTCTGCGCAATGTTCTGCAGCAGCATGGTTTTACCCGCTTTCGGCGGCGCAACAATCAGACCACGCTGGCCACGGCCGATCGGCGAAGCGAGATCCAGCACGCGAGCGGTTAAGTCTTCGGTAGACCCGTTACCACGCTCCATGCGCAGACGAGAGTTTGCATGCAGCGGCGTTAAGTTTTCGAACAGGATCTTATTACGCGAGTTTTCAGGCTTATCGTAGTTAACTTCGTTAACTTTCAGCAGCGCGAAGTAGCGTTCACCCTCTTTAGGAGGACGAATCTTACCTGAAATGGTATCACCTGTGCGGAGGTTGAAACGGCGGATTTGGCTGGGGGAAACGTAGATGTCATCAGGACCGGCGAGGTAGGAGCTGTCTGCAGAGCGGAGGAAACCAAATCCGTCCTGCAATATCTCCAGCACACCGTCGCCAAAGATATCTTCGCCACTCTTTGCGTGCTGCTTCAGGATGGCAAAAATAATGTCCTGCTTGCGCATACGAGCCTGGTTTTCCAGCCCCATATTTTCGCCGAGAGTGATCAGCTCAGAAACCGGCGTATTCTTTAATTCGGTAAGATTCATAATGGTGTGGGTTCTTAAACTCGGGGTAATACTCGAACTTAATATTGTGAATGGTATGGCAGGGTCATCCATGCCTGTTAGCGGCCATCAACTCATGTCTGTTCGCTGTCTGCTTACAGGAAAAAGCACAGAACTGAAACGACAAGACGGATTGAGTGACAAGCCCGGAATCTATCCACTTCTCGCACTGTTTATGTCAACAACGGGAAGTATCGGGTAAAACAAGAACGACAAGGTATGTTTAAAACGAAGTCATAGGTAACTTAGCACGACTATTGCCGGGCGTCCAGAGATCCAAACAATTTTGAAACCCCGGACGCGCCGCCGAGAACCCTTACGCCAGGTTAGCGTCCAGGAACTCTTTCAGCTGACCTTTGGACAGGGCGCCCACTTTGGTAGCAGCCACTTCGCCATTTTTGAACAGCAGCAGGGTTGGGATACCACGGATGCCGTATTTCGGCGCGGTGCCCGGGTTCTGGTCGATGTTCAGTTTCGCAACGGTCAGTTTGCCCTGATATTCGTCGGCGATCTCATCCAGAATCGGGGCGATCATTTTGCAAGGACCACACCATTCTGCCCAGAAATCGACGAGGATCAGCCCGTCAGCTTTAAGCACGTCCGTGTCAAAACTATCGTCAGTCAGGTGAATAATTTTATCGCTCATATATAACTCCACAGGAATAAGCCTGGCGCGTTGGTGTAGCAATCATCAACGACGTGTTGATGTCGCATTAACCAACTAAAGGTTGACTTTATTTCACCGGATACGCTTTCGTAAAGCAATAGTAAGCTGATATTCTACCACACTATGAGCAAAACACATTTAACAGAACAGAAGTTTTCCGACTTCGCCCTGCACCCAAAGGTGATCGAAGCCCTTGAAACTAAAGGGTTTCATAACTGCACGCCTATTCAGGCTCTCGCCCTGCCGCTGACGCTGGCCGGTCGCGATGTTGCGGGGCAGGCGCAAACCGGTACCGGCAAAACGATGGCGTTTTTAACGTCAACGTTCCATTATTTACTTTCTCATCCCGCAATTGCAGACCGTCAAGTTAACCAGCCGCGCGCGCTCATTATGGCTCCGACGCGAGAACTGGCGGTACAGATTCACGCAGATGCGGAACCGCTGGCACAGGCTACCGGCCTGAAGCTCGGCCTCGCCTACGGCGGTGATGGCTACGATAAACAGCTGAAAGTGCTGGAAAGCGGCGTAGATATCCTGATCGGTACTACCGGCCGTCTTATCGACTACGCCAAACAGAACCACATCAACCTCGGCGCCATTCAGGTGGTAGTTCTGGATGAAGCAGACCGCATGTACGATCTGGGCTTCATTAAAGATATTCGCTGGTTGTTCCGTCGCATGCCTGCGGCAAACCAGCGTCTGAACATGCTGTTCTCCGCAACCCTTTCTTACCGCGTACGCGAGCTGGCATTCGAGCAGATGAACAATGCCGAATACGTGGAAGTCGAGCCAGAGCAGAAAACAGGTCACCGTATTAAAGAAGAGCTTTTCTATCCGTCTAACGAAGAGAAAATGCGTCTGCTGCAAACCCTGATCGAAGAAGAGTGGCCAGATCGCGCCATTATCTTCGCCAACACCAAACACCGCTGTGAAGATATCTGGGGCCACCTGGCTGCAGACGGACACCGCGTTGGCTTGCTGACGGGTGATGTCGCGCAGAAAAAACGCCTGCGTATTCTTGATGAATTCACTCGTGGCGATCTGGACATCCTGGTGGCAACTGACGTTGCGGCACGCGGCCTGCATATTCCAGCCGTGACTCACGTCTTCAACTACGATCTGCCTGATGATTGCGAAGACTACGTGCACCGTATTGGTCGTACCGGTCGTGCCGGTGCCAGTGGCCACTCCATCAGCCTTGCCTGTGAAGAGTACGCCCTGAACCTGCCAGCCATTGAAACGTATATCGGCCACTCTATTCCGCAGAGTAAGTACAATCCGGATGCGCTATTAAGCGAACTGCCGCCAGCGAAGCGCCTTACGCGCCCACGCTCCGGCAATGGCCCGCGTCGTTCAGGCGCACCGCGTAATCGTCGTCGTTCAGGCTAAACATTATGCTCAGCACCACCTCACTCTATGCCGCTATTGATTTAGGTTCGAATAGTTTTCATATGCTGGTAGTGCGTGAGGTGGCGGGAAGCATACAAACGCTGACACGTATTAAGCGTAAGGTCCGTCTCGCGGCGGGCCTTAGTAGTGATAATCATCTCTCTCCTGAAGCCATGGAGCGCGGCTGGCAGTGCCTGCGTCTCTTTGCTGAACGCCTACAGGATATTCCCCACCAGCAGATTCGTGTCGTCGCGACGGCCACGTTGCGCCTTGCGGTTAACGCGGGTGAATTTATTGCGAAAGCGCAGACGATACTGGGCTGCCCGGTGCAAGTCATCAGCGGTGAAGAGGAAGCACGTCTGATTTATCAGGGCGTGGCGCACACCACCGGTGGCGACGAGCGCCGTCTGGTTGTCGATATTGGCGGAGCCAGCACCGAGCTGGTAACGGGCAACGGCGCCCAGGCCACCTCCCTCAACAGTCTTTCCATGGGTTGCGTGACCTGGCTCGAGCGTTTTTTCACCGACCGTAATCTGACAAAAGAGAGCTTCGACCAGGCAGAGCTGGCCGCCCGCGAGGTGGTTCGCCCTGTTGTTGGTACGCTGCTGCAACACGGCTGGAAGGTCTGTGTCGGCGCATCGGGTACCGTTCAGGCGTTGCAAGAGATCATGATGGCTCAGGGAATGGATGAGCGCATCACCCTGGCCAAACTGGAGCAGCTGAAACAGCGCGCCATCCAGTGTGGTCGACTTGAAGAGCTGGAGATAGAGGGGCTGACCCTCGAGCGCGCCCTCGTCTTCCCTAGCGGGCTGGCTATTCTGATCGCCATCTTTACCGAACTGGATATTCAGTGCATGACCCTGGCCGGTGGTGCTCTGCGTGAAGGGTTGGTTTACGGCATGCTGCACCTGGCAGTAGATGAAGATATTCGCAGCCGTACCTTGCGCAATGTACAACGCCGCTTCCTGGTGGATACCAGCCAGGGCGAACGCGTTGCACAGTTGGCGCTTTATTTCGCCGATCAGGTCGGCAAAAGCTGGGATTTAGGGCCGTTAGGCCATGTTCTGCTGCAAAGCGCCGCTCAGCTACATGAAATTGGGCTTAGCGTTGAATATAAGCAGGCACCGCTGCATGCCGCCTGGCTGGTTCGTCATCTGGATCTGCCCGGCTTCACTCCTGCGCAGAAAAAATTGCTCGCCACGCTGTTATTGAACCAGACCAACCCGCTCGACCTCTCCTCTCTGCATCAGCAAAATGCGGTACCGCCGCGCGTTGCAGAACATTTGTGTCGCATACTGCGTCTGGCGATCATTTTTGCCAGCCGTCGTCGCGATGATTTGTTGCCAGAGATTGGCCTGCAGGCTGAAGGTGAGACACTCACCCTGATGTTACCGGAAGGCTGGCTGATGCAGCATCCACTGGGCGCAGAGATGATTGAGCAAGAGTGCCAGTGGCAGAGCTACGTTCACTGGCCCCTGCATATTCAGTAAAACGCCGCCTCTCCCGCAGGAGAGGAACATGTTACTTATCTTTCGCTTTCGCCAGCATGGCACGTATGTTTGCCACGTTTGCCTGACCTTTGTGCATTCTCTCTTCCGCCGTAATGACCTTACGCTCCTGCTCCCAAATCAGATCATCCTGGGGCAATTCCATCAGAAAGCGGCTCGGCTCTGGACGCACCAATTCACCGTACTGGCGGCGCTCTTTACAAAGCGTAAAGACTAACTCTTTCTGCGCACGCGTAATGCCCACATAGGCCAGCCGGCGCTCTTCATCGACGTTATCTTCGTCAATGCTGCTCTGATGCGGCAGTATCCCCTCTTCCATTCCCACCAGATAGACATAGGGGAATTCCAGCCCTTTCGAGGCATGCAACGTCATTAGCTGTACCTGATCGGCCTCTTCCTCGCTCTCGCCACGCTCCATCATATCGCGCAGGGTGAAACGGGTGACGACCTGGGTCAGGGTCATGGGTTCATCAATTTCTGAGCCTTCAAGCATTTCACTCATCCAGCTGAAGAGCTGGTTAACGTTTTTCATACGCATTTCCGCCGCTTTTGGGCTCGCGGAGGTTTCGTATAGCCAGGACTCGTAGTCGATGCCGCGAATCAGATCGCGTACGGCAACCACCGGCTCACGTTCAGCAAGACGCTGAATTTCACCTAACCACTGCGTAAAGCGCGTTAGCGATTCGTAGCCCCGTCCGGTGAGGGTCTGACTCAGGCCCATATCAAAGCTGGCGGTAAACAGACTTTTGTTGCGGGTCATCGCCCATTCGCCCAGCTTTTGCAACGTCGCCGGGCCAATTTCACGCTTCGGCGTATTAACGATACGCAGGAATGCGCTGTCGTCATCCGGATTGGTGAGCACCCGCAGATAGGCCAGCAGATCTTTGATTTCAGGGCGTGAGAAGAAAGAGGTGCCCCCGGAGATTTTGTACGGGATGCGGTTCTGCATCAGCATCTTTTCAAAGACGCGTGACTGGTGATTGCCGCGATAGAGGATCGCGTAGTCTTTATAGCCGGTTTTATTAACGAAGTGATGCGCAATGAGTTCACCGGTGACGCGCTCAGCTTCATGCTCTTCATTATTGGCGCTAAGCACCTTGAGTTCGGTACCGTAACCCAACTCGGAGAAAAGGCGCTTCTCAAAGACGTGCGGGTTGTTAGCAATCAGGATATTTGCCGCTTTCAGGATACGCCCGGAAGAACGGTAATTCTGCTCCAGTTTGATCACCTGCAGCGCCGGGAAGTCTTTGCTCAGTAGCACCAGATTTTGTGGACGTGCGCCGCGCCAGGAGTAGATCGACTGGTCATCATCACCCACCACGGTAAAGCGTGCACGTTGTCCTACCAACAACTTCACCAGTTCGTACTGGCTGGTGTTGGTATCCTGATACTCATCCACCAACAGATAGCGGATTTTATTCTGCCAGCGCTCGCGTACCTCTTCGTTGCGCTGAAGCAACAGGGTTGGCAACAGAATGAGATCGTCAAAGTCGAGCACATTGCAGGCTTTGAGATGCGCATCATACAGGCTGTAACAGTGCGCGAAGATCCGATCCCGCTCACCTTTCGCGCTTGCCGCAGCTTGCGCAGGGGTCATGAGATCGTTTTTCCAGTTGGAGATCGTCGAGATCAGTTGTTGCAGGATCAACTTGTCGTCTTCGATCAACCCTTCGGTTAACTCTTTAAGTAACGCCACCTGATCGGTATCGTCAAAAAGTGAAAAGTTCGACTTCATCCCCAGCGCGGCGTATTCGCGCTTGATGATATCCAGCCCCAAAGTGTGGAAGGTCGAGATCATCAGGCCGCGCGCCTCTTTGCGCCCCAGCGTCTGGCCGACACGCTCTTTCATCTCGCGCGCTGCCTTGTTCGTAAAGGTCACTGCCGCGATATGGCGGGCCTGATAGCCACAGCCACGAATAAGGTGGGCGATTTTATTGGTAATTACGCGGGTTTTACCGGATCCTGCCCCTGCCAGCACCAGGCATGGTCCAGTAACGAATTCGACCGCTTGTTGTTGTCCAGGGTTTAAACGCATGGGAATAGTGCTCAATCTTCGAACGGGGTGTGGATTGTAGCAGAAAGCGGGGCGCAGATTTACCGGCTAATGATAAAGTGAAGGTCACGCGTGTAACCCCGAGAACAGTACCATGGTAAAGACTGCAGCAGCCCTGCACATTCTGGTGAAAGAAGAGAAGCTGGCGCAGGAGATCCTCGCCAAACTGGAGCGTGGCATTAGCTTTGATCATCTGGCGAAACGCTATTCGAAATGTCCTTCAGGGCGTAACGGCGGTGATTTAGGCGAGTTTAAGCAGGGGGCGATGGTCGGCCCGTTCGATCAGGCGGTCTTTAGCTGCCCGCTTCTTAAGCCCTTTGGCCCGGTGAAAACCAGGTTTGGCTACCATATCATTAAGGTGCTCTATCGCCGTTAACGCATGGTATATTGCGCTCCGATGACTTAAACCCCTTCGAGGCACAATCATGGCAAAAACAGCAGCAGCAGTGCATATCCTGGTGAAAGAAGAGAAACTGGCTCTGGATCTTCTGGAACAGATTAAAAACGGCGCCGACTTCGGCAAGCTGGCAAAGAAACACTCTATCTGCCCGTCAGGCAAACGTGGCGGTGATTTAGGCGAATTCCGTCAGGGCCAGATGGTACCTGCATTCGATAAAGTGGTCTTCTCTTGCCCGGTGCTGGAACCCACTGGTCCACTGCACACCCAGTTCGGTTACCACATCATTAAAGTGCTGTACCGTAACTAATCTCTTTGCAGGGGCAGGCTTAGTTGTCCTGCCCTTGTGCATTGAAATAGTCGATAAACTCACTTCCTACCTCTGCCAGCGTCAGGCGTTTAAACCTTTCCAGTATTAGCGTTTCTGCTTCGGCAAAAGTATCTGACATTACCCGGTTTACCCCCTTTTCAACCAGGCAGCGCGGATTTTCGTTTCGGTTACCCAGTGCAAACAGCACTGGCGAGCCCAGCGCTGTATAGATGTCATACAGCGTGACCTGACTCGCGGGGCGTGAAAGCGTCCACCCGCCATGATGCCCTTTGCTTGAACCAACAATTTTTTGCTCACGCAACCCTGCCAATAACTTGCGGATAAAAGCGGGATTTCCGTCGATAAATGCCGCCATCTGCTCTGATGTTAAGGGCTTATCCATCTGTTCAAGGTGCAGCAGAATATGCAGCGTGGCGGAGAAAGAGTTATTTATTTTCATGTAACTTACATTATTACATGTACTTAGCCTCTTCAACCTCTGGGATGAAAAATTCACCGATTGACGGCCGTAAATCTTATGATACTTTTGATGTTACATAAGTGACTTCATGCAGGAGAAAACGATGGCTACCGAACAATCCCCCGATCTGTTCTGGGAAGAGCATTACGCAGCAATGTCGCCCCTATCAAACGGCATACCCGGTAAAATTCTGGTGCGTTTTGTCGATGACCTTACGCCCGGAAAGGCGCTGGAGTTGGGATGCGGGCGCGGCGATGATAGCGTCTGGCTGGCGAAAAAAGGCTGGCGGGTTACTGCGGTTGATTTATCTCCACGCGCGCTGGATTATGCTGCCGCCAATGCCGAGCGTTCCGGTGTAAGCGGGAAGATCGCCTTCGCGCAATACGATCTCACCGCGCGTTTTCCTGAGGGCCAGTACGATCTGATCGTGGCATCGTTCCTAGAATCGCCGCTCACCTTCGATCGCATCTCTATCTTTCGTACTGCATTAGAACATGTCACGCCAGGCGGAATGTTGTTGATTACATCGCATGCCAGACCTCCTTCATGGTCAAAGCATGCCGATCGCCCCTTCCAGTCAGCGGAGGAGGCTTTTGCATCCCTGGCGCCATCGGCGGCGGAGTGGGAAACGGTGTTCTGCGATGACGTATCAAGAATAATGAAAGGGCCGGAAGGACAAGAGGGCGAGGTGTCAGATGCGGTTATTGCGCTGAAGCGCAAAAAACAGGCCCGACAGCGCTAACGCTTTTCGGGCCTGCCTGGGGGTCGGGTAGGCGCTGGCGCCACCCGATCGGGTTATCAGCCCGCGACAGCAATACGCTTCATGTCGGTCATGTAGCCACGCAGTTTCTGGCCCACTTTCTCGATCTCGTGGCTGCGAATCGCTTCGTTCACATCACGCAGCTGGGCGTTATCTACCGCGCCTTCGGTAATCGCTTTGCCCAGATCCCCTGTCTGCAGGGTAGTCATAAACTCTTTCAGCAGCGGTACGCAGGCGTAGGAGAACAGATAGTTACCGTACTCGGCGGTATCAGAGATAACCACGTTCATTTCGTACAGACGCTTACGGGCAATGGTGTTCGCAATCAACGGCAGTTCGTGCAGCGATTCATAGTACGCTGACTCTTCGATGATGCCGGAATCCACCATGGTTTCGAACGCCAGTTCAACGCCCGCTTTCACCATCGCGATCATCAGAACGCCTTTATCGAAGTACTCTTGCTCGCTGATTTTACCCTCGAACTGTGCAGCGGTTTCAAAGGCAGTTTTACCGGTCTCTTCGCGCCAGGTCAGCAGGTTTTTATCGTCGTTTGCCCAGTCGGCCATCATGCCGGAAGAGAACTCACCGGAGATGATGTCGTCCATATGTTTCTGGAACAGCGGTGCCATAATGGTTTTCAGCTGTTCAGACAGCGCATAAGCACGCAGTTTTGCCGGGTTAGACAGACGGTCCATCATCAGGGTGATACCGCCCTGTTTCAGCGCTTCGGTGATGGTTTCCCAGCCGAACTGAATCAGTTTCTCAGCGTATGCCGGGTCAGTACCCTCTTCCACCAGCTTGTCGAAGCAGAGCAGAGAGCCGGCCTGCAGCATGCCGCACAGAATGGTCTGCTCACCCATCAGGTCAGATTTCACTTCTGCAACGAAGGAGGACTCCAGAACGCCCGCACGGTGGCCGCCGGTGGCCGCTGCCCATGCCTTGGCAATCGCCATGCCTTCGCCTTTCGGATCGTTTTCCGGGTGAACCGCGATCAGCGTCGGTACGCCGAAACCACGCTTGTACTCTTCACGTACTTCGGTACCCGGGCACTTCGGTGCCACCATCACGACGGTGATATCTTTACGGATCTGCTCGCCCACTTCCACGATGTTGAAGCCGTGGGAGTAACCCAGCGCTGCGCCATCTTTCATCAGCGGCTGCACGGAACGCACTACGTCGGAGTGCTGTTTGTCTGGCGTCAGGTTAACCACCAGATCCGCCTGCGGGATCAGCTCTTCGTAGGTACCCACTTTGAAGCCATTTTCGGTCGCTTTACGCCAGGAGGCACGCTTCTCAGCAATCGCTTCTTTACGCAGGGCGTAGGAGATATCCAGACCGGAGTCACGCATGTTCAGACCCTGGTTCAGGCCCTGTGCGCCACAGCCGACGATGACCACTTTTTTACCCTGAAGGTAGCTCGCGCCATCAGCAAATTCATCGCGCGCCATGAAGCGGCATTTGCCCAGCTGCGCCAGCTGTTGGCGCAGATTCAGTGTATTAAAGTAGTTAGCCATGGGTGATACCTCGTGATGTTGTGTGTCTTATTGTTCGGTTCGCTGTTCAGCGAGAATGTACCCACATTACAACAGGAAATTTATTGCGGAAATTGATATATTCACAACGTCACGTTGCAATATCTGCAATGTAAAAAGGGCGGGTGAAATCAATGGATTTACGCGATCTGAAAATGTTTCTCCATCTGGCGGAAAGCCGCCACTTTGGCCGCAGCGCGCGGGCGATGCACGTCAGCCCCTCCACGCTCTCGCGCCAGATCCAGCGTCTGGAGGAGGATCTCGGCCAGCCGCTGTTTGTACGCGATAATCGCACCGTTACGCTCACGGAAGCGGGCGAAGAGTTGCGCGTTTTTGCTCAGCAGACGTTATTACAGTATCAGCAACTGCGACACACCATCGATCAGCAGGGCCCGTCACTTTCGGGCGAACTCCATATTTTCTGTTCTGTGACCGCGGCTTACAGTCATCTGCCCCCCATTCTGGATCGCTTTCGCGCTGAACACCCTTCGGTAGAGATCAAACTCACCACCGGCGATGCGGCCGATGCGATGGAAAAAGTGGTGACCCGTGAGGCCGATCTGGCGATCGCCGGCAAACCGGAAACCCTGCCGGGCGCGGTGGCATTCTCAATGCTTGAGAACCTGGCCGTGGTGTTGATTGCACCGGCGCTGCCGTGTCCGGTGCGAAATCAGGTATCGGTGGAAAAACCCGACTGGTCAACGGTGCCGTTTATCATGGCCGACCAGGGGCCAGTGCGTCGTCGCATCGAACTCTGGTTCCGTCGGCAAAAAATCAGCAATCCGTCGATTTACGCCACGGTGGGCGGCCACGAGGCAATGGTCTCAATGGTGGCATTAGGCTGCGGCGTGGCGCTGCTGCCGGAAGTGGTGCTGGAGAACAGCCCGGAGCCGGTGCGCAACCGCGTGATGATTCTCGAACGCAGTGATGAAAAAACGCCGTTCGAACTTGGCGTGTGCGCACAAAAAAAGCGGCTGCATGAGCCGCTTATTGATGCGTTCTGGAAATTACTGCCGGGCAGTTAACCCGCCAGGAAGAAGCGGAACGCCGGGTTATGGGTCTCGTCATGACAGTCATAACCCAGTTCGTTCAGACGGGTTTCGAAATCCGGCTCGTGCTCGCCCAGTTCAAACGCCGCCAGCACGCGGCCATAGTCGGTGCCATGGCTGCGGTAGTGGAATAGCGAAATGTTCCAGTGCGTGCCCAGCGTATGCAGGAACTTCAGCAACGCGCCGGGCGATTCCGGGAATTCGAAACTGTACAGACGCTCCTGCAGCGGCTTCGATGGACGCCCGCCCACCATGTAGCGCACGTGCAGCTTGGCCATTTCATCGTCAGAAAGATCCACTACGCTGTAGCCACCTTCGTGCAACAGGTTGAGGATCTCTTTGCGCTCCTCCAGACCCCGGCTCAGGCGAACACCAACAAAAATGCAGGCGTCTTTCGCATCGGCAAAACGGTAGTTAAACTCCGTCACCGCACGGCCACCCAGCAGCTGGCAGAACTTGAGGAAGCTCCCCTGCTCTTCCGGAATGGTCACCGCCAGTAACGCTTCACGCTGCTCACCCAGCTCGCAGCGTTCGGAAACGTAGCGCAGACCGTGGAAGTTGACGTTAGCGCCCGAGAGCACGTGAGCCAGACGTTCCCCGCGAATGTTGTGCTGCGCGATGTATTTTTTCATTCCCGCCAGCGCCAGCGCGCCGGACGGCTCCGCCACAGCGCGAACGTCCTCGAACAGATCTTTCATCGCCGCGCAGATAGCGTCGCTATCAACCGTGACGATATCGTCGAGATATTCCTGACAGAGACGGAACGTTTCATCGCCAATGCGTTTGACGGCCACCCCCTCGGCAAACAGCCCGACCCGCGGCAGGTCAACCGGATGTCCGACCTCCAGCGCCGCTTTCAGGCAGGCCGAGTCTTCCGCTTCAACGGCAATCACTTTGATCTGTGGCATTAGCTGTTTGATTAGCACCGCTACGCCTGCCGCAAGTCCGCCACCGCCTACCGGCACGAAGACGCGGTCGAGGTGGGCATCCTGCTGCAAAAGCTCAAGCGCCAGCGTACCCTGCCCGGCAATCACCATCGGATGGTCGAACGGCGGGACCCAGGTAAAACCCTGCTGTTGTGCCAGCTCAATCGCTTTGGCTTTCGCTTCATCGAAATTCGCACCGTGCAGCAACACCTCGCCACCAAAGCCACGTACGGCATCGACTTTGATGTCAGCCGTTGCCACAGGCATCACAATCAAGGCTTTCAAACCCAGACGCGCCGCAGAGAACGCAACCCCCTGGGCATGGTTACCCGCCGAAGCGGTGATCACACCACGCGCTTTTTGCTCTTCGGTTAGCCCGGCCATCATGGCGTAAGCGCCCCGCAGCTTAAAGCTGTGCACCGGCTGCCGATCTTCACGCTTCACCAGAATCACGTTATCGAGGCGCGAAGAGATCTTTTCCATCTTCTGCAGCGGCGTGACCTGCGCGGCTTCATAGACCGGTGCGCGTAGCACCGCCCGGAGATATTCCGCCCCCTCGGGGGCGGCAGACAGGGGTTGTGAGTCGGCCATCATTACCCCCCGAGTTTCGATTTATCGCGCACTGCGCCTTTATCTGCACTGGTGGCCAGGGTCGCGTAAGCACGCAGAGCAAAGGAGACTTCGCGTTGACGATCTTTCGGCGTCCAGGCTTTCTCACCGCGAGCTTCTTGCGCTTCACGGCGTGCAGCAATCTCCTGATCGCTCAGCTTCAGTTGAATACCGCGGTTCGGGATGTCGATTTCAATCAGATCGCCATCTTCAATGATCGCGATGTTGCCGCCGCTTGCCGCTTCTGGTGACACGTGGCCGATAGAGAGCCCTGACGTCCCGCCGGAGAAACGACCGTCGGTGATCAGCGCGCAGGCTTTGCCAAGCCCCATGGATTTCAGGAAGGTGGTTGGGTAGAGCATCTCCTGCATACCCGGACCGCCTTTTGGCCCTTCGTAACGGATAACGACCACGTCGCCTTCTACGACTTTGCCACCGAGGATAGCGTCTACTGCCTCGTCCTGGCTTTCGTAGACTTTGGCAGGGCCGGTAAATTTAAGGATGCTGTCGTCCACGCCTGCGGTTTTTACGATACAGCCGTTTTCTGCAAAGTTACCGTAGAGCACCGCGAGCCCACCATCTTTGCTGTAGGCGTGCTCCAGCGAGCGGATACAGCCTTCTGCGCGATCGTCATCCAGCGTATCCCAGCGGCAATCCTGCGAGAAGGCCTGCGTGGTACGGATACCCGCCGGCCCTGCGCGGAACATCTTTTTCACCGCCTCATCTTTGGTCAGCATCACGTCGTACTGTTCCAGCGCCTCTGGCAGCGTCAGCCCCAACACGTTTTTCACGTCGCGGTTCATTAACCCGGCGCGATCCAGCTCGCCGAGGATACCGAGAACCCCGCCCGCGCGGTGGACGTCTTCCATATGGTATTTCTGAGTACTTGGCGCCACTTTACACAGCTGTGGCACTTTGCGGGAAAGCTTGTCGATATCGCTCATGGTGAAGTCGATTTCGGCTTCCTGTGCGGCAGCCAGCAGGTGCAGAACGGTGTTAGTGGAGCCACCCATGGCGATATCGAGCGTCATGGCATTTTCAAACGCCGCTTTACTGGCGATGTTGCGCGGCAGTGCGCTGGCGTCGTCCTGCTCGTAGTAGCGTTTAGTCAGCTCAACGATACGTGAACCCGCATTAAGGAACAGCTGTTTACGATCGGCGTGGGTCGCCAGCAGCGAGCCGTTACCCGGCTGGGACAGGCCAAGCGCTTCGGTCAGACAGTTCATGGAGTTCGCGGTGAACATACCTGAACAGGAGCCACAGGTCGGACAGGCCGAACGTTCTACCTGATCGCTCTGCTCGTCAGAGACTTTCGGGTCCGCACCCTGAATCATGGCATCAACAAGGTCAAGCTTGATGATTTTGTCGGAAAGCTTGGTTTTACCGGCTTCCATTGGGCCGCCAGAGACGAAGATCACTGGAATATTCAGGCGCAGGGAGGCCATCAGCATCCCTGGGGTGATTTTGTCACAGTTAGAGATACAGACCATGGCGTCGGCACAGTGGGCATTCACCATGTACTCAACCGAGTCGGCAATCAGCTCACGCGACGGCAGTGAATAGAGCATGCCCCCGTGGCCCATCGCGATACCGTCATCGACGGCGATGGTATTGAACTCTTTCGCCACACCGCCCGCAGCTTCGATCTGTTCGGCGACCAGTTTACCGAGATCGCGCAGGTGTACGTGACCCGGAACGAACTGGGTAAAAGAGTTCACCACGGCGATAATCGGTTTTCCAAAATCGGCGTCGGTCATCCCGGTGGCGCGCCACAGCGCGCGGGCACCAGCCATGTTGCGGCCGTGGGTGGTGGTGGCGGAACGATACTTAGGCATGCTTTATTTACTCCCGTCTATCTTGTAAATGGGACGGTGCGTGCCGTCCCATAGTGATGCTTATGGATTAACCTGATCCAACCAACCGTATTTATCTTCTGTTTCGCCGGTGAAGAGACCAAAGAACGCTTCCTGAATACGCTTGGTCACCGGACCACGGCGGCCTTCGCCAACCTGGATCCCGTCAACGCTGCGTACTGGTGTAATTTCTGCGGCGGTACCGGACATAAATATTTCATCCGCCAGGTACAGGGATTCACGAGAGAGAACCTGCTCACGAACCTCGATCCCCAAATCCTGCGCCAGCTTGATAATGGCATCGCGGGTGATACCCGGCAGTGCCGAAGAGGTAAATGGCGGCGTGAAAAGAATACCGTCTTTCACTTCAAACAGGTTTTCGCCAGCGCCTTCGGAGATGTAGCCGTTCACATCCAGTGCGATCCCTTCCTGGTAACCGTGGCGACGCGCTTCGCTGCCTACCAGCAGAGAGGAGAGGTAATTGCCGCCCGCTTTGGCCGCGGTCGGAATGGTGTTAGGTGCGACACGATTCCATGAGGAGACCATGGCATCGATCCCCTGCTCTAGCGCTTCTGCGCCCAGGTAAGCTCCCCAAGGGAACGCCGCGATGATCACATCAGTGGTATAGCCGGCCGGCGGGTTCACGCCCATGCCCACATCACCTACAAATACCAGCGGGCGGATGTAGGCGCTGGTCAGGTTGTTTTTACGCAGAACCGCGCGGCAAGCTTCCATCAGCTCATCAACGCTTTGAGAAACAGGGAATCGATAGATTTTGGCTGAATCACGCAGACGCTGCATATGTTCGCGATGGCGGAACACCACTGGACCTTTGTGTGAGTCATAGCAGCGGATACCTTCAAACACAGAGGTACCGTAGTGCAACGCGTGGGACATCACGTGGACCTTCGCGTCCTCCCAGCGAATCATCTCACCATTGGACCAAATGTAATCAGCTTTTTTCGTGGTCATTTTTCTTCCTATTGCGCTCAGGCGCGGATTTGTTGCGATGTGGTTGTGCTCTGGCAGATGGCGACATGCGCGACGTCGACCAGTTTACTTAGCTGGCTAAACAGTAATTCGACAGGCCGTGGACTGGCAACGGTCAATTCGATATTTATGTTCTGTGCATCCGTTGCGGTTTCCATATTCATCGAGCATATCTGAAAGCCCCGATGGCGAACCACGCGTAAAACACGTTCTAACGTTTCCGGGTTGAAGCGAGCCTGCACGGCGACCTGATGTTGCATCATGATAATTTCTCCAGCATTTGTGAGTTACTGGCGCCAGGCGGCACCAACGGCCAGACATTCTCAAGCTCGTCGATTGAGACATGAAGCAGGTACGGCCCTTTGCAGGACAACATGGTGTCGAGCGCCGCTTCAACCTGGTCTTTACGGGTGATGTGCTGGCCTGGAATGCCAAACGCGCTGGCCAGAACAAGGAAATCGGGATTGTCGGTAAGGGTCGTTTCGCTGTAGCGCTCCTGGAAGAAGAGCTGCTGCCACTGGCGGACCATGCCTAAACGCTGATTATCAAGCAGTACGATCTTGACCGGTAACTGCTTACGTTTCACCGTGCCCAACTCCTGCACGTTCATCATGAACGAGCCATCACCGGAGATGCAGATAACAGTATCGTCTGGACGTGCGACCTGTGCGCCAACGGCAGCGGGCAGACCGAAGCCCATCGTGCCTAATCCACTCGAAGTGATGAAATTCTCCGGGCGAGTGTATGTCATATGCTGGGCCGACCACATTTGATGCTGACCGACATCCGTCGTCACTACGCTGTCTGCTGGCTTGCGATCCGACAGCTGTTTTAACAGCAGAGGGGCATAAATGGCGTCGCCGGGATGGTCGTAACGCCAGGCGTGCTCACAGCGCATATCCGCTGCATGCTGGCGCCACGCGTCGATATTGAGCGGTTGTTGCAACGCCGGTAACAGGGCATTGAGGTCGCCCTGCAAAGCAACGTGCGCCTGACGCAGTTTGTTCATCTCTGCCGGATCGATATCCATATGAATCACTTTGGCATTAGGGGCGAAAGTATTCAGTTTGCCGGTAACACGGTCGTCAAAACGGGCCCCTACAGCGATGAGCAGGTCACACTCTTGCACCGCCAGATTCGCCGCTTTGGTACCGTGCATGCCCAACATGCCGAGATAGTACGGATTATCTGCATCGACAGCGCCCAATCCTTTCAGCGTACAGGTGGCCGGCATTTGCGTAACGGCGAGAAACTCACGCAGCGCGGGAACCGCCTGTGCCATGCCGACCCCGCCGCCGACGTAGAGCATCGGTTTTTGCGCCTGAGCCAACATGTGAAAGGCCTCTTTCACTTCGGCGTGTGGGAAAACATCGGCGCTTTCAACGGTGGAGAAATGCGGTTCCAGATCGCCCAGGGCCACCTGGATATCTTTCGGGATATCGACCAGAACCGGCCCAGGTCGACCCGAGTTTGCCACTTCAAAGGCTTCAGCCATCACGCGCGGCAACTCTTCCAGGGACTGAACAAGGAAACTGTGTTTGGTGCAAGCCAGCGATAACCCGAGCACATCCACTTCCTGGAAGGCGTCGGTACCGATGAAGGGAGAAGCAACCTGACCGGTGATAGCAACAACGGGAACGGAGTCGAGCAGCGCATCGGCCAGGCCGGTGATCAGGTTGGTTGCACCAGGCCCCGACGTTGCCATGCAAACACCGGTTTTTCCGGTAGAGCGGGCGTAACCAATAGCCGCCATCGCTGCTCCCTGCTCGTGTCGGCACAACAGATGTTCCACGCCGCCGTCATACAACGCATCGTAAATCGGCATAATTGCACCACCCGGGTAACCGAAAACGGTCTCGACTCCCTGTGCACGCAACGCATGTACTACCCACTGTGCCCCATTCATAGTTACTTCCCCGTCGTAAATCGGGAGAAACAGAATTTTATGCTGAAACCCATAATCTGCTCCTCACTTATATTTTTTGGCCATAAAAAAACCCCCGGACCTTTCGGTGCGGGGGTCTTAGTTCGTTAAGGCTTGATTTTTAAGCCTTTCCTCGTCCAAGTGCAGCCCCGCACGGTGGGATAATAATCACCACCACGCTAATCACGACCAGGCTAATCACTCGTAGAAGGGTTGTCATTTTTAGTTCTTTAAGCTTCTTGTTCGAAGGAATACCTAAAGAGTTATCACAGATTTGCTCGGTATCACAAGATTTTTTTATTACGCTATTTTTTGTACGCCAACGAATTTAGTTAAAAATCATTGTTTTTTATCACAAAAATAGAAAATGAATTATTTTCATTTTTTTGACCAAATTTCGTTTAAAAAGAAAAAATGATGACTTTTTGCGGCGGCTGTTCCAGTGCATTGCAAGCATTGCATCCACGTAAAGAAAATTACGAATCTTGCGCGCAAAGAGAGCAATCATCCGTAATTTGGCAGCGATCGTAATGGCATAGTGCACCTTTAAGGAGGGTGTCTATGTCATTGTCGGTTGTTTACACGCGTGCGGCGTTAGGGGTAAAAGCGCCGCTCATTTCTGTTGAAGTGCATTTGAGTAATGGGCTTCCGGGGCTGACCCTGGTGGGTCTACCGGAAACCACCGTTAAGGAGGCCAGAGACCGGGTACGCAGCGCGATTATCAACAGCGGTTATACCTTTCCGGCAAAGAAAATTACCATCAACCTCGCCCCTGCGGATTTACCCAAAGAGGGAGGGCGATACGATTTACCTATCGCTATTGCGCTTCTCACTGCGTCTGAGCAGCTCTCTGCACCACGTCTGGGTCATTACGAGTTTGTGGGTGAACTGGCCCTTACAGGCGCGTTGAGAGGGGTTCCAGGTGCAATATCCGGTGCAATCGCAGCGCTGAATGCTGGTCGGGAGATCATCGTCGCTACCGATAATGCAGCAGAAGTCAGTCTTATCGAGCAGAAAGGCTGCCTGGTCGCGGGGCATTTACAGGAGGTCTGCGCCTTCCTGGAAGGGAAACATCAGCTGGCCGAGCCCGAGCCGGTGCCCTTTTCCACCGAGCCTGAATCAAATGATATCAATGATATTATTGGCCAGGAGCATGGCAAGCGCGCCCTCGAGATCACCGCGGCTGGCTCTCATAATCTCTTGCTCATTGGTCCTCCGGGTACAGGAAAGACCATGCTTGCCAGTCGGCTGAATGGACTGTTACCGCCGCTGAGTAATCATGAAGCTCTGGAAAGCGCAGCGATTATTAGTCTCGTCAATGCCAGCTCTCTGCATAAGCAGTGGCGTATGCGCCCGTTCCGCGCACCACATCATAGCGCCTCGCTGGCGGCCATGGTGGGAGGTGGTTCTATTCCGGCTCCCGGCGAGATTTCGCTGGCTCACAATGGCATTCTTTTTCTGGATGAGCTGCCAGAGTTTGAGCGACGGGTGCTTGATGCCCTGCGAGAGCCTATTGAGTCAGGCCAGATCAATATCTCCCGCACGCGCGCAAAGATAGCGTATCCGGCCCGTTTTCAGCTGATTGCAGCGATGAATCCCAGTCCGACCGGACACTATCAGGGTCAACACAATCGCTGCACGCCAGAGCAGACGTTGCGCTATCTGTCGCGGCTGTCCGGCCCTTTTCTCGACAGGTTTGATTTATCTCTGGAGATCCCTCTGCCGCCGCCAGGGCTGCTTTGCCAGATGCAGAAAACGGGAGAGGACAGCGCGACCGTGCGGAAAAGGGTCATGGCGGCACAGGGCACGCAAATGGCGCGTCAAAACAAACTCAACGCCCATCTTGATAACGCCGAGATACGCCGGTTTTGTCAGCTGGAAGCAGAAGATGCAAAATGGCTGGAGGAGACGCTTACTCGCTTCGGTCTTTCCGTTCGGGCCTGGCAGCGCCTGCTGAAGGTCGCACGCACGATTGCCGATCTGGAGAAATGTTTGAATATTGAACGAAGGCATCTGCAGGAAGCGCTGGGCTATCGCGCCATCGACAGATTATTACAGCACTTACAAAAGATGCTGACCTAAAAAAGGGGCCGTAGCCCCTCTCATTTAGTCGTCTGAATCAGTGTAATCTTCTGCACCTTCCATCTGTGGCTTGCCACCAGACAGGGTGTGGAAACGCTTAGGACGCTTAATACGTGCCATGTACTTGATCCATACACGTTCCGCTTCTGTTACAGGCTCGCGCTCGCCACGACATACGGCAACGAACAGCGTCTCTTCTTCAGTCGCAGGTTCACGTTTTCCCAGATCCAACTCGTTAAAAGCATAACCATGGCGCTCAAGCAGTTGTGCCTCTTTGATGGTGAAATCACCATGACGAGAAAATCCGCGTGGATAATTTTTGTTGTCGAAAAAACGATTAATAGTCGTAAAGCTTTCCGCCATCCTACACGCTCCTATATCTTTGGCCGAGCTATTTATGGCGCGGAGTATTAGTTACGCTTGACAGAGTGTAAAACAAAACATTTAAATCATAACGACAAATTATTTTGCGGAGAAAACCGTGGATACGGAATTGCTAAAAACTTTTCTCGAAGTGAGCAGAACGCGACACTTCGGTCGCGCCGCTGAAGCGCTTTACCTGACTCAGTCGGCCGTCAGCTTTCGTATTCGACAGCTTGAAAACCAATTGGGCGTCAATCTGTTCACTCGTCATCGCAATAACATTCGCCTGACGACGGCAGGAGAGAAGTTACTGCCCTATGCTGAGACGTTGATGAATACCTGGCAGGCTGCGCGTAAAGAAGTCGCGCATACGTCGCGGCATAACGAGTTCTCTATTGGTGCCAGCGCTTCACTGTGGGAGTGTATGTTAAGTCCGTGGCTTAACCGTCTCTATCGTTCACATGGTCACCTACAATTTGAGGCGCGCATTGCGCAACGGCAGTCTTTGGTTAAGCAACTCCATGAAAGACAGCTGGATCTGCTTATCACCACCGAAGCACCGAAAATGGACGAATTTAGCAGCCAAATACTTGGTCAGTTCACGCTGGCGCTTTACGCCTCTGAACCTGCGGTCATGAAAAGCGACCTGAATTACCTGCGATTAGAGTGGGGGCCGGACTTTCAGCAACATGAAGCAGGGTTGATCACTGCCGAAGACGTGCCTCTTCTGACGACCAGTTCGGCAGAAATCGCCTGTCAGCAACTCGCACTGCTGAAAGGCTGCACCTGGTTGCCGCAACGATGGGCAAGTACCAAAGCGGGGTTACATACAGTGGCCGATTCGGCGACGCTTCAGCGTCCGCTATATGCTATTTGGCTACAAAATAGCGATAAGCAAGGGCAGATAAAAGATCTTCTAAAAATCAACGTGATGGACTAATGAATCGGGTTAGCAAGGATGCTAATGAGAGACTGTGTTGAGGGGAAGTGGAGGATTCGCAGGCAAAAAAAAATCCTTTGCCGTAGCAAAGGATTCTTATATGGCAGGGGCGGAGAGACTCGAACTCGCGACACCCGGTTTTGGAGACCGGTGCTCTACCAACTGAGCTACGCCCCTAAATTTTCTTACCATTAAGCCTGCTTATAAAGCAGGCTTAATTTGAATAAGTGGCGGAACGGACGGGACTCGAACCCGCGACCCCCTGCGTGACAGGCAGGTATTCTAACCGACTGAACTACCGCTCCACCGTATTCTTTTTGTAACCACCGGGTTAGTGCACCGGC
>NZ_DDPB01000003.1:163009-279822 GCF_002341985.1 Leclercia sp. UBA2479 | reverse complement strand
GTTGAGGCTGCCATCGCCCGTGCCAAGGCCCGTAAAGCCCAGGCCGAGGAAACCCCGGTCGACGCGCCGGCAGAGCCCGTGGACCCACGCAAAGCCGCCGTTGAGGCTGCTATCGCCCGCGCTAAAGCCCGTAAAGAAGCGCAACAAGAAGAACAGGCCGCCAACGACGACCCGCGCAAAGCCGCCATCTCGGCCGCTATTGCGCGCGTACAGGCAAAAAAAGCCGCACAGCAAGCAGTAAACGAGGATTAAATGGTTTTTAGAATCGCAAGTTCCCCTTATACCCATAACCAGCGCCAGACTTCACGCATCATGATGCTGGTCTGCCTGGCGGCACTACCCGGCATTGCCGTTCAGCTCTGGTTCTTTGGCTGGGGAACGCTCTTCCAGATACTCCTCGGCTGTATCAGCGCTCTCGCCGCTGAAGCGCTGGTGCTCAAATTGCGCAAGATGCCGGTCAGCAAGATTGTCGCCGATAACTCCGCCCTGCTCACCGGCCTGCTGTTGGCGATCAGTATTCCGCCTTTCGCCCCGTGGTGGATGGTGGTACTGGGCACCGTTTTCGCCGTGATTATCGCCAAGCAGCTGTATGGCGGGCTGGGGCATAACCCCTTCAACCCGGCGATGATTGGCTATGTCGTCTTGCTGATCTCCTTCCCGGTTCAGATGACCAGCTGGCTACCCCCCCATGAAATAGCTGCCACCGTACCGGGCTTTATGGATGCTCTTCAGGTGATCTTCACCGGCCACAGCGCCAGCGGAGATATGGACAGCCTCCGGATGGGCGTAGATGGCATTAGCCAGGCCACACCGCTGGATACCTTTAAAACCTCATTGCACGCCGGGCATCCCGTCGAGCAAATTTTGCAGTACCCGATTTACAGCGGCGTGCTGGCAGGTGCGGGCTGGCAGTGGGTCAACCTGGCCTATCTGTTGGGCGGCGTATTTCTGCTGCAACAAAAGGCGATTCGCTGGCATATCCCGGTGAGCTTTATTGTCACGCTGGCGGTATGTGCGACGCTCGGTTGGCTCTTCTCTCCCGAATCGCTGGCAAGCCCGCAGATCCACCTGCTCTCCGGTGCCACCATGCTCGGCGCGTTCTTTATCCTCACCGACCCCGTCACCGCCTCTACCACCAATCGGGGACGTCTGATTTTCGGCGCGCTGGCAGGCCTGCTGGTGTGGCTGATTCGCTCCTTCGGGGGCTATCCGGACGGTGTTGCTTTTGCCGTGCTACTGGCAAACATCACCGTACCGTTAATTGACTACTACACGCGTCCGCGCGTTTACGGCCATCGCTAAGGGAACCGCCATGCTGAAAACCATGCAGAAACACGGCGTGACCCTGGCGATTTTCGCCGCGGCCCTGACCGGGCTCACCGCGCTGGTGAATGAGCTGACCAAACCGACTATCGATCAGCAGGCTGCCCGTCAGCAAAAAGCGCTGTTCGATCAGGTGATCCCGTCAGAGGTCTATGATAATGATCTGCAGCAAAGCTGCTTTATCGTTCAGGCGCCGCAGTTGGGGAAAGGGAACCATCGCGTCTTTATTGCCCGTAAAGGCGATACTCCGGTTGGGGCAGTCATGGAAGCGACAGCGCCGGACGGCTACTCCGGTTCTATTCAACTGCTTGTCGGGGCCGACTTTGCGGGTACCGTTCTTGGCACCCGCGTGACCGAACATCATGAGACGCCAGGCCTTGGGGATAAAATTGAAGTCCGTCTGAGCGACTGGATTTTGCAGTTCGCGGGCAAGGTGATTCACGGTGATAATGATACCGCCTTTGCCGTTAAGAAAGATGGCGGCGAGATTGATCAATTTACCGGCGCCACCATTACGCCACGCGCCGTGGTCAACGCGGTGAAACGTGCAGGGCTTTATGCGGAAACGCTGCCTGCGCAACTCAACAATCTTCCGGCCTGTGAGGAGTAATCATGAGCCAGGTTAAAGAGGTAATCGTCCAGGGTCTCTGGAAGAACAACTCGGCATTGGTACAGCTGCTGGGGATGTGCCCCCTGCTGGCGGTGACATCCACAGCGACCAATGCGCTGGGTCTGGGGCTGGCAACCACGCTGGTGTTAACCCTGACCAACTTCTCTATCTCAGCCCTGCGTCGCTGGACGCCATCGGAAATTCGTATTCCAATCTACGTCATGATTATCGCCTCGGTGGTAAGCGTGGTGCAGATGCTGATCAACGCTTATGCCTTTGGTCTGTATCAATCTCTGGGGATCTTTATTCCGCTGATCGTAACCAACTGCATCGTAGTAGGCCGTGCGGAAGCCTTTGCGGTGAAGAACGATCCGGCCATCTCTGCGCTGGACGGCTTTTCTATTGGCATGGGCGCCACCTGCGCCATGTTTGTGCTCGGTTCGATGCGTGAGATTCTGGGTAACGGTACGCTCTTTGACGGTGCAGATGCACTGCTTGGCGGCTGGGCGAAGGCGCTACGCATTGAAGTCTTCCATACCGATACCCCGTTCCTGCTGGCGATGTTGCCACCCGGTGCCTTTATCGGCCTTGGCATGATGCTGGCGGTAAAATACCTGATTGATGAGAAACGCAAACGTCGTGCGGCAGCCCGCAGCGTAAGCGTTGAAGATGGCGCGGCCGGGAAAGCCTGATGAACAAAGAGAAGCGTATTGCGATTCTGCAACGCCTGCACGATGAAAATCCGCACCCGACGACGGAGCTGAAGTTTACTTCGCCTTTCGAACTGCTGATTGCTGTGCTGCTCTCAGCCCAGGCGACGGACGTCAGCGTCAACAAGGCCACCGCGCTACTCTATCCGGTGGCAAATACCCCGGAAGCGATGCTGGCGCTGGGCGTGGATGGCGTAAAGCAGTACATCAAAACGATTGGCCTCTTTAATAGCAAAGCGGAAAACGTGATCAAAACCTGCCGGATCCTCGTTGAACAGCACGGTAGCGAGGTACCGGAAGATCGCGCAGCCCTGGAGGCGTTACCTGGCGTGGGGCGCAAAACGGCGAACGTGGTATTAAACACGGCGTTCGGATGGCCGACAATCGCAGTAGATACCCATATCTTTCGCGTCTGCAACCGCACCCAGTTCGCCCCCGGGAAAAATGTCGAGCAGGTTGAAGAGAAGCTTCTGAAAGTGGTCCCTGCCTCGTTTAAAGTGGATTGCCATCACTGGCTCATCCTTCACGGGCGTTATACCTGTATTGCGCGCAAACCACGTTGTGGCTCGTGCATCATTGAAGATCTCTGCGAATATAAAGAGAAAGTCTACGCCTGAGCCGTCGTCCGACGGTTCCTTATTACCCCTGGCAACAGCAAGCCTTTGAAACCCAACCTGTCTGTTCGCTTTTTATACGTCGATCCTGCTCTTGCTTTGCCAACGCGCAGTGATTTCATAGGGCGCATTAACGGAAAGACAGGTTAATTGTTTTTTTGTCAGCGAAAATTTCTATAACTCTGTGATCGCGATCACCCTGATAACGCGATGTTAGTTTTTTGTGTATAAAAGACGGGTAACCCCTTCCGCGCGCAGGTGATACAACCGCCCATGCAACATATCTGACCAGCTAATTTTCAGAACATAGCCCATATCACTACTCAAACAACCAAACAGCAGAACATATCGCCATAAGCCCATTCTCTCCCTGCCCTGGTAGTGAAAAAATCCAGTAAAACCTAATGGATGAAATTTAACGCTAAATAACATTTAGGTTTCTGGCGTATTGTATCGGCTTAGTTAAATGTAACAGACCATTACAAATGTATTGCCAGATGGGTCAGGATAGTGAACATTACCCGCCGTTTCCCCTCCCACTATAACTATAAAGCGGATGGTTTTTTAGACATCACGCTATGAACACCCCCGTTAATATGGGATGTAAAAAAAGAGGTATATGTGTCTACTGCAAACAATAAACCAGCGGAAGAGAGCGTAAGTCTTAACGCTTTCAAACAACCTAAATCGTTCTATCTCATCTTCTCTATCGAGTTATGGGAGCGTTTTGGTTTCTACGGCCTGCAAGGGATCATGGCTGTTTACCTGGTTAAACAGCTGGGTATGTCAGAAGCCGATTCCATCACGCTGTTCTCTTCTTTCAGTGCGCTGGTATATGGCCTGGTCGCGATTGGCGGCTGGCTGGGCGATAAAGTCCTGGGTACCAAACGTGTTATTTTGCTGGGTGCCATCGTTCTGGCAATCGGCTATGGCCTGGTCGCCTGGTCCGGCCACGATGCAGGTGTGGTCTATTTAGGGATGGCGACGATTGCCGTGGGTAACGGCCTGTTCAAAGCGAACCCGTCCTCACTGCTCTCTACCTGCTATAACAAAGACGATCCGCGTCTGGACGGTGCATTCACCATGTACTATATGTCCATCAATATCGGCTCCTTCTTCTCCATGCTGGCGACCCCGTGGCTGGCGGCAAAATTCGGCTGGAGCGTGGCATTTGCCCTGAGCTTCGTCGGGCTGCTGATCACCGTGGTGAACTTCCTGTTCTGCCGCAGCTGGGTTAAAGAGTACGGTTCTAAACCGGACTTCGCTCCTGTGCAGATGGGTAAATTGCTGGCAACCATCGTAGGTGTGGTTGTACTGGTTGCCATTGCCACCTGGCTGCTGCACAACCAGGGCATCGCGCGTGCGGTTCTGGGCGTGGTTGCACTGGGTATTGTGATCATCTTCGGTAAAGAAGCCTTCTCTATGCAGGGTGCTGCACGTCGTAAGATGATTGTGGCCTTCATTCTGATGGTTGAAGCCATTGCCTTCTTCGTGCTTTACAGCCAGATGCCGACTTCACTGAACTTCTTCGCCATTCGTAATGTTGAGCACTCTATCCTCGGTATCGCGTTCGAGCCGGAGCAGTTCCAGGCGCTGAACCCATTCTGGATCATGGTCGGTAGCCCAATTCTGGCGGCGATTTACAACAAGATGGGTGACCGCCTGCCAATGCCGCACAAATTCGCTATCGGTATGGTGCTGTGCTCGGGCGCCTTCCTGGTGCTGCCGCTGGGTGCGAAATTCGCCAGTGATGCGGGTATTGTCTCTGTTAACTGGCTGATCCTGAGCTACGCGCTGCAGTCTGTCGGCGAGCTGATGATCTCCGGTCTCGGTCTGGCAATGGTTGCTCAACTGGTGCCGCAGCGTCTGATGGGCTTCATTATGGGTAGCTGGTTCCTGACCACCGCGGGCGCAGCGATCATTGCAGGTAAAATTGCCTCCCTGATGGCAGTACCGGAAAACGTGACCGATCCGCTGCTCTCCCTGAATGTCTATGGCTCCGTGTTCCTGCAGATTGGTATTGTGACCGCCGTTATCGCAGCACTGATGCTGCTGACGGCCCCGAAACTGAACCGTATGACTCAGGACGACGACACGACGGCGAAAGCGAGCAACACCGCGACCGTGTAATGTCATCGGGAAACGACTGAAGAGAAGCCGCTAACTGTGCGTTAGCGGCTTTTTTTTTATCTGGCGGCGCACTAACATAGCGATAACCTTAGCCAAAAGGAGTTACCGATGAAACTGTTCTACAAACCGGGTGCCTGTTCGCTTGCGTCACACATCACGCTGCAAGAGAGCGGTATAGATTATACGCTAAACGGCGTTGACCTGATGAAGAAACGCCTGGAAAACGGCGATGATTTTCTCGCAATTAACCCGAAGGGACAGGTTCCTGCGCTGCTGCTTGATGATGGCACGCTGCTGACTGAAGGGGTCGCCATCATGCAGTTCCTGGCTGACGCCGTGCCGGATCGCCAGCTGCTGGCCCCTACTGGCAGCGTCGCGCGCTACAAGACGCTGGAGTGGATGAACTACATCGCTACCGAGCTGCATAAAGGTTTTACGCCGCTCTTCCGCCCGGATACGCCTGAAGAGTACAAACCGACCGTCCGCGCGCTGCTGGAGAAAAAACTGCAGTACGTGAACGACTCCCTGAAGGATGACCAGTGGATTTGCGGCCAGCGCTTTACGATTGCCGATGCCTATCTGTTTACCGTACTGCGCTGGGCACGTGCGGTTAAACTGAATATGGAAGGTCTGGGCCATATCGCGTCCTATATGGATCGCGTGGCGGCACGTCCGACGGTGGCAGCGGCGCTGCAGGCTGAAGGGCTGAACTAAGCGTCACCGGGCGGCGCAATGCCGCCCGGCATCTTTTAAAGCTGTGTCGCGCTAAAATAGTGCTCTGGCTGGGCAATGCGATCCTGCGCCGCAACCACCTGCAGTTCGTACTCCTGCATCCCCTTTGTAGCGACCATGATCTCGTACACCGCTGCGGTAACGTGCTCCAGCGCTTCACGCAGGCTTGCCCCCTGGAGCAGCTTCACCAGCAGCAGACCGCTGGTCACATCGCCGACGCCCACCGGCTGGCGTACCCCAAAATCCACCAGCGGACGGCTGATGTGCCAGGCTTCGTCTTTGGTAACCAACAACATTTCAAAGCGATCCTGACTTAAACCCGCGCGTGCCAGATGTTTTACCAGCACAATTTCAGGGCCCTGAGCGATCAACTCCCGCGAGGCGGCAACCGCTTCTTCAACGTTTGTCACCGGATGCTCGCAAAGAATTTCCAGCTCCACGAGATTGGGGGCAATGATATCGCTGGCGGGCAGTGCATGGCGCACGTGAAACTCCGCCACGCCCGGCGCCACAATGCAGCCCTTCTCCGGATGGCCCATCACCGGGTCGCAGAAATACTTCGCACCGGGGTTTGCCGCCTTCACCTGGCGCACAATACCCAGAATGTGCTCGCCCTGCTCCGCCGAGCCCAGATAGCCGCTTAACACCGCGTCGCAGGTTTTAAGTTTATCTATCTCAGCGATCCCCTGAACAATCTCGGTCAAGTGCGACGGCGGCATGACGCAGCCAGTCCATTTACCGTACTGCGTATGGTTAGAAAACTGGACGGTGTTTAAAGGCCAGACGTTGGCGCCAAGGCGACGCATTGGAAACTCTGCGGCGCTATTACCCGCATGGCCAAACACGACGTGGGACTGGATGGCGAGGATGTTCTTCATGTTTTACTTACCACAACCCTGAAAAAATAAAGGGGCGTGGTTTCCCACGCCCCTGTGTACTAATTATTACTTCCAGCAGACCAGACAGTAATTTTTCTTCCCGCGACGCAGCAGCGTGTAGCGGCCGTAGAGGCGATCGCCCTCAACGAAGGTATATTCCGGATCGGCCTGTTTTTCACCATTGATCGTGATGGCATTGGAGGCGATGGTTTTACGTGCCTGACCGCGCGACGGCTGCAGCTCTGAATCAACCAGCGCCTGCATCAGGTCTGCGCCCTTTTCCATCTCAACCATAGGTACGCCATCCTGCGCCAGCTGCTCGAAGTCAGCCTCGCTCAGATCGCTCAGGGTGCCGTTGAAGAGGCTGGCGGTAATGCGTTTTGCCGCAGCCAGCCCCTCTTCACCGTGTACCAGTTTGGTCACTTCATCCGCCAGCACATATTGCGCGCGTGGGGCTTTACCGCTGTTTTTATCTTCTTCTTCCAGGGCGTTGATGACTTCAATGTCCATAAAGGTGAAGAATTTCAGGAAGCGATAAACATCGGCATCCGCGGTGTTAATCCAGAACTGGTAGAACTTGTACGGGCTGGTCTTCTTCGGATCAAGCCATACCGCGCCGCCTTCGGTTTTACCAAACTTGGTACCATCGGCTTTGGTGATCAGCGGAACGGTCAGACCGAAGACCTGGTTCTGATGCAGACGGCGAGTCAGGTCGATGCCGGAGGTAATGTTACCCCACTGATCGGAGCCGCCAATCTGCAGCGACACGCCGTGCAGCTTGTTCAGACAGGCAAAGTCATAGCCCTGCAAAAGGTTATAGGAGAACTCGGTAAAGGAGATGCCCTGATCGTCACGATTCAAACGCTGCTTCACCGCTTCTTTGTTAATCATCTGATTTACAGAGAAGTGCTTGCCGATATCACGCAGGAAGGTCAGCACGTTCATGCCGCCAAACCAGTCGTAGTTGTTAGCAGCAATCGCAGAGTTATCGCCACAGTTAAAGTCGAGGAACGGTGCAACCTGTTTGCGGATTTTATCCACCCACTCCTGCACGGTATCTTCGGTGTTCAGTTTACGCTCGGCGGCTTTAAAGCTTGGGTCACCAATCAGACCGGTTGCGCCACCCACCAGCGCGACAGGCTTATGGCCTGCCTGCTGGAAGCGTTTCAGGCATAACAAAGGAACAAGATGCCCCAAATGCAAGCTGTCAGCGGTGGGATCGAAGCCGCAATAGAGCGCGATGGGACCTTGCGCCAGCAGCGAAGCTAACGCTTCTTCATCCGTCACCTGAGCCACCAGGCCCCGCTCTTGCAATTGTTTAATCAAGTTACTGCTTGCCATCAAATGCTCCATTAATAATCGACTGCACCTCTGTCGGTACACGACTTTTCGCCAGACGCGAAAGAGACATAGAATAAAGCGCAAGCGCGGCATGCGCTAGCGCTTAACACAACAAATTTCGGGGATTACGGAGCCAGACGGTCGATTTTCCAGCCGCCATTATCGCGCTGGTATAAAAAGCGATCGTGAAGACGGTGTTCACCGCCCTGCCAGAACTCCATCTGATCGATGGGGATACGGAATCCGCCCCAGAAACTGGGAAGCGGCACTTCGCCCTGCTGAAACTTTTGCTTCAGCTCGAGGAATTTACTCTCCAGCACGCCACGGGCGGAGATGCGGCTTGACTGCTTAGAGACCCAGGCACCTATCTGGCTATCACGTGGGCGACTATGGAAATATTTCACCACCTCGAGCGTAGACAGACGTTCCACTTTGCCGGTCACCATGACCTGACGCTCCAGCATATGCCAGGGGAAAAGCAGGCTGATACGCGGATTGTTCTCCAGATGGTGGGCTTTACGGCTGCCGAGGTTGGTATAAAACACCAGACCTTTCTCGTCAAAGTGCTTGAGCAATACGATGCGCTGATAGGGCTGGCCATTTTCATCAACGGTCGCGACAACCATGGCCGTGGGATCGGCCAGTTTCGCTTCGCAGGCTTGTTTCAACCAGCGTTCAAACAGCACCAGCGGTTCAGCAGGGAGGTCCTGACGGCGCAGCCCCCCTTTGGTGTATTCACGGCGCAGATGCGCAATTTGCTGCAAGTGATCGTTATCTGACATGGCGTTATCTGAGATAAGAAGTGGGTGGCGCTATTGTGCGCCGCCCCTTTGAAAATCTCAACGCTTCGGATTCTGCAGCTGGCAGTTGTTCATGATGATGCGGTCGCGTTTATAAATTGTGGCCGTGTCTCCCTTAGACCAGAAGACATAGACCCCATCGGTATAGCGCGCCCCGGAGGCAGAGATCCCCTGCTTCAGGTTCAGCAGTTTGTTGTCATAGACGAAGCTCACTTCCTGACGCGGGTTATTGAGATTGACGGTGATCGGTTTCTCATCGCACTGGTACTCCAGTTTGTCGGTCTGCATACGTTCGACAAACTGGTTGTAGTAGCTACAGCCGGAGAGTAAGAGAGGGGCAATCACAAGCAGCAGTTTTTTCATGGATCTGTTCCAAAGACTTTCCTGGTCCTGGAGGGTGAAATCACCCTCCCACATGCCCTTAGTGTACTGCCTGCCTGGTAAGGAGAATTTCAGTTAACTCTGATTTTGCCGGGGGTTAGCGGGATAGACCGCTCCCAGCACGCTTGCTTCACGCGCACCGGTCACAGAGGGCAAATTCCCTGGTAACCCCGCCACGGTACGCCAGGCCAGCCAGGCAAATGCCAGCGCCTCCATGTCGTCCCCACTGATACCCGCTTCATCGGTTGTGGTGACTTCGGTACCCGGCAGTAACGCGGCCAGACGAGCCATTACCAGTGGGTTTCGGCTGCCGCCACCGCAGACCAGCAGACGTTCGCAGCCGCCGCTGAGCAGAACCTGTTCGGCAATAGATACCGCCGTGAGTTCGACCAGCGTCGCCTGGACATCCTCCGCTGCCAGTCCCGGGAAGGTGACGAGGTGACGCTCAAGCCAGCCGTAATTGAAATATTCGCGCCCGGTGCTTTTCGGTGCCGGTGCGGCAAAATAGGAATCGCTCAGGAGATTCTGCAGGAGGGGGAGGATCACCTTCCCGCTACGGGCCCACTGCGCGTCCTTGTCATAGGGTTTGCCCATCTGTCGCCAAATCCAGGCATCCATCAGCATGTTGCCTGGCCCGGTATCGTAACCCCGTACCGGCTGACCTGGGATCAGCAATGAGAGGTTGGCGATCCCGCCAATATTCAGCACCATTCGCCGTTCAGTGGGATGCGTGAGCAGCGCCTGATGAAAGGCGGGCACCAGCGGTGCACCCTGCCCGCCTAACGCAATGTCACGGCGGCGAAAATCGCCCACCACCGTCACGCCGGTTCGGGCCACAATCTGATTGTTATCGCCAATTTGCAGGGTATGCGGGGCATCGCCGGTCGGTTCATGCCAGACGGTCTGGCCATGACAGCCAATGGCGACCACATCCTGTGGGCGCAGATTCTCCTGGTCCAGCAGCGCCTGTACCGCCTCGGCAAACAGCTGCCCCAGACGAGTATCCAGCTGTCCCAACTGGGAGAGCGTCAACTGTTGGCCCTGACAGATGTCGAGAATGGCCTGTTTGAGTTCGGGGGGGATAGGCCAACTGAGGCTGGCCTGCTGTGCCACCATGTTCTCATCGATTGCCGCGAGAACAACATCCACACCGTCGAGACTGGTTCCTGACATGACGCCGATGTAACGACCCGATTTCATACGCTTTCCTTTATTCGCGTGGGGGAGTGGCCCACTCCATCATAAACGCCGGGGCAATGCTATGGCGGGATAATACTTTTTAACACTCCCGCGCCAGCCGAGCGATATTCTCATTTTTCAGCGCCAGAATTGTGCCCATTTTTTAAGCCGTTTATCTTTCGTTACGTCAAAATCCAGTACCATTCTGCTGGTGTTTACGCAAGAATATGATCTATGGCAGCCAATGCCTTATAATTTAGCCATAACGGATGCTCTTTGAGCGTTTTTGGTGAACAGGAGATTCAAATGATTTTACGTGTACTGGCTGTTTCCCTTGTAGGGTTTACACTGGCAGGCTGTGTCAACGACAGTTCCCTCTCAGGGGATGTCTACAGTGCTTCTGAAGCGAAACAAGTTCAGAATGTCACCTACGGAACCGTTGTTAACGCTCGCCCGGTACAAATCCAGGGTGGAGACGAAAGCAACGTTATTGGTGCACTTGGCGGTGCGGTATTGGGTGGTTTCCTGGGTAACACCGTTGGCGGGGGCGCCGGTCGCAGCCTTGCAACAGCGGCAGGTGCCGTTGCCGGTGGTGTAGCGGGCCAGGGTGTCCAGGGTGCAATGAACAAATCTCAGGGGGTAGAGCTTGAGATTCGTAAAGATGACGGTAGCACCATCATGGTAGTGCAGAAACAAGGTGCAACCAGATTCGCCGCCGGGCAGCGTGTCGTGCTGGCCAGCAATGGCAGCCAGGTGACCGTCTCCCCACGCTAGCCGTGAATATCAGCAGCGCTAAGTAAAAAAAAGCCTTGCATCAGCAAGGCTTTTTTAATGTATGGCAGGTTAGCCGCGGGACTGAAGCTCGTTGATATTCTGCTCAAGGCGAGAAATCAACGCTATCAGCTGTTCCAGTTCCGCCGGTGAGATACCCGAGAGGATCTCGCCACGCGTCTTGCTGATGACCGCTTCCATCTCAGTGATGATAGGCGCAGCCTTTTCTGTCAGCTTGATGCGTTTGGCACGTCGATCGCTGGCACAGGTTTGACGGGAGATTAGTCCCTTCTCTTCCAGTTGATCGAGCGTACGAACCAGAGATGGCTGCTCAATGCCTATCGCTTTTGCCAGTTGAATCTGCGACTGGTCGGGAGGCAGCTGATGAATGTTATGCAGCGTTACCCAGTGTGTCTGCGTCAGTTCCAGAGGTTTCAGGCGATGGTCAATCAGAGCACGCCAGATGCGTACTAACCTTGCCAGATCAGAACCTAATGGCGATTCCAATTTCATCTCCTTATAATTAGCTTGCTAAGTTATTATACTGATTTTAGAATAGTGTGCAGCATTTATATTGCCAAAACAAATGCAATACGTCCTACATCCTTGATGACACCATGATTTACACTCAAGTTCTGAGGCCGTCGCGCTTCAGGCTGGGCCGCTATGGCCAATTATCAATTGCAAAGGAACGAGCTGGTGAAAATCACATCTCTCGCCGCGGGGCTACCGCTTCAGGATCTCATCGTGGGTGCATCCATATACTTCCCTCCGTTATTTAAAGCGGTGATCCCCGGCTTCTTCCTCTGGCTACTGGTCCACCGTTTGCTTCGCGACTGGATCTACGCCGGTGAAATCTGGCATCCGATGCTCATGGATCTCTCGCTGTTCGTGCTCTGCGTCTGCCTGGCGCTGGTTATCCTGACTTTCTGGTGACAACCATGTTAAAAACGATCAAATATTTTTCCAGTTTAGCCGTGCTTGCGTTGGCCCTGGTCGCCGGATGGTGGGTGTGGAATTACTACATGCAGTCGCCGTGGACCCGGGACGGCAAGATCCGCGCCGAGCAGGTCAGCATTACCCCGCAGGTTTCCGGTGCGATTACAGCCTTAAAGGTGAAAGACAATCAACTTGTCCACAGCGGCGACGTGTTGTTTCAAATTGACGAGACCCCCTATCATATCGCGGTGCTGAATGCGCAGGCGCAGCTGGCGAAAGCCCAGTCCGATCTCGCCAAAGCCAACAATGAAGCGAATCGTCGCCGCCACCTGTCACATAATTACATTTCGGCAGAAGATCTGGATACCGCCAATATCAACGTGAAGGCGATGCAGGCAAGCGTAAAAGTCGCTGAAGCGACGCTAAAACAGGCCGAGTGGCAGTTGACGCAGACGGTGGTTAAAGCCCCGGTGGATGGCTGGGTAACCAACCTCTCCACCCGCACCGGCGATTACGCCACCACCGGCCAGCCGCTGTTCGCTCTGGTGGACAGCCACTCGTTTTACGTGGTGGGATATTTTGAAGAGACCAAGCTACGCCATATCCGTACTGGCGCCCCGGCTCAAATTACCCTCTATAGCGGCGGTGTGACGTTACAGGGTCACGTCGGCAGCATTGGCCGTGCCATCTTTGATCAGAGCGTGGAGACCGACTCGGGGCTGGTACCGGACGTGAAGCCGAATATCCCCTGGGTACGGCTGGCTCAGCGTATTCCGGTGCGTATCGAGTTCGACGAGCTGCCCAGGGATCTGACGTTGGTCTCCGGCACCACCTGTAGCGTCTCTATCGGAACAGCCCGGTGACACTCTCTACGTTCAGCTGGCGTAACACGCCGTGGCTCAAGGCGACCCCTGGGCAGTGGCGCTACGCGCTGCGCAACGGGATTGCTATGTGTCTGGCATTGACCTGCGCCTATTACCTGAATCTGGATGAACCTTACTGGGCGATGACCTCTGCGGCAGTGGTCAGCTTCCCTACCGTCGGTGGTGTCATAAGTAAAAGCCTGGGCCGGGTGGCGGGCAGTCTGTTAGGGGCGACCGCCTCGCTGATTATTGCCGGACACACGCTGAACGATCCGTGGCTGTTTTTATTCTGTATGGCGACCTGGCTTGGGATCTGTACCTGGGCCTGCGCCCACTTCACCAATAACGTCGCCTATGCTTTTCAACTTGCAGGCTATACGGCGGCCATCATCGCCTTTCCGGTCATCAACATTCTTGATACCACGGAGTTATGGGATATGGCGCAGGCGCGGGTATGCGAAGTCATGCTCGGCATACTCTGCGGTGGTCTGATGATGATGATCCTGCCCAGTACCTCCGACGGGACGGCACTCATTACCGCTCTACAAAATATGCACGCCCGACTGCTGGAGCATGCCAGGCTGCTCTGGCAACCTGACACCAACGATGCAATCCGTCTTGCACACGAAAAAGTCATCGCCCAGATCCTGACCACCAATTTACTGCGCATTCAGGCCTTCTGGAGCCACTACCGTTTTCGCCGTCAAAACGCCCTGCTCAACTATTTGCTCCATCAGCAGTTGCGAATGACCAGCGCAATCTCCAGTCTTCGCCGCATGCTGCTCAACTGGCCCGATCCGCCTGAGACGATCCAGCCGGTCATACAACAGCTGCTGGAGGCGCTGAGCCGTCCGGAGACCGATTTCTATACCGTGGCGCGTATTATCGCACCGCTAAAACCGCAAGAGGGGCAAGATTATCGTCATCACGCCTTCTGGCAGCGACTCCTCTGGTTTAGCCGACTCTACCTGCGGAGTAGCCGCTGGATTGCCATGCTGGAAGCGGCGACACCCATTACCACCTTTAACGTACCGCGCAGCCCGGCGCTGGCCCGGCACACTGATAACCTCGAAGCGTTGTGGAGCGGTTTTCGTACCTTCTGCGCACTAACGCTAATCGGCGCCTGGACTATTGCTACGCAGTGGGACGCCGGTGCTGCCGCGCTGACCCTGGCCGCCATCAGCAGCGTACTGTACTCAGTTTCACCCTCGCCGTTTAAATCGCTCAACCTGCTGCTGCGCACGCTGATCTTGCTCTCGCTGTTCAGCTTTGTGGTGAAGTTCGGGCTGATGGTGCAAATAAGCGACCTCTGGCAGTTCCTGCTGTTCCTCTTCCCCTTGCTCACTACGATGCAGCTTCTCAAGCTACAGATGCCGAAACTGGCGGGACTTTGGGGGCAGTTGATCGTTTTTATGGGTTCTTTTATAGCGGTGACCAATCCACCGACCTATGACTTTGCCGATTTCTTAAATGACGATCTGGCTAAAATCTTGGGCGTCGGGCTGGTCTGGCTGGCGTTTGCAGTATTACGCCCGGGCTCTGACGCGCGTAAAAGCCGTCGTCATATTCGTGAATTGCGGCATGGGTTTGTCGACCAGCTCAGCCGCAGGCCTCAGCGGGATGAGAATGGTTATGAGTCGCTGGTTTATCATCATGTCAGTCAGCTTAATACCAGTCAGGATGCGCAGGCGCGTCGCTGGCTGCTGCGCTGGGGGGTAGTGTTACTCAACTGTTCGCATGTGGTATGGCAATTACGCAGCTGGGAGACACGGTCTGACCCACTCTCCCAGGTGCGTGATGTCTGTATTTCACTTCTGCGGGATGTGATGAGCGAACGCGGTGTGCAGCAACGTCCGCTCTCCACCACGCTTAACGAGTTGCAGCGTATCTGCGATACGCTGGCGCGCCATCCGCAGCCGGCGGCGCAGGATCTGGCTGCGCTGGTCTGGCGTCTACACTGCTCATTATCCCAGCTCGAGCATGCTCCCGCGCCGGGGACGCTGGGGGATCAAATGACGCCGCAGGCGTAACGCGCGCCGCCGCCGCCGAGAGGTTTCGGCTGATCGGACATATTGTCACCCCCCACGTGGATCATCAGCGCTTTGCCTTTCACCTCATCCAGTTTTTTCAGTCGAGGGGCCACCACCGCGTCCGTGGCTTTACCGTCGTTGTTCACGACCAATACCGGCAGATCGCCAAGGTGCCCCATACCGTCTGGCCCTTCGTGCTTGCCGCTCTGGTGAGGATCAAGGTGGCCGCCCGCCGCTTCAGCCGCCGACGGTTTTCCCTCTTTCATCGCTGGCTGGCAGGAGCCTTTCGCGTGAACGTGGAAGCCATGCTCGCCCGGAGGAAGGGCGTTAAGCGCGGGGGTAAATTCCAGCCCTTTATCCGTTTCGGTGATGGTCACCGTACCGATTGACTGACCTACCCCCTGAGGTGTGACAAGGTTCATCTCAACTTCGTCGCTGGCGGCTTGCGCACCTGCGCTGACCACCAGCGCCAATATTGCCAGAGTAAAACGCTTCATATGACCTCCTCAGGTTATTTTTTGCCCCTTAAGTTTATACGAGGGGCAAGGATTTCACCGGAAAGTCAGATAAATAGAGATTTAGGGGACATCGTAACCTAAAGCAGCTTTACGAATGCGGAACCATTGCTGACGCGTCATCTTAAGCTCTTCAGCGGCAATGGCCGAGCGTACGCGTTCGATTTTGCCGGATCCGATAATCGGCAATGGGCGTGACGGCAGGCGAAGCACCCAGGCGTAAACCACCTGTTCAATCGATTGTGCATTCAGCTCGCGCCCCACCTGCGCCAACTCATCGCGCAGCGGCTGGAACTGTTCGTCATTAAACAGACGACCGCCACCCAGGCAGGACCATGCCATTGGACGCACACGTAACTGTTGCAGTTGATCGAGGGTACCGTCCAGCAACAGGGGCTGATGTACCGGCGAAATCTCTACCTGGTTGGTCGCCAGAGTGAAAGGCACACGAGACTGCAGCAGCGCGAACTGCGCAGGGGTAAAGTTCGAGACGCCGAAATGGCGCACTTTGCCGCTCTGGTGAAGTGCCAGGAAAGCCTCTGCAACCTCGTCAGCATCCATTAAAGGGTCCGGGCGGTGGATCAGCAACAGGTCGATATGGTCGGTCGCCAGATTTACCAGCGACTGCTCAGCGCTTTGCACAATGTGGTCGCGATCGGTGATGTAGTGACCCAGGGCATGCTCGGGTTTGGCGGTGGTGGCGATACCGCATTTGGTCACCACCTCCATCCGCTGACGCAGCGACGGCGCCAGCTTCATCGCTTCGCCAAACGCCGCTTCGCACTGATAACCGCCATAGATATCCGCGTGATCGACGGTGGTGATCCCTAAATCAAGATGTTCTTCAATAAAGCTCACCAGCTGGCGGGCGGACATGTTCCAGTCCATCAAACGCCAGTAACCCATCACAAAACGCGAGAATTCCGGCCCCTGCGGGGCGAGAGTAATACGCTGAACCATTGGATTTTCCTCAACATAAAGATGAGATGAGTATACGCATTTTGCAGGTTAAAACAGTGAGGGTTGCTGGGGTTCTTCGGCATCGGGCGGCCTGTTTGCGCGTAATTTGCGCAGCAGACGTTGGCGACAGAGGCGCAGTACCTCCTGCTTTTGCGCGTCGCTCAGGGTTTGCCAGTTAAAGCGCTCCTCCCGGCTACGCATACAGCCCCGGCAGAATCCACGTTCATCCGACTGGCAGATACCCCGGCACGGGCTCTGAACGGGAAAAAACTCCAGTTGTTCTGCCACACCCACCTCCCGGCCCAATGAATAGAGTAAAGTGAAGACCTTAAGCCGGGGTTACGCAAGGCGTCAATATTAGAAATGTGGGGCTAAGGTTTCACTAATCTTTGCTCCTTATACTCGCGTCATCACAACAATGAAGGGTTTTACTGATGATGCGCTTTTTTAATAAGTTACAGTGTAACGATACCCGGTTTACGCTCGGCTGCGCGCTCTTTTTTACACTTTTGAATGCCCTGTTCATTCATCGTAGCTGGGCCATTATTGCGCCAGCCCGACTGCATGAATATCTCTTCGCGCTCTCGATTCCAGTGGTGCTGTTCTGCGGCTGGGTAATCGTTTTTAGCTTTTTAAACATCCCGCTGATTCGTAAACCGCTGCTGGTGCTACTGACGCTGGGCTGCGCCGCGGCGACCTGGTTCATGTTTACCTACGGGGCGGTTATCGATCAGAACATGATGGTGAACGTCTTCGAGACGAATTCACAGGAAGCGACGGCGTTGATTACCCCGCAGTTGGTGCTATGGCTGACGGTGGCCGGGCTGGTGCCGGCTGTGGTGTTGGCGATGGTTCGCATCCGCCCTGCCCGCTGGTGGCATGTGCTGGTGATGCGTCTGGCGTCGATCCTGGGAAGCCTGTTGATTATTATTTTGATTGCCGCGGTCTTCTATAAGGATTACGCCTCGCTGTTTCGCAATAACAAAAGCATCGTCAAGATGGTCACGCCAGCGAACTACGTGAGTGCGATAGTGAAATACAGCAAAGCGCGCTGGTTTGAAGGCGATCAAACCCTGATTCGGCAGGGAGAAGATGCCCATAAAGGGCCGGTTTTGCTGGCTCAGCATAAAAAAACCGTGCTGGTGCTGGTGCTGGGCGAGGCCTCACGGGCAGAAAACTATTCGCTCAATGGCTATGGGCGTGAGACGAATCCGGAACTGAAAAAACAGAACGTGATTAACTTCCCCCAGGCGTCGTCCTGTGGCACCGAAACTGCCGTTTCTGTTCCCTGCATGTTCTCCGGAATGCCGCGCAAGCAGTATGATGCCGATCTCGCCCATCATAAGGAGGGGCTGATGGACGTGCTCGCCCACGCGGGTGTGAATCTGTTGTGGCGCGATAATGACGGAGGCTGTAAAGGGGCCTGCCATCGTGTGCACTTTACCGATATGACCCAGTGGAAGCAGGATCAACTCTGCAAAGACAGTGTCTGCATTGATGACGTTGATCTCTATCGTCTGGATAAAGTTCTGGACGGTCTGAAGCAGGACAGCGTGCTGGTTATTCACCTGATGGGTAGCCACGGCCCGGCCTATTATCGGCGCTATCCGCCGCAGTTCCGTCGTTTTACGCCCACCTGCGATACCAATGAAATTCAGAACTGCGATCATCAGGCGCTGCTTAATACTTACGACAACACCATTCTCTACACCGATAGCGTGGTGAGCAAAACGATTGATGCGCTGAAGGCCCGACAGAACAGCATGAATACGGCGCTGATCTATCTCTCCGACCACGGTGAATCGCTGGGAGAGAACGGCCTGTATCTGCACGGTACCCCGTATATGCTGGCACCGTCGCAACAGACCCATATTCCGTTTTTGTTCTGGCTATCGGCGGATTATCAGAAAGGCTTCGGCATTAACGAACAGTGCGTGCGCCAACAGGCGCAGACCGAGGCTGTATCGCAAGATAATCTGTTCTCCACGGTGCTCGGCATGATGAATGTGCAAACCTCGGTGTATCAGCCTCAAAGCGATTTGCTGAACCCCTGTCGACGAACATAACGCTTGCATTAGACCGAACGGTCTACTACATTGAGGCCATGAACAGACACACTGAACACGATACCCGCGAACACCTCCTGGCCACCGGTGAAAAGCTCTGCATGCACCGTGGATTTACCGGCATGGGGCTGAGCGAACTCCTTAAAACCGCCGATGTGCCAAAGGGGTCGTTTTACCACTACTTCCGCTCGAAAGAGGCGTTTGGGGTGGCATTGCTCGAGCGGCATTACGCTAATTACCATCAGCGCCTTGCTCAACATTTTACGGGCGGCGCAGGTAATCATCGTGATCGTGTGCTGGCGTACTATCAAGAGACGCTGAACCAGTTTTGTTCGCAGGGCATTATCAGTGGATGCCTTACCGTGAAGCTCTCTGCCGAGGTGTGCGATCTTTCAGAGGATATGCGCACAGCGATGGACAAAGGGGCCAGCGGGGTGATTACCCTCCTCGCTCAGGCGTTGTCTGCGGGGCGTGATGAAAAATCACTGAGCTTTATTGGCGAGCCGTTGACCCAGGCACAAGTGCTCTACTCCTTGTGGCTGGGGGCGAACCTGCAGGCCAAAATATCGCACAGTGCCGTACCGCTTGAGAGCGCACTGGCGCACGTCCAGAACATCATTATCACGCCTGGTGGTTAACAGGCGTTTTTATTTCGCACTTTACTAGACGACCGGTCTACTCAGGAGACGCTATGTCAGCTTCAAAATTGTTTACCCCACTGAAAGTCGGTGCCGTGACCGCGCCAAACCGCGTATTTATGGCCCCGCTGACCCGTCTGCGCAGCATTGAGCCGGGTGATATCCCGACGCCGCTGATGGGCGAATATTATCGCCAGCGCGCCAGCGCAGGTCTGATTATCTCCGAAGCAACGCAGATTTCCGCCCAGGCGAAAGGCTATGCCGGTGCACCGGGTCTGCACAGCCCAGAACAGATTGCCGCGTGGAAAAAAATCACCGCAGGCGTACATGCTGAAGAGGGGCGTATTGCCGTTCAGCTGTGGCATACCGGGCGTATTTCGCACAGTAGCATTCAACCTGACGGCCAGGCGCCGGTATCGGCCTCAGCCCTGAACGCCGGCACCCGCACCTCGCTGCGCGACGAACAAGGCCGCGCTATCCGCGTGGATACCACCACGCCGCGCGCGCTGGAGCTCGAAGAGATCCCTGGCATTGTGAATGATTTCCGTCAGGCGGTGGCAAACGCCCGTGAAGCCGGCTTCGATATGATCGAGCTGCACTCTGCGCACGGATACCTGTTGCACCAGTTCCTCTCCCCGTCTTCTAACCAGCGTACCGATCAGTACGGCGGCAGCGTTGAAAACCGCGCGCGCCTGGTGCTGGAAGTGGTCGATGCTGTGGTAGCTGAAATCGGTGCTGACCGCGTCGGAATTCGCGTATCACCGATTGGCAGCTTCCAGAATGTGGATAACGGCCCGAACGAAGAAGCCGATGCGCTGTACCTGATCGAAGAGCTAGCAAAACGCGGCATTGCCTATCTGCACATGTCCGAGCCGGACTGGGCCGGTGGCCAGCCTTACTCTGAAGCATTCCGTGAAAAAGTGCGTGCCCGTTTCCAGGGCGTCATTATCGGTGCGGGTGCGTATACACCTGAGAAAGCGGAAGATCTGATCAACAAAGGTCTGATTGATGCCGTTGCTTTTGGCCGCGATTATATTGCTAACCCGGATCTGGTCGCGCGTTTGAAACATAAAGCCGAACTCAACCCGCAGCGTCCGGAAAGCTTCTATGGCGGCGGTGCTGAAGGTTATACCGATTACCCAACTTTATAAACGGCGCATTGATAGCGGCGACACTTCGCCGCTATACTAAAACATCGTTTCTGTTCAAGATGATAAAAAGCTAAGAGGATACTATGCGCTTACTTCATACCATGCTGCGTGTTGGCGACCTGCAACGTTCCATCGAATTTTACACCAACGTGCTGGGCATGAAACTGCTGCGCACCAGCGAAAACCCGGAGTACAAATACTCCCTCGCCTTTGTCGGTTATGGCGAAGAGAGCGAAGAAGCGGTCATTGAGCTGACCTACAACTGGGGTGTGGACAGCTATGAGCTGGGCACCGCTTACGGTCATATCGCGCTGGAAGTGGACAACGCAGCAGAGGCGTGCGAGCGCATCCGTGCCAACGGCGGTAATGTCACCCGTGAAGCTGGCCCGGTTAAAGGCGGCACCACCGTGATTGCGTTTGTTGAAGATCCAGACGGTTATAAAATTGAACTGATTGAAGCCAAAGACGCCGGTCGCGGTCTGGGCAATTAATCCCCCGGGCGCGCTACGCGCCCGTTGTTTTACTGCATCCCTTCTCAAAATTTGCCATAATGCGCACTGCTTTTTCCCCCTTTTAAGAGACCCAGATGTCCGATATCGCTCAATTTTCCGGTCTGTGTGACCGTTTTCGTGGCTTTTATCCTGTCGTCATTGATGTAGAAACCGCCGGATTTAATGCTAAAACCGATGCGCTGCTTGAGATTGCCGCGATCACGTTGAAAATGGATGAACAGGGCTGGTTGATGCCGGACGAGACGCTGCATTTCCACGTGGAGCCTTTTGAAGGTGCCAATCTGCAGCCAGAGGCGCTGGCCTTTAACGGCATCGACCCGCACAATCCGCTGCGTGGCGCGGTAAGCGAATACGACGCTCTGCACGCCATCTTCAAAATGGTCCGCAAGGGGATGAAAGACCAGAACTGTAATCGCGCCATTATGGTCGCCCATAACGCGACCTTCGATCATAGCTTTATGATGGCTGCCGCCGAGCGCTCTTCCCTGAAACGCAACCCGTTCCACCCGTTTGTGACCTTTGACACCGCGGCCCTGAGCGGACTCGCGCTGGGTCAGACGGTGCTGTCTAAAGCCTGTATTACCGCGGGTATTGAATTTGATGGCAGCCAGGCCCACTCAGCCCTCTATGATACTGAGCGTACTGCGGAGCTGTTTTGCGAGATCGTCAACCGCTGGAAACGCCTGGGCGGCTGGCCGCTGCCGATGGGCGACAGCGAGGAATAAAAAAAGCGACCGTAAGGTCGCTTTTTTGCATGGCGAGAGACGTTACTCTGCGCCCGGCTCTTCCGATTTGTGCTTGGCAGCGGTCTCTTTGATGAGCTGCTGCAGTTCACCGCGCTGATACATCTCAATCAGGATATCGCAGCCGCCAACCAGTTCACCATCAACCCACAGCTGTGGGAAGGTCGGCCAGTTTGCGTATTTCGGCAGCTCGGCGCGAATGTCCGGGTTCTGCAGAATATCAACGTAAGCAAAACGCTCACCACAGGCAGAAAGCGCCTGCACTGCTTGTGCGGAAAAACCACAGCTTGGCAGCTTCGGAGAACCTTTCATGTACAGGAGAATCGGGTTTTCAGCGATTTGCTGCTGAATTTTTTCAATAGTGGTGCTCATGTCTTGCTTCCTTTAACTTCTGTTACGGCAATCGTCTGTCATTGTAGCGTTTCAGAACGACAACGGAAAATAACATTTTCGTCACGTTACCTATTGTATCGCGCTACCGATAAAGCTGCATTCTAAAAGTAACTTAACCCTGTTCTGTTCAGGGTTTTGTTCAGCGAATGTACAATACGCTCTCTTTATGGTGATTTTTTTTTGCGCTCGTTAACGAAACGTCGTTTTAGCGGTGAAAGTTTATTAACTTTGTCCCTTTTTATGGATTAGAATCGACGGGCTTTGTAAATCACACGCGGGTATTATTGTTGCCCGGAATTATTAGGGGATTGCCCAGTGGCGCGGATAAATAAAATCTCGATCACGCTCTGTGCTTTGCTGTTTACGACACTGACTTTCACCTCAACGGCGACCGCCTCAGAGCAGGCGCGGACCTCGGCCGTGCAAAAAAAACATCTGGTGAAAGTGACGGAACCCAAGAAAAAGAGCAGCAGCAAAAAAACCACGAAGAAAGAGAGCAGTAAAAAGAGCAGTAGCAAAAAAAACCTCGCAAAAACGCAGACCGCCTCCTCCAGTAAAAAAAGTAAAACCTCTTCCCGCACCGCGCCCAAAACCGCTTCTCGCGTGGTGACTGAAAAATGCACCGTCCGTAAAGGCCATAAAACCCGCTGCGTCAAAACCAGCAAGCCCACGACGCTTGCCGAGGCGCATAAAGTGCGGATGCAGAAAGCGCAAAAGACGGCAATGAATAAACTGATGGGCCAGATTGGTAAACCTTATCGCTGGGGTGGCAACTCGCCACGTACCGGTTTCGATTGCAGCGGTCTGGTCTGGTATGCCTATAAAGATCTGGTGAAGTTCCGTATTCCACGTACCGCCAATGAGATGTACCACCTGCGCGATGCCTCGCCGGTCAATCGCGGCGAACTGGAGAGCGGGGACCTGGTCTTCTTCCGCACTCAGGGTCGTGGTACCGCCGATCACGTGGGGGTGTATGTGGGCAATGGGAAGTTTATTCAGTCTCCACGTACGGGCCAGGATATTCAGATCACCTCCCTGAGTGAAGATTACTGGCAACGCCATTATGTGGGTGCCCGCCGCGTCATGACCCCAAAAACCATTCGTTAACGCCCCACCCCGCTGCAACTGCAGCGGGATTTACAACGCTTTAACCCCACTCCGCTATTTGATACCCTAACCCTACACTCAATAGGGTTATTGGGTGCGCAACTATAATAAGGAGTGAAGCAATGTCGTTCGAATTACCTGCATTACCATACGAAAAAACGGCGCTGGAACCGCATATTTCGGCAGAAACCCTCGAATACCATTACGGTAAACATCATCAGACCTATGTCACGAACCTGAACAATCTCATTGCGGGTACGGCTTTCGAAGGCAAATCCCTGGAAGAGATTATTCGGACTTCCGAAGCGGGCGTTTTCAACAACGCAGCGCAGGTGTGGAACCACACTTTCTACTGGCACTGCCTGGCACCGAATGCGGGCGGAGAACCAACAGGTGAACTGGCGCAGGCGATTACTGCAAGCTTCGGCAGCTTTGCTGATTTCAAAGCAAAATTTACCGATGCGGCGGTGAAGAACTTTGGCGCAGGCTGGACCTGGCTTGTAAAAGAGGCGGACGGCAAACTGGCCATCGTTTCAACCTCAAACGCCGGCACGCCGCTGACCACCAGCGCAACCCCGTTGATGACCGTGGACGTGTGGGAACATGCATATTACATCGACTACCGTAACGCGCGCCCGAACTATCTGGAACATTTCTGGGCGCTGGTAAAGTGGGACTTTGTGGCGAAGAATTTCGCTGCATAACGATAACGCAGAAGGGTCACCCCTTCTGCGCTAGTATCTACTCCGCAACGCAGACCTGTTCAGGCTGACGACGACCCGACAGCAGCACCAGAAGCAAGCCAAAACCGGCTATCACCGCTCCCATCACTGGAACCACGCTGTAGCCCATTCCGCTGGAGATGACCGCACCACCCGCTGCCGCACCAAGCGCATTCCCGAGGTTAAACGCCCCGATATTCACCGAAGAGGATAATCCCGGCGCTTCGCTGGCGACCCGCATCACCCGCATCTGCAGTGGAGGCACCACGGCAAAGGTAGCGGCGCCCCATACCACCATGCTGATGGCTGCACCAATTTCACTGCGCGCCAGCCACGGAATGGCAAGCATGATGACAATCAGCAGCAGTAAAAAACCTTTCAGCGTGGCGGTGACCGAGCGATCCGCCAGCTTGCCGCCCAGATAGTTGCCAATGGAAAATCCGACGCCAATCAACACCAGCATGGCGGTGACAAACGCGGGTGTCGCATGGGTAATATCGCGCAACACCGGTGAGATATAGGTGTAAAGGGTAAACATTGCCCCGGCACCCAGCACGGTGGTTAACAGCGCAGAAAGCACTTGTGGACGCAGTAACACCGCCAGCTCTTTACGCACCTCCGGACGCTCACCCGCGCTCCCTTTCGGTAAAGAGAAGTAGAGCGCGGCCATCGCCACCATACCTAACCCGGCCGTGGCGAAGAAAGACATACGCCAGCCAATGGTTTCCCCCAGCCAGGTAGCTGCCGGAACGCCGCCGATATTGGCGATGGTGAGACCCATAAACATGGTCGCCACGGCGCTGGCCTGCTTATGTTTAGGTACCACACTGGCTGCGACCACCGAGCCGAGGCCGAAGAACGCACCATGATTCAGGCTGGTCAGGATGCGCGAGAGCATTAGGGTGCTGTAATCCGGCGCTACGGCAGAGAGCACATTGCCGACGGTAAAAATTGCCATCAGGAAAATAAGTGCATTGCGGCGTGCGCGGTGCGAGAGGAGAAGCGTCATCAACGGCGCCCCCACCATCACGCCGATGGCATAAGCACTGATCAGCATCCCCGCCGCCGGGATAGAGACATCTACGCCACGGGCAATGACCGGGAGTAATCCCATGGGAGAGAATTCAGTCGTGCCAATCCCGAAGGCACCTATCGCCAGGGCCAGCAGGGGAAAATTGATTTTCATACGTCAACTCCAGAAACCGTGTCTTGATGCGACACAGAACAGTGAAGGCGAAAGCATGACATCAATCACAAAAAATGAGAAGTTAACAATTGCGCAAAAGATTTTTGCCAGAAGGGTAACAATCAGGAAAGGCAGGAGGGAGATGATACTCCCCCAGTCACTCAGTGCAGAATCGCGGTAAAACTTGCCGCAACAATCAGACCCAGAACAATGATGGTGGTTGTCAGCGAAAACTTAAGATCGGTATTCATCAATTTTTCTCCTTATAATCCCCCCACGAAAAGTGAGCCTGCTCATTTTTACACAACTTACGCTAAAAATCTTGCAGGATTTAGTGCGATATCCGTTTTTGCTCTTCCCCTTTTGGTCAAGATCAGACAAAATTCCAGGCTTAATTTATTAGCGTACCGGCCATTGACCCCCTCCTGACGTCCTGTGTCGTTTTCCCGGCGTACCGCAATTCAGATTGCGCAATTAGGGTGAGAGAAGGCAATCGTTTACCTTTCGGTTTTTCAGGAGTTTAGGATATGGTCTGGAGTGACATCTAATGGCAACAATCAAAGACGTAGCGAAACGAGCAAACGTTTCCACTACAACCGTATCACATGTAATTAACAAAACGCGTTTTGTCGCAGAAGAGACGCGTAATGCCGTCTGGGCGGCGATCAAAGAGCTGCACTATTCACCGAGCGCGGTCGCTCGCAGCCTGAAAGTGAATCACACCAAATCTATCGGCTTGTTAGCAACCAGTAGCGAAGCGCCCTACTTTGCCGAGATTATCGAAGCCGTGGAGAAAAACTGCTTCCAGAAGGGCTATACCCTGATTCTTGGCAACGCGTGGAATAACCTGGAAAAGCAGCGGGCCTATTTATCGATGATGGCGCAAAAGCGTGTCGACGGTCTGCTGGTGATGTGTTCAGAGTACCCGGAACCCGTGCTGACGATGCTGGAAGAGTATCGCAATATCCCGATGGTGGTAATGGACTGGGGTGAAGCGAAAGCTGACTTTACCGACTCTGTTATCGATAACGCCTTCGAGGGGGGTTACATGGCGGGGCGTTATCTGATTGAACGCGGACACCGTGAAATCGGCGTTATCCCGGGCCCGCTGGAGCGTAATACCGGCGCCGGACGTCTGGCTGGTTTTATGAAAGCGATGGAAGAGGCGCTGATCACCGTGCCAGAAAACTGGATTGTGCAGGGCGATTTTGAGCCCGAGTCCGGCTATCGTGCCATGCAGCAGATCCTCTCCCAATCTCCGCGCCCGACCGCCGTGTTCTGCGGGGGAGATGTGATGGCGATGGGCGCGCTCTGCGCTGCAGACGAGATGGGACTGCGGGTGCCGCAAGACATTTCGTTGATCGGGTATGATAACGTGCGCAACGCGCGCTTCTTCACTCCGGCTCTGACCACCATCCATCAGCCTAAAGATTTCCTCGGTGAAACCGCGTTTAACATGCTGCTGGATCGCATCGTCAATAAGCGAGAAGAGTCGCAATCAATTGAAGTGCATCCCCGCCTTATTGAACGCCGCTCGGTGGCCGACGGCCCGTTCCGCGATTATCGCCGTTAATCCTCCTGCGGAGCCAGCGCGTCTGGCTCCCGCAGCCACTCCCTGTTCATCGTTTCGCTATCCCCAAGATAATCCAGCAGCCAGGCCAGCGCAGGCGACATGTCATTCTGTTGCCATGTCAGGCAGCAGGCCGCATCCGGGAAGGGATTCTCAAGTTGCAACGCCACCCATTTGCCGGCATCGATCCAGGGGCGGGCAAAATGGGCGGGAACCATCCCCACGCAGAGCCCGGCAGAGAGGCAATCGGCAGAGGATGCCCAGTCCGGGGCAACGATTCGCCGCTGGTTATCCAGCAGCCAGGTAATGCGTTTGGGTAATGAGCGGGAGGTATCTTCCAGCACCAGCGAGGGCCAGCTGCGCAAGGTATCATCGCTGAGCGGCCCTGGCATCGCCGCCAGAGGATGGTGGCTTGCCACCACGCAGTACCAGCTGAGGGTTCCCATATCGCGAAACGCCCAGCGCCCACCCACGGGGATGGCCTGAGTCGCGCCGATCGCCATCTCTACCCGACCATCGGCCAGCGCATCCCAGACGCCATTGAACACCTCCTGCGAGACGCGCAGCTCTACATCAGAAAAGTGTCGATAAAAATCGAGGATCATCTGGCGGGTGCGCTCGGGGCGGACGATATTATCCACGGCGATAGAGAGGTGCCCGCGCCAGCCGTTCGCAATCTGCTGGCACTGCTCGCGGGTGATCTGCATTTTTTTGATAACAGAGCGCCCTTCTTTCAAAAACCATGCCCCTGCCGGGGTCAGTTCCACGTCACGGTGGCGGCGTTCAAACAGCGGCACCGCCAGCCACTCCTCCAGCTGGCGCACCGTATAGCTGATGGCAGAAGGCACGCGATGCAGCTCTTGCGCTGCGCCGCTAAAGCTGCCGTTACGAGCTACCGCATCTACGACTTCAAGGGAATATTCTGACCACATTTTCTGCCTGCAAATTTTTTGAATGCAACCGCCAAATATTAGCGTTTCACAAGCGGTATTGCACTCTCTACACTCAGCGGCTGCCACACCTGCATACAAAATGGGGAATACCATCGTGACACCCGGGAAAGGATTTTTAGTCTGGCTTGGCGGCTTAAGCGTGCTGGGCTTTCTTGCAACCGATATGTACCTGCCCGCTTTTGCGGCGATGCAGGAAGATTTACAAACGCCAGCCGCTGCCATCAGCGCCAGCCTGAGCGTGTTCCTGGCCGGCTTCGCCTTTGCGCAGTTGCTCTGGGGGCCGCTCTCCGATCGCTTTGGTCGTAAACCAATCTTGCTGACCGGTTTAGCGATTTTCGCTGTCGGCTGCCTCGGCATGCTATGGGTGCGCGATGCGACCTGGCTGCTGGTATTACGATTTGTGCAGGCCGTGGGCGTATGTGCTGCGGCGGTCACCTGGCAGGCGCTGGTGACAGACTACTATCCGGCGTCCCGTACCAACCGTATATTTGCCACCATTATGCCGCTGGTCGGGCTCTCCCCTGCTCTCGCCCCGCTGCTGGGCAGCTGGCTACTGGCTCACTTTGACTGGCAAGCCATCTTTGCCGTCTTGTTCGCGATTACGCTGTTGTTGATGCTTCCGGCCTTCACCCTTAAACGCCGTAGCGTGCAGCATGTTAGCGCCGCCGCACCCGTCACCTTCACTACGCTCCTGCGCACCCGCGCGTATCGTGGCAACGTGCTGATTTATGCCGCCTGCTCCGCCAGCTTCTTCGCCTGGCTGACCGGTTCGCCGTTTATTCTCAACGAAATGGGTTACAGCCCGGCCGTAATTGGCCTGAGCTATGTGCCGCAGACTATCGCCTTTCTGGTTGGCGGCTATGGTTGCCGCGCAGCCCTGCAAAAATGGCACGGGCATCAGATGCTGCCATGGCTGCTGGTGTTGTATGCCCTGAGCGTGGTTGCTACCTGGGCTGTCGGTTTTATCCCCGGCGCGAACCTCGTGGAGTTGCTGATCCCGTTCTGTCTGATGGCGGTGGCTAACGGCGCGATCTACCCGATTGTGGTAGCGCAGGCGTTGCGTCCCTTCCCACAGGCCACCGGGAGCGCGGCGGCGCTGCAAAATACATTGCAGCTGGGGCTCTGTTTCCTGGCGAGCCTGCTTGTCTCCTGGCTTATTGCGACACCGCTGCTGACGACCACCAGCGTGATGCTGGCCACCGTGGCGCTGGCGGGGCTGGGCTATCGGATGCAGTATGTAAAAGCATCAGAGCAGCACGAAGCGCTGCAGCCAGAATCCTCAAAGGCATAGTGCCGCCAGACATTATGTTAAAAATCAGTTATTAGCCTGCTAACAACTTTCTGTTGAAGGAGGCTTTTTTCAGGCCTATACTGAGTTCGCGGTCTAATAATAACGATACTTATTATGTAGTAACGGGAGCCGGAGCGCTCCCGTTTCACCATGGAAGGCCTTTCGGCAAGGGTCACCTCCCTTCCTCTGTTCTACGTCGGATACTAGCCTCGCGGGAAAGCCGTGAGATTTCTCACAAACCAAAAGAGCGTCTACGCTGTTTAAAGGTTCTGATCACAGCGAGTGATGGAGAAGCTATGAGTTCATCGTGTATAGAAGAAGTCACCATCCGGGACGACAACTGGTTCCGGATCGTCAATGAAATGCTAAGCCGCGCGGGCATCGCGATTAACGGCACGGCCCCCTCTGATATTCAGGTCAAACACCCGGACTTTTTCAAACGTGTCATGCGGGAAGGTTCGCTGGGACTTGGCGAGAGTTATATGGACGGCTGGTGGGAGTGCGAACGGCTGGATATCTTTTTCACTCGCGTTCTCCGCGCCGGACTGGAAAATCAATTACCCAGTCATCTGAAAGATACGCTGCGCATTGCCACTGCCCGCCTGCTCAACCTTCAAAGCAAAAAACGCGCCTGGATCGTCGGAAAGGAACATTACGACCTCGGAAACGATCTCTTCACCCGCATGCTTGACCCCTTTATGCAGTACTCCTGCGGTTACTGGAAAGAGGCAGACTCTCTTGAACAAGCCCAGCAGGATAAACTGCAGCTTATTTGCCAGAAATTGCATCTGGAGCCCGGCATGAGGGTGCTGGATATCGGTTGCGGCTGGGGTGGGCTGGCCCAGTATATGGCGCAGCACTATGGCGTGAGCGTCGTCGGGGTGACTATCTCTGCTGAGCAGCAAAAAATGGCACAGGCGCGGTGTGAGGGGCTGGATGTCACGATTTTACTGCAGGATTACCGTGAACTGCGCGATCAGTTTGACCGCATCGTTTCGGTAGGGATGTTCGAGCACGTGGGGCCTAAGAACTACCGCACCTACTTTGAAGTGGTCGATCGTAACCTTAAACCTGACGGGTTATTTCTGCTGCATACCATCGGCTCGAAAAAAACGGACCTGAAGGTGGATCCCTGGATCAACAAATACATCTTTCCGAATGGCTGTTTACCCTCTGTACGCCAGATTGCTACTGCCAGCGAACCGCACTTCGTGATGGAAGACTGGCATAATTTCGGCGCAGATTACGATACCACGCTAATGGCATGGTATTCGCGTTTCCTCGCCAGCTGGCCGGAAATTGCAGACAACTATTCAGAACGGTTTAAACGGATGTTCAGCTATTATCTGAATGCCTGTGCAGGGGCTTTTCGCGCGCGTGATATTCAGCTGTGGCAGGTGGTCTTTAGCCGCGGCATTGAACACGGCCTGCGGGTCGCCCGTTAAAAAATACCCCGGCTTGCCGGGGTATTTTTTTATGCTTCATCAACAGCCTGTTTTATGGCTGCCTCTTTTGCCGCCAGGACGCGCTCTACGGTGTCAACCACCGCCTGGGTTTGCGGATCGATTTCAATATTGACACGATGGCCCAATTTTTTATTCGCAAGCGTGGTGCGTTGCAAAGTTTCCGGGATTAAGTGCACGCAGAAGCGGGTTGGGGTCACTTCACCCACGGTCAGGCTAATACCATCCACGCCGATAAAGCCTTTATAGAGGATGTACTTCATCAGCGTCGGGTCCTGTACCTTGAACCAGATCTGACGATTGTTTTCAGAGGTAAGGATCTTAGAAATCTCGGCGGTAGTCATAATATGGCCTGACATCAGGTGGCCGCCAATCTCGTCGCTGAATTTCGCAGCGCGCTCGACGTTCACCCAGTCGCCTTCCACCAGCTCACCCAGGTTGGTAATGCGCAGCGTCTCTTTCATCAGGTCAAAGCTGATCAGATTGCCGTTGATCTCAGTTACCGTCAGGCAGCAACCGTTGTGTGCAACCGATGCCCCCGTCTCCAGCCCGTCGAGCATGGTGTCGGGCAGCGCCACGACGTGGGTACGGAAGTTCGGTTTTTCATCGATAGACACCAGTTTTGCGGTGCCCTGCACAATACCAGTAAACATGCGTACAACTCCTCCAGGATCGGTACGGTGATTCCACCGTTAATCGCATCACAATAACAGTTGGAAATAGAGGTTGCCAGCACCCTGCCCTATCTGACGTTTTTTTCACTAGATAAATGGCTAAACCCCGCTACAATAGCTGAAATTCCCTCTATTTCTTCTTCTTGCTGCCAGTTACGGCGGCTTTTTTAGTCTCTCAAATAACAACAATATCAAAGGTGTTCACGTGCAGAAGTACATGAGTGAAGCGCGTCAGTTATTAGCCCTGGCGATCCCGGTGATACTCGCGCAAATTGCCCAGACCTCGATGGGTTTTGTCGATACAGTGATGGCGGGAGGCTACAGCGCCACCGATATGGCCGCCGTCGCCATCGGCACCTCTATCTGGCTGCCGGCCATTTTATTTGGTCACGGCCTGCTATTGGCATTAACGCCGGTCATTGCGCAGTTAAATGGCTCTGGACGCCGGGACCGCATCGCGCATCAGGTACGTCAGGGGTTCTGGCTGGCGGGCTTTGTCTCGCTCTTGATCATGGTGGTACTGTGGAACGCGGGGTATATCATTCATGCGATGCGCAATATCGACCCGGCCCTGGCAGATAAAGCGGTGGGCTATTTGCGGGCTCTGCTCTGGGGAACACCCGGCTATCTCTTCTTCCAGGTGGCTCGTAACCAGTGTGAAGGGCTGGCAAAAACCAAACCGGGCATGGTGATGGGCTTTATCGGGTTGTTGGTGAACATTCCGGTGAACTACGTCTTTATTTATGGCCATTTTGGTATGCCTGAACTTGGCGGTGTGGGATGTGGCGTCGCCACCGCGGCGGTCTACTGGGTGATGTTCTTCAGCATGATTTCCTACGTGAAGCGTGCCCGTTCGATGCGTGATATTCGCCATGAAGTGCCGTTTAGCAAGCCGGATAAAGCCATCATGATTCGCCTGATACAACTGGGCCTACCTATCGCACTGGCGCTCTTTTTCGAAGTGACGCTGTTCGCGGTTGTCGCCCTGCTGGTTTCGCCGCTCGGGATCGTGGACGTGGCTGGTCACCAGATTGCACTCAACTTCAGTTCATTGATGTTTGTGATGCCGCTGTCGCTGGCCGCGGCGGTGACTATCCGGGTGGGCTTCCGTCTTGGCCAGGGCTCCACGCTTGAGGCGCAAACGGCGGCGAGAACCGGCATTGGCGTGGGCGTATGTATGGCGGTTTTCACCGCCCTTTTCACCATTACCCTGCGCGAGCAGATTGCCCTGCTTTATAACGATAACCCGGAGGTTATCACCCTGGCCTCACATCTGATGCTGCTGGCAGCGATTTATCAGATCTCGGACTCTATTCAGGTGATAGGCAGCGGTGTGCTGCGGGGTTATAAAGATACGCGTTCTATTTTCTTTATTACCTTTATTGCCTATTGGGTTTTGGGCTTGCCGACCGGCTATATTCTCGCCCTCACCGATCTGGTGGTGGATCGGATGGGGCCTGCCGGATTCTGGATGGGCTTTATCATCGGGCTAACCTCAGCGGCCATTATGATGATGCTGCGAATGCGTCACCTGCAGCGCCAACCGTCCCAGGTGATTTTACAGCGCGCCGCCCGCTAATTGCACAGTAGCCGCCTGCGGGCGGCTACTTTCTCTTCATTTTGCGCGGGAATGAAGCAATCGCGTGAAATCCGAAAGAAATTTGCAGTTTACCTCTTGCCACCTCCCGCCTCTGCCGCTAATATTCGACCCCGTTGTCACACACAACAATGCGTTCATAGCTCAGTTGGTTAGAGCACCACCTTGACATGGTGGGGGTCGTTGGTTCGAGTCCAATTGAACGCACCATCTCTTCAGTGCGTCCGTAGCTCAGTTGGTTAGAGCACCACCTTGACATGGTGGGGGTCGGTGGTTCGAGTCCACTCGGACGCACCATTCTGTTTTATCTCGTTCATTCTCAGCTTTTTACCTTAAACCTTGTAATGTCTTTAGCTTATCCTGTAGCGACGGGTTAACGCGCGCTCCCCTGCCCGGTTTGCTGATTAGCTAACCCCCAACGGTTTCGTTGACAATCTTGCCTCCGCCAATGCGTTGTCACACTCAGGCCAGACGGTCAATGGCGTCGAAAAAACAGGCCTCCGTCATGATCACATTCTCACATTCGCTCTCTGGCTGACACATTCATCCCCTGTTCTTATCGGCTATTCCGGCTTTGCCTGTTTCAGCAGGCCGTAACGAGCAATAAGTTGTTGCAGATGCTGCTCCGTCAGGCTCTGCTGCGCCGCAGGCCATGGTTCGCCTTCGGGTAAGACAGAGAGCTGGCGCAGCTGTTCTTCTGCCGGAATGGCGCGGTTAAACGACTGCATAATGGCAAACACCTGCGTTTTAAGTTCGCTGACGGTCATATACTTGCCGCGCTTTTCATCCAGCGCATTGAGCTGGTTCGCCAGGTTCTGTAGCCCCGTCATCCCCTGATACCAGCCGTTCAGGCCGGTCGTGGGTAACGCCTGTGCCGCAACCTGCTGCTGCCACTGCGTCGCCAGCGGTTTTGCCTGCTCAGGCCACAGCGTCAGCGCCTGCTGCACCAGCTGTCGGCTATAGCTGAAGGCCCAGTCCGGCTCTAATTGCCCCAGCCTTGCTAATTGCTGCTTCGTCTGGCTAATCCCCCTTTCAGGCAACAGCAAGCTCTGCGGCAACGTCTTCAACTGCGCCGGAGCAAGCGCGACGGGCAAGGGTGCCAGCGAGGCGGCAAGCTGCGCCTGTAGAGGATCCGGCTGGTGCATCGCCTGCCATCCGCCTACGGTGCCGCCTGCCATGACCAGCATGGTCAGCATTCCGGCGAGAAATGGCTTCCACCTCTTTGCGGCTTGTGAGGGGGCGCGCACATACTCGATATGAGGTTGCGGCTCCGGCTGTACGACGTAGACCCTTTTCACAGGATCTGTTGGTTTACTATCGCGAGCGGGGGGCTCTACGTCACCCGGCTCGGCAACGGGAGAGGGGTAAACCGCCCCGGTCGCACCGTCGCTCTTTTCCAGCCGTATCACCGCGTTATGCAGTAACGTGCGCAGCGCAGTCAGATGACCGCCATGATTTAATTCCCGGCGCTGCAATACCTCTTCCAGCGCTTTAAGATGCGCTTCGACCTGGTACATTTGACTGAGGTCGGTGTACGTCAGGGCCAGGGTGCGCATCCCCCGTTGAAGTCGTTTACTGAGCGTGCTGAGGATTTCCACTCGCGCATTAGCAGGATGCGGCCAGAGGTGCTCCCACTGCCAGGAGACCAGCGCCATCAGAACCGTTAACCCCTCGTTCATGCCGGACAACCCGGCATTATGCGTACGGGCAAGCGTATACCAGGCGGCGGTCTGCAACTCGACACCGTTATGCTCAAACAGCGAAAGGCAGCGTTTCTCGATATAAATCCAGTCGACATCCGGGCGCGCCGGATGGGTCAGTTTGTTGATTTCATCGCGCAGGGCAACATAATCCGCAAGCGTGCGCGGATCGCCACCGGTTTTGAGGTGGCGTTCAGGAAAGGTTGGCATAGTCATTTCCGACAGAAAGAGCGCTAAATTGCGGCGCGAGCGTCCAGGTACTGCTGCTGTTTAAGATGGCGGATTAAGACCCTGCCTTCCGGCATAAACTCGGTACCGTAGCGCACCAGCCCAATGCCCTTTAGTTCCGCATCAATGGCGTAGCGCAGCTCGCCAGGCTGCCTCTGATCCAGCATCACTACGGTGATTTTGCTCAGGCGCGGCTCGTATTTCAGCAGCACGGCGGAGAGCGTCGTGATCAGCTGGTGCGCGGTGCCGGGCATCCCCTGGAGAATTTTGGTCATATCCGGCAGGCCGTAGTCCGGCAGATGTGCCAGCGTCCCGGCGCGGCAGTTGAGAATGCGCTGCATGTTGTCCAGCACTGAAAGGATGAGCTGGTTCTCCTCGCTGACGCTGTTCAGGTCGAGGCCGCCGGCGAAGTTGCCGAAAAGCGTTTCATACAGAGACGGACGTGGCATTTCACTCCTCCTTAAGCGGTTGCAGGGTCAGGCGGTTATTGCTGGCTTCAATAATGCGAGGTTTATCCGGGTCGAGGTCGTCGCGGGTGAGGACCAGACGCCATGTATCGTTCGCCTGGTCCGGCGACATAAACATCCCCGCCACCGCGACAAACTGCGCCGCCTCTTCCAGCGGCATGTCCAGCGTCACGGATTCTCCAGGACGAAGACGGATATCTTTTTCGGCCACCAGGTCAGCTTTAATGGCCTGGCTGTCATCGGCAAACAGCGACGGATAATCGGTGCTGTCGAATGCCTTGCGCTCTTTCAGCTGGTAAATGCGTACGACCGTCGCCAGCGATGCCCCTTTCGCGTTGTTATTTACCCCCGAGCGCGCCTGAATATCCAGATGCAGGGTTTTAACCTGTTTGTAAAAAATGGAGCGGGTCATTGAGACCGTCCCGTCTTTTACCGTTTGCGTCAGCCCGCAGCCGGTTAAGGCCGTGGCGAGTGTTAATGCCAGCAGCGTAGCGGTGGTGTTACCAGCGGTAATCGCCATCTTCATCGCTCTCCCTTCGGTGAATATTTTCCTGAACGCGCTGATAACGGCCCAGGTGAATGGTGATAACGTCATTATTGTTTTGCTGCGCATTGAGCGGCCGCAGTACCGCCGTCCGTCCGATCTGGCTCCCCTGGACGTCATTGCACGCCAGCCGGGCATCCGGCAGCAGATGCCGCGCCACGCACAGCTGCATCCGCACGTCCAGATGCGATCCCAGATAGACATGCAGCAGCGCCATCAGATCGCCGTGCAGCTCCCCGCCGGGCAGCCAGCCGCGCACCTCTTCGGGGTTATCTGAGGTCAACTGCAACAGCACCTGACCATTCACGTCTGTCCCGTGCGTGCCCATAACAGGGCGAATCCGCAGGCCAATCGGCCGCTGCGTACTCATGGTGAGCGGATGCTTCAGCTCGATGCGGCAACGGTCGTGGGGATACACCGTCGCACGGGTATCCGGTGCCAGGAGTTGAACCAGCGCAGCGATCCCCTCCGCCGTGCGTCCCGGTAGCAACATGACCGGCAGCAGCGCCAGAAAGCGCGACAGCGGCGTGGCGGTATTGTCCGCACAACCGGGTATCCCCAGCCCCGCCAGCCCAAGCAGATACTGCGAGGTATTGTCTGTGCCGCCCGCCTCAAAGGTCGCCGGATAAGAGTACTTCCGCCAGATACGGTAATACTGGGCGATCAGCCGATGGTTGAAGATATCGAGAAAATCGCGTGTAGCTTCAACTCCCTCCCGCCGCTGGGCGATATCGTCGATATAGTGCGTCGGCAGCGGCGATTCGACGCCGTACAGGCCCATAAAGGTGATATTGACCGATGGCGGCAGATGCGTATGTTCCGGTTCCGGCTCCGTCAGCCCCCTTATTTCACTGGCCGGAAACCCCATCCCCGGATGCGGGCGGAAACGGACAGGCTCCTGACGTGGCTGCCAGTCGCTGCCGGGCACCGGCGCATCCGGTTGACTCTGTTCAAGCAACCGGCAGAAGCGGTAAAAATTCATGTACGGCAGTTGGGGCCGTACCCTTTCCATCATCCGGGCAGGCGCGGACTGTGATTCTCTTTCCACCGGATACACTTCCCTTCAGGCTGAACAATCAGCGTGAGCTGGTTAAACTGGTTCATGTCGGCGTACAGGGCAAAAAAGCGGTTGAGCATTTCACCAAACAGGTGGATGTCGCCTTCACCCGTAAAGCCGTTGCTGTCGAGCGTCACTTCCACGTCCAGACCCCGCAGCAGAAACCCCTCTTCGAAACGCTGAATACGGTGGTGCCTGACGTCCAGAATGGCGTCCAGGCGACGGTTGTTTAACTCATCGTCCCGCCAGTTATAGAGCGACAGCGTGCCGCGCAGCACATCCGCGCTGCTCATCATATTCAGAAAGCGGGTTCCCAGATGGCTCATCACCCGCCAGTGGAAACGATCTTCCGCAGGAGGGTAGGCCGGGAGCGTCGGCTTACACAGGTTGCGCACGATTAGCGGCGTTTCGGAGACCTGTTCACAGCGGTCAAGCAGCGTGCTTTGCAGCGCCCGGCGCGGCAGCTGGCCGTTGGTGCCGGTGATACGCAACGACACGGTTTCCCGGGCTATTTCCCGGTCAGCCTCCCACTGCTGGCCGCCGAGGATCAGCCAGGTATCGTGCATGCCGTTCACGCCCCGCTTCACGCGAGTGTGGAAATAGCGTTCCGGCGCATGGCGGCGCATCATCCCGCCCTGATGACGGAAGCTGGTGAACGGCACATAGCGCGCATCCCCGGTACGCCCGGAGCCGGTAACGCTGTCAACGGAGTAAATCTCGGTGTGCCCGTCCTGCAGGCGCTTCGGACGCAGCAGATACTCGCTTTCCAGCCCGCTGATAGTCAGCGGATCGGCCTCAAGCATGAACAGGTTAATCACCGGAACGCAGTGCAGGCGCAGGGTGTCGCGGGTCACCGGCAAATCGCTCTGCCAGACCTGGCTGAACACCACTTCGATATCAACATGTTCTGTCCCCGACGGCAGTGTGATGTTTTCCAGGCCGTTAAGGTGCACGAACATAAATTTTTCACGAAACGTGAAATACTCCAGCAGCAACTGATACCCGCTAAACGCACTGCCCGCTTTGGGCCACAGGCCATCTTCATCGCCAAAGCCGCCTGGCGAGAAGTAACCGTCGAACGCTATGCGATCTGTCTGTCCCGGCAAATGCAGGTAAAGACTGGCCTGGCGTTTGGTCAGCCACAGGTGCAGGGCGCTGCCCGTCACGACCTCTTCCCCGAGATACAACGGCAGTCGGCGCAGATCGACCTGCGACCAGTCGGCCTGGCCGCTGCAAGTGAAGCGTAACCGCAGGACTGAACGTCCGTCCGGCTCTGTGGTCATCACCACGTCTGACACCACCAGCGGGTTGAGCCTAAGATCACGGGTGGTGCGGTAGCGGCAAACGGTATTTTTCTGCCCCACCGGGCGGGACGAGATTTCCAGCCCGGCGGGAATGACTTCGCTCATCTTCATCGCCGCAACGTCCGGGCTGAACGCCACAATCGACAGCGACGGAATGGTGCGCATGTAGTGTGGCCACAGCATGCTGACCAGCCCTTCCGTCAGCTCCGGCAGGTCGTCATCAATTTTCTCGCGCAGACGGCCCATCGAGAAGGCAAACCCTTCAAACAGGCGCTCGACGTACGGGTCTGGCGTACCGGCCTTATCAAGATCCAGCATCGCCGCCCGGTCCGGGTGGGTTTGCGCGAACTCCTTTGCCGCCTCGCGCAGGTAGCGCATTTCGGCGTCAAAATAACGCAGGGTTAAATCTTCCATTTATTTTCTCAGCGTCAAGAGTGTGTACGTCAGCCACATAGTACTGCGGCTTTTACCGGATCAATTGCAACCAGCCCTGCCAGCAGCAACTCCATTTCCGGATTCAGACGCGCCTTATCCGCCTCGCTACGTCCTGCTTTCATGCGCAGCAGTTGCAGGCGGCGGGCTTTTACTTCAAACAGAAGCCCGGGTTCCCACTGGGTGAGCGTGACGGCTGTCGCCCCGTCGTCCAGCTCACCCAAAAGGTGCAGCGCCAGCTCATTTTTGCCCGTCTGCTCGGCGACTCTCGCCTTCAACAGACGCAGCAGCCAGCGGTTGCGCCTTGAGGTGATGCCAGGGCGATTTTGCAGCCACGCCAGCGCAGCCTCCGTCCCTTCGCTATCGGCAAGGGCTAAGGCTTCTGTCTCAAGCTGCAGAATGTCCTCATCGCCCACTGCGGGAGAAGCCCCGAGCGTGTGTGCCTCAGACCAGCCTGTCGTACTCTCCTGCACTTGCTGTTGGATCCAGTTAAGCGTCACTTCGTCGGCAAATGGCGTACCGTCGTTAAATGCCAGCGTCTCCAGCCCCGTCAGACGTGAGAGAAACCCTTTCAGGTCAGCCTGGATAATGGCCGCCTCGTGTTCACGGCCTGATTTGACCAGCGCCTGATGCAGATACCACTGCACATCCAGCCACAGATGGTTGGCCCCGCGTGACAGCAGGCTGTCCGACTCCTCCATCAATTCCCGCCAGCTCTGCTGCAAATACAGGCGTTTCAGAAGCGCCCGCTGGTCAGGTTTCGGCGGCTCAATGCGGGTTCTGCCGTCCGCCAGGAGAGGCGGTAGCTGGTGAAGCGTATCGTGGCGAAGGTTTTTTATTAAACGATGAGCGGACAGCCAGCCTTCCGGCTGGTTTCTCAGGTAATTAGCCAGCACTCGCGCCTGCGCCAGCAGCTCCTGCCCTGACGTGATACCGCCCAGCAGGGGCACGTTCGCGTCCGTCATGGCTGTATGACCAGTATCGCTAACGTTTTGGGGCACCACGGCCTCCGGGCCGCCGGATTTTTGCAGGCGCGTTTCCAGCGCGGTGTAAAGCCCGGCCGGTAAAACGATTTCTCCTGCCTGCTCCAGCAGTAACAGCGCACCGGCAATACGCAGAGTATCGGCATTGTTGACTTCCGGGTAACGTGCGAGGCTGTCGAGCATTCTGGCGCTGGCAAGCCATTCGAACGCCCCCAGGCGACTGCGCTCGCGCTGCGGATGCAGTTGTACGCCATAACGCAGCACTAATGCTGCCATCAGCTCAAGACCGTCTGCCAGGCCCACCTCACCATCGCGGTGCAGGCGTGCCCAGGCGTAATAAGAGACCACGCGAATATCTTTGGTTGTGGTGGTCAGCAGTTTTTCGGCAAGCTGACAGACCCGATCCGTATCTGCGCCAGAGAGTTTGTTTACCTCCTCTCGCATCTGCTGAAAATCATCATCGTAGCCCGGGTCTTCCCCGACTGGATTATCAACTGATACCGGTTGCAGCCAGTTTTCCCATAGCGACAGACGCTGTTGCGTCCGCGCAGCCACATCATCCGCATTGGCCTGGCAGGCGCTAATCAATGTCTCAACCGTCGCCATCAGAATCTTTCCTCACTATTGCCTTCGTCCTCTGTCGGGTACGCCGCAACAGATGCGTTGACGTTGAATATGGCCTCCGGCAGGCTAAAGTTACGTAACTTCAACAGTGCCAGCGGCCCTTCTCCCGCTTCGGTGCGCAGGGTATAGTTCAGCGGCCTGCCATCCTGAGCCTGCCAGCTCAGACTCCAGCTACTGCCCGTTCCCGGGTAGGCGCTGACCGTGGCTTTGTCCAGCAGCCGTATCCAGCCCCATGCGCCGGACATATCGGCGTACTGCCGCGTTCCGGCCTGGGTACTGATCCAGCTCAGGGCCGCGCCCGGGGCTTCCGTATCCGCAGGCCAGGTGAATCGCTTCCAGGCGGGCATCTGGTTCATATAACTCAGCTTTTGGCTGTCAATCACCAGCGTGGTTTGCATAACGCCATCAGCCGTGCCGGGGCGGATCTCAAAGGAAAGCCCGGCCTCGCCGTTGATAAACACCACATCGGAGAGGTGGCTCAGGGTATCGACCGCGCGAATGAAGGCCAGATTAAAGGTTAACCCCTGAGCGTTTATGCTGTCCGGCACCCAGTGACTTCCTTCTTTATGCAGTACGCCATTTAGCCGGGTCTGCAGAAACTGCGTAATGCGTCCGGAATCGGCATTGAGGTATTTCGCCAGCAGCGGCAGGGATACCTCGCTGCTGACATCCTTAAACGGATACCTGCCGCCAAATGCCGTGTTCCAGTCCGCGACCACCGCGCTTTGCCACTAGGCATTGAGGCTTTCCGCTGCCGGGGTCAGCACCTGCTGCCAGGCCTGTTCCATGGGGCGAACGAATACCGTCTGCCCGAAGCCGCTCCACTCCTGGCCCAGTCCCGCCGCCACCAGACTGCCGTAGTCCCGGGTTTCGGTTAAATCCACCGCCTTTCCCTGGAACACCGTCTGAGCCAGCGCCTGGGTCATCGCCTGCGGATCGGTGGCATTGGTCACCTGCTGTAGGCGCAGGCGCACCTGAGTCACGCGAGTCAGGAAGGTTTGCAGGCTGAGGTCCGAATTGTCGGTCCCTTTCGTCTGACTGCCCATCAGCGCCAGTACCGGCCCAAAGGTTGCATCGAGCGGGCCATGTGCACCGACCTGCTGGTCGATGGCGGGTTGCTCATCGCGGTTAAACAGGTTTTTCGCCGATTTGACCAGCGAATCGGATATTGCCTCCCCGGTCTGCCCGGTGCGTCCCTGTACGCTCAGGGTGTTCATCAGAGCTACCAGCGGCGACTGACGCACATCGGCCATCAGGGTCAACTGGTCAATAGCGTCCGACAGCGTGGCTGCCGGCTGAAGCCGCAGGCTATTGAGGAAGTCGAGCCAGACGCCGCCAAAATCAGCAAAGTAGCGTTCCGTCAGGCGCGCTTTCAGCGCGTCCGGGGAGGTCTGCTGTGTGGCTGGCTGTTTAGTGTCGCTCAGTACCCAGTCCATTTCATCGCGACGCTCCCTGACGACCTTTTCAATGGCGGGCTGCACCGCCTGCTCCCACGCCTGCCGGGTGAACATCCCCGGCACCACTTCACTGGTCGTGAACAGGCGTGACGCATCCGTATCGCCGGTCATGTCCGACAGGCGCATGTCTGCATACTGGTTTGCCACCTGCGCGAGCATCTTCTGGTACAGCGTGGATTCGCTATTACGCATCCCCATCTGGTGGATCAGCAGCGTCCGTGCCTGGCTAATCAGCCCTTCATCAGGATGCAATCGCCACTGCGGATGGGTCACCAGATTGGCGCCGTAGAACCGAAGCAGCGATGTGCCGCTTCCCTGCCAGATGCCGTCTTTCACACCCGAACGCTGCGACCAGTCCTGCATCAGCAGGCCGGAAAACCAGGCGGCGTCCATTCGCTCCGGTCGGGCCAGCATCAGGTACAGTTTCAACTGGTCGTAAGCGGTTTTGGTCATCTTCTCGCGTAGAGGGCTGTCCGGCGGTAGCAGCACGAAGGCGCTCAGCTGTTTCTGAAGATGAGTAGCCGCCGCATCGCGCAGCAGCGGTATCGCATTTTCGCCGTAGCGCGGCAGCAAGGCCGCCAGGAGTTCATCATTCTGGCTAAGGCCGCCGCGGGCGTACCACGGCGCACCGTGTTCCGCGCGATACTGAAGGCGGGAAAGGGTTTTCTGCAGTTCCGAAAGCGCCTGCAGACGCGCAGCCAGCGGCTGATTGTCTGCGGAGGCCTGTTGAACTTGCTCCTGTGCGGACGCTACCAGACTGCGGTTGGCGGTGAAGGAGACCATCATCGAAATGCCCCATCCCACCATCAATACAATGACCGCACCCAGGAGTATTTTTGGAGCGCTGATGCCGGGCTTACGCGGGCGCAGGCCCTCCGGGAGCGACTGCACCGAATCAGTAATAATGTCCCAGCGGTTATCCTTACCCCAGTGGTGTTTCACGCTGCGCGCGGCTCCCGCTGACGGCGGGCTGAACACCACGCCTGCCAGCGGGAGTGGACGGTATGGATTGAGCAGAATCGACAGCGGCCCTGCCACCGTTTCCGGCATGCGTGAGAGCTGGTCGGCCAGATTCAACAGGAAATTATGCTGGACCTTCGTGCATATCTGCTGAATACCCTGTGCAATAAGAGCAGGTGTCAGGGTGGCAAGCTGATTGCTTAGCCCTTCCGGGCGACTGCCAGATGGCAGCAGAAAACCAACGGGCTGGGTGATCCGATCGGCCTGCTGCCCGGCGCGGGTATGCAGGGACCAGACGTACAGCGGCAGTTGCCAGCCCAGGGCAGCATAACGCGCACTGAGCGACGCGGCGAGGCTGTCCATCGCATCTGGCGAGAGTGCCGGCGCGTCGTTTTCTGCCTGTAGTTCCAGTTGTGACGTGACCCACACGATGCCGTCCACCGGGCGGCGGCGCAGTTTACGCAAGGCTGCCAGCCAGTCGGTGTCTGCCGGGGTCTTCAGGTCACCGCCCCACAAAAGCAGCGTGCCTTGATCTTCCTGCCAAAGCTCCTGCGTGAGGTTTGGGGTGAGTTGTTCGATGTCAGCGACGCTGCCGGTCACGAGCAGGATGCGGAGCTTGCGGGACCAAGTGCGGCCATACTGGTAGCGCATAGCCTGGCGGATTTCATTCGATGGCAGTGAAACAAATGAATTAACTTTCGTTGTTGCTTTCTGAATTCCTCTACTGGCCAGAATATTCTCTGGATTGTAAATGTGTTGCTCCTTTCTAAACTTTCGCCGCAACCAGAATGGAAATACAATCACACCAGATAATAACCCGGAAAATACCCCTCCCCAGATCATCCATGCCGTCGGCACCGTCACACCAAACACAACCACTCTGTTCTGATTAAGGAACAGTAACAACGCACATATTCCGGCGAGACCGATTATCAGAATAATATATCCAGTAATACTGTAGCGGTTCTCAGCTATTAGTTTTTTCGCCGTCATAAAAATAACTCCTGAGCAACCAGACAAAACGAATATCCTTTTCCTTTCTGACAGGAAATGAGCAATTGTATTTCACCTGTATTTACGGCGGCATCAACCATCAACGCAACAGAGACAGGGAATGATAGTGGTCCACTGGGGCCAAATGTATGATCAAGTAAATGGCAGGGGAGCTTCGCCGGCAGTTCCCACGGCAGATCTGCGGCATACTGAATAATGTTCACCCGATCATCACCGTCAGTGCCCGTCAACCAGACATGACGTAACCGTATATCAGTTAATCTACTGTACTCACACAAAATATCCAGACCTTCACTTAGGGAATCAGAAGACAAAACCCGTCCAACCCCGGCTATAATCGGTAATTTATGTTCTGAAGCGAATGAAACTGATGTGATAATCTGTGCAGAAATAGACTCACTGTGTTTTTTGTTATTATCAGTAAACCAGTCCTGAATGCAAAGCAAAAGAATAAGTCCCTTCGATTCTGCTTCAGACTGGACATCATCTACTGAGTTAATATATTCAGGATACAAATCCCACTGTTCATAAACAGCTTTACTGACAGAGTGTTGCATGCGCATATCAGGAAGAAGTATTTGGATCGAGAAAAGAAAGTGACGATAACCTGGGCATTGCCTTTCTGAATGAATATCAATATATTTCAGTCGGTTATACAACCCTATAAGGGTGACATGTAATGGGCGGGGTTTGCAAGGATAAGCGGGTATATCCGCATAATCCCCAAGCAAAGCACTTACTCCTTCTTTTTCTGGTGTCAAAACCACATTGCTCACAATCCCCCATTGCTGCATACACCAGTTTTGCCAATATAGTTTTATACGTTCTGACTCTTTATTCCATAGCAGCGCATTGTTGACAGATTGCTCATAACGGTGCCAGGTTATCCCATAGAAGCATAGCCAGATCAAAAACGCAGGTAGTGCTCCATAAAGAATTACCTCTCCGTAACTGGTCGCTCTGCCCACAAAAACTAACAGCGCTCCCCCGGTAATCACCATAAGAAAAAGCATCCCTCCCCACTTTTTATTCACAGGACGAGAGACGGGATGTTTCACTGGAATATCAGGAACAGGCCATTGCATAATTATGACTCAATACTGTTTTCGGCATAAGAACTAATGACACGGCAACCGCATTCGCATAAGCAATTATCCACAACTACAGACACTCCTTCTTCTGATGTTGTAGAATCACCTTCAATAATACGGTTTGGTCCATGTTCTGGACAGGATATCAAGTCACCAACCAGTGCGACCTGAACACCGCTAATAAACATTGTGGAAGACGCTGAAATAACTTTACCACCGTGTGTGGTTGAATCTCCAAGACAGACTAATGCTGGCATAGTCTTTCCTTTTTTTTAAAAAGCATTCGGGCGCAAACGTATTGTATGTGTTATCGCATCCCAGAAAGCAATGAGTTCTTCCTGCGAATAAGGTAAAGGAGTTTGAGGAAAATTGTTTAATTCTACCGTCAATTCAGGATTGTTATAACTGGTCGTTTTTTCATTAATATAAAGACCGAAACTATATCTGGGTTTACTATCCGGTGGTTGTGGTGCCATCATCAGCATTTCTTCGACGTACAGTCCGTTAACATCGAAAGCCCCCTTCCTGACAATACGACCATTCACCTGCGCGAGATCATGCTCAATTTGTCCGGTTCGCTGTAGTACAGCGTCACTCCCTTTTGTGAAATTATCCATATTCAAAGAAACTTTTAATCCACGAATCTCATCACTCAAATAATTACGATAAATATCCTCCTGTTCCTGAGCATATTTATCAGTAGCGATAAAAGCATCGGCAACGCAACTCCCAGGGATCTTTGGAATTTCGTCTTCCTGTCTGCCCGTTATCCGTGAAAGCAGATTATTCATTCTGTCAATATCACGGACAACAAAATTCTGAATTGGATCGCCATCTCTTTCTTTTTCGTAGCGTGGAGACGAGTCATTATAAGTTCTTTTTAGCAATTTAATAGCTACACCATTTGTGTATAAATAAGATTCTATCATTTGTACAGCATCCGGGGTAATAAGGCTTTCATTCCGTTGAAACATTATCCCTTTCAATCCATCTGGTAACTTCCAGACTTTTTTCAGATAAGGGCCATCCTGAGGTTCCACTACTGTTTCATTTCTTAATTCTTTTTCGCGCCGTTGAATGAACTGCAGGAATGCAGGATAATACATACGTTTGGTTGAAATAAATGATCTTCTCCTTCGATCATCATCAGGCATATTAATAGTTGTATCCCAACTATCCGGATCCTCTAACCGCTGAGAATCCCGATATGGTAAGAATGATGCGGGCAAGTCAATTAAGTAACGTCCAACACAGCGAGTTTTCATTTCTTTCAACATTTTTTCCACATTTGCCTCCTGGCGGGACGTAAGATTTTCCTTTGGGGGATAGGGTCGGTTATACCACCAAAGTATCGCACCAGCAGAAATAATAAAAAAAGCAACACTTAAATTTTTATTAATCTTCATAGACCAACCCTGTATTTTTTATGTCTTGCGCAATTTTAAGAATGGCCCTCAAGGTAAACCAGCGCGACTCCTCGCTTTTATAGGCACCTTCGTGATCCACACTAAATCCTGCCTGTGATTTAAGACCTGGAGCCTTAAAAATGGCTCCGCATACTGGAACCGTACCATCGCCGTCAGCATCCGGTGGTAAAAGCTCAAGTTTATTGTACTGATGCTCACCATCCTCAGCAATCAACCCGACAAATCTGGTTGTTTTATTACTCACGTGTGGTGGATAAAATATAACACCACTATCGGCAATTCCTCTGTTGTTATTTTTTATACTGCGGTTAATGGAAAATACTTCCTCAAACTAAATAGCATTAGAACGAATACGTGTGGTTTCAATAATTTTCTGCCAAAGATAATGAATCTCTTTTTCTGATAAGTGCTGATCAGGTAATGGACCATGCATCATATTGACGCGTAAAAAAGGAGATTTATAATCACCATGTTTTTCATTTATATTTAGAATAAAATTGTGCCCACTAAGAACATCATCCCCCTGGCCTACCGTCAACCACTCCTCTGCTTCTAGTCCATTTATTTTTTTATAACCTTTCATTATTGTTCTCATTTTTTCTCTGGATAACACACTCGATATATCAGAACTACGCTCTAACATTGAATGGTCCTCCTGAAGAAAATTATTAGTCTCAATATTCACGTATACATTTGAATTAGCACTAGATTGATAAGAAAAAGAAACTTCTTCTTTTTCATCACTGGTCCCTTCGATTATGCCATTGGGTATGCACAAGCCTTTGCTCTTAGGTATAACATCTGCTTCGCGCCCTTGTAATCTTCCCAGAAATGAAATCATACTATGAACCTTTTTATCGACATTATTATAATAAACATCTGGTTCATTATTACGCTCTTCTGCATAGCGCTCCCCATCAGCATTAACAGCATCGATTATTAATTTAAAGGCTACTCCATTATCATATACATGTCCTTCTAAATTCCGAAATGCATCTGGAGCAACTTCACTGCTTGCATACTCAAATATTACACCATTCATTCCAGCGGGCAATTTATAAATTTTTTTTAAGAACGGAGAATTTATCGTATGAATTGGTTTTAACTCCTGCAATTCTTTTTCTCTTAGTCGGATTCGTTGTTCAAATGCTGGAAGATACATTCGCTGAGTTTCTATTTGTTTATCATTTATCATAGTTAACCCGCCTTTAAAAACAAAATCCTCAGGAAGATCAATTAAATACCTTCCAATACAACGTGGAGTATAATTACCCATTTTCTCATCCATAACCTTACGCTCATTTGCAGTTAACTGTTCTGTAGGCACCGGTGATTTTGGCCAAAACAAAACCGTAGCTATAGTTATAACAATCAATAGCATAACTGAAAGATTTTTTTTAGTATGCATCGTGATAACTCAAAGAGGTTTGTTTTATTTCTTGTACTATTTTTATGATTGCCCATAAAGTATAAACTTGCGCATCTGGATCTGTATAGGCTGGTTCATGCGCCACGGACAATTTACAACGCGAACGTAAATATCTATCCGGTATTTTAGAAGAACGAACAGGAACTGTACCATCACCTAAATCAGTTGGATCAGCAATTTTGTACTCCTGGTATATTCCAGTTTTCCAACCGCCCCCGCCTAACGGTGTTGCCACCGTTCTACTTGTAAAAATCTCTTCACCTTCTTTCCCTAATGCTCGCCCATCCAAAGGAAACCTTCTCTGATTCCTCGCTAATCTTTCATCCAGGTAATTTGTACTACCTTCCCAAATTAAATCTCCCAAGGTAGGAGTTGAACCTCCATAAAAAGAATGAGTACAATTGTGATAACATCCACTCAATGCTTCTATTACTGGTTGAACTTTTTCATCCATCATTCTTCTATATGATTGCCAGGCATTATCAATCTGTTCTTTATTTGATGTTTTAACATTTGGATCAATCAAGTTTTCTTCACATAAACTCCACCAATACCCACGAACCTTATATATTTCCACAAATGGATTCAAATTTGGCTTTTGATATATTTGCTCTCCATCCTTAATCTTAAACCAGTTTCGGCCATATTCAATACCAGGCAATAACTGCAGTGGGCCTGGTGATTGAGAAAGAACAGCTGTCATTTCTGCAGCATTTCCCCCAGCAACCAAAGATACAGCCTTTCCTTTGACCCCTTCATACTCCATCCCTGCTTTCATACGTCGATAGGCTGAAGCAGCCCCTATCGCTGGCAGCACTCCATGCACCACCCCCAAAATAAGATTATTACCTTTTTTCAATTCAGAACAATATCGTGCAACCAATCCTCCCATCGAGTGGGTTACCAAAATAACCTTTTCACACATTTTATTTAAATCTTTATAGGACTGTATAATTTCAATTATTTTCGAAAGCAATATTTCCGATGAAGGCACAATGCTATCAAGCCAGTTATACCCCACTACATGTACAGGATATAAATACTTATAACTAAGACTCACTTCATCTTTTCCCAATGGTTCCTCACCTAATTCGAGATTAAGATTCATACCTATAAGTCTTGTTCGTAAATCTTCTTTTGCATTGTCGAAATCATCAAGAGCAGATTGTAACCACGGCAAAAACTGCCCATAACTCAAATAAGAGACCTCTCCCCATCCACGCTTACGCCGTGAAATAAAATGGCAGTCTGCTAAATCTTTATCAATTTTGCCACCAGGGTCCACTACAACTTTATTTGGATCTAATTTTTGCCGTCTATCCTTGGGACCTCGGAAAAACCATTTAGCGACAGTTTTGTTATCATCTAATCGCCAAAGAGCATCAGAAGGTCCATTCCCATTTTTTGTCATTAAATTACTACCCATAACACCAGGTAGGAAAATTACAGGAATAACTCTATCAGGCGTTTTATAAATTACCGCTTTGGCATCCTTCTCTTTTGCATCCATTACTATAGAGTGACCCCGAAGAATACTTTCATGATTATCCCAAGATACATTACTCATCTCTTAGTCCTTATCCTCTAAATACGCTTTTAACAATTCAGCATTGATTCCTGATTGCTTTGGAGCACTTCCTGAACCTGAGGTTGTAAGTTTCTGTTCGGTTCCATCTTCACTAACTAATCTGATCAACTGTCCTGCAATAGGGGCATCATCATACGGCCAGCGCACTTCCGGTGTAATAGCAAAATCTGCGCTATCCCACTGCTGGGCCGCTTCACTAATACTCTGACCACTGAATTTCTGCCATACCGCACCACGCTCAATTATTTTATCTGGCGCTGCACACTCAACCGTCCCATCAGCGATCCGAATATACCCACCACCACTGGTCAGGATAATTTCCTTTTTCGCACTAATTATTATTTTTCCCTTACTACTGCTAACCCGGATATCCTTCAGTGCATCCAGCGTCATTTCATCTCCCTGAGCCTGTATCTCCACTTTACCTTTACTGGCAAACAGTTTGATACCTAGCTTCTGGGCATAAAGACTGATTCGCTCGCCAGCTGCCACTGTCAGTTTCTTCATGATGCTGAAATCGGTATTACCACCACTCGTGGCAATGATATTTTCACCGGCAGATAATTGCAGAGATTTTGGTGTAACCTGCGCTATCCCCGCAGGAGCGGACAGTAACAATGCAGATTTTTTAAGCTCTGTCAGAGCCTCGCTGAGTAAGGTTTTCTGGATCTGCATGTCAGCCAGTTCTGCTTTCGCCGTTTCTGCCGCACTGCTCAAAGACTCTACCAGACTCTGAGCCTGCTGCAGCTGGTTAAGAGCCGCAGCCATATCCAGCATTACCCCTTCGGCTGATTGCTGTATATCTGCGCTGATAAAAATCCCCTTCCCACTACGTATGGCTCCCCACGAGTCAGTTCTCAGCTCAAATCCTTCTCCCCGAAGTGTCCGCCCGGCATCCACGTTATGCCCCAGGTTCAGCTGCGTCTTGCCGCCGTACTCGGTACTGAGCTTGATATGCTCCTCGCCGCGTTTGTCTTCCATCCGCAGTTTGTTGTTCGCCGGCGTGCGGATCACGTTGCGGGTACTGTTCTTCTCCGTGACATGGTCGACATGGCGGGAGTCGTGCAGGGCATGGGCGATATACGGCCGGTCAGGGTCGCCCTCATGAAACGCTATTGCCACTTCCGTCCCCTGAATTAACGGGAAGTGGAAGCCGTACACATCACCGCCGTAGGGTTTGGCGAGGCGCACCGGCATACTCTCCTGGCCCTGCGACTTGTCATCCCGGTCGGCATCAAACTTCACCCGGTACAGGCCGGACGCATCCTGCCAGGCGTAGATGTCGTTAGCCTTTGCGCTGGTGACGCGCGCGGTCATGGTGCCGGTCACTTTCGGGCGCGGCAGCAGTGGCGGACGCCAGCACAACGTTTCGCTGTACGGGACCGCCAGCAGGGTTACCTGGAGTGCATCCCTGCGGCTGGCAGTGAATCCGACAGCGGTAAGCAGTAACGGACCCTGAAGCATCTCTGGCAGCATCGGCGGCAGGCTGTCGGTGAGGGTCAGTACCTGAGCCGGGGCAAGCGTCACATCCGTGCTTTTACCGGTGATTCGAACCTGATCCGCCAGAAAACGCTCATGGTCAAGACGTGCATAGAAGTTGGCGGTTTCCGCCTGCGGGTCAATTTTATCGCCGCGCTCAAGGTGGCGCAGCCGGTAGTGATACACCTCGCCGTAGTTCATCCCTTCCCCGTCGCCCCGCGTCATATCGGCAGGGGCGGACTGGAGTACGCTTTGCGCGTCACGGTGGTTGTAATCTTTCGTGGTGACGTTCGCTTCCACCACGTTGTGTGAGACGTTGAGCCCCCACACCGAATCCGTGCCGCTGTCACTCATCCCGGACGGACTATTTACTGGCAACATTTTACCAAACATCAGCGCACGCTGTGCGTCGGCAAAGTGTACTACTTCCGACTGCGTCTCCTCCTGGAGAGTGAACCAGTAAAATATCCCCACCTCGGCCAGCAAACGCTGAATAAAGGTAAGGTCGCTCTCCTGATACTGGTTTATCTGCTCACGCTTCGGGTAGTTCTGTTTGAGATTGAACTCGTACTTCCAGCCGTGCAGGCCGTGTTCTTGCAATACCTGCTCCACCACTTCCGGGACGGATTTGTTAACAAAAAAACGGTGAGTACGGAACTGCCGGCCCAAAAGCGCAAAAAACGGTTCAACGAGAATCTGGTAAGTAGACTGATCTGCTGAGCCACTGATACGTCGAAAATGTGTCACGGTGCCATGGATCACCTTCATTCCAGTCATGGCAGCCAGGGAGCCTGTTCCCATTGAGAGAGTGGCAGACTTATTCAGTAACTGTTCTGCAGAAATATCGTGGTCAACACTGGTGAAACGAATGGTGTACAGATACAACGCACTCATACATTCGCGGCCACTGAACTCTTCTACGTCCAGAGGTGACGTGCAGGACGGGATATCAAGGCGATAACGGTTAAGCGAAGATGTGAGAGTTTCAGAAAGCGTGTTTTTTAGACTCATGGCTCTGATTCCAGATTAATAAACTTTGCGCAATAAAAGACAGTTCAGGATCTGTTTTTATTGTGGGGATAATTCACCATATGGACGCGCAATCTCCCTGTCGGTGAGTTGCAGGTTATAAGCACGCTTGTTTTTCATGCCGACCCCGACAACTATCTTTCTGGCGACCCTGTCATCTTTATTAGTGTTGGAAACCAGAAGATATTCGACGATGAACTCCCCATCGTCTGCAAAGCGATAAAAAGAGGGGGATATACATAAACGGCCGTCGCTAATAATAAGCGCTGGATTAAATATGAATTTCTTATCCTTCGGTGGCATCCCTCGTAAATTTATCGCGATATCGTAAAGTCGGTAGCCATCTGAAGAAGCAATGGAGAAACAAACATCATTCCCGGAGGAGTACACGCTCGCGGTTTCATCAAACTGCGTCCTGTCTCCTGGGCCTGGGCATCCCATCAGGAGGAGTGAACCTCCCACTAGCAGGGCACAACGGTACCAGGTGCGAATACGATTTCTCATTACCATGGGAACCCCCTCAGACAGTGTTTATATTTCTCTCTGATAATTACTTCAGGGATATTATCATCGCAGGTGATTACCGGTTCTTTTCCTTGACGCAAGCGGTTCCATAAATAATATCCGCAATTGTCCAGTACAAATTGGTCGGCAATAATCTGGGCCTGCTGCTCCATGGGATATTCGCTTAACAGCCTGCCATCCAGGGTATATCGGTAATTTACCAGCCAACTGCCCAGCCCCCGGGCAATAACATTCATTCCATGGCCGCGTTGCCAGACATGACTCATCTCATGAATAAAAAGGTGCTGGAAATCGTCTACCGATTGGGAAAAATCTTTATGGTATAACGGTAGCCGAAAATAGATCTCTCCATTCGGAGACATTGCCGTATGGTTATCCTGAAGACCAAAAGGCAGATAGCTGTCGCAGTGGATCCAAACTTTGTTATAGGGAATTGTGGACATGAAGACGGATTTTGCCAGTTTGATTTCTCCTGGCGTCAGTAACCGTAATGTCCCTTCCTTTTTATTCTCTTTTTTTTCGTCCTTTTTTGCATCATGGATAGTCATCATTCACCTGCCTGCTGCAACTCAATGACTATCCCCACTTCCTCATCCCATCCCAGCGCCAGGCTCTGCGGCTTGTTACCCGCCGCCATATGTGTCAGCAGTTGCTGACTCAGCACCGGCAAAATCTGCTGGTTCAGCAGGCTGTCGATGTTGCGCGCGCCGGTGTCCGGCAGCAGGCAGGCACCGGTCAGCGCGTCCAGCAGGCCGTCCGCAATGACGGTTTTCATGCCGTAGTGGCGCGCCAGGCGTTTGCTCACCTGGTTCAGCTTCATGCCGACGATGGTGCGCATGGCCGGTTGTGTCAGCGGGCGGTAAATCACCGTCTGGAAGCGCGCTAGCAGTGCGGGCTGGAAGTGGTCACGCAGGATGGGGCGCAGCAGCTCGTGCAGGCTCCCGTCGCTGGCATCCGGCTGTTCCTCGAGCATCTCCATAAGAGGGTCGCTGCCGAGGTTCGAGGTCATCAGGATGACCGTGTTGCGGAAGTCAATTTCGCGCCCCTCGCCGTCGCGCATAAAGCCCCGGTCAAACACCTGGTAGAACAGGTTCATCACGTCCCGGTGCGCTTTCTCGACTTCATCGAGCAGCACCACGCTGTACGGGCGCTTGCGCACAGCTTCGGTGAGAATGCCGCCCTGGCCGTAGCCCACGTAGCCCGGCGGGGAGCCCTTGAGCTGGCTGACGGTGTGCGGCTCCTGGTACTCGGAGAGGTTTATCGTAATCAGCGATTTCTCACCGCCGAACAGTTCGTCGGCCAGCGCCTGTGCGGTCTCGGTTTTTCCCGTCCCGCTCGGCCCGACCAGCAGGAACACACCCTGCGGGCCGTTCTCCGGCGCAAGGCCAGTTTTTGCGGCGCGCAGGCGCTGAGCAATGGCGTTCAGCGCCGCGTCCTGGCCCACCACGCGCCTGGCCAGGTTATCCTCCAGGCTCAGCAGTTCTGTCTGCTCGTCCTTCATTAATGAGGAGAGCGGCACGCCGGTCCAGTCGGCAATCACCGTTGCCACGGTGCGGGCGTCCACGTCCAGGCCCAGCAGCGGGCTACCGTTCTGCACGCCGGTGAGCTGCTGCTGCAGGTCTGCGATTTCAGCGTGGCGGGAGATGTCCTGACGGCAGGCCAGCAACTGCTCCGTGAGCCTCAGCTCCTCTCCGTACTGGGTTTCCAGCGCATCGAGTTCGAGGATGATACCTATCTCTTCCTGTTCAATCGTCGCCAGACGTTCGCCGTGGCTGTTATTCCCGACCGCAATATCTTCCAACAGCGCCTGCTTTTCCATTCCCAGCGCGGTCAGCTGCGCTTTCAGGCGGGTTAGCGGCTCCGGCACGGTGTCGAGGCTCATGCGAATCCGCGCCGAGGCGGTATCTAGTAAATCTACCGCCTTGTCCGGCAGTTGGCGGCCCGTAAGGTAACGGCGGGAAAGCGTGACGGCGGCGCGTACCGCTTCGTCGGTTATGTGCACGCCGTGATGTTCAGCGTAGCGGGATTTCAGACCTCGCAGCATCAGGCAGGCGGTGTCGTCGTCTGGCTCGTCGACTTTGACCATCTGGAAGCGGCGCTCCAGCGCGGTGTCGCGCTCAAAATACTGTTTGTACTCGCTCCAGGTAGTGGCGGCGATGGTTCTGAGCTCCCCGCGCGCCAGAGGCGCTTTCAGCAGGTTGGCTGCGTCCGCACCGCCCGCCTGGTTACCCGCCCCGATGATGGTGTGGGCCTCGTCAATGAAAAGGAGAACAGGCAGCGGGGACTGCTGCACCGCCTCAATAATGTTTTTCAGGCGCTGCTCAAACTCCCCCTTCACGCCCGCGCCCGCCTGCAGCAGGCCGAGGTCGAGGGTGCGCACACCGACGGGTTTCAGGCTCTCCGGGACGTTGCCTTCGGCAATGCGCAGCGCCAGCCCCTCCACCAGGGCGGTCTTGCCGACACCCGGCTCGCCGACCAGAATCGGGTTGTTCTTGCGGCGTCTTGAGAGAATGTCCACCATCTGACGGATTTCATTGTCGCGGCCGAACACCGGGTCGATTTTGCCGTCGCGGGCGCGGGCAGTGACGTCAAGGGTGAACTTGTCCAGCACGTTCTGCAGGGCCGGGCTGAGCTCCCCTTCATTTATATCCGCAATCACCGGGCGGCCAACAAACTCCACGTCACCGCCGCTGCTCAGGGAAGCCTCCTCCTGCACCTCTTCCCGCTCGTCGGACTGCGTATCCAGCAGCCCACGCAGGCGCTCAAGTTGGCTCTGCCCGGTGGTGGTCAGCGGCCACAGGCCGTCGCAGCGCAGGAGCGAAGGCTTTTCCACCACCGCCATCAGCAGGTGCTGGCTGCGGATGTGCGTCTCCCCCGCCAGCGAGGCGTGCAGCCACGCGTTCTGCATCAGGGTCTGCAAACCGTCCGAGAGCTGCGGACGGCTGCGCACCGAACGCGGAAGTGTCTCCAGGAATGCCAGCAGATCCTGCCATATCGCCTCCATGTTCCACTCGTAGCGGCGGGCAATCACCATGATGTCGCCCTCGCCCTGCTCCAGCAGCTTCAGCAGCCAGTGCTCGGGGAGGATTTCAGCGTGCGCCCGGGTCTGACACAAGGAGGCAGCCCCTTCCATCGCACGGGCGCAGTAAGGGTTTAGACGACGTAGCAGGATGGCTGGATTTTCCATGAGATTCTCTCTTTGTCAGTTCCGGGCACGCTACCGCCCCTCGCTGTTGACTTACCAAAGCGCATCAGGTCAGGCAGGCAGATTGTGTGTTCTTTGCTGAGCGTCCGTTATGGCAGGCGCTCAGCAAAAAAAAGCAGACGGAAAACCGTCTGCCAGGGTAATTACGCAGTAGTACGCTCGTTCCACGAGTCAGAATGAATGATGTTGCCGTCTTTATAGGTCCAGGTGATTTTTTCGTAGCGCAGCTCAATCTGTTCCAGATGGTTGTGCTTCTCGAAGGAGGGATCTTTGACGTCGTGCATCAGCGGGTTCACTTTCACCACCTTCACGTTTTCCAGTCTGGTGTTGAAGTACTCCACTTCCTGGCCCGCGTCGTTGATTTTGTACCACTTGAATTCGGCCGATTTTAGGGTCTGACCGGTGGTCACCGCCTTATACAGGTACGGGCTGGAGGAGTCGATTTCCTTGGTGAACAGGAAGGGGGTGTGGATACGCGTGCCGGTCAGCTTGCCGGTGTTGTTGTCGGTCGGGATGTACAGGTTATGCTCCTGCGCCACCACTTCGATGCTGCCCTCACGGTCTTTCACATCCACGGAACCTTTAATGTCCGCGCCGCCGTCGTCCTTGAGCCACAGATAAACAGGAATTGCCATGTTATTTCTCCATTTCATTTTTTAATGCGCCATCATCCTGCGATGACGCACGGGTGTTGCCCGGCATCTGGCAGGCGTTCGCCTGCGGAACCAGACTGATTTCGACACGGCGGTTCAGCGTCCGGCCTTCCGACGTGTCGTTGGTAGCGACTGGACGGCTTTCGCCATAGCCCTGCACCGCAAAACAGCTCTCCGGCACGTCGCCGGTGTCGCGCATCCAGTCGCGCACCGATTCCGCGCGTTTAAGGGAAAGCAGCTGGTTGGACTTGTCATCACCGGTGCTGTCGGTATGGCCCGCCACCACAATCAGCCAGCCGGGTTTCGCCTTGATGCCGACCAGCGAGTTCACCAGTAGCTTCGTGGAACCCGGCTTCAGCGCCCACCTGCCGGTGTCGAACAGCGACATGCTGTCGAGGCGGATCGTCTGCGGTCCCTTCACGATCTGCTTGATGATCGGGCGAGGCGGAGGTGGCGGCGTCCAGTCGTTTATGGCTGCCTCCACAGACGGGATCAGACGCATCCCCTGATACAGCCCCAGACCGTAGCGCAGCGGCTCGCCGCGACGCAGCCAGTCATCAAGCAGGCGGCTATCGGCGCGAAGACGCTGCTGAGCCTGCAGTTTTGGCTCAGGGGGCGTACCGCTGAGGCGGTAATAGACGGCAAGGTGATCGCCAACGCTGCGGACCAGCCGCTGGTTGTTAATAAAGGAAGCCAGCATCGCCAGCGCGAGGAAAACAAAACAGACGCCCCCAGCCAGACGTATATCCTGCATCCTGCGACTGACACCCTGGCGGCGCGGCAGGTACGGGAGAAGGACATCCGGGAGAGAAAGCATTTCCGACACGGGTGCACTGTCCGGGGCGAGCGTGGTGATCTCCCCTATTTGCTGCTGCCAGGGATTATCCGCAGCGGCAGAGACCGGCGTCAGGCTGATACCGCAGGCGCAGAGTGTCAGGGCCGGAAGTTCGGCCTGTCGGGTACTCAGCGGCGGGCTAATATGACGCTCCGTCAGCGCAAGCACGCTGTCCAGCCAGAGCGCGTGGTAGAGCCAGTAAACGTGACCGGTGGCCTCACGCTGCCAGTCCTCAACCGGAAGCGGAACATGGCTACTCTGACGCACCCGCACTCCCGACAGGTCTGGCGTCACGGTAAACCAGCGCTCCTCTTGCGGGCATTCGCCGTCCGGCGGCGTTACCCAGACTGTGCTCCAGACCGGCGGCAGGCCATTCAGCCACGCGCGGCACAGCGCAATGCTTCGCCGCCATCCGCGCAGCGACTGCGCCAGCCCCTCTTCTGAATGATGCTGCTCCGGCACGACCGCCAGCAGTACCGAAACCTGGGGTATCAGGTCAGGACGGGCGTTCGCCAGATGCTGGGCCAGCAACGGCAGTTGCTCAGCATTCTCTACCCGCAGATACCAGCCCTGGCGCGTTTCCCGATGCGCCAGACCCTGCGAAAACAGCGATGCGGTATCGCCACAGACGAATACCACTGCCCCCTGAAATTCCTCGGGCGGCAGATTGTTCTCTTCGCGCTGCTCACGGGCCGCAGATAGACGCCGAAACCGTCGCCACTGCCGCCATAGCACCGCGCCGCCCGTCAGTAAAATACACAGGCAGAGGGCAAACCTGCTCCCGCCGGAAAGCGGCCAGAAACCCAGGAACAGCCACAGCGCCAGTACAGTAGCGAGCATCGTCAGTACTACCCGGGATAATTCACGCATCCCTTATCCCTGCCCTGCAATATGTGACACCATCTGCGCCAGTACTGAGGAAAAGGTGAACCACAGCGCCACCAGCACCACAAAGCCTGCCGCCCAGCCCAGCCAGTAGAGCCTGCGTCCACTGCGCAGCCCTGGTGCCTTGACCACCACAGGCGAATCCTGCGTCAGGGTAAAGGGCGGGACATGCTCGCTGAGCGCACGGATGACGTCCTCGCGCCGCTCGTCATCTTGCGCACGGTATTCGCCGACAAAACCGAGCTGTAACGTCCGGTACAGGCAGGTCAGTACCGCAACATCCGGCGCGGGTTCCCGCAGGATGAGGCGGATGCGCTCCCACAGCTCTTCACCCGCGTTCAGGGTGCTAAAAAACCGGGCCTGCAACGGATCTTTACGCCACCTGCGGTAGCCATCATCCTGCCTGTCACGGTTGAGCACGCTCTCATCCAGCAGGGCGCAGTAGGCATATAACATCCGGTCACAGCTCAGCTCGCTGAAGCCCGCCTGAGTCAGAGACTCGCGGGCATCCTTCACCCACCGGCAGGCGCGGCGGTAAAGCGCCTCGCCGTCCTGTATCTCATGGCCACTTCGCAACTGGCTGACCATCAGCCAGCCTGGATAAAACGTTTGGTTAATCAGGTCTATATCCGGGGTATTCATGAGCGCAGCACCGCAAAGAGTTCAAGTTTCACGTCACCCAGCGATTGCGGCGTGTAGAAGGTGCAGTTTCCTGCTTCCAGCATGGCGCGGGCCGCATCGGTGGACAGGTCAAGCGCAAAGTACTGGTTCTCCAGACGCAGCGGGATAGCCGCAGGGACATGGCTCAGCGGTTTAATGACCATGCCGCTCAGGGCGATATTGACCACCTCAGACACATCGTCATGGCTGCCTGCTTTACACAGCTGCGGGAAGCGGGTCTGCAGTTCGTGGTTTGGCATGGAAGAACGCACGGAGAGATAGAAATCCGCGCCTTCGCGCAGCCGCGCATCGTGCAGTTTTCCGCGCCAGATTTCCTGGTCCTCACCCTGTTCCAGCGCAATGGCGATAACCCGCGACGGCAGGCTGGCCTCCAGAAGATGGTCCAGAAGGGTAAACAGCGGCGGAAACACCCGCTCCGGCGCGTCGTGCCGGTAAGGAGGTATATCGTCGGCGTTGTGCTCGAGAGAAAACGTCAACAGGCTGCCGGCAAGCCGTGCCAGCTCCCGATACAGCAGTTCAGGGTGGCGTGTCGGCGTCTGGTGCAGCTCTGTCAGCACGGGCTCGGCGCTATTTAGGGCATTAAGCAGCCAGAACAGGGAAACGTCCGCCACGGCGAAATCCGCCATCCGCTCATTGCTTTCACGTCGCATCGACATCAGACGCTTACGTCGTGCTGACAGGCGGTGCAGGAGATCCCTGAGTTCACCCGTCAGGACGGGACTGGCCTCCAGCGACAGTAGCGGTGGGATAAATTCGGCATCCCGAACCCACTGCCCCTGCGTATTGCGGGTAAGCCTCGCCACCGGGCAGGTCAGGTACGCGCTGTTTTCCTGAGTGGACAGCCGCAGCGTCAGCGCATGACGCAGTACCGCCAGATCGCTACGTTCATGACCGGCAAGCTCCTGAACCGTCACCCGCTCAGACATCCAGCGACGAGGACGGGCGCTGTCGCGCCCGTCATCCAGATTACCGCCGTTCGCGCTGAGCAGGGGCAGACACAGCAGCAGCTCCACACTCTCTTGCCCCACTGCGGACACATCACATACCGGCGGCAGGTTATCCGCCAGATCCGTGTCCACCAACGTTCCGTCGGCAAAACGTACCGCCAGACGCGTGGCATTGAGGCGGGAGAGCGACAGTGCGCTGTCGTCAAACTCAGCGCACAGCACACCCCAGGGATGCGCCAGCGCCATTCGCGCGACGTTATCAGCAACGTGCGCATCCCAGCGGGCCTGCTGCTGGAACTGTTGCGGGGCCAGAAACGCCCCGTCACTCCATAACGGACGATAAATTTTCATCCCTGCTACCGCCTTACGCTTTCGCTTTCGGCATCTGGCTGACCAGAGACAGGTTCACGTCCATCCCTTCCACCTGGAAGTGCGGCACCGCATACAGACGCACGCGGAAGAAGCCCGGGTTGTCCTCGATGTCTTCCACTACCACCTTCGCATCGCGCAGCGGATGGGATGCCTGCAGCGCGTCGCCCGGATCGGTCATTTCGGTCACCAGACCCCGCACCCAGGTGTTCAGCTCCAGCTCCAGCAGGCGGCGATCCTTGGTGGTGCCGATGTTTTCACGCTGGATCAGCTTCAGGTAGTGGGCAATGCGCGACAGCAGGAAGATGTACGGCAGACGCGCGTTGATGCGGCTGTTGGCGGTCGCATCGGCGGTGTCGTACAGCGCCGGTTTCTGGGCAGAGTTCGCCGAGAAGAAGCAGGCGTAATCGCGGTTCTTATAGTAAGACAGCGGGATAAAGCCGAGATTGGCGAATTCGAACTCGCGGGTTTCCGGGATCATCACCTCTGACGGGATTTTCACCTGGTTGCCGGTGCCCAGATCATACAGGTGGATAGGCAGATCTTTCACCGCCCCGCCCGCCTGCGGGCCACGGATCTGCACACACCAGCCGTTGTTGATGAAACTCTTCACCATATTGGAGGCGAAGGAGAACGCCGCGCTAGTCCAGAGGTATTTCTCGTGATCCGGGCCTTTCACCTGCTCAACGTAGTTGAAGCTACGCACCGGCACGGTGTCCGGACCGTACGGCAGGCGGCCCAGCACGCGCGGCATTACCAGCCCGATGTAGCGGGAGTCGTCGGTGTCACGGAAGGATTTCCACTTGATGTATTCGGCGCGGTCGAAGTAGTTAGCGATATCCTTAATCGCGGCCACCTCTTCCATGGAGTCTTTCAGGAAGAATGTCGGGCCAACGGAGCCGATAAACGGCATATGTGCCGCGGCTGAGACGTTGGAGATGTTGCGCAGCAGCGCGATGTCCTGCGGGCTGGCGTCAAACTCGTAAGAGGAGATCACCGAACCGATCGGCTCACCGCCCGGGGTATCATATTCGGCGGTGTAGGTGTGCCAGTAGAGGCCGCTCTGGATCAGTTCCGGCGCGTCCTCGAAGTCCTGACGCAGATCGTCTTTGGACACATCCAGAATTTCGGTTTTTACGTTCTGACGATAGTCAGTATTGTCGACCAGTTGTTTCAGGCCACGCCACAGGGATTCGACTTTCTGGAATTCAGGATGGTGCATTACCGCATCAAGCTGGCGGCTAATCTGGTGATCCAGTTCGGCGATATGGTGGTCGATCAAGGTCTTGTCGAGCTTTTCCACCTGCTGCCCGGATTTACGGATACAGTCCATAAAGACCTGCATCGCCGCCGTCAAACGCTCGCCCGCAGGCGCATCGGCAAGGGCAGCATCATCCATAAAGGCGTTGATATCGCCAAGATGGGAAGCCGGCGTCAGATTAATTTTTTCGAACAGGGAGGCGTAAACGCTCTCTTTTTCCAGCACCGTAGTATGACCCGGTGCCGCAGCAGTTTCAGTATTGACAGTCATCAGCATGTTCCCGATTAATCCATTAAAAGAGAGGCCCGACGGTTATTTCGGGGCCAGCGCACTCATTTCGTCGCGTAATTCCTGAGACAGAGCCGGATCTTTGAGAATTTTCTCGAGCTCTTTTCTGAAAGTGGCGTTATCAAGGAGATTGGATTTAAGGTCGCGTAATAAATTACGCATTGCCAGCATGGCGCGAAGTTGAGGTATTTGACGAGCAACCTGTTCTGGCTCGAAATCTTTGATATCGGAAAAATTCAGTTTTACATTTTCTGCGGAGTCACTGTTTGCCAGCGTATTCTTAACGCTCAGGTTCACCTCTGGATTAAATTCTGAAAGTACGCTGTTGAAGTTGTTTTTATTGACGTTGATTTTCTCTCGTTCAGACAATGGCCGGGATTCTTTGCCATTACTGAAATCACCCATAGTGAGGAGTTTAAGCGGCAGTTCGATTTTCTTCTGCGCGCCCCCTGTATGCAGGCTCAATTTTAAATTTATTCGAGCTTTTGGCACTTCATTCTGGAACGTGTCAGCCATAGCATTCCCTTTCCTTGCAAAATGTTTATTGAGTGGATGGGCACTTTATTGCAAAAGCGATAATAGTGTAAACCACTAATAAAGATCAACATTTTAGATCTTTGAGCCGCCATAAGAAATTACTTAAGAATTTTCTTCTTCATTGAGAATATGATTAACATTACGCATGCCTGACAGATAAGAGAAATTAGCTGCTTTGTTTGAAAAGGCTAGACATATAGGCTATTAATATAAAAATCATTACTTTTATATCGAAATTATCATTATTTATTGATGTAGATCACTCCATTCAACAACGTATCTTTATTACTGCTTTTATGGAGATTATTTCATTAAGAATATTCTTCGGCCTGTTCTTGCAGGCCTGCGCTGAGATTGACTCCATTATCAGACAAAAAATATCTCAAGCATTTTTGGTTTAAGACTTTCAGAGAGAATTGCGGGCTTCTTCATTCTGATTATGCAGCGCCGGAGACGAACCGCAGACTATTCTTTTCATTCGATACTGAAGGCAAAATCAACAGCAGAAATAAGAGATAGCGTTGACACCACCTACAAAGTATCTCGTCAGGTAAATGTCCAGGCAGGTCGCTATTATCTGAACAGAATATGTTGGTAGCCCTAACCGATTGACAGAATGGGGGGCGGTGGACGGATTCACCCGGACGCACCATTCTGCTGAATCTCAGTGCCTCTCTTTTTAATCACCCTTTTCGACGAAAAGAAAACGGGCCCGAAAGCCCGTTGATCGTGATGATTAGCTCAGCGCTTTTTCCTTTGCCCTTGTCGCCTGCTCCAGGTAACGTTGATATCTTTCCCGAAACCAGACCTTTTGTTCGTCATTCATATTGCCAGTGACAGCACCAATATCAACGGGTCGTCCCATCGCCTGCATCCGGGCAAAACTGCGCGCCAGAAAGTCAAAATTGGTGACGGAATACGGATTGTGTTCGTTCATAGCATCTCCCTCCTGATTGTTGTTTATCGCAAGGTCATATGCTTTCTGAAGTCAGTATTCGCCTGTGGCAGAACATTTTTTACGCACTTCGTGCCTCGTTTACCCGCCAGACCTGCCGGGTTTCACATTTTTCGTCCACACTTGATCTACAGGACTTTTTTCGGCATGGCGTTGAGATAAGGATGCATAAAAAAATGAAAAAAATAGCGATTGTCGGCTCGGGTCCCACAGGGATTTACACGTTCTTTTCGTTGCTTGAGGCGAAAGAAGCGTTATCGATTACGGTTTATGAACAGGGTGATAAAGCCGGTATCGGCATGCCGTACAGCCGTGACGATAACTCCAGGATGATGCTGGCCAACATCGCCAGTATCGAAATCCCCCCTCTCTTTATGACTTACCTCGACTGGCTACGTCTGCAAACTGTTGAACATTTGGCCCGTTATGACGTTGCACGAGACTCCCTGCACGATCGCCAGTTTCTGCCCCGCTTGCTTCTGGGCGAATACCTGCGCGATCGCTTTCTCGCCTGCGTGGAACAGGCGAAAAAACAAGGCTTCGACGTTGAGATAAAAGAGTCTTGTCAGGTTACTGACCTGCAAGCAACACAAGACGGGGTCATGTTGTGGGAAGATTCGGCACCCGAGCCGCGTAGTTATGATTTTGTTGCGATTGCTACCGGGCATGTCTGGCCGGATGAAGAGGAGTCTAGCCGCACGTATTTCCCAAGCCCCTGGTCCGGCCTGATGGAAGCAACGGTTCCGGCCTGTCGGGTGGGCATTATGGGCACCTCATTGAGTGGTCTCGATGCGGCCATGGCGGTGGTGATCCAGCACGGGACGTTTATCGAATCTGATTCACAGCCATGCCGCTTTGAGCTCGATGATGGCCGCGAAGGGTTGAAGGTAGCGTTAATGTCGCGCACCGGAGTGTTTCCCGAAGCGGACTTTTACTGTCCGCTGCCCTACGAGCCCCTTGAGGTGGTCACAGACGCCGCGCTAAAGGCTGAAATCGAACAGGGCCCGGAGGGGTTACTCGACCGCGTCTTTGCCCTGATGGTAGAGGAGATGAGCCTTGCCGATCCGGCCTGGAGTGACCATATCGCGCTTGCGACCCATGATGCAGATAGCTTCTCAAAAGCCTGGTTTGCTGAACGTCGTGAGCATGACCCTTTTAAATGGGCCGAAGAGAATCTGCGTGAAGTCGAGGAGAACAAACGTAACAAGCATACCGTCCCCTGGCGATACGCTATTTTGCGTATGCATGAGCCGGTTCAGGAGATCGTGCCTCACCTGAACGATGACGACAGAAAACGGTTTAAATCCGGCCTGGCCCGGGTCTTTATCGATAACTATGCGGCAATCCCCTCGCAGTCGATTCGCCGCCTGCTTGCACTGCGTGAGGCGGGGATCATCAACATTATCGCGCTGGGCACAGACTATCGTCTGGATATTCAGGAAGACCGAACCATCATTACCACTGACGAGCGGCGCTATGAATTTGATGTCTATATTGACGCACGCGGTCAGCGGGCACTAAAAACCAAAGATCTGCCGTTCCCACGCCTGCGCGAACAGGTTCAGGCCGTCGGGGACGACATTCCGGACGTGACCGAGAATTACACTCTGCACGATCCCGTCGAAGCACGAGGCCGCATCGCCTTTGGTGCCCTGCCATGGCTGATGCAGGACCGACCCTTTGTGCAGGGTCTGACCGAAAGTGCTGACATTGGTGCCGCCATGGCGAGGGCGATTCTCTCTCCGTCGCAACGGATACGCCGACGCTTAGCCTAGCGTCGGCGTGACACAACGGGGGCGCTATGAGCGACGTTTTTCAGCAACGCTGCTGGCGTAGATAAAGCACAGGGCAATGCCCAGGCAGATCACGGCGGCAAAGCGGTTGAAGGAAAAAGGGATAGCCGCATTGCCCAGCCAGCCAAAATTGTCGATAAGCAGGCTCATGGCCAGTTGCCCAAAAATGACCGCCACCGTGGCTACGGCGGTGCCGATGCGCTGCACCGCTATCACCATAATAATGATGTAAGGGACGCCAAACAGGGCGCCGACCAGTTGCCATTTCGGAACATCCAGCAGCGTGACCGGATGAGCGGGTTCAAAGAAGAGGATGAGCAGCGACGTCACCAATGCGCCCACAGAAAAGGTCAGAAACGCGCTCTTGAAGACCCCCACTTTACTGCCAAGCTGCCCGTTAATCGCAGCCTGAATACTCAACATCGCCCCGCCAATCACGGCGAGCATAACCATTACTATCGTCATATCCTACCCCTGCGCGACGAAAATGAGCGCGGCAATAATAAACACCAGCGCAAGAAGCCGTTTACGGTCAATTTTACGGTGCGGCGTACCAAACAGGCCGTAATGATCTATCACCAGGCTTTTGAACACCTGCCCGGCCAGAATACCTATCATCGTTAGCGCAATGCCGATCATTGGGGTGGTAACCGTCAGGATAATGACGTAAACCGGCCCAAGAATGCCGCCCAGCAGCTGCCAACCAGGTTGCGAAAAATACGAAGGCGCATTACGTGGACTAAAAAAGAGCATCAGCAAAAACGTTAATGCCGCGCCTACGCCAAATATGCTCAACGTTGCCCATAAATCGCCCACCTCTTGTCCCAGCGGCCCCAGCAGACCGGCCTCTACGGACAGTCCCATCCCTCCGGCAATGACTAACCCGATCAATAAAAATTGCATAGTAGTAACTCTTTTGTTGTTCAGGTCCGGAAGGGTACGCGTTTGTATTCATGAGAAAAATGCTACAATCGGATAAACACCTTTGCAGGATCTGCATCAATGACCGATTCGGGTAGTATCACCCTGCGTACCTTGCTTATTTTTATAGAAGTCTATGAAACGCATAATTTTTCCGTGGTGGCACGCCAACAGGGGATCTCGGCTTCACAGGTGTCGCGGGTGATCCATCAGCTCGAAGATGCGCTCGGTCAGCAGCTCTTTTATCGCAACACGCGCTCAATCATCCCCACCGAAAATGGTCATCTGTTTATCCGCTATGCCCGAGAAATGACTCGTAGCCTCGACGAGGCGCGTCGGGAGCTAGCCGCCAGAACCCAGCAGCCCACCGGTCTGGTGCGTATTAACGCTCCGGTGTTTTTCGGCCAGCGGCACGTTGCCCCTGCCCTGCCGGGCCTGAGCGAGCGCTATCCGGGACTGGATATCGAGCTCATTCTGACCGACGACTATATTGATCCGCATAAGGACGCTGCTGATGTGATCTTTCGCATCGGCGCGCTGACCAACTCGTCATTTCACGCCCGTACCTTCGGACGCCAGGTGTATCATCTGGCCGCCGCCCCCGGCTATCTTCGCCACTCTGGCACGCCTGCGAGCCCTGACGACCTTTCATCTCACCGTTGTCTGGTGTACCGGGGTTCTTCGGGTCCTAACCGCTGGTTTTTCCGCGCGATGGGCGCTGACTGGACGCACTACCCGGTGTCGCCCTTGATGACGTCTAACAATGCGGAGGCTTTGCTCATCGCCGCGCTGGGGGGTATGGGATTGGTGCTGTTTCCGGACTGGCTGATTGGCGATAAGCTGCAAAGCGGGGAACTTGTTGCGCTACTGCCCGAACTTGAGGCGACCATCAATACCGAGCCGCAACTGATTTCGGCACTTTATCCCGATGCGCGTCATCCTTCTCTGAATGTCAGGGCGGTCATTGATTACTATCTGGAGGCGTTTGGCTCACCCCTCTACTGGCAGAGGGGATAAAAAAACGCGGCCTGAGCCGCGTTTAGATTATTCGCAGTAAACGTCCGGATTATCCGAAAGCGAAACAAACGATTTGCTGTTTTTATCCAGCGCATGAATCACGCCGCTTTCAATATCGTAGACCCAGCCATGCAGGCGCAGCGCGTTGTTACGCAGACCGACCGCGACAGACGGATGGGTTTTAATGTTATTAAGCTGCGCAATGACGTTTTCCTGCACCATCGCGTTCACTTTATCTGTCTCGTTTTCCCAGCTTTTCTTATCCACTACCGCTTTCGCCGCGTCTGAGTAACGTAACCAGTGGGCGACAGCCGGCATCGGCTCCAGATCCTGGTTCGCGGCGATGGCTTTCATCGCGCCACAGTTGGAGTGACCGCAAATCACGATATCGGTCACGCCCAACGCAACCACCGCATATTCGATGGTTGCTGACACGCCGCCAGGCTCTGGGCCGAATGACGGAACGATGTTGCCCGCGTTACGAATCACAAAGAGCTGTCCCGGTTCCTGCTGGGTGACCAGTTCCGGTACCAGGCGGCTGTCGGAGCAGGAGATAAAAAGCGCTTTGGGGTTCTGGCTGGAAGCCAGGCTGCGGAACAGTTCTTTACGTTGTGGGAAAATTTCTTTCTGAAAGTTGAGGAAACCCTCAATGATATGTTGCATAGCACTGTCTCTTTTTCGGTTTTAATGACTGCATGACAAAGATCACAGTTTTAAAGTGTACCACCGGCAGGTAAAACCGGAAGGGGAATTAAGCGAGATGACACGTTTTGCAAGAAAATCCCCGGCCAGGCCGGGGAAGGAAAATCAGAACTGGTAATTGAGGCTCACCGAGAAGTGACGGGGATCGCCATAGACGGCGGAGTCATCCAGGTATGAATAGTATTCACGATCAAACAGGTTGCTGACGTTCGCCTGCACCGCTAGCTGTCGGGTCAGCTGATAGCGAGCAAACAGATCCACCAGCGGATAGCTGCCCTGATGGAGGCGCTGCGTCTCGCCATCAGGCCCGGTCACGTCTTTGTAGACCCGGTTTTGCCAGTTCACGCCGCCGCCGACTGTCAATTCCGGCAGCATCGGAAGCTGGTAACGGGTAAAGAGCTTGAGCTGCGTTTGCGGCGCATAGCTGTTAAACCGGCCGCGCTTATCCCGCGCCACGTAACGCGTCGCGCTGAAGGTGAGCTGCAGATTATCGGTGACGGCACCGTTAACTTCCAGCTCAGCCCCTTTGCTCACCGCGCCTTCCGTCTCCTGATAGGCCTGCTCGCTGGAGCCGTTAACAAACTGGCCGCTGATCGCCTCGGCGGCATGCTCCTGCTCAATGCGGAAAATTGCCAGATTGGTCGTCAGGCGGCCATCCGCCCAGTCGGCTTTCAAACCGGTTTCGTAGTTTTTGCCGGTCACCGGCGAGAGCCATGCGCCGCGGGTGTCGCGTTTTGTCTGCGGTGAGAAGATTGAGGTATAGCTGGCGTAGCCCGACAAACTGTCGGTGATGTCATAAACCACGCCGCCATATGGGGTGAGGTTATATTTACGCATCTCACCGCTGCTGCCGTTGGTGTTGTACTGGGTGTAACGCGCCCCCAGAATCAGCGACAGCGGATCGGTGATCGACAACCGTGCTGCGGTGTAGGCTGATTTCTGCCGGACAACATCATCCGCATTCTGATACCAGTCGCCCCAGGTCGGTTCTGCTACGCTGCCGTCCCAGTTATTGCTAAAAATGCCCATCTGCTCGCTGTCCAGCGGGCCATCGCGGCTTTCGGTCGCATTATGCTGGCGGCTATAGTTGGCTCCCGCCATCAGCTGATGCTGGCGTCCCAGCAGCTCGAAGGGGCCGCTGAGATACGCATCCCAGGCGTCGAGCTTACGTTCGCCGCGATCTTTACTGCCCCAGCCGGTGGTGCCTTCGCCGGTGTTCACATCGGGGTTGCCCATCACATACAGCAAGGTATCGTTAAAGGTCTGCTCTCCGTGCGTCCCGTTAAGGCGGAATGTCCAGCCATTATCCCAGGCGTGGGTGAGGGTCGCGAAGACCTTACGTGATTCAACCTCATAACCCGTCCAGTCGGCCGCCGTGTTGGTACTGCGGTTGTAATGGGTTCTGGTGCCATTGCTATAAAGACTCGGCAGGCCGCCCCAGGTTGGATTAGCGGTATTGTTCTGCTGATAATCCCAGCCCAGCGATAACGTTGTGCGTTCGGTCAGATCGGCATCCACCACGCCGTAGAGGAATTTCTTTCTTTTATGGTAGCGATCCAGCCAGCTGTCTTGATCCTGATACCCCGTCACCACTCGCCCGCGCAGGCTGGCGTCGCTGTTAAGCGGTGTGGCGAGATCGGCGACGTAGCGCTGTGCATTCCAGCTGCCGTAGCTGGCGCTAATATTCGCTGCGGGGGTTTTCGAGGCAGCTGTTTTTCGTACCATGTTAATAGAGGCCCCCGGATCGCCAGCCCCGGTCATGAGCCCGGTCGCCCCGCGCACCACTTCAATGCGATCATAGATGGCGGTATCTCCCGCCGCGTCGCCGTAGTTCCACGCATCGCCCGTGGCGGTGGGGATGTCATCGTAAGAGAAGCTCGTGATCGCAAAGCCGCGCGAATAGTAATAACTACGCTCGCTGTCGATGGCCTGGGACGAAACGCCCGTGGCGTTGGTTAAGACGTCATCCACCGACTGGAGGTTTTGATCCGCCATCCGCTGGGTGGTTACCACGCTCACCGCCTGGGGGATGTCGCGCGGTGCCAGCACCATTTTCGTGCCCGCCCGCGTGGTTTTTACCGCATAGTTTTGCTGTGACTCAGCCGTGTTTTCGCCGCTGCCATACACCACCATGTCTGCTTCGTCAGCGGCATATGCCGGCTGCACCAGCGCATGGATTGCCACCGCCAGCAGCGAGACGGTAAGCGAGTTGAGTGGGGTCAACGCGCCGAGTTTCTTGCCACGCTTTCTGCGTATAAATGTCATTTTGTGCCCTGCCCTTTTTCGTCTTTTACGCCTGCGTCTGATGCCTGCGACGCGTCAATGCGAATAGTAATGAGAACTATTTGTTTTATTATGAGGAGGGCAATGTAAGGGATATGTCAGCAAATGTATAGCGCTCGTCAACAATCTCGCCATGCAGTGCAGTGTGAAACGTCGCGGTAACCGCACAGATTGCGACGTGCAGTTTGCCTGTCACCTGCCTATACTGAGCCGATGATCAAACTGATAAAGCAGGTGATGTATGGAAATCGATCTCGATAATCTGGTCTTTAGCGGGCTGGATGAGGCAGAAGAGCGTAACGCAGAGCGTCTGGAAGATGCAGATAAGAAAGCTCAGGAAATTATCGCGGACAACGACTGCGGCGACGCCTGCAAGATCTAAATGAAAGGCCCCGATACCTCGGGGCTTTTTATTACTTATCGAGGCCTTCAATGGCTTGCTGAGCGCAGGCTTCATCAAGATGGCCCCCCGGTGCGCCGCCGATACCGATGGCCCCAATCACCTCATCCCCCTCCTTCACCGGTAGCCCACCCGCCAGCAGTAAGAAGCCCGGAACATCACGCATGTTTTGTGCCACGGCATTGTTTTGCGCCGCCTCCATCACCTTGCCGGAGGAATTTTTGGTGCTCAGCGCAGTCCAGGCTTTCATCTCACTGGCCTTAACCGTATGCGGGCCCGCGTTATCCGTGCGCTGGACGGCTTTTACCACGCCTGCGCGATCGACCACGGTCACCGTGACCTGATAGTTTTTGGCCATGCAGGCCTGAATGGCCGCCGTCGCCAGGGCATTGGCCTGGGTCAATGAGAGGCTCTTCTGAGCGACAGACTGCGCCTGTGCCGATACGCTTACCAGACCCGCGATCAGGGCCGCTGCCATCATTCTCTTTTTCATTGCTCATTCTCTTGTGAGGGGAAACAGGCACAGAGTACGAAAGCGCGCGATGAAACGTTATTCGGTTGATTACGCAATCCACCTGGTAGTTATACGGATTGCAATTTGTCATATTCACGTATGGCCTGCACCAGGCTGGTGACGCCCAGCTTGGCGAAGACTGCCGCCCGGTGCGCCTCTACCGTACGCGGGGAGAGATGCAGCCGCTGCGCCACCTCTTTGTTACTGTGCCCCTCCATCAGCGCTTTCAACACCTCATGTTCGCGGGCGGTGAGCTGCTCAAATAAGATCCGCACGCGCCGGCTTTCCTGCCAGCGCGTCATGCGCGCGTTGCTCTCCTCCAGCGCGCAACCGAGGGTTTCGATAAGCTTATCGGCGTCCAGAGGCTTAGTGAAGAACTCAAACACCCCGTTATGAAATGCCCGGCGACAGGCGTCGATGGTCCCATGTCCGGTCATCAGGATCACCGGCAGCAGCGGCCACGGCCACTGCCCCTCTTCCAGCCACGTCAATCCCCCTTTCCCCGGCATGCGCATATCCAGCAGCAGGCAGCCGGTCAAGGATGGGTCGCTGCCGTGTACGGCAATAAAGGCGGCAATACTCTCGAAGGGAACGACCTGCCAGCCCATATCCGAGAGCAAAAAGGATAACGATTCCCGGATGGCCGCATCGTCATCGATTAAATAGACGTGACTACCCATGTGTTGTCTCCTCCGGATGGGTGAATTGCAGCGCGATCCGGGCTCCGCCTTCGGGCGCATTATGCAGTGAAATCGTGCCGTTCATTCTCTCTACCAGCGACTCCGTCAGGGTCATCCCCAACCCGATGCCCCCCTGCCGGCCGCTATAAAACGGCATAAAGGCCTTCTCGAGGGCTTCGGGGGTAAAGCCGGGGCCACCGTCGGTTAATGTTACCAGGAGATGCTCAGCCCGACGCTGGCTGGCAATATGTACCCAGCCCGCCGGGCGCTCTTGCTGGGCCTGAATGGCGTTGCTGAGCAAGTTATGCAGCACCTGCTCCAGCCATAAACGGTCTGCCAGGATGCTGCGCCCATCAGGGGGAAAATCGTGGGTAATGCGAATATGTTTCGCGCTGCGCTCATGTTGCAGTAAATTGCCCACATGCTGCCAGCACTCGGCCAGATCGACCGCCTGTAAATCCACTTTCTCTTCGGCCACATGTTCACGAAAGCGGTTTAGCAAGGCGCTGATCCGCTGCGTTTGCACCAGGGCTGCGTCCAGTGCCTGTCCTGTGACATCCAGATTCCCTTGTCGCACCTGTCGCTTTGCACCCTGTATCCAGGTCTGCGCGGCCGTCAACGGCTGGTTAATTTCGTGGACAATCCCGGCGGTGATCTCCCCCAGCGTATTCAGGCGGGCATGCTGATAATACCAGGCGCGGCGTTCGGCATTCTGCCGCTGCAGACGCTGCCAGAGGAACAGTCGGCCGACCCCGGTCACCGCGCCGCAGAGCAGAATCAGCAGCATGAACGGCCCGGCAGAGACCTGAAACCAGGCCGGCTTTGCCTCGGCGCTCAGCAAGAACGGTTGAGTGTGCTGAGGAAACGGGCGCTGCCAGTGCCAGAAGGCTGTGGTGTCGGGTGCGGCAACAGGATCGGTGAGATTCAGGCGCAAGGCGGTAAAACGGTGGTGGGTCTCCAGCATGGATTGCAGGTCAATGCGCACCCGGATTTGTCGCCAGGGGTTATAGAGCCAGTATTGATTTCCGCCTGAGGGTTCAACGCGTGCGGCATCGAGGGGACGGTTAGCCGTTTTTTCCAGCGCCACAATTTGCGGAAATTTTTTGCGCAACGCCAGCAGATCTTCATCGCCGCTAAGCAACGGCAGAACCGATTCGTTTTGGGTGAGTACCGCACCGATGGCTGACCAGAGGGCGCTGAAATCCCGATCGCGATCCCAGTACTGACGGCGGATTTGCTCGGCGTAGAGTAGCGCGCTACAGAGCAGACTAAAGGAGAGCCAGAGCAGGAGGCTACGTCTAATAAAGTTTTTGCTGTTCATCCGTTTAGCTGGCGTGGTGGGTAGACGCCAGAAACCTTAGCAGATTGTCAGGTTACGGACAAAAGGTGCCGGGGATCCCGGTCACAGAACGCACACCTCGTTCCAGTAAGTTTCCCGCATGAGGCGGTTTTTAACGTTGCGTTTGCGCATGGAACCACTCCGGGTCGATAGTGGCGATGTCCACGCCATACAGGCTGGCGACGGGCAAAATCGACTCAATAATACGTTGCGCACTGTTCTCTGCACGCGTTTCGGGTGTGGCAAAAAACCGCCGTAACGTACTTATCCATTTTCGCATGGTCCTGTTCCTCGTCATTTCAGCCTGCCCTTAGTTAAGCAGCAGAAAGAGGACGAGGGAAATACCAAAACCGGCAGAGGTTTTGCGAAATTCGCACAAACCGGACGGGCAGCGCAAAGCGCCCGCGTGCGTGGTGGTTAGCCTGCCAGCGCTTTAATGACGCGCTCCATCGCTTCGGTGGTTAATTCACTTCGCTTCACGCGCTGGTTCGCCAGTGATGTTCTCACTACCCCGGCAATCACAATATGCTTCGGTTCCTGTCCCAGATCACGCATCTCAAGCACCACTTTTCCTACCACCCGGCACATCTCCTGATACAGCGCGTCGTCTTTGCTCACATTGCCCATCGCTTTCACTCCTTTGCCCGAAAAGGCCAGCTTAAAGCATTCATACCTCATATACAAAAAAAGCCCGGCGAGTGGCCCACCAGGCTTTTTTAAAATAAATCAGGGGATTAGTTATTTACCGGGATCACCGCGCCTTTATATTTGGTGCGGATCCAGTCCTGAATCTCTTTCGAGTGCAGCACGTCCACCAGCGCCACGATATCTTTCTTCTTCTCATCGCCACGATGCACGGTGATGATGTTGGCATACGGGTTGTTCTCACCGCTCTCTACCGCGATGGGGTCGTGAACCGGATCCAGACCGGCATCAATCGCGTAGTTGGCGTTAATCACCACGGCGGCGCCTTCGTCGTTGTTATACATCTGCGGCAGCAGAGAGGCCTCCACGTTCGGCGTAAACTGCAGTTTTTTCGGGTTTTCCACGATATCGCTAATGCGGGCGGTTACTTTGTCGATACCCGGCTTCAGCTTGATCACGCCCTCTTTCTCAAAAATGGAGAGGATTCGGCCCTCTTCAGACACGGCGTCACGCATGATGATTTTGCCGCCTTCCGGCAGATCCTTCAGCGATTTGTATTTTTTAGAGTAGATACCGATAGGCTCAATGTGGATAGCGCCTGCGCTGACAAAGTCATACTCTTTGTCACCGGCGTGGTCTTTCAGCACACTGTTCAGATAAGGGATATGCTGGAAATAGTTGGCGTCGATATCACGCCCCGCCAGCGCGGTGTTCGGCAGAATATAGTCCTGGAAAGGTTTAATCTCCAGGTCGATACCCTGCTTCGCCAGAATCGGCTTAGCCTGCTCCAGAATTTCCGCATGCGGGGTGTTAGACGCACCCACGGTCAGGGTGTCTGCCCAGGAGGCAAAGCTCAGGGCGCTCAGGGTTGCGGCGGCGATCAGCGTCAGTGTTTTTTTCATGATGTTGGTTCCTGTGTGTTATTCGTGATTATCTTTTATCTAACAGTGAAGTAATGACATCGCCGCAGAACTGGATAATGAAAACGATGATTAAAATGGTCACCGTTGCCACCAGCGTGACGTCACCATGGTTGCGCTGGAATCCTTCCAGATAAGCCAGATTTCCTAAACCGCCAGCACCAATCACCCCTGCCATTGCGCTGTAGCTCACCAGGGCAATCAGCGTGACCGTCATGCCTGATACCAGCGCGGGTGATGACTCCGGCAATAAAACCCGAAAGATTAATGTGCTCAGTCGTGCGCCCATCGATCGCGTGGCTTCAATAACGCCTTTATCCACTTCGCGCAGGGCGATCTCTACCAGACGCGCATAGAAAGGGGCCGCCCCGACAATCAACGCCGGCAATGCGGCGTTAGCGCCAAGAATGGTGCCCACCACGGTTTTGGTGAAGGGGATCAGCAGCACGATCAGAATGATGAATGGAATCGAGCGGAAGACGTTCACCACAATGGAGATCAGGCTATAGACCGTGCGATTCTGGAACATACCGCCGCGGGCGGTTAAAAAGAGCGCCAGTCCCAGAATCAACCCCAGCGCAAATGTCGCCACGCCAGACAAGGCGGTCATGTACAGCGTCTCCTGGGTGGCGGCCCAGAGCTGGTCCCACTTCAGGTGTGGGAAGAGATTTTCAGCCATGTTTAACTACCTCGCCTTCAATATCGCTTTGCTGCAGGTCGGCGAGGATATTGTTGAGTTGTTCTTCCGTTGCAACGACGTGCAGCCAGAGCTGTCCGAAGACGCCGTGAGCGGTTTGTGTCATTTTGCCGTGCAGAATGTTAAAGGGCAGGCCATAGCGCAGGGTCAGCTCCCCAACGATGGGCTGATGGGTGCTGTGACCGGTGAAGGTCAGTTTGATTACCGTGCCTTCCAGCGCGTTTGTCAGTTCCGGATTGAAGGTCTCCTCTTCTGCATACTGGCTTACCTGACGCACAAATTGCTGCGTGATCGCCTTTTGCGGATGGGTAAAGACCTGCAGCACCTCGCCCTCCTCCACCACTTTGCCGTTTTCCATCACCGCCACGCGGTCGCAGATTTTGCGCACCACGTGCATTTCGTGGGTGATTAATACAATAGTCAGCTTAAAGCGACGATTGATGTCCAGCAGTAGATCGAGGATCTGATCGGTGGTTTGCGGGTCAAGCGCCGAGGTGGCCTCGTCGCAGAGCAGCACATCCGGATTATTGGCCAGCGCCCGGGCAATGCCTACGCGCTGTTTCTGCCCACCGCTCAGTTGGGATGGATAAGCATTTTCACGCCCTTTTAATCCCACCAGTTCTACCAGCTCGGCGACGCGCGCAGCGATGCTGGCTTTGGATACGCCGGCAATTTGCATAGAGAAGGCGATGTTCTCACTCACCGTGCGCGACCAGAGCAGATTAAAGTGCTGAAACACCATGCTGATCTTCAGACGTGCCTGACGCAGGGCCTCGCCTTTCGCCGCGGAAATCTCCTGCCCGTTAATGGTCACCGTGCCTGTAGTCGGTTTTTCCAGTCCGTTTAGCAGGCGAATCAGCGTACTTTTACCGGCACCGCTGTAGCCAATGATGCCGTAAATTTGCCCCTGCTCAATCGCCAGGTTGACGTCGTCAACGGCGGTCAGCGAGACTTTTCCGTCATCAAAAATCTTCGAAATATTCCTGAGAACTATCATTCTTATACTTATCCGTTAGCATTTAGCGGTTTAGCAGTATGGATGTCCAAATGATAGTAATCAGCCGTGATTATCTTTGAAATGACCAAAAAGGAATTTCATATAATTTTGAGTTATAAACGGCAGTTTGACTGGGGAGAGCGGGATATCTGCATTATGGAAAAGGTCAGCTATTTTCCGCAAATGCACCTCTGGTTCGCCTTTTACCTGGATTCACGGGCCAGAAAGGGCGGCGTATCGCTGGAAAAGCAGCAAATCTGGCAAATTTGCGGTTAGGTTTTTCGTTGCCGCAACATCCGCCTGGGCAAGCTTAACGCGTTGATAACAATCCTTTGTGAATCTGCACATATAATTTTTGAAACGCTGTTTTCATTTTCCTTTTGCGCATACTTAGGCGTATAATGCGCGCCTAATCCCTGATGAATGGTTTCAGCGCTTGGAATACAAAAAACAACGCATACAACTTTCCCTCTCCTCCTGGGCTGAAACACAGGCACACTTTCTTCTGCACGCTCAATTGATGTCACCTATCCTTACTGCGTGCCATAAAATCATTCGCAACACAGGTTTGACTCTGAGGCCCAGCGCCCCCGGAGCGAGATTTCCATATCCTTCTCAACTTAAAGACTAAGACTGTCATGAAAAAGACGAAAATTGTTTGCACCATCGGCCCGAAAACCGAATCTGAAGAGATGCTGACCAAAATGCTGGACGCCGGCATGAACGTTATGCGTCTGAACTTCTCTCACGGTGACTATGCTGAACACGGCCAGCGCATTCAGAACTTGCGCAACGTGATGAGCAAGACCGGTAAAAAAGCAGCAATCCTGCTGGATACCAAAGGTCCAGAAATTCGTACCATCAAACTGGAAGGCGGCAATGACGTTTCGCTGAAAGCGGGCCAGACCTTCACGTTCACTACAGACAAGTCCGTGGTCGGCAACAGCGAAATCGTTGCTGTGACTTACGAAGGCTTCACCAGCGATCTCTCCGTGGGCAACACCGTGCTGGTGGATGACGGTCTGATCGGCATGGAAGTGACCGCTATCGAAGGTAAGAACGTTGTTTGTAAAGTGCTGAACAACGGCGACCTGGGTGAGAACAAAGGCGTGAACCTGCCGGGTGTCTCCATCGCGCTGCCTGCCCTGGCAGAAAAAGATAAGCAAGACCTGATCTTCGGTTGTGAGCAAGGCGTTGACTTCGTGGCGGCCTCTTTCATCCGTAAACGTTCTGACGTCGTTGAAATCCGTGAGCACCTGAAAGCGCACGGTGGCGAAAATATCCAGATCATCTCCAAAATTGAAAACCAGGAAGGTCTGAACAACTTCGATGAGATCCTCGAAGCGTCTGACGGCATCATGGTTGCTCGTGGCGACCTTGGCGTTGAGATTCCGGTTGAAGAAGTGATCTTCGCGCAGAAGATGATGATCGAAAAGTGTGTGCGTGCACGTAAAGTGGTTATCACCGCAACGCAGATGCTGGACTCCATGATCAAAAACCCACGCCCAACCCGCGCTGAAGCAGGCGACGTGGCTAACGCCATCCTCGACGGTACCGATGCCGTTATGCTCTCTGGCGAATCCGCAAAAGGTAAATACCCGCTGGAAGCAGTCTCCATCATGGCGACCATCTGTGAGCGTACCGACCGCGTGATGAAGAGCCGTCTGGACAACAACAACGACAGCCGTAAGCTGCGCATCACCGAAGCCGTCTGCCGCGGTGCGGTAGAGACCGCTGAGAAACTGGAAGCGCCGCTGATCGTTGTGGCAACCCAGGGCGGCAAATCTGCGAAAGCTGTACGTAAATACTTCCCGAACGCCACCATCCTGGCACTGACCACCAACGAAACCACAGCACGTCAGCTGGTGCTGAGCAAAGGCGTGGTTCCGCATCTGGTGAAAGAGATTGCTTCTACCGATGATTTCTATCGTCTGGGTAAAGAAGTGGCTCTGCAGCTGGTTGAGTGCGGTCTGGCACAGAAAGGCGACGTTGTGGTGATGGTTTCTGGCGCGCTGGTACCATCAGGCACCACCAATACCGCATCTGTTCACGTTCTGTAATAATTACTGTCCGAATTAATTAGTTTAAAAAGCGCTCTTCGGAGCGCTTTTTTTATTTGTGCCATCGACCATAGTCATTAAAAAATCAAATCGGGTTTTTCTATTTAATACGCACTTTTACTAAGATGAATCCGATTAAAATATTTTGTTTTAACAGCATTTTTTGGCTGATATAGCCGATTTCGATGCTTCTTTGAGCGAACGATCAAAAATAGGCGGATTCCCAACAAAAAAATATTCTCAACCTAAAAAACTTTGTGTAATACTTGTAACGCTACATGGAGATTAACTCAATCTAGAGGGTATTAATAATGAATCGTACTAAACTGGTACTGGGCGCGGTAATCCTGGGTTCTACTCTGCTGGCAGGTTGCTCCAGCAACGCTAAAATCGATCAGCTGTCTTCTGACGTTCAGACTCTGAACGCTAAAGTTGACCAGCTGAGCAACGACGTGAACGCAATGCGTTCCGACGTTCAGGCTGCTAAAGACGACGCAGCACGCGCTAACCAGCGTCTGGACAACCAGGCTACTAAATACCGTAAGTAATAGTACCTGTTAATAAAATGGCGCACATTGTGCGCCATTTTTTTTGCCTGCGATTCCCCTTCCCTACTGCGTAACCTGCTCGCGCGTCTCCTCAACAGAGGTCATCGGCGTGCGCTGATTCTGCACCGACTGCACAGTGTGATTCGCTGAAGGCGTGGCCCCTACCGAAACGGCGACCGGAATGCCTGCCCTGCGTGACATTGCTTTATCCACCAGCGCTTTATCGCTACCGCTCTCAGCAACAAAGGACGCAAAACCAGCAGGCTGCGGAATAGGCAGGATCTGTGGATTATCCCCTTCAATAGCCGCCAGAGGGCGGTGCACCTCAACATAGCGTCTGCCGTCCGGCTCGACGGCGAATTTCACCGGCTCATTGATGATCTGCACCCGGGTACCGACCCGAACCTGCGAGAAGAGCGCTTTAATATCCGGCGCATTCATACGCATACAGCCAGAACTCACGCGCAGGCCTACGCTGTCGGGTGCGCTGGTGCCGTGAATCAGGTATTCGCCGTTACCCACCCCCAGACGCAATGCGAAGCGCCCCAGTGGATTATTTGGCCCTGCCGGGACCACGGGCGGCAGTTTTATCCCCTGCGCCAGTGAGCGCGCCCGGATGCCGGCTGGTGGCGTCCAGGTGGGATTGGGGATCTTCTGGCTGATGCGGGTCGTGGTGACCGGCGTCTCCAGCCCCAACTGGCCTATCCCCAGAGGATAAACCTGCACGCTATTCTCCCCGGGGGGGAAATAATAGAGCCGCAGTTCGGCAAGATTAACCACAATTCCTTCGCGCGGCGTATCGGGCAGTAACATTTGCGATGGAATAGTAATCACCGTACCCGGAGCCGGATAAACCGGGGCAATGGTGTTATTGGTTTCGAGAATTAAGTGCGCAGCAGTATTAAACCGGCGGGCGATTGCCTGCAGATTTTTATCGCCTTCCTGAATAGTGTAAGTCTGATTCTGGCCTATTAGGCGACTGCCCGCAGGCGGCAATGGATAATCTACCGCTCTGGCGCTATTTACCGCGCCGAGCGACCCAAGAAGTAAAAGTGTAATCAGAGACGCGCGCTTCATGCTGATATTCCTTATTCACTGACAGGACGTCAGAAAGCTGAAAACCAGCGAGGCGGGAACCGCCTCGCGAAACAGAATGAATGCTGTCTGGTAAGTTTAGCTAATGTTGGCGGCTTTGGTGCGGATTGCGCGGATCATCGCTTCCAGCCCCTGAGAACGGGACGGCGTTAAGTGTTGTGTCAGCGCCATCTGTTCAAACCACGGGCGCACATCGAAAGCCAGAATGTCCTGCGGAGACATCTGATGATAGAGAATAAACACCACGGCGATCAGCCCCTTCACAATGGCCGCATCGCTATCGCCCTGCAGTTCTATCACCCCCGCCTCGTTCTGATGCATCAGGATCCAGACCTGGCTCTGACATCCCTGAATAATATTGTCCGGGTTATGGGCTTCCGGACTAAGCTCAGGCAGTCGCTGCCCAAGCTCAATGATGTACAGGTACTTCTCTTCCCAGTTTGCGCAACGTGTAAAGTTACGCAGTAATTTATCTCTGTCTGGCAACGCGGCCATCTCTTGCCTCCCTGTTAACCTAACAGCTGGTGGATGCGTTTGAGTCCCGCCACCAGCCTGTCGATCTCTTCTGTGGTGTTATACATGACCAGCGACGCGCGGCACATGGCCGGAACCTGATAAAAGGCCATCAGCGGCATTGCACAGTGGTGCCCGGTGCGCACCGCAACGCCGTAATTGTCGAGGAAGCTCCCCACATCATAGGCGTGATGTTTACCCAGGTTAAAGGCAATGACCCCTTTACGATCTGCCGGTCCATAGAGAATCAGATCCGGCACCTCGGCCAGGGCGTGCAAGGCGTAATCCATCAGCTTCTGCTCGTACGCGGCAATCTTCTCCAGACCAATGGCTGAGACATACTCTATAGCAGCCCCAAGACCAATAATGCCGCCGGTGTTTGGCGTACCCGCTTCAAAGCGCCAGGGCGCTTTAGCGTAGGTCGTCCCCTCGGTGAGGCTGACGGTGGCGATCATCGACCCGCCCCCTTCCCACGGCGGCATAGCCTGCAGGATATCCTCCTTCACGTAGAGCACGCCGATCCCGGTCGGTCCGTAGAGTTTATGTCCGGAAAACACATAAAAATCGCAGTCCAGCGCCTGGACATCGGTACCCTGGTGCATCACCGCCTGGGCACCGTCCACCAGCACCTTCGCCCCCACCTGATGCGCTTTCGCTACAATCTCCGCCAACGGGTTTTCGGTCCCCAGAACGTTAGAGATGTGCGTCACCGCCACCAGTCGGGTACGTTCATCAAGCAGCGCATCCAGCTGCGCCAGCTGCAGCGTACCGTCCTGGTTCAGCGGGATCACCCGCAGTTGGGCCCCCACGCGCTCACAGAGCATCTGCCACGGCACGATGTTGGCATGATGTTCCATCTGAGTGATGACAATATTATCCCCGGCATGAACCGAGGCGCTGCCCCAGCTGTTAGCGACCAGGTTGATCCCTTCGGTGGTGCCGCGCACGAAGACCAGCTCTTCCGGCGAACGGGCGTTTAAAAACGCCGCCGCCTGGTTGCGCACATTTTCCATGCGCTGAGTCGCTTCTGCACTGAGGGTATGGATACCCCGGTGCACCGCCGCATAGCCGTGTCGGTAAAACTCCGCTTCGGCATCGATCACCTGCGCCGGCTTCTGGGCGCTGGCGGCGCTGTCGAGATAGGCGAGCGGCAGACCATTCACTTCACGGGTCAGGACCGGAAAATCCGCCCGCACTTTCTCCACCGGAAAATTCATGCCTTACCTCCAGTCAAGCGCTGACCGATGCGGGCCAGGACCTGCTGTTTTACCCCTTCGTCACCAATAGCTTCTGTCAGCTCAGCGGCAAAGGCGTAGATAATCATCTTTTCGGCAGCCTGCTGGTCAATACCGCGCGAACGGAGATAGAACATCTGCTCATCGTCGATACGGCCCACGGTTGCCCCGTGGCTGCACTTCACATCATCCGCATAGATTTCCAGCTGCGGCTTGGTATCCACCTCAGCCAGGCGCCCCATCAGCAGATTGTTGTTGGTCATCTGCCCGTCGGTCTTGATGGCATGCTGGGCCACCTTGATTAGCCCATTAAACACCGCGCGACCTTTATCGCTGACGATGGTTTTGTGCAGTTGACGGCTGTTGCAGAACCCTTTGTTGTGTTCGAGCCAGGTGCGGGTGTCGCACACTTCGGATTTCACCGGCATCGCCAGGCTGTTAATGCGCAGCGTGGTATTTTCGCCGTTAAGTTGGGTACTGGTATTGTGGCGTAACACCGCGCCGCCCAGCAGGAAGCTGTGGCTGTGGGCCGCCGCGTCTGCAGCCAGCAAGATGTCGTTGTGGCCGAAGTGATGACAAAGCGCATTTTCAAACGCCAGCTTCAGATGGTGCAACTGTGCATTTGCCGCCACGTTCATGGTCATTCGTGAACCGGTAAAATGGCGAACATCATTCAGGCTGACATAGTGTTCGATGACCGTCGCTTCGGCGCCCTGCTCCAGCTCCAGATGGTGGCGGTAGTGGGCGGTGTTCACCTCCTCTTGCCCCGCAAGCCCCTGGGTAATGTGCAGCAACAGCAAAGGCCGGGCGGGACGCTGATTGCGCTTCACGCGAATGTGCGTGACCGATTGCGCCAGGCTTTCGGTAAGATGCAGGAAGAGTTCAGGCTGGACCGGCGCGGGCAAGGATTGACGCGCGTCGTTGATCTCAATGTCAAAACCGCTCCCTTCGCTGCTGTCGCTCAGGCCTGGAATAAACTGACCGTCGACAAAGACCAGCCGTACGGCATCCACCGCTATGCTCAGCGCATCTCGCTGCGCTGCGCTCACCTCGGCCAGACGGGTGACAAACTGGCTATTCAGCAACCCGTCCAGGGGGGTGTACTTCCAGTTTTCATGTTTCCGCCCAGGCAATCCCAGACGCAGCATCTGCTGCAGATGCTGTTGGGCCTGTTCAGAGCGCGGTTGACCTTGCGCCTCAAACAGGCGATGCCACTGCTGTAGCGCGTTACTGCTGTTCGGTAAGCCAGCCATAGCCCTGCTCCTCCAGCTGTTTAACCAGGGTGAAATCACCCGATTTCACAATGCGCCCTTGATAAAGTACGTGTACAAAGTCTGGCTTGATGTAGTCGAGAATACGCTGGTAGTGGGTGACGATGATAAATGAGCGGTTGCCATCGCGCAGGGCATTCACCCCGTCGGCAACGATTTTCAGCGCATCAATATCCAGACCGGAGTCGGTCTCATCCAGAATACACAGCTCAGGCTCCAGTACCGCCATCTGCAAAATGTCGTTACGCTTCTTCTCGCCGCCGGAAAAGCCGACGTTTACCGAACGTGTAAGCAGATCTTCCGGCATTTTTAGCAGCTGAATCTTCTCTTCCATTAAGTCCTGGAAGTCGAAGCGGTCCAGCGCTTCCTGATCACGGTACTTACGCACGGCGTTTAACGCGGTTTGCAGGAAGAACTGATTACTGACGCCCGGGATCTCGACCGGATACTGGAAGGCCATAAAGATCCCTTCACCGGCGCGCTCTTCCGGCGACAGTTCCAGCAGATCTTTGTCCTTGAACGCCACCGAGCCGCCCACCACGTCGTAATCTTCACGCCCGGCCAGGGTTGCAGAGAGCGTACTTTTCCCGGAACCGTTCGGCCCCATAATGGCATGCACCTCGCCCGGGCGAACCTCCAGGCTCAGCCCACGCAGGATCGCTTTATCTTCCACACTGACCTGTAAATCTTTAATGCTTAACATGTGCTTTCCTTAATGCTTAACCGACGCTGTGTTCAAGGCTAATCGCCAGCAGTTTCTGTGCTTCAACGGCAAACTCCAGCGGCAATTCAGAGAATACGTCCTTACAGAAGCCGTTAACAATCATGGAGATGGCATCCTCTTCGCTGATGCCGCGCTGCAGGCAGTAGAAGAGCTGATCCTCACCAATCCGCGAGGTGGTGGCTTCATGCTCCAGCTGTGCGCTGTTGTTCCGGCACTCCACGTAGGGGAAGGTGTGCGCCCCACAGTCTGGCCCGATCAGCATCGAATCACACTGGGTGAAGTTTCGGGCGTTGGTGGCCGTTGGCATGATTTTTACCAGCCCCCGATAGCTGTTCTGGCTCTGTCCGGCAGAGATCCCCTTCGAGATAATGGTTGATTTGGTGTTTTTGCCGATATGGATCATCTTGGTGCCGGTATCAGCCTGCTGATGACCGCTGGTCAGCGCCACGGAGTAAAACTCACCGATGGAGTTATCGCCGCGCAGAATGCAGCTTGGGTATTTCCAGGTGATGGCGGAGCCGGTTTCCGACTGGGTCCAGGACATCTTGCTGTTTTCACCTTCGCACAGGGCTCGCTTGGTGACGAAGTTCAGGATGCCGCCGGTGTTGTTATCCCCCGGGAACCAGTTTTGTACCGTGGAGTACTTCACTTCCGCATCTTTGTGAATAATCACTTCCACCACGGCCGCATGCAGCTGATAGCTGTCTCGTACCGGCGCAGAACAGCCCTCGATGTAACTGACGTAACTGCCCTCATCGGCAACCAGGATGGTGCGTTCAAACTGACCTGTTTTTTCCGCATTGATACGGAAATAGGTCGACAGCTCCATCGGGCAGCGCACCCCTTTTGGCACGTAGATGAAGGTGCCGTCCGAAGCCACGGCCGCATTCAGCGCTGCAAAGAAGTTGTCGTTGCTGGGCACCACGGTGCCAATATATTTCTGCACCAGCTCCGGATGATCGTGTATCGCCTCACCAAAGGAGCAGAAGATAATCCCCTGTTCCGCCAGTTTTTCACGATAGGTCGTCGCCACGGAGACGGAGTCGAAGATGGCGTCTACGGCCACTTCTCGCCCTTCACGCACCGGCACCCCGAGCTGCTCAAAGGCCTCTTCCACCTCTTTACTCAGGAAGGTGTTGGCGCCGGTCTGCTGTACGGCCCCCGGCTCAGAGGCGCAGGTATCGTCGCAGTTACCGCAGGAAGGGGCGGAGTAGTAGCTGTAATCTTGATAGTTCAGCTTATCGTAGTGCGCCTTCAGCCAGTGCGGCTCGTCCATTTCCAGCCAGGCTTTGTAAGCGCTCAGGCGGAATTCAAGCATCCACTCAGGCTCATTACGGCGTGCTGAGATAGCGCGCACCACCTCTTCGCTGATCCCTTTTGCCAGCTCGTCGGTTTGTAATTGGGTGAAGAAGCCCTCTTTATAATTGAGTTGGCCACCGGACCAGGTTTTGACATCGTCAGTTGCTTCAGTATTACGAGACATAGTACCGCCTATACCCCAAAGCTTTCGCCGCACCCACATTCGTTCTGGGCTTTCGGGTTGTTGAATTTGAATAACTGGTTTAAACCTTCGCGCACGTAATCCACTTCGGTACCGTCAATAAACGGCATCGCCTGTAACGGCACATACAATTTTGCACCGTCATGCTCGAAAATAAGGTCGTCTTTTTGCGGCTCGCTGACGGTATCCAGCACATAGCCAAAACCGGCGCAGCCGGTCGTCTTGACGCTTAAGCGCACGCCCAGAATGCCGGGCTGTTTCTCCACCAGCTCATGAATATGCTTCGCTGCCGCAGGGGTAAGCGACAGTCCGCGCCATGTGAAATCCGCTGGGTTGAACGTTTCTGAATGCAATTCCATAGGTCCACCTCATTTGTTGCGCCATCAGGGCATAACACCATGTTAGTGATAACGATTATCACTTCAACCCCCTGACAGCAGGGACTTTCTGCTTAATCGCCCTTTTTGGCTACTTTCATTAAGCATAGACCCTGTCTGAGTTGTTATCAGGCAAGGATTTTTTTAATCAATTTATTGATTAATAATGGATTTAGACGCGCTAATCGATGAGACGGGTAGAAATGGAAAAGTTGTATAGGGAATGCCTATTTATGAGATAGTTTTTTGAGCAGGCTTTGTTGATGAAGAGCGCGGCCGGCAACCCGACTCTTTCGGAACAGTTATAGAAGGGAAACCAAGTGTGAAGCGAGACCCTACCTGTATTGGCGGTTCGCAAAGTCTGGCGTTAGGCGGTAGACCCGGTTACGTTATCTGCCTCTCAAAGATCAGGTGCCACTATGAATACATTTTCGATTATTGCCATCCCGTTTTTCGTGGTGGCTATAGTAATGCTGACGCTCGCGGGCACTCGCAAAAACCGGGCGTTTCTCATCGTGGGTGGAGTCTTTATGGCTTCGAGCATGGTGAACGCGGCGATCGGCCTGTCATTGTAATTCAGCCAAAAGAAAACCCTTAAGACTACCCGTGGGTAATCTTAAGGGTTCCTTGCTCCATCCGGCGCTTATCTCCGGCACTCTGTGGCTTAGCTCTTGAAGGAGCATCAGAATAGTCTCATGAATAGCGGGCGGTAATTTGACATAAATTGCGGCGCCGCTCTGCAAAGCGCACAGAAAGCATAAAGGCCGCAATCGCGGCCTTTATTACAGAGTGCAGAAATTAATGGACGTGAACACCCAACCGCCAGGCAAAGTAGATCTCTTCTTTCAGTTCGCTTGAAGAGAGCGTGAGCAGATCCGTAAATTCCAGTTCAAGCTGTTTCAGCTTTTTCAAATACTGAGCCGGAGAAAGGTTGCTCGTATCGCGGCGTAAATATTCAATGGCCAGTTGGGTTGGGTTCAAATCGGTATCCATAATGTCCTCGTTTATGTACAAAACGCGACCAGTATATCACACTTTGTTGTTCGTTTTTTGACCATAAACAAGGCATCCCCGCCTTTTTTTACACCACCGCGGTTGTGAGCCGCGAGGAGCAGCACAGCCGTTGCTGCTCATCGTAGATCTCAATCTGCCACACCTGATGGCGCCCCCCGGCGTGCAGCGCGCGGCACACGCCGCGCACCCTACCACTCCGCACAGAACGAAGATGGTTGGCATTGACCTCGAGGCCTACCACCTTCTGTTCCCCCTCGGTGCAGAGATAACCGGCGACCGACCCCAGCGTTTCGGCGAGCACCACGGAGGCGCCGCCATGCAGCAGACCGAATGGTTGATGCGTCCGGCTATCGACGGGCATGGTGGCTTCCAGCTCATCATCACCGAGGCGGGTGAATTGTATATCCAGCAGGCCGACCATATTGTCCGCGCCCATGGCGTTTAAGGCCTCAAGCGTCGTGGTACGTCTCCAGATCATCCCATAATCTCCAGTAATGCCTGCAGAGGGTGACGCACGCCGCTGCCCTCGATGCGCTTCACCTGGCTGCGGCAGGAGTATCCGGTAGCCAGACAGCGGTTTCGCGGCAGGCGCTGCATCGCCTGGCGCCAGGAGAGCTCATAAATACCCAGCGAGTTGGCATGGTTTTTCACCTCATGTCCGTAAGTTCCTGCCATACCGCAGCACCCTACGTTGACGTTTTCCAGCTTCGCGCCAAAACGGGCGAAGATAGATGCCCACTGTCCCGGCGCCCCGGGCAGCGCCGTCACTTCTGTACAGTGACCAAACAGATACCAGGACTCTCCGCTGGACTCCGTTACCGCAGGGTTAGTCAGCACGGCTGGCAGCCATTCATGCACCAGTTGAACGTGAAAATCTCCACGTTTGTCACCCAGCGTCTGTTTGTACTCATCGCGATAACAGAGCACCAGCGCCGGGTCGACACCCACCATCGGCATCCCCAACTGCGCCATGCGGTTGAGGAAATCAGAGGTCTTCTGCGCGGTTTTCGCAAAGCGGTTGAGGAACCCCTTAATATGCTGCGCCTTGCCGTTGGGCGAGAACGGCAGCACCACGGGTTGATAATCGAGGCGTTCCACCAGCCGGATGAAATCGGCCACAACCTGCGCGTCGTAATAGCTGGTAAACGGATCCTGCACCACCAGCACGGTGCGGGCTTTCTGTTCGTCGCTCATGGCTTCGAGCTGTTCGAGCGTAGTGTTGGCGGAGCGGTGACCCACAAGCTGCTGCTGCAGCGACGGCACCGACAGCAGCGGCAGATCGATCATACCGATGTGCTTACCGGAAAGTTTGCGCACCATCGGCTGTTTAAGGAAGAAGTTGAAGGTCTTCGGCGCGCGGGCCATCAGGGGGGCGTAGCTCTCCACCGTCGCCACCAGGTGATCGCGCACCGGGCGCAGATAGCGGGTGTGATAAAGCTGCAGGAAGCGTGACCGGAACTCCGGCACATCGATCTTGATTGGGCACTGCGTAGAGCACGCTTTACAGGCCAGACAACCGGACATCGCCTCTTTTACTTCATGCGAGAAGTCATACTCCCCTTTGCGGGCATGCCAGCTATTGCGCGTGCGCTCGATAAGTGAACGCAGGCTGGCGCGTTTCCCGGGCAGCTCTTTTTCCAGCACCAGCGGATCCACACCCCGATCGGCCAACAGACGCAGCCATTCACGCACCAGGGTGGCGCGCCCTTTTGGCGAGTGAATGCGGTTGCTGGTGATCTTCATTGACGGGCACATCGGACTTTTTGCGTCGAAGTTAAAGCACAGCCCGTTACCGTTACACTCCATCGCGCCGCGCCAGGAGGCGCGCACTGCGATAGGGATCTGACGGTCAAAGGTGCCACGTTTGACGGCATCGACCTTCATCATGGGGGCATCGATGCCCTCAGGCGGGCAGATCTTTCCCGGGTTCAGGCGGTTGTCCGGATCGAACGCCGCTTTTACCTTGCGCAATTCGCCGTAGAGCGCCTCTCCGAAGAACGCCGGGCTGTACTCCGCGCGGAAGCCTTTACCGTGTTCACCCCAGAGTAGCCCGCCGTATTTTGCCGTTAACGCTACCACGTCATCAGAGAGCTGTTTCATCAGCATCTCTTGCTGCGGGTCGCACATATCCAGCGCCGGGCGCACATGCAGAACACCCGCATCCACGTGACCAAACATGCCGTAACTCAGGCCGTGGCTGTCGAGCAACGCCCGGAACTCCACAATATAGTCGGCCAGATGTTCGGGAGGCACGCAGGTATCTTCGGCAAAAGGAATGGGCTTGGCCGCGCCTTTGGCATTCCCCAGCAGCCCCACCGCTTTTTTACGCATAGCGTAAATACGTTCTATACCCGCCAACTCACTGCACAGTTGCCAGCCAATCACGCCGCCTTCGCCCGCGGCGATCAGCTCATCGAGGCGCTGGCAGAGCGTGTTAACCTGTTGGTCGATCAACTCGCCGTTATCGCCGGCAAATTCGACGATATTCAGACCGAGCATCTCTTTATCGGGAACGTCGGTAATAAGTTCGCTTACCGAGTGCCAGACGATATCTTCCCGTGCGAGGTTCAGCACTTTGGAATCGACCGTCTCTACCGACAGCGCCCGCGCATCGACCATAAAGGGGGCATTACGCAGCGCGGAGTCGAAGGAGTTGTATTTCACATTCACCAGACGGCGCACTTTTGGCAGCGGCGTAATGTCCAGCCGCGCTTCGGTAATAAACGCCAGCGTTCCTTCGGAGCCTGCCAGAATACGGGTTAAATCAAACTCGCTCAGATCGTCATTGAAAACGTGGCGCAGATCGTACCCCGTCAGGAAGCGGTTCAGTTTCGGGAATTTATCAATAATCAGCTGGCGGTTATCCCGGCAACGCTCCAGCACGGTACGATAAATTCGCCCCGTGGCGGTGCTGTCGTTGCCCAGCGTCTCGGCCAGCGCAACCGGCATGGGCCGGGTATCAAGGATGTCACCGCCCAGCAATACGGCACGGACGCCGAGGACGTGGTCGGATGTTTTGCCATACACCAGCGAGCCCTGGCCGGACGCATCGGTGTTGATCATCCCCCCGATGGTGGCGCGGTTACTGGTAGAGAGTTCCGGCGCAAAAAAGTAGCCGTAAGGCTTGAGGTGCTGATTAAGCTGGTCTTTGATCACCCCCGCTTCTACACGCACCCATCCCTCTTCCGGATTGATTTCGATGATGCGGTTCATATAGCGGGACATATCGATGATGATGCCCTGGTTAAGCGCCTGACCATTGGTGCCGGTGCCGCCGCCGCGCGGGGTAAAAATCAGTGACGTAAAACGCTCCTGCGAGGCAAGACGGGCAATCAGCGCCACGTCAGCGGTAGAACGGGGAAATACCACGGCATCGGGAAGTAGCTGGTAGATACTGTTATCGGTGGCCATGGTCAGCCTGTCGGCGTAGCCCGTGGCGGTATCGCCGGTAAAACCCTGTTGCTCCAGTGCTTGCAAAAAATTGAGCACCAGCTGAACGACGCCGGGTGCCTGAGAAATCTGTGGGATCATTACTGTCGACCCTAATAAGAGTTGTGGATCCCCTTACTCATTCGCGCTACAGAAAGGCGGCATGTGAACAGATCCCCGGGCGCACAGCACACCGGGTGAATACACGCAGCCCACGCATCTGCAGCTTGAACCAGGAGGGGGATAATCGTTTGCGTTGTGTCCGGAAAGTTTTATCACATTTTTTTCTTATACGCTCAGTAGAATTACAGGCAGAATCCGCCTGTTAAAAACCGGGGAAATCACTGATGATTAGAGTGACGCGGTTTCCCTTCCTGCCAGCCCGGCGGGTGTACATTAAGGAAAATTTCATTTATGACCTCTCTTCGTCAGCCCAGGGATGTTGCGCAGATACTGCTGTCGGTGCTGTTTTTGGCCATCATGATCATTGCGTGTCTGTGGATTGTTCAACCCTTTATTCTCGGCTTTGCCTGGGCGGGTACGGTGGTGATTGCCACCTGGCCGCTCTTTATCCGTCTTCAGCGCCTGCTGTTTGGCCGTCGTTCACTGGCGGTGCTGGTGATGACCCTTCTGTTGGTGCTGCTGTTTGTGATTCCTGTCGCCCTGCTGGTGAACAGCCTTGTAGATGGCAGCGGCCCGATTATCAAAGCACTGACCAGCGGCGATCTCACGTTACCGGATCTGGCCTGGCTGAACAGCATTCCGCTGGTGGGCGATAAGTTGTACGCCGGCTGGCACAACCTGCTGGATATGGGCGGCAGCGCAATTATGGCGAAGGTACGCCCGTACGTGGGCGCCACCACGGCCTGGTTTGTCGGCCAGGCGGCACATATTGGTCGCTTTATCGTGCATTGCGCCCTGATGCTGCTGTTTAGCGCTCTGCTCTACTGGCGGGGCGAGCAAGTGGCGCTGGGTGTACGTCACTTCGCCACGCGCCTCGCCTCTGCGCGCGGCGATGCCGCGATGGTGCTGGCTGCGCAGGCGGTCCGCGCCGTGGCGCTGGGTGTTGTGGTTACCGCGCTGGTGCAGTCGGTGCTGGGTGGCATTGGTCTGGCGATTGCGGGTGTGCCCTACGCAACCCTCTTCACCGTCGTAATGCTGTTCTCCTGTCTGGTGCAGTTGGGGCCGCTGACGGTATTGGTGCCATCGATTATCTGGCTTTACTGGAGTGGCGATACCACCTGGGGCACCGTGTTGCTGGTCTGGAGCTGCGTTGTGGGCACGATGGATAACGTCATTCGCCCAATACTTATCCGGATGGGCGCAGATTTGCCGCTCATTCTGATTCTGTCCGGCGTCATCGGCGGGCTGATCGCCTTCGGCATGATAGGCTTGTTTATCGGCCCGGTCCTGCTGGCCGTCTCCTGGCGTCTTTTCTCAGCGTGGGTGAATGAAGTGCCCTTCCCCGTCAAGGATCCGCTCCTGGTACCGGAAGAGATTAGCGACGCTGAACAACGGCATAAGTAAAACCACGGTTCTGGTGGGTTCGCCCACCAGAATGTTAAGCGTTGCTAATATTTATTGAGTGTATTTATCCCCTCTGACCTACTAAGTGCCCGCAATTGCCTCATAAACCTCGAAAAATCTTCAACGCTTTTAAACTATTGAGAGGAATCCGATCGACGCAAAAAGCGCGCAAGCCTACTATTAGGTCACGGTTATGAATCAACGCGTTGATTTATAAGCATGGAAATCCCCTGAGTGAAACAACGAATTGCTGTGTGTAGTCTTTGCCCATCTCCCACGATGGGCTTTTTTTTATCCTGCTATCCGCGATTGACCTCACACCGCCCCACCATTCGCCATTGGGCAGGCAGAATCCGAGTCTCACCCGTTACGTTGACCGTGGCAACATCACGAATATCCGCCGACGACGCCCCGAGCTGGAGTTCAAACTCGCCGGGCTCGACGATGCGCTTGCCGTCGCGGCGCGTAAAGTTGAACATATCGACAGGCAGCGTGAAGGTGAGCGTCGCCGATTCGCCTGGCGCAAGCGTGACCCGCTGAAACGCTTTCAACTCCTGTAAGGGCCTTACCTGCGTCGCTACTTTATCGCGTACGTACAGCTGGATGACTTCACTGCCGCTACGCTCGCCTACGTTCTTCAGGGTAATACTCACCGCAACGTCACCGGTTATCGCAACCTGACTATCAGCGAGTTGCGCCGCGCTCCAGTCAAATTGCGTCCATCCCAGACCAAAGCCGAAGGGGTAGCGCGCGCCAAAATGGAAAGCAAACGGCGTGCCGCCGCTTTTCAGCTTGTGGTTGTAGTAATACGGCATCGCCCCTGCGCTTTTCGGTACGCTGACCACCAGCCGGCCTTCAGGCTCTGCGCGCCCTGTCAGCACGTCCGCGATGGCCCAGCCCCCTTCCTGACCCGGAGCCCAGGCCAGCATCAGGGCGGCTACCTTCTCCTCCAGCCCCTGCAGGTTGTAAGGTCGGCCGCCGGTCATCACCACAATTACCGGTTTGCCGGTGGCAACCAGCGCTTCCAGCAGTTGCTGTTGTACACCCGGTAAATTCAGGCTATCGGTATCGGACCCTTCTCCAACAGTGCCACTCTGGAATAAGCCCGCCAGATCCCCGACGCATGCCACCACGACCTCGCTATCCTGCGCGGCGCGCACCGCCTGCGCTATCAGACCGGTATTGTGCGAGACCGGTGATTGCTGCATTGGCTTGCCGCTGCTCTCCCCCGGGAAGACCGGCGCCCCTGCCATGCGGTGCTCAATGATATGGCAACCTTTGGCATAGTGGACATTGCCCTCCCCGAGGTAGTGTTTCAGGGCCGCCAGCGGTGTAGTGACCTGAACAGTTTCCTCCACCATATCGCTAATAATCAGATGCACCGGGAAGCTATAGCCACTCAGCAGCGCAAGGGGATCATCGGCGGTAGGCCCGACGACGGCCACCTGCGGTGTCGAAGACAGCGGTAAGATCCCGTTATTCACCAGCAGGGTCATGGAGCGCGTGGCCACTTCGCGCGCCACCTGCCGGGTCTCTTCGTTCTGCAGGTCGATACCGCTCTCATCCACGTAAGGCTGTTCAAATAAGCCAAGACGGAATTTTTCCGTGAGCACGCGCGCGACGATTTCATCAATCTTCGCCATCGTTATCAGCCCGCGCGCGACCGCATCTGCGAGATGGCGGGCGCAATCATCCTTCGGTAGCTCGACGTCCAGCCCGGCATTAAACGCCAACGCCGCAGACTCCGCGGCATCATGAGAGATACCGTGATGCTGATGCAGCAAACTTACGCCGCCGTAATCGGCGACAATGAGCCCGTCAAACCCCCACTGTTCGCGTAAGACCGTGGTCAGCAGGAAGCTATCGCTATGCCCCGGCTGATTATCGATATCGTGGTAGGCCGGCATCACCGAGCCGGCGTTGGCCAGCTTAACCGCCATTTCGAACGGCAGCAGGAAGGTATCGTTCAGTTCGCTAAAGCCAAGATGTACCGGAGCATGGTTACGCGCCCCTTCGCTGAAGGAGTGGCCCACATAGTGTTTTAGCGTGGCCAGCAGATCGCGCTCTTTTCCCTGCAGCCCTTTGACATACGCCGTCGCCATCATCCCCACCATCCAGGGGTCTTCCCCAAAGGTCTCTTCTGTGCGGCCCCAGCGTACATCACGGGAGACGTCCAGCACCGGCGCCAGTCCCTGCTGGCAGCCCACAGATCGCGCCTCCTTGCCAATCTGCTCTGCGGCACGCTGAACCAGTGCCGGATCCCAGGTCGATCCATAATTCAGTGAAGAGGGAAACAGGGTGGCGTCTTTACATAACAGGCCGACCAGGCACTCTTCATGGAACAGCGCAGGAACACCCAGCCGGGTTTCCTCCATCATCATTCGTTGCAGCCGGTTTGCGGCACGAACGCCGGTTTTTGCCTCCACAATATGGGTTCCCAGCGGACGGGTGATCTGTCCCACGCCTAACTTGAGGCGTTCGTTGAGGGATGCCTGCTCAGTGACGCCCGCAAATTCATCGCTGAGATCGCTGCGCTCACGGTGGTGGCCGTGCTCATCGAGGATCAACCAGTAGGCGTGCATCTGGGCAAATTTCTCTTCCGGAGTCATGCGCGCCAGTAAATCAGCAACGCGTTCCTGAACGGGACGGCCCGCATCCTTGTAGATAGCAGTCATAGTTTACTCCTGTGTGGCAGATTGAATGGCAGGGTTAAGCGGCCTGGCAGCGGTCTGTGCGTCGCGCTTGCTGGCGAGCTCACGGGCGATGGAATCCACCACCCGACTGTTAAGCTTGTAGAGGGTAAGCAGTACCACCATGCCGAGAAATAGCGCGCAAGGAATGAGGGTAAACAGCGCATTAATCGTGGTAAGCACGTGCGGCGTCTGGGTCGCCTGTCCTGGGGCATAATTCACCATACCCAGCACCCAGCCCACAACGGCACCGCCCAGCGCCAGGCCGAACTTAATGGCAAACAGCGCGGTTGAAAAAACCAGCCCATCAAGGCGACGACCGCTGCGATGTTCTTCGTAGTCGACCACGTCAGAGAACATCGTCCACTGTAATGGCGTCGTCAGGTTTTGAATAAAGCTAAAAATGATATTCAGGCCAAAGATAAGCCAGATCTGTGATGGGGGAATAAAGAAGATCAGCGCACCAAATATCACGAAAGAGATTATTGTCCACTGATAAGCACGTACGCGGTCGAATTTACCTAACAGACGTTCGGACAATAACGCCCCGCTCAGGGCTGCGACCATTCCGGCCACGATAAACGCAAAGACCAGATCCGGGCGCAGCAGGACATAATTAACGTAATACATTGTCGCCGAGCCACGCGTCACCACTGCGGTTAACAGTAAAATATTAAACAGGAAAACAATTCGCCACTGGCTGTTGCCGGCCAGCAGTTTTAAATCAGACAACATAGAGCCCGAAGTATCATTTCGCGGGGAATAACGTTCGCGGGTCATGAAGAAGCAGCAGAAAAATAAAATGATACCCAGTAACCCCATCAGGCTCATGGCGTAGAAATAACCTTTCTGCACGTTTCCATTACCGAGGAGCGAAACCAGCGGCAGGGCAATCACCGTGACAATCAACCCGCCGATGAACGACAGCCCAAAGCGCCAGGATTGTAACGAGTGACGTTCACGCGGATCCAGCGTCAGGGCACCGGGCATGGCGCAATACGGGACGTTGATAGCAGAGTAGATCAGGCTCAGGAGGGTATAGGTGAGGCAGGCATAGACTATTTTCGCCGTCGCCCCCACGTCCGGTACGTAGAAGGTGATGAGACAGCTTACGCCAAACGGAATGGCGAACCACAGTAGCCAGGGACGAAATCGACCATGGCGGGTTTGCGTCCGGTCAACCAGGGCACCGATGCAGGGATCGACAAAGGCATCCACGACGCGAACCACTAAAAACATGGTTCCCATAATCGCTGCAGGCAAACCGAAAACATCCGTATAGAAATAAGCAAGAAATAACGTTGCTGTTTGCCAGACCAGCGCACTGGCCATATCGCCAAAACCGTAACCTATTTTATCTTTCGTAGTTAAAACAGAGGAGAGTGTCATTTTATTGGCCTTATTATCAGGTTAAAACGTGTTTCAACCAGGATGCGCAGATTTCAGGGCAATGCGCAGTTAAGGCCAAAGTATTAGCAACACCTGCCAGGCTAACAATTGTCGAAATTAACAGACAAATTATGATATTTAGTTTTTTGCATTATTTGTGATGCGCAGCAAATAAGAGAAAATAAAAAGGGCGAGGAGTATTCTCCTCGCCCTGTTCACTCTTTCCCGGCCTTATAAAAAAACCGGGTTCAGGTTTTACTTATTCAGCTCAGCCAGGCTCAGCCAGGTCTGCACCACGGTATCCGGGTTCAGGGAGAGGCTATCGATACCCTCCTCCATCAGCCACGCCGCAAAGTCTTCATGGTCGGACGGGCCCTGTCCGCAAATCCCGACATATTTGCCCTGCTTCTTCGCCGCGCGGATAGACATAGAAAGCAGCGCTTTCACCGCTTCGTTACGCTCATCAAACAGCTCAGAGACCACGCCGGAGTCGCGATCCAGACCCAGCGTCAGCTGCGTCATGTCGTTCGAGCCGATAGAGAAGCCATCAAAGTGCTCAAGGAACTGTTCTGCCAACAGTGCGTTGGACGGAATTTCGCACATCATGATGATCTTCAGCCCATTCTCACCGCGCTTCAGCCCCTGACGCGCCAGCTCGTCTACCACCGCTTTCGCCTGGTCTACGGTACGCACAAACGGGATCATGATCTCAACGTTGGTCAGCCCCATGTCGTTGCGCACGCGTTTCACCGCCTCGCACTCCAGCGCGAAGCAGTCGCGGAAGCTGTCGGAGACGTAGCGACCCGCACCACGGAAGCCCAGCATCGGGTTCTCTTCTTCCGGCTCGTAACGCTCACCGCCGACCAGATTGGCGTACTCATTCGATTTAAAGTCCGACAGACGTACGATCACGCGTTTCGGGTAGAATGCCGCACCCAGGGTGGCAATTCCTTCGGACAGACGGCCCACGTAGAACTCTTTCGGTGAGTCGTAGCCTTTCATTATTTCACGGATTTCGTTCTGCAGCGTCGCCGGCTGGTCATCAAACTCCAGTAGCGCACGCGGGTGAACGCCAATCATGCGGTTGATGATAAATTCCAGTCGCGCCAGACCCACGCCTTCGTTCGGCAGACAGGCAAAGTCAAAGGCGCGATCCGGGTTACCGACGTTCATCATGATCTTCAGCGGCAGATCCGGCATGGTATCCACGCTGGAGCTTTTCACGCTGAAGTCCAGAATATCGGCGTAGACATAACCGGTATCACCCTCGGCACAGGAGACGGTCACCTTCTCATCATCCTTCATGCGCTCCGTCGCATCCCCACAGCCAACAACGGCAGGGATCCCCAGCTCACGGGCGATGATCGCCGCGTGACAGGTACGGCCGCCACGGTTGGTGACGATGGCCGCGGCCTTCTTCATGATCGGTTCCCAGTCCGGGTCGGTCATGTCGGTGACCAGCACATCGCCGGGCTGAATGCGGTTCATCTCGCTGATATCGTGGATCACTTTTACCGGGCCGGCGCCGATACGATGGCCGATGGCACGGCCTTCAGCAACAATTTTGCCCTGCGCATGCAGCGTGTAACGCTCCATCACCTGCCCGCGTGAGCGCACGGTTTCCGGACGCGCCTGGACGATAAACAGCTTGCCGGTGTTGCCATCTTTGGCCCACTCAATATCCATCGGACGGCCATAATGTTTCTCGATCTGTACCGCCTGTTTCGCCAGCTCCTGCACTTCGGCATCGGTCAGAGAGAAGCGGTCGCGCTGTTCCTGCGGTACATCTTCAATCGTCACCTGTTTACCGTGCTCCTGGTTCGGGGCATAGATCATACGGATTTTTTTCGAGCCCATGGTACGACGCACAATCGACGGGCGCCCGGCGGCCAGCGTCGGTTTATGCACGTAGAACTCATCCGGGTTCACCGCCCCCTGGACCACCATTTCGCCCAGTCCCCAGGCCGAGGTGATAAAGACCACCTGATCGAAACCGGATTCGGTATCGATAGAGAACATCACACCCGATGAGGCGAGATCGGAGCGCACCATGCGTTGAACGCCAGCAGACAGCGCCACGCCGCGATGGTCGTAGCCCTGGTGTACGCGATAAGAGATGGCGCGGTCGTTAAAGAGGGAGGCAAAGACGTGTTTCACTGCCACCAGCACGGCATCATAGCCCTGCACGTTGAGGAAGGTCTCCTGCTGCCCGGCAAAGGAGGCATCGGGCATATCTTCTGCGGTGGCGGATGAGCGCACGGCAAAAGAGGCTTGTGCGTCATCAGCCGAGAGCTGGTTGTACGCATCGTGGATGGCTTTTTCCAGTTCCGGCTGGAAAGGTGTGTCGATAATCCACTGGCGGATTTGTGCCCCGGCTTTTGCAAGCGCAGAGACATCATCAATATCCGTGTTGTCCAGCAGGTCGTAAATGCGCTGGTTTACGCCGCTCTGGTCTAAAAACAGATTAAACGCATCGGCGGTGGTAGCAAATCCATTCGGTACGGAGACACCCATACCTGACAGATTTGTAATCATTTCACCCAGGGAGGCATTTTTGCCTCCAACTCTGTCTACATCATTCATGCCGAGTTGGTTATACCAAAGCACCAGCGGTGACGAGCCATTGTTGGACATCGAAACAATCCTTTTATGATATATGAACGGGTTAAGAAACACCTTACTGCGGTATTTATACTGGCATATTTATCCGCGCTAAAAAAACGGTGAATCGTGTAAGCAGATTTATTTTTTCGCTTTTCGGACTGTTCCCGCTCAATTGCTAACCTAATGATTAATATGGATTCCCACAAAAATAATCGGTATACAACGCTGTTTATAAAAATGAAATCCACTTTTCATTAAAAATAAAAACACCATTTCATTTTTAATTAGGCCCGCTGATTGACTGTTGTAATTTACTTTTTTAATTTATGCTTTCAGTCAATTACGTTTGATATTCAGGGTACGCAAAATGGATAATGCTGTGGATCGCCAGGTTTTTTATATTTCCGATGGGACGGCAATTACCGCCGAAGTGCTGGGCCACGCGGTAATGTCACAGTTCCCGGTCGCCATTAACAGCATCACGCTCCCTTTTGTGGAAAACGAAAGCCGCGCCAGGGCGGTGAAGGATCAGATCGACGCTATTTTTCAGCAAACTGGTGTCCGACCGCTGGTGTTTTACTCCATTGTGCTTCCTGAAATCCGGGCCATCATTTTGCAGAGCGAAGGATTCTGCCAGGATATTGTCCAGGCGCTGGTTGCTCCGTTGCAGAATGAGTTGCAACTCGATCCGACCCCTATTGCCCACCGTACGCACGGCCTGAACCCGGCCAATATCATCAAATACGATGCCCGTATTGCCGCCATTGATTACACCCTGGCGCACGACGATGGCATTTCAATGCGTAATCTTGATCAGGCGCAGGTGATCCTGCTGGGCGTCTCGCGCTGCGGTAAAACCCCCACCAGCCTCTATCTGGCGATGCAGTTTGGTATCCGCGCCGCCAACTACCCCTTTATTGCCGACGACATGGACAATCTTGTCCTGCCTGCGGCCCTTAAACCGCTGCAACACAAACTTTTTGGCCTGACGATCAACCCGGAACGGCTGGCCGCTATCCGCGAAGAGCGCCGCGAAAATAGCCGTTACGCCTCTATGCGTCAGTGCCGGATGGAAGTCTCTGAAGTGGAAGCTTTGTACCGAAAAAACCAGATCCCCTGGCTAAACAGCACTAACTATTCGGTGGAAGAGATTGCCACCAAAATCCTCGACATAATGGGGCTGAGCCGCCGCATGTACTAACATGCTAGTACATGAATTCATAAAAGCGTATACTGCTGCGCAACGGCAGGGCGGATAACGCCCTGCACTTGAAATCAGCGGGGATTGGTTTAAGGTGATGCCCATCACTTCCCGGTAGTTTGCCGATGAAGCACAAAATTCTGAGATATTCCATGAATAAAACCGATGAACTCCGCACGGCGCGCATTGACACTCTCGTCACGCCAGCCGAACTGGCCGAGCGCTATCCTCTCTCTGCCGCCGTGGCAGAAAACGTGACAACGTCACGAAAAAGTATCGAAAAAATCCTTAATGGCGACGACCCTCGCCTGCTGGTAATTGTTGGCCCTTGTTCCATCCACGATCTTGATGCCGCTATCGACTATGCCCAACGGCTGAAAGTGCTGCGTGACAAACATCAGGCCCGGCTTGAGATCGTCATGCGCACCTACTTTGAAAAACCACGCACGGTGGTGGGCTGGAAGGGGCTGATTTCCGATCCCGATCTGAATGGCAGCTACCGCGTTAATCAGGGTATTCAACTGGCGCGTAAACTGCTGCTGCAGGTGAACGAGCTTGGCATGCCGACGGCCACCGAATTTCTCGATATGGTGACCGGACAGTTTATCGCCGACCTCATTAGCTGGGGCGCAATCGGCGCCCGTACGACGGAAAGCCAGATCCACCGTGAAATGGCCTCAGCGCTCTCCTGCCCTGTGGGCTTTAAAAATGGCACCGACGGTAATACCCGTATCGCCGTAGACGCGATTCGCGCGGCGCGGGCTAGCCATATGTTCCTCTCGCCGGATAAAAACGGTCAAATGACGATCTACCAGACCAGCGGCAACCCGTACGGTCACATCATTATGCGCGGCGGCAAAAAGCCGAATTATCATGCTCAGGATATTCATGAGGCGTGTGAAACGCTGCGTGAATTTGACCTGCCGGAGCAGCTGGTCGTCGACTTCAGCCACGGTAATTGCCAGAAACAACATCGTCGCCAGCTGGAGGTTTGTGATGACGTTTGCCAGCAGATCCGCAGCGGCTCCACCGCCATCGCCGGCATTATGGCTGAAAGCTTTATCAAAGAAGGGACGCAAAAAGTGGTGGTCGGTCAGCCGATTGCTTACGGCCAGTCCATTACCGATCCGTGCCTCAGCTGGGAAGATACTGAGCTGCTGATTGAAAAGCTCGCTGCCGCGGTTGATACCCGGTTTTAAACTAATACCCGGCCTTTGCGCCGGGTTTCTCCGCGCTTAATCTCCTCATTTTCTTCACATTTGTTGGTAATCCGATCCTCTCGCGCTTTTTTGGTAAAAACGCTTGCCGTGCCAGATCTTTTGTTGATAATGATTATCATTGTTACATTGATTGCTATTTTGAAAACACTATGTCACGTATGGATAACACTGCAGCAACGCTTTCTCGTCCTGAAGACAAAACACAGCCTGCGCCCGATGCAGCCGATCGTCGTATTAGCAGTAAAACGCTGCTGGGCGATGAAGGCCGCGTCATTATCGAGCATGACGGCCAGCAGTATCTGCTGCGTCAAACCCATGCCGGAAAATTAATCCTGACAAAATAAAAAACCTCGCCAGCCACCCAGGTCATCCCCAGGCAGCCAGCGCTTTCATATCCTTATGGAGAGTTGCTATGCCATACCTGCATTCCGCGTCTTTGCGCCCGTCGCTGCTGGCGCTGGCGATTTTCAGTACCCTACCCGGCGCCGCTTTTGCTGCTGCGGAGGAGATGACCGTCACCGCCACGGGCAACGCCCGGAGCACCTTTGAAGCCCCGATGATGGTGAGCGTTATCGATGCCACCGCCCCAGAAAATCAGACCGCCAGCTCTGCCGCCGATTTGCTGCGCCAGGTACCGGGGATAACCCTCGACGGTAGTGGTCGCACTAACGGCCAGGACGTGAACCTGCGCGGTTACGATCGTCGTGGCGTACTGATCCTGGTAGATGGGGTGCGCCAGGGGACCGATACCGGTCATCTCAACAGCACTTTTCTCGATCCCGCCCTTATTAAGCGCATCGAAGTGGTGCGTGGCCCCTCCGCCCTGCTGTACGGCAGCGGCGCGCTGGGGGGCGTGATTGCTTACGATACGGTGAATGCCAGCGATCTGCTGGAGGCGGGAAAAAACAGCGGATATCGCGTATTCGGCACCGCCGCCACCGGGGATCATAGCCTGGGCATGGGCGCCAGCGCCTTTGGCCGTACCGACACCCTCGACGGCCTCCTCTCCTGGTCCAGCCGCGACCGGGGCGATATTCGTCAGAGCGACGGCGATACCGCGCCCAACGATGAATCCATCAATAACATGCTGGCAAAAGGGAACTGGAAAATTGACAGCGCTCAGACCCTGAGCGGAATGCTGCGTTACTACAATAATGCCGCGCAGGAGCCAAAAAACCCGCAAACGCCAGGCGAAGTGGATAGCAGCAACCCCATGACTGACCGTTCTACTATTCAGCGTGACGCCCAGCTTGGCTATAAGATTGCGCCGACGGGTAACGACTGGCTGAATGCGGATGCCAAAGTGTACTGGTCAGAAACCCGCATCAACGCGCAAAACCTCGATGACACCGGCGAATTCCGCAAACAGACCACCAAAGGCGGGAAAGTAGAAAACCGCTCCCGCCTGTTCAGCGACTCCTTCGCCTCTCATTTACTGACTTACGGCGGCGAGTATTACCGTCAGGAGCAGAACGCATCTGGCGCTGCGACAGGCTTCCCGGATGCGAAAATCGACTTCAGCTCAGGCTGGTTGCAGGATGAGATCACCCTGCGCGATCTGCCGGTCACCCTTCTTGGCGGTACCCGCTATGACAACTATCGCGGAAGTAGCGACGGCTATGAAGATGTGGATGCGCATAAGTGGTCATCGCGTGCCGGGTTAACCGTTAGCCCAACCGACTGGCTGATGCTGTTTGGCTCGTATGCCCAGGCCTTCCGCGCCCCAACCATGGGTGAGATGTATAACGATGAGAAACACTTCTCCATCGGCAGCTTCTACACCAACTACTGGGTACCAAACCCGAATCTGCGACCAGAAACCAACGAAACGCAGGAGTATGGTTTTGGTCTGCGCTTTGACAATCTCTGGCTTGGCAACGATGCGCTGGAGTTCAAAGCCAGCTACTTTGATACCAACGCCAAAGACTACATCTCGACCACCGTCGATTTTGCCGCTGCGACCACCATGTCCTACAACGTGCCGAATGCCAAAATCTGGGGCTGGGACGTGATGGCAAAATATTCCGCCGACCTGTTTAGCCTCGACATGGCCTATAACCGCACCCGCGGCAAAGATACCGACACCGGGGAGTACATCTCCAGCATCAACCCGGACACTGTCACCAGTAAACTGAACATACCGGTGGCCCAGAGCGGCTTCTCCGTCGGCTGGATCGGCACCTTTGCCGACCGTTCAACCCACGTTAGCAGCAGCTACAGTAAGCAGCCTGGCTACGCGGTAAATGACTTCTACGTCAGCTACGAAGGACAGGCGCAGTTGAAAGGTGTTACCACCACGCTGGTGCTGGGCAACGCCTTCGACAAAGAGTACTGGTCACCGCAGGGCATCCCGCAGGATGGCCGTAACGGTAAGATCTTCGTAAGTTATCAGTGGTAATCCCCTTGCCCCGGTTCGCCGGGGTCTTTATTCGGAAGGAAGAGACAATGAATGACTACACACGCTGGCTTGCGCTAAAAGAAGAACATCCGGGTAAATATGCTCGTGACATCGCAGGCATGATGAGTATCTGCGAAGCAGAACTCACCTCTGCGCGCGTTGGGCATGATGCCTGGCGTCTGCAGGGCGAGATCCGCGAGATCCTTGGCGCGCTGGAGGCCGTGGGAGAAACAAAGTGCATTTGCCGTAATGAATATGCGGTACACGAGCAGGTCGGTGCCTTCAGCAATCAGCATCTTAAGGGTCACGCCGGGCTGGTGCTGAATCCGCGGGCCCTGGATCTGCGCCTGTTCCTCGGCCAGTGGGCCAGCGCCTTCCATATTAGCGAGGTCAACGCCCGGGGCGCGCGTCAGAGCATCCAGTTTTTTGACCATCAGGGCGATGCGCTATTGAAGGTTTACGCCACCGACAAGACTGACGTTGCCGCCTGGGGCGACCTGCTCACGCGCTTTATCTCTGCCGACAATCCGCCGCTGACGCTCAAACCGGCCGACGCCGTCACCTACGCCGAAGGGGCAGATGCCGCTACCCTGGATAAAGAATGGCGCGCCATGACCGATGTGCATCAGTTCTTTGGTCTGTTGAAACGCCATAACCTGAGCCGCCAGCAGGCCTTCCGCCTGGTGAGTGACGATCTGGCCTGCCGGGTGGATAACAGCGCCCTGAGCAGACTGCTGGAGACCACCCGTCAGGATGGCAACGAAATTATGGTTTTTGTCGGCAATCGTGGCTGCGTGCAGATTTTCACGGGTGCGGTCCAAAAAGTGGTGCCGATGAAAGGCTGGCTAAATATCTTTAACCCGACTTTCACCCTCCATCTGCTGGAAGAGACCATCGCAGAAACCTGGGTGACCCGTAAACCCACCGCCGACGGTCACGTCACCAGCCTTGAGCTCTTTGCGGCCGATGGGACGCAAATCGCCCAGCTTTATGGCCAGCGCACCGAAGGGGAGCCAGAGCAGCCCCAGTGGCGGACTCAGATCGACACCCTGCTGCCTAAGGGGCTGGCCGCATGAAAAGACTGTTGGTCCTGATCGCCGCCTTGCCGCTGACGGTTTTTGCCGCCACTCCGCAAAAAATCGTCGCCCTCGGGGGCGACGTTACCGAGATCGTCTATGCCCTGGGTGCGCAGTCGTCGCTGGTAGCGCGAGACAGTACCAGCCTGTGGCCCGCCGAGGCGAAATCATTGCCGGACGTGGGCTATCTGCGTCAGCTCAATGCCGAAGGGATCCTCGCCATGCGTCCGACGCTGGTGCTGGCCAGCGATCAGGCGCAACCCTCTCTGGCCCTGAAGCAGGTTGAACAAAGCCGCGTCGCGGTGGTCACGGTGCCAGGGAGTCCTGACCTGAGCGCGATCGATGAGAAAGTGCGGATTGTGGCTAAGGCGACGCACCGGGAGGCTGAAGGCGAGGTTCTGCGCAACAGGCTGCGCGCGCAGCTGGCTGCGCTGCCTGACTCTTCGCTTCACAAGCGTGTCCTTTTCATACTGAATCACGGGGGAATGACCGCGATGGCCGCAGGCCAGCAAACCGCTGCCGATGCGGCGATCCGTGCCGCCGGATTGCAAAATGCGATGCAGGGATTTACCCGCTATCAGCCCCTTTCGCAAGAAGGGGTGATCGCCAGCCAACCCGATCTGGTGGTGATCTCGCAGGACGGCGTGAAAGCGCTGGGCGGCGAGGATAACCTGTGGACGTTACCCGGGCTGGCACAAACCCCGGCCGGGCGTCATAAACAGCTTCTGGTTATTGACGATATGGCGCTGCTTGGCTTTAGCGTTCGCACGCCGCAGGCCATCCAGCAGCTGCGTACCAAAGCCGGGCAACTCCCCTGATGTCCCGTAAAATCACGCTCTCGCTATGGTTACTGGCCCTTTCGCTGGCCCTCGCGACCCTGCTTGCTACCGGTTTTGGCGCGTTGCGCCTGCCGGTAAGTCTCTTCTGGAGCAGGGGTGACGACGCTCTGCGCCAGATATGGTTTACCATCCGTTTGCCCCGCGTGTTGCTGGCGCTGGTGATTGGCGGCTCGCTGGCGTTGGCAGGCTGCGTGATGCAGGGGTTGTTTCGTAACCCCCTCGCCGATCCGGGCCTGCTGGGGATCAGTAGCGGTGCGGCGTTAGCTGTGGCTTTATGGGTGGTCTTACCGCTCTCTTTACCCGCGCTATTGATGCTCTACGCGCCAATGCTGGCAGCGTTTGTCGGCGCTCTGGCGGCCACCGGAGTGATCTTTATCCTGAGCCAGCAGCGCGACAGTTCGCTGTCTCGCTTGCTGCTGGTGGGGATCGCGATCAATGCCCTGTGCGGTGCCGCAGTGGGCGTATTGTCGTGGGTCAGTAACGATGCCCAGCTACGCCAACTCTCGCTATGGGGCATGGGTAGCCTGGGTCAGGCCCAGTGGTCAACGCTACTGGCGATCACTTCCCTGATGCTCCCCACGGTATTAATTATCTGTCGGTTGGCGTCGGCGCTTAACGTGCTGCAGCTGGGCGATGAAGAAGCACACTACCTCGGCATTGAGGTGCGGATGGTGCAGCGGATTTTACTGCTCTGCAGCGCCCTGCTGGTGGCTGCTGCCGTGGCGGTAAGCGGCGTGATTGGCTTTATCGGGCTGGTGGTTCCCCATCTGTTGCGCATGTGGCTGGGTTCCGATCATCGGGCGGTGATCCCAGGCTCCGTGCTGGCGGGAGCATTACTGCTGCTGATCGCCGATACGGCCGCCCGTACGCTGGTGGCGCCTGCGGAGATGCCGGTTGGCCTGCTGACCAGCCTCCTCGGCGCCCCCTGGTTCCTGTGGCTGATCTTCCGCCGGGGAGGGCACCATGGCTGAGACGTTTGTCGCACAAAACCTGACTTACCGCGTGGCGGATCGGACGGTGATCCGCAACATCTCTCTCACTCTGGCACCGGGTGAACTGGTGGCGCTGATTGGCCCCAACGGAGCGGGGAAATCGACGTTATTACGGCTGCTGACCGGCTACCTGAAGCCCGAGGCCGGGCAGTGCAAACTTGAGGGTAAAGACCTGGCACACTGGAGCGCCCCGGCCCTTTCGCGTACCCGGGCGGCGATGCGCCAGCTCACCCAGCCTGGTTTTGACTGGCCGGTTGAAGCGGTCGTCGCCATGGGGCGTACCCCCTGGGGCTTAACGCCGGACAGGTCAATAATTACGCAGGTCATGCAGCTGACCGGCTGCCTGCCGCTGGCCGGACGTTCTTATTCGGCGCTCTCCGGCGGTGAGCAGCAGCGGGTGCAGCTTGCCCGTGCGCTGGCGCAGCTCTGGCGCAACGGGGCGCCCCGAGGCTGGCTGTTTCTGGATGAACCTACCTCAGCGCTGGATCTTTACCACCAGCAACACATACTGCGTTTATTGAAGCGTTTGACAGGACACGGGCATCTGCATGTGTGCGTTGTCCTGCACGATTTGAACCTCGCCGCGCTGTGGGCAGATCGTGTGCTGTTGCTGCACAACGGCGATCTCGTTGCCGGGGGAACAGCGCAGCATGTTTTACAAGCTGATACCCTCACCCGCTGGTATGGCGCTGAGATCCACGTTGGTACGCATCCTGCCAGCGCTACACCGCAGGTTTTTCTTGCCCCTTAGCTTGAGCAACTCACTTCCAGCCGCTTGCCCCAGTCCGGTGGGCGGCTGACGTAGTCATCATCCCGTTCGGCAAACGGCGTACGAAGCGCCTCATGTAGACGATGGAGTTCGGCATAATCCCCCTGCTCTGCCTGCTCGATAGCGCGCTGTGCCAGCCAGTTACGCAGTATCATTGCCGGGTTGACGGCGTTCATTTGCGTCTGTCGGGCAGCATCGTCCGCATCTTCCAGCTGTAGGCGCTCGCGGTAGAGCGCGAACCACTGGTCGAAGGCCTGGCGGTCAATAAATTCATCCCGCAGCGGGGACGCCGCGCTCTGGCGCTCCGTCTGGCCCAGCATGCGGAAGGTTCGCGTATAGTCACTGCCCTCTTTTGCCATCAGCGTAAACAGCCCGTTCAGGAGGGTGTTATCGCCCTTCTCCTGACGCATCAGCCCCAGTTTGCGGCGCATCAGTTTACCGTACTGCTGCAGCAACACCTCCTGATACTCATCGAGCGCATCATTGAGGGCATCCACGTCGATAAACGGCGATAACGACTGGGCCAGCCGTTGCAGGTTCCATAATCCCACGGACGGCTGGTTATCGAAGCTATAGCGTCCCTGATAATCGGAGTGGTTACAGATAAAACCGGGCTGGTAATCATCCAGAAAACCGTACGGGCCATAATCAAAAGTCAGACCCAGTATCGACATGTTATCGGTATTCATTACCCCGTGCGCAAAACCGATCGTCTGCCAGCAGGCCATTAGCGAGGCGGTGCGGGCGACAACATCACGGAACCAGAGCCGATACTTATCGGCATCGTTCTGCAGGTGGGGCCAGTGATGGGCAATAACGAAATCCGCCAGCTGTCGCACTTTTTCTGGCTCACGGCGATAGTAAAAGTGTTCAAAATGACCGAAACGCACATGGCTTTGGGCTATACGCATCAGCATCGCACCCTGCTCCACCGATTCACGTGATACCGGGGTATCGCTGGTGACGATCGATAAAGCACGGCTGGTGGGCACGCCCAGCGCGTGCATCGCCTCGGAAGCGAGGGCTTCCCGGATGGTTGAGCGCAACACGGCTCGGCCATCCCCCATGCGGGAGTAAGGCGTCAGGCCAGCCCCTTTCAGGTGCCAGTCGACCGTCTGACCATTCGCAAGCTGCTGTTCGCCCAGCAGGATGCCACGACCATCGCCGAGTTGTCCGGCCCAGACGCCAAACTGATGGCCGCTATAGACCTGTGCCAGCGGCTTCATGCCCGGGAGCAGCGTTTCGCCTCCCCAGACGCCAGCCCCTTCGGCTGGGGTAAACAGTGATGCAGGGATATCCAGTTCGTCCGCCAGGGCGGCGTTATGCCAGACCAGACGAGCATTACTGAGCGGCGTGGGTTTCAGCGCGGTGTAAAAACCTGGCAGTTCATCATGCCAGTGAGAAGTAAAAGACAGGGTCATAGATCCTCCTGCCTTTAGTGTAGTGCGTTTATCCGGTGTTAAACACGGGGTAACCTAAGGGTTATCCTGCACCAGAGAGGTGATGTTTTCTACAGATACCGGGGGCCACAGACTCCCCTGCATGGCGCTAAAGCCAAAACCCGATAGACGCTGCAAGGTCTCTTTGTCATCCACTCCAGCCACCATCACCGACTGACAATAAGGTGAAACCTGCATCATGATGGCCCGGATAAAGGGTTCAAACGTTCGATCAGTTAAATGTTGTTGAATGAAGTTTTTATCCAGCGCCACGCGATTAAACAATCCATCGAAAATGGCTTTAGTGGAGGCATCCCCCGCACCAAAATTGGCTAATACCAGCGGAAAGCGAAGCGCGAAGTTCATCAAACTGGTATTTTCTTTTCCTTTATTAAGTTCAGGATAATTCTCATTAACAGTAAACTCGAGTGACGGGTAACGTTCACAAATTGCAATACCATTACCTTCGCTAATTAACCAGGTTACGACCGTAGGGGTAATATTTATCCATGCGGTCAGCTGATGTTGAATAAAAAAGAGTTTACAGCTATCGAGCATTAACAACTTTTCCTGAAACAGCTCAATCTCTTGCCTGGCCGTGAGATACGGCATAACCAGTTCAGTCGGCATACGTACATTTGTAGCCACGCCAACAAAGTTGACGATTATTTCGATTCCGATTAGCGCCCCTGAATCATTGCGGGCTGGCACTATTAACAGCTCAGACTGATAAGCGTTATCCAGCGTAATTATCATTTTCCCGCCCCGTACTTATGACGCTATGTGTCATCCTGAAACATATAGATATGTAATTCAATATCATGGATTTTAATAGGAAGAATTTCATTAGTTCCGTTATAATTTTAGGAGTTTCCTTAGACTCGAAATAATCTTATCCTGGATATCCATTAATAGCCAGTTTTTGATAAGCAACGCATTTACGGCTAATTATTACAACAGAAAATAACGTCGTTGAAAGAATATTGCGGGACTTTTAAAGCAAGAGCGCCATGCGGCGCTACCCATTTATATACGTCTGGCCTGCCAGAAATTTTTACGCCAGTAGACATTATCCAGCGACGAGCGCATCACGCCGCGGCTGGTAGAAGCGTGAATAAACTGGTTGTCGGTATCATAAATACCGACGTGAAGCCCACTCTCGCCCGACCCGGTTTTGAAAAAAACCAGATCCCCTGGGAGCAGGTCATCTTTATTAATTTCGGTGCCTATTTCAGCCTGTTTACGCGTCTCCCGGGGGAGTTGCAAATCAAACTTGTCGCGGAAGGTCATTAACACAAAGCCCGAGCAGTCCACCCCGCCACGACTCATCCCGCCATAGCGGTAAGGTGTGCCGCGCCAGTTCTGCAACTGATCGTTTAGGTTAGCAATGACCGTGATCGAGTCAGAGAGGCGCGCGTTTGGCGGTGGCGCACGATGGCTACTGCACCCGGCCAGAAATAGCGCCACCACAAGGGGAAACCAGAATCGCATTCCAGACGAATCCTCTGCTTTTTTTGTTCTTTCCGTAATTTAGCCTGTCTTAGCGCTACGGCGCAACCTGCGCTTATTCCTGTCCGGTGGAAATGATCATTCTGTGACCTTCGATATCCAGCCGGCGGAATGGCATCCCGTAGGCGCGGGCAAGATTAGGCGGGGTTAAAACCTTGTCTCGCGCGCCGCTGGCGAGCAACTCGCCGCGCTTTAATAGCCATACGCGGTGGGCATGCCGCAACGTATGATTAAGATCGTGGCTGCTCATCACAATGGCGATCCCCTGCTGCGATAGCGCGCTGAGCGCTCTGTCGAGCGCTACCTGCTGCGCAACATCAAGGCTGGTCATTGGCTCATCCAGCAGCAGTAACTGGCCGTGTGGGTTACCTGACGGATGAATTTGCAGGATCACTGCAGCCAGGCGCACTCGCTGCCACTCGCCGCCGGAAAGCTGATTGACATTGCGGGTGAGCTTATCCTTAACGCCCAGCGCGCCCGCAACTTCCAGCAGTAACGACTCCTGGGCTTTATCGTGCTGATGCAGCATCAAATAGTGCCAGACCGGCATGGCAAACGGCGGGGTTTGCTGCTGAACCAGCCAGGCGCGTCGAGTGGCAAGCGAGGCCGGCGACCAGTCGGCCAGCGGTTTATCCTGAAAAAGGATCTCCCCTGCACCGTCTGATAACCCTGACATCCGGCTCAGCAAGGTGCTTTTACCGGCGCCGTTCGGCCCCACAAGGTGAATAATCTCCCCTGCGTTGACCTGCACATCGATCGGCCCCAGCCTGTTCGCCACCGCAACGCCGTTGAGCTGCATCAGCGCCGTCATTAGCTGGCCAGTGCCTTCTCAATGGCGGCAGTGATTTGCGGATCGTCTGGCGTCATATCCGGTGAAAAGCGCTGAATGACCTGTCCGTCGCGGCCAATGAGGAATTTCTCGAAGTTCCAGAGAATATCGTCCGGATAGAGCGGCGCGCGACCTTTGCTTGCCATTCGCTCGTAAAAACCACTGCCCTCTGGAGCGACGGCCGCAGGAGCCGCAGCGATAAGCTTCTGGTAGAGAGGATGACGCTGCTCTCCGTTAACTTCTACCTTACTGAACATCGGGAACGTCACGCCATAAGTCGTGCTGCAGAAGGTCTTGATCTCTTCTTCGCTGCCTGGCTCCTGTCCCAGAAACTGATTGCACGGGAAGCCGAGTACGGTGAAGCCCTCTTGTTCTTTGCTCTTTTGCAGCGCTTCCAGCTGTTCATACTGCGGCGTGAGGCCACATTTTGATGCCACGTTCACCACCAGCAAAACGTTACCTTTATAGCTTTCCAGGGTGGTCTTTTCCCCATCGATGGTCGTCACTTCAGTATGCAAAATATCTGTCGACATAGTTTTACCTCAGGTTGTGTTTCAGGTTGGCGGCGATTAACGTCCGGCCTTTAAGAGTAGCCAGATAAACACCGGTGCGCCCAATGTCGCGGTCACGACACCGATGGGCAGTTCTGCAGCATTCAGCGCCAGCCTGGCGATGATATCGGCCAGCAGCAATATGGCCCCCCCGGCCACCGCCGCGGCAGGCAGCAACAGACGATGATCGGTGATACCGGCTAAGCGCAGCATGTGTGGAATGACAAGACCAATAAATCCGATGGCACCCGCCAGCGCCACGCTGACGCCCACCATCCATCCGATAGCCATCACCAGCGTGTTACGCCAGAAGGTCAGCGGCAGGCCGAGCTGGCGCGCGGAGGTCTCTCCCAGCACTAACATATTCAGCGGCGAGGCTTGCAGGCACGCCCAGAGAATCACCGGTATCAGCAGTAGCATCAGCCAGCCTTGACTCCAGTCGACACCACCAAAGCCCCCCATCATCCAGTACATTAGCTGGCGAAGGTCAAATGAGGTGGAGAAATAGACCGCCCAGGTCATGAGCGCGCTACAGATAATGCCCAGCGCCACGCCTGCCAACAGCAGGCGACTGGAGGAGAGATGTTTGCGGGCGAAGCGCAGCAGGATAGTGGTAATGATCAGCGCGCCGAGAATGGCGTAGAGGCTTAGCGCCGTCCCCGAGAGCGCCCCGCCCCCCAGCATGACTGCCGCAATCAGACCCACACCGGCACCGTTTGAGACGCCCAACAGACCGGGCTCGGCGAGGGGATTATCAAACAGCGCCTGCATAATGGTACCGCTCAGGGCCAGAGCCGCCCCCACCAACACCACCGCCAGGGTACGCGGAAGCCGTATTTGCCAGATGTAAAGACGCGCGTCATCACTAAACCAGGCCTGCGGCGAAATCCACTGCTCACCCGCACACAGGCTAAACACCAGTGCCGCCACCAGCGCCACTATCAGCAACAGTAATTTTCGCAGATCGGCGCGGTATTGATGACGGGCGAATTCGGGCATGGGTATCATTATGCGAATGAATGAGGTGATTGATTTTACGGTGGGTTTACAACAGCGCAAAGAAAAAAGGCCGCAAAAGCGGCCTTTTTAGTTAGTTCATATCACTCTGCTTTTGGCGAAGCGTTTTCGACACGGCTTTTTAACTTCTGTCCGGGTCTGAAGGTCACCACGCGGCGGGCTGTAATGGGAATATCTTCCCCCGTCTTCGGGTTACGGCCCGGACGTTGGTTTTTGTCTCGCAAATCAAAATTGCCAAAGCCGGAGAGTTTTACCTGCTCACCATTTTCCAGAGCACGACGGATCTCTTCGAAAAACAGCTCTACCAGCTCTTTAGCATCCCGTTTGCTAAGCCCAAGCTTATCAAACAGATATTCTGACATTTCAGCTTTTGTAAGCGCCATAGGTTCAATCCCTCAATGATGCCTGGAATCGCTCTTTTAATGCCTCTACACATTTGGCAACGGTAGCGGCAATCTCCTCTTCTTCGAGTGTACGGCCGGTATCCTGAAGGATCAGGCTGATAGCCAGGCTCTTAAAGCCCTCTGCTACGCCCTTGCCGCGGTACACGTCAAATAAGTTTACGCCAACTACCTGATTTACGCCAACTTTCTTACATTCGGCCAAAATATCTGCGGCAGGCACGTTTTCGGCCACCACAACAGCGATATCACGACGGTTCGCCGGGAAGCGAGAAACGTCCTGAGCCTGAGGAATAACGCGGTCTGCAACCTTGTTCCACTCCAGCTCAAACGCCAGCGTACGGCCATTCAGGTCCAGTTTACGCTCAAGCTCCGGATGGATAACGCCAATGACACCAACGCGTTCTCCCTGCAGATAAATTGCCGCACACTGGCCCGGATGCAGGGCTGGAATAGCTTCAGCACGGAACTCAATTTCGGATAATTTACCGGTCAGATCGAGCACGGACTCGAGGTCACCTTTCAAATCGTAGAAATCAACGCTGTTTTTCGTCAGATCCCAGTGCTCTTCGTAGCGGTTGCCGCAAATGGTGCCAGCCAGCATCAGATCCTGACGGATACCGAGATCAGCCTGGGTATCCGGTACGAAACGCAGGCCGGTTTCAAAGATACGTACGCGGCTCTGCTGACGGTTCTGGTTATAAACGATGGTACTCAGCAGACCGGTCAGCAATGACAAGCGCATTGCAGACATTTCGCTGGAGATCGGGCTTGGCAAAATCAGCGCTTCTTCACCTGGATGAACCAGCTGCTGCACTTTCGGATCGACAAAGCTGTAGGTGATGACTTCCTGGTAGCCTTTGTCGTTAAGCATGGTTTTCACACGCTTCAGGGACAGGTCAGCTTCGCGGTGCGAGCCCATGACCAGACCCGCCTGAACAGGGGCGTCAGGAATGTTGTTGTAGCCATAGACGCGGGCAACTTCCTCAACCAGATCCTCTTCGATCTCCATATCGAAACGCCAGCTTGGGGCAACAGCCTGCCACTGATCCTGACCTTCGGTCACTTCGCAGCCCAGACGGCGAAGAATGTCACCTACCTGCGCATCGGCAATGTGGTGACCAATCAGGCGATCCAGCTTGCTGCGGCGCAGCGTAATGGTTGCACGCTTCGGCAGGGTCGCTTCGTGAGTGACATCGATAACCGGGCCTGCTTCGCCGCCGCAGATATCGAGCAGCAAGCGTGTCGCACGCTCGATCGCTTTATACTGCAGTGCAGGATCCACACCACGCTCGTAGCGGTGAGACGCATCGGTGTGCAGGCCGTGACGACGTGCACGACCGGTGATGGAGAGCGGACTGAAGAACGCACACTCCAGCAGCACGTTCTGCGTTTCATCATTAACGCCAGAGTGCTCCCCACCAAAGATGCCGCCCATGGCCAGCGCTTTGTTATGGTCAGCAATTACCAGCGTATCGGCATTCAGTTTGGCTTCGGTGCCGTCCAGCAGAACCAGGGTTTCGCCCTCTTTCGCCATACGCACCACGATGCCGCCTTCGATACGATCTTTATCGAACGCGTGCATCGGCTGACCCAGCTCCAGCAGAACGTAGTTAGTGACGTCAACGACGGCATCGATAGAGCGAATGCCGCAACGACGAAGCTTCTCTTTCATCCACAGCGGAGTTGGCGCTTTCACGTTGATGCCTTTGACCACACGCCCCAGGTAGCGCGGACAGGCGTCTGCAGCTTCAACCTGGATAGGCAGCGTGTCGCTGATGGTCGCTTCAACAGGCACGATTTCTGGTACGTTCAGCTCGGTCTGATTCAGCACGGCGACGTCACGTGCCACACCGATAATACCTAAGCAATCCGCACGGTTTGGCGTAACGCTAATTTCGATGGTGTTGTCATCGAGTTTCAGGTACTCACGAATGTCGGTACCGACAGGCGCATCGGCCGGCAATTCGATAATACCGTTATGATCGTCGGAAATACCCAGCTCAGAGAAGGAGCAAAGCATGCCTTCGGAAGGCTCGCCGCGCAGTTTTGCGGCTTTAATTTTGAAGTCACCCGGCAGTACGGCGCCGATGGTCGCCACCGCAACTTTCAGCCCCTGGCGACAGTTAGGTGCGCCGCAGACGATATCCAGCAGGCGTTCGCCGCCTACGTTGATCTTGGTAACACGCAATTTATCGGCGTTAGGGTGCTGACCGCACTCCACCACTTCGCCCACTACCACGCCGTTGAAAGCGCCCGCAACCGGCTCAACGCCGTCCACTTCCAGGCCAGCCATGGTGATCTGGTTAGAAAGCGCTTCGCTGTCGAGAGAGGTATTCACCCATTCGCGTAGCCACAGTTCACTGAATTTCATTGTTCTGTCCTGCCCTTATTTAAACTGTTTGAGGAAACGCAGATCGTTCTCGAAGAAAGCGCGTAAGTCGGTTACGCCGTAACGCAGCATGGTCAGTCGCTCCATACCCATGCCGAACGCAAAGCCGGAGTAAACTTCCGGATCGATGCCCACGTTGCGCAGTACATTCGGATGCACCATACCGCAGCCCAGCACTTCCAGCCATTTGCCGTTTTTACCCATCACATCCACTTCAGCGGAGGGTTCGGTGAACGGGAAGTAGGACGGACGGAAACGCACCTGCAGATCCTCTTCAAAGAAGTTATTCAGGAACTCGTGCAGCGTGCCTTTCAGATTGGTGAAGCTGATGTTCTTATCAACGATCAGACCTTCCATCTGGTGGAACATCGGGGTGTGAGTCTGGTCGTAATCGTTACGGTAAACACGGCCCGGCGCGATGATGCGAATCGGTGGCTGCTGGTTTTTCATGGTGCGAATCTGTACGCCAGAGGTCTGGGTACGCAGCAGACGGGTCGCATCAAACCAGAAGGTGTCGTGGTCGGCACGTGCCGGGTGGTGACCCGGAATGTTCAGGGCATCGAAGTTATGGTAGTCATCTTCAATTTCCGGCCCGGTGGCGACGGTAAAGCCCAGTTCACCGAAGAAACTTTCAATACGGTCAATGGTGCGGGTAACCGGGTGCAATCCACCGTTCTCTACGCGGCGACCCGGCAGGGAGACGTCGATGGTCTCTGCAGCGAGACGGGCGTTCAGCGCGGCATTTTCTAAATCGGTTTTACGCGCATTCAGAACTTGCTGGACCTGCTCTTTGGCTTCGTTAATCACTGCGCCTGCAGCTGGACGCTCTTCCGGCGGCAGCTCACGCAGGGTGGTCATCTGAAGAGTCAGATGCCCTTTCTTGCCCAGGTATTCGACGCGGACGTTGTCTAACGCGGCAACATCTGAGGCCTGGTTAATGGCAGCCGTTGCACTGGCAACCAGCTCTGCGAGATGTGACATGGTTTTCCTCATTATGTCGGTGCAGACACCGATTTGGTGGACTTAATCTCTCGAATTTAGACACAAAAAAAGCCTCCATCGGGAGGCTTAATTGGCGCTGTTTTTCGTTTCATCTTTCACGCGCTAGCCTCCTGAATTCAGGTGCTAAAGTAAAAGAAGAAGCGGAAAATAGCAGCATTCATGCTTGCGTTACCTTGTGTGGAAAAACCGTTAAGCGCTTATTGAAAAGCCTGCACGGATAAATGTCAATGTTCTGATAAGGTTATACCCCAAATAATTCACGTTGTAACAAGGCGGCAAGAGAGAGAATCCTCAGGCCCTTACATCAGTGACTGAAGTGAACGAACGCAGCCAATGCAGGTACAGCTTGAAGTATGACGGGTATATGAAAAGAGGGAGCAAAGCCCCCTCTTTCAACTGGCTTATGCCAGAGCTGCTTTCGCTTTTTCGACCAGAGCGGTGAACGCTACTTTGTCGAATACTGCGATGTCAGCCAGGATCTTACGGTCGATTTCAACAGAGGCTTTTTTCAGGCCGTTGATGAATTTGCTGTAAGAAATACCGTTCTGACGTGCTGCTGCGTTGATACGCGCAATCCACAGTTGACGGAACTGACGCTTACGCTGACGACGGTCACGGTAAGCGTACTGACCTGCTTTGATAACAGCCTGGAAGGCAACGCGGTAAACGCGTGAACGCGCACCGTAGTAGCCTTTAGCTTGTTTCAAAATTTTCTTGTGACGTGCACGTGCAATTACACCACGTTTTACGCGAGCCATATGTGCTCTCCTGTATCTATATTCTTAGTAAAAAAATTAAACGTTAACGGCTTATGCGTACGGCAGGCACGCGATAACCAGACCCAGATCGCCTTTAGAAACAAGGCCTTTTGGACGCAGGTGACGTTTACGCTTAGTAGATTTTTTGGTCAGAATATGACGCAGGTTTGCGTGCTTACGCTTAAATCCACCACCACCGGTTTTTTTGAAGCGCTTAGCAGCACCGCGTACGGTCTTAATTTTTGGCATCTTAATAACTTCCACTTCGCATTGTTAAATAAACGAAACATAGGCGAGCAAAACCTATGAGGCCCGAAGGCTCCACAGATTTTGCTGCTTGAAGGCCTTACTGTTTCTTCTTAGGAGCGAGCACCATGATCATCTGGCGGCCTTCGATCTTCGTAGGGAAGGATTCGACTACTGCCAGTTCACTCAGATCTTCACGGACGCGGTTAAGCACTTCCATACCGATCTGTTGGTGGGCCATCTCACGACCGCGGAAACGCAGTGTGATCTTGGCCTTATCGCCATCTTCCAGAAAGCGAATCAGGCTGCGGAGTTTTACCTGATAATCGCCATCGTCGGTACCAGGACGGAATTTGATTTCCTTAACCTGGATAACTTTTTGCTTCTTCTTCTGTTCCTTAGAAGACTTACTCTTTTCATAAAGGAACTTGCCGTAGTCCATGATACGACAAACTGGCGGTTCGGCGTTAGGGCTGATTTCAACTAAATCTAC
>NZ_DDPB01000003.1:0-162828 GCF_002341985.1 Leclercia sp. UBA2479 | reverse complement strand
CGGCTGCGAATCTCTTGTTGCAGCTTCTCAATCACTTCACTTACGTCCAGGCTCCCCAGGTCTTTACCACGGCGGGTGCGAACGGCAACTTTGCCTGCTTCCACCTCTTTATCACCACAGACCAACATATAAGGGACACGACGTAAAGTGTGCTCGCGGATTTTAAAGCCAATCTTCTCATTTCTCAAGTCCGCTTTTACGCGAATGCCCGCATTTTGTAGTTTCTGCGTCAATTCTTTAACGTAATCGGCCTGAGAATCGGTAATGTTCATGACCACGACCTGCACTGGCGCCAGCCAGGTTGGGAAGAAGCCAGCAAACTCTTCGGTCAGGATGCCGATGAAGCGCTCCAGAGAACCGAGGATTGCACGGTGAATCATAACCGGTACCTGACGCTCGTTGTCTTCGCCAACATAAGAGGCGCTTAAACGCTGCGGCAGGGAGAAGTCCAGCTGTACTGTTCCGCACTGCCATGCGCGATCGAGGCAGTCATACAGGGTAAATTCAATTTTAGGACCGTAGAAGGCGCCCTCACCCAGCTGGTATTCGAACGGGATACCGTTCTCTTCCAGCGCCACGGCGAGGTCCGCTTCCGCGCGATCCCAGGTCTCATCGCTACCGATACGTTTTTCCGGACGCGTTGAGAGTTTGACGACGATCTTCTCGAAGCCAAAGGTGCTATACATATCGTAGACCATACGAATACAGGCGTTAACTTCATCACGAACCTGATCTTCGGTACAGAAGATATGCGCATCATCCTGGGTAAAGCCACGTACACGCATCAGACCATGCAGCGCACCTGATGGCTCGTTACGGTGACAGCTACCGAACTCAGCCATACGCAGCGGCAGGTCACGGTAGGATTTTAGACCCTGGTTGAAGATTTGCACGTGACCCGGGCAGTTCATCGGCTTGATGCAGTATTCACGGTTCTCGGAAGAGGTAGTGAACATCGCATCTTTGTAGTTTTCCCAGTGGCCGGTTTTTTCCCACAGCACGCGGTCCATCATGAACGGGCCTTTCACTTCCTGGTACTGGTACTCTTTCAGCTTGGAGCGTACGAAGGTTTCCAGTTCGCGGAAGATGGTCCAGCCATCGTTGTGCCAGAACACCATGCCCGGTGCTTCTTCCTGCATATGATACAGGTCAAGCTGCTTACCGATTTTACGGTGGTCACGTTTTGCGGCCTCTTCCAGGCGCTGCAGGTAGGCATTCAGGGCTTTTTTGTCTGCCCAGGCCGTACCATAGATACGCTGCAACATTTTGTTGTTGCTATCGCCACGCCAGTAAGCGCCGGCGATTTTCATCAGCTTAAAGTGATGACAGAAGCGCATATTCGGCACGTGCGGTCCACGGCACATGTCGACGTATTCTTCATGATGGTACAAGCCAGGCTTGTCATCATGAGCGATGTTCTCGTCAAGAATAGAGACTTTATAGCTCTCGCCACGCTTCACGAAGGTTTCACGCGCTTCGTGCCAGCTCACTTTCTTCTTGATGACATCGTAGTTGGTTTCAGCGAGCTCGTGCATACGCTTTTCGAGCGCGTCGATATCTTCCTGGGTCAGGGTGTGGTCAAGATCAACGTCATAATAGAAGCCGTTGTCGATAACCGGGCCAATCGCCATTTTGGTGTTGGGCCACAGCTGTTTGATGGCATGACCTAACAAATGCGCACAGGAGTGACGAATGATCTCCAGACCTTCTTCGTCTTTCGCAGTAATAATGGAGAGCTGCGCATCGTTTTCAATGAGATCGGAAGCATCAACCAGTTCGCCGTTCACGCGGCCGGCAATGGTGGCTTTCGCCAGACCTGGACCGATGTTCAGGGCAACATCCATTGGGCTTACAGCGTGGTCGAAATGGCGTTGGCTACCATCAGGAAGAGTAATAACAGGCATTTTATGTCCTTATTCGCAGTGATGCCCCACACATAAGAGCATATGCAAAGAGAATAATTTTACAGTTAACAGTGGATTACCGAACCATCTGACCAACAATCGTCAAATTGGCTTGACATCCCGCACAAGATCGGAGGGTATGGTTTCCCCTTTCGATCAGCATGCCGATGGTAACACTAACAAAAGAGTGAAAACACCCTCCCCGGAGAATGAGTCACTGGTACTTTTGTCTGAGATTCAAAGCAGGAACAGGCAAGGCGCAATTGCTGAGCTATCCTTGTACTGGTCCGTTAACAGATAATGGGGCGTCGTATGAATGTATCCAGTCGAACCGTGGTTATCCTGAACATTCTCTCCGCAGCGGGTGTGGTACTGATCCTGGCGAATAAATTTCACTGGTTTTGAGACATAACCTCTGCCGCGTTTTTCCCGAGTGAGTGGGTGGAAGCATCGTCAGGCGAAGTTTGATAAACTTCGTCGGGATTCGAACAGGGATGGAAACTATGCCAACGAAACGCTTTTCAAAAAAACACTGGAAAATGGTGCTGATACTTATCGCAATATGCGCTGCGATGTTGTTATTACGTTGGGCTGCGATGATTTGGGGATAATCCCCTCGTTTCGGGCAAGCGATCTTTACTTATATTTGCACTCTGTGCGCAGAACTAAAATTCAATTTTAAATATTTTAACCAGTAATGCGAAAAATAAAAAAAACCGGTACGACAAGATCCGGTTTTTTTTACTCGGCACGACGATGTGAAATCAACGGCCAGCCATTATTTGCATGTGTCAGGACCATTCACCCGCAACCAGAGTATGCACATCAAAGGCTTTGTCCATGGACTGCCCTGTGGACTGTGAACCCGGCGCGATGTTTGAACCTGCTTCAACGTCGGAAGCTTGAGTAATACCAATTTGGCTATTCATGTTACTGGCAGAGTCATAAACGGCATCGGCGGCAAATACGCCGAATGAAAGTGCAGAAAGCACAGTCACTGCAGCCGCAGTTGTAATTTTATTCATAACAGATATCTCACACAGAATTAATACAGAACAACTTGATAGGCTTTATATTGCCTGTGTTCACAGTGTAGATCTGGATCACACTTTTGCCTAGTCAAAATATTTATCAATTCGTGTCAAATAAACTGACAAAGTTCAGTCTAAGGAATGATGGAGGAAATATGGAGATATCAGCTACGCTAATATTTTAAAACGGCGTTTGTTATTTCCTGGCACAGAATTAAAAACGGGCCAATATTAATTGGCCCGCCATTATTACATCTTGTAGCCCAGTGAGAGCGTGGTTCTGCGGTCAGTATGCTCTGGCGCAGACGACGGCGGCTCGGAGTTCCAGGTCACGTTGTAAGCGACTTTCAAACCGAAATGCTCGTTAATGGCAACGTTAAGCGCCGTTTCTGAGTTTGCGGTAGTATCCTCTGCACCAAAGACAGAAACACCCTGGGTAAATTTGGTGGTGTCTGTCATCTGCCAGGCGTAAGTCCCGGACGCATAACCCAGCGGCTGAGTTTCACTATCGCCGTCGGTATATTTGTCGTAACGTACGCCCGGACCAAATTCAAAACGGAAGCTGTGAACCGGGCCACTCAGGAACTGACGACCGTAACCGACGGTCCCCACATCGCGCTCCTTATAGCCGTTGTAGCGGTCGGTCAGCCAGCTTGCCTGGCCAAACAGGTAATCCACATCAGTCAAATTGTAACGGCTACGTCCGCCCACCGCATATTTCTCGGAAGAGCGCTCATCGTTAGAAGAGGTGTTGCTGGCATTCCCCCACAGTGACCATGCGGTCGTATTACCGTACCAGGTCAGTGTGCTGTCAGCCGTCAGAGATGAGCTTTTCGTGTTACCGGATTGCGCCAGATAACCTGCGTTAAGGTTGCCTTCAAAAGGTTTCTGCGCAGTGGAGGGATCATCCATGACAGTAAAAACGGAATCATCGGCAGCTGCATACTGAGATACAAACATGCCCCCCGCTAACATCATCGCAGCGGGTACTGTCTTTAAGAGCTTCATTTATAAAGAGTCCGTACAACAAAAAAAGAGACCATCACGGTCCCGGAAACCTTCTTATGGATCAATAACAAGCCGCCCATCGAAAGGTAACAAATTATAAAAAGGCTCAAATAACATAGCAATGATTTCTTATTTCATTTTTTGAATAAGAACGATCCCAAACCCTTTAAAAAAATATAAATAGAAGCGACATCGCAAAAAAATATTTATATGAGAAATCATACTGTTATTTACTTTCGCAATCGGCTTATCGGTGCCAGGCTTAAGCTGCCCATACAAAATGGAGGTTAAAATGGTCCGAATCTTTACTTTAACGCTCTCCCCTTCACTGGATAGCGCGACCATCACCGCGCAGATCTACCCGGAAGGTAAATTACGCTGTAGCGCGCCCGTGTTCGAACCGGGCGGCGGTGGCATCAATGTCGCTCGCGCCATTACCCACCTGGGAGGCAAAGCGACAGCGATTTTCCCTGCAGGCGGGGCAACCGGCGAGCACCTGGTTACCCTGCTTGCGGATGAACAGGTTCCGGTTCAGACCGTGGATGCGCACGACTGGACACGGCAGAACCTGCATGTTCACGTGGAGTCTAACAGCGAGCAATACCGCTTTGTGATGCCCGGCGCCACATTGAGTGATGATGAGTTTCGCCAACTGGAAGAAAAAGTCCTCGCAATTGAAAGCGGATCCATCCTGGTTATTAGCGGCAGCCTTCCGCCAGGGGTCAAAACCGACAAACTCACGCAGCTCATTCAGGCCGCCCAGCGACAAGGCATTCGCTGCATTGTGGACAGCTCGGGTGATGCGCTTACCGCGGCGCTGGCACTCGGCGGGATTGAACTGGTGAAACCCAACCAAAAAGAGCTGAGCGCGCTGGTAAAACGCGACCTCACCCAGCCGGATGACGTCCGTACCGCCGCAGAAGAGCTGGTAAAAAGCGGCAAAGCACACCGCGTGGTGGTCTCCCTGGGTCCACAGGGAGCACTGGCCGTAGATGCCACTGGTTTCGTCCAGGTGGTGCCGCCCCCGATGAAAAGCCAGAGCACCGTTGGTGCCGGTGACAGTATGGTGGGCGCCATGACGCTCAAGCTGGCGCAGGGGGCATCGCTGCAGGAGATGACGCGCTACGGCGTCGCCGCAGGTAGCGCAGCCACCATAAATCAGGGCACCCGTCTCTGTTCTCTGGCGGACACCGATAAAATATATCAATACCTGGCGAAATCCTGATATTCCCCCTTCGGCCTGCCGGAGGGGTCGCCAAACCAGATGAATCGACTAAGCTAGAAAAATTTCATGATAACAATGAGGTGAAATATGAGCAGTGGTGACATCACCCGCTACGTCGTAACCGTAAAGGTCCACGAAGATTCGCTGACTGAACTGAACGAAATTAATAACCATCTTACCCGCAGCGGTTTTTTATTAACGCTGACGGATGATGAGGGCAATCTGCATGAACTCGGCCCCAATACCTTTGGTCTGGTGAGTCCACTTAGTCCGGATGAGGTAGAAGCGCTGGCGAAGGGGCTGGTGGCAAGTGCTACCGGTAAAGAGGCCGCGGTTGAGATTGCCACCTGGGATGAGTGGCACAAGCAACAATAAGTGCCCTCGCTCGTACCAAACGGCGCAGATGTGCGTTAGTTCGTATTTTTTTACCACCAATTTACGCTAACTTTATGATCTGGCAGACAACATGGGAGAGAGCACATGTGGCAGGCTATCAGTCATCTTTTACGTGAACAACTGGGTGAAGGTGAAATTGAACTGCGTAACGAACTGCCAGGCGGAGAGATCCATGCCGCATGGCATCTACGCTATGCGGGGCGCGACCTTTTCGTTAAATGCGATGAGCGGGAGTTACTGCCCATATTCACCGCCGAGGCCGATCAGCTGGAACTCCTCTCTCGCAGCAAAACGGTGAGCGTGCCGCAGGTCCTGGCCGTTGGAAGCGATCGCGATTACAGTTTTTTGGTGGTGGATTATCTCCCTCCCCGTCCGCTGGATGCCCACAACGCCTTTATTCTGGGGCAACAGATTGCACGGCTGCACCAGTGGAGCGACCAGCCACAATTCGGCCTCGATTTTGATAACGATCTTTCCACCACGCCTCAGCCCAACGCCTGGCAGCGGCGCTGGTCTACTTTTTTTGCCGAGCAACGCATTGGCTGGCAGCTTGAACTGGCGGCTGAAAAAGGGCTGGAGTTCGGGAATATCGATACCATCGTGGAACATATCCGCCAGCGGCTCTCTTCCCATCAACCGCAGCCGTCGCTCCTGCATGGCGATCTCTGGTCAGATAACTGTGCGCTCGGCCCACAGGGGCCTTACATTTTTGACCCGGCCTGCTACTGGGGGGACAGAGAGTGTGACCTGGCGATGTTGCCGCTGCACCCAGAACAGCCGCCACAAATCTACGACGGTTACCAGTCGGTCTCTCCCCTGCCGGCAGACTTCCTTGAGCGCCAACCTATTTACCAGCTTTATACGCTGATGAACCGTGCGATCCTCTTTGGCGGACAGCATCTGGTCAATGCCCAAAAAGCGCTGGAAAGGGTACTGGCGGCCTGACGGAACTGCCGGGCAGCCAACCTGCCCGGCAATGCTCTTACAAAAACCCGAGCAGTGAAAAGAAGAAGTAGCCGCCAATAATCAAAATGACCGGCAGCACATAAAGCGGAAAGATTTGCAGGAAAATGGTGTGGTGTGGCACCACGATACGCGACTCAATCTGCTCCCGGCTCATCCCTTCTGCCCCTTTCGCTTTCTCCAGAATCAGCTGATCTTCAAGCCCCTCGCGCAGAAAACGAGTTTGCCGCCGCATACGGGCACCTGAAGCCTGTAACGCCAGCGCGACAAAAATAAGGACAAAGATAATCCAGAAACCGATATTCAGGCTCTGTTTGAAATCCGGAGTTGGGGAGTTAAACCAGAAAAAGTTAAGAAACGGCGTATTAAAACGCATCATCTCAATCATGACGTGAGCGAAGTCCAGCATGACGGCGTTTATACCGGCCTGCTTTTCGCTGTGGTCATACATAAATTTCAAAACAGAGATGATCGTGGAAATTACCGTTGGAATAAAAATCACCCAGCCCGCGATCTGCTTAAGAATGGCTATGCGTCCAGCTTGTTGATACGTCATTGGTTCCTCGTTATAGAGACGCTTACATAGTGGATAAGTCTACCTGCTGGTCGCCATTTTCGCCCGATCTTTGAGGACAATATGGTAAATTGCTGTGTACACCCACGGTGTTCGGCCCCCTTTATGGAGAAGTTATAATGTCAAACTCGCGTCAAATTATTGCTGCCATTTATGATATGGATGGATTACTGATCGATTCCGAGCCGCTCTGGGATCGTGCTGAACTGGATGTCATGGCCAGCCTTGGCGTGGATATCAGCCGCCGCAATGAACTGCCGGATACCCTCGGTCTGCGTATCGACATGGTGGTGGAGTTGTGGTTTGCCCAGCAACCCTGGTCGGGTCCGAGCCGCGCCGAAGTCACCGACTTAATTATCAACCGCGCCATTGCGCTGGTTGAAGAGAGCCGCCCGCTGCTGGCAGGCGCGCGCGAAGCCGTCGCGCTCTGTAAAGCGCAGGGGTTACGGGTGGGTCTGGCATCCGCCTCGCCGCTTCATATGCTGGAAAAAGTGCTGGAGATGTTCGATCTGCGCAGCAGCTTCGACGCGCTCGCATCGGCCGAAAAACTGCCTTACAGCAAACCGCACCCGCAGGTCTATATGGATTGTGCGGCTAAGCTGGGCGTCGAACCTACGGCGTGCGTCGCGCTGGAAGATTCCGTTAATGGCATGATCGCCAGTAAAGCGGCACGCATGCGCGCTATCGTGGTACCTGCCGAGGAGAATCAGCAGGACGCACGCTATGCGCTGGCCGATGTTAAACTTCACTCTCTAACGCAGCTAACCCCTGCCCACCTGCTCGGTTAATGCGGCACTGGGCAACCCAGGTTGCCCAGAAATGCGATCAATTTAAATATTTTAAAACGCCATTTCATTTTAGTTTGTATTTTCTATACGCCACTTCTATTCTTATCTCAGAATCACAATAACCCTACTTTCTGAGGTCAACATGATAATGGATGCCTTTAATCTTTCAGGTAAAGTGGCAATTGTCACCGGCTGCGACACGGGCTTAGGCCAGGGAATGACGCTCGGCCTGGCACAGGCAGGCTGCGACATCGTCGGCGTAAACCGCAAAATCCCGCAAGAGACCGCCGAAAAAGTCAACGCGCTGGGTCGCCGCTTTATGGCTATTCAGGCCGACCTCAGTAAGCAGGATGCCCTGGACGATATCGTCAACCAGACGGTGACGGAGATGGGCCGGGTAGATATTCTGGTCAATAACGCCGGAACTATCCGCCGGGAAGATGCCCTTAACTTTAGCGAAAAAGATTGGGACGAGGTCATGAACCTGAACCTGAAGTCGGTCTTTTTCCTCTCGCAAGCCGTGGCGCGGCAGTTTATTCGCCAGGGTAAGGGCGGCAAAATCATTAATATCGCGTCGATGCTCTCCTTCCAGGGCGGTATCCGGGTGCCCTCATATACGGCCTCTAAAAGTGGCGTACTGGGTATTACACGACTGCTGGCCAACGAATGGGCAACGCAGGGAATTAACGTTAACGCGATTGCACCCGGTTATATGGCAACCAATAATACGCAGCAACTGCGCGATGATGCGCAGCGCAGCAAAGAGATTCTTGATCGTATTCCCGCCGGTCGCTGGGGTACGCCCGCCGACCTGCAAGGGCCCGTCGTGTTTTTAGCCTCGTCGGCCTCCGACTATATTAATGGTCATACTCTGGCAGTAGACGGCGGCTGGCTGGCGCGTTAAGCGCAATTTGTGACAAAGGGTTACAACGTCACCTCTTCCGTCTACTGTATAAAAACCCTATACTGGATGAATCGACAGTTTAGTGGGTTTTATCATGACGGCGGAAGGTCATCTGCTTTTTTCTCTCGCCTGCGCAGTGTTTGCCAAAAACGCTGAGCTTACGCCTGTGCTGGCGCAGGGCGACTGGTGGCATATTGTGCCCTCCGCGGTACTGACCTGTCTGCTTCCGGATATCGATCACCCAAAATCGCTCCTGGGGCAGCGCCTCAAGTGGATCTCAAAGCCGGTGGCCCGCATGTTTGGTCACCGGGGCTTTACCCACAGCCTGCTGGCGGTTTTCATCGCTCTTACCCTTTTTTATTTAAAAGTACCTGAAGACTGGATTATCCCCGCGGATGCCATTCAGGGGATGGTACTCGGTTATCTCAGCCATATCCTTGCGGATATGCTCACCCCGGCCGGCGTTCCGCTGCTCTGGCCCTGCCGCTGGCGTTTTCGCCTGCCTATTCTGGCGCCGCAAAAAGGCAACCAGCTTGAGCGCGTGCTCTGCATGGCGCTCTTCGCATGGGCGGTGTGGATGCCGCAAACCTTGCCCGATAATGGTGCAGTGCGGTGGTCATCGCAGATGATCAATTCCCTGCAAATGCAGTTCAATCGCTTTATTCATCACCAGATTGAACAATAAACCAACGTTATTGGTCGGTTTGGCATAATCCATTCCATTTGGATATAAGAGACCTGGTTCACATCTGCTACCCTTGCGCCAACAGGATCGGGCTGACGTCCGATCTGATAATAAATCAGGAGAACGGGGATGAACTTTCCATTAATCGCGAACATCGTGGTGTTCGTAGTCTTGCTATTGCTGCTGGCGCAAACGCGTCATCGTCAGTGGAGCCTGGCCAAAAAGGTGCTGGTAGGTCTGGTAATGGGTGTGGTATTTGGCCTGGCGTTGCAGGCTATTTACGGTGCCGCCAACCCGGTACTGAAAGACTCCATCCAGTGGTTTAACATTGTCGGTAACGGCTACGTTCAACTACTGCAAATGATCGTAATGCCGCTGGTCTTTGCCTCTATTCTGAGCGCGGTTGCGCGTCTGCATAACGCCTCTCAGTTGGGTAAAATCAGCTTCCTGACCATCGGTACGCTGCTGTTTACCACGCTGATTGCCGCGCTCGTGGGTGTGCTGGTCACCAACCTCTTCGGCCTGACTGCCGAAGGTCTGGTACAGGGTACGGCCGAAACCGCACGTCTGACGGCGATCGAAACAAACTACGCGGGCAAAGTGGCCGACCTGACCGTGCCGCAAATGCTGCTCTCTTTCGTGCCTAAAAATCCGTTTGCCGATCTGACGGGTGCGAGCCCGACGTCGATCATCAGCGTGGTGATCTTCGCGGCGTTCCTGGGCGTGGCCGCCCTCAAGCTGTTGAAAGAAGATGCGCCGAAAGGTCAGCGTGTTATCACCGCTATCGATACCCTGCAGAGCTGGGTGATGAAGCTGGTCCGTCTGGTGATGCAGTTGACGCCATACGGCGTCCTGGCTTTGATGACCAAAGTGGTTGCCGGTTCAAATATGGCAGACATCATTAAGCTGGGTAGCTTCGTTGTCGCCTCGTATCTGGGCCTGGGTATTATGTTTGTGGTTCACGGGATCCTGCTGGGCGTGAACGGCGTGAGCCCGCTGAAATATTTCCGCAAAGTCTGGCCGGTTCTGACCTTCGCGTTCACCAGCCGCTCCAGCGCAGCCTCTATTCCGCTGAACGTTGAAGCGCAGACCCGTCGTCTGGGCGTACCGGAATCTATCGCCAGCTTCTCTGCCTCCTTTGGTGCCACCATTGGTCAGAATGGCTGTGCGGGTCTTTATCCGGCGATGCTGGCAGTGATGGTGGCTCCAACCGTCGGGATTAACCCGCTGGATCCCGTCTGGATTGCAACGCTGGTAGGTATCGTCACCATCAGCTCCGCAGGCGTAGCCGGCGTGGGTGGCGGTGCGACCTTCGCCGCACTGATTGTTCTGCCTGCACTGGGCCTGCCGGTCACGCTGGTTGCCCTGCTCATCTCTGTAGAGCCCCTGATCGACATGGGCCGTACCGCCCTGAACGTGAGTGGTTCTATGACTGCCGGTACGCTGACCAGCCAGTGGCTGAAACAGACCGATAAAGAGATTCTGGAGAGCGACGACAACGCCGAACTGGCGCACCGTTAATCGCTAACAGCATAAAAAAAACCGCCTTCGGGCGGTTTTTTTATGGCTACTCTTTTAACTCATTTTCCTGACGTACCTGTGTCGCCCAGCGCTGGGCCGACTCTGGCACGGTAAACGGTGGGGAACGACGAAAATGCTCCCCCATCAGCACAAACGCCACATATTTGCCGCGCAATAGCCAGACATCACGAAACCCCTCCATTTTAGTGGCATGGTCAGGCGGGGCGGGTTCCACGCGGGGTACGTAGCTAATGACAGGACGGTTTTGTTGGCGAAGTGGTTTCATAAGCGACTGGTTCACTAAAGCAAATTCAAGAATCAGTAAAATCCTATCATAGCTGATTGCCCCTCCTGCGTCGTGCCTTGCGTGCCTTTTACTCCCACTTGAACAGCGAGATATCACGCTCTAACCGGGATTATTACGCCTCTTGTTCTATAGTTAATAGGTTTTGATGCCAATAAAAAAGGCTTTTCAGCAATGAAAACAGGAGACGAGAGTAATGTCGCAGAATGATAATCCCCATAAACCCCATCAATCTCCAGTTCACAACGAAAACGAAGCAAAACCCGGACTGGACTCGCTGGCGCCGGAGGACGGCTCTCACCGGCCCACGGCTGCCCCAACCGCACCAGGAGAACAACCCACTGCGCCAGGGAGCCTGAAGGCACCGCACTCGGGTAACGAAAAGCTCAACGCGCTGGAGTGCCAGCGTAAAAATGGCGAGAACTTTCCGCTAACGACCAATCAGGGCGTACGTATCGCCGACGATCAAAACTCCCTGCGCGCCGGTAGCCGCGGCCCCACGCTGCTGGAAGATTTTATCCTGCGCGAGAAGATCACCCATTTCGACCACGAGCGCATTCCGGAGCGTATCGTGCATGCGCGCGGCTCGGCAGCGCACGGTTATTTCCAGCCCTATAAAAGCCTGAGCGACCTGACCAAAGCGGATTTTCTCTCTGAACCCGATAAGATCACCCCGGTATTCGTACGATTTTCAACGGTACAGGGCGGTGCAGGCTCCGCCGATACGGTGCGTGATATCCGCGGGTTCGCCACCAAATTTTATACCGACGAGGGTATCTTTGACCTGGTGGGCAACAACACGCCGATCTTCTTTATTCAGGACGCGCATAAGTTTCCCGACTTCGTCCATGCCGTTAAACCCGAGCCACACTGGGCCATTCCCCAGGGACAGAGCGCCCATGACACCTTCTGGGATTATGTTTCCCTGCAGCCGGAAACCCTGCACAACGTGATGTGGGCGATGTCCGATCGCGGTATCCCGCGTAGCTATCGCACCATGGAAGGTTTTGGCATCCACACCTTCCGGCTGATTAACGCCGAAGGTAAAGCCACGTTTGTTCGTTTCCACTGGAAGCCCGTAGCGGGTAAAGCCTCTCTGGTCTGGGATGAGGCGCAAAAACTGACGGGGCGCGATCCGGATTTCCATCGCCGTGAATTGTGGGAAGCCATCGAAGCGGGCGATTATCCGGAGTATGAACTGGGCTTCCAGCTCATCCCGGAAGAAGATGAATTCAAATATGATTTTGACCTGCTGGATCCTACCAAGCTGATTCCTGAAGAGCTGGTGCCGGTGCAACGCGTCGGCAAAATGGTCCTCAACCGCAACCCGGATAACTTCTTCGCCGAAAACGAACAGGCTGCTTTCCATCCTGGCCACATCGTACCGGGGCTGGACTTCACTAACGACCCGCTTTTGCAGGGGCGTCTGTTCTCCTATACCGATACGCAGATCAGCCGCCTGGGTGGACCTAACTTCCACGAGATCCCGATTAATCGCCCGACCTGCCCGTATCACAACTTCCAGCGCGATGGCATGCACCGTCAGGATATCGATACCAACCCGGCCAACTATGAACCGAACTCGATTAACGATAACTGGCCGCGCGAAACCCCTCCAGGCCCAAAACGCGGCGGCTTCGAGTCATATCAGGAGCGCGTTGAGGGTCATAAAGTGCGTGAGCGCAGCCCCTCCTTTGGCGAATATTATGCCCACCCTCGCCTCTTCTGGCAGAGTCAAACGCCGGTAGAGCAGCAGCATATTATTGGTGCCTTCAGTTTCGAGCTGAGCAAGGTGGTTCGGGCCTATATCCGGGAGCGGGTCGTGGATCAGCTGGCCCACATTGATATCACGCTTGCCCAGGGGGTCGCTGAAAATCTGGGGATAACCCTCACTGAAGCACAGCGCAACATTGCGCCGCCGAAGGACGTCAACAACCTGAAAAAAGATCCCAGCCTCAGCCTTTATGCGGTGCCGGGCGGCGATATTAAAGGTCGTGTGGTTGGCGTACTGCTGAATGATAAAACCCGTTCGTCGGATCTACTGGCGGTGTTACAGGCCCTCAAGTCCCGGGGGGTTCACGCAAAGCTGCTCTACGCCCGCATGGGTGAAGTGACGGCTGACGACGGCTCTACCCTGCCGATAGCCGCGACCTTTGCCGGTGCGCCTTCCTTGACGGTAGATGCCGTGGTGGTGCCATGTGGTGATATTCAAAGCCTGTTGAATAATGGCGATGCGCAATATTACCTGCTGGAGGCCTATAAGCATCTTAAACCTATCGCGCTGGCGGGCGATGCGCGACAGTTTAAAGCGCTGCTTAAGGTTGCGGATCAGGGTGAAGAGGGCATTGTGGAAGGTGACAGCGCAGATAGCGCCTTCACCGATCAGCTTTTGAATCTGCTGGCCGCGCACCGTGTCTGGTCACGTAGCAACAAGATAGCCGCTATTCCGGCATAAAAAGAGCCGGGTGGTGATGCCACCCGGCTTTGTTTTTTACAAGTCGTTAAAGGTTCCCAGTCGATATCCCCGCTCGGCAATCGCATTTTTCAGTGACGCCGAGGTCAATACCTCCAGCTCATCCAGTCGCGGCCAGCAATAGGCGCTTTTACGCAGAGTATTGTCGATCAGGGCCGGATGCGCCATCATCTCCAGACTTCGCTCCCCCTGCTGCGCCGAATCATCAAGCGTTTGCAAGAACAGCGCCTCGTCGATGGCATCGCCATAGAACGCGCTGCTGAAGCCGTCGGTAGTCGGCGGCAACGCAAGCAACGTCGCTTTAAAGGCGGCCTCCTGACGATCCACCCGCATCGCCACCCCTTTACGGCGGGCAAATTCAGCCACCAGCGGGAAAATCGCCGGGATCATGTGCACATGGTGGTGGCTGTCGATATGCGTCGGCAAACGACCGAAGAGATCGACAAAGCGGTTGAACTGACACTCCAGCTCTTTGGCAATCTCCTCAAGCGGCAGGCCGCCCTGCTCAGCCATTTCCCAGATCCATTTTCCAAGCACCCCTTCGCGCGCCAGGCCAGGCATTGCGGTCAGGGGCCTGCCTAACGTCAGGACGAAGTGCATCCCGACGCCCAAAGCAGGCAGGTCACGACTCAGGGCAACGGCGTGCTCAATTGCCTCAGCATTCATCATGGCGGTGGTAGAGGTCACCACGCCATGCCGGCAGGCTTCCACGATGCCGTAGTTCTGCCCTTTCGACAGACCAAAATCATCGGCGTTGACGATCAGCAGATTTTCCATTGCATGCCCTCTTAATGCTGTTCGCTCTTGAGCTTATCGATGGTTGTCGCAAAATTTGGCAGCCATTTTTCATGGGCCAGAATCATATCACGTGCCAGTTTTTCAGCATCGCGATCCGAGTGCACCAGCGGGCTGAGGTTCATCGCCAGTAGCACATCGTTAAACTCGCCACTCAGCGCCGCCTGGCTTGCCGCCACTTCAAAGCCCTTGATGGTGTGAATAAGCCCCATCACTTTATCGTCGAAGCGGGTGATACGTGGGTGCGGTTTTGCGCCGTCACGCCCCAGGATGCAGGTCATTTCTACCGCCCAGTCGGCCGGAATATTTTCAACGTGACCATGATGCGGAATGTTCACGTAATGTTCGGCCTGCTTATCGTTATAGATAGCTTTGATCACTTCGCAGGCCGCGTCGGAGTAATAGGCGCCGCCGCGCTGCTCCAGCTCTTTCGGCTTAATGTTCAGTTGCGGATCTTTATACAGCTCGAACAGCTGTTTTTCGACCTTCTGCACCACCTGCGCACGTGCCCCGCCTTTGTAGTACTCGCCCATTTCGATGGCCAGCATCTCTTTCTGCTTGAAGTAGTAGAGCAGATACGAGCAAGGCAGCAGATTCAGGGAGCGAATCAGCCCTTCGCTGAACGGCAGGTCGAAGATATTTTTCACCGAGGCAGCCTTAAGATTGCCGCTGGCTACGCCATCCAGCAGCTCGGCAAAGCGCGACTGCCCGTTTACCAGCACATCGCGGATAAAGACCATATGGTTCAGACCAAAGAGGTCGATAGAGAGCGCATCGCTCTCCTCAAGCGCCAGCACGTCGCGTATAAACATCTTCATACCGATGGGAATATTACAGACACCAATAAAGCGTTTGAAATCGGTATGACGATAGACCGCCTCGGTGACCATGCCGGCCGGATTGGTAAAGTTAATCACCCACGCGTTCGGGCAGATCGCCTGCACATCTTTGATGATGTCGAAGACCACCGGAATAGTGCGCAGCCCCTTGAACAGACCGCCCGCACCGTTGGTCTCTTGTCCCAGGTAGCCGTAACTCAGCGGCAGACGCTCGTCCAGCTCACGCGCTTTGAGCTGGCCTACGCGCAACTGGGTGGTGACGAAGTCAGCGTCTTTTAGTGCCTCACGGCGATCCAGCGTTTTATGCACCGTCATAGGTACGCCAGCTTTTTTCACCATCCGCTGGCAGAGGTCGAAAATAATATCCAGCTTCTCCTGCCCCTCTTCCACATCGACTAGCCATAATTCACTGACCGGCAGTTCGTGGTAACGCTTAATAAAGCCTTCAAGTAATTCCGGGGTATAACTGCTGCCGCCGCCGATCGTAACTACTTTTAATTTCTTCTGCATATTATTCTCCCTGGGAGAGCCGCCCGTTAAGTATAGCGCTCCCTTCCCACCAGTTATGGGCAAGTTTTTGAAATCGATATTCCCGGCGGCAGATCCGCCGGCGTCTAATTGATTACCGTCAGGTTTTTGCGATAGCTATTAGGTGTAAATGAGGTGAATTTTTTAAACGTCTTTATAAACAGACTGGGACTACTATAACCCGACTCATAAGCAATATCCGTCACTGAGTAGTTGGTTATTTCCAGCTGCTTCTTGGCGAAATTAATGCGAATTTCATTAATAATCTGCACCGGCGTCTTACGATAATAGCGCTGAGTCGCACGGGTGAGATATTCTTGTGATTTACCGGAGAGTTGCACCATATTTTCCAGCGCGTTTTCGCCAAACTTGAGTTTATCGTGCATCACCTCTACGGTGGTGCGCAGCCACTGGGGAATATCATCCGCCACCTGCTGCTCTTCGCGATGGTGGCGCAGGCGGTTGATGACGTAAAAGGTGACGGTTTCGATAAACTCATCAAATTCACTGTCGCGAAAATTTAGCGATGCAATCACCGTTTCGATCCAGGTCAGGAACTCTGCTTTGATGTGATAAATCTGCGAGGCAACAAAGCAGAACGGCAGAAGCGGCAGGTAATGCGTTTCGAAAAAGCGCTTGCTGATCCCCACGTTGAGAATACGCGTGGCGCCAAAATCGTAGAAGCTCTGGTGATGTGAGCCCATCGGGATAAAAACAAAATCACCGCGCTCCAGTAATACCCGCTTGCCGTTGATCTCCTGATAGTAACGGCCAGTCAGCACAATGGTGAATTCATAGTAGTCATGCTGATGCAAACCACTGATGCTCTCAACCTTGTTGTAGATGAACACGTGAAAATTTTTGCCATTGAACAGTTGCTGCTCACGTGCGGTTTTGATCTCCATCGCGCTGACCTCCTGCCTGTCCATACTTACTGAATTTTTTCGTGAAGATCGATGAGTTCGGTGACCAGCTCGCGGGCAAGCATAGAGGTCATCAGATGATCCTGGGCATGTACCAGCACCAGGCTCACTTTCATTTTACCTTCACCCTGATCGCCTTCAATCAGTTTAGTTTGTACCAGATGCGCTTCATTCAACGCCAGGCGGGACTGGTCCATCATCGCACGCGCAGCGGCAAAATCGCCCTGCTTAGCCTGCTTCAATGCGGCATACGCCAGGCTGCGCGCTTGCCCTGAGTTGATAATGAGGCCCATCACCACCTCTTCCAGATCGTTTTCAACGGCCTCTTCTGCCACGACGTTATCCAAATCAAACATGCTCTTCTCCTTTACAGGCGCGAGTTACCCCGCGCCAGTCGACATCAGAATTTCAGTGCGAGGGCGATCTCTTCTTCGCTCTCTTCTTCATCAATGGTGGTCTGCGCTTTGTTGGCAATGGCCACGAACGGCATATAAAGCAGGGTTGCCACCCCAAGGTTAAACATCGCCAACAGGAAGGCCGCTACGCTGCCGTTGGTGTTGAAGAACGCACCCAGACCAGCGGGCATCGTCCACGGCGCGATATTGGTCACCGGTGGGATAATACCTAAGTAGTAGGCGGTCAGGGTGATGGCCGCCAGCAGCGGCTGAACCAGGATAAAGGGAATAAACATCACCGGGTTCATAATGATCGGCAGACCAAACAGAATCGGCTCGTTAATCTGGAAGATCCCGGATGGCAGCGCCAGTTTCGCCACCTGACGATGGTCAGCGCGGCGTGAAGTGATAAAGACCGCGATGATCAGGCCAAGCGTAGCACCGGTGCCCCCCAGGAAGATGTAGGAGTCGAGCATCGGTTTCGCCCATACATGGAAGGTTTTCCCGGCTGCCAGTGCCGCATCCACGGAGCCATACTGCTGATACAGCGCCACGTTCTCCAGCGCCCACGGGGTCATGATACCGCTGTCGAGTGCCGCCAGCGCCAGCGAGCCATGCACGCCAAAGAACCACAGCAACGAGGTGAAAATAACGTAAGCCCAGCCGACTACACCGCCCATCGATGCCAGCGGCGTGGAGATAGTATCCATGATGATCTGGTGGAAGTTCGTCCCCCAGTGCGACAACGCCCAGGCAAGGGTGCCCATTATAGAAAGAATGATGAAGCCCGGGATCAGCGCAGAGAAGGAGCGTGACACCGACGCCGGCACGCTATCGGGTAATCTAATGACCCAGTTACGACGAATAATAAAGGTAAAGAGTTCCGCAACCACCAGCCCGATGACAATACCGGAGATAATATTGGCGCCACCCAGCCAGTTCGCGCCTACCGCATAGGCTTCACCAACGCTATAGGGCGTGACGGTCATAAAGGCAGCAACAGATAACAGCCCCGCCGCCAGCGAGTCCACTTTACGCTCTTCAGCCAGCGCCATCCCAATAAAAAAAGGGGCCATCAGCGACATAATACCCAGCGTACCGTTATATACATTGCCGCCGATGGCTTTGAAACCATTTAACGTTTCAATGGTTGAGGGGTCTAACCGAACACCTAATGAGTAGAAAAATGAGCCATCGCCAAAACTTAGAAAAACGTTATTAATTAAAACGAACATGGCACCGGCCAGCGTTAACGGCATTAATTTAATAAAACCGTTTTTGATGGCGTTGACATGGGGTTGCTTTCCTATTTTAACTGCAAAAGGAAGGAGTACCTTTTCAAGTGCACCAATGACTCTACTCATAGAAAAATACCCTTAAATGCCGCAATAAAATTGCGGCGTAAGTGAGTGTGAAATTGCTCTTTGACGGGAAAAAAATAAAATTTTAATTTGCAGCTTTTTTAATCGCTGCAACGGCAGCTTTAAGTACACCTAAACCATCAACTTTGCCGTACAGCGCAGAGTCGATCACTTCTACCGGCTTATTGGGTAATAAACGCTGGATTTCTGGCAGCATATAAGCAATTTGCGGGCCGAGCAGAACGACATCGGCGTTAACGCCCTTCTCGCCTGCCAGGGTCTCCGGAAATGCTTCGATGATGACCGGTACTTCGTACTTCTCCGCCTGCGCACGCATTTTTGACACTAACAGTGACGTTGACATGCCCGCAGAACAAAACAGATAGATGTGTTTCTTTTCCATCCCAACTTCCCTCTTATATGGCTACCCGATGGGTGACAACGCCAGCCTCCACTTTCCTCGGTGTATCGTTGACGTTTCGGTATGACATGAGTATACGGCAACCGCTATGCCGGTAATAATCCTAAGAGGTTTATAATTGTCTCTCATTGACCTGGCGTAATGATTACCTTCACATTTCAGGCAAATAATTCGCGTGGAGAATTAAGCGTCGGCGGGATGTAAAAAAACCGGCGCAGTGGCCGGTTTGTATCAGAGCTAAGGAGAGTGCCTTACTGGGCTTTAGGAGCCTGCGGGTCAGTATCGTATTCCGCACAGGTCTGGTAGCCCGAATTGATCACGTGACCGGTATCGTCCAGGGCAACAAAGTAAGTTTCTGCTTTACCATTACGTTGACCCAGGATGTAAGTCTGGCAAGTACCGCGTGCATGAATCATTGAAACTTCTGAAGAAGGTTTGCCGGCTACCTGCGCAACCTGCGCACGGCTCATCCCTTTCTTAACGTCTTTAACAACAGGCTGTGTGAACTGGTCCGTTGTACGGTCATACGCCGTACAGCCTGCCAGCATAGTCAGTACCGCCGCTGCACCCAACATTCCTGCGATGTTCTTGTTCATATTCCGTCCTCTTGTTTATCAGCGTGTTAGATAAGCCTGGAATATAAAATTACTTTTTTCAACCCCGGACAGCCCAGCGCGGCTTTTTAGGAAAATTCTAATAAAACAGCGATTAGCAGCAAAATCGCGTGCTTTTGCCACAGTGATAACAGGGATCCTTGTCGTTTTACGCCTGACGGGGTAATTTTAACGAATCATTCATTAAGCGAATTCACAAAACGGAGGGGCTAAATGGCTCTGCAACAAGAGATTATTCAAGCGCTCGGGGTCAAACCGACGATCAACGCGGATGATGAAATCCGTCGTAGCGTCGATTTTCTGAAAACCTATCTGAAAACCTACCCCTTCATTAAGACCCTGGTGCTGGGCATCAGCGGCGGTCAGGACTCCACGCTGGCGGGTAAACTGAGTCAGCAGGCCATCACGGAATTGCGTGATGAAACCGGCGATGCCACGCTGCAGTTTATCGCCGTACGCCTGCCGTATGGCGTGCAATTCGATGAGCAGGATTGCCAGGATGCACTCAACTTTATCCAGCCGGATCGGGTATTGACCGTCAATATTAAAGAATCGGTTCTGGCCAGTGAAAAAGCGCTGCGCGATGCAGGTATTGAGTTAAGCGATTTTGTTCGCGGTAACGAAAAGGCCCGCGAGCGAATGAAAGCGCAGTACAGCATTGCCGGTATGACCAAAGGGATCGTCGTTGGGACCGACCACGCCGCCGAAGCGCTGACCGGTTTCTTCACCAAATACGGTGATGGCGGCACGGACATCAACCCGCTGTTCCGCCTTAACAAGCGCCAGGGTAAACAGCTGCTGGCCGCACTGGGCTGCCCGGAGCATCTGTACAAAAAAGCCCCAACCGCCGATCTGGAAGACGATCGCCCTTCCCTGCCGGACGAAGCCGCGCTGGGCGTAACCTATGAGAATATTGATGATTATCTGGAAGGCAAGGTTCTCGACGAAGGAACTGCGCGCATTATCGAAGGCTGGTATGTGAAGACGGAGCATAAACGTCGCCCACCTATCACGCCATTTGACGACTTCTGGAAACGATAAATTCCTGCAGGCGGCGTAAGCCGCCTCTTTTTTAACCAGCGACAGGCTGCTACACTGTATACCTGAACAGTATCAGGAGTAAGTTGTGAGCAGGCGTCAATCCGCACCGCGTCTCGAATTTGAAGCGGCTGCCATCTATGAATACCCCGAACATTTGCGCCCATGGCTGGAAGCGTTACCCAAGCAGCCCGGCGTTTACTTTTTCCATGGCGAGAGCGATGCCATGCCGCTGTACATAGGTAAAAGCGTCAATATTCGCAGCCGGGTCCTGTCGCATCTGCGTACCCCGGAAGAGGCCGCGATGTTACGTCAGTCCCGGCGCATTAGCTGGACGCAGACCGCCGGTGAGCTCGGTGCGCTGCTGCTGGAAGCGCGCCTGATTAAAGAGCAGCAGCCGCTCTTTAACAAACGGCTGCGCCGTAACCGGCAGCTCTGCTCGCTGCATATCAGCGAGGGGAAACCGCAGGTGGTATATGCCCGTGAAGTCGATTTCTCGCATACGCCCAATCTCTACGGCCTCTTTGCTAACCGCCGTGCGGCGTTACAAACTCTGCAAAGCCTCGCCGATACGGAGAAGCTCTGTTACGGCCTGTTGGGGCTGGAGTCCTTAACCCGCGGGCGCGCCTGCTTTCGCTCAGCGCTAAAACGCTGCGCGGGTGCCTGCTGCGGCAAAGAGAGCGTGGAGGATCATCAGCAACGGCTGCTGACGGGGCTGGAAAACATTGGCGTCACCTGCTGGCCGTGGGACAGTGCCATTGCGCTTAAAGAGTCGCGAGAGGGGATGACCCATTATCATATCATCCACAACTGGCTCTGGCTGGGCGCAGTGAATTCGCTGGACGAGGCGCCGGAGTTGCTCCGCACGCCTGCGGGGTTCGATCAGGATGGGTATAAGATCCTCTGTAAACCGCTGCTCTCCGGCAGTTATGAGATCACCCCCCTTAATGACCGGGTAGCCAAATAATTTCGCTAAACAGCAGCTTGCCTTCGTCCTTCAGTAAACGCAGGGTATGTCGGCCTTCCTGCCACCATGCCCCCTGATCGGCGGTCAGAAGCTTGTCGCCCATCTGCCATGCGCCGCTGATGACAAAGACTACGCCACCGCGCGAGGCAAAGGTCGTAAAGGTGCGATCGGCCACCCGCACTTTGGCCCGACAGCGGTCACGTCGGGTCATAATATTGAAATCCATCGACATCTGCCCTTCAGTGAGCTTCGCTTTTACCGGCGTATCACCTGCAAAGCTGAAGGGTTGATGGCGACGTAGCCTGTGGTTAAACGCATGGCCCCCATCGAGAGCGACCTCCCCCCCTTCCAGTAGCGTAATGACCCGGTCAACGCCCGGAAAGAGAGAGAACTCACCATTACCGGCAATGGACGCGATACTGGCCCGCCAGGTAAAGTCACGGGTTGCCGGAGGCAAACAACAAATTTCTCGCGTCTCTCCGGCGCCATTACGCCAAAGATTGACCGGCATTTTACGGATATCGAAAAACTCCATCACCACTCCTGAATGGCGCAACACGCACCAGAGCGGCCGTTTACCACGGTCGCTGAATTGATTGTTATCGTTAGTTGGTTTACTACAGACGTAGTATCGGCAAGCGTGCTTACAGATTTTAGGCTGGTCAGGAAAAATTTCTGGCCATAAGTGTAAGTACATTCAAGCCGTTACAGGAGAATACCGCGCTTCTGGCGGCTTACAAGAGGGCGGTAAAGAAAAAAACCGCCGGACCTGTCCACAGCGAATTCGCTTTTGTGAACAGGACTCCGGCGGTCTTAAGTAGGGGGCCGATTATTCGGCAGGTGCTGGCATTTTACCTTCTGGTGCGCGACGTTCTGTCAGACGCTTCTCAAAATTGGCATTGAACTGTTTTTTCTGTTCAGGCGTCAGAATGTTGTAGATCTTATTCTGGGTTTCCATGTGCGCCAGCATACGGGCTTTGTGCTGCTCGGCCATTTTATCGATCTGCGCTTCTGCTTTCGCTTTATCGAAGGAGTCGCTGGCGATGATGTCGTGCATTGCGCGACGCTCTTCCAGAGGTGGACGCTTCATCTGGTCGCGCTGGCTTTTCATAATGTCGCGCACCTGCTGTTTCTGCGCGTCGGTCAGATTCAGGTCTTTAAACATCATATCGTGATGCATACCCGGCTTGCCTTTATGGTGCATCATTTTGCCTTCAGTCGGCGCCGCGGTCGTTGTGGCGGTATCCGCTGCGAACGCCATGCTGGTAGCGCCCAGAGCCAGGGTAGAAGCAACAAACAGTGCAGTTAATTTACGCATAATCTTGTCCTTTCTTTCAGTTATTCTTCGGCGCTATGCCGTGTTGACGAGATAAACTTTACGGGGTTTATCGTCAATAAATCAGAGCAACAGTAAAACTGTGAAAGTGTAAAAAACAATATTTGTTCAATTGTGAAGGAAATAAGGATAAACCGTGGAGAGATGAAACAAAAATAATCATATGAATGATTTTAAAGGAATTATGGAGAAGTATAGCGGCATGGCGTTTAATAATAAAGCAATTATCCAGGAATAATCCGTATAAAAAATCTGGCGCATTAAAGATCAATCAAAATAAACGCAACGATGAATGACCGCCCCTTTCGGGGCAGCCGTTATCAGCTTATTTTTTCCAGCATTAATCCTGCGCGCAGCCCAAAGGCAACCGAGGGGTTTGGAAAGAGCACATACTCGGTCGACTTTTGCACCTCGTAGCGCTCCTCACCATCTTCCGCCAGCAGCACGCCCCGACGAAACGGGGTAAAGTTCAGCGTATGTGCCGCCATATGCAGGCGAAAGGCGTCGCTGCGGCGGGTGATTTGTTGCACCACCCGATAACGCTCCACCTCGCCTGCCTGCCGGGTCGGCGTTTTTCCGCTTAATAGTGCCTGCAGGGCCTGCTGAGTGACAGCAAACAGGCGAAGATCGTTATGCCCAAACGGCAGGGCTTTCCCGAGTTCCAAAGTACAGGCCAGCGCACCAAAGCGTTCACAGCTGAAATGGGTAAAGGTTCCGCCCGGAGTCTGATGGAACACCAGCGCCTCCAGCCCTGCATCCCCCAGCCACCCCAGAAATGCCTCATCCCAGGGGGCGTCCCGCTGGGGCAACACCCCAAAGCGCACGTGGTAAGAGGCGCGGATCGCGGTATGCAGATCCAGATGCCAGCGATCATCCCCTGCATCGGCAAAGAATTTAGCTACACACTGTTCCAGCACCTGGGCCCGGGCGGCATCTTCCCCAGGCGGAAACTGCGCCCAGCGTCCACCGAACATGCGGTTAATATCCCACTCCAGATAGCGCTTATTCGCCACCAGCGCCTGCGGATGGCCGAAGATCACCAGCAGACGACAGCTCAGCATCATTTCGCCGCGGAACAGGGCGCTAAGTAAGGCATCGACGATTTCAACCGGTGCCGTCTCATTGCCATGGATCCCTGACGAAAGCACCAGCGAACGCGTGCTCTGTGTCTCAGGGGTCAATTCCACCACGCCTGGCGCCAGCCAGCGCCAGTGAAACGAAGGGCCGGTGCCCGCATGCTGGGCCGGTAACTCCGCCGCCAGCGTCAGGGCCAACAGGTTTTCCATCTCGCCTCCTTTATTGCTGGAACGGATAGACCGAACCGAGCTGTAAAATTCGGGTTAAGGCATCCAGCGCCTCGCGCCCTTCACGCAATAATTGCGGATCAACCAGATCGGCCTGGGTTAAGCGATCGCGATAGTAGCGATCCACCCAGTCATTAAGCGTGTTGAACAGGGTTTCATTCATCATCACCGCCGGGTTGACCGCCTGCTGTTGCTCTGGCGTGAGGACGACCCGCAACCGCAGGCATGCCGGGCCGCCGCCGTTCGCCATGCTTTCGCGAAGGTCAAATACGCGCAATTCGCTGATGGGGTTGTCCCCTTCCAGCAAGGTATTCAGGTAATGCCAAACGCCAGCATGAAGTTGCGATTCCTGCGGTAGCACCAGCATCATGCTGCCGTCGTCTTTACTCAAAAGCTGGCTGTTAAAGAGATAGGTGGCTACGGCATCCGCGACCGAGACCGCCTTTGTGGGCACCTCCAGCGGGGTAAAGCCCGGCACGCGGCTGCGAAGGATCCCGAACAGCGCCTGCTGATCCACAAACGCCTGTTCGTGGCAAAACAGTACCTGACGGTTGGAGACGGCAATCACGTCGTTATGGAATACCCCGTGGTCAATCACCTCAGGATTTTGCTGGGCGAAAATCAGCTGACCCGGATTGACCTGATTCAGCCGGGCCACCGCCTGGCTCGCCGCCAGGGTCTGACGAGCGGGATAGCGTGACGGAGTGGCATACCCGGATTCATCGCGGCCATAGACGAAGAGCTGAATACCCGGTTCGCCATACTCCCCTCCCAGTCGGTTATGGTTGGCTGCCCCTTCGTCTCCAAACATCGCCACCTGCGGCAGGGCGTCATGAACGCTAAAGTGCGTTCTGTCGCGGAAAATCGACCGTAGCAACTGTTCAGTGGTTCGCGCTTCGGTGGCGCGGTGGAATTTGTTATTGAGGTTAGCCACGGTGAGATGCACTTTGCCGTCGAGCGTATCGGCAGAGGGCGCCACGGTGGCAGCATTAGCCACCCACATCGCCGACGCTGAACTGGCGGCGGAGAGCAGATCCGGATACAAAGTGCCTGCTTTCTCTACGACCTGCTCGTCAGTCCCGCTGAAGCCAAGCTGGCGCAAAACGGCCACGTTTGGCCGCTCATGAGGAGGGATCACCCCCTGCGGAAACCCGGCGTCAGCCAGGGCTTTCATTTTGAGCAACCCCTGTTTCGCCGCCAGACGAGGATTTGAGATCTGGAAACGGTGTTTGGTTGATGCTTCATTCCCAAAAGAGAGCCCGGCATAGTGGTGGGTCAGCCCGACCAGGCCGTCAAAATTGACTTCACGCGCTTTCATGGCGCTTCCCCTGTGTAAAATCGAGGCCCGGATTGAGCTGCTCTGGCAGCGCGATGGTTTCCGTTTCCAGGCTCGCCATCGGCCACGAGCAGTAATCTGCGGCGTACCAGGCGCTGGCGCGATGGTTGCCAGAGGCACCCACGCCGCCAAACGGCGCGGTACTGGCGGCACCGGTAAGGGGTTTGTTCCAGTTGACGATCCCGGCCCGGGCTTCCAGCAACAGCTGGTCAAACTTTTCACGATCCGGGGAGATCAACCCGCTCGACAGGCCATAGCGGGTGGCATTAGCCATGGCGATGGCTTCATCGAAGGTGTCATAACGCCAGACGCACAGCAGGGGGCCAAAGACCTCTTCATCCGCCACGCTCTGCACGCCGCTCATCTCGACGATAGCTGGCGTCAAGAAAGAGGTACCCGCTTTTACCCGTCGCGGATCCAGTAACGAGGTCCCGCCCTTCGCAACATGCTCGCGCCAGGCGTTATACACCTGTATAGCGGCCTGCTCAGAGATTAGGCCGCCAATAAACGGCTGATCCAGAGCATCCCACTCGCCGGGTATCAGCGTTGACGATACCTCTACCAGGCGCGCCAGAAACGCATCACCCTGCGCACCGCGTTTTACCAGCAGGCGACGCGCGCAGGTACAGCGCTGGCCCGCCGTAATAAAGGCGGACTGAATGGTAAGGTGGACGGCGGCATCAATATCGGCGGGCTCATCAACGATCAGGGGGTTATTGCCGCCCATCTCCAGCGCGAGAATTTTTTCCGGCTGTCCTGCCAACTGACGGTGCAGCTGATACCCGGTGCCGGCGCTGCCCGTAAACAGCAAGCCATCCACGTCGCGAAGGCCACTCAGCGCCTGGCCCGTTTCCCGCCCCCCCTGCACAAGGTTCAACACGCCCGGCGGCAAACCGGCTTGCTCCCACAGTTTAACCATCGCTTCGCCCGTCCAGGGGGTCAGTTCACTGGGTTTGAAGATCAGGGTGTTACCCGCCAACAGCGCCGGAACGATGTGTCCGTTCGGCAGGTGGCCGGGGAAGTTATAGGGGCCGAACACTGCCAGCACCCCATGAGGACGATGGCGCAGGGTTGCCGCGCCGTCTGCCATCTCGGTGCGTTGCTCGCCAGTACGGGTATGGTAGGCCTTCACCGAGATGGCCACTTTATTGATCATCGCCGTGATTTCAGTGGCCGCTTCCCAGCGCGGTTTCCCGGTTTCGCGGGCAATGATGCTCGTCAGTTCAGTTTTATTGGCTTCCAGTAGTCCGGCGAATTTTTCCGCAATGCTCTGGCGCGCGCTAAAGGGCAACCTGGCCCATGCCGGGAAGGCCGCCCGGGCGGCACGGCAGGCCTGCTCAACCTGCTCCGGGCTGGCGTCGTTGCCCAGCCAGAGGGTCTCTTGTCCAACCGGATTAGTTTTCGTGCGTTTTTCTCCCGCGCCGGTGATCCAGTCGCCGTTAATCCATAAAGTCATGCTGTTTTCTCCTCAGGACACAGACGCACCATGCGGATACGGTCGCCTGCGTGGCATTTCAGGGCATCCAGTTGCGCGGCGGTGAGCACCAGACGTTCGCAGTCGGGATCCACGCGAATCAGCGTGGCGCGAAAATGGTCATACTGTTCGTTGGCGACCAGACAGGCTGGCCACTCGCCCGGCGCAGGCTGGCCTTCTGCCACCTCCACCAGCCGACTTTTACGAATCGCGCGCACCCGATCGATATCGCACTCCAGCGTTGGCCCGCCGTCGAAAATGTCCACATAGTTACAGTAGCGGAATCCCTCTTTTTCCAGCACCGCACGAGCCGGCGCGGTTTGCGGATGCACTTCGCCAATCACCGCCTGCGCCTCTTCGCTAAGGAAGTGGGTATAGATCGGGTGTTTGGGCATCAACTCAGCGATAAAGGCTTTTTGCCCGGTGCCGCACAGGTAGTCAGCGCGGCTGAATTCCATGGAAAAGAAGCGCTCGCCGAGGCTTTTCCAGAACGGAGAGAAACCCGTTTCGTCGATCACACCGCGCATCTCAGCCACTACTTTGTCATTGAAGCGATCGCGGAAGGCCGCCATGAACATAAAACGCGATTTAGAGAGCAGGTAGCCATTGCCCTCCTTGCGCCAGGCGGGATCCAGAAACAAGGTACAAAGTTCACTGCTGCCGGTGTGATCGTTACTGAGAAATAGCGTCGGCAGCGCGTTATAGACGTTCAGCTCTTTCGAGGCATGAACCAGGGTGCCTACGCGGTAGTTGTACCAGGGATCGTTGAGCCCCACCGCCACTTCAATGGCGCAGATCCCTGCCACGGTGCCGGTTTCGCACTCTTCCAGCACAAAGACATAGCCCTGTTCACCTTTCGGCACCGTCCCTTGCCAGGTTTGAATGGCACGCTCGATACGCGCCAACAGCGTCTGTTCATCGGCAGGCAACGAGGTCAACCCACCGCCTGTCTTACCGGCAAGCTGCATGAGCGCAGGGAGATCCTCACGCTCAACGGGACGGATAACCATCATGATGACACCCCGGACTTCACGCGTTCACAGGCCTGCGCAAACCGGTCTAACCCGGTTTGCACCTCTTCGGTGCTCACAATCAGCGCGGGGGCAAAACGCACCACGTTGGCCCCGGCAATTAACACCATGACCCCTGCTTTCGCCGCTTCCTGTGAAATCAATTTCGCTTTTCCGGCGTACTCCTCCGTTAGCACACAGCCAATCAGCAGGCCAAGGCCACGAATCTCCTTAAAGAGGCCGGTCTGATTGTTGATGGCCGTGAGACGCTCAACAAACCAGTCATGACGCTGTTTCACGCCATTCAACACCTCTGGCGTATTGATAATATCCAGCACCTGCCCGGCCACCGCAGTAGCCAGTGGGTTACCGCCATAGGTTGTGCCATGCGTCCCCACGCCCATGACGCTGGCGAATTTATTGGTGGTCAGCATCGCCCCAATCGGGAAGCCGCCGCCGAGCGCCTTGGCGGTAGAGAGTACATCTGGCGTTACACCGTAGTGCATATAGGCATACAACTCACCGGTACGGCCGACGCCGGTCTGTACTTCATCGAAAATCAGCACCGCGTTGTGACGATCGCAGAGTTCGCGTAACCCCTGCAGGAACGCTTTGTCTGCCGGTAACACGCCCCCCTCCCCCTGCATCGGCTCAACGATCACCGCGCAGGTCATGTCGTCGATCAGATCCCGGGCTGAGTTCAGATCGTTATAGACGCCGTGGCGAATGTCCGGCGGCAACGGGGCAAAATCCTGAGAATAAGAGGGCTGCCCGCCGGCACTGACGGTAAATAGCGTGCGGCCATGGAACGCGTTTTTGAACGCGACGATCCCGCTTTTCTGGCTGCCAAAGTGGTCGTGGGCATATTTGCGCGCCAGCTTCAGCGCCGCCTCGTTGGCTTCGGCCCCCGAGTTACAGAAGAACACTTTCTCCGCGAAGGTGGCGTCGATCAACTTCTTCGCCAGACGCAACGCCGGCTCGTTGGTGTAGCCATTTCCCGTATGCCAAAACCTGGCCGCCTGCTCGTTCAGGGTCTGACGCAATGCCGGGTGCGCATGGCCCAGTGCGTTAACCGCAATCCCGCCGGCAAAGTCGATATACTCTTTACCCTGCTGATCCCACAGACGTGAACCCTCTCCCCGCACCGGAATAAAAGCCGCCGGCGCATAAACCGGCATCATCCATTCATCGAAATTTTCACGCGTAATTGACAGAGACATAGCGACCTCATCCGGTAAATAAAAGGTTATTTAGATGTTAAATATTTGAGTGTTTGCGCTGTAAATGTAGATTGCACTGTTCGTGCCAGCTAGCGATAAAAGTGCATAAAAGGGAGGTGTAAACGTAAAATCAACAAGTTACGACGAGTCTTTATTCATTATTTTTGCATAAATAGTGAATATTTTTGCAACAAGCGCGGGTTTGCCGGATGAAAAATAGTAATATTATTCATTTACCAAATATAATTCTGGAATTGTGATCCCTCGCGAAATTACTTAACTCTTTACGCGCTTTTATCGGGCAAGCTGCGCCTAAAAAGTGCAAAAGTTGCACCATTATTTACATCTATCGCCGTTATCGGTTTTTCCCTGCTGGCGGTGGCAGTCAGTCGCGCTAAATTCTGCTACCATCCTTGCACTATTCACCTTGCACTGGCAGCGACTATGAAATTTGTCTCATTTAATATCAACGGCCTGCGCGCCCGTCCCCATCAACTGGCAGCCATCGTCGAACAACATCAGCCCGACGTCATTGGTCTGCAGGAGACAAAAGTTCACGACGATATGTTCCCCCTCGAAGAGGTGGCAAAACTGGGCTATAACGTCTTTTATCACGGGCAAAAAGGTCACTACGGCGTGGCGCTGCTGACCAAAGAGACGCCAGTTTCTGTTCGTCGTGGCTTCCCGGACGATGACGGTGAGGCGCAACGCCGCATCATCATGGCAGAACTGCCTTCGCCGATGGGAAACATCACGGTTATCAATGGCTATTTCCCACAGGGCGAAAGCCGCGACCATCCGACCAAGTTCCCGGCTAAAGAGAAGTTCTATCAGGATCTCCAGCGTTATCTTGAAACTGAGCTGCAGAAAGAGAACCCGGTGCTAATCATGGGTGACATCAATATTAGCCCGACGGACCTTGATATCGGCATTGGCGAAGAGAACCGCAAACGCTGGCTGCGCGCCGGTAAATGCTCCTTCCTGCCGGAAGAGCGCGAGTGGATGGGTCGCCTGCTGGACTGGGGTTTGGTAGACACTTTCCGCCACGCCCACCCGGAAACCCAGGATCGCTTCTCGTGGTTCGACTACCGTTCCAAAGGTTTTGATGACAACCGCGGTCTGCGCATCGATGTGCTGCTGGCAAGCCATCCGCTGGCGGAACGTTGTATCGACACCGGGATTGATTACGCCATCCGCGGCATGGAAAAACCGTCTGACCATGCGCCGGTCTGGGCGAAGTTTGATCTGTAAGCTCACCGCGATGAAGGTCAAAACAATCGACGTCGTCTGCGCCATCCTCGAACGGGATGGCCAGATTTTGCTGGCCCAGCGGCCAGAGCATGCCGATCAGGCGGGAATGTGGGAACTGGCCGGGGGCAAAGTGGAACCGGGTGAAACGCAGCAAGAGGCTCTGATTCGCGAGCTGCGTGAGGAACTCGCCATTGAGGTTCAGCCAGGCGACTATGTTGCCAGCCACCAGCGGGAAGTCTCCCGCCGGCTGATCCACCTGCACGCCTGGCACGTGCCGCACTTTAGCGGCACCCCGGTGGCGCACTATCACACCCAGCTGGTGTGGTGTACCCCACGGCAGGCGTTGACTTACAACCTTGCGCCCGCGGATGTCCCGCTGCTGGAAGCCTTTATTCTTTCACACGACGCCACACCAGTGGATTCGTACTGATTGTCCGTTCGTCGCGCTGACACTGTAACAATACCCCGTCAGCGCGAACCACCGCCCCCTCCGAATAGTTCTGATCCTGATAGATACAACACATGTTGCACGGCTGCGCCCGCTGCCCACCAGAGCTGAACACTTCCGGCGGTACGTTCACGTCGATATCGGGGCGCAGACGTTGCTCGGCATAACTGCTGAGAGAGAAAAGCCCGAGCATGGCGGCAATCATTAATCGATTCATAGACGTTTCATCCTGTTTTGTCCTCTTAACACTATAACGGACAGTCACCCGCAAGCTTTAACCCTTTCCATCATCGTTTTTTATTATGACCCGGGGCGGATGATGAATTTCCCTGGATGGGGAAATTTTCACTTGCGTCACAAACTGGTACGAGTGATATAGTCGAAAACCACAACACATCACAGATAAAACCGTCAAAAAGATAATAATTCTATTTATAAGAGGAACTTATACTTATGGACCAGGTATGCTCTCTGGAATCGTTTCTGAATACTGTTCAACAGCGCGACCCGCATCAGAGTGAGTTTTCGCAGGCCGTTCGCGAAGTGATGACCACCCTGTGGCCGTTCCTTGAACAGAACCCACGCTATCGTCAGATGTCCCTGCTGGAGCGTCTGGTTGAGCCTGAGCGCGTAATTCAGTTCCGCGTGGTCTGGGTGGATGACAGCAATCAGGTACAGGTTAACCGTGCGTGGCGTGTACAGTTCAACTCGGCAATTGGTCCGTTTAAGGGCGGCATGCGATTCCATCCCTCCGTTAACCTCTCCATTCTTAAGTTCCTCGGTTTTGAACAAACCTTTAAAAACGCCCTCACCACCCTGCCGATGGGCGGCGGGAAAGGCGGCAGTGATTTCGATCCGAAAGGCAAAAGTGAAGGTGAGGTCATGCGATTCTGCCAGGCGCTGATGACTGAACTTTATCGTCACCTGGGGCCGGACACCGACGTACCGGCCGGGGATATCGGCGTAGGCGGACGCGAAGTGGGCTTTATGGCCGGGATGATGAAAAAACTCTCCAATAACAGCGCCTGCGTGTTTACCGGTAAAGGTCTCTCCTTCGGCGGCAGCCTGATCCGTCCGGAAGCCACCGGCTATGGTCTGGTCTATTTCACCCAGGCGATGTTACAGCGCCATGGTCTGAGCTTTGAAGGGATGCGCGTGGCGGTCTCTGGCTCGGGGAACGTGGCTCAGTATGCCATTGAGAAAGCGATGGAGTTTGGCGCACGGGTCATCACCGCCTCTGACTCCAGCGGCACCGTAGTTGATGAAGCCGGTTTTACTGCCGAGAAGCTGGCACGTCTTTGCGAAATTAAAGCCAGCCGCGATGGCCGCGTGGCCGACTATGCCCGCGAATTTGGGCTGACCTATCTTGAGGGCAAACAGCCATGGGCCGTGCCGGTGGATATCGCCCTGCCGTGTGCCACCCAGAATGAACTGGATATCGATGCCGCGCGTCAGTTGGTGGCAAACGGCGTGAAAGCGGTAGCGGAAGGGGCCAACATGCCCACCACCATCGAAGCGACCGATCTGTTCCTGGAGGCGGGTGTGCTCTTCGCGCCGGGTAAAGCGGCTAACGCCGGCGGCGTGGCGACGTCAGGTCTTGAGATGGCGCAGAACGCCGCGCGGATGGGCTGGAAAGCCGAAAAAGTGGATGCGCGCCTGCACCACATCATGCTGGATATTCACCACGCCTGCGTCGAGTACGGCGGTGAAGAGAAACAGACCAACTACGTACGCGGGGCAAATATCGCCGGGTTCGTAAAGGTCGCCGATGCGATGATGGGCCAGGGAGTGATTTAAATTCTCTAAAATGGCAGACGTTAAAAGCCCGGTGCAGTTTACCTCACCGGGCTTTTTTTATGCTGCGCTGCGCTTTTTTTTAAAGGGTTTCTTGTTACCGCTACCTGGCGCTGACATCCCCCTGAACTGCCTGACCGGGGTACTCTTCGCCTGGTTAATCAAATCAAACAGGGTGCCCACCAGCGGCTGCATAAAGTCCTGATAACGGCACTGCTTCTCACTGATTTGTGTCAGTACCGATTCCCAGTGGGCTGTCATATCCGGCCGTGCGGCCAGTTCAGGCAGCGAGTGGATCAGCGCCCGTCCCGGATCGGTGGAGTGAATGTAGCGCCCTTTCTTGATCAAAAAACCTCGTTTGAATAGCAGCTCGATGATCCCGGCGCGGGTAGCTTCGGTGCCTAATCCATCCGTCGCGCGCAGGATCTTCTTCAGATCTTTGTCCTGCACAAAGCGGGCAATACCGGTCATGGCCGAGAGCAACGTCGCATCGGTAAAGTGACGCGGCGGCTGCGTCTGGCGCTCAACGACTTCGCCTTTCTCACAGAGCAGTTCGTCCTCTTTTGCCACCACCGGCAGCGGCGTACCGTCGTTCTCTTCATCGCGCTCTTTATTGCCCAGCAGCGTCCGCCATCCGGCTTCGGCCAGAAAACGCGCTTTAGCCACGAATTTGCCTTTGGCGATCTCCAGCTCAATGACGCACTTGCGGAATACCGCATCAGGGCAGAACTGCATCAGATACTGGCGGGCAATCAGGTTGTACACTTTCGCTTCGTTGTCCGTCAGCGTGACCTTGCTACTGCGCGCCGTCGGAATAATGGCGTGGTGGGCATCGACTTTTTTGTCATCCCAGCAGCGGTTGCGGGTATCTGCATTAACGACAGGCTGGCCTGATAACTCCGGCGCATGCGCGCCGATGGCGTTCATCACCGCGTGCCGCCCGGCAAAATGCTCCTCGGGCAGGTATCGGCTGTCAGAACGCGGATAAGTTATCAATTTATGGGTTTCGTACAACTTCTGGCAGATATCAAGCACGTTTTGCGCGCTCAGGCCAAAGCGTTTCGCCGCTTCAATCTGCAGCGCTGAGAGCGAAAACGGCAACGGGGCCGGTTCTGATTCTCGTTTATCGTTATAGCTGGTCACGACCGCCGGTTGCCCGCCGATACGGTTCACGACGTGATCTGCCAGCGGACGATGTAGCAAACGCCCCTCTTCATCCTGATAGGGTTCGCAGGCTTCGCTGGGTTGCCAGGTCGCGGTAAAGCGCTCCTCTTTCGGGGTGACGATATGCGCTTTCACTTCAAAGAAATCTTTGGCAACGAAGTTTTCGATCTCTTCGTCACGACGCACCACCAGCCCCAGGACTGGCGTCTGGACGCGGCCCACGGAGAGCACGCCCTGATAGCCTGCATTGCGCCCAAGAATGGTGTAGGCGCGGGTCATATTAATGCCGTACAGCCAGTCGGCGCGCGCCCGGGCCAGCGCCGAGACGCAGAGCGGTACAAACTCGCTATTGGCACGCAGTCGCGAGATGGCGCGCTCGACCGCCTGCGGGTTGAGATCGTTAATCAGACAGCGCTGCACCTGCTGACGCTTTTCTGGTGCCAGTTGCAGGTAGTCCAGCACCTCATCCACCAGCAACTGCCCTTCCCTGTCCGGGTCACCGGCGTGAATGATTTCCGCCGCATCGTGCAAGAAGCGCTTAATCACATTGAGCTGTTTAGTTACCGACGGGCGCGGCTGAAGCTGCCATTTTTCCGGCACGATGGGCAGGTCGTTAAGATTCCAGCGGGCATAACGGCTGTCGTAGGCATCGGGCTGCGCCTGCTCCAGCAGGTGGCCGATACACCAGGTCACCACCTGCCCATTACCACACTCAATAAAACCATCGCCTTTGCGGTGCGGTTTAGGCAACACATCGGCGATGGCGCGACCGAGACTCGGTTTTTCGGCAATAAATAACCGCATCGAATTACTGGATCTCGATCATTGGCCGTCCACCACGAGCCGTGACCAGCTCGCCGATGGCGCTCAGGTTGATGCCGTATTCCGCGGCGGTGGCTTTCACTTCGGCTTCGGCCTCTGGCGTTACCGCCAGCAGCAGACCGCCAGAGGTTTGCGGATCGCACAGCAGATCACGCCACTCGGCGGGCATCTCGCCCATCAGATGACCGTAGCTGGCAAAGTTGCGCTGGGTGCCACCCGGCACCGCCCCCTGGGCAATATATGCTTCGACACCCGGCAGTTTCGGCACATCCTGATACCAGAGTTGCGCCTGCACGCCCGCTCCCTGACACACCTCGCTCAGGTGGCCAAGCAGGCCAAAGCCGGTGACATCCGTCATCGCCTTCACACCATCAATGTTGGCAAAAGCCGCCCCGGCGAGGTTCATCTGACACATCACTTCCGCCGCCAGGCCTTTATGTTCAGGCTTGAGCAGAGATTTCTTCTCCGCGGTGGTGAGCACGCCAATCCCCAGCGGCTTGGTCAGATAGAGTTTGCAGCCGGGCTCGGCGGTACTGTTGCGTTTAACGCGTTCGGTGGGCACCACGCCGGTCACCGCCAGGCCAAAGATAGGCTCTGGTGCGTCGATAGAGTGGCCGCCTGCCAGCGCAATGCCCGCCTGCTGGCAAGCAAAACGTCCGCCCTCAATCACCTCGCGGGCAATTTCCGGTGCCAGGGTGTTAATGGGCCAGCCAAGAATGGCAATCGCCATAATGGGTTTACCCCCCATCGCGAAGATATCGCTGATGGCGTTGGTGGCGGCGATGCGGCCAAAGTCGTACGGGTTGTCGACAATCGGCATAAAGAAATCGGTGGTGCTAATGATGCTGGTCCCGTTGCCTAAATCGTAAACGGCGGCGTCGTCACGGGTTTCGTTGCCAACAAGCAGGTTCGGGTCGACAAACTTCGCCTGCTCGCTGTGAAGAATGGTCTCCAGCACTTTGGGGGAAATTTTACAACCGCAACCGGCTCCGTGGCTGTATTGCGTTAAACGAATGGTTTGCTCGCTCATGGACATCTCCTGTCATTGCAATTGCGTTATGTTAACGCTCATTCCATTACGGGGTAAGTATGGGTGTCTGAATTCTGGTGCACTTGCACAGAATCCAGACAGTTTAGCCCAGGTCGTCAGAAGCGGGTGACGAACGGCGAGGTATCGGGCACTGAGACGGTGGTGGACGCTTTTAACTGCGGCGTACCGAGATAGAGGAAACCGACGATTTTATCTTCTGTTCTGCAATCAAGCGCATCCCGTACCACCGGGCTGTCGGTTAATGCCCCGCTGCGCCAGATACCATTGAAGCCCTGCGCGAGGGCAGCCATCTGCATTGCCATGACCGCGCATCCGGCGGACATCTCCTGCTCCCAGACGGGAACTTTGTGATTCGGCTGACATTTAGCGACCACGGCGATGATCATCGGCGCGCGGAATGGCGCATTTCGCGCTTTCTCGATTGCTTTTTCATCCTGCTCAGCGGCAATAGCCCCCTTTTCCAGCAGCGCGCTGAAACGCGTGCGGCCTTCACCTTCTATGATAAAGAAGTGCCACGGCTGTAACGTACCGTGATCGGGCGCGCGCAAGGCTGCGCGAAGGATATTTTCCAGCTGCTCACCAGCGGGAGCGGGCTCAGTAAGGCGCGAGGCGCTGCGGCGGTTAACCAGCAGTTCTAGTGCATCCATGGGGTAACTCCTGTCTACGGATTTACTCAAAATTAACACGACAGCAGATTTTGTTACAGCGTGGCAGGCGATTCCTGCTGACAAGAGGCAGTTGGGTCATTACGATAGCCCGACAACCCGTCCATGGCGACGGGCCGGGTAATTTTTGGACAGGGAGAAGAGATGCGAACCCTTTGGCGTTTTTTTGCCGGATTTTTTAAATGGACGTGGCGGCTGCTGAATTTCGTCCGTCAGCTGGTCATGAACCTCTTTTTCATCTTGCTGGTGATGGTTTGCGTTGGCGTCTGGATGCATATAAGCAGCACCACTCAAAGTCAGCATGCTACGCGCGGTGCGCTGCTGCTGGATATTGCTGGGGTGGTGGTCGATAAACCTTCTACCAACAACCGACTCGGCGTGCTGGGTCGCCAGCTGTTTGGTGCCAGCAGCGATCGTCTGCAGGAGAACTCGCTGTTTGACATCGTCGACGCGATTCGTCAGGCGAAAGCAGATCGTAACATCACCGGGATCGTTCTCGACCTGAGAAACTTCGCGGGGGCCGACCAGCCTTCCATGCAGTACATTGGTAAAGCGCTACGCGAGTTCCGCGACAGCGGCAAACCGGTGATCGCTGTGGGCGATAACTACAGTCAGGGGCAATATTATCTGGCCAGTTTCGCCAATAAAATTTGGCTCTCGCCGCAAGGTACCGTGGACCTGCATGGCTTTGCGACCAATGGCCTTTATTACAAATCGCTGCTGGATAAGCTGAAAGTCACCACCCATGTCTTCCGTGTAGGCACCTATAAATCGGCCGTTGAGCCGTTTATTCGCGATGATATGTCCCCTGCCGCCCGCGAGGCTGACAGCCGCTGGATTGGCGAACTGTGGCAGAACTATCTCGGCACCGTGGCCGCTAACCGCCAGATCACGCCTGAACAGCTTTTCCCGGGCGCACAGGCGGTGCTTGATGGCCTGCGTAAGGTCGATGGCGACACGGCGAAATATGCCCTGAATAACAAACTGGTTGATGTGCTCGGCTCCAGCGCCGACATCGAAAAAGCCCTGACCAAACAGTTTGGCTGGAGCAAAGAGGACAAAAACTTCAGCGCCATCAGCTTCTATGATTACCAGCCGAACAAACCGGCCGATGCTGGCGACAGTATTGCGGTGGTGTTTGCTAACGGCGCCATCATGGACGGGGAAGAGACGCCGGGTAACGTGGGCGGTGATACTACCGCTTCGCAGATCCGCGATGCACGCCTCGATCCAAAAGTGAAAGCGATTGTTCTGCGGGTTAATAGCCCGGGCGGCAGCGTCAGCGCTTCTGAGGTGATCCGCGCCGAGCTGGCTGCGGCGCGCGCGGCAGGTAAACCGGTGGTCGTATCGATGGGTGGTATGGCGGCCTCTGGCGGTTACTGGATCTCCACGCCAGCGAACTACATCGTGGCGAACCCGAGCACCCTGACCGGCTCTATCGGTATCTTCGGGGTCATCAACACCATGGAGAACAGCCTGGATTATCTGGGTGTGCATACCGACGGCGTAGCCACCTCACCGCTGGCAGATGTCGCGGTAACCAAAGCGCTGCCGCCAGAAGTGTCGCAGATGATGCAGCTCAGCATTGAGAATGGTTACAAGCGCTTTATTACGCTGGTTGCCGACTCGCGCAAGAAGACGCCGGAGCAGATCGATCAGATTGCCCAGGGTCACGTCTGGACCGGTCAGGATGCCAAAAAGAACGGTCTGGTTGATAGCCTCGGCGATTTCGACGATGCCGTCGCGAAAGCGGCTGAACTGGCGAAGCTGAAGCAGTGGCATGTGGACTACTATCAGGACGAACCTACGTTCTTCGACGTGGTCGTGAACAGCATGTCAGGCTCGGTGCGCGCCATGTTGCCGCAGGCGCTACAGGCGATGCTGCCGGCACCGCTGGCCTCGGCGGCCAGCGTGGTAAAAGGTGAAAGCGATAAGCTCGCGGCCTTTAACGATCCACAAAATCGTTACGCGTTCTGTCTAACCTGCGCCAACGTGCGTTAATCCTCATCCCCTCTTCCGTGAAGAGGGGATTTTTCTTTGAAGCCAAGAACACAACATCATGCACAAGAAATCGATCTACGTGGCTTATACCGGCGGTACCATCGGTATGCAGCGCTCTGAAAATGGTTACATCCCGGTCTCGGGTCATCTGCAACGCCAGCTGGCGCTGATGCCGGAGTTTCATCGCCCGGAGATGCCGGACTTCACCATTCACGAGTATGACCCGCTAATGGACTCCTCCGATATGACGCCAGAGGACTGGCAGCATATCGCCGACGATATTAAAGCTCATTACGATCTGTATGACGGCTTCGTGATCCTGCATGGCACCGACACCATGGCGTTTACCGCCTCGGCGCTCTCTTTTATGCTGGAGAACCTGGGTAAGCCTGTGATTGTGACCGGCTCGCAAATCCCGCTGGCCGAGCTGCGCTCTGACGGGCAGATCAATCTGCTGAACTCCCTGTACGTAGCGGCGAACTACCCGATTAACGAGGTCGCGCTGTTCTTTAATAACCGCCTCTTCCGGGGTAACCGCACCACCAAAGCCCATGCGGATGGTTTCGATGCGTTTGCCTCACCTAACCTGCAACCGCTGCTGGAGGCGGGTATTCATATTCGCCGCCTCGGTACCCCGCCTGCGCCAAATACCCTGGGCGAACTTGTGGTCCACCCGATTACGCCGCAGCCGATTGGCGTAGTGACGATCTACCCGGGGATCTCGGCGGATGTGGTGCGAAACTTTCTGCGTCAGCCGGTGAAAGCGTTAATACTGCGTTCATACGGGGTGGGCAATGCTCCGCAGAATGGTGAATTTCTGCAAGAGCTGCAGGCCGCAAGCGAACGCGGCATTGTGGTGGTGAATTTGACGCAGTGCATGTCCGGTAAGGTCAACATGGGCGGATACGCCACAGGTAACGCCCTGGCGCATGCCGGGGTGATCAGCGGCTTTGATATGACGGTGGAAGCCACCCTTACCAAATTGCACTACCTTCTGAGCCAGGATCTGGATATCCACGCCATACGTCTCGCCATGATGCAGAACCTGCGCGGCGAATTGACGCCAGACGAATAGAGTCGGTTGGGAAGCACGAGAGGGTGACGGCGTTGCCCTACTCGCCCGCTATCTCATGAGAGGGAGCTTATGAGCAACAGTACCAAAATTGACGGTTTTATCTTGTTTCCTGCAGCCGGTTTGATACTTTCCTGCATCGCCGGGGCGTTCAACGCCTGGGTGGTCGTGTTACTCCTGTGGCTCTTTTTCACGGGTGAAGACCATGACGTCGGGCTGGCTGTTGCAGCGTTAACCCTGCCGAGCATTGTCTATCTGACTTTGCTGGGCAACGCCTGCTGGCAGTTCTTCAGAAAAAGTAAGCGAACCCGAAAAGCCATGATTGCCTATTACGTGGGTAATTTTGTTATCAACGCCGGTTCGGTCATCTACAGCGGGATCGCCTTCGATATGTCACTGCAATTCGCCGACCTGCTCTGGCTTCTGGTCTCCTCTTTCAGCCTGATTGTTTTAGTGCCCTGGTTTATCTACTCGAAACGCGTCCCTGTCGTCTTTTGTCGTTAATGCCCGGGCGTCCAGGAATGCTCCGGATAGCATTCTGTGGCCCCGCTTTACCATTAAAATTAGATGATAAATACGCTGCTTTTAAGGAATGAATATGACGCAACGAGCTTTATTACTGGTTGATCTGCAGAATGATTTTTGCGCAGGCGGCGCGCTGGCGGTAGCAGAAGGCGACAGCACTGTTGATATCGCTAATACGCTTATTGAGTGGTGTAAAACCCGCGGCGATGCCGTGGTGGCAAGCCAGGACTGGCATCCGGAAAATCACGGTAGCTTTGCCAGCCAGCATGACGTCGAACCTTATAGCCAGGGCGAACTCGACGGGCTGGCACAGACGTTCTGGCCGGATCACTGCGTTCAGCAGACCGAAGGCGCTGAGCTCCACCCTTTGCTTAACCAAAAAGCGATTGATGCGGTGTTCCACAAAGGCGAAAACCCGGCCATCGACAGTTATAGCGCGTTCTTTGATAACGGCCATCGTCAGAAAACGGCGCTGGATGCGTGGCTACGCCACCATGAAATCGTTGAGCTTATTGTGCTGGGTCTGGCGACAGATTATTGCGTGAAATTTACCGTACTGGACGCACTCCAGCTGGGGTACACCGTCAACGTGATTACCGATGGCTGCCGCGGCGTCAATCTTCAGCCTCAGGATAGCGCGCAGGCGTTTATGGATATGGCCGCTGCTGGTGCCACCCTGTATACGCTGGAAGACTGGCAAGAAACACAGGCGTAATCCTTTTGCCGGGCGGCGGAACTTTCACCGCCCGGCACGCACAAACCCATCAGGATTTGAACATGGCAATCGATTTTGGCGCGATGCCAAAATCTTCCTTCAACTGTTGTTTACTCTTCATCACCATCTGCCCCTGGGTATCAATGGTCATGTGTTGCGCGTCGGTGTTATGCCGTGCCTGCCAGAGCATAACCAGCTGCAGGCTGTTCTCTTTCTGGGCCGGGGTCAGCGCCACCCCATCAGGCCATTTTCCCAGCTCAACGGCGGTGACCAGGCGTTGATAAACGTCCTCTGTCATCCCACTAATCATCTCGTCAATATTCATGATTTACCCGGCTCCGGTGGAATAATTTGCTGAATCGATTTTTCAACCTTTAGTCTGGTCGCCATTCTGGTCATCGGTGAAGCTTAACGAGGCAGAATTGACGCAGAAACGCTCCCCTGTTGGCTGAGGGCCGTCCGGGAAAACATGACCGAGGTGGGCATCGCAATTTCCACAGCGGATTTCGATGCGCTGCATACCATGAGAGTTGTCGGTCAGATAGCGGATTGCCTCATCGCTGACGGGCTCATAGAAGCTTGGCCAACCGCAGCCAGAATCATATTTACTTTCAGAGTTAAACAGGGCGGCATCACACACCAGGCAGTGGTAAATCCCATCACGTTTGTTATGCAGTAAACGCCCGGTGAACGGCGGCTCGGTGCCGTGGTTCTGGGTCACGTAGAACTGCATTTCTGTTAGATTTTTCTTCAGTTCGTCCGGGTTGGATTGATTCGACATAAGCTCATATCTCACGATTGAAAACAGACAACGTTTAGGTCGATTCTAACAAAACATTAACACTGAAGTGTGAACTTTTGTTCTAAACTTAGTCGTTGCGAAAAGGCGGTCGGCCAAATGTGATCTAATCCACATTTTTCTTCGGCCAGCCCTTTAAAATTCACGGCGCAGTCCCCATATGGTTGCAAGCTCCGAGGGAATGTTAGGCGAGTCAATCGCCCAAAGGTCGCGCGAAGGATTGATTTGTCGCAATGATTGACACGATTCCGCTTGACGCTGCGTATGGTTTTTGTAATTTTACAGGCAACCTTTTATTCACTAACAAATAGCTGGTGGAATATATGACTATCAAAGTAGGTATCAACGGTTTTGGCCGTATCGGTCGCATTGTTTTCCGTGCTGCTCAGGAACGTTCTGACATCGAAATCGTTGGTATCAACGATCTGTTGGACGCTGAATACATGGCGTACATGCTGAAGTACGACTCAACCCACGGTCGCTTCAACGGTACTGTTGAAGTTAAAGACGGCCACCTGGTTGTTAACGGCAAAACCATCCGTGTTACTGCTGAAAAAGATCCAGCTAACCTGAAGTGGAACGAAATCGGTGTTGACGTGGTTGCTGAAGCAACCGGTATCTTCCTGACCGACGAAACTGCACGTAAGCACATCACCGCTGGCGCGAAAAAAGTTGTTCTGACTGGTCCTTCCAAAGACAACACCCCAATGTTCGTACGTGGTGCTAACTTCGAAACTTACGCTGGCCAGGATATCGTTTCCAACGCATCCTGCACCACCAACTGCCTGGCACCGCTGGCGAAAGTCATCAACGACAACTTCGGTATCGTTGAAGGTCTGATGACCACCGTTCACGCGACCACCGCAACTCAGAAAACCGTTGACGGCCCGTCTCACAAAGACTGGCGTGGCGGCCGTGGCGCGGCTCAGAACATCATCCCATCCTCTACCGGTGCTGCTAAAGCGGTAGGTAAAGTACTGCCAGAGCTGAATGGCAAACTGACTGGTATGGCGTTCCGCGTTCCGACTCCTAACGTATCCGTTGTTGACCTGACCGTTCGTCTGGAAAAAGCTGCTTCTTATGAAGAAATTAAGAAAGCAATCAAAGCTGCTTCCGAAGGCGCAATGAAAGGCGTTCTGGGTTACACCGAAGATGACGTTGTTTCTACCGATTTCAACGGCGAAGTATGCACTTCCGTGTTCGATGCTAAAGCAGGTATCGCACTGAACGACAACTTCGTTAAGCTGGTATCCTGGTACGACAACGAAACCGGTTACTCCAACAAAGTACTGGACCTGATCGCTCACATCTCCAAATAAGTTGAGATGAGACACTGATCCAAAAGGCGACTTCGGTCGCCTTTTTTATTGCTTCAAGACAGAGGATTGCTTAATGATTAATAAAATTTTTGCACTTCCGGTAGTCGAAGAACTTACCCCTGTGCTTTCCCGCCGTCAGATTGACGGAGCCGACATCATTGTCGTTGATCACCCGCGCGTAAAAGCCTCCGTAGCGCTGAATGGCGCTCACCTGCTCTCCTGGAAACCAGAAGGTCAAACCGAAGCGCTGTGGCTCAGCGACAACACCTCTTTCAAAAAAGGGGCGGCGATCCGCGGCGGCGTGCCGATTTGCTGGCCGTGGTTTGGCCCGGCGGCACAGTCAGGTTTGCCTGCTCACGGGTTTGCCCGTAATCAGCAGTGGACCTTGAAAGCGCACAATGACGATGAAAATGGTGTGGTACTGACGTTTGAACTACAGGCAAATGAGGAGACCCGTGCGCTCTGGCCGCACGATTTCACACTCTATGCACGCTTCAAGCTGGGTAAAACCTGTGAAATCGAACTGGAAGCCCACGGCGAATTTGAAACCACCAGCGCCCTGCATACCTATTTTAACGTGGGTGACATCAGCGCGGTCAAGGTGAGTGGACTCGGCGATACCTTTATCGACAAAGTGGATAACGCCAAAGAGGGCAAACTGAGCGACGGCGTGCAGACCTTCCCGGATCGTACCGACCGCGTTTATCTGCACCCGGAAGCGTGCAGCGTCATTCATGACGCCGCGCTGAACCGCAGCGTCGAAGTGGTGCACCATCACCATAGCAACGTTGTGGGCTGGAACCCGGGCCCGGCGCTCTCTGTGAGCATGGCCGACGTACCGGACGAGGGTTATAAGACCTTCGTCTGTGTAGAAACCGCCTGCGTAACATCACCACAGAAGACCAGCGAAGAGAAGCCTTCTCGCCTGGGACAAACTATTAGCATCATTCAGCGCTAATGATGCCCGCCCCACTCTCCACGGGAGCGGGGCGTTTTACCATCACACCATATCCAGCGGCGTTTTATGGCCAGGCGCCGGAAATGCGTCCGCAAGGATAGCTATCTCTTCGTCAGAGAGCGTAATCTCTAACGCCTGCGCGTTATCCCTGACGTGCTCAGGCGAGCCCGCTTTTGGAATCGCTATCACCCCCTGATGACTGATGACCCATGCCAACAGGATCTGCGCCGGCGTGGCGCGATGACGTTGTGCTATCTCATTGACCACCGGATGCGTCATTAATCCAGAACGTAATCGCCCGGCCTGAGCCAGGGGGCAGTAAGCCATTACCGGCATCTGCTGTTGCTGACACCAGGGAAGAAGATCGTATTCGATGCCTCGCGAAGCCAGATGATAGAGGACCTGATTTGTCGCGCAGGCCTGCCCTCCGGGCACTTGCCAGAGCGCCTGCATATCTTCAACATCCAGATTAGATACACCCCAGCGGCGAATTTTGCCCTGACGCTGCAAGGTCTCCATCAACCCGACGGTCTCCTCCAGGCCGTATTCGCCTCGCCAGTGCAGCAGATAGAGATCGAGGTAGTCGGTACCCAGGCGGCGTAAGCTGGCTTCACAGGCCGCCATCCCTTTCTGGCCTGCCGCGTTCCACGGATAGACTTTGGAGACCAGATAGACTTTATCCCGTACTCCTTTAATCGCTTCGCCAACCACCTCTTCTGCTTTGCCGTCTGCGTACATTTCTGCGGTATCGATCAGGGTGAGGCCCAGTTCGATGCCCGTGCGCAGCGCAGTGACCTCCTGAGAACGAAGGCTGTTTTTCTCACCCATATACCAGGTGCCCTGGCCGATGGCCGGCAGAGTCTCTTTTTCGCCAAACATAACGGTTTTTTTGCTCATCTGTTTCTCCTGTTTCACCGCACCAACATAATACAAACGGGGCGCAAGCGCCCCGTTGTAATGCAGTGATTGCACTGTGAAGATGCACAATCAGAAACTGTAGGTCACCCCAACAGAGAACGCGCCTGCCCAGGATTTGTCGACCATCGGGCTGTCCTTGATCTCATCGCTCAGACGGGTGTAACGGCCGGTGCCGTAGATATTCCAGTCCTGAGTGAATTCGTAGCTGGCAGTGAGCGCCAGGTACGGGTTCCAGCCATCGTCAGCATTGTAGCGATTTAACCCACTACGATTTGCCTCACGGCGGGACACCCCATAGTAGTAGTCATTATAGTTTTCACTGGTGTACTCCACGCCAATGCCCGGCGTCAGCGTCAGGCCGCCGTTGGTATAGCGATACAACCAGGCCAGATCCCAAATGTAGCCGTTGCTGTTATCGAGCGTGTCAGCTGCCAGGGAGGTACGCAGGAAACCATACTGGGTGTTATGCACGTAGGAGAGACCCGCCATCATGGTGCTCTTACGTTTATCGAGCTGCTTCAGTCGCCAGTCGTCGCTGTCGCCCGGCTTGAAGTGCATCGGATCGTAGTAAGCCATGATCGAGAGCTTATCGCTTTCGTCATTCCACAGATAATAGCCACCGCCAAGACCGCGGAACCAGAAGTTGTCACCTTCATAGGTGATCACCGGTACCGGATAGACATCACGGTCATAGTCTTTGTACGGGCTATTGAGCACGCCGACGCCTGCGCCGACAGACCACTGATTCTCCGCGCTAGCGGTACCCACTGAAGCGGCAGCGAGAATTCCCAGTGCCAGAAGTTTGAGTTTGGTCACAATCCATTCTTTCCTGTAGTCAAATAATCCGCGAAAGGAGTTTAACCGCCCTTCGCGCGCTTTCCCAATTTTTTACATACGAATATTTCTGATAAACAGATTAATTTCTGCGATGCACATGATGAAATATTGTCACTCCGATGACAGAACCGCGAAATAAGTGTGTTTGACTTAAAAATTATCGCTGATTTTTCGGATGAGTTATTGATATGTCATTGAAATTAGATTTGGGCGACATGCAAGTTTTGCAAATGCCATCTACGCTTAATTTTAAGAAGATGAATTCCTGACCACCCCGCAGTTTTAGCCCCCGACCTGGCACACGGGTTGCTGCTTTTGCAGTGAGGTGCAAAGGATCCCGCTTCCGGGAGCCTCCACTATTCATACGAACGGCTCTTATCCTGTGCTAAAAAACGAAAGGACGGCATGCCATGAATATATTCGATCACTATCGCCAGCGCTATGAAGCTGCCAAGGACGAAGAGTTCACACTGCAGGAGTTTCTTGCCATCTGTAAGCAAGATCGCAGTGCCTATGCTAACGCGGCAGAACGGCTATTGATGGCTATCGGTGAGCCACAGATGGTGGACACTGCCCAGGAACCACGGCTTTCCCGTCTTTTTTCCAATCGGGTCGTCGCCCGATATCCTGCGTTCGAAGAGTTTTATGGCATGGAGGATGCCATTGAGCAGATCGTCTCTTATCTGAAGCACGCGGCACAAGGGCTGGAAGAGAAGAAACAGATTCTGTATCTGCTGGGGCCGGTGGGTGGCGGTAAATCGTCACTGGCTGAACGTCTTAAATCATTAATGCAGCGGGTGCCAATCTATGTGCTGAGCGCTAACGGTGAGCGCAGCCCGGTGAATGATCACCCGCTCTGTCTGTTTAATCCGCAGGAAGATGCGCAGATCCTGGATAAAGAGTACGGCATTCCCCGTCGTTATCTGGGCACCATCATGTCACCCTGGGCGGCAAAACGTCTGCACGAATTTGGCGGCGATATTACCAAATTCCGCGTGGTAAAAGTCTGGCCGTCCATTCTGGAACAGATTGCTATCGCCAAGACGGAACCGGGTGATGAGAACAACCAGGATATCTCTGCCCTAGTCGGTAAAGTTGATATTCGTAAACTGGAAAATCATGCGCAAAACGATCCAGATGCGTACGGCTACTCGGGCGCGCTCTGCCGGGCAAACCAGGGGGTGATGGAATTTGTCGAGATGTTTAAGGCCCCCATCAAAGTGCTGCACCCGCTGCTGACCGCGACGCAGGAAGGCAACTACAACGGGACTGAAGGCATCTCCGCCCTGCCGTTCAACGGCATTATCCTAGCGCACTCGAACGAATCGGAGTGGGTCACGTTCAGAAATAACAAAAACAATGAGGCCTTCCTTGACCGTGTTTACATCGTCAAGGTGCCTTATTGCCTGCGCATCTCAGAAGAGATCAAAATTTACGAAAAACTGCTCAATCACAGTGAGCTGGTGCATGCGCCCTGCGCCCCTGGCACCCTGGAAACGCTGTCACGCTTCTCAATCTTGTCGCGTTTGAAAGAGCCTGAAAACTCAAGCATCTACTCAAAAATGCGCGTGTACGATGGTGAGAGCCTGAAAGACACTGACCCGAAAGCGAAATCCTACCAGGAGTATCGCGACTATGCGGGCGTTGATGAAGGGATGAACGGGTTGTCTACGCGCTTCGCGTTTAAGATCCTCTCTCGCGTATTCAACTTCGACCATGCGGAAGTGGCGGCAAACCCGGTACACCTGTTCTATGTTCTGGAGCAGCAGATTGAGCGTGAGCAGTTCCCGCAGGAGCAGGCCGAACGTTACCTTGAGTTCCTGAAAGGTTATCTGATCCCGAAATATGCTGAGTTCATTGGCAAGGAGATCCAGACCGCCTACCTGGAGTCGTACTCCGAGTACGGCCAGAACATTTTTGACCGCTATGTTACCTATGCCGATTTCTGGATCCAGGATCAGGAGTACCGCGATCCGGACACCGGTCAGCTCTTCGATCGTGAATCGCTGAACGCCGAGCTGGAAAAAATCGAGAAGCCTGCCGGGATCAGTAACCCGAAAGACTTCCGTAATGAGATCGTTAACTTTGTGCTGCGTGCCCGGGCAAATAACAACGGTCGCAACCCCAACTGGACCAGTTATGAAAAACTTCGCACGGTCATTGAGAAGAAAATGTTCTCTAATACCGAGGAGTTGCTGCCGGTGATTTCGTTTAACGCCAAAACTTCCACCGACGAGCAGAAAAAGCACGACGACTTTGTCGACCGTATGATGGAGAAAGGCTATACCCGCAAGCAGGTTCGCCTGCTGTGTGAATGGTATCTCCGCGTCCGTAAATCATCATAACAATGCTGCCCGGCGGTGAAAGCCTGCCGGGCAAACAGCAACTGCGCATACCCGTAAGGGTACAAAGTTGGCAAATGCAGTACGGGGGACATATGACCTGGTTTATTGACCGGCGTCTTAACGGCAAAAACAAGAGCACGGTGAATCGCCAACGCTTCTTGCGCCGTTATAAAGCGCAAATCAAACAGTCGATCTCCGAGGCCATTAATAAGCGTTCGGTGACCGATGTCGATAGCGGCGAGTCCGTCTCTATTCCGACGGACGATATTAGCGAGCCAATGTTTCACCAGGGACGCGGCGGTTTACGCCATCGCGTACATCCCGGTAACGATCACTTTATCCAGAATGACCGCATCGAGCGTCCGCAGGGCGGCGGTGGCGGTTCTGGCAGCGGCCAGGGCCAGGCGAGTCAGGATGGTGAAGGACAGGACGAATTCGTTTTTCAGATCTCCAAAGATGAGTATCTCGATCTGCTGTTTGAAGATTTGGCCCTGCCAAATCTGAAGAAAAATCAGCACCGTCAGTTAACCGAGTATAAAACCCATCGCGCGGGTTATACCGCGAATGGCGTGCCGGCAAACATCAGCGTAGTGCGCTCGCTGCAGAACTCGCTGGCGCGGCGGACCGCCATGACAGCGGGCAAACGTCGGGCGCTACGCGAACTGGAAGCCAGCCTGCAAACGGTGGAAAACAGCGAGCCTGTGCAACTGCTGGAAGAGGAGCGTCTGCGCAAAGAGATTGCCGAGTTACGCGCTAAGATCGAACGCGTGCCCTTTATCGACACCTTCGACTTGCGTTACAGGAACTATGAAAAACGCCCAGAGCCCTCAAGCCAGGCGGTGATGTTCTGTCTGATGGACGTCTCCGGCTCGATGGATCAGACCACTAAGGATATGGCCAAACGCTTTTATATCCTGCTCTATCTGTTCCTGAGCAGAACCTATAAAAACGTGGAGGTGGTCTATATTCGTCACCACACCCAGGCGAAAGAGGTGGATGAACACGAGTTCTTCTACTCGCAAGAGACAGGTGGCACCATTGTCTCTAGTGCCCTGAAGTTAATGGACGAGGTGGTGAAAGAGCGCTACGACCCGGCACAATGGAATATCTATGCGGCTCAGGCCTCCGATGGGGATAACTGGGCAGACGATTCACCGCTGTGTCATGAGATCCTGGCGAAAAAACTGCTGCCCGTGGTGCGCTACTATAGCTATATTGAGATCACCCGTCGGGCACACCAGACCCTGTGGCGTGAATATGAACATCTGCAGGCGACGTTTGAAAACTTCGCGATGCAGCATATCCGCGACCAGGATGATATTTATCCCGTCTTCCGTGAGCTCTTCCACAAGCAATCGGCCACCAGCAACAGCTAAACAAAACAGCCAGTTATTACTAACTGGCTGTTCTTTTTTAATCGCTATATCTCTGCGTTTCACGCTGGGTGTTTATCAACATCGTACAATTTCGGCCGCTGGCTTTGCCTTTATATAAAGCTAAATCTGCTCTCTCGACCGCTTCCCGAAGGGGTTCGCCATACTTTATTCTGGTTAATCCCGAGGTGAACGTCACATTGATATGATATTCCCCTGCGACAATCACCATTTCAGAAATCAGTCGACGGAGTCGTTCCGCCGTTGCGATAGCTTCGTTATCATCCCTGACGTGCAGCAGAATAATAAACTCCTCACCCCCGTAGCGATATACCGACTCTGATGCGCGAACGTGGTTATCAAGATGCGTTGCCAATGATTGCAATACAATATCGCCATTCAAATGGCCGTAATCATCATTCACTTTTTTGAAATGATCGACATCGAGCAGCAACAGATAAAGACCATCATCACTTAACTCTTTATTCATGCTCGCGAAAGATTCATCAAGCACGCGGCGTAAAGGTAACCCTGTGAGTGCGTCATAACTTGTACGCAGCTGCAAAAGATGCACTTTAAAAAGAGTGAGAGATTCCGTGAAGGCTAACAGCGCGTTTTCAAAGTCCTCATAGGCACTGGAAGCGTCTTTGTTTTCAATGATTTCCTTAATCATGGTACGACAGGCGTAATGAATCACAATATGCTGTTTATTGATGTCCAGGAGAAAGTTTTTATCCTCTCGCTCCTCAAGCAATTTGTCATTCAGCCAGTGTCCAAATTCACAATGATGATGCGCGTCGGTGCAGGTGATTTCAGGTAAATCGCCCTCACGACTCGCTACATAACGGAGAACTTTTACCAGCCATTTAAAATGCGCATCAGTTGCGCTATTGAGTCCACGCACGGTCGCGTCGATATCTCTGAACTTCCTGTTCATATTAACCTTCACATAACAAAAGAATAACCTGTAAAGAGTATACCATGTTAAATATCTATTTTTGTCAGTATATCTAAATTAACGACATTAAAAACAGAAACTCCCTATTAAATAAGAAAATTTAGTTATTCGTTAAACTGCATATAACAAGCAACGATATTATTATCAGTTAAAACAGGCCAACCTGTTTAATTCTATTTAATAGCCCTCACGTCCCATTAAATAATAACGACGGAGGGCAGAGGCTTAAAATTCAACGTTCATTTTGGCCCAGAAGGTACGCCCTGGCTCATTGACAGGGGTATCAGAAGAGTAACCGAAGCTACTGTTTCCCGCCAGGTTAAGGTGTTCGCTGTAACTTTTATCCAGCAGATTATCAACGCCACTGCTGAGTTTCAGGAATTTATTGACCTTGTACGCAGCGTTGGCGGAAACAATGGCAAACCCGGCGCTCTGATCAAAGTCTTTGCCTACCACGTTCCCCTCGTTCAACGCCACCCGGTGCTGTGGGCTGACCATACGCAACAGCCCTGTAGAGCTCCAGTCGCCTTTCTCCCACGTCAGGCCAAGGCGAGCTTCCAGCGGCGGCATTTGTGGCAGCGGCTGATGTTCGTCCGTATTTTCCCCCCAGGCGTAGTTCAGGGTGGCATCTGTTTTCCACCGTTCGCTTAGCTGATAAGAGGCACCCATCTCGCCCCCCATAATGGTGGCATCGATGTTATCTGCCTGACTGACGTGGCTATCATCGGGATCGTACAGGAAGAGGATGTAGTCGTTAATCCGTCCGATATAGGCGGAGATCCAGCCGGTCGTTTTTTTCCCTTTGTATTGTGCCCCAACATCAAGCTGGGTGGTTTTTTCCGGTTTCAGATTATCAAAGACATCCGTGGTGCCATCCGGTCCATAGGTGGGTGAAAAGAGTTCCCAGTAATCCGGGAAACGCTCGGTGTATCCCAGTCCGGCGTAGACCATCGCGGGCTGCGATCCGAGATTATGCTCAACCCGTAAGAAGCCGGCCGGAAGCGTGTCTTGCCGACTGCTGCTACCAACGCCAGTAAAGTTATCCACTTCCACCTTATCCAGACGCGCACCGCCAATCACTTTGCTGAGGTCGGTCGCACTCCACGTCAGTTCGCTAAAGGCACCATAGTCATGAAAGCGAGCATCTTCCTGCCAGCCTTCGTCCTCATCATCTTCGTTGCTGCGATGGGTATTCAGTTGCGTATCGAGACCGCTTTTCAGCTCATAATCAGACCACAGCCAGGTTCCCATCACCCTGCCCCCAACCGTCCGGCGATCGACCTGTTTTTCCATTGGCATCGACATATCCATCGATCCCATCGGCATGGTGCCTGAAGCGGGCGCTCCCGGCGAACGCATGGAGTAGTTATCCATAATGTGGTTGGCATAGTTGTAATACGCGCTCATATCCAGCGAATCGAAGACCTCGCCGATATTCTCTTTTTTGAAGCGCAGCCCCAGGCTTTCACGTTTGAATTGCGAGCCGTCCATGCCACGCCCGGCATAGCTGGCATCGCCATCGCCCTGCCCGGCGGTCAACTCCAGCAACGTGTCCGCATCCGGCGTCCAGCCGATGGCCAAATCGGTGTTCCATTTATCCCACTTCGAGGCGACGCGATCGCCATTGCCATCTTTGTAATCCCCCGCTTTCGAATTATTCCCCGTCAGGCGCACGTAGCCCTTATCGTTGCCAAAGCTGACGTCGGCATTTTCATCAAAGCGATCGTTAGAGGCGGCCAGCAAACTGGCGTCCCCCTTTATGTCCGCTTTGTCGAAACGCGGCGGTTCACGTTCGAATCGTACCGTTCCGGCAGAGTTACCCGGCCCCCAGAGTACGGTTTCGGGTCCTTTGATCACCGTCAGCAGATCATAACTTTCTGGCGAAATATAAGAGCTTGGCGCATCCATACGCGAAGGACAGGCACCTAACATCTCGCTGTCATTGGTCAACAGGCGCAGGCGTGAGCCAAACATGCCGCGGAATACCGGGTCGCCGTTGCTCCCTCCGTTACGGATCTGGCTAAACCCGGGAATGGTTTTGAGGTAATCAGAACCGTCGCTGGCCGGCACCGGCTGGCGTGGCGTTTTTGGCGAGGTCACCACTTCCAGTGGGGAGAGCACGGGCGCGGTTACGGTGATGATATCGCCGTCGTTTACCTGCGGGGCCGTAGTTCGTTCAGCCGCCTGAGAAGTAAATGACAATGCGCCCAGTAGCGCAAGCGCCAGCGGATGAAGCACAAAGCGTTCTTTATTCATTCCTGAACCCAAACTTAAAAGAGTGTTGCTGTCCTGCCGTGAAGACAAATCCCTTGTTCAGAGAGTGGGAGAGATGGGCAGGCACAGGGATCTGAATGAAAAAGTTTGCCGCGGGGAACGGGGCGCAACAATAAAAAACGAGGAGAATAACGGCGTGAAAAAGGGTTGAAAAAGGGGATCTAACGACCCGGAGTCACGGATTTACGCGTGCTTTTCGAGCCAAAGTACCGAGGCGACCAGAATAAAAATAATGGTGAAAAAGGTGCCGGAAATATAGATCACATCGCCAAAAGCAGGATCGTTCATCATCATTCTCCCGTCGTGTTTTACTCGTTTTTACGCCGGAGAAATGACACTTCAATGACATTTTTAGTAAGAAATAAATATCTTCATACTGAAACGATTCAGACAGCTCTAGCCTCTTAAATCATTTAATTCAAATAAACGCTAACCCTTACAGGGTGATTTGTTACCGGTATCACGAAAATAAGTTTCCGTAACTACGATGCCAGATCTCGTAATTGTTAAACATTCGTTACTGATAAAACATAAGCTGCAGAACATCACAACAAATACACCGCCTACCGGCAGGGGAATAGAATGACCGAAAAAATTACCCGTAAAGAAAAAATCAGCTACGGGCTGGGCGATATGGCCAGCCATATAGGGCTGGATAACGTCATTATTTTTCTGACCTTCTATTATACCGATGTGGTCGGGCTGCCTGCTGCCTTTGTTGGCACCATGTTTTTACTGGCGCGTACCGCCGATGCCATCATTGACCCGGCCATGGGATATATTGCTGACCGCACCCGTACCCGCTGGGGTAAGTTCCGACCATGGATGTTGTGGCTGGCCCTGCCATTTGGTGCCAGCTGCCTGCTGACCTATGCGGTACCGGAATCGCTCGATCTTCATGGTAAAATGATTTTCGCCACCGTCAGCTATACCCTGATGATGCTGATGTACACCGCCATTAATATTCCATACTGCTCTATGGGGGCGGTCATTACGCCAGATAACGAAGCGCGTATTTCTCTGCAATCTTATCGCTTCTTCCTTGCCACCCTGGGCGGCGCATTATCCACTTTCTTTATGATGCCATTGGCCGAGTTTATTGGCGGAGATGACAAATTAGTCGGTTATCGCTGGGCCATGGGAATAATGGCGACGGTGGCGGTCATCATGTTCTGGATCTGCTTCGCCAATACCCGGGAGAGGATTAATGCCCCCGCGACTCATAATAATTACCTCTCAGAATTACGCGATTTGTTACGCAACGATCAGTGGCGCGTTGTGGCCGTTCTGGTATTGACTAACATCGGCTTCGGCGTAATTCGCCTCGGCGCCATGATGTATTTCGTCACCTATTATCTCGGCAGCGCCAGCTATTTTATGTGGATGCTGGGGGCGCATATTCTGGGTAAAGCCGCCGGTAGCGCACTGGCAAAACGCCTGACGCGTGACTACAGCAAAGTGCAAATGTTCGGCTATTGTGCGGTGCTGGCCGGGGTACTGAGCATCGCCCTGTTCTTCGCGCCAAAATCCGTGCTGGTGCTGGTGCCAATGACATTCATCATCTCAACCCTCTACCAGGCCACCACCACGCTAATGTGGGTCATGATGGCCGACGTCGCCGACTACGGCGAATGGAAACAGGGCAAACGCATGGATGGGGTTATCTTCTCGACCTTCCTGGCGGTGCTCAAACTCGGTATGGCCATCAGCGGCGCCATTGTTGGCTGGACGCTGGGCTTTAGCGGCTATGTGGCGAATGCGCCGGAACAGACCTCTACCGCCATGTACTGCATCATCGCCCTCTTTACCGTGGTGCCGGGCATCCTTTCGCTGGCCGCCTTCGCGACTCTGCGCTGGTACAAACTCGACGACAGCACCATGAAATCCATCCAACTCGCCAAACAGACTTTTTCTTAAAAGGACGCAGCATTCATGAGTGAACTTATTCGACACACCAACAGTATTGAGTGGCGTTTTGAGCGTCAGATCTTACGTATAGAGCCCTGGGGAGAGCACAGCCTGCGCGTGAGAGCGACCTGTTCACTGGCGTTCAATGATGAAAATCACGCCTTACTGCCGGCGACACCGTCTACGGCTGACATTAACGTCCAGCCCGAGATCCTGACCCTGCGTAATGGCAATATTACCGCAGTGCTCAACCTGAAGGGGCAACTGGCGTTTTATAACCAGCGCGGAGAGTTGCTGCTGGAGGAGATGTGGCGTCAGCGCTCCACGGTAGGCATTGGGGCAAGTGAAAAGAGTCAGGATAAGTACGTCAGTGCGCTGAAGCTTGATGGCCGTGAATTCAAACCGCTTGCGGGCGGGAAATATCAGCTCGCCGTCCGTTTTGAGTCGCGCCCTGATGAGCGGATTTACGGTATGGGTCAGTACCAACAGCCGTGGCTGGATTTGAAAGGCTGCACCCTTGAGCTGGCACAGCGCAACTCCCAGGCCAGCGTTCCCTTTATGCAGTCGAGCCTCGGTTATGGCGTGCTCTGGAACAACCCGGCCATCGGCGAGGTCAGTTTCGCCAAAAACCAGACCGAATGGCGCGCCCGCGTGACCGGCGAGATGGATTACTGGATCACCGCCGCGGACTCCATCCAGGCCATTACCCGCCAGTATGTCAAGGCCACGGGGACACCTCCGCCGGCCCCGGCATTTATCAGCGGATTATGGCAGTGCAAACTGCGCTATCGCACCCAGCAGGAGGTGCTGGACGTAGCCCGTGAGTACCGTCGCCGCAACCTACCGCTGTCGGTGATGGTGATCGATTTCTTCCACTGGCCGAATCAGGGGACCTGGTGTTTTGATCCGGTCGACTGGCCCGATCCGAAAGCGATGGTTGAAGAGCTTAACGGCCTGGGCATTGAGCTGATGGTCTCGGTCTGGCCCACGGTTGAAGCACGTAGCCCGCTCTATCCCCACATGAAAGCCAAAGGTTGGCTGGTGTCCAGCGAACGCGGGGTGCAGGTAAATCTCGACTTTATGGGTAACACGACCTTCTTTGACGCGACGCATCCCCAGGCGCGCGCCTTCGTCTGGGATACGGTAAAACAGAATTATTATGATCTGGGTATCAAATTGTTCTGGCTGGATGAGGCCGAGCCTGAGTATCGTGCCTACGACTTTGATAACTATCGTTACCACGCAGGCCCGGTGCTGGAAGTGGGTAACCGCTATCCACGCGACTTCGCGCAAGGGTTCTACGAGGGGCTGAAGGCCAACGGCGAAAAGGATATTGTTAACCTGGTGCGCTGTTCATGGGCAGGCAGCCAGCGCTATGGCGTGCTGGCCTGGTCAGGCGATGTGCACTCATCATTCCACGCCTTCCGCAATCAGCTCGCCGCAGGGCTCAATATGGGGCTGGCAGGCATCCCGTGGTGGACGACCGATATCGGCGGCTTCCAGGGCGGCAACGTTAACGATCCGGCGTTCCATGAACTGCTGATCCGCTGGTTCCAGTGGGCGGTCTTCTGCCCGGTTCTGCGGATGCACGGATATCGTGAGCCACAAATCCAGCCGCCAGAGCGCTATCGCGACGGCATTCCTCAGTGCAACAGCGGCTCCCCGAACGAACTGTGGAGTTATGGCGAAGCGAACTTCAGCATCATGCAGCACTGGCTGACGGTACGCGAGAAATTGCGACCTTATATTGATGAGCTGTATGACAATGCCCATCAGCACGGCGATCCGCTAATGCGCCCGCTCTTCTGGCACTATCCGCAGCAGCCCCAGAGCTGGGAAATTGAAGATCAATATCTGTTTGGGGAGGACCTGCTGGTCGCGCCGGTGATGCACGCCGGACAACGCCAGCGCGAGGTTTGGTTGCCTGCCGGCCAGCAGTGGATCGCGCTGAACGGTGAGCGCTACCAGGGCGGTGAACGTATCCGCGTTGAGGCCGCACTGGAGACCATTCCTGTCTTTGTGCGCGAAGGAAGCCCGCTGGTATCGCTGTTAGTGGCGTAACCTTCAGGCAGCCGCCCAAAAATAGTGGAATTTTTTAGAAAAGCCTGTTTACTCACCCGCTTGCGGGTAAAGTAAGCAGGCTTACTATTTTTGGCAAGGATCTCTTCATGTTTGACCCTACCCTGCTTATCCTGCTCGGGCTGGCTGCACTGGGCTTTGTCAGCCATAACACCACGGTTGCCATCTCCATTCTGGTGTTAATTATTGTGCGCGTTACGCCACTCAGCGGCTTTTTCCCCTGGATTGAAAAACAGGGCCTGACCATCGGCATTATTATTCTCACCATTGGGGTGATGGCGCCCATCGCCAGCGGTACGCTACCTGCCTCTACGCTTATCCACGCCTTTATGAACTGGAAATCATTGATTGCCATTGCCGTGGGCGTCTTTGTCTCCTGGCTGGGCGGACGGGGCGTAACCTTAATGAGCTCTCAGCCGACGCTGGTTGCCGGCCTGCTGGTGGGTACCGTACTGGGAGTCGCGCTGTTTCGCGGCGTTCCCGTTGGCCCGCTTATCGCCGCCGGTCTGGTCTCGCTGTTTATCGGTAAGACGTAGCCAGGCTGGCAATATAGCGCGCGGGGGTCTGCCCAAGCCCCTTCTTGAACATGGTAATAAAGGCGGTGGTGGAATCGTAGCCCAGCATTTGCGCGACCTGCTGCACCGTCTGCCCGGATATTAATGCCTGCAGCGCGACAATCAGTTGTAGCTGATGGCGCCAGCGGCGAAAACTCAGCCCGGTTTCGTTAACCACCAGCCGGGCGAGGTTACGTTCACTCATCGCAAAATGACGTGCCCATTGGTGCAGGGTTTGCCAGGCGGCGGGCTGGGCGATCATCATTTCACTCATCTGACGGATTTTAGGATGTGGTGATACCGGCAACTGTAACTGTTCCTGCTGCTGGCTCGGCAGTTCATCGCCCAGCACCTCCACCAGCCGCTGGCAGGCGATGTTTTGACGCTCTGCCATTGCGAGGATCACCTCTCGTACCAGCGGCGAGATTTTTAATGTGCAGCAGCGATCGGGTAGCGCGATAGCACCGGGTTCAATAAATAAGAAGCAGAGCCGCGCGCCGGGGGTGGCTTTATTACTGTGGGGCAGCTGCCCCGGGATCCACACCGCATACTGGGGCGGCACCATCAGCATGGCGTTTTCCACCTCCGTTGTGATGGCGCCGCGTAGCGCCAGGATCAACTGTCCCTTGCGGTGCTGATGCAGCGGAATGTGCTGCTCCTCTTCCACCACGCGAATATGGAAAGCCACTGCCGCAGCGTGCTGGCTATCCGGGTCATAACCATTTAAACCGAGACCAGACATCATCTTGTCCGAATTTAGCGATAATCTGTCATTTTAGCTTGATTCCATCAGCAACGAAAACGGGTATCGTGTGGCCTTCATTTTAGACCAGGGAAAACAATGACCACTGCACTCTCTGCCACCGGGAAACAGCGCGCCCTGCTGATTGCCGGGATTTTGTTGATCGCCACCACGCTGCGGGTGACCTTTACCGGCGCCGCACCGCTACTGGATGCGATTCGTCTCGACTACGCCCTGAGTACCGCTCAGACTGGATTACTGACCACCCTGCCGTTGCTGGCTTTTGCGCTGGTATCGCCGTTAGCGGCAGGCCTTGCCCGGCGCATTGGGATGGAGCGCAGTCTGTTTGTGGCGTTGCTGCTAATTATCGGCGGTATTGCGCTGCGTTCCCTGCCCACAGCATCGCTGCTGTTTATCGGAACCGCCGTGATCGGCTGCGGTATTGCACTGGGCAATGTGTTACTGCCAGGACTGATTAAACGTGACTTTCCAGGCCAGGTGGCGAAGTTAACCGGGGCCTACTCCCTGACCATGGGCGCGGCGGCGGCGCTGGGCTCAGCGCTGGTGGTGCCGGTGGCATTGGGCGGTGCGGGCTGGCACGGCGCCTTATTGATGCTGATGGTCTTCCCGCTGCTGGCGTTGCTGCTGTGGCTCCCACAATGGCGACAGCAACCGGCCAGCCAGCTCAATGGTGCCCGGGCGCTGCATAACCGGGGGATCTGGCGCTCGCCGCTGGCCTGGCAAGTAACGCTGTTCCTCGGCATTAACTCGCTGATCTATTACGTCATTATCGGCTGGTTACCCGCTATTTTACAAAGTCACGGCTACAGCGAAACCGAGGCCGGCTCCATGCACGGCCTGCTGCAGCTGGCCACTGCCGCCCCGGGGCTGGCCGTTCCGCTGATCCTTCACCGTCTGAAAGATCAGCGCGCGCTGGCCGGAGTGGTAGCGTTAATGTGTGCGGTCAGTGCCGCCGGCTTTTGGTTTATGCCCTCGCAGGCGGTGGTCTGGACGCTGATATTCGGCTTCGGTTCAGGGGCGACGATGATTCTCGGCCTGACCTTTATTGGCCTGCGTGCCAGTTCCGCGCATCAGGCTGCGGCGCTTTCGGGGATGGCGCAGTCGGTGGGCTATTTGCTGGCCGCCTGCGGCCCACCGCTGATGGGGAAAATTCATGATACCAGCGGCGACTGGCATATCCCGCTGCTTGCCTGTGCGCTGGCCTCAATCGTGATGGCCGGTTGCGGCATACTGGCCGGGCGCGACCGGGAGATCGCGCCGCGTTAACAGGCCTTTAGCCCTGCGCCGCACGCAGCAGTGCCTGCACCAGCGGCGCAGGACGCCCATCCAGCGCCGCACGCTCATGCTGGAACAGCGTGGCGACAAAAAACGGATGCGTCACTAACTCAACGGCGCGAATATCACCCTGTTCATCCCAGCCGGTCACCCGCAGGTCGCCCTTTTCCAGCTCTGCCGCAAAGGCTTCAGACACACCGTAGTTGCAGTGATACCCCTCGACAATCTCTTCCCGACCATACGCTTTCGCAATCAGGGTATTGGCGCGCAACTCGATGGTGTTCGTGACCTCCACCAGAGAACAGGTGAGCGGTGCGATCACCATGCGCCCGTCGCTGTCCGTTTCAGCATGGGCAGCGTCATGCCAGCCCAGCACGTTACGCGCATATTCAATCAGCGCATGCTGGAAGCCGCCACAGGTACCGAGGAACGGGAGGCTGTTTTCGCGGGCATAGCGGGCGGCAATGAACGCCGCTTGCACGTTTTTATAAGGACTTGCCGGAACCAGCCAGAGTGCGTCATAACCGACCAGATCTTCGGGACTACTAAGCTCGGTGGTCGCTATCCAGTCGTAATCAGCGGTAATATCCAGTACGGCGGCGGCATCATCAATGGCGAGCGGTATCGCCTGGTGCGCCAGAACGTCAGGGTTATAATCCCCGACCAGTGCAATGCGGAGGGTATCTTTTTGCGGAGTGTGTTCCATCAGGTATTCCTTATGCCAGAAAAATTCCGGATAACATAAGGAATCTCAGACTACCGATCTTTTGCAATTATCACAACACCTTAAATTAGGTGGCAAAATAAGGAGATAAGGATCATGATTCAGTGCAAACGTCTCTATGACGACGCCAGTAAAGAGGATGGTTACCGCATTCTGGTTGACCGTCTCTGGCCACGAGGAGTGAAGAAAACGGACCTGGCCTGCGATGAATGGTGCAAGGTCCTGGCGCCTTCAGGCGAGTTGCGCAAAGCCTTCCATAGCGAAACCATCGACTTTGCCAGCTTCAGTAAGGCGTATCAGCAAGAGCTGGAAGAAAACGTCGAGGAAGGAAAACGCATCGCCAGGCTGGCAGATAAACAAAGGGTCACGCTGCTCTATGGTGCGAAAGATCGCGAGCAGAACCACGCCCAGGTGTTGGCCGCATGGCTCCGCCGTCTGTAATTTAGTCGTGCAGTGCTGTGAGCAAGGTTTCTGGTAGTTGTTGCGGATTGAGCGGCAGCAGATGTTCCGGGCGCACAAAGGCAAAACCGTGCTGATTATCACAGGCAAAGACATCGCCGGTCACCAGCCAGAGCGCGCGTTCGGCGGTATCTGGCATTTCGGTTATTACGCCATTCACCGGGTTCAAAAAACGCTGTCCAGGCTGGCAAAGACCAAACAGCTCAACGGATTTACCAATATTGCGACGGCCGGCAGTCGTACGGGCGCCAATGACTAACGCCAGGTTGCCCGGCTTTAACTGAAACATGCTTCACTCATTGCAGGTTGAATTCTGAGGACTAAGATTATTCTTAATCCCGCCTATTATCGCAATCACTTTCTCCATGATTTCTTCATTAATACTGCATCTTTGGGGGTTATAGTGGCCCCGTTCTCACCTTGACCAGAGAACATCATTCCGTAATCAAGATCTATTTTGCCCCGGTTAACTACCGGGGCTTTTTTTATTCTCTCGCCGAAACTTAACGGACGATTCCTGGATATATCAAATTATTCACATTCATGTTTTACTATGCGCCGAAGCCCATTTTTTCAGCAAAACATACAGATACAGAGGTCTCTGTATGGGAGTCGAGCATCGCATGTCGGATCTTATTCTTGCCCGTGTTTCTGAAACGCTTGCCACCGAACAATCTCTTGAGAGTCTGGTGCGCCAGCTTCTTGAAATGCTCGAGATTGTTACCGAGATGGAGTCTACCTATCTCACTAAAATCGATATCAGCGCCCGTTTGCAGCATATTCTTTATGCCCGTAATAGCCAGCAGATGCAGATCCCGGAAGGGTTGAGCGTTCCCTGGGGCGATACCCTGTGTAAGCGCGCGATCGACTCCAGTACCTTTTTTAGCGATCGCGTTGGCGAACAGTTTCCCGATTGCGATGCAGCCAGAGCGCTGGGGATCACCACCTATATGAGCATCCCCATTCATCTTGCGGATGGTTCTCTCTACGGCACCCTGTGCGCGACCAGCACGCATAAAAAGAGATTGAGCGAGCGCGCCGAACATGTGCTGAAGTTGTTTGCCGGACTGATTGCCCAGTCCATTGAAAAAGAGTCGCTGGTCACTCAACTGCGGGAAGCCAACGCGGCGTTGATTGCCTACTCCTATACCGATGCGCTGACGGGCCTGCCGAATCGGCGTGCAATTTTTGAAGACCTCTCTACCCTTTTCTCCCTGGCGCGACACGTAAAGCGGAACGCCATTATCGCTTATATCGATCTGGACGATTTCAAACTGATTAATGACCGCTTTGGTCATGAAGCGGGTGACAAGTTCCTGGTTGAAGTGGGGAAGCGGCTAAACGACGGCCGTCGTGATGATGATATCGTCGGCAGATTGGGCGGAGACGAGTTTATGGTTGCTTGCCTGTCCCGGAATGAGGGAACGCAGGAAGAGCAATCGCTCTCGCTATTGAAGACGCAAATCAATGCGCGTATAGCCGGAGAGTATTGGCTAGGCAATGTGCATATTGTCTATCCAGGGGCCAGTCTTGGGGTAATCGAAGTGGATCCACTTTCGACCGATGCCGACAGCGCCCTGCGCTCGGCCGATGCGGCTATGTACGTGGATAAAAAATCCCGACGTAAAACCGCTTTCCTCAATGTGGATTAACCCCGTACACTCAACGGGCTTTGATTATCAGGATGGATAAAAACATGCGGATCGGTATTTTGTTTCCGGTCGTTATCTTTATAACGGCGGTAGTATTTTTAACGTGGTTTTTTGTCGGCGGTTACGCGGCACCGGGGGGATAAATGAGAAAAACGACCATCATTATGCTGATTGTCGCCGTTGTTGCCGTAGCCGGAAGCCAGCTGGGCTGGTGGTGATGACAATAAAAAGACCGCCAAAAGGCGGTCTTTTTATTTGTTAGCTCTTGATTTTACGGTAAACAAACAGCACGACCAGCGCACCGATCACCGCTACTACGAAGCTACCGAAGTTAAACCCATCCACTTTGCCGAACCCGAAAAGTGTACTGATCCAACCGCCGACCACGGCACCGATAATCCCCAGGATGATGGTGACAATGAAGCCGCCGCCGTCTTTGCCCGGCATGATCCACTTCGCCAGAATACCCGCGATAAGCCCAAAGATAATCCAGGATAAAATTCCCATATCGTTCCTCTCTGTATGGTTTTTGTCGTTAAATCAAGTACACACAAAGGATAGCACAGGATTCAGATTTGCAAATTGTGATAAGCATCACGTGCACGATTTAACGCCATCTGAAAAAGAGGCAATCCGGACAAAAGAAGGGGTTGCATGTTCCAATGAGAAAGATTATCTTTCTCAATACTGAATAGTTGAGCGAAACACTCAGGTATTCAGTACGACATTGCTCACATTGCTTCCAGTATTTCTTGCCCACCTCGTGTGGGCTTTTTTTTATCTATATCCGCATTGATCGTTTTAGCATTTGCTATTACGATTATTCGCACTGGTTCAATATCCCATACATAAATTGATAATATGAACGTATCTAGTCGATTCATCATTTTTATAAATGTTGTTTCAGCAGGCGCGCTGTTATGTCTGCTGTCCGCCAAATTCAACTGGTTTTAACTAAGCAGGCCCGGTGTTTACCGGGCTGTTTACATTCTTCTTCACCCCTGTACCGCAGAGAGCATAAGGTTTAAAGAGGCCGTTTTGACGCGCCATTTATTAATGCAAAATCTCCTTTCCGATTATTCCGAATAATAATTTGGATAATCATAAGCGCAGCAGCAAATACTATTACAGCCCTCAATACCGCTCGCTTTGATATAAAAATCAGCCGTTATCAGACTTTGCGTGGCAATGCCGGGCCGCCCGATATAAGGGAAAAGTTTATCAAGCATAAAAAAACGGGAGCCCTTCGGCTCCCGTTCTTGTATAACCCAGTGACTGGATTACATGTTTTCGATGATCGCGTCACCAAACTCTGAACATTTCAGCAGTTTAGCGCCTTCCATCAGACGTTCGAAGTCATAGGTCACGGTCTTGTTGTTGATCGCGCCTTCCATACCTTTAACGATAAGGTCAGCGGCTTCGAACCACTCCATATGACGGAGCATCATCTCTGCCGACAGGATGATTGAACCTGGGTTCACCTTATCCTGGCCTGCATACTTCGGTGCAGTACCGTGGGTCGCTTCGAACAGGGCGCACTCGTCACCAATGTTCGCGCCCGGGGCGATACCGATGCCGCCAACCTGCGCCGCCAGGGCGTCGGAGATGTAGTCACCGTTCAGGTTCATACAGGCGATAACGTCGTATTCCGCTGGACGCAGCAGGATTTGCTGCAGGAACGCATCGGCGATCACATCTTTAATGATGATCTCTTTGCCGGTGTTCGGGTTCTTAATCTTCTGCCATGGGCCGCCGTCAATCAGTTCACCGCCGAACTCGTCGGTCGCCAACTGGTAACCCCAGTCTTTGAACGCGCCTTCGGTGAACTTCATGATGTTACCTTTGTGAACCAGGGTCACAGAGTCACGGTCGTTAGTGATCGCATATTCGATCGCCGCACGTACCAGACGCTTAGTCCCCTCTTCGGAGCACGGCTTGATGCCGATACCGCAATGTTCCGGGAAGCGAATTTTCTTCACGCCCATCTCGTCGCGCAGGAATTTAATCACTTTTTCGGCGTCAGCGGAGTCCGCTTTCCACTCGATACCCGCATAGATATCTTCAGAGTTTTCACGGAAGATAACCATATCGGTCAGCTCCGGGTGTTTAACCGGGCTTGGGGTGCCCTGGTAATAACGTACCGGACGCAGGCAAACATACAGATCCAGCTCCTGACGCAGCGCAACGTTCAGAGAACGGATGCCGCCGCCGACTGGGGTAGTCAGTGGGCCTTTGATGGCAACACGGTAGTCGCGGATTAGATCGAGGGTTTCAGCTGGCAGCCAGACGTCCTGGCCGTAAACGTGGGTAGATTTTTCACCGGTGTAAATTTCCATCCAGGAAATTTTACGCTCGCCTTTGTAGGCTTTCTCAACAGCGGCATCCACCACTTTCAGCATTGCCGGGGTGACGTCTACACCGATACCATCGCCTTCGATGAACGGGATAATCGGGTTATGAGGGACGTTCAGCTTACCGTCTTGCAGGGTGATCTTTTTACCTTCCGCCGGAACAACTACTTTGCTTTCCATTAACCTCTCCTTCGAGCGCTTCTGGTTGTTACTGATCTTATGTTAATAATTTGTAATGAGCCTCCCGATAGTACCTGAATGTCTGGCGCCATGAAAGGTCTTCGTTATTAGGCTATAATGCGGCAATTGATAAAGCCTGAAAATACCATGAAGAAAACTTCTTTTAGAAATCACCGGGTTGAGCGATTCAGCTCACGACAAGCCACCAGAAAACCGAAAACAAACCAGCCCAAACGGGTGATTTTGTTCAATAAACCCTACGATGTTTTGCCGCAGTTTACCGATGAAGCTGGCCGCAGCACGTTGAAAGACTTTATCCCGATTGCAGGCGTCTACGCCGCAGGCCGTCTGGATCGCGACAGTGAAGGTCTGCTGGTGTTAACGAATGACGGCGCATTGCAGGCGCGGCTGACGCAGCCCGGTAAGCGCACCGGAAAGATCTATTACGTACAGGTGGAAGGTGAACCTACCGAAGAGGCGCTTGCCGCTCTGCGTACCGGGGTGACCCTTAACGATGGCCCTACCCTGCCCGCCGGTATTGAGCGGGTGAGTGAACCGGAGTGGCTGTGGCCGCGCACGCCGCCCGTACGCGAGCGCAAATCGATCCCCACATCCTGGCTCAAAATTACCCTTTATGAGGGGCGGAATCGCCAAGTTCGTCGCATGACCGCCCATGTCGGCTTCCCGACGTTACGCTTAATCCGCTACGCCATGGGCGATTACTCACTGGATAATCTGGCCAATGGTGAATGGCGCGACGGGACAGAAAAAGGAGAAGAGAATGTTTAAACCGCACGTTACCGTGGCCACAGTGGTTCACGCCCAGGGCAAATTTCTGGTGGTGGAAGAGACTATCAACGGCAAAGCGCTGTGGAACCAACCCGCCGGTCATCTTGAAGCCGATGAGACCCTGGTACAGGCCGCCCGCCGGGAATTGTGGGAAGAGACCGGTATTCACGCTGAACCGCAGCAGTTTATTCGTCTTCATCACTGGATTGCGCCGGATAAGACCCCGTTCCTGCGTTTTCTGTTTGTTATCGAGCTTAACGAAATGTGCGCCACCGAGCCGCACGATGATGATATCGACCGCTGCCTGTGGGTGACGGCCGACGAGATTCTGAGCGCCACCAACCTGCGTTCACCGCTGGTTGCCGAGAGCATCCGCTGCTATCTCTCTGGTCATCGTCTGCCGTTAGAGACCATCGGCGAATTTAACTGGCCGTTTACAGAGGGTGCCATTGCCGGGGGCGCGTGATAGAATACGCCGCCTTGAAGTTCAATGTCGTGAGTATTCCAATGTCAGAAAGCCCAAAAAAAGTGATCGTCGGCATGTCCGGCGGTGTCGACTCCTCCGTTTCCGCCTGGCTGTTGCTGCAACAGGGCTATAAGGTGGAAGGCCTGTTCATGAAGAACTGGGAGGAAGACGACGGCGAGGAATACTGTACCGCGGCGGCCGATCTGGCCGATGCGCAGGCCGTGTGCGATAAGCTTGGCATTGAACTGCATACCGTCAATTTTGCTGCAGAGTACTGGGACAATGTCTTCGAACATTTCCTGGAAGAGTATAAAGCCGGCCGTACCCCTAACCCGGACATTCTCTGCAACAAAGAGATCAAATTTAAAGCCTTCCTTGAGTTCGCCGCTGAAGACCTGGGCGCCGATTACATTGCCACCGGCCACTATGTGCGTCGTGCCGATGTCAACGGCAAAAGCCAGCTGCTGCGAGGCCTCGACGGCAATAAAGATCAGAGCTATTTCCTCTATACCCTCGGTCATGAGCAGATTGCCCAGAGCCTGTTCCCGGTGGGCGAGCTGGAAAAACCCGAAGTGCGTAAGATTGCCGAAGAGCTGGATCTGATCACCGCCAAGAAAAAAGACTCAACCGGTATCTGTTTTATCGGCGAACGTAAATTCCGCGAATTCCTTGGCCGCTACTTGCCAGCCCAGCCGGGCAAAATCGTCTCCGTTGATGGTGAAGAAATTGGTCAGCATCAGGGGTTGATGTACCACACCCTCGGCCAGCGCAAAGGGCTGGGGATTGGTGGTACCAAAGAAGGCAGCGAAGATCCGTGGTACGTGGTCGATAAAGATGTTGAGAACAATATTCTGATTGTGGCGCAGGGGCACGATCATCCGCGTCTGATGTCGGTGGGGCTGATTGCCCAACAGCTGCACTGGGTCGATCGCGAGCCGGTAAAAGGCACGCTGCGTTGCACGGTGAAAACCCGCTATCGCCAGACCGATATTCCTTGCACCCTCACCGCGATTGACGACGAACGCATTGAGGTGCGCTTCGACGAGCCCGTCTCCGCCGTTACCCCAGGGCAGTCCGCGGTCTTCTACAGCGGCGAAATCTGTCTGGGCGGTGGTATCATCGAACAGCGTCTGCCGCTGATAACCGACTAATGCGTTAGCACACAGAAAGGAGTAAGTGTGGCGAAGAACTATTATGACATCACCCTGGCGCTGGCGGGAATTTGCCAGTCTGCCCGTCTGGTGCAACAGTTGGCGCATCAGGGTCATTGCGACGCTGATGCCCTGCACGTGTCGCTGAACAGCAGCGTTGATCTGAACCCCAGTTCAACGCTTGGTGTCTTCGGCGGCAGTGAAGCGAATCTTCGCCTCGGCCTTGAAACCCTGTTAGGGGTCCTGAACGCTAACAATCGTCAGGGGCTGAATGCCGAAGTGACCCGCTATACCTTAAGCATGATGGTGCTGGAGCGTAAGCTCAACGCCGCCAAAGGCGCGATGGACACCCTCGGCAACCGCATTGCCGGGCTGCAGCGTCAGCTCGATCATTTCGATCTGCAATCCGAAACCTTACTGAGTGCCATGGCGGGTATCTACGTGGATGTGATTAGCCCACTGGGGCCACGCATTCAGGTAACGGGGTCCCCGGCAGTGCTACAAAGTCCACAGGTGCAGGCCAAAGTTCGCGCCTCGCTGCTGGCGGGCATCCGCGCCGCCGTGCTGTGGCACCAGGTCGGCGGTGGCCGCCTGCAGTTAATGTTTTCTCGTCATCGCCTGAGCACTCAGGCAAAACAGATTCTTGCTCATTGTTAACCTCCCGGAGTTACGAATTATGGAATTATCCTCACTGACCGCCGTTTCCCCTGTCGATGGACGCTACGGCGATAAAGTCAGCGCGCTGCGCGACATTTTCAGCGAATATGGTCTGCTGAAGTTCCGCGTACAGGTTGAAGTTCGCTGGCTGCAAAAGCTGGCCGCACAGGCAGCCATCAAGGAAGTTCCTGCTTTTGACGCCCAGGCAAACGATTACCTCGATCAAATCGTTGCTCAATTCAATGAAGAAGATGCCGCACGCATCAAAACCATTGAACGCACGACCAACCATGATGTGAAGGCGGTTGAATATTTCCTGAAAGAGAAAGTGGCCAGCATCCCGGCGCTCAACGCTGTCTCCGAATTCATTCACTTCGCCTGTACGTCTGAAGATATCAATAACCTTTCTCATGCCCTGATGCTCTCAACTGCGCGTCAGGACGTGGTGCTGCCGTACTGGCGTAAAATTATCGACGCGGTGAAAGCGCTGTCGGTCGAGTATCGCGATATCCCGCTGCTTTCCCGTACCCACGGTCAGCCAGCTACCCCATCCACCATGGGTAAAGAGATGGCGAACGTGGCCTACCGTATGGAGCGCCAGTTCCGTCAGCTGGAACAGGTTGAAATTCTCGGTAAAATCAACGGCGCTGTCGGTAACTACAATGCCCACATCGCTGCCTACCCGGAGGTGGACTGGCACCAGTTCAGCGAAGAGTTCGTGACCTCACTGGGCATTCAGTGGAACCCGTACACCACCCAGATCGAGCCGCACGACTATATTGCTGAGCTGTTTGACTGCATCGCGCGTTTCAACACCATCCTGATCGACTTTGATCGTGACGTCTGGGGTTACATTGCGCTGAACCACTTCAAGCAGAAAACCATCGCCGGCGAAATCGGCTCCTCCACCATGCCGCACAAAGTGAACCCGATTGACTTCGAAAACTCCGAAGGCAACCTCGGTCTGGCGAATGCCGTGCTGCAACACATGGCGAGCAAACTGCCGGTTTCCCGCTGGCAGCGCGACCTGACGGACTCCACCGTCCTGCGTAACCTGGGCGTGGGTATTGGCTATGCGCTGATTGCTTATCAGTCCACCCTGAAGGGCGTGAGCAAGCTGGAAGTGAACCGCGACCGTCTGCTGGACGAACTGGATCACAACTGGGAAGTCCTGGCCGAGCCGATTCAGACCGTGATGCGTCGCTATGGCATCGAAAAACCGTATGAGAAGCTGAAAGAGCTGACCCGCGGTAAGCGCGTTGACGCAGAAGGCATGAAACAGTTTATCGATAGCCTGGACGTGCCGGAAGAAGAGAAGACCCGTCTGAAAGCAATGACCCCGGCGAATTACATCGGCCGCGCCATTACCATGGTTGATGAACTGAAGTAATCGCATTCCCCCTCTTTCCGTCCGGAAAGAGGGTTCCCTCCCCCGGTTTATTAAATGTTTATCCCCCTCCCAACATAATCAGCGTTAAACTATTCAGAGCATTTATTTTAGGGAGAAGCGATGATGCGCGTATTGGTTGTCGAGGATAATGCATTATTACGTCATCACCTGAAGGTTCAACTTCAGGAAATGGGTCATCAGGTGGATGATGCCGAAGATGCCAAAGAGGCTGACTACTATCTGAATGAACACTTGCCGGATATTGCCATCGTCGATCTTGGCCTGCCGGATGAAGACGGTCTGTCGCTCATTCGTCGCTGGCGCAGCCACGATGTCTCACTGCCCGTGCTGGTGTTAACCGCCCGCGAAGGGTGGCAGGATAAGGTCGAGGTGCTTAGCGCCGGGGCCGACGACTATGTGACCAAGCCCTTCCATATTGAAGAAGTCGCTGCCCGCATGCAGGCCCTGATGCGCCGTAACAGCGGCCACGCCTCTCAGGTGATCTCGCTACCGCCTTTCCAGGTCGATCTCTCTCGCCGTGAGCTCTCCATCAATGACGAGGTGATCAAACTGACCGCTTTCGAATACACCATTATGGAAACCCTGATCCGCAACAGCGGCAAAGTGGTTAGCAAAGATTCCCTGATGTTGCAGCTTTATCCTGATGCTGAGTTACGCGAAAGCCACACCATTGATGTGCTGATGGGGCGTCTGCGGAAAAAGATCCAGGCACAGTATCCGGAAGATGTCATTACGACGGTCCGCGGTCAGGGCTACCTTTTCGAATTACGCTAAATGAAAAAAATTCTCCGTCACTTCCTGCCGCTTTCGCTGCGGGTTCGCTTCCTGCTGGCGACGGCTGCCGTGGTGCTGGTACTCTCGTTGGCCTACGGTCTGGTGGCGTTGGTGGGTTACAGCGTTAGCTTTGATAAGACCACCTTTCGCCTACTGCGCGGCGAAAGTAACCTGTTTTATACCCTTGCCCGCTGGGAAAATAATAAAATCAGCATCGACATGCCGGAACATCTGGACAGACAGAGTCCGACCATCGCCCTGATATACGGTGAAAAGGGCCAGCTTCTCTGGGCCCAGCGAGATGTACCCTGGCTGGTGAACCGTATCCAGCCGGAGTGGCTGAGAACCAACGGATTTCACGAGCTGGAGGCAGATCTTAACGCCTCCAGCAGCCTGGTGGGTAATGACCGCTCCATGCAGCAACAACTGAGCGAGATCCGCGAAGATGATGACGACACTGAGATGACCCACTCGGTCGCCATTAATCTCTACCCCGCGACCCTCGAAATGCCCCAGCTCACCATCGTGGTGATCGACACCATTCCCGTTGAGCTAAAACGCTCTTATATGGTGTGGAACTGGTTCGTCTATGTGCTGGTGGCGAACCTGCTGCTGGTGATCCCCCTGCTGTGGGTCGCCGCCTGGTGGAGCCTGCGCCCTATCGAGTCGCTGGCGAAAGAGGTGCGTGAGCTGGAAGAGCATCACCGGGAGAAACTTAACCCGGTCACCACCCGTGAACTGACCAGCCTGGTGCGTAACCTGAACCGCCTGCTGAAGAGTGAGCGTGAACGCTATGACAAATACCGCACAACACTGACCGACCTGACCCACAGTCTGAAGACGCCGCTGGCGGTGTTACAAAGTACCTTACGCTCCCTGCGCAGCGCGAAGCTGAGCGTGGACGACGCCGAGCCGGTGATGCTGGAACAGATCAGCCGTATCTCCCAGCAAATTGGCTACTACCTGCACCGGGCAAGTATGCGTTCTGGCAGTGCGTTGCTCAGCCGCGAACTTCACCCGGTGGCGCCGCTGCTGGACAACCTCACCTCGGCGTTGAACAAGGTCTATCAACGTAAAGGGGTCAGCATCAGCCTCGATATTTCGCCGGAGATAAGCTTCATCGGCGAGAAAAACGACTTTATGGAGGTAATGGGTAATCTGCTTGATAACGCCTGCAAATATTGCCTCGAGTTTGTCGAAATCTCGGCCCGACAGGACGACGATCAACTTCATATTATTGTAGAGGACGATGGCCCCGGTATTCCCCAGGGTAAACGCGATCAGGTCTTCGACCGCGGACAGCGGGCTGATACCCTGCGTCCAGGCCAGGGCGTGGGGCTTTCGGTCGCGCGGGATATTGTTGAGCAGTATGACGGCCGTATCGAAACGGGCGACAGCCTGCTCGGCGGTGCCCGCATGGTGGCAATCTTTGGCCGCCAACAGCCAGGCGACCATGAGAGTTAAGCCCTCCGGGTGAAAAAAGCGAGATTCTCACGCGCAGGTGTCTGAGCTTCCGTTATAATCCGTCTCAGTAAGAGCCTGCGGAATAAAATATTATGGATTATCACTTAACACTTAACTGGCCTGAGTTTATTGAACGTTACTGGCAAAAGCGCCCGGTCGTTCTGAAACGCGGCATTGCAAATTTCGTCGATCCTATCTCCCCTGACGAGCTCGCTGGCTTAGCGATGGAGAATGAGGTCGATAGCCGCCTGGTCAGTCATGAGGATGGGAAATGGCAGGTTAGCCATGGTCCGTTCGAGAGCTACGATCACCTCGGCGAGACCAACTGGTCGCTGTTAGTTCAGGCCGTCAACCACTGGCATGAACCTACCGCAGCGCTGATGCGCCCGTTCCGCGCGCTGCCTGACTGGCGGATGGACGATCTGATGATCTCCTTCTCCGTGCCTGGCGGCGGCGTAGGCCCGCATCTCGATCAGTATGACGTCTTTATCATTCAGGGCACCGGCCGTCGCCGCTGGCGCGTGGGTGACAAAGTGCCCATGAAGCAGCACTGCCCGCATCCGGATTTGCTGCAGGTTGCTCCCTTTGAAGGCATTATTGATGAAGAGCTGGAGCCGGGCGACATTCTCTATATTCCGCCAGGATTCCCGCACGAAGGCTACTCGCTGGAGAATTCGATGAACTATTCCGTCGGATTCCGCGCGCCAAGCGGCCGGGAGATGATCAGCAGCTTTGCGGACTACGTCCTGCAGCGCGAGCTGGGAAGCCATCGCTTTGTCGATCCGGACGTCCCTGCGCGTGAACATCCCGCTGATATCCTGCCGCAGGAGCTCGATAAACTGCGTGGGATGATGTTGGATCTGATTAATCAACCAGAACATTTTAACCAGTGGTTTGGTGAGTTTGTCAGCCAATCTCGTCACGAGCTGGACGTTTCTCCGCCGGAGCCACCTTACCAGCCAGACGAAATCTACGATGCGCTGCAGCAGGGCGACAAACTGGTACGCCTGGGTGGTCTGCGCGTACTGCGTATCGATGGCGATGTTTATGTTAACGGCGAGAAGCTGGATTCACCTCACCGCCCTGCCGTGGAAGCTATCGCCAGCCATATGGTGCTGGATGCCGCACAGTTTGGCGATGCGCTGGATGACCCCTCCTTCCTGGCGATGCTCGCCGCGCTGGTTAACAGCGGCTACTGGTTCTTTGAGGACTAAGTCGCGCCTGTACCGGGTGGCCATAGCGCCACCCGGACTCTTCCTGATTACCCTTTCGCCGTCAGTTCGGCAATGCGCACAATAACCCGCACCGCTTTCTCCATCCCTTCCAGGGTGACGAACTCATGCTTGCCGTGATAGTTATAGCCCCCCGTGAAGAGGTTCGGGCAAGGTAACCCCATAAAGGAGAGCTGTGCCCCGTCGGTTCCGCCACGAATGGGCTTAAGTTGCGGTTCAATATCGCAATCACGCATCGCCTGCTGGGCAATATCAAGAATGTGCGGATGTGCGACCACCTTATCCCGCATATTGTAATAACTGTCTTCAATCACCAGTTCGATATAGCAATCCGGGTGCAGCCCCTTGCCAACCTTTTTGGCGATATCCATGATTTTACGTTTACGCGCTTCAAACCCCTCGCGGTCGAAATCGCGAATGATGTAGTGCATATCCGCGCGGTCAACGGTGCCTTTAATGCTGGTAAGGTGATAAAAACCTTCATAGCCTTCCGTCTGCTCCGGGCTCTCCCCGGCAGGCACTTCGGCGTGGATACGCGCCGCCAGCGATAGTGCGTTAACCATCACCCCTTTTGCGGTGCCTGGGTGCACATTATTACCCACGATACGGATATTGACCGTCGCGGCGTTGAAGTTTTCGAACTCCAGCTCCCCTACGCCACCGCCATCCACGGTGTAGGCCCATTTTGCGTTAAACGCCTCCACATCAAAATGCTTCGCCCCTTTCCCCACCTCTTCATCGGGGGTGAAGGCGACACGAATATCACCGTGAGGAATGTTTTTACCCTTCAGCACCGCCAGCGCGGTCATGATCTCGGCGACGCCAGCTTTATCGTCTGCTCCCAACAGCGTTTTACCGTCTGTCGTGATCAGGGTCTGGCCGAGCAACTGGTGGAGCACAGGGAACATGACCGGGGATAAAATCTCATCGCCGACGCCCAGGGCGATATCGCCGCCGCGATAGTTCTCCACAATCTGAGGGTTAACGTTTTTGCCGCTATAATCAGGGGAGGTATCAACATGGGATATGAAACCAATGGCCGGGATCTCACCCGGCACGTTCGCCGGTAGCGTGCCCATGACCGTGCCTTTGTCACTTAATGTCACGTTGACCAGGCCTAACTCTTCAAGCTGCGACTTTAGCAGCTGCAGTAATTTCCATTGGCCCTCTGTGCTCGGTACCTGGCGAACACCCGGCTTAGATTGGGTATCCAGCGAAACGTACTGTAAAAAACGCTCTAGTAATTTATCCATGCAGTCACCCTCACTTTTTGTGACAACATTATCAATAAGCCCTAAAACGCAAATATTGCGTCAGGTCACTTTTATCCCGCAAACGAGAATATTTTTCGTTTATCTCATCCCGTTGCTAATAAAGGTAGCTTATCGGGGGGCATCAAGGATTGGCGAATTCAATGGTTTGCCGTAGAATGGCCGCCCTCATTACGAGTCACCAAGGTGGTTACACACAAACCCCGCTGCGTTAGATAGATCGCAGCGTCGATATGGGACAGAGTCATAAATTGAATACACAACCAGGTTCACTGTCACCGCTGGTGCTTTTATCGGGCATTAATAAGAGTTTTGATGGTAAAACCGTTATCGCCGACCTTAATTTGACCATTAACAACGGCGAGTTCCTTACGCTTCTCGGCCCCTCTGGCTGCGGTAAGACAACAGTATTGCGCCTGATCGCCGGGCTGGAAAACGTCGACACCGGCCATATTCATCTTGAAAACCAGGATATCACCGACGTCCCTGCCGAGCATCGCCACGTCAATACCGTCTTCCAGAGCTACGCCCTCTTCCCGCATATGACGGTCTTTGAAAATGTCGCTTTTGGCCTGCGCATGCAGAAAACCCCGGCGCAGGAGATTGCGCCGCGTGTGACGGAGGCGCTGCGCATGGTGCAGCTGGAAGAGTTTGCCCAGCGCAAGCCGCATCAGCTCTCCGGAGGACAACAGCAGCGCGTCGCCATTGCCCGCGCGGTAGTGAACAAACCCCGCCTGTTGTTACTCGACGAATCGCTCTCTGCGCTGGATTACAAACTGCGCAAACAGATGCAGAACGAATTGAAAGCGCTACAGCGTAAGCTGGGCATCACCTTTGTTTTCGTGACGCACGATCAGGAAGAGGCGCTGACAATGTCCGACCGTATCGTCGTGATGCGCGAAGGCAAAATCGAGCAAGACGGCACGCCGCGTGAGATCTATGAAGAGCCGAAAAACCTCTTTGTCGCCAGCTTTATTGGTGAGATCAATAACTTTAGCGCCACGGTTATCGAACGCCTGGATGCGCAGCGCGTCCGCGCCAGCGTCGAAGGCCATGAGTGCAACATCACCGTTAACTTTGCGGTAGAAAAAGGGCAAAAGCTGAACGTGATGCTGCGCCCGGAAGATCTGCGCGTTGACGAGGTCCATGACAGCAGCGACGTCGAAGGTCTGATTGGTTATATCCGCGAGCGCAACTATAAGGGCATGACCCTGGAGTCGGTGGTTGAACTCGAAAATGGCAAAATGGTGTTGGTCAGTGAGTTCTTCAATGAAGACGATCCGGACTTCGACCACTCCCTTGACCAGAAAATGGCCATTAACTGGGTAGAGAGCTGGGAGGTCGTACTGGCTGATGAAGAACACAAGTAAGTTCCAGAATGTGGTGATTGCCACTATCGTCGGTTGGCTTGTGTTGTTTGTCTTCTTACCCAACCTGATGATCATCGCCACCAGCTTTTTGACCCGTGACGATGCCCACTTCGTTAAGCTGGTCTTTACGCTGGATAACTACGCGCGCCTGCTGGATCCGCTCTATTTCCAGGTGCTGATGCACTCGCTGAACATGGCCGTGATAGCCACCCTCGCCTGTCTGGTACTGGGCTATCCCTTCGCCTGGTTTCTGGCGCGTCTGCCACAGAAAATTCGCCCGCTGCTGCTGTTTCTGCTGATTGTGCCATTCTGGACCAACTCTCTGATTCGCATCTATGGCCTGAAGATTTTCCTTAGTACCAAAGGGTATTTGAACGAATTTTTACTGTGGTTGGGGATCATCGAGACCCCGCTTCGCATTATGTACACCCCGGGCGCCGTCATTATCGGCCTGGTTTATATACTGCTGCCCTTTATGGTGATGCCGCTCTACTCCAGCATCGAGAAGCTCGATAAGCCGCTGCTGGAAGCGGCAAGAGACCTCGGCGCCAGTAAGATGCAGACCTTTATCCGGATAATCCTGCCGCTGACGATGCCGGGTATCATCGCCGGTTGCCTGCTGGTGATACTGCCGGCCATGGGGCTGTTCTACGTCTCGGATCTGATGGGTGGCGCGAAAAACCTGCTGATTGGCAACGTCATCAAAAGCCAGTTCCTCAATATTCGCGACTGGCCGTTTGGCTCCGCCACCAGCATCACGCTGACGGTGGTTATGGGGCTGATGCTAATGGTCTACTGGCGCGCATCCCGACTGCTTAACAAAAAAGGTGAGCTGGAATGATGGGTCGACTGCTTCGCGGCGGTTTTATGACCGCCATCTATGCTTATTTGTATATTCCCATCATCATCCTGATTGTGAATTCATTTAACAGTTCACGTTTCGGGATCAACTGGCAGGGTTTTACCACCAAGTGGTATAGCCTGCTGGTCAACAACGACAGTTTGCTCCAGGCTGCGCAGCATTCGTTGACGATGGCGATCGTCTCGGCCACGTTTGCGACCTTGATTGGCTCGTTGACCGCCGTGGCCCTCTACCGTTACCGCTTTCGCGGCAAGCCGTTTGTGAGCGGCATGCTGTTTGTGGTGATGATGTCTCCGGACATTGTCATGGCCATATCGCTGCTGGTGCTGTTTATGCTGCTGGGCGTGCAACTCGGCTTCTGGTCGCTGCTCTTTTCGCATATCACCTTCTGCCTGCCTTTCGTGGTGGTGACGGTTTACTCCCGTCTGAAGGGATTTGACGTGCGCATGCTGGAAGCGGCGAAAGATCTGGGTGCCAGTGAGATGGTGATTCTGCGCAAGATCCTCCTGCCGCTGGCGATGCCCGCGGTGGCAGCCGGATGGTTATTGAGCTTTACCCTGTCGATGGACGATGTCGTGGTTTCTTCGTTCGTCACCGGGCCGAACTATGAGATCTTGCCGCTGAAAATTTATTCGATGGTTAAAGTGGGCGTCTCGCCGGAGGTGAACGCGCTGGCCACCATTCTGTTGATGCTATCGCTGGTTCTGGTCATTACCAGCCAGCTTATTGCTCGTGATAAAACAAAAGTTCAGGGGACGTTAAAATGATGAAATGGTCACGCCACCTGCTCGCGGCTGGCGCGCTTGCTTTCGGTATGAGCGCTGCGCACGCGGACGACAGTAAAACACTCTACTTCTATAACTGGACCGAGTATGTGCCGCCAGGCCTGCTAGAGCAGTTCACCAAAGAGACCGGTATCAAGGTGATCTATTCGACCTACGAGTCGAACGAAACCATGTATGCCAAGCTCAAAACCTATAAAGACGGCGCCTACGATCTGGTCGTACCCTCGACCTATTTCGTGGATAAAATGCGTAAAGAGGGGATGATCCAGAAGATCGATAAGACGCAGCTGACCAACTTCGCTAACCTTGATCCTGAGATGCTGAACAAACCCTTCGATCCTAACAACGACTACTCCATTCCCTATATCTGGGGTGCCACCGCGATTGGCGTGAACCGTGACGAGATGGATCCGAAAACGGTGACCAGCTGGGCCGATCTGTGGAAACCCGAGTATAAGGGTAGCCTGCTGTTGACCGACGATGCGCGCGAAGTGTTCCAGATGGCGCTACGCAAACTCGGTTATTCCGGCAACACCACCGACCCGAAAGAGATCGAAGCCGCTTACAACGAGCTAAGAAAGCTGATGCCTAACGTGGCGGCCTTTAACTCCGATAACCCGGCGAACCCGTACATGGAAGGGGAAGTGAACCTCGGCATGGTATGGAACGGTTCGGCGTATGTGGCGCGTCAGGCCGGTACCCCGCTGGAGGTCATCTGGCCAAAAGAGGGAGGCATCTTCTGGATGGACAGCCTGGCGATCCCGGCAAACGCCAGGAACGTAGATGGCGCCATGAAGCTGATTAACTTCCTGCTGCGCCCGGATGTGGCCAAAGAGGTGGCAGAAACCATTGGCTACCCGACCCCGAATCTCGCGGCGCGTAAACTGCTCAGCCCGGACGTGGCGAACGATAAGACGCTCTATCCTGATGCCGAAACTATCAGTAAAGGTGAGTGGCAAAACGATGTGGGCGACGCCAGCCGCATCTACGAAGAGTATTATCAGAAGTTGAAAGCAGGTCGCTAATAAATACGGTGAGGGCCTGGGCCCTCACCTCTCTTTTACAATCCCTTCAGTAACTTTTCTACGAACGCCGGCACCACTTCACTGGCCAGACCGTACTGTTTCTCTTCAAATTCGCTCCCCACCTGGCTCGGTTCAAGATTAAGTTCTACCGTATGCGCCCCCTGCAGTTTCGCCTCATGGACGAACCCGGCTGCGGGATAGACGTGCCCGGAGGTACCAATGGCGATAAACACATCGGCCATCGCCAGCGCGCTGTAGATCTCATCCATACCCAGCGGCATTTCGCCGAACCAGACGACGTGCGGGCGCAGCGCCGACGGAAATTGACAGCAGTGGCATTTGTCATCAGGGGTGACGTCACCGGTCCACTCCAGCACCTGGCCGCTCCAGGCGCAGCGTACCTTGAGCAGTTCACCGTGCATATGGATAACATTCTTGTTACCCGCGCGCTCATGGAGATTATCGATGTTCTGCGTCACCAGCAGGAAACGGTCGCCCAGCGCCTCTTCCAGCCTCGCCAGCGCCAGATGCGCCGCGTTAGGGGCAATTTCAGCAGATTGCAGCTGACGGCGACGCGCATTGTAAAACGACTGGACCAGCTGCGGGTTACGGGCAAAGCCTTCCGGCGTTGCGACGTCCTCCACACGGTGCTCTTCCCACAGCCCATCAGCGGCCCGGAAGGTGCGAATGCCTGACTCTGCGGAGATCCCTGCTCCGGTCAGCACCACTACTCTCGGTTTTTCCATTAATTCTGGCATTACCTGATCTCTGAAGAATATTCGCTGGCGTAAGCGTTCACGCAAACGACGTTTATTTCTGCGAAAACGGGTGAGGCGATGTGACCGACGCGACAACATAAAAACCTCTTCTGGCTAGCGGCTGAGGTGCAGGAACGCCGCACCGCGCATTCCTCCGGCATCCCCATGTCGCGCTTTTTCAATGCGCGGCACGCGGGCAACCGGCAGCAAATGCCGCGGTAAACGTTCTGATAACCGCTCCGTGATCGCGGTAAAGTTTGATAACCCGCCGCCAATGACCAACAGGTCAGGATCGACGACGGTAAGTATGTTACCCAGACAGACCGCCAGCAGGTCAAGATAGCGCTCAACATGCGCTTTCGCCTGTTCATCTCCCTGATTCCACAGGGCGATGATTTCGGGTGCCTGCATTTTTTGATGATAGAAGTGTTCATACAGCCACGCAAATCCACGGCCTGACAAGTAATTCTCAATGCAGCCATGCTGGCCGCAACCACAGCGGATAAGCGGGAAATCGCGACCAACGACCTCCAGCGCATCGACAGGAAGCCGGATATGACCAAACTCGCCGGTTATGTAACTGCGGCCGGTGATCGGTTTGCCATCAATAATAAGCCCACCGCCGACGCCGGTGCCGAGAATCAGCCCCATAACCAGTGGATAACGGCGAAACTCATCGTCCCAGGCTTCAGAGAGGGCAAAACAGTTTGCGTCGTTATCCAGACGCACATCGCGCGCCAACAGGCGGCTGAGATCCGCGCGAAGGGGTTTACCGCTGGCCGCAGGCACGTTAGCGGCGTACAGCGTGCCGTCATCGGTTTCCGGCATGCCGGGAATACCTATCCCCACGCTGCCTGTCACACCAAAGCGCGCATCGGCCTGCCCCACCAGCGCGACGAGGGTGGTTAAGAATTCATCGTAGCTTTCATGCGGCGTGGGGACGCGGGTTTCCCACTGCAGTTTGAGATTCTCATCAAACACGCCGAGCGCAATTTTGGTGCCGCCAATATCAAATCCGTAATACATAGTGCATTCCTCTTTCGATATAGCGGCCTTGCGATCGCTACATCAAGACGTAATTACTGGCCACTTAGCACCCTCGCCGGATCGATTCGGCTTGCGCGACGCGCCGGATACCAGCTTGCCAGCAGACTTAACAAAAGTGCTGTAATCAGCACATAAACGACGTCCAGCCAGTGCAATTCAGACGGCAGGAAGTCAATAAAATAGATATCGCCAGAGAGGAACTGATGGCCGATTAGCCGCTCAATTCCATTGATAATCGGGGTGAGTTGCAGAGAAACCACTACGCCAATCACCACACCACAGAGGCTTCCCAGCAGCCCGGCGAGCAAACCATACCAGACGAAAATGGCACGAATAAGACCGTCTTTGGCGCCGAGAGTACGCAGCACCGCAATGTCGCCACTCTTGTCCTTCACCGCCATTACCAGCGTCGAGACAATATTAAAGCAGGCCACGCCAATCACCAGCACCATCGCCAGATACATAATGGCGCGGATCATCTGAATATCGCGATACATATAGCCATAGGTGCCAATCCAGCTCTTGATATAGACATAGCTATTGGTCACTTCGCCTGCATCGCGCACCAGCTTGTTAGCGTTAAAGACGTCGTTCACCTTGATGGCAATACCGGTGACGCTGCTACCCATATCCAGATACTGACGGGCATCTTCCAGCGGGACCATGGCAAAGCTGTGATCAAGCTGGCCGCTGAGCTGCAGGATGCCGGTAACGTGCAAGCGCACGCGCTTCGGCTGCTGCAATTTATGATCGGCGCTGGCGTTCGGGATCATGATCGAGACCCAGTCGCCCTGCTTCACTTTCAGCGCGTCGGCCACCCCTTTGCCTATAATGATCTGTTGTTCGCCCGCTTTAAAGCCCGTCCATGCGCCGTCTTTCACAAATTGCGGCAATGCGCTCAATTTCTCTTCCTGACGAGGGTTAACCCCCTTTACCTGAATCGCACGCAGGTTAACGCCGCTCTCAACCAGGCCGGTAAAGTTAATATAGGGCGCAGCGGCAGCCACACCGGGCACCTTCTCTACTTTGTTTAGCGCCTCGTTCCAGTTATTCCAGGGTTGATTAACTGGCTCGATCTCGCCATGCGGCACCACCGCCAGAATACGGTTGTTCAGCTCGCGCTCGAAACCGTTCATGGCGCTCAGGCCGACGATTAATACCGCCACGCCCAGCGCGATACCCACGGTGGAGATCACCGAGATCAGCGATACCATGCCGCTACGGCGGCGGCCACGGCTAAAGCGCAGGCCGATAAGTAACGATAATGGTGAAGCCATTAATCTGCCCCCATCAGGGTCAGTTCCGCATTCAAACGGCCGTCGCGCATCTCAAGCTGGCGCGACATCCGTTTCGCCAGCTGCAGGTCGTGGGTCACGACCAGGAAGGCTGTACCCTGAGAGGCGTTCAGTTCACCTAACAGCTGGAAGATGCTGTCGGCGTTACGGGCATCCAGGTTACCGGTCGGCTCATCCGCCAGCACCAGACGCGGATTATTGACCAACGCACGGGCAATGGCCACGCGCTGGCGTTCACCGCCAGAGAGTTCCGATGGACGGTGATTACCACGATGGCCCAGACCAACTGCATTCAGCATCGCGCTGGCGCGCTCATTGATCTCTGCCGGTCTCTTTTTACCGATCAGCAGCGGCATGGCCACGTTTTCCAGCGCGGTAAAATCGGGCAGCAGATGGTGGAACTGATAAATAAAGCCCAGCTCGCGGTTACGCAGATCGGCCTTCGCCGTTGAAGACATGGTACTGAGCGGCGTACCGGAGAAGATCACATCCCCGGAAGTGGGGGTATCCAGTCCGCCCAGCAGATGCAATAAGGTACTTTTGCCAGAGCCAGAGGTCCCGACAATGGCCATCATCTCCCCCTCTCCTACGCTGAAGCTGACATTGTGCAGGACATCAGTCTGCACGTTGCCTTCCTGATAGCGTTTGCACAGGTTGTCGCATTGCAACAGGATCTTATTCATAACGTAAAGCCTCAGCGGGTTGAGTGGCGGCAGCGCGCCAGGAAGGGTAAAGCGTAGAGAGCAGCGCAATGGCCATCGCGGCCAGCGCGATACCCACGACCTGCAGCGGCTCGATGGCGACCGGCAACGCCGCGCCATCAAGCAGTGCGCCGATAATAGGCATTAAATTGTTCAACTGGCTGGCGAGTAGCGCCCCCAGTACGGCGCCCAACAGCGCACCGACAATCCCGGCGCTGGCCCCCTGCACCATAAAGACCGCCATAATCTGGCGCGGCGTCAGCCCCTGGGTCTGGAGAATCGCCACCTCGCCCTGCTTCTCCATTACCATCAGCCCCAGCGAGGTAATGATATTAAACGCCGCCACGGCGACGATCAGGCTCAGCAGCAGGCCCATCATATTCTTTTCCATGCGCACGGCCTGGAACAGCTCGCCTTTGCGGTCGCGCCAGTCCTGCCATTTGGTCCCTTCTGGCAGGGTTTGCTGGCTGAGCACGTCAACCTTCAATGGCTCATTCAGCCACAGACGCCAGCCGGTGATATTGCCCGCCGGGTAGCGCATCAGGCGTGAGGCATCCTGAATATTCACCAGCATCTGATAGCCATCGACTTCACTGCTGGCGGCAAAGGTGCCAATCACGTTAAAGAGACGCTGGCTCGGCAGGCGCCCCATCGGCGTAAACTGGCTGGCAGAAGGCACCATGATCCGGAGTTGATCGCCACGGTTTACGCCCAGTTGCCCGGCCAGCTGTTCGCCAAGGATCACGTTATATTGGCCGGGCTGCAGGTCGGTCTGCTTCACATTAACCAGATAAGGGGTGAGCGGATCTTTTTGCGCCGGATCGATACCGAGCATCACACTCACCGCCACGCTGCGGGCGCTTTGGAGCACCACATCACCAGTGGTAAGCGGCGCGACGCGGTTTACGCCCTGCAACTTCACCGCGCTTTCCGGTAGCTGTTGAGGGTTAACCGACCCGTTGGCAGAAGAGAGAACAGCCTGCGGCATCAGCCCCAGAATATTGTTTTGCAGCTCGCGCTCGAAGCCGTTCATCACCGACAGCACCGTCACCAGCGCCATCACGCCAAGCGTAATACCAATGGTAGAGAGCCAGGAGACAAAGCGACCGAAGCGGTCCGCGGCGCGCCCACGCATATAACGTAAGCCTATGAATAGTGCGACAGGTTGGTACATGAAATCCGTCTGTTTGCTGATAGCAGACCCACGAGTATATAAGCGAATCCGTGAAGCGTAAATGACTGAAACCCTAAGCTTTGCTTCTCATTTTTCCGAAAAAACAACGGAAATCAGTCAGCTAAGGTCACAATTGTGGGCAACTTAGCCGCAAACTCCCTCCACCTTTTCTTAAAAACGCCCGGATACAGACTCTTACCCATTACATCACCAGCGCCCCTTAGCAGACTTAACGGTTCGTTTTTGGCAATACAGGTATCGGTTTCCGATGAAACAAAAAGCATTATGGATTAATCAGATAAAAGGACTTTGCATCTGTTTAGTGGTCATTTATCACTCGGTGATCACTTTTTATCCGCATCTGGATGCACTACAACTTCCCCTTTCAGCGCTGCTGGCGAAATGCTGGGTCTACTTTAATCTTTATCTCGCCCCTTTTCGTATGCCGGTATTTTTCTTTATCTCCGGTTTTTTGATTCGCCGGTACATCGACGAAGTGACCTGGCGTGACAGTATCGATAAACGGATCTGGAGCATCGTCTGGGTACTGATTCTGTGGGGCGTTCTGCAGTGGCAAGCCCTGAGCCATATCAACGCCTGGCTGGCACCCGAGCGCGAACTGCCCCACGGCTCCAATGCCGCTTACGCCGCTACCTTACCGGACTTTATCAAAGGCATGCTCACCGCCAGCACCAGTCTCTGGTATCTGTACGCGCTGGTGGTCTATTTCACTCTGTGCAAATTCTTTAGCCGCTGGAAATTGCCCATGATCGCCCTGCTGGCGCTGGCAAGCCTGGCGATTAACTTCCTGCCATTACCCTGGTGGGGCATGAACAGCGTAGTCCGTAATGCCATCTACTACAGCCTGGGGGCCTGGTACGGCGCACAGCTGATGACATGGATGAAAGGGCTGGCGCTGCGTCGTAACGTGCTACCGGTGGCGCTTTTCGCCGCAATTTCGGTCGTGCTGTGGTTTGCCAACGCGCCGCTGCTGCTCTCACTGCTGTCGATTCTGCTGATCATGAAGCTTTTTTACGGCTTTGAGCAGCGCTATAGCGTGCAACCGAACAATCTGCTGAACGTGATTGGCTCCAACACCATAGCCATCTATACCACGCACCGCATTCTGATCGAGGCTTTCAGCCTGTTCTTTATCGGCCAGATGAATGCGGCGACATGGCCTCAGTGGGCAGAACTCACGCTGGTGCTGCTTTACCCGTTTGCCAGCCTGCTGATCTGCACCCTGGTTGGACTGGGTACACGTAAACTGTCGGGCATTCTGTTTGGCGATCTTTTCTTCTCCCCCCCAGCGCTACAGGCTTCACGCTAGCCTCCAGGTGCTCCCGCCGGGGGGCGCCTTCTCCTCCCGTGCGGTTCCGGTTTGCTAAAGCAAAACGATCAAGGATAATAAAGACATTGTGTATCAGTGATATGCCCATAAGAGATCCTGACTAAGCTATGTCTGAACAATATCGTTATTCCCTGCCCAACAAAGCGGGCGACCAACGCCAGTTGGGTGAACTCACGGGCGCGGCCTGCGCCACGCTGGTGGCGGAGATCGCTGAACGTCATCCGGGGCCGGTGGTGCTGGTTGCGCCAGATATGCAGAACGCCCTGCGCCTGCATGATGAAATTCGTCAATTTACCGACAGCCTGGTGTTCAGCCTTGCCGACTGGGAGACCCTCCCCTACGACAGCTTCTCTCCGCACCAGGAGATTATCTCTTCGCGCCTGTCGACGCTGTACCAACTGCCTTCTATGCAGCGCGGAGTGTTGATTGTGCCGGTCAATACGCTGATGCAGCGCGTCTGCCCCCACAGCTACCTGCATGGCCATGCGCTGGTGATGAAAAAAGGGCAGCGTTTATCGCGTGATGCCCTGCGAGCGCAACTCGACAGTGCGGGTTATCGTCATGTGGACCAGGTCATGGAGCACGGTGAATATGCTACGCGCGGCGCGCTGCTCGACCTCTATCCTATGGGCAGCGATCGTCCTTATCGTCTGGATTTCTTCGACGATGAGATTGATAGCCTGCGCGTATTCGATGCCGATACACAGCGAACGCTGGAAGAGGTAGAAGCCATTAATCTGCTGCCGGCCCATGAGTTCCCGACGGATAAAACCGCCATCGAGCTGTTCCGGAGTCAGTGGCGGGATAAGTTCGATGTGAAACGTGACGCTGAACATATCTATCAGCAGGTGAGCAAAGGCACCCTGCCCGCGGGCATTGAATACTGGCAGCCATTGTTCTTCAGCGAGCCGCTGCCGCCGCTGTTTAGCTATTTCCCGGCCAACACCCTGGTGGTGAACACCGGCGATCTGGAAAGTAGCGCAAACCGTTTTGAGAGCGAAACCCGTGCGCGTTATGAGAACCGCGGCGTAGACCCGATGCGTCCGTTGCTGCCACCCGAACAGCTGTGGCTACGCAGCGATGAACTGTTCAGCGAGCTGAAACGCTGGCCGCGCATGCAGCTTAAAACTGAAAATCTCGCAGAAAAAGCGGCAAACACCAATCTCGGTTTCCAGAAACTGCCAGACCTGGCGGTTCAGGCCCAGCAGAAGTCACCGCTGGACAATTTGCGCAAATTCCTTGAAAGCTTTACCGGCCCGGTGATCTTCTCCGTAGAAAGCGAAGGCCGCCGTGAAGCGCTGGGCGAGTTGCTGGGGCGAATTAAGCTCGCACCTAAACGCATTCTGCGCCTCGACGAGGCGACAGGGAATGGCCGCTATCTGATGATCGGTGCCGCCGAGCATGGCTTTGTCGATATCCTCAACAACCGGGCCCTGATCTGCGAAAGCGATCTGCTGGGCGAGCGCGTGGCGCGTCGTCGCCAGGATAGTCGTCGCACCATAAACCCGGACACGCTGATCCGTAACCTGGCAGAACTGCATCCGGGCCAGCCCATCGTCCATCTGGAGCATGGCGTGGGTCGCTACGCCGGGATGACTACCCTTGAAGCAGGCGGCATCAAAGGGGAGTACCTGATGCTCACTTACGCCAACGACGCCAAACTGTATGTGCCCGTCTCTTCGCTGCATCTGATCAGCCGCTACGCCGGCGGTGCGGAAGATAACGCCCCGCTGCATAAACTGGGAGGCGATGCCTGGTCGCGTGCGCGTCAGAAAGCGGCAGAGAAAGTGCGTGACGTGGCGGCGGAACTGCTGGATATCTATGCTCAGCGTGCGGCCAAAACGGGCTACGCCTTTAAGCATGATAAAGAACAGTACCAGCTCTTCTGTGAAAGTTTCCCCTTTGAGACCACACCGGATCAGAGCCAGGCGATCAACGCTGTGCTGAGCGACATGTGCCAGCCGCTGGCTATGGACCGACTGGTGTGCGGCGACGTCGGCTTCGGTAAAACCGAAGTGGCAATGCGCGCCGCCTTCCTCGCCGTGGAGAACAACAAGCAGGTGGCGGTGCTGGTACCGACCACCCTGCTGGCACAGCAGCACTACGATAACTTCCGCGACCGTTTCGCCAACTGGCCCGTGCGCATCGAAATGCTGTCCCGTTTCCGGAGCGCTAAAGAGCAGACGCAGATCCTGCAGGAGGCAAGCGAAGGCAAAATCGATATCCTGATCGGTACCCATAAACTGCTGCAAAGCGATGTGAAATGGAAAGATCTGGGGCTGCTCATTGTCGATGAAGAGCACCGTTTCGGCGTGCGTCATAAAGAGCGCATCAAAGCGATGCGTGCGGATGTGGATATCCTGACCCTCACCGCAACGCCGATCCCCCGTACGCTCAATATGGCCATGAGCGGCATGCGCGATCTGTCGATTATCGCCACCCCACCGGCGCGTCGTCTGGCGGTGAAAACCTTTGTACGCGAGTACGATAGCCTGGTAGTACGCGAAGCGATCCTGCGCGAAGTGCTACGTGGTGGACAAGTTTACTATCTGTATAACGACGTGGAGAACATCCAGAAGGCCGCAGATCGACTGGCCGAACTGGTGCCTGAGGCCCGCGTCGCCATTGGCCATGGCCAGATGCGCGAACGCGAGCTGGAACGGGTCATGAATGATTTCCACCACCAGCGCTTTAACGTGCTGGTCTGCACCACCATCATTGAAACCGGCATCGACATCCCGACTGCGAATACCATCATTATTGAACGTGCGGACCACTTTGGTCTGGCGCAGTTGCACCAGCTGCGTGGCCGCGTGGGCCGTTCGCATCACCAGGCTTACGCCTGGCTGTTAACCCCGCACCCGAAAGCGATGACCACCGACGCGCAAAAACGCCTCGAAGCCATCGCCTCGCTGGAAGATCTGGGGGCAGGTTTTGCGCTGGCGACCCACGATCTGGAAATTCGCGGCGCGGGCGAACTATTAGGGGAAGACCAGAGCGGCTCGATGGAAACCATTGGCTTCTCGCTCTATATGGAATTGCTGGAAAACGCCGTCGATGCCCTGAAAGCGGGACGGGAGCCGTCGCTCGAAGATCTGACCAGCCAGCAAACGGAGGTCGAGTTACGCATGCCTTCTCTGCTGCCGGATGATTTCATCCCTGACGTCAATACTCGCCTCTCCTTCTATAAGCGCATCGCCAGCGCCAAAAAGGAGGCCGAGCTGGAGGAGATAAAAGTCGAGCTGATCGATCGCTTTGGCCTGCTCCCCGATGCGGCACGTAATCTGCTGGATATCGCTCGCCTTCGTCAGCAGGCGCAGAAACTGGGTATTCGCAAGCTGGAAGGTAACGAAAAAGGGGGCATGATCGAGTTTGCTGAGAAGAATCACGTCGACCCGATGTGGCTGATTGGCCTGCTGCAGAAAGAGCCCCAGCACTTCCGCCTGGATGGCCCGACCCGCCTCAAGTTCACCCAGGAGCTGACGGAGCGCAAGACCCGCATGGAGTGGGTACGAAACTTTATGCGCCAGCTGGAAGAGAACGCCGTCGCCTGATCCCCCTCCCCGGCTTGCCTGACAGGCCGGGGATTTACAAACTCTTTGCATTCTCCTGCCACTTTTCGACACATCTATTCACCATAATTATCAATTAACGTTCAGATAACATGACCCCAATTATTGCTATGGATTTTGGTGATGATGACTCAACGATTTTCTCGCTGGATAACGTTTTTTGCGCTGGTCGCCACCGTCGCCCTGGCCCTCCCTGCGCGGGCTAACACCTGGCCTCTCCCTGCTGCAGGAAGTCGTCTGGTGGGTGAGAACCGCTTTCACGTAGTGGAAGATGACGGCGGCTCGCTGGAGGCGATCGCAAAACGCTATAACGTCGGTTTTCTGGCCCTGTTACAAGCCAACCCGGGCGTCGACCCTTATGTTCCGCGCCCGGGCAGCGTACTGACCATCCCGCTGCAAACATTACTGCCGGATGCACCACGCACAGGCATTGTGATCAACCTGGCCGAACTTCGCCTCTATTACTACCCGCCTGGAAAAAATGAGGTGACCGTCTATCCCATCGGTATCGGGCAGCTGGATAGCAATACGTTAACACCCACCATGGTGACGACCGTCTCGGACAAGCGCGCCAATCCGACCTGGACCCCGACGGCGAATATTCGTGCCCGCTATAAAGCCCAGGGCATTGATTTGCCTGCGGTAGTGCCTGCCGGGCCGGATAATCCGATGGGCCATCATGCTATTCGTCTGGCAGCCTACGGCGGCGTCTATTTACTGCATGGCACTAACGCGGATTTCGGTATCGGTATGCGCGTCAGCTCTGGCTGTATTCGTCTGCGTGATAACGACATCGAAACCCTGTTCCGGGTAATAACCCCGGGCACGAAGGTCAATATCATCAATACGCCGATTAAAGCCTCCGTAGAGCCCGATGGCAGACACCTCGTGGAGATCCATCAGCCCCTGTCGAAAAACATCGAGGACGATCCGCAAACCTTGCCCATCACGCTTAATGCCAGCATGCAGGCTTTTAAAAGCCAGGCTGACGGCATCGTGATGGAAAGAGCGATGGAGGCGCGTTCCGGAATGCCCACCGATGTCACCCGACACGTGGCTGCCAGCCAGTCTATGTAAATAAAAAAGGCCCTGCAGATGCAGGGCCTTTTTTTAGCAGTGGTAAAGCAGTGGCAGTATGAGGGTTTAGCCAGGGCTTATTTATAGATAACAGCAGTACCGTGCAGGTTGTTAGGACCGGCCACGGAGGTGATGCGATAGGATGTAGCACCCATCTCATCGGCTTTTTGGGCCAGTTCACTTTCCAGAGAACTCAGGTTAGTCCCTGCATTGGCAGAAATAGTGCCCACTTTATGCTGATCGGCAGGTGTGGTCTGCACCTGAACCGCGGCGAAGCTGGCGAAAGAGAGGGAACTGAGCAGGGTTGCAGCGATCAAAGTTTTTACGTTTTTCATGATTATAGCCTTTTGACAGATGAATTTGGGGTCGCAAGTTAATTACTTAACGATCGATAGGAAAATCATAAGTGTGATCCCCATCACGCGTCAACATTATTTTTATAATGATCATTAAATTAATTTCAAATCCTTTATTTTTCATAAAGATAGGATTAAATTATTTTTCTGAAATGAGTGCTGGTCGCGCCATGAGATTATTTTTATAATGGTTATTCAACAATCCAACTAAGGTACGACGGCCTATGACAACCACAGTGACGAGTTGCGCTAAAAAAAGCCGTGGCCGACCTAAGGTGTTCGACAGGGACGCGGCGCTTGATAAGGCCATGACACTCTTCTGGCAACATGGGTATGAGGCGACATCCCTCGCGGATCTGGTGGAAGCGACGGGTGCGAAAGCGCCAACATTGTATGCAGAGTTCACCAATAAAGAGGGGCTGTTTCGCGCGGTGCTGGATCGCTATATCACCCGGTTTGCGGCGAAACATGAAGCCCAGCTGTTTTGTGAAGAGAAGAGCGTTGAGCAGGCACTGAGTGACTATTTCACCGCAGTAGCAACCTGCTTCACCAGTAAAGAGACCCCGGCGGGCTGTTTTATGATTAATACCTCCGCCACCCTTGCCGCCTCTTCTAAAGAGATTGCGAATACGGTGAAATCGCGCCACGCCATGCAGGAAGAGACACTGGGTCTTTTTCTGCGCCAACGGCAACAGCGCGGTGAGATCCCGGCCCAATGTGAAACAGACCGGCTGGCGCAGTATCTCAGCTGTGTCCTGCAGGGAATGTCTATCAGCGCACGTGAAGGGGCAACCCTCGAAAAACTCCAGAGCATCACCCGGACCACGCTGCACTTGTGGCCTGAGCTCATTAAGATGTAAACCTGCCACAGAAAGAGGGTTTGGCCTGTTAAACGATAGGCCAAATCTTTCTCATAAATTAAGGCGTTTGCTATCCTTAACTTGTGATTATTGTTCTGCTAATGATTAGCAGCCGTTCAACACAAGTTGCGCAAACGTCATGACGACAACAACAACAATGACGTTTACTCTCCTGAACCCTGTGCGGGCGGCAAAATCGTACTTCTCCTCAAGGACAAAACACTTTCTGACTACACATACAGAAGGATTGATAGAGATGATTTTGCTATTACCATTATTGAAGGTGCTAATAGTAATAACATTGTTATTTGGTCTCTGGATTTTATGTGGTGGTTCTGTGTTATTTGCTTTTATCTCCATCCTGCTTACAGGATGGTTTTTACACCGCCAGCATAATCTCTTCGATATCTGATAACTGTGGACATGAAAAAGACCTTAAACCTGCCGGGATCGAGACGGGCGTTTAAGGTCTTTTTATTGCAGGCATAAAAAAGCTCCCCAGCCTGAGCGAATGGGGAGCAAATGCAGAGTACAGCTTTTTTATGCTTTGTTATTCAGGACCAGCTGACCCTTATCGTTCAGCGGGATCTGGCTGCCAGGATCTTTATCCATACGGATTTTCCCCTGCTGTTCGCCAATTTTGTAGGTCACGTCGTAGCCAAGCATTTTTTCGGACTTGTCATACACGGTCTTGCAACGCTGCTGGGTCGTGGTGTAAGTATCACGATCCTGCATGGCGCCCTGAACCTGGTTGCCGGCATAGCCGCCACCCAGCGCGCCGACAACGGTGGCAACATCTTTACCGCGGCCACCACCAAACTGATGGCCCAGAACCCCACCCGCTACGGCACCCAGTACGGAACCGGCGATACGGTTCTCATCCTGCACAGGCCGACGATGCGTTACGGTGACATTACGGCACTCCTGACGCGGCGTTTTTACGGTTTCTTTAATCGGTGTGGCAGAGACAACCTGAGCATATTGTGGCCCACTCTGAAACACATTAAGACTGGCAACCGCCGCCACACCCAGCGCAGCAGCTACGCCAATCCCTATACCCGCTAACATCGACTTATTCACGGGGCTTCCTCCTTTGTGTTGCTATTGGTAACAATTCTGCAACCAGACAGAGGGGTCTGCAAATGGGATAAAGGATTAAAAATGTGGTACGACAGGGGAAACCGAAGTGATTCAGAGAACTCCTGGACTTTCAGGGGCACTGAAACAGAAGGATCTGCTGAATAAGCCCCTCCGACGAGTGCGGAGGGGCGAGAAGATTAATGCAATTTCAGACGTGGACGTATCACGCGGTTGATTCTGCCTACCAGCATCATCAGGCCTGTTTTGAAGTAACCGTGCAGTGCAATCTGGTGCATACGGTACAGAGAGATGTAGACGAAACGTGCAATACGCCCTTCTACCATCATTGAACCCCGCATCAGGTTGCCCATCAGGCTACCGACGGTAGAAAAGTTAGAGAGCGATACCAGAGAACCGTGGTCTTTGTAGACATAGTTCTTCATCTCTTTCCCTTTGCGCTGCGCCAGGATGTTGTGCAGGACCAGGCTTGCCATCTGGTGTGCGGCCTGAGCGCGTGGTGGCACGAAACCGCCTTCCGGGCGGGCGCAGGAAGCACAGTCGCCAATGGCGAAGATATCGGGATCGCGCGTGGTTTGCAGCGTAGGTTCGGTTACCAACTGATTGATACGGTTGGTTTCCAGGCCGCCGATCTCTTTCATGAAATCAGGGGCTTTAATACCCGCCGCCCAGACCATCAGATCGGCCTGAATATACTCACCTTCTTTGGTATGCAAACCGCCCGCATCGGCACTGGTCACCATGGTCTGCGTCAGTACGCGCACGCCGAGCTTGGTGAGTTCGTTATGCGCGGCACTGGAAATACGCGGCGGGAGCGCAGGCAGAATACGTTCGCCTGCTTCAACCAGGGTCACGTTCAGCGCATCGTTCGTTAACCCTTTGTAGCCATAGCTATGCAGCTGTTTCACCGCGTTGTGCAGTTCAGCAGAGAGCTCCACGCCGGTGGCCCCGCCGCCCACGATGGCGATGTTCACTTTACCGCTCGCCCCCAGGTTATTGGAGTACTTCAGGAACAGGTTTAGCATCTCCTGATGGAAACGACGCGCCTGGTGCGGGTTATCGAGGAAGATGCAGTGCTCTTTCACGCCCGGTGTGTTGAAATCATTAGAGGTACTGCCCAACGCCATTACCAGCGTGTCGTACGCCAGTTTACGCTCTGGCACCAGCAGCTCGCCCTTCTCATCACGCAGCTCTGCCAGAGTGATGGTTTTACTTTCACGATTGATATCCACCACGGAACCCAGCTGGAACTGAAAATCATGGTTGCGGGCATGTGCCAGATAGCTCAGGGCGTCCACCCCTTCATCCAGAGAACCGGTTGCGACTTCGTGCAGCAGCGGTTTCCACAGGTGACTATGGTTACGATCCACAAGCGTAATTTTGGCTTTTTTACCGCGCCCAAGCTTTTTACCAAGCTGCGTCGCCAGCTCTAGCCCGCCTGCGCCGCCGCCCACAATCACTATCTTTTTCAATGGCGTAGTCAACGTGACCCCCTCAAATTATTAACCAATTGTTAAGTAAAAGTTATGGAAATAACCTTTACTTAACAAAGGGTTACCGCACTGAAACCATTCAACACTTTCGAGAATAGCATGTTCGGTGCATTGGTCATACCAAAATTGATATTAATCAAGTTTTGCCGTTTAAATGTTAATCAATTATGGCAAAAGAAAACCCGGCTAACCGAGAGGCGCCGGGTTTTTCTACTGCTTAGCACAGGGATTAGCCGAGGGTTTTAAAGGCCTTTATGCGTTGCAGATGATGGGAGATGTTTTTGAACTTATGGGTCTGTTCTTCGTCCCAAACAATCTCATAATAGGGATGCAGCAGTTCGGCCGAGCGGTGGCTGTTCAGCGCTTCATCGTGGCGTGAGAGCACGACCAGACAGCGGTCGCGGTTCTTCTCGCGAAAGTTACTTACGCATTTGGTGGCAATATCGACATACTCTTCCGGGCGGTCGATTTTGCCTTCCATGTTCTCGTTCGGCAGCAGGTTAGGATTGAAGATCACCTGACGAATATCACAGAGAAAACCGATCCGCTCTGCCCAATAACCGCCCAACCCCACACCGCAGATCAACGGCCGATCGTCGACATTCAATTGCAACATCTTATCCACCTCTTTCAGCAGATGCTGCATGTCGTGCTTAGGATGGCGCGTGCTGTAGCTAATCAGACGTACATCCGGGTCGATGAACTGCAGTTGCAGAACTTTTTCATGGTTACCGGGACTGTTCGAATCAAAACCGTGCAAATAGATGATCATCGTATCCTCGCCACACTTCTCATAACAGGAAGGGATTATTGGCCCGCTTTGTGCGCCTGCCAGCGTTCATTCAGCGCCTCTAGCTGCGCGTTGACCGTCTTCCAGCGTGCTGAATCCATCAGTTCCTGACGGCTAAATGAACCTTTATGATACAATTGTGTAACACGGTCAGCTTTGATCGGCGACAGGTTATCAAGCACACTTACCGCGCCTTTACGATTATTGCAGACCAGGATCATATCGCAACCCGCGTCCAGCGACGCCTGACCGCGTTCAGCATAACTGCCCATAATTGCCGCCCCTTCCATCGACAGATCGTCTGAGAAGATCACGCCATTAAAACCCAGCTCTCCACGCAACACGGTTTTGAGCCAGTGCGGAGAACCGCTGGCCGGGCGCGGATCGACGTCACTGTAGATAACATGCGCAGGCATGATGGCATCCAGCTTGTTATCGGTAATCAACGAGCGGAACACGGCCATGTCCTTACTGCGGATCTCTGCTTCGGGACGTGGGTCGCGCGGCGTCTCTTTATGCGAATCCGCCGTTACCGCCCCGTGGCCCGGGAAGTGTTTACCGGTGGTTTTCATACCGGCATCGTGCATACCGTCAATAAAGCGGGTCGCCACCGCCAGCGCTTTTTGCGGGTCGGCGTGGTATGAGCGCTCACCGATGGCGGCGCTGATGTGCCCCACATCCAGAACCGGCGCGAAGCTGATATCGATATCCATGGCGATCATTTCACTCGCCATTAACCAGCCAGCCTCTTGCGCAAGATTGCCCCCCTCTTCCATACCTAGCAGCGCGGCAAAGGACTGTGCCGCCGGCAGGCGGGTAAAACCCTCGCGGAAACGCTGGACGCGCCCGCCTTCCTGATCCACCGCGACGACCAGGCGATGGCGGGAAGCGGCGCGAATTTGGCGCACCAATTCACGCAGCTGCGCCGGATCGTGATAATTTCGGGTAAAAAGGATCAGTCCCCCCACCAGCGGATGCGCCAGAATTTCACGCTCTTCCGCATCCAGTTCGTACCCTTCCACATCCAACATCACTGGACCCACAATACCCTCTCTTATCCTTTTGTATGTAACTGCTGCCAGATGTCATCGGCGAGCGTAATAAATTGTTTGTCTTGCGATTGTTGCCAGCGCAGCTCATACCAGCCAGCCATCAACATCAGCACCCAGGGACGCCAGCGTCTGACCTGACGGTGTAATTGCCGCGCTGGCAACCTGGCGAGATGAGCATATTCTGTCAGTAGCACCTGACGTTGCGTTTCATTTTCCGTCCACACGCTCGCCAGCTCCAGGGCGATATCCCCGTCGCCGCAATATTCCCAGTCAAGTAACCGCGGGCCGTTGGTCGTGTGCACAATATTACCTGCATGCACGTCCATATGCAGTGGCGCCAGTCGCAAGGGTGACGGCTCGCCCAGTTTGCGCAGACGCTTTAACTGTTGTAGCCATAACGGCGAACGACGCGAAGGCGAAGCTTGTAGCCAGTAGCGCTCAAGCAGCGGCATCAAAACGATCCGCCAGCCAAACGGCGGCTGTCGGTGAAGATGATACAGCATAGCCGCCAGCGCCCGGGAGGCCGGGAGGGCCTGTTTCACTTCGCCCGGAAGATACTCCACGGCCATCCAGCCAGGAGCAATAAAACGCGGCTGCGGCGCCAGCGTCTCAGGAAGGTGGCGTAACGCATGATAGTGACGGCGAAAATGAGCCGGTGAACCCAGCGCGGTATGATACTGACGCAGTACCAACCGGTGATTATCGTGCTCAATAATGGCGCTCGCGCCGCTCAATCCCGGGTGGGCCTGCGGCGCGAGGAGTCGATATTGCGGAAAATAGCGCGACAGCAACGTGTCGCGCGACAGGTTAGCGTTGCTGAACTGCACCTTTGCCCGACCAGATGATCTCGCCTGTCTGAACCAGCATCAGCTGCATTTGCAATGCAGGCGCGTTGACGTTGCCGGTAGCGCTGGAGTAGAGCACATACTGTGCGCCGACGTTACGGGCAATGCCAATGGCTTTACTGCGCGAACCCAGGCTGTCCTGCGGAGAGAGCCCAAGCTGCTGCTTGGCGACCGCCAGCTGCTGCGCGGAAACCAGGGTAAATTTACCGTTATTGGCCAGCGCATTGCGCAGGGTTTCCGTGGCTTCGCTTGCGTTCAGCGAACCGTTAGTACGGTTATTCACGCTATCCACCAGCAGCACGCTGCCGGAGGTCACGCCCTGGGCCTGCAGCATTTTGTCCATCATCGGCTGCATGGCGCCGTTCCAGTCATAGTGACGTTCGCGCGGCGTGGGCTGTGCAGTTTCGTCCGGATGCTCAATCGGGCCCGGCTGTGAAGGGACCGAAGGAACCGACGGCACAGTTGGCACCGGCTGCGTTGGCTGGGTAGGTTGCTGCGTACCCGGTTTCGCCTCGTCAACGGGCGCAGGCGGTTGCTCCGTACGGGTAATACAGCCGGAAAGAAAAAGTGCGAAAGCCGTGACCAGCGCGTAACGAGTCAGGTTCTTAATCAAGGTTCACCCCTTACAAATAGAGATACAGTCTGACCTTGTGCGCGCCCAGATAGTTGGCGCTGCCATACAGCGTAACCGACTTTTTAGCCGGAATGGTTACGCTACGCGGCGCCTCAAGCGGGTGCATTTCAAGGCCTCTGGCGTCATACCAGAAAAAACGGTAATGGACGGTAACAGGTACGTTTCTTTCATTAAATAGCGTTGAGGACGCAGACGGCTGGATTTCACTGATGGCCAGCGACGGTGCCTCTGCGGTGATCCCCGCCGCCAGCACGGAGGACTCCATAATCAACGTCTGGTCGTCGTTGACCGGGATAGCCGGACGCGAACTGCACCCCACCAGCACCAGTCCTACCATCAGCGCAGCAATACGCCCCTTTAGCATGTCATCAACCTTTATGCGCCAGCATCGGCCCCAGCGGACGACCGCCCAGTAGATGCATATGAATATGATAGACTTCCTGGCCGCCATGGCGGTTGCAGTTCATGATTAAACGGTAGCCGTCTTCAGCAATGCCTTCCTGCGCGGCAATTTTTGCGGCTACTGTCAGCATACGGCCTAATGCCAGTTCATGCTCAGTTTTCACGTCATTAGCCGTCGGAATCAGAATATTAGGAATAATCAGGATGTGTGTAGGTGCCTGAGGCGAAATGTCGCGGAAAGCGGTCACCAGATCGTCCTGATAGAGGATGTCGGCCGGGATCTCGCGGCGAATAATTTTACTGAAAATAGTTTCTTCAGCCATGACGTTTTCCTTATTACTTTTTTAATCAGACGTCGTGCCCGGCAATCTCATCCTGCGGGCGCACTCTTCAGTGACACAGAATAAGAGTATGAGCGAGTTTCTCTAATCCTTTCAACCTTATCCCGTGAATTCTTTCCTTATTCCCCTCTTGCTGGTCGCAGAGTGACCAGCTACCCACCCCGACAGACTAAAACATAATTTTAATTCACCGGATTACATCTGTTTACACGATGAATCCTAATGCGTATATTTCGCATTTGCATTTTCATGCGCATTTTGAACATACAAATGATCCCAGACCGAATGCAGGACTGGGGCGCTTTTTACAACTCACTCAGAAAGGGTTTGATAATGTCTTTCATTCATCATACCAGGGACGGGCAACGTCAGCCTGCAGCAACCCCCTCGTTGCTGGCAGCCTGTATTGCGATGGCATTGATGCCGACCGTAAGTTTCGCTGCAACGTCGGAAGAGACGGTTATTGTTGACGGTTCTACGTCAAACGACCAGCCTGACGAAGCGCAGGACTACAGCGTAAAAACCACCACCGTTGGCACGAAAATGCAGATGGTGCAGCGTGATATCCCTCAGTCCGTTACGATTGTTAGCGAACAACGTATGCAGGATCAGCAGCTGCAAACGCTGGGTGACGTCATGGATAGCACGATGGGTATCAGCAAAAGTACCGCAGATTCCGATCGTAGCAGTTACTACTCTCGTGGATTCCAAATCGATAATTACATGATCGACGGCATCCCGACCTATTTTGAGTCACGCTGGAATCTCGGCGACTCACTCTCCGATATGGCGCTCTTTGAGCGTGTAGAAGTTGTTCGCGGTGCCAATGGTTTAATGACGGGTACTGGTAACCCCTCTGCGGCGATTAACATGGTGCGTAAGCACGCCACCAGCCGCGAATTCAAAGGTAATCTCTCTGCGGAATACGGTAGCTGGAATAAGCAACGTTATGTGATGGATTTGCAGAGCCCGCTTACCGAAGATGGAAATCTCCGGGGCCGCGTGGTTGCGGGTTACCAGGATAACGACTCCTGGCTCGACCATTACAACCAGAAGAAAACATTCTTCTCCGGCATCATTGACGCCGATTTAGGTTCAGATACCACATTATCGGCAGGATACGAATATCAACGCATTGACGTGAACAACCAGACCTGGGGCGGATTACCACGCTGGAACACCGACGGTAGTGTCAATCACTACGACCGCGCCAAAAGCACCGCGCCGGACTGGGCCTACAATGATAAAGAGTTCAATAAAGTTTACTTTACGCTGAAGCAGCGTTTTTCGGATAACTGGCAAGCAACCCTGAATGCCACTCACACCGAAGCGAAGTTCGACAGTAAAGCGATGTATCTTGATGCGTATGTCGATAAAAACACCGGCATGCTGGTCGGTCCTTACGCTAGCTACGGACCTGACTACACCTATATTGGTGGGACTGGCTGGAACAGTGGCAAACGTAAAGTGGATGCGCTGGATCTCTTTGCTGATGGCGGTTACGAGTTATTTGGTCGTCAGCATACCCTGATGTTTGGCGGCAGCTACAGCAGGCAGACCAACCGTTACACCAACTCATGGGCAAATGTCTTCCCCGACGAGTTTGGCAGCTTCTACGACTACAACGGCCACTTCCCTGAAACCAACTGGGGTTCTCAGTCGCTTGCGCAGGACGACACCACTGACATGAAGTCGCTCTACGCAGCGACCCGCATCTCGTTGGCTGACCCGCTGCACCTGATTCTCGGAGCGCGTTATACCAACTGGAAGGTCGATACTATGACCTACGGGATGGAGCAGAACCATACGACGCCTTATGCGGGTCTGGTTTTTGACATCAACGAAAATTGGTCGACTTACGCAAGCTACACCTCAATCTTCCAGCCACAGAATGTGCGTGATAGCTCGGGTAGGTATCTCGCACCTATTACGGGTAATAACTACGAGCTTGGACTGAAGTCGGACTGGATGAACAGCCGCCTGACCACTACGCTGGCTATCTTCCGTATCGAACAGGATAACCTTGGACAGAGCACTGGGGTGCCTATTCAGGGTTCAACCGACACCGCATATAAAGCCGCTGACGGTACCGTAAGTAAAGGTGTTGAGTTTGAGATCAATGGCGCATTGACAGATAACTGGCAGTTAACCTTTGGTGCAACTCGCTATGTTGCAGAAGACAGTGAGGGTAACGCCGTAAATCCGAATCTGCCTCGAACCAGTGTAAAAATGTTTACCAGCTACCGCCTGCCGGTATTGCCTGAGTTAACTGTCGGCGGGGGCGTGAACTGGCAAAATAGTGTCTACAAAGATGTTGTTACGCCTTACGGCACCTGGCGTGCAAAACAAGGCAGCTATGCGTTGGTTGATCTTTTCACACGTTACCAGGTTACTCCGAACTTCTCTGTGCAGGGCAACCTGAACAACCTGTTCGACAAAACTTACGACACCAACGTGGAAGGTGCCCTCGTGTATGGCGAACCGCGTAACGTAAGCGTGACCGCGAGTTATCAGTTCTGATAATAACATGACAAAAAAGGGAGCCAACTGGCTCCCTTTTTTATGGACTGCACATTGTCTGGCAGTTAATACACGCTAATGCCGCCAATAAAAAAGGCAGCCATGCGGCTGCCTTAGTCTCCCCAGGTCACAACTTAGCTGTTGCGGATGTACTCATCCATTTCGGTTTTCAGGTTATCGGACTTCGTCCCGAAGATAGCCTGTACACCAGAACCTGCAACAACTACGCCCGCTGCGCCCAGTTTTTTCAGACCCGGCTGGTCTACTTTCGCAACATCAGCAACGCTCACACGCAGACGAGTGATACATGCGTCCAGGTTAGTGATGTTCTCTTTACCGCCGAACGCTGCAACCAGGGCCGGAGCCATTTCGCTGGTCACGCCTGCTTTGCTGTCTTCTGTTGCATCTTCACGACCCGGAGTTTTCAGGTCCAGTGCTTTGATCAGCACGCGGAAGATGGTGTAGTAAGCAATCGCATAGCCCGCACCCACGATTGGGAACAGCCACAGTTTGCTGCTGTTACCCGACAGTACGATAAAGTCGATCAGGCCGTGCGAGAAGGAGGTACCATCGCGCATACCCAGCAGGATACAGATAGGGAATGCCAGGCCAGCCAGTACTGCGTGAATGATGTACAGGATCGGCGCAACGAACATGAAGGAGAACTCGATCGGCTCGGTAATACCGGTCAGGAACGAGGTCAGCGCTGCGGAGATCATGATACCGCCCACTTTTGCACGGTTCTCTGGTTTAGCAGAGTGCCAGATAGCAATTGCCGCAGCCGGCAGGCCGTACATTTTGAACAGGAAGCCGCCAGAGAGTTTACCTGCAGTCGGGTCACCCGCCATGTAGCGTGGGATATCGCCGTGGAAGACCTGACCTGCCGCGTTGGTGAATTCACCAATCTGCATCTGGAATGGAACGTTCCAGATATGGTGCAGACCGAACGGTACCAGGCAGCGCTCAATGAAGCCGTAGATACCGAACGCCACTACCGGGTTCTGATACGCAGCCCACTGGGAGAAGGTCTGGATAGCGGAACCAATCGGTGGCCAGATGAAGGAGAGAATCACGCCAGTGAAGATCGCCGCCAGACCAGAGATGATTGGAACAAAACGCTTACCAGCGAAGAAGCCCAGATACTCAGGCAGCTTGATGCGATAGAAGCGATTGAACATATATGCCGCAATCGCACCCGAGATGATACCACCCAGAACACCGGTATCAGCCAGGTGTTTTGCCGCGATTTCTTCAGCAGGTAAATGCAGCACCAGAGGCGCAACGACCGCCATGGTCTTAACCATGATGCCGTAGGCAACGACCGCGGCCAGTGCGGATACACCATCGTTATTCGTGAAGCCGAGGGCAACACCGATTGCGAAGATCAGCGGCATGTTTGCAAAAACAGAACCACCTGCTTCAGCCATAACATGAGATACGACGGCTGGCAGCCAGCTGAAGTTAGCCGAACCGACGCCCAGCAGGATACCTGCGATAGGCAGTACGGATACTGGCAGCATCAGCGATTTACCGACCTTCTGCAGGTTAGCAAATGCATTCTTAAACATAATTGAGAGTGCTCCTGAGTATTTGTGCTTTTTTTACGCTTTCACGCATTGGCACGGGGGGAGAACCGCGCCGTGGACAGGACATCTAAGTGCCCTTTATTTATTACACAGAGTAAAATAAATCTCCGCGTCGTTGTTTGACGGTTATCACGTTTCAGCTTTTGGCATCCTAAAAACTTGCAGTTTTTTACAAAATAGATGTCAAAGTGTTTCCAAAATCGTCTCTACCGCCCCTTTCAGGGCGGTGAACTTTACTCGCTTTAACTATTAATTACGAGCCTTAAAAAAAGAGGTTAATCAGGCAGATTGCAGGCGGGAGGGGTCGATATGAAACAGGCTGGCAAAGTTTTCAGTAGTAATGCGTGCCAGTTCTTGAACCTCGACGCCTTTCAACACGGCCATATAGTCGGCCACGTCCCGTGCCATTGCGGGCTGATTCTCTTTACCGCGATGCGGTACCGGTGCCAGATAGGGAGAATCGGTCTCCACCAGCAAGCGATCGAGCGGTACATAACGCGCCGCATCGCGCAGCTGTTCAGCATTACGGAACGTCACAATCCCGGAAAACGAGATATAAAACCCCATATCCAGCAGCTTACCTGCTGTTTCTCTATCTTCTGTGAAACAGTGTAGTACGCCTCCGCAATCCGTCACCTTTTCTTCGCTAAGGATCGCCAGGGTGTCGGCACGTGCATCGCGGGTGTGAACAATCACTGGCTTGTTCAGCTCTCGCCCAATACGGATATGGTTGCGGAAGGACTCCTGCTGACGCGGTTTTGTTTCCGGCGTGTAAAAATAGTCCAGCCCGGTTTCGCCCATAGCGACCACGCCCTCTTCTGCCGCGAGCCGGCGCAGATCGTCCACGTCGTAGGCTTCATCCTGGTTGAGCGGATGAACACCGCAGGAGAAGACGACGTTATCACGTACCCCCACCAGCTCGCGCATGCTGCGGTATCCTGGTAACGTGGTCGCGACCGCCAGGCAGAATTTCACGTCGCGTGCGGCGGCTTTCGCCAGCACATCATCGACGTCTTTATGGAGTGTTTGGTAATCAAGGCCATCGAGATGGCAGTGTGAGTCGACTAAAAACATAATGTCTCTCTCAGAGGTGGGTATCGGGCAAGACGGCACCCGGTTGCAGGTAATGCTCAATATTCAGTAACAGGTCTGTCAGCACAAGCTCGCGATTAAGCCCGGTGACGCTAATAAGCTGTTCACGACACAGGCAGACATTGTGTAGTACGGCGCGCAGCCAGGCGCCATTGTGACGCTGAGCCAGGAGTGTAATCAGTTGCCAGGCGTCGACATTGCTCACCTGTGTCGCCCCCTGCTGCATTTTTAACGCATCCAGCAGCAGAGTAGAGAACCACTGCAGTCGGCTTGTCACCTGGTCATGATTGAGGATAGCCAGCAGGCTCAGCCAATCCCGACTTTCGCTGGCGTTACCCACGGCCTGACAGAGCTGCTCACGGGGTGTCCAGAGGCCCGGCTGGAGTAATTCTAAAGCCGCGGCTGGCGCGCCGCCGCAAAGACGCAGCGCCGTTAATGCCGCGTCCTGTGACACCGTCACTTCTCGCTGGAGCCAGTTCATCGCCCAGGATTCCTGAGGTGCGCCGAGGTGATGTAAACGGCAGCGGCTACGCAGCGTCGCCAGTAGCTTTCCGGGTTCCCGACATGAGAGCAGGAACCACGTGTTCTCCGGCGGCTCCTCCAGGGTTTTCAGCAAAGCATTGGCAGCCGCCTCGGTTAGCTGTGCGGCATCTTTCAACCACACCACCTTGGCGCCACCCAGCCGTGCGCGCTCGTAGAGCTTTTCGCTCACCGCGCGTACTGCATCAATGCCCAGGGTGCTTTTCCCCTTTTCCGGCTCGAGCGTGTAGTAATCCGGGTGGGTTTCGGCCTGCATCAACTGGCAGCTGCGACAGTGTCCGCAGCTTTTGGTACCCTGCGGCTGCTGACACATCATTAAGCGGCTTATCGCGTAGATAAGTGCATCATCACCCATACCGGGTAACGACTGAATAAGTAGCGCATGATGCCCCCGCCCCGACTGATAACCCTTCACCAGTTGTTCAAAATGCGGGCGCAACCATGGGTACCATTTCATGCCTGTACTTCCTTCAGCCAGTCACGCACGGTCTGGCGAATCGCCTGCTTCACTTCATCCAGCGATTGAGTCGCATCGACAGTGCGAATTGAGGGGTCCTGGGCGGCCAGTTCAAGGTAACGCGCGCGGGTACGATTAAAGAAATCCAGAGACTCTTGTTCGATCCGATCCAGCTCTCCACGCGCACGTGCGCGTCGGAGGCCCACTTCCGGCGTCACATCCAGATAGAGCGTGAGGTCCGGGCGGAAACTCCCCAGCACCGCATCACGCAGTGTCGCCAGCATCTGTTGATCGATTCCACGCCCTCCGCCCTGATAGGCCTGCGTAGAGAGATCATGACGATCGCCAATCACCCATTGCCCCTGAGCCAGTGCCGGCTTGATAACCGTTTCTACCAACTGTACGCGCGCCGCATAGAACATCATCACTTCAGCTTTGTCGGTAATCACTTCATCGCCGACGGATTTGATGTCCAGCACCAGGCTTCTCAGCTTTTCAGCCAACTGCGTGCCGCCCGGCTCACGGGTGAAGACCATCTCTTCTACGCCGCACTCCTTCAGGGTTTCAACGACCGTATCCCGTGCGGTGGTCTTTCCGGCACCTTCCAGCCCTTCAATGACGATGTAATTACTGCGCATTTTTTTCCTTAAGTGCCTTCAGATAGTCCTGAACCGAACGGTTATGAGCGGCAAGATTAGTATTGAATGTGTGCCCGCCCTTGCCATCAGCAACAAAATAGAGATAAGGCGTCTTAGCCGGGTGAGCGGCAGCATCCAGTGATGCCTGGCCCGGCGTGGCGATCGGTCCTGGCGGTAAGCCGCTAATGACGTAGGTATTATAATCGGTCGGGGTTTCCAGGTCTTTACGGCTTAGTTTCCCATTATAATTTTTACCCATCCCGTAGATCACCGTGGGATCGGTCTGCAAACGCATGCCAATACGCAGACGGTTGATAAACACCGAAGCGACCTGATCCCGCTCGCTGGCCACCGCCGTCTCCTTCTCAATGATCGAGGCCATCGTGACAAACTGATTCTGATCTTTATAAGGCAGACCTTCTGCCCTGCCTTCCCAGGCTTTCTCTATCGCGCTCACCATTTTTTTGTGCGCGCGCTGCAGCATGGCAATATCGGTGGTTCCTGCGGTATACATCCAGGTATCGGGCCAGAACCAGCCCTCAATCCGCGCTGGATTGTCGAATTTAAGAGCCTGGGCAACGGTAGCGTAATCGTCGTCCTTCAGAGTGTGCTTGATATATGGCGCATCACGAAGCTGCGCAAGATAGTCGCTCAACCGCATGCCTTCAACGAATCGCAGCGGGAACTGCGCCTCTTTTCCGCTTTCAAGCAGTTCCAGCATTTCGCGCACGCTCATCCCTGGCATCAGGCGGTACGTCCCGGCCTTAAAGTGAGAGAGGTCTGGCTCGATACGCAGCAGCCACTGGAAGACGCGTGGACGGTTAATCACCTTTTCACCGTAAAGCTGTTCGCCAAGCGCCAGACGCCCGGTTCCCGCTTTCAGGCTAAAAATGGTCTCTTCTTTGATCAGGATCTTGCTGTCCGCCAGCTGGCGCACTTTCCACATTCCCACGCCGGCCGCAATACCCAGCACGACGATGATGAGGAGAATAAAACGAAACATTTTCTTCATGATTATCTGGTTTGCTCACACAGTGGGGCTAAAAATTGGTACAACTCTCGCGATGACCAGTGGTGTTCGCCATACTGACGCACGGGCACCAGAGGCATCAGAGCATTACAAACAATGACCTCCTCGGCCGCGCCCAGCGCCTCTTCCTGTGCACAGACTTCGACAACACGATAGTCGGAGTGTGCCAGTTGTTGCAGACAAAACTGGCGCATCAGGCCATTTACACCCGCCTGGTCAAGCCGCGGGGTAAACACCTCGCGCCCGCAGCGCCAGAACAAATTAGCGGCACAGCATTCCGTAATGAGCCCTTCGCTGTCAAGAACCAGCGCCTCATCACAGTCCGTCTGTTCAAGATGCGTGCGAATCAAGACCTGCTCAAGGCGATTAAGATGCTTAATGCCTGCCAGCATCGGATTACGCCCTAAACGTACCGGACTTAATGCCAGGCGAATACCCTCATTGCGCCAGCGATCATAGTGGGCAGGAAAGGCGGAAACCGACAGGATACGGGTCGGTTGCAGGCAGTTTGCCGCACTGTAACCCCGCCCCCCGCCGCCGCGGGTAATGATCACCTTCAGCACGCCCCGGGATATTCCCTGGGCATGGGTAGTCATTTCAGCTTCCAGCGCTGACCACTGCTCAAAAGGGATAAAGAGTTTTTCACAGGCACTGCGCAAACGCTGCAGGTGCGCTGTCAGTAAACAGACCTTTCCATCGGCGATCCGCGCCGTGGTGAAGCAACCATCGCCAAACTGCACTGCCCTGTCGTTCACGGGCAGACTGTCCTGAGGCAATCCATTGATTAAATACATGATGGCTCCTTTATAGGGGAGATTAAGTCTGGCAGGACGGCGGGTCTTGAACAAGCAGATAAGGTTGAATAAAAAAGGTCCGACAAGCGGACCTTTAAACAGGACTAGCGGAGAGTCAGTCTCAGACCTTTTTGAAGATCAGAGAACCATTGGTTCCGCCGAAGCCGAAGGAGTTACACAGGGTATACTCCATTCCGCTGACCTGACGCGCTTCGTGTGGAACGAAGTCCAGATCGCAACCTTCATCCGGATTATCCAGGTTGATGGTTGGAGGGACAGCCTGATCGCGCAGCGCTAGAATGGAGTAGATAGATTCTACTGCACCCGCCGCACCCAACAGGTGGCCGGTCATGGACTTGGTCGAACTCACCATTACGCGGCTGGCTGCTTCACCGAAGATAGACTTAACAGCCTGCGCTTCAGCTTTGTCACCCGCAGGGGTAGAGGTACCGTGCGCATTCACGTAGCCAATCTGTGCAGGGGTAATACCTGCATCACGAATCGCGTTTTCCATTGCCAGCGCAGCACCTGCGCCGTTCTCTGGTGGTGATGTCATGTGGTAAGCATCGCTACTCATCCCAAAGCCAACGACTTCAGCATAAATTTTCGCGCCGCGTTTTTTCGCGTGTTCGTACTCTTCCAGTACGATCATGCCTGCCCCGTCGCCCAGCACAAAACCATCACGGTCTTTATCCCATGGACGGCTCGCTGCCTGAGGGTTGTCGTTGCGCGTAGAGAGCGCACGTGCTGCGCCGAAACCGCCTACGCCAAGAGGTGTACTGGCTTTTTCAGCCCCACCCGCAACCATGGCATCCGCATCGCCATACGCGATGATACGCGCGGCCTGGCCGATGTTATGCACGCCAGAGGTACAGGCGGTTGCGATAGAGATGCTTGGGCCACGCAGGCCATACATAATGGTCAGGTGACCTGCCACCATGTTAACAATCGTGGACGGAACGAAGAACGGGCTGATTTTACGTGGGCCACCATTCACTAAAGAGGTATGGTTTTCCTCAATCAGACCAAGACCGCCGATTCCGGAGCCGATTGCAGCACCGATACGGGTTGCGTTCTCTTCCGTAATAACAAGGCCAGAATCCTGCATGGCCTGAACGCCAGCGACAATTCCATATTGAATGAAGGCATCCATCTTGCGCTGTTCTTTGCGCGAGATGATCTCTTCACAGTTAAAATCCTTTACTAAGCCAGCAAATTTCGTTGCGTAGGCGCTAGTATCGAAATGGTCGATTAGGCTGATGCCGCTCTGACCGGCAAGGAGAGCTTTCCAGGTGGACTCTACGGTATTGCCGACAGGAGACAACATGCCAAGTCCGGTCACAACTACACGACGCTTAGACACGTTTGTCCTCCAGGGAGGGATAAATAAAAGAGATTCGTGGGACGATAAAAGATAAAACTCAGGCGGTCGAATGACCGCCTGGAGATGTTCACTTACGCCTGGTGACCGTTGATGTAATCAATGGCAGCCTGAACGGTGGTGATTTTCTCAGCTTCTTCGTCCGGAATCTCAGTATCAAACTCTTCTTCCAGAGCCATTACCAGCTCAACGGTGTCAAGAGAATCTGCGCCCAGGTCTTCAACGAAGGAAGCGGAGTTCACAACTTCTTCCTGCTTAACGCCCAGCTGTTCGCCGATAATTTTCTTAACGCGTTCTTCGATAGTGCTCATACTCTTAAATTTCCTATCAAAACTCGCTTTCGCGATGGTTTTCGTAGTGTATAAAATGTTGAAAAATTTGCAACTAAATCCCGGCAGTTCTTACCACGATTTTACGTTATTTTGAGGCCAATCCCTACAATAACGCAAATATTTTCGATCGTGATTAAACCATATACATCCCGCCGTTGACGTGGAGGGTCTCACCAGTGATGTAACCCGCTTCGTCAGAGGCTAAAAATGCAACCGCGCTGGCAATTTCTTTAGGATCGCCAAGACGACCCGCAGGAACAACTGCCAGCGTACCCGCACGCTGATCATCGGTCAGCGCACGCGTCATGTCCGTTTCAATAAAGCCCGGAGCAACAACGTTTACAGTAATACCGCGGGACGCAACTTCGCGCGCCAGCGACTTACTGAAACCGATCAGACCTGCTTTCGCCGCAGCGTAGTTAGCCTGACCAGCATTTCCCATGGTACCAACCACAGAACCGATAGTGATAATACGGCCATGACGCTTTTTCATCATAGCTCGCATTACCGCTTTTGACAGACGGAATACAGATGACAGGTTGGTTTCGAGAATATCGTCCCACTCATCATCTTTCATTCGCATCAGCAGGTTATCGCGAGTGATACCGGCATTATTTACCAGAATATCGACTTCGCCAAACTCTGCGCGAATATTTCCCAGAACAGATTCGATAGATGCAGGATCGGTCACATTCAGTACCAGACCTTTCCCGTTATCACCCAGATAGTCGCTGATGGCCTGTGCGCCATTCTCGCTGGTTGCAGTACCGATAACTTTCGCGCCACGGGCAACGAGCGTCTCAGCGATTGCGCGACCGATACCGCGGCTTGCGCCGGTGACCAGTGCGATTTTTCCTTCAAAACTCATGGTTTTCCTCTTTTATTGCGAGAGTGCCGCTGACATTGCTTCCGGCTCATTAATGGCCGAGGCAGTCAGGGTATCAACAATACGTTTAGTCAGGCCGGTGAGGACTTTACCCGGGCCAACTTCATACAGGTGCTCAACGCCCTGCGATGCCATAAATTCAACGGTTTTGGTCCACTGAACCGGGCTGTACAGCTGACGTACCAGCGCCTGGCGGATCGCTTCAGGTGCGGTTTCAGCCTGCACGTCAACGTTATTCACCACCGGAACAGACGGTGCGTTGAAGGTGATTTTTTCCAGTTCCAGCGCCAGCTTATCTGCGGCGGGTTTCATCAGTGCACAGTGAGAAGGTACGCTGACAGGCAGAGGAAGTGCGCGTTTCGCGCCTGCTGCTTTACAGGCTGCACCTGCACGTTCCACTGCTTCTTTGTGACCTGCGATCACGACCTGGCCCGGAGAGTTGAAGTTAACAGGCGATACAACCTGCCCTTCGGCTGACTCTTCACAGGCTTTGGCGATAGACGCATCGTCCAGACCAATAATGGCCGACATACCGCCGGTCCCTTCAGGCACGGCTTCCTGCATGAATTTGCCACGCAGTTCAACCAGACGCACCGCATCCGCAAAGCCGATCACCCCGGCACAGACCAGTGCGGAGTATTCGCCAAGGCTATGACCAGCCATCATGACAGGGGCTTTCCCGCCCTGCTGCTGCCACAGGCGCCAGAGCGCGACGGAGGCGGTCAGTAACGCAGGCTGCGTCTGCCAGGTCTTGTTCAGCTCTTCAGCAGGACCCTGCTGAGTCAGTGCCCAGAGATCATACCCCAGGGCATCAGAAGCTTCACGGAAAGTCTCTTCAATAACCGGGTTGCTTGCTGCTAAATCAGACAACATGCCAACGGCCTGAGAGCCCTGACCCGGAAACACAAATGCAAATTGCGTCATTTTATTAATCCTTTTTAGAAACGAACCAGTGCAGAGCCCCAGGTGAACCCGCCGCCGAAGGCTTCGAGCAGCACCAGCTGACCCCGTTGAATTCGCCCATCGCGTACCGCTTCGTCAAACGCGCAAGGTACGGATGCCGCAGAGGTGTTGCCGTGACGATCAAGGGTCACCACAACGTTATCCATCGACATGCCTAACTTTTTGGCCGTGGCGCTGATAATGCGCAGGTTAGCCTGATGTGGCACCAGCCAGTCGAGCGCCGTGCGCTCCAGGTTATTGGCCTGCAGCGTCTCATCAACGATATGCGCCAGCTCGGTTACCGCGACCTTGAACACTTCGTTTCCGGCCATAGTCAGGAAAATCGGGTCGTCCGGGTTAACGCGGTTGGCGTTCGGCAGCGTTAACAACTCACCGTAGCTGCCATCGGCATGCAGGTGAGTAGAGATGATGCCCGGCTCTTCAGACTGACCAAGCAGTACCGCGCCGGCACCGTCGCCGAAGATAATAATCGTGCCGCGATCGTTAGGATCGCAAGTGCGTGCGAGAACATCAGAACCGATCACCAGCGCATTTTTAACTGCACCAGATTTCACGTATTGATCGGCGATGCTCAACGCGTAGGTAAAGCCTGCGCAGGCGGCCGCAACGTCAAAGGCCGGGCAACCTTTAATGCCCAGCATGTTCTGAACCTGACAGGCTGCACTTGGGAAAGCATGGGTCGCGGACGTCGTTGCAACGATAATCAGACCAATGTCGTTTTTATCGACGCCAGCCATGTCGAGCGCACGCAGAGCAGCTTCATAACCCATGGTAGAAACGGTTTCATCTGGCGCGGCGATACGACGCTCGCGGATACCTGTGCGTGTGACAATCCACTCGTCAGAGGTATCAACCATTTTTTCCAGATCGGCGTTGGTTCGCACTTGTTTGGGCAGATAGCTGCCGGTACCTAAAATCTTCGTATACATGTACGCTCAGTCACTTTTTGCTAATACAGATTCCAGGCGAGCGGCAATCCGCTGAGGAACTTGTCGCTGCACCGCCTGCACTGCCTGTTCAATCGCGACGGTAAAGGCTCGCTGATTGGCAGCACCATGACTCTTAATCACGATGCCGCGCAATCCTAACAGACAGGCGCCATTATACTGGTCGGGGTTGAGGTGACTGAATCGCCGCGTCAGGCTTTTTTGTAACCAACGCTTTAATAAAATCAGCCACCAGGACCGTTTTTTACCCTCGCCCTGCGATTTCAGCAGCGAGAGAAACATTCTGACGACCCCTTCCATGGTTTTTAACGTGACGTTTCCAGTAAAACCGTCACACACCAGTACATCCGTTTTTCCGGTCAATAATTCGTTGGCTTCGAGATAACCAATATAGTTGATGGTCGGAACAGTTTTAAGTCGCTCGGCGGCCTCGCGGATATTATCAAGACCTTTGGTCTCTTCTTCCCCGATATTCAGCAAGGCGACGCGCGGATTGGTGATGCCTACCACCTCTTCGGCCAGCACCGAGCCCATCACGGCGAATTGCGCTAGCATCACACCATCGCAATCGACGTTAGCACCTAAATCAAGCACCACCGTTTTGCCTTTCTGTTGATGCGGTAAAACCGTCACCAACGCCGGGCGCTCAATCCCCTCGATGGGTTTGAGCAGTAATTTGGCCAGCCCCATTAGCGCGCCGGTATTTCCCGCGCTCACGCAAGCCTCAGCTCGCCCTTCTTTTACCAGCTCCAGCGCCACTCGCATTGAACTGCCCCGGCTATTACGAATAGCCTGCGACGGGCGGGCATCACTGGCAATAACTGACTGCGCAGGAATAATCTGCAGACGTGAACGTTGTTCAAAGTCAGCTTTTGCAAGTAATGGCGTGATTGTGTCGGGATTGCCGACTAAAAGAAGTGTGAGTTGCGAATTAGAGTTCAGTGCCTGCAATGCTGCAGGCACTGTCACGGAAGGGCCAAAATCTCCCCCCATGACATCTAACGCCAGGGTTAGACGTGTCAAGGTATCGTCACAGCCTGGTTTGGTGTTTCCCCAGTTGCCCGGGGAAATCCTCACTAAGCTTCATCACGCTTGCGCGTGATTACTTAGTGATTACCTTGCGGCCACGGTAGAAACCGTCAGCAGTGATGTGGTGACGCAGGTGTTTCTCACCAGAAGTCTTATCTACAGACAGGCTGGTAACTGCAGTCAGCGCGTCATGGGAACGACGCATGCCACGTTTGGAACGGGTTGGTTTATTCTGTTGTACGGCCATGGACCTTACTCCTCAATTACTTACGCTTTAAGCTGGCTAATACGGCAAATGGGTTTGGTTTTTGCGCTTCATCAGGCAGTTCCCCAAAGACCATGTCCGCCTCGGACACTTCACAGTGTTCAGAATCATGCACCGGAACGACTGGCAAGGTGAGGATGATTTCATCTTCAACCAACGCCAGAAGATCGATTTCACCGAATTCGTTAACCTCAATCGGCTCATACGCTTCCGGGAGTGCTTCAGCCTGTTCGTCGGAACGAACCGGGCTAAAACAATACGTTGTGTGAACATGCTGTACAAACGGTTTCCCGCAACGCTGACATTCGAGCGTTACCGTCACCTTTGCATCACCGGTTAAAACGGCAAGGCGCTGGTTGTCGATAGCGAACGACATGGAGCATTCTACATCACTGTCCACACTGACTACGGATTCGGCAATACGCTCTGCCTGATCGGAAGAATAGATTCCTTCGTAATCGAGGCGTTTTTGAGCCGTACGGACCGGATCAAGAGTCAGGGGTAATTTTACCTTTTGCATAGGGCGCGCATATTAACTTTGTAACGTCATAGAGTCAAAGAAAAAGGCAACCAGAGCTGCCTTTTGCCAATTATTCGCACACATTGCGGCCTGTAGTTTAAAATGGCTGGCATCGATACGCTATATCTGGTGAAAAAAATATGCCGAATCTCATTCTTGCCTCCACATCTCCCTGGCGCCGCGCGTTGCTTGAAAAACTCGGTCTACCGTTTGAATGTGCCGCACCGGACATCGATGAGACCCCGCAGCCGGGTGAGTCCCCCCGCCATCTCGTTCTTCGTCTGGCACAGGAAAAAGCGCAGTGCCTCGCCGCACGTTATCCTAACCATCTGATTATAGGATCCGATCAGGTTTGCGTCCTGGATGGCGAGATTACCGGTAAACCTCACACGGAAGAGAGAGCACGCCAGCAGCTCATGAAAGCGCGCGGCAACATCGTCACCTTTTATACGGGGCTGGCGCTGTATAACACCGCGACGGGCCATCTACAGACAGAGTGCGAACCCTTTGACGTCCACTTCCGTCATCTTAGCGAGCAGGAGATCGACGACTACGTGCGCAAAGAGCGCCCGCTGAGCTGCGCTGGCAGTTTCAAAAGCGAAGGGCTGGGGATTGCGCTGTTCGATCGGCTGGAGGGGCGCGATCCCAATACGCTGGTCGGGTTGCCGCTCATTGCGCTCTGCCAGATGCTGCGTCGGGAAGATTACAACCCGTTAATGGCGTAAAAAAACCGGCCAATGGCCGGTTTCTTCTTTTAGCTCGCGTCCCGCAATACCTTGAGGCAACGTTTGAGCTGGTCGTCAAGCGGCGCTTCAACGCGCATGACCTCCCCCGTATTAGGGTGGGTAAACTTCAGTGCCGCTGCGTGCAGAAACAGGCGTGAAAGCCCGGTACCCGCCAACTGTTTATCAAATTCGCGATCGCCATAGCGATCATCAAAGGCAATCGGGTGGCCTGCGTGCTGGGTATGGACGCGAATCTGGTGAGTACGTCCCGTCACCGGGCTGCAACGCACCAGCGTTGCAAAGGCGTAACGCTCTTCAACCTTAAAACGGGTCTCAGACGGTTTACCTTCCTGGCTCACGCGCACAATACGCTCACCGCTTTGCAGAATATTTTTCAGCAGTGGCGCTTGAACCACTTTCACGTGAGATTGCCACTGGCCACGGACCAGCGCGAGATAATCTTTCTGCATCCCTTTTTCACGCAACTGTTCATGCAGGGAGCGCAGCGCGGAGCGTTTCTTTGCCACCAACAAGATGCCAGAAGTGTCGCGATCGAGGCGGTGTACCAGTTCAAGGAAGCGCGCTTCCGGGCGCAGGGCGCGTAAACCTTCGATCACGCCAAAGCTCAGCCCACTGCCGCCATGTACGGCAGTGCCTGAAGGCTTGTTCAGCACCAGGATATGATCGTCTTCATATAAAATCACATCCGTTAGCGCCGCGACTTTGTTGAGATGCGGCGAGACCGCCTGCTCTTCCCGCTCGGCGACGCGGACCGGCGGGATGCGGACTTCATCTCCCGCTTCAAGTTTGTATTCAGGTTTGATGCGCTTCTTATTTACTCGCACCTCACCCTTACGCAGGATGCGGTAGATCATGCTCTTTGGCACGCCCTTCAGTTGGGTGCGCAAAAAGTTGTCGATACGTTGCCCCGCTTCATCTTCGGTGATGGCAACGATTTTTACTGATGGAGTCTCTGTTTTCATGGTGGGCGATTCTAATTATCAGTCGCGGTTAGCGCCACTCATTTTTCTATGCTTATATATACCTTTGACCGGTTACTCTTTGCTTTACGCAATCGATTTGATGGTTATTAAACCGATCCTTTCGAAGAAGTGAAAAAACTGTGAGTAACCGGGTGATAAATGGTAAAAGTCAACTTGCTATAACCCAGGAAGCAATGGAATAATGTTGCTGTTTTCCGTGTTAAATCCTGGTTAAGTAAGGATAACGACGGAATGACCAATTTTGTCTGACCGATCATCCACGCAGCAATGGCGTAAGACGTATTGATCTTTCAGACAGTTAGCGGGCTGCGGGTTGCAGTACTTACCGGTAAATGGAATCTTCTCTGGAGAATTTTACCCAGGCTGTTCCCCTGATAATTGCGCTGTGTTTCCGTATGAAATACAGGCAACCGACACTTTGCGCCTCTTAAGCGAGCGACAACCGTGAGGTTGGCGACGTGAATAGACACGAGGCCATCGGTTCATACCCCGGAAAGCGTCATCTTGCCCGCAGCTTAGTCGTCAATGTAAGAATAATGAGTAAGTTACGATGAAAAGAATGTTAATCAACGCAACTCAGCAAGAAGAGTTGCGTGTCGCCCTTGTGGATGGGCAGCGTCTGTACGATCTGGATATTGAAAGCCCAGGCCACGAACAGAAAAAAGCGAACATTTACAAAGGCAAAATTACCCGCATTGAACCCAGCCTTGAAGCTGCATTTGTTGACTACGGTGCTGAGCGTCACGGTTTCCTCCCACTCAAAGAAATTGCCCGCGAATATTTCCCGTCCAGCTATAACGCCCATGGTCGTCCGAACATCAAAGACGTTCTGCGTGAAGGTCAGGAAGTTATCGTTCAGATCGATAAGGAAGAACGGGGTAACAAAGGCGCTGCGCTAACAACCTTTATTAGCCTGGCAGGCAGCTATCTGGTGCTGATGCCAAACAACCCACGCGCTGGCGGCATCTCTCGTCGCATCGAAGGTGATGATCGCACTGAGCTGAAAGAAGCACTGGCAAGCCTTGAGCTGCCAGACGGCATGGGCCTGATTGTTCGCACCGCGGGCGTCGGCAAATCTGCCGAAGCGTTGCAGTGGGACCTGAGCTTCCGCCTTAAGCACTGGGAAGCGATTCAGAAGGCTGCAGAAAGCCGCCCTGCCCCATTCCTGATTCACCAGGAAAGTAACGTCATTGTTCGTGCTTTCCGCGACTATCTGCGTCAGGACATCGGCGAGATTCTGATTGATAACCCTAAAGTGCTTGAGCTGGCTCGCCAGCATATCGCCGCGCTGGGTCGTCCGGATTTCACCAGCAAAATTAAACTGTACACCGGTGAAATCCCGCTGTTCAGCCACTACCAGATTGAATCCCAGATTGAGTCCGCCTTCCAGCGTGAAGTGCGTCTGCCGTCAGGCGGTTCTATCGTTATCGATACTACCGAAGCCCTGACCGCAATCGACATCAACTCCGCGCGTGCAACCCGCGGTGGCGATATCGAAGAGACGGCCTTTAACACCAACCTGGAAGCGGCAGATGAGATTGCACGTCAGCTGCGTCTGCGTGACCTTGGTGGTCTGATCGTTATCGACTTTATCGATATGACCCCTGTTCGCCACCAGCGCGCCGTTGAGAACCGACTGCGCGAATCCGTGCGTCAGGACCGTGCGCGTATCCAGATCAGTCATATTTCGCGCTTTGGCCTGCTGGAGATGTCTCGTCAGCGTCTTAGCCCGTCTCTGGGTGAGTCCAGCCATCACGTCTGCCCACGCTGTTCCGGTACGGGTACCGTGCGTGACAACGAATCGCTGTCCCTCTCCATTCTGCGTCTGATTGAAGAAGAAGCGCTGAAAGAGAACACCAAAGAAGTTCACGCCATTGTTCCGGTGCCGATTGCGTCTTATCTGCTGAACGAAAAACGTGCCGCAGTGAGCGCCATCGAAACGCGTCTGGGCGGCGTTCGTTGCGTGATCGTGCCAAACGATCAGATGCAGACGCCGCATTACTCCGTTCTGCGCGTGCGTAAAGGCGAAGAGACGGCCACCCTGAGCTACATGCTGCCGAAGCTGCATGAAGAAGCGATGGCCCTGCCGTCTGAAGAAGAGTACGCCGAACGTAAACTGCCAGAGCAGCCTGCGCTGGCCGCTTTCGTGATGCCTGAAGCACCGCCAGCACCTGCACAGGAAGAGGCAACCGCCAAACCTGCGGCGAAGAAACCAGCCGTTGTAGCAAGCACAGCCCCTGCTGAGCAAGGCCTGCTGAGCCGCTTCTTCAGTGCGCTGAAGAAGATGTTTGCCGGTGAAGAGGCGCAGCCTGAACAGCCGAAAGTCGAGAAAAAAGAAGAGAAGCAGGAACGTTCTCAGGAGCGCCGTAAACGTCAAAACAACCGTCGCGATCGTAATGACCGTGGCGATCGTAACGACCGTGGCGACCGTGGCGACCGCAATGAACGTCGCGACAACCGTGCTGACAACAACGAAGCGCGTGAAGGCCGCGAGGAGAACCGTCGTAATCGCCGCGAGAAATCGCAGCAGAACGCGGAAGAGCGCGAAATTCGCCAGTCTACCGGCACCGAAGCGGAAAAAACCCGTAACCGTGACGAGCAGCAGCCGCGTCGTGAGCGCAACCGTCGTCGTAATGACGAGAAGCGTCAGGCACAGCAAGAAGTTAAAGTGCTGAACCGCGAAGAGCAGCCAGAGCAGGAAACCGAGCAGGAAGAACGCGTTCAGGTGATGCCGCGCCGTAAACAGCGCCAGTTGACCAAATCTGTACGTATCCAGTCTCAGGCAGACGAAGCCGCAGCCGTAGAAACCGTTGAGGCACCTATTGCCCCGGCACAGAGCACCGAACTGGCGAAAGTGGATCTGCCAGCCGTGGTGGAAAACGTGCAGGAGCAGGACGACAACGGCGAAGCGCGTGATAACGCCGGTATGCCGCGTCGTTCACGTCGTTCCCCGCGTCATCTGCGTGTAAGTGGTCAGCGTCGTCGTCGTTACCGTGACGAACGTTACCCGCTGCAGTCGCCGATGCCACTGGCCATTGCCTGCGCCTCCCCAGAGATGGCGTCCGGTAAAGCCTGGATCCGTTATCCGGTTGCTCGCCCGCTGGAGCAAGAAGCGCAGATCGATGAGCAAACCAATGCCGTTGAACCTGTTGTGACCGACGCCACTACTGTTGCACCGGAAGAGGTGAATACCGCTGCAGTGATTGCTGTTGAGTCGCAGGTTGCGCCGGTGGAGACAACCCATCCGGAAGTGATTGCCGCGCCTGTTGCTGAACAACCGCAAATTATCGCCAATGAAGATGTCGTGGTCGCTAAAGAGGTGATTGAAGACGTCGCAGTAGCAGAGCCTGTTGTGGCTGAAGCATCCGAAGCGCCTGCTCAGGAAGCCCCTGCTGTCGCAGCCGTGGCCGACGTTGAACCGGAAATTGCGCCTGTTGTTGAAGCAGAGCCTGTGGTTGAAGCAGAGCCGGAAGTGAAAGCTGAGCCTGAAGTGAAGGCGGATGTCGCTGTAGAGAAAGCGCCAGAAGTCAACGCAGCGCCAGCCGCGAAAGCTGACACCTCACTGCACCATGCGACTGCTCCTATGACCCGCGCTCCTGCGCCGGAATACGTCGCAGAAGCACCGCGCCATAGCGACTGGGTACGTCCAGCCTTCAACTTCGAAGGTAAAGGATCTGCCGGTGGCCACAGTGCAACGCATCAGGCCACTGCGCCTGCAACGCGTCCGCAGTCTGTTGAATAAACACGCCGCGTAATAAAAAAGCCGACTTTAGGGTCGGCTTTTTTTTACCTTTTTTGCGCCAGCGGCTTACGCATACCGGCTATTTCTGGCATCACTTCACGCATCATTTCCAGAAAACGTCTTAAGCGCGCAGGATAATAGCGCGACCACGGATAGACCAGGTGCACGGGCAGTGCTGCAGGCTGCCATTCCGGTAAAAGATGCACCAGCCTCCCTGCCCGAATATCTTCCTCCACCGTCCAGCTCGACACCACCGCTACCCCCAGCCCGGTAAGTGCGCTTTTACGCGTCACGTACAGGCTGTCAGTGCTTAAGCGGGGAGAGATAGGGATACGCAACGGTTGCGTCTCTCCGTCGGTGTAGAGCTCGATATGTTGACGATAAAAGCTGTTCAATGCCACCCAGGGCAATGCGGATAGCGCCTGAGGTGACTGCACAGGATCGAAGCGAGCCAGGAGTTCCGGCGCGGCCACAATGCAGCGCGGCACCTCCGCCAGCAGGATTGAAACCGTTGCCGGATCGATCTCCGCCCCGACCCGAATCGCGCAGTCGATATTTTCACTCATAAAATCTGCCGAACGGTCATTCAGCATCCACTCGACCGTCAGCCGCGGGTAGCGATTCAGAAACTGTGTTAATGGCTCCAGTAACTGCTCCTGACCGAAGGCGTGCGGCGCCCGCACACGCAGCACACCAACGGGTTCATCTTCCGCATGGCCCATCTCATCTTCCAGCGCCAGCCAACTGTCTATCACCCTACCCGCGTGCTGATAGCAGCGTTCGCCGTCATCGGTCAGTTTCATGGCATGCGTGGTGCGTAAAATGAGTCGCACACCCAGCAGTGATTCAAGCGATTGCAAACGGCGGCTGACCGTCGCCTGGGTGGTTTCAAGTTGTTTCGCCGCCGCAGACAGCGAGCCTGCCTCAACAATGCGGACGAAGGTTCGCATCAACTCCACCCTATCTATACGCTCTGAACGCTGCATCTCACCCTCTGTTATACGTTTAACGTATAGGTGTTTTAACACCAGGCTGGCTACCACCGCAAGCGTGGGTGCGAAAGAATAGCCTCACATCCTGATTGAGGTACACACTATGAACACTACCCTCCCTGCCCACGCCATTAGCCGCTGGGTCATTTTACTGCTCGCCATTGGCGCTGGCTTTAGCGTCGCCTCGATTTACTACGCCCAGCCTTTGCTGCCGCTGATGGGCAGCGACCTGCACCTGAGTATTGAAGGGATGGGGCTGGTACCTACCCTGACCCAGGCCGGCTATGCCATCGGCATTCTGTTTCTGCTGCCGCTTGGCGATCGCCATGATCGTCGAACCCTGATTCTGCTGAAAAGCACGGCCCTGGCGCTGGTTTTGCTGGCCAGTAGCCTCGTCACGGAACTGCACAGCTTACTGATTGTTAGCCTGCTGATTGGTATGGCAGCCACCATGGCGCAGGATATCGTTCCGGCGGCGGCCATTCTTGCCCCTGAGGGCAAACAGGGGAAAACCGTTGGTACGGTGATGACCGGTCTGCTGCTCGGGATTTTGCTCTCCCGTACCGTTAGCGGCATCGTTGGCGAAGCCTTTGGCTGGCGCGTAATGTATCAACTGGCGGCGGCCAGTATTGCCCTCATCGGTTTGGTGATGTGGGCTGTTCTGCCCCGCTTCGCTATTCATTCCACGCTTAGCTACCCCGCATTAATGCGCTCGATGGCGCACCTGTGGCGCCGCTACCCCGCATTGCGTCGTGCCGCGCTGGCGCAAGGGTTCCTCTCAATCGCCTTTAGCGCCTTCTGGTCAACGCTGGCGGTGATGCTGCTGGAGCGCTATCAGTTGGGCAGCGCGGTGGCAGGAGGATTCGGTATTGCAGGGGCAGCCGGTGCGCTGGCGGCTCCGCTGGCCGGTGGGCTGGCTGATAAGCTGGGCGCAGGTAAAGTCACCCAGCTAGGCGCCGCACTGGTCACCGTCTCTTTTGCCCTGATGTTCCTGATGCCTATGCTGGGCGTTCATGGTCAACTGATTCTGATTGCCGTATCGGCGGTGGGGTTTGACCTGGGTCTGCAATCCAGCCTGGTAGCCCACCAGAACCTGGTTTATAGCCTTGAGCCGCAGGCGCGCGGGCGTCTGAATGCCCTCCTCTTTACCGTGGTATTTATTGGTATGGCGCTGGGCTCTGCGCTGGGTACTAAGGTGTATGCCCTTGCTGGCTGGCCAGCCGTAGTGGCCCTGGCTACCCTTACTGGCGCTATCGCACTGGTGATTCGCCTGACCGAGCGCACCGCAACGACCACCGCCGCTGCGCAAAACGGATAAAAAAAAGCCCAACCCGGGATGACGGGTTGGGCAGACAAAGTATGACCAGTTTCAAGCCATACTCTAAAGGTCAAAAATGTTATCTATTCAGCTGAAACAGAGACATTCCCTGCATATCACTGAACGCTTTATACGAAGCCTGAAGCGCCGCTTGCTGCATGGTGTAGGACGAAATGACCGAGTTCCAGTCAACATCAATCAGATCGCTCATCTGCTTAGTCTGTCCAAGCGTGCGTTCTGCGCCGAGGTCGTCCAGCTTGTCCAGTTCGTTCAGGCGGGTCCCCAGTTCGGCACGCACGGTCAGAATGTTATCCTGAACGTTACGCAGTCCCCGGTTAGCCACATCAATGCTCTCTTTCAACGCTGCACTCTTCGCGCCATCATCCCCAATGGGATCGTTCAGCGCTGTGATGGCGGTATCCAGAATCTTAAACAGGTTCGCTTCCCCGAGGGTGCCATCGGGCTCTTTCATCGCATTGCTGGTGAATTTGGCGAAGACATCACTGCCGATATGGCTCACTTCCATGTTACGCGCGGCGTCAACCTGCTGGCTGATTGGCGTAGTGCCACCATTATAGGTACCGGTGGCGCTATCAAACGCCGGCGCTTCGGTGTTGTAGCCCGCAAAGATATAGCGTCCGTTACCGTCGGTGCTGTTCGCCAGGTTCATCAGCTGATCGCGAAGCCCTTTCAGGTCAGTCGCCAGCGAGGCACGGTCATTGTCGGTGAAGGTCCCGTTACCCGCAGCAACGACTTTTTCCAGAGAGCTTTGCAGGGCGGTAGTCACCTGCCCCAATACACTCTCTTCCAGCGAGACTTTGGTGGTCGCAAAGCTACGCGCCAGCTCATATTGACTGTTCTGAGACTGCGCCTGAGAGAGCACCACCGCCTGAGACGCTGCAATAGGGTCGTCGGAAGGGCGATTGACGCGCTGACCGGTAGACATCTGCTGGCCATAGTTCAGCCACTTGCTCTGGGAATTGGTGATGCCCTGCATTTGCTGCTGGTACATCATCTGGGTGCTAATACGCATCGATTACCTCGTCCTTAGCGAATGTTAATTAACGCATCAAAGAGCGTACTGGCGGTCTGCAGTACCTGTGCGTTAGCCAGATAGTACTGCTGGTAACGTTGCAGGTTGCCGTACTCTTCATCAAGGTTAACCCCAGAGATGGACTGCTGTTGATTGCTCAACTGCGTGACCACGTTGGCTTTCGTTTGGCTGCTGGTCTTAAGGGAAGCCGTTGAGCTGCCCACGGTGCTCACCAGAGAGGCGTAAGCATCGTTAAAGGACTTGTTACCGCCTACCAGCTTACTGTTTTGCAGATCCAGCATCGCCTGGCCGTTACGGTTGTCGCTCTTGCCACCGCCGGTGGCTGAGGCCATCGCCAGCTTCGACTCATCTTTGACCAGCATGTTCATGTTGACGATCACATCCTGAACCGGTTTCAGGATGAAGCTGTCTTTCACGTTGGCGTCAGCATTATTGCTCACGTTGACGGTCAGGCCATCGAAGTTCATATCGCCGTTCGCGTCCGGCGTGACGGCGAAGCTGGTCTTGTCCGCAAGGCGGGTCACGGTCCAGCCGGAAGCAGTTTTTTCCAGCTGATAATCCGTTGCCTGAACTTTGGTGGTGTCATCAAAGGTCGCCGTGACGATCGCCGTTCCGGTGTTTTTGGCGTTGCTGGTGACCGCAGGCTTCCCGAAGGAGAAGAGCTCTGTGCCCGTGTCACCATTCGCGTCCAAACCCTGCTTTTGCTGATTGTTCATCGCATCGGCAAACGCCAGCGCCATCTGGTTCAGGTTATTACGCACCTTATCCAGATCCTGGGAACGGAAGGTCAACAGGCCGCCTAAAGAGCCGGAGTTCAGCTGCTTTTCCTGAATCTCTGATGTGCCGGTTGCGTCAACAAACGCGACCGCCACGCGGGACGGATCGGCGCTGGATGACACCGCCGCCAGCTGGTTCGAATTGCTACCCTGAACCAGGGTATAACCGTTACCAATAGAGATGTTATAGGTACCGCTATCCTGGACGGAGACTTCAACGCCAACGATCTGGTTTAACTCACTCACCAGCTGGTCACGCTGGTCAAGCAGGTTGTTTGGCGAAGCACCCGCGCCCACACCGGTCAGACGGGAGATCTGATCGTTGAGATTGGCAATCTGTTTCGCATAACCATTAATTTGATCAACGCTGGTGGTGAGCGCGATGTTGATCTGTTTTTCCTGGTCACGCAGATACTGGTCGGTCACTTTGAACTGGTTTACCAGGCCATCGGCTTTACCCAGTACGGTCTGACGCGCCGCTGGATCTTCGGCGTTACTGACCAGCGTTTGCAGGCTTTTAAAGAAGTCTTGCAGCGTGGTAGAGATAGAGTTAGTGGTATCAGAGAGCACGTCATCAATTTTTGACATCTGCTGATAGCGCGTCGTTAGCCCACTGCTGTCGGTTTGCGCCGCACGCAGCTGGTTGGTGATGAACGCGTCATATTCACGCTGTACCCCAGAAACATAAACGCCGTTTCCTACCCAGCCACCGCCTGTGAGGGTGCTGTTCGATGCGCCCAGCACTGTAGTCTGGCGGGTATACCCTGCCACGTTGTAACTTGAAATATTATTACTGACGGTATTCAGCGCTGCCTGTGCAGCACCGAGGCCACTCATGGCGCTGTTAATCAAACTGGACATGGGGGTTCCTTTTACACTTTCAGACACGAGTCCTGATGATGATTATCGGCAGACACCATCAGGACTTGAGAACTTTCAGAACAGATTTTCAAGATCTGTGCTATAGGCTTTACTGACTTTTTCACCCATTGCTTTTAGCTGCTGGATCATGCTGGTGAGCTTGCGGGCGTAGTTCGGATCGGTGGCATACCCTGCGCTCTGAAGCGCCTGTGCACCCTGCTCCGCCGTCGCCGCCTGGGTCACCGCAGCGTAGCGCGGATTGCGGGTGAGCAAGCCAACGTAATCTGAGAGTGCCTCCAGATAGGAGCTGTAAACGCGGAACCTGGCTTTAACCTTTTTCGCCTCACCGTTTTCGAACTCGGTGGTGGTGATCTCGGTCGTCGGCCCTTTCCAGCTGCCAGACGCTTTCACACCAAAGATGTTAAAGCTCGGCTCGCCGTTTTCCCGACGGATCTGGCGCTGGCCCCAACCCGACTCAAGCGCCGCCTGGGCCAGAATCAGGTGATGCGGCACGCCGCTCTGCTCGCTCGCCAGGCGTGCGGGCAGAGAGAGCTGCGCCAGGAAGTCTTTGCTGTCGCCGGATAACGGCTCATCGTTGCTCTCCGGCGCTTTCGGCACGGCCTTACGCACCATCTGGGTTAGCGCCTGGTTTTGATAACTGGTCACCGTTTGCAGGTCGAACTTCATCGGCACCTGCTGAGGCTGATCTTCCGGCTTAACTCCTTGTGCGGCTTCCATCTGCTTGACGATCATATCGGCAAGGCCAAGCCCCTTGCCGGAGGTCATCTGCTGGGCAATCTGTTGGTCATACATGCTGGTGTACAGCCGGGTTGAGTCGCTGCTGAAGATGCCATCTTTCGGTAGCGCTTCACGCATGCTTTTCAACATCATCTGCACAAACATCCCTTCAACCTGGCGGGCAACCGGGCGGAGATTCGCCGCCGGGTCTTTACCTGCACTGGTTTTCAGCTCGTTGAGCGACTGGGCATCCCAGGCCGCACTTGCCATCAGTTTGCTATCGCCGAGCATTAGATAATTTCCACTTTCGCGCGCAGGCAGCCTGCGGTCTGCATGGATTGCAGAATCGACATCAGCTCCATCGGCGTGGCGCCCAGCGCGTTAAGCGCACGTACCACATTGTTGAGATTGGCGCTGGAACGTACGCTCTGCAGTGACCCCCCCTCCTGGCGCAGATCGATCTGCGTCTGCGGCGTCACCACCGTCTGGCCGCCACCGAATGGCGTATCAGGCTGGCTGACGTTCGCCTGGCGGTTAACCGTTACCGAGAGGTTCCCCTGCGCCACGGCGCAACTATCCAGGGTCACTTCGCGGTTCATTACCACCGAGCCGGTACGGGAGTTGATAATCACTTTCGCATCCTGCAACGGTACGTTGACTTCCATATTCTGGATATCGGCCAGCATCCGGACCTGATTGCTGCCGCCGCTGGAGGTGCGAATCTGCACGGTACGCGCGTCAAGCGCTGTCGCACTGCCAAAGCCACGGCTGCGGTTGATGGTGTCGGCAATCTGCTGCGCCATGGTGAAATCTTCATTATTCAGCTGCAGATTGATGGTATTACCGGAACCAAACTGAGACGGGAGCTCACGTTCAATGATGGCGCCGTTAGTGATGCGCCCGCCATTGAGCTGGTTAACCTGCACGCTGCTGCCACCCGCGGAGGCGCCTGCGCCGCCAACCAGAATGTTACCCTGGGCCAGCGCGTAGACCTGGCTGTCCACCCCTTTCAGCGGGGTCATTAACAGCGTACCGCCGCGCAGACTTTTGGCGTTACCCATGGAAGAGACCACCACGTCAATGGTCTGCCCCTGACGCGCAAACGCGGGGAAGCTCGCGGTAACCATAACGGCCGCCACGTTCTTCAGCTGCATGTTGGTGCCAGTGGGTACAGTGATCCCCAGTTGCGAGAGCATGTTGTTCAGGCTCTGGGTGGTGAACGGGGTTTGCGTCGTCTGGTCACCGGTACCATCCAGCCCCACGACCAGGCCGTAGCCTATCAAGGAGTTTTGTCGTACGCCCTGTACGCTGGTGAGATCGCGGATACGGTCAGCCTGGGCAAAGCTTGCCACCAGCACCAACGCGATACCCAAGAGGGATTTAAACATAGGTCACCTCGCTTACATCGGCGATAAATTAAGGAAGAAACGCTGCAGCCAACCCATATTCTGCGCCTCGTTGATGTAGCCGTTACCGACGTACTCAATGCGCGCATCCGCCACCTGGGTGGACGGTACGGTGTTAGTGCCGCTGATGGTGCGAGGGTTAACCACACCGGAGAATCGAATGAACTCAGTGCCCTGATTGATGGCAATCTGTTTTTCACCCACAACATGTAAATTACCGTTCACCAGTACCTGATCGACGGTCACCGTCAGGGTGCCGCTAAAGGTATTGCTGGCGTTGGCGCCGCCCTTACCATTAAAGGAGTTGCCGCCAGAGGTCTCGACATCGGCACGTGCATTACCAAACAGCCCTTGCAGGTAGCGTGGCACGGTGTCAAAGCCAAAATTCGTTTTGCCATCGCGGCTGGCGTTCGCCGACGAGCTCTTGCTCGCACTGACGTTTTCCTGCAGGACGATGGTGAGTGTGTCACCCACGTTACGCGGACGACGATCTTCAAACAGCGGCTGATAACCGTAGTTAATAGGCTGCGCGGTCTGGAAAATAGAGCCGTTAACGACCGGCGCGGGGCCGGGAACGGGTTGGGCGGTGGTCGCACCCTGCACCAAAGGTTTAGACGGGATCCAGGCGCAACCGCTCAGGGTCACGGCCAGCAGAGTCACTATAGGATAACGATTCGCCGCGTGTTTTTGCATTGCCTTCATCTTCGAAAACAGGGAGCCGGTGCGGGGATTACCGCACCGGGCTACACCTTAGAGTTGCGTCAGTTTCTGCAGCATCTGGTCGGTCGTCGACACTGCTTTACTGTTAATTTCATACGCACGCTGAACCTGGATCATATTCACCAGCTCTTCCGCGACGTTAACGTTAGAGGTCTCAACGTACCCCTGATAGAGCAAACCTGAACCATTCAAACCTGGCGTGCTCTCGTTAGGCGCGCCGGAAGACTGGGTTTCGATGTACAGGTTCTCACCGATGCTTTCCAGACCGGTGTCGTTCATAAAGGTGGTGAGGTTGAGCTGGCCAACCTGCACAGGTGCCGCCTGGCCCTGCTGGGTCACGCTCACGACCCCGTCACGCCCGATAGTGATGCCGAGGGCGTTGGCCGGAATGGTGATCGCTGGCTGTACCTGGAAACCGCCTGCGGTGACCAGCTGACCGTTCTGATCCACCTGGAACGAACCATCACGGGTATAGGCGGAGGTGCCATCTGGCAACTGTACCTGGAAGAAACCCTGCCCTTTGATGGCCACATCTTTACTGTTGTTGGTCTGAGACAGGTTACCCTGGCTATGCAGACGCTCGGTCGCTACCGGACGAACGCCGGTACCAATCTGCAAACCGGACGGCAGCGTTGTCTGTTCAGACGACTGCGCACCTGGCTGGCGGATGGTTTGATAAAGCAAATCTTCAAAAACGGCGCGTTGACGCTTAAAACCATTGGTGCTTACGTTCGCCAGGTTGTTGGCGATCACATCCATATTGGTTTGCTGCGCATCCAGGCCAGTTTTTGCGATCCATAAAGAACTGATCATAGGAAGTCCTGTTAAGTCATTGCCAACAGTTGGTTAGCTTTGCCCGCGTTCTCATTCACGCTGCTGATAACTTTCATCTGCATCTCGAAACGACGTGCGCTGGCGATCATATCGGTCATGGCTTCAACCGGTTTGACGTTACTGCCCTCCAGTACACCAGACATAACGCGAATGGTTGGGTCAGCCTGCAGGGCTGCGCCTCGGGTTGCCTGAGCCGCCTGCGTCAGACGGAAGATACCGTCGTCGCCACGCTGCACTTCGTTACCCTCGGCCTTTACCAGCTTCAGACGGCCGACCGGCGCCACCGTATTCGGCGGATCGCCCGGATTAAGTGCAGAGATGGTACCGTCTGCGGCAATAGTGACCTCAGAGCCTTCCGGCACGGCGATCGGACCTGCTTCGCCAATCACCGGACGCCCCTGAATCGTCAATTGTCCCGCCGCATTCACCTGAATGTTACCGTTACGGGTATAACCTTCTGTACCGTCTGCGGTCTGTACCGCCAGCCAGCCATCCTGCTGCAGCGCCACGTCCAGCGGACGCGAGGTGTAGTCCATTTGGCCAGGGGTCATATCTGCGCCCGGCGTCGAGGCGGTGACCAGCGTACGCGTTGGCAAGGACAAGCCTTCTACCGGCACCGCACGCAGCGCATTGAGCTGGGCGCGAAATCCGGGTGTCGAGGCGTTAGCCAGGTTACTGGCGGTCACTGCCTGCTGATTGAGCGTCTGACTGGCAGCGCCCATCGCGGTATATATTGCGTGATCCATTAAGCTATCCCGTCAGCCACTTAGCGAAGGTTAACCAGCGTGTTGAGGATCTGGTCCTGGGTTTTGATGGTCTGAGCGTTCGACTGGTAGTTACGCTGCGCAACGATCATGTTCACCAGCTCTTTACTCAGATCCACGTTCGACGCTTCCAGCGCACCGTTGGTCAGTGAACCGAAGTTGCCGGTACCGGCGGTACCCAGCAGCGCCACACCAGAAGACTGGGTCGCAGACCAGACGTTATTACCTTCGGACTGCAGACCTTCGTTGTTGGCGAAGTTCGCCAGCACGATCTGGCCCAGAACCTGGGTCTGTTCGTTGGAGTAGTTACCCACAACGGTACCGTCATCGTTGATCTGGTAGCTGACCAGATCGCCTGGCTTATAACCGTTCTGGTTAGTGGCCACGATGTTGTTCGCACCGGTGTTCTGCTGCATGGAGTTGAGGAAGCTCAGCGTGAACGGGGTTGGCGTCGCACCATTTAATGCGCCGGTGGTGATGGCGATTGACGGTTCCGCATTTTTAGTCCCGCTCAGCACGCCCGCTGCGTCGTAGTTATAGACGCCTTCCAGGTTACCGCTGCTGTCAAAGCTCATCTGCGCCGCTTTGGTCGGCGTAGAACCGTTTACGCTACCGTCCTGGGTATAGAGATCCCATTTGTTGTCCGCTGCTTTCACATAGTAGACATACATGTTGTGGGCATTACCCTGGCTGTCGAAGACCGTCACCGTCCCTTTTTTGTTATAGCTGTCCGGGTTCGGGCTATTGGTCGTAGCGTCGAATGCGACAGATGGCAGTTTGTCAGTCGAGTTCAGGTTAATCTGCTGGGTGGCAGTATCAGTTGGTTTTGCCGACATCAGCGTATTCGGGATGGTGATCGCCTGTGGGTTCGCACCGGTCTGCACCGTTGGTGGTGAGCCCGCGACCGGGTAACCGGTCAGCTGCAGGCCCTGCATGTTCACCAGGTTACGGTTTTCATCCAGGCTGAACTGGCCGTTACGGCTATAGAACACGGAACCGTTGCTGTCGACCATACGGAAGAAACCGTTCTGGCTAATGGCAACATCCAGGCCACGGCCGGTGTTGGTTGTGGTGCCGTCGGTGAAATCCTGGGTGATGCCGGCCACTTTGACGCCCAGACCCGCTTTAGAACCCGCAAACATATCCGCAAAAGAGGCGGTTGAGGATTTAAAACCATAGGTCGCGGAGTTGGCAATGTTGTTACCAATGACATCGAGGTTGGTGGCCGCAGCATTCAGGCCGCTGACCGCTTGAGAAAAGGCCATGACTTACTCCTGATAAGTATTAAGGCTTAGATAATCTGCCGAACTTGGTCGAGCGTGGTGGTACCGTAGGTACCCAAATCCAGTTTGTTGCCATCGCTACCCCGCGTGACGCCCTGAACCAGCGCAAACTGCAGAGGTTGTGCCACCAACTGGGTCGTGCCGCTGCTGGCAGAAATGGCAACGTTATAAGAGCCGTTCGGCGCGGTCGTGCCGTCGGCCAGCGTGCCATCCCAGGTAAAGGTGTGAACACCCGCTTTCAGTTCACCAATATCAATGGTGCGAACGACGGCGCCAGCCTTATCGGTAATGGTGGCTGTCACTTTGTCGGCAGGCTGCTGCAGCTCAACGCCAAACGGCGTTGTCGACGTATTGCTGGTACCATCGGTAGTGTTGGTACCGGCAAGGATGGTGCTACCCGGGATCATCACGCCATGACCAATCAGGCTGCTTGCCTGCAGTGACTGGCTGTTGTCGATCTGGCCGGAGATAGAGCCCAGGGTGGTGTTCAGTTTTTCGATGCCGCTAACGGTACTGATCTGCGCAAGCTGCGTAGTCAGTTCGTTATTCTGCATCGGGTTGGTGGGGTCCTGGTTTTTCAACTGCGCCACCAGTAGCGTTAAGAAGCTGCTCTGCAGATCCGACGCTTTGCTACCCGTCAACGAGCTGGAGCTGGCTGCGCTGGTAGCATTGGTGGTGTCATTCATATTGACTGCAATGGACATGCGAGTCTCCTTTACTGACCGAGAGTAAGCGTTTTGAGCATCATGCCCTTGACGGTATTGAGTACTTCAACGTTTGCCTGGTAGCTGCGGGAGGCAGACATGGTGTTCACCATCTCACCCACGACATCCACGTTTGGCATTTTGACGTAGCCATTGGCATCGGCCAGCGGATTGCCTGGCTCGTACACCAGTTTGTCCGGCGCCTGGCTCTCGATCACATCAGCGACTTTTACCCCACCGGTCGCTGCGCCTGGCGCAGCATTGACCTGGAAAACAACCTGTTTTGCACGGTAGGGTTGACCATCTGGGCCCGTCACGCTGTCGGCGTTTGCCAGGTTACTGGCAGCCACGTTCAGACGCTGGGACTGGGCGGTCAACGCGGAACCGGCGATATCAAAAATATTCAGTAAAGCCAAAATTAATTGCCTCCCTGCAGGACATTCATCATGCCTTTAATTTGTCCACCGAGAACGGTCAGCCCCATCTGGTACTTGAGGCTGTTATCGGCAAACTGCGTACGCTCCCGGTCCATATCTACGGTGTTGCCGTCGAGGGATGGCTGATCGGGAACGCGGTAAAGTAAATCTGTGGTCGGGGTGTTAACGACCTGAGCGGGAATATGGCGTGCAGATGTCAGCGCAAGGGCAACGCCGGTGTTTTCGGCCCGTCCACGCTCCATCACTTTTTTAAGTTCACTGGAAAAATCAATATCGCGCGCCTGAAACCCGGGGGTATCAGCGTTCGCGATATTGGCGGCCAGAATCTCCTGACGCTGGGCGCGTAAGTTGAGCGCTTCCTGCTGAAAACGTAGCGCGGCGTCGAGTTTATCGAGCATGTCTCCTCCGCTGATGGCAAAATTTCAGTTCACAGCTTAAATCTCAACCCGTCACCCTTATCGACGGAATAAGCGCAAAATGCGTCGCTATTTATTGCGTTGATGAGAAAGGACGACAGGTAGAATCCCTCTCATCCTGGAACTGGCGGGTATTTTATGATGCGCATTTTCAAACGTGGTCTTGCCGCAACCTTATTGCTCTGGAGCGCCCTCTCTTCGGCGCAGGATCTGGACGCGCAGCTGACGGCATTTTTTGCCCAGCGGCTGGCCGGCATTAGCGATGAGGTCACCGTGACCATTCGTTCCCCGGCTAACCTGTTGCCGAGCTGTGAGCAGCCCTCATTTAGCGTACCGGGCAGTGCCAGACTGTGGGGCAATCTCAGCGTGCAGACACGTTGCGCCAATGAGAAGCGCTACATTCAGGTTGCAGTTCAGGCAATGGGCAATTATGTTGTCGCCTCCCAGGTGATTGCTCGCGGCAGCGTGTTGCAGCCCGGTAGCGTAACGCTTAAGCGCGGCAGACTGGATCAGTTGCCACCGCGCACCATGCTGGATATCAACCAGGCGCAAGATGCCGTCACGCTTCGCGATGTGGTGCCAGGGCAGCCGCTGCAATTGAGTATGCTGCGTCAGTCATGGCGTATTAAAGCCGGTCAACGCGTGATGGTTGTCGCCAGCGGAGACGGCTTTAGCGTGAACAGTGAAGGCAAGGCGTTGAACAACGCAGCGGTGGCGCAGAATGCCCGCGTGCGTATGGCTTCCGGCCAGGTGGTCAGTGGAACGGTCGGTTCTGATGGGAATATTCTGATTAACCTATAATCTTTTTAAAGATTTTGCGGCGGCTGCCGATAAAGTAGTAACAAATGATGATGTCAGGCACCAACGCCGCGAACCCTCTATGAGGACAACACAATGAGCATTGATCGTACATCGCCCGTAAAGCCGGTTAGCACTGTACAAACTCGCGAAACGAATGACACTGCCACGCCAAAAACTCGCCTTGAAAAAACGGCGTCGGCTAACAGCACCAGCGTGACGCTGAGCGATGCCCAGGCGAAGCTGATGCAGCCGGGTAGCAACGATATTAATATGGAACGCGTTGACGCGCTGAAAACCGCTATTCGTAATGGCGAACTAAAAATGGATACCAGCAAAATTGCTGACGCGCTGATTCAGGAAGCGCAAAGTTTCTTAGAGTAAAAACCGTATGAGTCGTCTCTCGGAAATACTGGATCAAATGACGGTCATTCTTAACGACCTGAAAACGGTAATGGATGCTGAACAACAACAGCTCTCTGCCGGGCATATCAGCGGCAGCGCACTTCAGCGAATTACTGAAGATAAAAGTTCGCTGCTCGCCACTCTGGATTACCTGGAGCAGCAGCGTCGCGCTGAGCAAGTCTCCCAACGTAGTGCGAATGATGATTTCGCCGAACGCTGGCAGACAATTACAGAAAAAACCCAGCAGTTGCGCGACCTTAACCAGCACAATGGTTGGTTACTGGAAGGACAGATTACCCGCAACCAGCAGGCGCTGGAGGTTCTGAAGCCACATCAGGAGCCAGGCCTGTATGGCGCGAATGGACAACAGTCCGCCTCGCGCGGCGGCGGCGGTAAGAAGTTTTCTATCTAATCGCGCCAGCGAGAGAGGAACGGGGAGCACAGTTTGTGACTCCCCTTTTTTCGTTACGCCGTACGGCGGGTGAACTCTTTCACTTTAAAACCGAGAATGGCCAGGGTCGCAAAGTAAGCCACCACGCCGGTCACCACGACCGCCATTAACCGCAGCAGTCGATAGAGCATCGTGCCCTGCGCCCAATCCGGCATCACATGCAGCATGCCCACTAATGCCGCCGCCATCACCAACACCGCTATCACCAGACGCACCAGGAAACGTGCCCAACCCGGCTGCGGAGTAAAGATCTTCTGTTTACGCAATTGCCAGTAGAGCAGAGCGGCGTTAAGACATGCCGCCAGACCGATAGAGAGTGCCAGGCCGGCGTGCTTAAGAGGGCCAATAAACGCCAGGTTCATCAGCTGGGTCATAATTAAAGTCACAATGGCAATTTTGACCGGCGTTTTGATGTCCTGGCGCGAATAGAAGCCCGGCGCCAACACTTTCACGACGATCAGCCCCATCAGTCCTACCGAATAGGCAATGAGCGCCCGCTGGGTCATGGCCGCATCAAACGCGGTAAATTTGCCGTACTGGAACAGCGACACGGTCAGCGGCTTGGCCAGGATCCCCAGCGCCACCGCGCTGGGAAGTGCCAGCAGGAAGCAGAGCCGCAGCCCCCAGTCCATCAGGCGGCAATATTCATCATGATTGCCGCTGGCAAAGCTTTTCGACAGTGACGGCAGCAAGATGGTGCCCAGCGCCACGCCCAGCACGCCAGAGGGAAACTCCATCAGACGATCGGCGTAATACATCCATGAAACCGATCCTGAGGCGAGGAAGGAGGCAAAAATGGTGTTGATAATCAGCGAGATCTGACTAACGGAGACGCCCAGGATGGCTGGCCCCATCTGTTTGACGACACGCATCGCCCCGGCATCGCGCAGGTTGATGCGCGGCAAGACCAGCATGCCAATTTTCTTCAGATGCGGTAGCTGATAAGCCAGCTGCAACACGCCGCCGACGGTCACCGCCCAGGCAAGGGCCAGCACCGGAGGGTTAAAGTGCGGCGCAGCAAACAGCGCAAATCCGATCATGCTGATATTGAGGAACGTAGGGGCAAAAGCTGGCACCGAGAAGCGGTTCCAGGTATTGAGAATCGCCCCTGCCAGAGAGGCGAGCGATATAAGCAAAATATAGGGGAAAGTGATCTGCAACAGCTGGGTGGTGAGAGCAAATTTGTCCGCCGTGTTGGCAAAGCCTGGCGCGGTCACCATGATGACCCACGGCGCTGCCAACATCCCCACCACGGTGACGATGGCCAGCGCCAGGGTCAGCAGACCCGAAACGTAAGAGATAAACACCCGGGTGGCATCTTCGCCCTGCTTACTTTTGTACTCAGCCAGGATTGGGACAAACGCCTGCGAGAAAGCCCCTTCAGCAAAGATACGACGCAGCAGGTTGGGCAACTTAAAGGCGACGAAGAAGGCATCGGTCGCCATGCCTGCACCAAAAACCCTCGCCACAATGGCATCGCGTGCAAAGCCCAGCACGCGAGAAAACATGGTCATCGAGCTGACGGCGGCCAGCGATTTTAATAGGTTCATTAACGTGAATTTCCACAACCACACGGCAAAACGCCTGCAGTGCAGGCGTTGAAAGAAGCGCTTAGTCTACCTGGATTCCGGGGAATTACTATCGGCAGATGTTACAGGGGTTGAACCCGCAGATAACGGTTACTCGCTCATCGCCTCGCGCCACAGCTTCTCGACGATGCGCTGAGCCATAATGGCCTGCTCGCCCGCCGTCTCCGGAATGGTCTGATTTTGCACGCACTCAATAAAGTGATGCGCGCAGCCTGCAAAACCCCGCTGCTCCAGCGTACTCTGCCAGCCCGGTACCGGGCGGTGTACCACCCCCTGCCCTCTCTCTTCTCGCCACTCACGCATATCGGTGACATCCACCAGCGCACCGTCGGTGACGGCCTGAACCCACTCCCGTTGACTGCCCGCCCGCCGATGCATGGCGGTTGTAATCTGCAAATGGTTAATACTGAAATGGTGCTCGGCATAGACCATCTCGCCTTGCTCGTTCGCCAGCAGGGTGCCGCTATCGAGCTGCGCGTTACCGCCTGCCAGCCACAGTGCGGTGTCTACCACGTGCAGATAGTCGTCGAGCAGCGTGAAGCGCAGATCGCCGGGGCCGACGCTGTCAGCGCGGTGCTTATCCATTCGCAGAGAAGCCGCGCCGGAGAGCTGGCTTTTCAGCGACTGATACAGGGGGGCAAAACGGCGATTGAAGCCCACCATCAGGGTGAGTTTTTTCCGCGCGGCCAGCTCAATCAGACGCTCGGCATCCTGAATATTTTCTGCCAGCGGTTTATCTACGCAGACATGCACGCCGACGTTAAGCAGTTCGCTCACCACCTGGTAATGGGTGGCCGTAGAGGTATGAACAAAGATCGCGTCGCACTGCTGGGCCAGTTCGGTCAGCGAGCCGGCATAGGGCATGCGGAAGGTCTCACAGATACGCAGCGCTTTATCCCGCGACGGAGACCAGGCCCCCTGTAGCGTCCAGTCGGTGGCGGCGCTCAATACCGGCAGCCAGGCTTTCTGAGCAATGCCGCCCAACCCTACAACACCCACGCGTAATTTTGTCACAGTTAATCTCCCAGATGTGCCAGCAGCGAATCGAGCCGCTGTTTTAGGTCGGCGACTTCACCTTCCAGCGCCTCGACGCGGGCAAGCAGGCTCTCATCCTCTACCGGCGCCACCGCCTCAACCACGTTTATCAGCGTTTCGACATTGCCGCTAAAGAGATGCATATAACGGCTCTCACGTTTGCCCGGCTCCCGTGGCAGACGCAAGACATAGGGCCCGTCTTCGCGGGAGGCCAGATGTTCCAGCGTTTGCTCAATCTCCTGCATATCGGCAAATTCATACATCCGCGCGGCCCGGCTGCGCAGTTCACCCGGGGTTTGAGGCCCACGCAACAGCAGTGTGGTAATGACCGCCACCTCGGCGGGATTGAGTTTCAGGTCGCCAAATTCAGAGTTGCAGAAACGCTGCTCGTACTTTGTGACGCGGTTGCCGAACCCGCTCACTGTTCGTAGATAGTGGCGCTTGACCAGCGCATCAAGCAGATCCTGAACCTCATGTTCTGCAAGGTTCATCACCGGCTCGCGGTTAGTTTTTTGGTTACAGGCAAGCGTCACGGCATTGATCGACAGGGGATACTGTTCAGGGGTAGTGATCTGTTTTTCAAGCAGGCTGCCGATCACCCGCGCTTCCATAAGCGATAACTGATATTTCATGACATCTCCTTAGCGTCCTGCGCTCCACTCTTTGGTTGTGAGCGCCGTCAGGACATGATCGCGCCACTCGCCGTCTATCAATAGATAATCTTTCGCGTATCCCTCTTTTTCAAAGCCGAGACGCGCCAGCAGATCGCCGCTGCGCTGATTGTGCGGCATATAGTTCGCCATAATGCGGTGAATATGTTGGGTGCGCTGCATATAGCGAATGGCGGCGGAGAGCGCCTCGAACATCAACCCCTGCCCTTGCCACTTCTGGCCAATTGAATAGCCGAGATAGCAGGCATGAAAAGACCCGCGCACCACGTTGGAAAAATTGGCGATGCCGATGATCTCTTTTTCATCGGGATCGAGCAGCGCGAAATAGAATGCCGAGCCCTGCTTATGGAACTCTGCAATCATCCCCAGGCGCGCCTGCCACCCGGAGGGATAACAGTGGCTCTCATCCCGAATGGGCTCCCAGGGTTTTAAAAACTGACGATTCTCGGCGTAATAATCCGCCAGACGCCAGGCATCACGCTCGTGCACCAGACGCACAACCAGCCGGTCGGTCGTCAGGCGCACCTTCGGCACATTACTACGATAGCCAAACATCGATACCACTCCTTCCCGTTACAACCTCGGCCCGTTATCTTTACTATACCTGTGCGGTTGCCGTCTGTGAAAACAGTGACATACCATTTTCGTGACTTTTCACACTTTACGATGAAAAGCGCCAATCAAAGTCTTCGTTTGATAAAAAAATATTGTCGCCGGGACAGTGGGAAAATTGTTCATAACCCCGCAGAATATTAGCGCGCTTACCTTTTAATTTCCCGGAGGGGAAATGTCCCGCATCTCGCAGGCCCGGAACCTGGGTAAATACTTCCTTCTCGTCGATAACATGCTGGTGGTACTGGGCTTTTTTGTCGTATTCCCTCTGATTTCGATCCGCTTTGTGGATCAAATGGGCTGGGCGGCATTAATGGTCGGTATTGCCCTCGGCCTGCGCCAGTTTGTGCAGCAAGGTCTGGGGATCTTTGGCGGCGCGATTGCCGACCGCTTCGGCGCCAAACCGATGATCGTCACCGGCATGCTGCTACGTGCGGCCGGGTTTGCCACCATGGGCATTGCTCACGAACCCTGGATACTGTGGGCCTCCTGCCTTATCTCCGGGCTCGGAGGAACATTATTTGACCCACCGCGCACCGCGCTGGTGGTCAAACTGATTCGCCCGCAGCAGCGTGGACGGTTTTTCTCCCTGTTGATGATGCAGGACAGTGCCGGCGCGGTGATTGGCGCCCTGCTGGGTAGCTGGCTATTGCAGTATGATTTCCGCCTGGTCTGCGCCGTGGGTGCCGTCCTCTTTATCCTGTGCGCGGGCTTCAACGCCTGGCTACTGCCTGCGTGGAAACTCTCCACCGTTAAGGCCCCGGTGCGCGAAGGGATGGGCCGGGTGCTGCGGGACAAACGCTTCGTCACCTACGTGCTGACCCTGGCGGGCTATTACATGCTGGCGGTGCAGGTCATGCTTATGCTGCCCATCATGGTCAACGATATCGCCGGCTCCCCGGCAGCGGTGAAATGGATGTATGCCATCGAAGCCAGCCTGTCGCTGACTCTGCTCTATCCGATTGCCCGCTGGAGCGAAAAGCGGTTTCGCCTGGAGCACCGGTTAATGGCAGGACTGCTGTTAATGTCGATCAGCATGCTGCCGATCGGGATGGTCAGCTCGCTACAGCAGCTGTTTATTCTGATTTGCACTTTTTACATTGGCTCGATCATCGCCGAACCGGCACGTGAAACCCTGAGCGCCCAGCTGGCGGATGCCCGTGCACGCGGTAGCTATATGGGCTTTAGCCGCCTCGGACTGGCGATTGGCGGTGCGCTGGGTTATGCAGGCGGCGGCTGGCTGTTTGATGCCGGCAAAGCATTCAGTCAGCCGGAGTTACCCTGGGTGATGCTGGCGGTGATCGGGGTGATCACCTTCTTCGCGCTGGGCTGGCAGTTCAGCCACAAACGTAGCGCGGGCACCATGCTGGAGCCTGGGGCCTGATTTGTCTCATGCTTTTTTCTCCTCCATACTGACTATTGATGGTCAACAACTGGAGGAGAAACGTGAAACTTTATATTTACGATCACTGCCCGTTCTGTCTTAAAGCCCGAATGATTTTTGGTCTGAAGAATCTACCCGTCGAACTCATCACGCTGCAGAATGATGACGAAGCAACGCCCACGCGGATGATTGGTAAGAAAATGGCCCCCATCCTGCAAAAAGACGACAGCCGTTACCTGCCCGAAAGCATGGATATCGTCCACTATGTCGACCAGCTTGATGGCAAGCCGCTGCTCACTGGCAAGCAAAACCCCGCCGTTGAAGAGTGGCTACGCAAAGTGAACGGTTATGTGAATCGTCTGCTTATCCCCCGCTTCGCGAAATCTGCGTTTGATGAGTTTTCTACACCAGAGGCCCGTGCGTACTTCGTTGAGAAGAAAGAGGCCGCTATCGGCAGCTTTGATGAGCATATGGCCCACACCGCCGGTCTGGTAAAAAATATCAGCGATGACCTGCGGGCGCTGGACAAGCTCATCGTCCAGCCTAACGCCGTCAATGGCGAGTTATCTGACGATGATATTCACCTCTTCCCACTGCTGCGTAACCTGACGCTGGTCGCGGGCATTACCTGGCCAACGCGGGTCGCGGACTATCGCGATAACATGGCGAAGCAGACCCAAATCAACCTTCTCTCTTCCCAGGCACTGTAAGCCCGGACGGGCGGGCACCCTCTGCCCGCCCGTTGATTTCAGCTTTTTCTGCTGGTCTGTAACACTCTCGCCTGACATACTGGCTCGTCGGGCGTTAAGTGCTGACATTATGTTGAGGAAAAACATGAAGAAAATCGTTATTGCCGCTGCGTTTATAGTGAGCGGCCTGCTGGTTGGTTGCAATCAGCTTACTCAGTACACCGTCAGCGAGCAGGAAATTAACCAGGCGCTTCAGAAACATAATAATTTTGCCAAAGATATCGGCGTCCCCGGCGTGGCGGATGCGCATATTGTACTGACCAACCTGGACAGTAAGATTGGCCGGGAAGAGCCAAACAAAGTGATGCTCTCCGGTGATGCCAGCCTGGACATGAACTCCCTGTTTGGCAGCCAGAAGGCCAATATTCAGCTCAAATTAAAAGCGCTGCCGGTCTTCAACAAAGAAGAAGGGGCGATTTATCTGCAGGAGATGGAGATTGCCGATGCGGTCGTCACGCCGGAGAAAATGAAACCAGTACTTCAGACCCTGATGCCTTATCTCAACCAGTCGCTGCGCAGCTACTTCAATAAACAGCCAGCCTATATCCTGAGTGAAGATAAGAGCAAAGGCGAAGCGTTGGCGAAGAAATATGCCAAAGGCATTGAAGTGAAGCCGGGAGAAATCATAATCCCCTTCACTGAGTAAATATAACGGCGCTTCGGCGCCTTTTTTTTGTAAAAAGAGTGCAAACGAAAACGTTTCCGCCTATCCTTTGTGTCCGGCAAAAAACAGCCTTCATGACTGATTCCTACCAAGCCGGAGCATACTAATGACTGCACATCCCCAGGTTCTGAAAATCCGCCGTCCTGACGACTGGCATATCCATCTGCGTGATGGCGACATGCTGGCCACCGTCGTGCCTTATACCAGTGAAATTTATGGCCGCGCGATTGTCATGCCTAACCTGGTACCGCCAGTCACTACCGTTGATGCCGCTATTGCCTATCGCAACCGCATCCTCGCTGCCGTACCGGCCGGGCATGACTTTACCCCGCTGATGACCTGCTACCTGACTGACACGCTGGATCCAGCAGAGATTGAGCGCGGCTTTACCGAAGGGGTTTTCACCGCCGCCAAACTCTATCCGGCAAACGCCACCACCAACTCCAGCCACGGCGTGACCAGCGTCGATGCCATTATGCCGGTACTGGAGCGCATGGAGAAACTGGGTATGCCGCTGCTGGTGCACGGTGAAGTGACCCATGCCGACATCGATATCTTCGATCGTGAAGCCCGCTTTATCGATACCGTGATGGAACCGCTTCGCCAGCGCCTGCCGGGTTTGAAAGTGGTGTTTGAACACATCACCACTAAAGATGCCGCAGATTATGTCCGCGAGGGCAACGAGCGTCTGGCGGCAACCATTACCCCGCAGCACCTGATGTTTAACCGCAACCATATGCTGGTTGGCGGCGTGCGTCCGCATCTGTACTGCCTGCCGATCCTGAAGCGTAATATCCACCAGCAGGCGCTGCGTGAGCTGGTCGCCAGCGGTTTTGACCGCGTGTTCCTGGGTACAGACTCCGCGCCGCATGCACGTCATCGCAAAGAGGCCAGCTGCGGCTGTGCAGGCTGCTTTAATGCGCCTACCGCACTGGCGAGCTATGCCCAGGTCTTTGAGGAGATGAATGCCTTGCAGCACTTTGAAGCCTTCTGCTCGCTTAACGGCCCGAAATTCTACAACCTGCCGGTTAATGATACGTTCGTTGAACTGGTGCGCGAAGAGAGCCAGGTGGTGGAGTCGATTGCCCTGACGGATGACACCCTAATTCCATTCCTGGCGGGTGAAAAGGTGCAATGGACGGTTAAAGGTTAAAAAAATGGTCGCCCCCTGTTGCGTTGGCATCAATAGAACTGTATAAATACACAGTATATTGCACAGGGGGTTATTATGCGTATTGAAGTCACAATCGCCAGAACCACAGCCATGCCTGCCGGCGCGCTGGATGCGCTGGCGGGTGAATTATCCCGTCGTATCAACGATTCCTTTCCCGAGCGCGATGGTGCCGTTACCGTGCGTTATGCTGCCGCCAATAACCTGTCAGTATTAGGTGGTGCCAAAGAAGATAAAGAGCGCATCAGCGAAATCCTCCAGGAGACCTGGGAGAGCGCTGACGACTGGTTTATTACCGATTAAGTTTTACGCCCTCATTGTGTTTTTTGCCGGGTCGCCCCGGCTTTTTTTTCGTTTCGTTTTAAGAAAGTTCCCCGCCCTGCCTGACTTCTTTTAAAATCGTGAGCATCACGGTGATTTATTGTTCGAACATTCCTAAAATGTAACTATTTACGTTGCGATGGTTTCTTTTTCCGATCAGAACCCTTATTTAATGTATACTGAAGTAGCTTCAGAAAAACACGCATTGAACCTCAAAGTCGTTGTCTTCTAACACGTATTAAGGGGGTTAAGATGGAAAAGAATAATGAAGTCATCCAGACCCATCCTCTCGTCGGCTGGGATATTAGCACCGTAGACAGCTACGACGCGCTGATGTTGCGCTTACACTACCAGACCCCAAATCAGGCGGACCGTGAAGAAGCGGAGGTTGGGCAGACTCTGTGGTTAACAACAGATGTCGCACGCCAGTTTATTTCTATTTTAGAAGCAGGAATTGCAAAAATAGAATCTGGTGACTACCAGGAAAATGAGTATCGTCGGCATTAAGAATATGCCCATTTTTCACTCAACAGGCACCTCAGGGTGCCTTATTTATTTCTCCCTTGTATAACCCCGCCATGTTAATTACTCTGCTATGTAAAGTGCAGCGTAAAGAGATTTATATGAAATACGATCTAATCATTATTGGCAGTGGTTCCGTCGGCGCCGCCGCAGGTTATTATGCAACGCGTGCCGGGCTGAAGGTATTGATGATAGATGCCCATATGCCGCCACACACCGAAGGGAGCCACCATGGTGATACCCGCCTGATTCGTCACGCTTACGGCGAGGGCGAGCGCTATGTCCCGATGGTGTTACGCGCGCAGGCGCTGTGGGATGAGCTGGCAGAGATCAGTGGTGAGGCCGTCTTTGAGCGTACCGGCGTGATCAACCTGGGCCCTGCTGATTCTGAATTTCTGACAAATGTCGCCCAGAGCGCGCAGAAGTTTAACCTCAACGTAGAGTCTATGAGCAGCGAGGCCATTATGGCGCGCTGGCCTGAAATTCGGGTGCCTGAGAACTATGTCGGTCTGTTTGAAGGCAGTTCTGGGGTATTACGTAGCGAACTGGCGATTAAGACCTGGATTGCTCTGGCGAAAGAGTCCGGATGCGCGCAGCTGTTTAACTGCCCGGTGAGCCGCATTCAGCATGGTGATGATGAGGTGACGGTAGAAACAGCTGATGGTGCATATAGCGCGCATCGACTGCTGGTCAGTTCGGGGACCTGGGTCTCTAGCCTGGTGCCTGACCTGCCAGTGCAGCCAGTGCGCAAAGTCTTTGCGTGGTTCCAGGCCGATGGCCGCTACAGCAGTAAAAACCACTTCCCGGCGTTTACCGGCGAGTTGCCAGACGGCAATCAGTTCTACGGTTTTCCTGCTGAAAATGATGAACTCAAGATCGGTAAACATAACGGCGGGCAACCCATCACGTCCCAGCAAGAACGCGTCCCCTTTGGTGCCATAGCCAGTGATGGATCGGAGTGTTTTACATTCTTACGGAATGTACTGCCGGGCGTAGGCGGTCTGCTGCATGGAGCAGCCTGCACCTATGACAACACCCCAGACGAAGATTTTATTATTGATACGCTGCCAGGGCATGATAATACGTTGCTGATTACCGGCCTCAGCGGTCATGGCTTTAAGTTTGCCAGCGTACTGGGTGAGATTGCCGCGCAATTTGCCCAGGGTATCACGCCGTCGTTTGATCTGACGCCCTTCTCCTTAGCACGCTTTCGCTGATAATTGTCCCAGGCTTCGGGATGCCGAAGCCTTTAACTTTTCGCAAATGGGAAGTGAATGCGACGCCTGCTTAACTATCTGATCAACAATATTCGTGAGCATCTGATGCTCTATATTGTACTGTGGTCATTATTAGCCGTTATCGATGTCGTTTATATTCTGTTCTATGCGGCATAACCCCTGACACAACCTTACATTTCTTAAAATAACTATAAATTCATCCCAAATAATTTGAATTTTATTAACCCAATGAAACCTGCTGCAGGGCTGCTAAACATTTCATTTTTTACGAAAAAGCTGATGTAAAATCCCTGTCATCATCAAAGTAACTGAAAGATAAAAATTAATAGTCATTATTATTAAATATCATTTGCATTACTATTTCTGACACGTCATGTTGACCGCACATTAATATTATTGCGGTACTGACTATGCAGTTACGTAATTCCCCGACACGCTATGGTGTTATTTCCCTTTTATTACACTGGGTCACGGCCATTGTCGTTTATGCCATGTTTGGCCTCGGGTTGTGGATGGTCACGCTTAGCTACTACGATGGCTGGTACCATCAGGCACCCGAGCTGCATAAGAGCATTGGCATCCTGTTGATGATGGGTCTGGTGATCCGCATTATCTGGCGCCACGTCTCCCCGGTACCGCCGCCGCTGCAAAGCCAGACTCGCCTGACCCGACTGGCGGCCGCCTCGGCCCATATCGCCCTTTACGGCCTACTCTTTGCCATTCTAATTAGCGGCTACCTGATTTCCACCGCCGACGGCAAGCCCATCAGCGTATTCGGCCTGTTTGATGTCCCTGCACTACTGGCAGATGCCGGTACGCAGGCGGATCTCGCGGGTTCACTACATCTATGGCTCGCCTGGAGCCTGGTTGTTCTTTCCGTTTTACATGGCCTCGCCGCCATCAAACATCACGTTATCGATAAAGATGCCACCCTGACACGTATGTTGGGTAAAGCGTCGTCTGACTCTGGAGCATAAGATGAAAAAAAGCCTGCTGGGATTAACCTTAGGAACTCTGCTGTTCACCACCGGCGCCGCCGTTGCAGCAGACTATACAATTGATAAACAAGGGCAGCACGCCTTCGTCAACTTCCGCATCCAGCACCTGGGCTACAGCTGGCTGTACGGCACCTTTAATGATTTCGATGGGTCTTTTACCTTCGATGAAAAAAATCCGGCTGCCGATAAAGTGAATGTCACGATCAATACCAACAGCGTAGACACTAACCACGCTGAGCGTGATAAACACCTGCGCAGCGCAGAGTTCCTGAACGTGTCGAAGTTCCCGCAGGCGACTTTCGCGTCTACAGAAGTCAAAAAAGCAGGTGACGGGCTGGATATCACCGGTAACCTGACCTTAAACGGCGTGACTAAACCAGTGACGCTGGCAGCGAAGCTGATTGGTCAGGGCGACGATCCGTGGGGCGGCAAACGCGCCGGGTTTGAAGCTGAGGGTAAAATCCGTCTGAAGGACTTTAATATCACTACCGATCTGGGTCCGGCATCGCAGGAAGTGGATCTGATTATTTCTGTTGAAGGCGTGCAGAAGAAGTAAGTGAAGTCGGCCCGGTTGCTCGCTGCAGCCGGGCCGGACAGCCGTTATTCCGGGTCAGGAATACCCAGGCGGGTATTGAGACGACCACGCGACTTATTGAAGATTTTATTACCGTTTTCACGTCCCGCGCGGCGACGGCGCTGCTCCTCTTCAGGCAGAGCGCTCTCTTCGCTGCACAGTTCACTACAGCAGCCATTAAACTTCTCAGCACATGCCGGGCACTGAATAAACAGCAGATGACAACCGTCGTTTTTGCAGTTGGTATGCGTGTCGCATGATGTACCGCACTGATGGCAATGCGAGATCACATCCTCCGAAATTCGCTCACCCATCCGCTCATCGAAGACGAAGTTTTTACCGATAAATCGTACCGGCAGGCCCTGCTCACGGGCACGGCGGGCATACTCAATAATGCCGCCCTCAATATGCCACACCTTATTGAAGCCGTTGTGCTTCATCCAGGCACTGGCCTTTTCACAACGGATCCCACCGGTGCAGTACATAACGATCTTTTTATCTTTATGTTCCTGCATCATCTCAACGGCTTTAGGCAGTTGCTCACGGAAGGTATCTGCCGGGATCTCCAGCGCATCCTCGAAATGGCCCACTTCATATTCATAGTGATTACGCATATCGATAAACACCGCATCGGGATCGTCGAGCATGGCATTCACTTCAGCCGCCTTCAGATAGTCACCCACGTCGCTGGCATCGAAGGTCGGGTCGTCAATCCCATCGGCGACGATGCGTTCACGCACTTTCAAACGCAGCACCCAGAAGGATTTACCGTCATCTTCCAGCGCCACGTTCAGACGCAGCCCATTCAGTGCAGGATCGAAGCCGTAGAGATAATCACGTAACGCGTCGACTTTGCTTTCAGGCACGCTAATCTGCGCATTGATGCCCTCTTTGGCCAGATAAATGCGGCCAAATACGTTCAGCGCAGTCAGAGCTTTGTAGAGGGTGTCACGCGTTTCGTGCGGATTGACGATGGTGAAGTATTTATAGAACGAGATAGTCGTGCGCGGCTCTGTTTCGGCCAGCATGCGCGCTTTTAACTCCTCGTTCGAAATGCGGTTGTGTAACACTGGCATGGTGTACGGTTCCTGCAATCGTTAGAGAATCAAATCGGGCCGCATGATATAGCAAACAATGAGAATTTACATCCCTTCATTTTGCGCTACATTTCTGACTCACAAAATTTCGTTTTGCGCTTTACCCGCAACATGAGATCGCTTTTTTTGCAGAAATTTGGGCAATAGATTGAAAAATGCGACAATGCTGCATAAGGACGTTTAAGAACAGGAAAAACATGACCCATTTACCTCAATTTTCCATGGCGCTACTCCATCCACGTTATTGGCCTACCTGGCTGGGGATCGGTTTATTATGGTTAGTGGTAAAGCTGCCCTACCCCATCATCTATCGCCTTGGCTGTGTTCTGGGCCACCTTGCCCTGCGCCTGATGAAACGCCGTGCCCGCATTGCCGATCGCAATCTGGAGCTCTGCTTTCCGCAAATGGACGCAAAGGCACGCCATGAGATGGTGGTTAAAAACTTTGAATCCGTCGGTATGGGGCTGATGGAAACAGGCATGGCCTGGTTCTGGTCTGACAAGCGGATGGCACGCTGGTATGACGTCACTGGTACCGGCATGGGTCCGGTGCATCAACTTCAGGCCGATAAAACCGGCGTGCTGTTGATTGGGGTCCATTTCCTCACCCTCGAAATCGGTGCACGTATGTTTGGCATGCAGGCGCCCGGCATCGGCGTTTATCGCCCCAACGATAATCCGGTGATTGACTGGTTACAAACCTGGGGACGTATGCGTTCCAATAAGAGCATGATTGACCGTAAAGACCTGAAAGGGATGATTCGCGCCCTGAAATCAGGTGAGGTCATCTGGTACGCGCCAGATCATGACTATGGTCGTAACGCCAGCGTCTTTGTCCCCTTCTTTGCCGTAGAAGAGGCAGCGACGACCTCCGGTACCTGGATGCTGGCGCGCATGTCCAAAGCGGCGATTGTTCCCTTCGTACCGCGGCGAAAACCTGATGGTAAAGGTTATGAACTGATGATGCTGGAGCCCGAGCTGGCTCCCCCGCTTGACGATGCCGAGACCACCGCCCGCTGGATGAATGAGGTTGTGGAGAAGTGCATCATGCTGGCACCTGAACAGTATATGTGGCTACATCGTCGCTTTAAAACCCGGCCGGAGGGCGTTCCCTCTCGCTATTAATCTCCCCGGGGCGGCCAACAGGCCGCCTCTCTTTTAGCGATAAAAGCCCTCCTCCATTGCAGCAATCATCACGCAGGCGCATAATTAGCAGGCTTATTACCTCTCATAATATTATTGCGGATTGCTATGTCGCCCTCAGATGCCCCTATAAACTGGAAACGTAATCTCGCGGTTGCGTGGTTCGGTTGTTTTTTAACCGGCGCAGCCTTCAGTCTGGTCATGCCTTTTCTGCCGCTGTATGTCGAACAGCTCGGGGTGACCGGCCATAGCGCGCTGAATATGTGGTCGGGGCTGGTGTTTAGCATTACTTTTCTCTTTTCGGCCATTGCCTCCCCCTTCTGGGGCGGACTTGCTGACCGGAAAGGGCGCAAAATCATGCTGCTGCGCTCAGCGCTGGGCATGTCCATTATCATGGTGCTGATGGGGCTGGCACAAAATGTCTGGCAGTTACTGATTTTGCGCGCTTTGCTGGGCTTACTGGGCGGGTTTGTGCCCAATGCCAACGCGCTTATTGCTACGCAGATACCGCGGCATAAAAGCGGCTGGGCGCTGGGTACGCTCTCTACCGGGGCGGTTAGCGGCGCACTCCTCGGCCCGCTGGCGGGCGGTTTTATGGCCGATATTTATGGCCTGCGGCCGGTCTTTTTTATCACCGCGGTGGTGCTGTTCATCTGTTTTATCGTCACCTTGCTGTGCATTCGGGAAAACTTTACCCCGGTGGCGAAGAAAGAGATGCTCCATGCGCGTCAGGTGATAGGCGCCCTGAAAAATCCGAAACTGGTGTTAAGTCTCTTTGTCACGACCTTAATCATTCAGGTTGCGACCGGCTCTATAGCCCCCATCCTTACGCTCTATGTGCGCGATTTAGCGGGCAACGTGAGCAATATCGCCTTTATTAGCGGCATGATTGCCTCGGTACCCGGCGTGGCGGCGCTGATCAGTGCGCCGCGACTGGGTAAACTCGGCGATCGCATTGGCCCAGAGAAAATCCTGATCGCAGCCCTGATTATTTCGGTGCTGCTGCTGATTCCTATGTCGATGGTGCAGTCCCCCTGGCAACTGGGCGTATTACGTTTCCTGTTAGGAGCTGCTGACGGGGCGCTATTGCCCGCCGTACAGACCCTGCTGGTCTACAACTCCACCAACCAGATTGCCGGGCGGATATTCAGTTATAACCAGTCTTTTCGCGATATTGGTAATGTCACCGGGCCGCTGGTGGGGGCCGGTGTCTCTGCGAGCTTCGGCTTCAGGGCCGTCTTTATTGTGACGGCCTGCGTCGTGCTCTTTAACGCCATCTATTCCTGGCTCAGCATGGCGAGAGCTACGCGCAAATCGCCGCGAAATCCTCCTTCTTCCTCCCCGGCAGTGCGTCATTAAGAAAAATGGCTGACGGCTTTCTGCGCATTCATACTTGCAATTTCAGTGGATAAGCTATCCTTTCCCTGAATGCTATGTCGAAAACAGGGAGACACTTATGACTATGTACGCCACGCTGGAAGAAGCTATTGACGCTGCACGCGAGGAGTATCTCGCCAATAATCCAGGCATTGAGGAAGAGAATGCGAATATTGAGCAACTCAATATTCAAAAATATGTTCTGCAGGATGGGGACATTATGTGGCAGGTCGAGTTTTTTGCCGACGATGGCCAGGAGGGGGAATGCCTGCCGGTATTAAGTGGCGAAGCAGCGCAGGCTGTTTTCGACGGCGATTTCGATGAAATTGAACTGCGCCAGGAGTGGCTGGAGGAGAATACCCTCCATGAGTGGGATGAAGGTGAGTTCCAGCTCGAACCGCCGCTGGATACCGAAGAGGGGCAGACCGCGGCAGACGAGTGGGACGAGCGTTAACTATTCGTACGGCCCGTGATGGGCATCAATGGGCAGGAGCAGCGTATCAAATATCAGCGAGAACGGCAGGTCCAGCACCGTCAGGTAGCGCCATGCGGAATCGCGTACATCCCACTGCACACCGGGATAATATTGATTACCATGCCCCTGTCCAGGGATGGTGCGACTAATGATGCTTCCGCATCCAGTTAGCATCAGGGACATCATGATGACGATGATGACTTTCATGGTTACCTCATAGAAAAAAATACCGGCCCACAGGCCGGTATTTTTTTTACCTCAGGCTTATTTCGCCTTCAGCGCCAACGGATTAAGCTTCAGCGTCTCGTAATGGCTAACCCACGACGAGTATCTCTCCGGGGCTGACCAGACACGATAGTGCAGACGCGACATGGTCACCGGATCGCTCAACAGCACCAGACGACGGTCACGGTTCAGTTTTTCAGGCGTTTCATTCAGCGCCTGTTCCACATGACGATCGCGGGCGATCTCCAGCACCTGGCTTGCCCGGTGACGGGCCGTTGCCATCGCCGTAGAGAGCGCGTTAAAGGATGGGTTAAATACGGCGTGCATAAACCCATCTTCCAGCGAACGGCTACGGTTAAGCTCAAGGAATCTATCAGTGTCAACCAGCACCTGCGGCGGCGAATACTCTTCCGGAATGAGGAACAGTTTCCAGCGCTTGGTACGCAGACCGACCGTTGAACGGCTGGATATAACCGACACAAACGGCGACAGAATCAGCGAGAAGACAATCGGCGCCAGCCAGAAGAGGAAACGCAGATCCAGCCATGCCATACCCACTGCCCAAACCAGACCCAGCAGCAATTGCGAACCATGACGCATAAAGGCTTCGCTCCACGGCGTGGAGTCGTCGTCACGCTGCGGTGAGTTCCAGACCACTTCCCAGCCGAGGAAGGCACTAACCACGAACACGGTATGGAACAGCATACGTACCGGCGCCAGCAGCACCGAGAACAGCACTTCCAGCAGCAGCGAGAGCGTGACGCGGAAGAACCCGCCATACTCCTTCGAGCCTTTACACCAGATGAGCACAATACTCAGCAGTTTCGGCAGGAACAGCAGCACCATGGTTGACGCAAAGAGCGCAATCGCCAGTTCAGGGCGCCACTGCGGCCACACCGGGAAAAGCTGGCGCGGTTGCAGGAAGTATTGCGGCTCGGTGAGCGCATGCACCACCTGGAGCGCCGTGGACAGCGCAAGGAACATAAACCACAGCGGCGCAGAGAGGTAAGACATTACCCCGGTGAGGAACACCGCACGGTGAACCGGGTGCATCCCTTTAACCAGGAACAGACGGAAGTTCATCAGGTTCCCGTGACACCAGCGGCGGTCGCGTTTGAGTTCATCCAGCAGGTTTGGCGGCAGCTCTTCATAAGAGCCTGGCAGATCGTAAGCGATCCACACCCCCCACCCGGCACGACGCATCAGGGCGGCTTCAACGAAGTCATGGGAGAGGATAGAACCGGCAAAAGACCCTTCGCCTGGCAGCGGCGCCAGGGCGCAATGCTCGATAAAGGGTTGAACACGGATGATGGCGTTATGGCCCCAGTAGTGGGATTCACCCAACTGCCAGAAGTGCAGGCCCGCGGTAAACAGCGGCCCGTAAACACGGGTGGCAAACTGCTGGCAACGCGCATACAGCGTATCCATACCCGACGCTTTCGGCGAAGACTGGATAATACCAGCGTTCGGGTTCGCCTCCATCAGGCGCACCAGACCGGTCAGACAGTCGCCCGTCATAACCGAGTCGGCGTCCAGCACCACCATATAGCTGTACTGGTTACCCCAGCGACGGCAGAAGTCATCGATGTTACCGCTTTTACGCTTCACACGACGGCGGCGGCGACGATAGAAGATCTGCCCTTCGCCCTGCACTTCCGCAATCAGTTCCATCCACGCTTTCTGCTCAGCAACGCAGATATCGGGGTTGTAGCTGTCGCTCAGAATATAAACGTCGAAGTGCGCCGCGTTACCGGTGGCTTTCACCGACTCCCAGGTAGCGCGCAGTCCGGCGAAGACGCGATCCACGTCTTCGTTACAAATCGGCATGATCAGCGCAGTACGGTGCTCGGGATTCAGGGGTTCATCCCCCACCGTAGAGTGCGAAATGCTGTATTTGTCACGGCCTATCAGCAGCTGCAGGAAGCCCATCAGCGCGGTCCAGAAACCGGCCGAGACCCAACAGAAGAGTACGGCGAACAGCAGCAGGATGCCGCTTTGCAGAATGTACGGCAGGATCTGCATAAAGGAGACGAGCAGATCCTGATCGAGCATGTCTGCCGGGTTGATCAGTGCCCACCCCTGGTAAGGCAGAATGGTTTTCATGTACCAGGTAGCGACAACGGTTTGCGCCACGGTCAGCAACAGCAAAATATAGCGACGGATGCTGCCTACGGTACGCCATTTTTGCTCGCTCGCCTGCTGCTCTTTCGTGAGACGAGAAAGATAACGCGGCGTAACGTCGCGGCCACGCAGACGATCCCAGAAGCGGCCTACCGGGTTCGTGCGCCACGGATCCGGGAACATGGAAGAACGCGTCGCCTTCGGCATTGCCTCAAGCTGGGTACGCCCTTCGTCATCCTTTATCAGTTGCCCTTCAGCCAGCGAATCGGGCCAGGCCTGCTCAAGGCGAGCCTTGACCGAGCCCAGCGGCGTATCGTCGTCACGGGTATATGGGTGACGTTCTGCATCCAGCGCGGTGTGTACCGCGCGGATATCGTCCTTCGGCAATGCCGCTTTCTCTATGTCAGAGAGCGGCATGGCGTCGATATACTCAGTTGTCTTATTCATTGGCAGGTAGCTGATAGCTCCAGGTTTCACTCAGCGGCTGGTCGGCGTTAACCAGAGCGGCACGCATTTCAGTCGGCTGTTTCGCATCTTTCACTTTCACGCGCAAGGTTAAACGCCACCCTTTAGTGACCGGGTTATAGCGCACACTGTTTTCAACGATTTCACCGTTGTCTCCAATGCTGGCCTGGGCGGTTACAGGGGTATCTGGCGCAAGCGTCTTCATGTTCTGACCGGCAAAATCGACCACAAATGCGATGGTGCCATCGGGCTGACGAATCAGGTTCGACTGCTTCACATCACCGGTAGAGCGACGCGTTTGCATGACATACGCGTTATCCGGAGCATGAAGTTTGTCTTCATCGCGGCTCAGCGTGATGGTGTACTTGAAGTTCATCTCTTTACCGGCTTCCGGCAGCTGATCCGGCGTCCAGTACGCAACGATATTATCGTTGGTTTCATCGTTGGTTGGGATCTCTACCAGTTCAACCTTGCCTTTACCCCATTCGCCCTTCGGCGTAATCCAGGCGCTTGGGCGCAGGTCGTAGCGGTCATCGAGATCTTCAAAACGAGAGAACTGGCGGCCACGCTGCAGCAGGCCGAAGCCTTGCGGGTTTTCCATCGCGAAGCTGCTAACAGCCAGATGTTTCGGGTTATTCAGTGGACGCCAGATCCATTCACCATTACCGGCATGAATCGACAGTCCATTGGAATCATGCAGCTCAGGACGGAAGTTGGTCGCCGGAGAGGGCTGGTTCGGCCCAAACAGGAACATACTGGTCAATGGCGCAACGCCCAGCTTGCCCACTTTATCGCGCAGGTAAACTTTGGATTGAACGTCAACCACCGTATCGCGGCCTGGAATGATCACAAAACGGTACGCGCCGGTCGCGCGAGGGGAATCCAGCAGTGCATAAACCGTCAGACGCTTGTCGGTAGGTTTTGGACGCTCGACCCAAAACTCACGAAAACGCGGGAACTCTTCGCCAGAGGGCAGCGCCGTATCAATGGCCAGACCGCGCGCAGAGATACCGTACACCTGGCCGGCACCGATCACGCGGAAATAACTTGCGCCAAGCATGCTGACGATTTCGTCATTTTTATCTTTGCTGTTAATAGGATAAAGCACCTTGAAGCCAGCAAAGCCCAAATCTTTTACCGTGTCTTTATCGTGCTGTACGTTGCCAAAATTAAAATAATCCGGGCTGTACTTGATTTTACGCACTGCCGTGGCGGTCACTTCATTAATGGTGACTGGCGTGTCGAAATACATCCCCTGGTGATAAAACTCAAGCTTGAACGGGGTCTTAGTGTTGTTCCAGTAAGCTTTGTCGCGGTTAAACTGGATCTGCTGATAGTCCGCATATTTCATGTCGCGGAAAACGGAGGGCAGGTTACTTTTTGGCGCTTCATAGCTCTTGCCCGCCATCGATTTTGCCTGTTTTGCGACGTCGTCGATGGTAAAGGACCAGGCCGATGAGGTATATAGAGACAACAGTACAGCTGCCCCCAACCAACGCATTTTCATCATTTGTGGTTTATGTTTCATAATAAGTAAGCACTTCCCCCTTTGTGTGCTTATATCGATCCGATCCATTTTAATGGAAAATCAGGCATTCCGACAACATAATCACCGCTTTGTTCAGCGCGCTGGCTCATGGATTAAGCAAGTGAAAGTAACCCATTTTCACTTTGCGTGCTTATCCTGGAGACAGTGTGTCGGACTTCGTGTAGGGTTGGCCTCGAATGTAACCACTATGACCCTTAGGGATAAGACGAAAAGTCTGAGAATGCACAACGTTATATGAGCACAGCACCTGCACAACGTGAATATTTCCTCGACTCCATTCGGGCATGGCTCATGCTGTTGGGGATCCCCTTTCATATCTCATTAATCTATTCAAGCCACGTCTGGCACGTGAATAGCGCCGAGCCCTCCTGGTGGCTAACGCTGTTTAACGACTTTATTCACTCTTTCCGGATGCAGGTTTTCTTTGTTATCTCCGGCTACTTCTCTTACATGCTGTTTTTGCGCTATCCGCTGAAACGCTGGTGGAAAGTGCGTGTTGAGCGCGTCGGGATACCGATGCTGACCGCCATTCCGCTCCTCACGCTACCTCAATTCATCATGCTTCAGTATGTGAAGGGAAAAGCGGATGGCTGGCATAACCTCTCCGGGTATGAAAAATACAACACCCTCGCCTGGGAGCTGATTTCACATCTCTGGTTCCTGTTGGTACTGGTGGTATTAACGACCATTAGTCTGTGGATCTTTAGCCGCGTGCGGCATCACCTTGCTACCCGTAGCGAAGGTCTGTTTGAACGAATTACGCTGGGTAAACTGTCGATTGTCTTCCTGCTATTGGGCATCGCTTACGCGGCGGTTCGTCGCACGCTGTTTATCCTCTACCCCCCTATTCTTAGCGACGGCATGTTCAACTTTGTGGTCATGCAGACGCTCTACTATCTGCCTTTCTACCTCCTGGGCGCGCTGGCCTTTATCTATCCTCAGCTGAAGGCGCTTTTTACCACCCCTTCCCGCGGATGTACGCTGGGTGCGGCGCTGGCATTTATGGCTTATCTGTTGAATCAGAAATATGGCAGCGGCGATGCCTGGATGTATGAAACTGAAAGCGTGATCACCATGCTACTTGGGCTGTGGATGGTAAATGTGGTCTTTGCGCTGGGCCACCGCCTGCTGAATTTTAAATCGTCACGGGTGACCTATTTCGTTAATGCCTCGCTCTTCATCTACCTGGTGCACCACCCACTGACGCTCTTCTTTGGTGCATACATTACGCCGCATATCGGTTCGAACCTGTTAGGATTTATTACCGGACTGGTGTTTGTCGTCGGCCTGGCGATTGTGCTGTACGAAATTCATCTGCGCATTCCCCTGCTGCGTTTCCTCTTCTCGGGTAAACCGCAGAACAAGGCTGAAAGCATCAAACACGCCGCAAACTAATAACGGTGCGCCGGATTATGGTCCGGCGCAGCTTTTACAGTAGCCACTCCACCGGCAGCCAGTAAGTGAGGCGGACCAGCACGCGCTGCCAGAAGCGGGTTTTGGGCTCCTTTTTGTGCACAATCTCTTCGCCCTCTTTGTACTCAATCCAGTTCAGACGCCCGAATTTGTCCAGCCGAAGTTGCCAGGCCTCATGACGCTGGCTACGCGAAAAGCGCTTATGTATAAGCTGTGCCAGGGTTTTGCTCTCAATCACAAAGCCCATCTCGGTATTGAGCATCGTAGAGCGGGGATCAAAATTGAGCGAACCAATAAAGACCTTCTCCCCGTCAATGCTAAAGGTTTTCGCATGCAGGCTGGAACCGGAATTCCCGGTTATCCCCCGATCGTGCAGTACCGGCGGCCCTTCCTGGGTCGGTTTTAACTCATATAACTCAATACCGTGTCGCAGCAGTTTCTTACGCCAGCGGGCATAACCTGCATGAACAACCGCCACATCATTGGCCGCTAAAGAATTGGTGAGAATGGCAATCTTCACCCCTTTCCGTACCATTTGCAGCAGCAGCGCCACGCCCGAACGGGTGGGAACAAAATAAGAAGAGATAATATCGATCTGCTGTTCCGGCGAGCCCATTACATCCAGCAAACGCTGCGGCAGTAGAGAGTGTCGCTTTGCCCTACCCTGCCCTTTACCGGGATCGTCACTGAGTAGTCGCGTTTTGGCCCAAATCAGCGGTAGGTCACGGGCTTCGAGGCGAGTGATAAATTCACTCGACGCGAGCTTGTCGAGATAGCGGCGGGTAATATCCCCCTGGTACCAGGTTTCCGGCGGGGTGAGTTTTTCCGCGATCTCCGTCTCGGAAAGCTCTAACACTTGTCGCAAAGTCGAAACCGACGCACAGCGCCAGTACCGCTCAAAATCGTCTGCCACGTCCTTTACCACAGGCCCAACGGCCATGACGTCCAGGTCAGAAAAGAGCGGCTCTTCACCGGCGCCAAAATAGGCGTCACCCACGTTGCGTCCGCCAATGATGGTCGCTTCGCCATCAACCGTGAACGATTTATTGTGCATGCGCCGGTTGAGCCTGGCAAAATCGGTCAGATAGCCCAGCGCACGCAGGCTACGAAAAGAGAAAGGGTTAAAAAGGCGAACAGAGATATTGGGATGCGCATCCAGAAGAGAGAGGATCTCATCCAGGCCCTGGGTGTTATTGTCATCCAGCAAGAGGCGAACCCGCACCCCGCGCGAGGCTGCGGCTAAGAGTACGGAAAACAACAGCCGCCCGGACATGTCGTCTTCCCAGATGTAATACTGCACATCAAGCGAGCGCTCTGCCATCTCGGCCAGCCGGTAACGACAGGCAAAAGCGTCGAGGCTGTCATCCAGCGGGAGTAGACCACACAGGCCGGGATGTGCAGAGCTTACCGGCGCAATGGCGCGGCCTAGCCGCGTATTATGCGTCGGTTTCTTGTCCTCCCTGGGTAAGGAGTCGCTGATATAGCCGGGTATTTTCTTCATCATAACAGACAAAGTATACCCGCTCCGGCAGAGGCTTGCGGGTGAGATAGTCTGAAACCGTAGCGACGGCGATTTCTGCTGCGGCCACGCGCGGAAAACCGTAAACGCCAGTACTGATGGCCGGGAATGCCAGGCTTTGATAGCCATTGGCTGCGGCCAGTTTCAGGCTGTTCAGATAGGCCTCTTCAAGGGTACGGGCTTCATGGTGATCGCCACCATGCCAGACTGGGCCGACGGTATGGATCACCGCTTTAGCAGGAAGATTGCCTGCGAGGGTTATGACCGCCTGACCCGGGGCGCACTCGCCCTGCTGCTGACGCACCTTTTTACAGGCCTCTAGTAATTCCGGACCTGCCGCCCGGTGGATGGCCCCATCCACGCCGCCGCCGCCCATCAGGGAAGGATTGGCCGCATTCACTATGACATCCACCTGCAGCGTGGTGATATCGCCCTGGATAACTTCAATTCGCGCCTGCATAAGTACCTCTGCTTGCGGTTTTCTTTTAATTGTATCGCAGAGGCCACGTAGATAAAGGGAAGATTTTGACCTCTTCCCTGTTTTAATCGAGGCCGGGCCTAGCGGTAATTGACCTCAAGAATGGCCAGTTTTCGCTCTGGAGTCAGGTATTTCATACTTAAATCTGCGACCCCAACATTCACGGTCGCCCCGTCACTGACTGCCTGATAGCTGACGTTGCGGCTGTGCATTTCACCGGCCTGATAGCAGGTAAATTGTACCGTTTGCTGTTGCGGCGAGATGACGCAGGGATCTTCCACAATGCGGCCAACGATTTTGATAACCGCTGCGTTTTCCAGCGTGGCAGAGAGAGCAGGCGCAAGGAAAAGGAGGGTGACAGAGAGACCAGAGAGATATTTGATGGCTGACGTAACCATTAGTGAGACCCTTAATGATATCGTCCTTGATGATGAAACCACCTGCCCAAAATGGACCTGTGGGCGGGTATCGACGACACCCATTACGTCAGCATAGACAGGGGCTCAAACTAATTCCAGAACTATAATATATTGATTTAATGAATGTTTTAAATCAGGATTTCGACGGCGGCCACTGCCGGGACAGGTGAAGCGATTTACCGTCAGATACTGTCACAACCATATTGATGGCATCATCAGGCCCGGCGTTTACGCTGATGCGGCTCAAGTCGACAGTCCTGTTCGCCGGTAGCGTCAGTGTATTACGCTGCTGAGAGGTACTTTGTCCCCCCTGTCCTTTGCGTAACGTGACGATCTGTACCTGGCAAAGACAGGATTCCGTTAGCGTGACCTGCGGAATAATGGTCAGCATGCCGTTCTCCTGAGAGGTTTGAAACGTTATCTGACTGGAGAGCGCAGCAAGAAGTAGCAGCGTATTCATAAATAACCCCCGAAAAAAAACAGGGCAATGGCCCTGTTTTTTTGTAGCACAGATTTGTCGATTAATACTGATGTGCAGTCGCGTTGTTGGCGAAACCAACCTGCTGGACAACGACGTTCGAGCCTGATGCAGTCTGGTCAACTGCGGCGGCGTTGCGACCGCCACTCTGAGAGACGTTGATATCCGCGTTTTTAGCGTTCCACTGGTCGATGGTAGCGTTGTTACCAAAGCCGTGCTGGGTCAGCAGAATGTCGCTGTCGTCAGCACCCTGGCCAACGTCTGCGCCGTTGCCAAAACCGTTCTGACGAATAGTCAGATCTGAATTTCTTGCATCCGTTTGCAGAGCAAGTGCTGCGTTACTGCCGCCACTCTGATAAATGCTCAAATTTGAATTTGGGCCGCCATTATTACCGCCCCAGCCGCCATTACCACCGTGGCCATATTGAGGAACAGAACCTGCCATAGCACTGCCAGAAACTACGATCGCTGCAATAACTGCCACTTTTAAAAGTTTCATGGTAAACCCCCATCGGATTGATTTAAGTGCCGCGCGTGGTTAGCGTTGGATAACGCGAATATCCATTTGCGACTGTCTCTGTACTACAACTGCTGTTTTCTGTGTACCGTACTGCGCAATGCTCGCTCTATTACCAGAACCTTTCTGGATAATCATCGCGGTATTACCGTATGCAGCTTGTTTAATGCTTGCATCATTCGAATTACCGGATTGATCAATATATGCAAGATTGTAACTGCCTGATTGATCTATCCTTGCACGATTATTTCCGCCTTCCTGTGAGACGACAGATAATAATTTCGAGCCGTCCTGCCGAACAGCAGCGTTATTATTAACGCCCTGCTGACCTATAATGGCTGACTGGTTATATGAAGCTTTACTTAATTCATTAACCGCGAAATTATATTCAGAAACCGCTAAATCTGATGTTGCCGCGAAAACTACCCCAGGCGCACCCAGCAATGTTAACATCAATAACATCTTGCTCTTCATGTTGTCACCCTGGACCTGGACTTACGTGAATAACATTGTGTTAACAACAGTGAAAATTTGTTAACGCCGCGTTACGAAGAACAGTATGTCGGGGTAAACAATTTAAATATCTCACCCGCCAGTTGTATTTTTATTCTTGTGGTCACCCCAAAGTATTAATTAATACTCATCAAGGAAGCGATAAGTCTGGTTATCGTTATGTCAGACGGGTCATTTCCCACTTTTAACAATAAAACGTAGAGGATGGCGAACCGGGCGTTACGGCTTCGTTATAGGTGATAAAACAGGATATATTTTTAAGAGCGTGACACAAGGCATCATTTCTTAAGACGTTTACAGATTGTAACCTGAGTCGTAGATTCCGGGCAGGACTCATACCTGATGCGCAAGCCTGTACAAATTAAATTTACATTTAAATTCATCTGGTTATAAATATTTGTATGATTTTTAAAATGTGTGCACCAATATCACTATGTACAACTTTATTATCAAATATAAGCATTTTAAACTCTCTGTTTTTACAAATCGATATTGATTTTTACATCCTGTTACATGTTTAACACTTGCTTTAAAAATCGTAATAGCTAGATTGAAATCAGAAGTTCAGTAGTATTTTTTATTTTACCTCCTTCTGGAGGATATGATTTTCTTCTACACACAGCAGTGCAACATCTGTCAGTACTTCTGGTGCCCTCTTAATATAAGAGGGCAGCTGCCGGATGTCCCGAAAAAAGGGGTTTCATCATGTTTAATGAAGTCCATAGTATTCATGGTCATGCTTTATTGTTGATCACCAAACCTTCGTTACAAGCCACAGCTTTACTACAGCATTTGAAACATACTCTGTCACTGAACGGGAAATTGCATAATATTCAACGTTCTTTTGACGACATTACGACTGGCAGTATTATTCTTTTCGATATGATGGAAGCCGACAAAAAGCTTATCCATTACTGGCAGGATATTTTAAGCAGGAAAAACAATAATATCCGTGTACTTTTATTGAATACTCCTGACGAGTATCCCTTCAGAGATATCGAAAGCTGGCCCCATATCAACGGCGTTTTTTATGTCAGTGAAGACGAGACGCGCGTTATCGATGGGCTGCAAAGCATATTGCGCGGCGAATGCTACTTTTCGCAAAAGCTTGCTAGCTATCTCATCACCCACTCCGGAAATTATCGCTACAACAGTTCGGAATCCGCTTTGCTTACGCATCGCGAAAAAGAGATTTTGAATAAACTTCGCATCGGAGCTTCAAATATTGAAATCGCCCGTTCGTTATTTATCAGCGAAAATACGGTTAAGACTCACCTTTATAATCTTTTCAAGAAGATAGCTGTTAAAAACCGAACTCAGGCTGTTTCATGGGCAAACGATAACCTCAGGCGTTAACGCTATGAAACGCACCATGAGTTGGATTGCCGCAGCAGGTTTTTTACTTGCTGCCGGGGAGCTGCACGCGGTTGAAGTGGAGATCCCCGGATTATTGACCGATCACACAGTTTCATCTGTCGGGCACAGCTTTTATCGTGCATTTAGTGACAAATGGGAAAGTGATTACCCCGGCAACTTAACCATCAATGAGCGGCCCAGCGCACGTTGGGGAAGCTGGATAACCATAACGGTCAATCAGGACGTGATATTTCAGACTTTCTTATTCCCAGGCAAACAAGGTCTCGATGACAACGTGAATGTTGCCCTGGCGCAAACCGAAGAGGCGCTTAATCGTTTGCAAATAGATAAAGCTCTATTGAGCACAGGCGATTTAGCACAAGACGAATTTTAAAAGCATTATTATCCGGAGGCTGTCATGCGTATAAAACATGCAGTGATTGTATTAATGTTTATTTCACCCATTACCTGGGCCGGGAATATGACTTTCCAGTTCCGCAATCCTAATTTTGGTGGAAACCCCAATAATGGCGCATTCCTTTTAAACAGTGCCCAGGCACAGAACTCCTATAAAGATCCCAGTTTTGACGATGACTTTGGCATCGAAACGCCCTCTGCGCTGGATAACTTTACCCAGGCTATTCAGTCGCAAATATTGGGTGGACTGTTAACCAATATTAATACCGGTAAGCCTGGCCGCATGGTAACCAGCGATTACATCGTTGATATTGCTAATAAAGATGGGCAGTTGCAGTTAAACGTAACCGACCGGAAAACGGGGAAAACCTCCACTATCCAGGTTTCGGGTTTACAAACTAACTCAACCGACTTTTAGACAACGTCGTAATAAGGACAATAATCATGCAGCGCTTACTGTTACTTGTTGCAGTGTGCTTATTGAGCGGTTGTTTAACTGCTCCACCTAAAGAAGCCGCAAAACCGACATTAATGCCTCGGGCCCAGAGTTATCGTGATTTAACGCATCTGCCGATGCCGACCGGGAAAGTTTTCGTCTCGGTCTATAACATCCAGGATGAGACCGGACAATTCAAACCTTACCCGGCGAGTAACTTCTCTACTGCAGTACCGCAAAGCGCCACGGCAATGCTGGTGACGGCGTTAAAAGATTCTCGCTGGTTTGTGCCGCTGGAACGTCAGGGACTGCAAAACCTGCTGAACGAACGTAAGATTATTCGTGCCGCGCAGGAGAACGGAACCGTTGCCATCAATAACCGTGTTCCGCTCGAGTCGTTAACTGCAGCAAACGTCATGGTGGAAGGTTCGATTATTGGTTACGAAAGTAACGTGAAATCTGGCGGCGTGGGGGCCCGGTATTTTGGTATCGGCGGCGATACCCAGTACCAGCTGGATCAGATAGCGGTTAACCTTCGTGTTATTAACGTTAGCACGGGTGAGATCTTATCTTCGGTCACCACCAGCAAAACGATCCTCTCTTATGAGGTTCAGGCAGGGGTCTTCCGCTTTATTGATTACCAGCGCCTGCTTGAGGGTGAAATTGGCTACACCTCGAATGAACCGGTCATGCTCTGCCTGATGTCTGCTATCGAGACAGGGGTTATTTTCCTGATTAACGACGGTATCGATCGTGGTTTATGGGATCTGCAGAATAAAAATGATGTGAAAAACGATATCCTTGTTAAATACCGTCAGATGTCGGTACCGCCGGAATCCTGATTGCTAATGGCGCATCAAAAAAGGCGAGACAGATGTCTCGCCTTTTTTATTCATTTAACGCCGCTACGCGTTGCGATCGTTCTCGCCTGGCGGCAATCCACAGCCCGCTATTTTTCATGGCATACCCAAATACCAGCCCCAGCAGCAGAGACGGCACCACCAGCGCCCAGTTTCCCTGCCCTGCGAAGGTAGCGCACGCACCGATAAAGGTGCCCGGTACGAACGAAAGCAGCAGATGTTTTGCCTGTATGCACATCAGAAACGCCACTATACCGGTCATAACGTAGCCTGCCAGCTCCATATGCGGTGCCAGCGCGCTGCCGTGAATGATGATTAACGCCCATGCAACACCGCTCATCAGGGTGCAGCCGGAGATAAAGAGCCCCTTAAGTCCGCCCTGCGGGCAGGCGAAATAGGCCGTACATCCCAGGAAACCGGCCCAGCTCAGTAGCCCTAATGAGACGGCAACCCATCCCCAGATACCGGAGAGGATGCCTGTCGTGATTGCGATAGAAAGGAGTATGTTCATGGCGCGCATCTTAGCAGATACGCGCCAGTGAAATGCGATCAGAAGCACATAATATGTAAAATGAGATTCACCGTTACATTATTTATGTGACAGATATCACTCTTCGTTCTCTTCCTGAAGTTCATCCCACATGGCTGCGATAGCGTCACGGGTCAAGGGCGCCATGGTCCGCCAGAATGGAGAGGCCGCATGGGCTTCAACTTTCCCCAGGAAGGTGTCACACCACGGCAGAATGTAATCCGCAAAGAGCGTTTCAAGCGCCTCGTTTTCGTCGTCCCCGGCATGATCTTCAATCCACGATGCTGCCAGCAGCAAGGTACCGATGTGATCCGCCGGCGTATCAGACAGGGGCATACCGCGCTCTGAAAGAAAAGCCCGTACCTCGGCCTCTGTTGCCCCCTCTTCCCAGGCGGAACGATAAGGTGACACGCGGCACTCCTCGCCAACAAACAGAGCGTTGTAATCTGCGGCAATTTGCTGCATATCGCAGCTATTCTGCAGACGCTGTAACTGCTCATCCTGCTCCAGCGGCCAGCTCTGCGCCAGTTTGCCTTCACGAATCAGGGTGAAGAGCGGCACCAGCAGCGGATCCTGAGGCTGACGGTAGTACAAAGAACCCAGCACGCGGCAGAGGATGGAAAACTCATTCATTTATTTAGTCCATTACACAGTTAAAATTCAGCAAATTCAGGGATAGGTTCCATCCCCCGCGACGCCAGGAAGTCGAGCATGCGTCGAGGCGTCACGTTCAGAATCTGATCTTCCGGGAAGTCGACCTCGTCGAGGATTTTACGGCACTCGCTAAAATCACCCAGCGTGAACGCGGTGTGGGAGTCGGAACCCAGCGCCACCATCCCTCCGGCGTCTCGTACCGCCGCCGCGACAGCCCGGCAGTTCGCCTCACTGCCCTTACGCGAGTGAACGAATGATGAGTTGTTGATCTCCAGCGCCACGCGGTGTTCGGCCGCGGCCTGCGCCACTGCCTTAATGTCGATAGGATATTTTGGATTGCCCGGATGGCTGATGATATGCACATTGCCGCTGGCAATGGTGGCAATCATCGCCTCGGTATTTGTGGCCTGATCCTGAGGGGCAAATACCGGTTCATGGAACCCGGCCAGAATCAGATCCAGAGAGGTGAGCATCGGGCCGGTACAGTCAATCTCACCCTGGGTGTTTTTGATATTCGCCTCAATGCCGCGCAGGATCCCGACGCCGTCTACCACGCGTGGCCAGATACGCATATTCACAAAGTGCCAATAGTGCGGAGCATCTGCCATATCAGGGCCGTGATCGGTAATCGCAAAGAGTTTGATGTTCTTAAGCTTTGCTTGTGCGATGTAGTCATGAAGGTTGCTGTAGGCGTGGGTGCTGGCGACAGTGTGCATGTGCAGGTCAACGGGATACATCATTCTCTCCTCTCATCTTTCCCAAAGGATAGCAGTTATCGTCTGCGAATATTAGCAAAAACCCGGCAAACGCCGGGTTTAACTCAGTAACCGCGCTGGCGGTCTACCTGTCCGCTGACGGGTTTTCCCGCTTCCAGCTGTGTGATAGTGCGGGCAATATAATCGACGGCTTCTGCCGGACGCGTGACGGCGGCAATATGCGGCGTCATGGCCACGCGCGGATGCGCCCAGAGCGGGCTTTCAGGCGGCAGCGGCTCTTTACTGTAGACATCCAGCATGGCCCCTTTCAGTTTTCCGCTCTCGAGGGCAGCCAGCAGGTCAGGTTCAATCACGTGCACGCCGCGAGCCAGGTTGATGAGATAACTTTGATCGGGCAGTTGTCTGAGCAGCGCCCCATTGATAATGCCCGCCGTCTCTGCCGTATTGGGCAGCAGGTTTATGAGCACGCGGGTCTCTTTGAGGAAATCTGGCAGCTCTTCCACACCGGCATAGCTGGTTACGCCTGGTAACTCTTTACGACTGCGACTCCAGCAGCGCAGCGGGAATCCCCAGGGTGCCAGCGCTTCGGCAACTTTCGAGCCCAGCACGCCCGCCCCCATGATCCCAATGGTAAAGTCTTCACGCTGATAATCCGCTAACGGTTCCCAGTGCGCCTGTAACTTGAAGGCCTGATAATCATCGAATCGGCGGAACCAGTGCAATACCTGGCTAACGGCATACTCCTGCATCTGCTCGCCCATCCCGGTATCTTCCAGGCGGAACAGGGGGATATGTTCAGGCAACATCTCTGGATGGGCTTTTAGCTTGCTGAGAATCGAATCAACGCCGGCGCCGAGTGCAAACACTGCTTTCAGATCGCGTCCCTGGAGCATTTCGACGGGTGGATGCCAGACCAGGGCGTAATCCGCATGATCTTTATCTCCCCGCTTCCACTCGCGGACCCGCGCGCCCGGCAATGCTGCTGACAGGGCATTAAGCCAATAAGCGGTATCAAATGTAGGGTGATAAAAGATGATATCCATAATTTCTCCTGCTTTTCTGCGCTGTTTTATTTTCATTTTCAACTGGATTGCCAGCATAACAAATAAATGCGGCTGCTGCGTTGCTGATAAAAGAGACGCTTTCAGAACAATTAGGAATCATATTGCTTGAAGTTTGTATGAACGCGCTAAATTACTGAAAAAGTGAGTTGACGACCGTTCGGGTTTTCCTTACATTAGCGCCCGTCCCAGCAACAACGGGATGACAATATGGTGAGGTGTCCGAGTGGCTGAAGGAGCACGCCTGGAAAGTGTGTATACGGCAACGTATCGGGGGTTCGAATCCCCCCCTCACCGCCATATTTTGAGAAAGAGCTCGTACGCAAGTACGGGCTTTTTTTTCGTATATTGCACGCCTGCGGGGGGGGATGAGAACCCCCGACCGGGGTTCGACAACTGGC
>NZ_DDPB01000004.1:233233-350764 GCF_002341985.1 Leclercia sp. UBA2479 | reverse complement strand
AAATTGTTAAAGAGCAGTGCCGCTTCGTTTTCGCTGCGGCGCGGGGTGTGCATATTACGCTTTCCCGCTTCAGAGTCAAGCAATTATTTTCGCTTTTCTCCGGGATTCTTCAACCGCCTCAGCGGGAGAACCCTTCTGACCCGGCGGCTTGCTTGCCGTTGTTCCGTGTCAGTGGAGGCGCATTATAGGGAGTTATTCCGAACCCGCAAGTACAAAGTTAAAAATATTTACCAACCGCTCACTATTTGGTCGATTTATACGTCAGAGACGCATTATTGCCTGGTTTTTAAACAAAAACGAGCCGCAAGCGGCTCGTTTTTACTGTTTTGTGACTTACTGCACTGCCACAATGCGATCGTTGTTGGCTTCCAGACGGATAACCTTGCCCGGGATCAACTCCCCGGAAAGAATCTGCTGTGCCAGCGGGTTTTCTATCTGTTGCTGGATTGCTCGTTTCAATGGACGAGCACCATAAACAGGATCATAACCATTTGCACTCAGCAGCTTCAGCGCTTCGTCGGAAATATGAATTTCATAACCGCGCTCTTCCAATCGTTTATACAGACGCTGCAACTGGATCTGGGCAATCGACGCGATGTGTTTCTCACCCAGCGGGTGGAATACTACGACTTCGTCGATACGGTTAATGAATTCCGGACGGAAGTTTTGGCTGACGACACCCAGAACCAGATCTTTCATATGGCTATAGTCCAGTTCACCAAAACGTTCCTGAATCAAATCGGAACCCAGGTTAGAGGTCATAATGACCACGGTGTTACGGAAATCAACCGTTCGCCCCTGCCCGTCGGTCAGACGGCCATCATCCAGTACCTGCAGAAGAATGTTAAACACATCCGGGTGCGCTTTCTCTACTTCATCCAACAGGATGACAGAGTAAGGACGACGACGAACCGCTTCGGTCAGATAACCGCCCTCTTCATAGCCGACATATCCCGGAGGCGCGCCGACCAGACGAGACACCGAGTGTTTTTCCATAAACTCGGACATGTCGATACGAATCATCGCGTCATCACTATCGAACATGAAGTTCGCCAACGCTTTACAAAGTTCCGTCTTACCGACCCCAGTTGGCCCCAGGAACAAGAACGAACCGATGGGACGATTAGGATCGGATAACCCTGCACGACTACGGCGGATGGCATTCGACACCGCCTCAACCGCTTCATCCTGGCCGATAACCCGATGATGCAAATCCTGCTCCATGCGCAGCAGTTTTTCGCGTTCGCTCTCCATCATGCGCGCCACGGGGATACCGGTCCAACGCGCCAGCACTTCCGCAATTTCTGCATCCGTCACTTTGTTACGCAGTAAGCGCATTGTTTTGCCTTCAGACTGGGTAGCGGCTTCCAGCTGTTTTTCGAGCTCCGGTATTTTGCCGTACTGCAGTTCAGACATGCGCGCTAAATCGCCCACACGACGCGCCTGCTCAATCGCAATTTTTGCCTGCTCGAGCTCGGCTTTAATAGTCTGGGTACCGGAGAGGGAGGCTTTTTCTGCTTTCCACTCTTCTTCTAACACCGAATACTGACGCTCTTTGTCGTCCAGCTCTTCATTGAGCATGTCGAGACGTTTCTTACTGGCGTCGTCTGACTCTTTCATCAACGCCTGCTGTTCCAGCTTGAGCTGGATGATGCGGCGATCGAGCCTGTCGAGCTCTTCCGGCTTCGAGTCAATCTGCATACGAATGCTGGAAGCGGCTTCATCGATAAGGTCGATGGCTTTGTCTGGCAGCTGACGATCGGAAATGTAGCGATGCGATAAGGTTGCCGCAGCCACAATCGCCGGGTCAGTGATCTGCACATGGTGGTGCAATTCATAACGTTCTTTTAAACCACGCAGAATGGCAATGGTGTCTTCGACCGTCGGTTCTGCAACAAACACCTTCTGGAATCGACGTTCCAGCGCGGCATCTTTTTCTATGTATTGACGATATTCATCGAGTGTAGTGGCCCCTACGCAGTGCAGTTCACCACGCGCCAGCGCAGGTTTCAGCATGTTGCCGGCGTCCATCGCCCCATCGGCTTTACCCGCGCCCACCATAGTGTGCAATTCGTCAATAAACAGGATGACATTACCCTCCTGTTTAGCCAGATCGTTCAGCACCCCTTTCAGACGCTCTTCGAACTCACCGCGGTATTTCGCCCCGGCCACCAGCGCACCCATGTCCAGCGCCAGTACGCGGCGGCCTTTCAGCCCTTCCGGTACTTCGCCGTTGACGATACGCTGAGCCAGCCCCTCAACGATGGCCGTTTTACCGACCCCGGGTTCACCGATGAGTACCGGGTTATTTTTAGTACGGCGTTGCAGTACCTGGATAGTACGACGTATCTCTTCGTCACGGCCAATCACCGGGTCAAGTTTGCCCTGCTCGGCACGCTCGGTCAGATCGACAGTAAATTTTTTCAACGCCTGACGTTGGTCTTCGGCTCCCTGATCGTTCACGCCTTCACCTCCACGCATTTGATCGATCGCCTGAGTCACATTAGCAGTTGTCGCTCCGGCAGATTTCAGCAGGTCGGTCAGCGTGCCACGTGAATCAAGCACTGCCAGAACAAAGAGTTCCGACGAAATAAAATTATCCCCACGCTTCTGCGCCAGTTTGTCGCACAGGTTTAGCGCCCGCACCAGATCCTGAGATGGCTGCACATCGCCGCCGGTACCTTCTACCTGCGGTAGACGGCTTAATGCCTGATCGATGGCCGTACGAAGCTGCCCGACGTTGACGCCAGCAGAGGTTAATAAAGGACGTACTGATCCCCCTTCCTGATTCAGTAAGGCGCTCATTAAATGAAGAGGTTCAATAAATTGGTTGTCGTGCCCCAGTGCGAGTGACTGGGCATCAGCGAGAGCAAGCTGGAATTTATTAGTAAGACGATCCAGACGCATAACTCCTCCCATAACAGGTCAAATTTGCTACTGGAGATTAAATGAGGTCATCCCTCAATTATTCAAGGTGAATGACCTGAATTATGCGAAAAGAAAACTACACGTACCGGATCGTCTTGATTCTATAGGTTATATCAGCCAAATGAAACTTGCCATACGACCGGTAGTCTTGTCGCGACGATATGAGAAGAATTCGTCCCGTTCTGTGAAGGTGCACCGATCGCCGCCGTAAATTTGCGTCACACCCAGCGCGGCTAAGCGCTGACGCGCAAGCTGGTAAATATCGGCCATATACTTCTCACCGACTGGCGTGAATGCGCTGGCCGCCTGCGGGTCGGCGTGCATAAAGGCCTCTCGTACTTCGGGGCCTACTTCAAAGGCCTGAGGGCCGATTGCGGGCCCAAGCCAGGCGAGGATGTTTTCTGGCTTATCGTTAAAACAGGCGACGGTCTCTTCCAGCACGCCGGCACACAGGCCTCGCCAGCCTGCATGGGCAGCCCCCACTTCCGTACCCGCGCGATTACAGAAAAGCACAGGTAAACAGTCGGCGGTCATCACGGCACAAACGGTACCCGGCGTATTGCTCCAGGAAGCGTCAGCACGTTTTGAAACGTAAGGTTCGCCGGTGAGTTTGAGCACCTGCGTGCCATGAACCTGTTCAAGCCAGACCGGTTTGGACGGCAACCGGCCAGCCGTAAACATACGGCGGCGGTTCTCTTCGACATGTTCTGGATTATCACCGCAGTGCGCCCCGAGGTTGAGTGAGTGCCAATCCCCTTCGCTGACGCCGCCAATACGCGTAGAACTACAGGCGGCCACACCTTCAGGCAGTGGCCATTGCGGGATAATCACTTTAGTCATAACCAGTCCACATCGTCCTTATGTTCTTCGAAATCGGCGCGCATGGCGTCAATAAGGTCCACCATATCCTGCGGAATAGGCGCATGCCACTCCATCTCAATACCGGAGATCGGATGGTACAGACGCAGCATGGTCGCATGCAGCGCCTGGCGGTCAAATTTACGCAGTTCGGCGATGAACGCCTCCGACGCACCTTTCGGCGGACGCGGACGGCCACCGTACAGCTGATCACCCACCAGCGGGTGAGTGATATGCGACATATGCACACGGATCTGGTGCGTACGCCCGGTTTCCAGACGCAGGCGCAAGCGCGTGTGGATACGGAAGTGCTCCATGATGCGATAGTGCGTCACCGCAGGTTTACCCATCGGATGCACTGACATATGCGTTCGTTTGGTCGGGTGGCGGCTGATCGGCTGCTCCACCGTGCCCCCGGCGGTCATATGCCCGATTGCAACGGCTTCATATTCACGGGTGATTTCACGCAGCTGCAGGGACTCTACCAGGCGCGTCTGCGCCGGAATAGTTTTCGCTACCACCATCAGGCCAGTGGTGTCTTTATCCAGACGGTGAACAATGCCCGCACGCGGCACATCAGCAATGGGCGGATAATAGTGCAGGAGTGCATTCAGCACCGTCCCGTCAGGATTACCTGCTCCTGGGTGGACAACCAGGTCGCGCGGCTTATTAATAACGAGGATGTCATCATCTTCGTAGACGATATTCAGCGGGATATCTTGAGGCTCAAAGCGAACTTCTTCTTCGATCTCAACATCAATGGCGACAACCTCCCCGCCTAACACTTTCTCTTTCGGCTTGTCCCAGACTTTGCCATTTACCAGCACGCGCTGGTCAAGGATCCATTCTTTTATGCGTGAACGCGAATAATCAGGGAACATTTCGGCCAAAGCTTGATCTAAGCGTTGACCGAGCTGATTTTCGGAGACTGTTGCGGTGAGTTCTACTCGTTGTGCCATGGACTGCTTCTTCGTTTAACGTTGGGTTTTACGGCTTTGCCGTTTAATATAGTGTGCTATTGTAGCTGGTCTTAATCGGGAGCAGGAAAGAGATTCTCCCGGACAAACATTTGAGGAAAGTCAAAACGTCATGACGCGCATGAAATATCTGGTGGCAGCGGCCACGTTGAGCCTGGCTTTGGTGGGCTGCTCCGGTTCAAATGAACAGGTCCCTGACAATCCGCCGAATGAAATCTATGCGACTGCTCAGCAAAAGCTGCAGGACGGTAACTGGAAACAGGCGATAACGCAACTGGAAGCGTTGGATAATCGCTATCCATTTGGTCCGTATTCGCAGCAAGTGCAGCTGGATCTCATCTACGCCTACTATAAAAACGCCGATCTCCCGCTGGCTCAGGCGACTATCGATCGTTTCATCCGTCTGAACCCGACTCATCCTAACATCGATTACGTGATGTATATGCGCGGCCTGACTAACATGGCGCTGGATGACAGTGCGCTGCAAGGCTTCTTCGGCGTGGATCGCTCTGACCGCGACCCGCAGCACGCTCGCGATGCGTTCAACGATTTCTCCAAGCTGGTTCGTGGTTATCCGAACAGCCAGTACGTGACCGATGCCGGAAAACGTCTGGTATTCCTGAAAGATCGTCTGGCTAAATACGAATACTCCGTTGCCGAATACTATACGCGTCGTGGCGCATGGGTCGCCGTGGTGAACCGCGTTGAAGGAATGTTGCGTGATTATCCGGATACGCAGGCTACGCGTAATGGCCTGAAGCTGATGGAAAACGCCTATCGCCAGCTGCAGATGAATGCCCAGGCTGAGAAAGTGGCAAAAATCATTGCTGCCAACAGCAGCAACACCTGATTTATCGCTTTCAAGAGAAACGGCAGCCTTCGGGCTGCCGTTTTTTTATGCGTTTACAGCTTTCGCTGAAGCGGTTTAGCCGCTACCCATCCAGTCAACTATGACCCCTAATCAGCTCTTCGACAAGGTTAAGCTTACGTCTTCCTGTCCTGGCTCACAAAAAGAAGGAACTGACAAAAAGTGACAAAATAACGTGATTTACATCACACATTTTGACATTAGAGACGGTATGCTGGAATCACCAAGACGGAAAGACAAGAGGTAAAATTTATGACAATGAACATTACCAGTAAACAAATGGAAATTACTCCGGCAATCCGCCAGCACGTCGCAGACCGTCTCGCCAAACTGGATAAATGGCAAACACACCTGATTAATCCACATATCATTCTGTCCAAGGAGCCGCAGGGCTTCATCGCTGATGCAACTATCAATACTCCTAACGGCCATCTGGTCGCCAGCGCAAAACACGAGGATATGTACACCGCTATTAACGATTTGATCAACAAGCTGGAACGGCAGCTCAATAAAGTGCAACACAAAGGGGAAGCCCGTCGCGCCACAACATCGGTGAAAGACGCCAGCTTCGCTGAAGAAGTTGAAGATGAGTAATCCTTTACATTGAGTTTATCGCCAACGCGCCTTCGGGCGCGTTTTTTATTGACAGGGTGAAAACAGTACAGGTACTTTAAGTCTGTCTTTACAAGGAATCTTCCCTGATGCTTAAACCGTTTTTCTTCGCATTCTTTTTTACCTTCCCCTGATTGGGAGGCGTTTCGTCGTGTGATAAAGAATGCGAAGACGAACAACAAGGCCTCCCAAACCGGGGGGCCTTTTTTATTGATAACGATAATATGATTAAGGCAAAGCGATGACACAGGAAAACCCGTTACTGGAACTGCGCGATAAGATCAGCGCACTGGATGAGAGATTGCTTTCACTGCTGGCTGAACGCCGTACCCTGGCGGTTGAAGTGGGTAAAGCCAAGCTCGCCACTCATCGTCCGGTACGTGACATTGACCGCGAACGCGACCTGATGGAGCGGTTAATTCAGCTGGGTAAAGCTCATCATCTGGATGCGCACTATATTACCCGCCTGTTCCAGCTGATCATCGAAGACTCGGTGCTTACCCAACAAGCTCTGCTCCAGCAACATCTGAATAAAACTAATCCCCACTCTGCCCGTATTGCTTTCCTTGGCCCGAAAGGATCTTACTCGCACCTGGCGGCACGCCAGTATGCTGCTCGTCATTTCGACGAGTTTATTGAGAGCGGATGCGCGAAGTTTGCCGATATCTTTAACCAGGTAGAGACCGGCCAGGCCGATTACGCTGTGGTGCCAATCGAGAACACCAGCTCCGGGGCAATCAACGACGTTTATGACCTGCTGCAACACACCAGCCTGTCGCTGGTTGGTGAACTGACCATCCCCATTGACCACTGCGTGCTGGTCTCCGGCTCGACGGACCTGAGCCAAATTAAGACCGTTTACAGCCACCCGCAGCCTTTCCAGCAATGCAGCCAGTTTTTGAATCGCTATCCGGACTGGAAAATTGAGTACACCGAGAGCACCTCCGCTGCGATGGAGAAAGTTGCTCAGGCTAACTCCCCTACCGTGGCGGCACTGGGCAGCGAAGCCGGTGGTGCGCTCTATCATTTACAGGTGCTGGAACGTAACCTGGCAAACCAGACGCAAAATATCACCCGTTTTATTGTGCTGGCACGTAAAGCAATTAATGTCTCTGACCAGGTTCCAGCCAAAACCACGTTGTTGATGGCGACAGGGCAGCAGGCGGGCGCGCTGGTTGAAGCGCTGCTGGTATTACGCAACCACAACCTGATCATGACCAAACTGGAGTCCCGTCCCATTAATGGCAACCCATGGGAAGAGATGTTTTACCTGGATATCCAGGCCAACCTTGAATCTGCATCCATGCAGAGTGCCCTGCGTGAGCTAAGTGATATCACCCGCTCAATGAAAGTGCTGGGCTGCTATCCTGGCGAAAATGTCGTGCCCGTCGATCCTGTTTAACGCTCGATAAAGAGGCTTTTCTTCACCCCTGCCACATTCACTGGCAGGGTGAAGATTGCGCCGGATAAAGGGTATTGCTTCACTTCTTCCGCGCTCATGTTTTCACGCGTGGTGGTAATAAAGAGCGTTTTCATATCCGCACCGCCAAAGCAGACCATGGTGGGGCAACGTACCGGCAGTTTATACTCCTCGAGCTGCTCGCCCATGGGTGAAAACCGGGCGATACGCCAGCCATCATACATGGCGCTCCAGTAACACCCTTCCACATCCATGGCCGCGCCATCCGGAATGCCTTCGCCCTCTACGAATTGACAGAACACTTCACGTTGGCCGGGCTCGGCCTGTTCATCGAGCGGAGTGCGATAAATCACCGCATTTGGCGTATCTGAGGTATACATCCACTTGCTATCCGGGCTGAAAGCCACCCCATTATGTCCCTGGATATCACACTGGATAACCCTGGGCGTAAGATCGTTATCAATACGCATCAGCATAGCCCCGTTATAATCCCCCGGCGCCCAGAACGTACCCGCGTAGAAACGTCCGAGAGGGTCAGTTCCGCCATCGTTGAAACGGGCAAGCTGCGGGTTAGAGGGGTTATCACAGACTTTACGCTGCAGGGTGCCGTTTTTATCCGTTAGCCAGATGGCATTACGCATGGCGACAATAAATCCGCCCCGCTCACGCAGCGCGAAACAGCCCACCTCTTCGTGAAAAGCCAGTACAGAATGTTCACCGTTGACCGGATGATAACGGTGGATCTCGCCCTCAAGAATATCTGCCCAGTAGAGAGCCTGTTCTTCCTCGCTCCAGGTTGGACATTCCGGTAAGTGCCCGGTGTAGTTAAACAGGCGCTGTAATTCAGCCATAACCGTTCCCCATAATGAAAAAAGCCAGCGTTGCTGGCTTTTAGTATATACATCACTGGATTACTGACGACTGTCATTTGCCTGTCGTAACAGTATCCGGCTCTCACTCTGGAAGCGCTGAGCGTAATCGCCAAACCAGTGTTCAACCTTGCGGAAACTGTCGATAAAGGCCTGTTTATCACCCTGCTCCAGCAGCGTTATGGCCTCGCCAAAGCGTTGGTAATAACGTTTGATCAGCGCCAGGTTGTTCGTTGACGACATAATAATGTCGGCATAAAGCTGCGGATCCTGGGCGAACAGACGCCCGACCATAGCCAGTTCCAGACGGTAGATGGGTGAAGACAACGACAGCAGTTGCTCAAGCTGTACGTTCTCTTCCGCCAGGTGAAGGCCATAGGCAAAGGTGGCAAAGTGGCGCAGCGCCTGAATGAATGCCATATTCTGGTCATGCTCAACTGCGCTGATGCGGTGCAAACGCGCGCCCCAGACCTGTATTTGCTCCAGGAACCACTGATACGCCTCCGGCTGGCGGCCATCACAATAGACAACCACCTGCTTCGCCAGACTGCCGCTGTCCGGGCCGAACATCGGGTGCAGACCTAGCACCGGCCCCTGATGGGCAGCCAGCATCGCCTGCAGCGGACCATTTTTCACGGACGCCAGATCGATCAGAATACAGTCTTTGGGTAATGGAGGCAGTTTAGCAATGATCTCTTCCGTCACGTGAATTGGCACGCTGACAATAACCATACCGGCGTCCGATACCATTGCTTCGGCCTGTGCCCAGTCCTCTTTTTCCAGAATACGCACCTGGTAGCCAGAAAGGGTAAGCATCTTTTCAAACAGACGCCCCATCTGGCCGCCACCGCCAACAATGACTACCGGGCGCAGCGAAGGACACAGGGTTTTAAAACCCTTATCGTTTTCGCTGGAGTAAGATTCACGCATTACACGGCGTAAGACATCTTCAATTAAGTCCGGTGAGACGCCCAGCGCCTCAGCCTCTTTTCGACGGGATGCCAGCATGGAGGCTTCACGTTCAGGTACATAAATCGGCAGGCCGTAATGACTTTTAACCTCGCCCACTTCGGCAACCAGCGACATCCGGCGCGCCAGCAAATCCAGCAGCGCCTTGTCCACCTCATCAATTTGATCGCGTAACGCGGTCAATTCAGCAACCATAACTACCCTCTTAAGCCAGACGCTTCGCCAGCTGGCCATTTAAATCTTTGTGGATCTCACGCAGCAGCGCATCGGTGGTTTCCCAGCTAATGCAGGCATCGGTCACGGAAACACCGTGTTTCATGGCGCTGCGAGGCTGTTCAGATGACTGATTTCCTTCATGGATATTGCTCTCGATCATCAAACCAATGATTGAGCGGTTGCCATCTTTAATCTGCGCTACCACCGATTCGGCCACCGCTGGCTGACGGCGGTAATCTTTGTTTGAATTACCATGACTGCAATCTACCATCAGCGCCGGGCGCAGTCCCGCCTGTTCCATCTCTTTTTCACACTGCGCGACGTCCGCCGGGCTGTAATTAGGCGCTTTGCCACCGCGCAAAATCACATGCCCGTCCGGGTTACCCTGGGTCTGCAGCAGGCACACCTGCCCGGCCTGGTTGATGCCCACAAAACGGTGAGGCATCGCGGCGGCACGCATGGCGTTAATCGCCGTAGCTAGGCTTCCGTCGGTACCATTTTTAAATCCAACCGGCATTGAAAGGCCAGAGGCCATTTCACGGTGAGTTTGTGATTCAGTGGTACGCGCGCCAATGGCTGACCAGCTGAACAGGTCCCCAAGGTATTGCGGGCTGTTCGGATCCAGTGCTTCGGTCGCCAGTGGCAGCCCCATACTGACCAGCTCCACCAGAAGATTACGCGCAATCTTCAGGCCTGCTTCCACATCAAACGAGCCATCCATATGAGGATCGTTAATCAGCCCCTTCCAGCCAACGGTGGTACGGGGTTTTTCAAAATAGACGCGCATCACCAGATAGAGGCTATCGCTGACCTCTGCGGCAAGGGCTTTAAATCGGTGAGCATATTCAATGGCAGTTTCAGGATCGTGAATAGAGCATGGACCGCACACCACCAGCAGGCGCGGGTCACGGCCAGCAATGATGTTAGAGATGGTCTGGCGGGAGTGCGCGATTTGCGCTTCCTGCTCGATGCTCAGCGGGAATTCCGCTTTCAGTTGATCCGGGGTGATCAAAACATGTTCATCGGAAATATGTACGTTGTTCAGCGCGTCTTTTTGCATGATGGCGATCCTGGAAGCTCGTTTGCGATAGTTGTTTTCCTCAGTGAGGAGACCTAACCATACCATAACAAGTAAAGATTTCAATCCAAAATACGTACATAAAAGTTTACGAAAGGCTATTTTAATGAAAAAAAAGCCCACAAATTCGTAAAGAATAAATTACAGTCCATATTCCTATTCGCCAGGCTATGCTGAAATAAAACGGAGAACATCAATGCGCCCGATTGCGATTTCACTGCTTTGCCTGCTGCTGGCTGCCTGTCAGGTCGATCCCTATACCCATCAACCTGACTGGACGGGCACCGACTGGTTCGATGCCGGAAAAGAAGATGCGCTGAGCGGTGCGGCGATCAAATCCAACGAAACGCTGGCCGATACCTATCACGATCCCGAAGTCGATCGGAGTCGCTATCTAAAGGGCTATAAGGCGGGGCAAGAGAAAATATGTCGGGAAGACCTTTTATTTGCCTGGGGTATGTCGGGAAAAATATTCCCGGCCAGCTGTGATACCGTAGAAAACAATAAGGAACTTCGACAAGCCTGGCAGCAAGGTATGGATGAAGGGACGCAATCAAGTCGTCTGAATTAATTATGACTTTCGCCCAGAATAGAATGCTTAGATTTTACTTAAGTCCCTAAAGAGATTTAGGGCCGTAATGACTGCCCAGATAAACGATGATATTCTTTCTGAGAATTTTCAGGACATATAATCCCTGGGCGGGGTAGCAGAATCTGGTGAGACACTCATTAACTATCTCCTGGCGCTGGGTCGCAGCGGCACTGTTTCTGTTTATTCCGTTCGGATTTGCAGCCAGTGCTACCTGGACTCAGACCGATACGTCGGTCCGTGCGATTGTCTCTGGCATCGTCAGTTATACCCGCTGGCCTGGGCTGCAAAGCCAGCCCACGCTCTGTATCTTTTCCACCTCCCGTTTTACGCAAGTGCTGAGCGGGAGTGATAACGTACCTCTTTCTTACATACCGATTATTGTCCACAACGACCAGGAAGCACTGGGAGCTGGCTGCAATGCCCTCTATTTTGGCAACGAATCACCGGAATCCCAGCAAGAATTAATCAACGCCTTTCATTCCCGCCCCTTATTATTAATCTCCGAACAAAACTCACAATGCCAAATTGGCAGTGCGTTCTGTTTGATATTTGACAGCGCCCGGGTGCGGTTCGCCGTCAATCTGGATGCACTTTCTCGCAGCGGCGTCAGAGTTAATCCGGATGTATTAATGCTTGCACGGAATCCAAAGCATGAATAAGGAAAATTATTCGACTCCGCGTCCAACGTTTAAACGTACGTTACGCCGTATCAGCCTAATTAGCGTCGTCATTACCATGATCCTGGTCTGGCTACTCCTTAGCATTGCTTCTGTGGTCACGCTGAAACAGTATGCACAAAAAAATCTGGCTTTAACCGGGGCCACAATGAGCCGCAGCCTGGAGGCCGCGATGGTATTCAACGATGCCACCGCCGCCAACGAAACGCTCGCGACCCTGGGTAAGCAGGGACAATTTTCCGCCGCCGTGGTGGTAGACCACCACAACAAGCGCTTTGCTGCCTGGTCAATGGGACCAAATGATAATACGGACAAACTGGGCGCCCTGGTCAGCCGTTGGCTCTTCCCGCTGCCGGTCTCTCAGCCCGTTCAGCATAACGGCCAGACCATTGGTGAATTACGTCTTACCGCACGCGATAGCCTGATCGGCCATTTCCTGTGGACCTCTTTTGCCGTGCTCACCGGCTGTATTCTCTTCGCCTCGTTTATCGCGTTAACCATCACCCGCCGCCTGCATAACGGTGTGGTGGATGCGCTACAGAACATTACCGATGTGGTGCATGATGTGCGCTCGAACCGTAATTTCTCTCGTCGCGTGCAGCAGGAACGCATCGACGAATTTCATCGCTTCGGTCAGGATTTCAATAGCCTGCTGGATGAGATGGAAGAGTGGCAGTTGAAGTTGCAGGCTAAGAATGCGCAATTACTTCGCACAGCGATGCACGATCCCCTTACCGGGCTTGCCAACCGTGCAGCGTTTCGTACCAGCATCCATTCGCTGATGAATGACGCCGCCGCAAGCACCCGCTCTGCCCTGCTCTTTCTGGATGGCGACGATTTCAAACGGATTAACGATACCTGGGGGCATGCGGCCGGGGATTGTGTATTGATAGAAGTGGCCCGCCGTCTGGTCGAGTTTAGCAGCAATCGCCATCAGTCCTTCCGCCTGGGCGGAGATGAATTTGCGGTGATCCTGTACGACATCCACTCGGAATACGAAGTTCAGGATCTCTGCGCCGACATTGCGCAACGGTTTACTCCTCCATTTGATCTGCATAACGGCAACACAACAACAATGTCTTTAAGTATTGGCTCTGCTCTAACGTGGGAACACAGTTCGGTTGAACATTTACTGGAGCAGGCCGACAGAAATATGTACCGGGTAAAACACCGGCGCGCAAAAACAATATCGTAAAAAGGATGACACTATGTTCAGGCGTTATATCGCACCGTTAGTATTAGCTTCAGCAATGCTTACCGGATGTCAGGCACCGCAGGGGAAATTTACGCCGGAGCAGATTTCCGCTATGAAGTCATACGGCTTTAGTGAAGAGAATGGCGACTGGTCACTTGGGCTATCGGCAAAGATCCTGTTCGGCAAAAACGAATATCAGCTACGCCCCGAAAGCGAGCAGCAGATCAAAACCATGGCATCGCGTCTTGCCACAACCGGGCTGACCCATGCGCGCATGGATGGTCATACGGATAACTACGGTGAGGATAGTTACAACGAAAGTCTTTCGTTGAAACGGGCAAATGTGGTCGCGGATGCGTGGGCACAGGGTGCCCAGGTTTCTCGCAACAATTTCACCACTAACGGGTTAGGCAAGAAATTCCCGGTGGCAGATAACAAAACAGCCCAGGGACGTGCCGAAAACCGCCGCGTCGCGGTCGTTATCAGCACGCCCTGAGGCGTTATTTCATCGATTCTGCCAGTGAAAGCGCGCTGGCTTTGCGCCAGCGCAGCCAGTCAATCATGACAAACAGCACCAGACTGCATCCCATCACTGGCATCATCAAACCCAGCAGCACGCTAATCAACAGCGTGACCATTCGCCCCCAGATCGGTAAATCTTTCCAGCTCTGAAAGAGCATCTGGGCCGGATTCATCACATTATGTGCCGGCCTGCGCATCCACCACATGCGATAACCCCAGACAATCATCACGCACAGGCCAACGCCAAAGGCGATGAGGAGCAACTGATTCGGCAAGCCAAACAGCACACCCATATGCAGATCCACACCCCAGCGAGTTAACTTTGCCATTAGCGGATAATCGGCGAAACGAGCATGGTCGAGTACCCTCAGAGTGTGCGGATCCACCGCCACGGCATCCACCTGAGTAGGCCAGCCACGATCGATTTCCGTCACCGTCCAGGCCTGGGTGTCGCTTTTAGCCGGTCGAATTTCAAGGCGAGACGCATCAATACCTGCCGCTTTAGCCGCATGCAGCACACCGTCGAATAGCGTCAAATCCGGTTTAACCGCAGGCATCGGCATGCTCATTCCATGTCCATGATGTTCAGCATGCGGATCGGCAGCCATCGCCGGCCCCTGCAATTGCGTATTCACCTGTGGCGTCATCCATCCCATCTGCGCGCGCAGTTTATCTACGTTGCCGCCTGCCCACTGTGACCAGGTAAGTCCGGTAGCAGAAAAGAGCAGCATACCGACCAGCAACGTCCAGCCGAGAGTGACATGTAGCCGACGACGATTCTGGAAACGATTATTAATGCGACGTTTCGGCCGGGTGATAAACCACAATGCGATTCCGCCAAGGGCAGCAATCCACATCCATGAGGCGGCCAGCTCGCTATACAGGCGTCCAACATCTCCCAGCAGCAGCGAGCGATGCAGGTAATCAATTTTCTGGCGCAGTGGCAGGATCCCACTGGTACCGTAAACGGTCATGTCGCCCCGAACGGCGAGGCTCACGGGATCGATAAAAATCGCCCGGTTTTCAGAGGCAGACAGTTCAGGGTCGGCATACATGACCCGGGTAGTTTCACCCGCAACCAAACCCGGACGTACAGCATGCAGACGCAACTCGCCGCCCGTCACTTTGTCTGCTGCAGCAATTTGCTCTGCCAGCGGCCGCGCAGGCCCCTGTGAATCGGTATGCAGGGCCTGATGATAAAGCGCCTCTTCCAGCTGTGGCGTGGCGACATACAGCGTGCCGGAGAGCGCGGCAATAAAGATAAAGGGCCCGACGAACAGACCAACGTAAAAGTGTAAGCGACGTAATAGGTTGCCCCATGCCGCGCGCGGAGTGCAGGTAGTCATACTTTTCCTTTTAAGGCAAAAAGTTATCGATTGTATTTTTAAAGGGAAAAAGCAGACTGGCGCGGCGGTGCACGCGTATCAGGGTAAAGCCAGGGGAAGAAGTACCAGTGTTTAACAACCGGCCGCGCTGGGGTGACCCGCTGTCTTAACAACATTCCGGCAAGCAGCACAACCAGCGCCAGGAGTAGCCCTGGAACATGCGCCAGGAGCACGCAGTAGCCACAGGCTTCAGCGTGATCGATAGGCAAGCTTTCTGGTGTGTTGTGAGACATGTCGTGAGGCATGTCATGGGGCATCGCATGATGCTCTGCCATGCTCATTTCATGGTGCATCCCGGGCATGGCGCTCATGGGATCTTTATTGAGCGATACTGAAATTAACGGCGCGACAACGATCAGCAGGATCGCAAACAGCGCGGACCATGCCGCTGCGCGTTGCCATCTTTTTAGCTGCCGATTTAACGTCATTATCCCTCCAGTAAAGCGGGGGTATTGTAAACGATTTATGTCGAAAGGGTTAACGCGAGAGAGAGGATAAGATAAAAAAAGGGCCAACCTTTCGGTCAGCCCTTTTTAACAGGATGTCGCTTAAGCGAATCTTAGTTCAGACGCTCTTTAATACGAGCAGACTTACCAGTACGCTCACGCAGGTAGTACAGTTTAGCTTTACGTACAGCACCACGACGTTTAACAGCAATGCTGTCAACTACCGGAGAGTGAGTCTGGAAGACACGCTCAACGCCTTCGCCGTTGGAAATTTTGCGAACAGTGAATGCAGAGTGCAGACCGCGGTTACGAATAGCGATAACCACGCCCTCGAATGCCTGCAGACGTTTTTTGGAACCTTCAACAACCCATACTTTCACTTCCACGGTATCACCCGGACGGAAGGAAGGTACGTCCTGCTTCATCTGCTCTTGTTCAAGTTGCTTAATAATGTTGCTCATAATTTAATCTCTTATCCTGGGTAAACTGATATTCGGGAGCGTATTACGCATTCCCATCATGTTCATGCTGCTGGTGCGCGTGTTCTCTTTTGAACTCGGCCAGCAACTTTGCTTGCTCTTCAGTCAGAGCCAGGTTTTCCAGAAGTTCAGGTCTTCTAAGCCAGGTTCGGCCCAGCGACTGCTTCAGGCGCCAGCGACGTATCTCGGCATGGTTTCCAGACAGTAATACTGCCGGAACCTCCATCCCTTCTAACACTTCAGGACGAGTATAGTGGGGGCAATCCAGCAACCCGTCAGCAAAGGAATCTTCCGTTGCTGATGCTTCATGTCCCAGTACACCCGGAACAAACCGGGCCACGGAGTCAATCAGCGTCATTGCCGGTAACTCACCACCGCTGAGAACGTAATCGCCGATAGACCATTCTTCGTCAATCTCGGTTTGAATTACGCGCTCATCTACACCTTCGTAGCGCCCACAGACCAGAATCAGCTTTTGATTCGTCGCCAGTTCGCTCACGCCCGCTTGATCAAGCTTGCGTCCCTGAGGTGACAGATAAATCACCTTCGCGCCTTCACCTGCCGCGGCTTTAGCTGCTGCGATGGCATCCCGTAAAGGTTGAACCATCATGAGCATCCCCGGTCCGCCGCCGTAAGGACGATCGTCCACGGTACGGTGCCGGTCATGCGTGAAATCACGAGGACTCCAGCTTTCGATGCTCAGCAGGCCATTTTTTACTGCCCGGCCAGTTACCCCGTAATCGGTAATCGCGCGGAACATTTCAGGAAACAGGCTGATTATGCCAATCCACATAGCGCCGTCTTTTACCGTTTTCAGGAGAATTTAAAAACCAGGATCCCAATCTACTTCAATCGTTTGAGTAGTGAGATCGACTTTCTTGATAACCTGTCCATCGAGGAACGGAACCAACCGCTCCTTGATGCCAAATGCATCTTTCAGGTTTGCCTTAATAACGAGAACGTCATTTGACCCGGTTTCCATCATATCGATGACTTTCCCCAGGCTGTAGCCTTCGGTAGTGACCACCTGGCAACCCATAAGGTCTTTCCAGTAGTAGTCGCCCTCTTCCAGCTGTGGCAACTGCGACGAATCCACGACAATTTCACAATTAGTCAGTGCATTCGCGGCATCACGATCATCTACGCCTTTCAGCTTGATGATGATGTCCTGATTGTGGTGACGCCAGCTTTCCAGCTCGACTTCGACCCACTTACCGGCTTTCTGGATAAACCAGGGCTGGTAATTAAAAATGCTATCAGCGTCTTCAGTGGAGGAAAACACTCTGAGCCAACCACGGATACCGTAGCAAGAACCCATTTTGCCCAATACAATCGGTTCAACAGGTGCTTTATTGCTCATCATGACCACCGTGACAGATTAAGCTGCTTTGTTTGCTGCTTTGATCAGCGTAGCAACGCGATCGGAAACAGTAGCGCCCTGGCCAACCCAGTGAGCGATACGATCCAGATCCAGACGGGTTTCTTCTTCTGCGCCAGCGGCCAGTGGGTTGAAGAAACCAACGCGCTCGATGAAGCGACCGTTGCGTGCATTACGGCTGTCAGTAACAACAACCTGGTAGAACGGACGCTTTTTAGCGCCGTGACGTGCTAAACGAATAGTTACCATAACATCCTCTTGTGTGAATAAAACAACCGGGCCCCATCGAGGAACGGAGCCCGGGTGTCATATTAAAAGCCCGAAAATTTTACTGATTTCTGGGGAAAATGCAATCAGCAGTTCATATTCTGCTGTAAAAGGCCGTCGGCGGTGCAGTCAGTTTGGTGCCGGCGTGCGCGCAGTCACCGCAGCGTACACGCAGTACGTGAGGATGACGAGCACACCCCGGTGCCAAAATGGCAAACAAGCCAGGCCAGAATTGATTAGCGGCCAGGGAATCCTGGGGGCATCATCCCCTTCATCCCGCGCATCATCTTCGCCATACCGCCCTTCTTCATTTTCTTCATCATGCGCTGCATGTCGTCAAACTGTTTCAGAAGACGGTTTACGTCCTGCACCTGCATACCGCAGCCGGCTGCGATACGACGTTTACGCGAACCTTTGATGATTTCTGGCTTCGCACGTTCTTTCAGCGTCATCGAGTTGATAATCGCCTCCATACGCACTAGCACCTTATCGTCCATCTGCGATTTAACGTTGTCCGGGATCTGGCCCATGCCCGGCAGTTTGCCCATCAGGCTTGCCATGCCGCCCATGTTTTTCATCTGGCGCAGCTGCTCAAGGAAGTCGGTCAGGTCGAAGCCATCGCCTTTCTTCAGTTTATTCGCCAGCTTCTCAGCCTGTGCGCGGTCAACTTTGCTTTCGATATCTTCGATCAGGGACAGGACATCGCCCATGCCGAGGATACGCGAGGCGATACGATCCGGATGGAACGGCTCCAGCGCTTCGGTTTTCTCACCCACGCCGAGGAACTTAATCGGCTTACCGGTGATATGACGAATAGAGAGCGCCGCACCGCCGCGGGCGTCACCGTCCACTTTGGTCAGTACCACGCCGGTTAACGGCAGCGCTTCGTTAAACGCTTTGGCGGTATTGGCCGCATCCTGACCGGTCATGGCGTCAACAACAAACAGGGTCTCTACCGGATTGATAGAGGCATGCACCTGCTTGATCTCGTCCATCATCGCTTCGTCAACGTGCAGACGACCGGCGGTATCCACCAGCAGCACGTCGTAGAATTTCAGCTTCGCTTCTCTCAGCGCCGCGTTAACGATGTCGACTGGCTTCTGGGCAACGTCGGACGGGAAGAAATCCACGCCAACCTGCTCGGCCAGGGTTTCGAGCTGCTTGATCGCCGCCGGGCGATAGACGTCCGCAGAAACAACCAGCACTTTCTTCTTGTGCTTCTCGCGCAAGAATTTACCCAGCTTACCAACGCTGGTGGTTTTACCTGCACCCTGCAGGCCCGCCATCAGCACGACCGCAGGTGGCTGAGCCGCCAGGTTCAGCACCTGGTTCTCTTCGCCCATCGCCGAAACCAGTTCATTACGAACGATTTTGACGAACTCCTGCCCTGGGGTCAGGCTCTTGTTAACTTCATGGCCAACCGCTTTCTCTTTCACACGGTTGATGAATTCACGCACGACCGGCAGCGCCACGTCGGCTTCGAGCAGCGCCATGCGGACTTCGCGCAGCGTCTCTTTAATATTCTCTTCGGTAAGGCGTCCGCGGCCGCTGATGTTGCGCAGCGTGCGCGACAAACGATCGGTTAAATTATCAAACATTGTCTCTCGCCTGGGGTAGAAACGTTGGGTCGCTCATGCGACACATACACAGAATTTTGCCGGAGTATAACATGAAGGCGGCTTTGTTGTTATGCAACGGTTGGAGCAGGCGTCACGTAACGTTATACTGCTTCTCTTTCTTATTAAGACAACTGTCGACACCTATATGCCTGTTTTCGCACTGATCGCCCTTGTTGCCTACTCCATCAGCCTTGCGCTGATTATTCCTGGCCTGCTGCAAAAAAACAGCGGCTGGCGGCGCATGGCTATTTTGTCGGCGGTGATAGCGCTGGTGAGTCACGCCTTTGCGCTGGAGTCGCGCATCATTCCTGGCGACGGCAGCGTGCAAAATCTGAGCGTGTTGAACGTCGGTTCGCTGGTTAGCTTGATGATCTGTACGGTGATGACTGTCGTCGCCTCCAAGAACCGCGGCTGGCTGTTGCTGCCTATTGTTTACGCGTTTGCGCTGATCAACCTCGCCTTTGCCACCTTCGTCCCTAACGAATACATCACCCATCTGGAGACGACGCCCGGGATGATGGTGCATATCGGTCTGTCGCTCTTCTCCTATGCCACGCTGATTATTGCTGCGCTGTATGCCATGCAGCTGGCATGGATCGATTATCAGCTCAAGAACAAAAAGCTGGCCTTTAGTCATGAAATGCCGCCGCTGATGGTGATTGAGCGTAAAATGTTTCACATCACTCAGGTTGGCGTCGTCCTGCTAACACTCACGCTCTGTACCGGCCTGTTTTACATGAACAATCTGTTCAGCACTGAGAATATCGACAAAGCCGTCCTCTCTATCGTGGCGTGGTTTGTCTATATTGTCCTGTTATGGGGCCATTATCATCAGGGCTGGCGTGGCCGCCGCGTGGTCTGGTTCAACGTAGCGGGCGCTGGCATCCTGACGCTGGCCTACTTCGGTAGCCGCGTTATACAGCAATTTGTTAGTTAGCAACCAAGGAGTTCCCCCTGGAACACATCTCCACCACCGCGCTGATCGTTACGCTGATCATCATGGTGGTTATTTCCGCCTATTTCTCCGGCTCGGAAACCGGCATGATGACCCTGAACCGTTACCGGTTACGTCATCGCGCCAAACAAGGTAACCGCGCCGCCCGCCGCGTAGAAAAGCTATTGCGTAAGCCTGACCGCCTGATTAGCCTGGTGCTGATCGGCAATAACCTGGTCAATATTCTTGCCTCTGCGCTTGGCACCATTGTCGGGATGCGGCTGTATGGTAATGCAGGCGTCGCCATCGCCACCGGGGTGCTCACCTTTGTGGTGTTGGTATTTGCCGAAGTCCTGCCCAAAACTGTCGCTGCACTCTATCCAGAGAAGGTCGCCTACCCCAGCAGCTTCCTGCTGGCGCCGCTGCTTATTCTGATGATGCCGCTGGTGTGGTTACTGAATATGGTGACGCGCCTGCTAATGCGGATGGTGGGTATTAAAGCCGATGTCACGATCAGCAGCGCGCTGAGCAAGGATGAGTTGCGCACTATCGTTAACGAATCCCGCTCGCAAATCTCGCGCCGTAATCAGGATATGCTGCTGTCGGTGCTGGACCTGGAAAAAATCAGCGTCGACGACATCATGGTGCCACGTAACGAGATCGTCGGCATCGATATCAACGACGACTGGAAAGCCATCGTTCGCCAGCTCACCCACTCCCCGCACGGTCGTATCGTGCTCTATCGCGATTCACTGGACGATACCATCAGCATGCTGCGCGTGCGTGAAGCGTATCGCCTGATGACCGAGAAAAATGAGTTTACCAAAGAGGTCATGCTGCGCGCCGCAGACGAGATCTACTACATTCCGGAAGGCACGCCGCTTAGTACCCAGTTGGTCAAATTCCAGCGCAATAAGAAAAAAGTCGGTCTGGTGGTCGATGAATACGGTGATATTCAGGGGCTGGTCACGGTCGAGGATATTCTTGAAGAGATCGTCGGCGATTTTACTACCTCCATGTCGCCTTCTCTTGCTGAAGAGGTGACCCCGCAGAATGATGGCTCTGTGCTGATAGACGGCAGCGCCAGCGTGCGCGAGCTGAATAAAGCCTTTAACTGGCATCTGCCAGAGGATGAAGCGCGGACGATCAACGGCATGATTCTGGAAGCGCTGGAAGAGATCCCGGCGGCAGGTACGCGGGTGCGTATCGGGCAGTACGATATTGATATCCTGGATGTGCAGGACAATATGATCAAACAGGTGAAGGTGTTGCCGGTGAAACCGCTGCGGGAGAGCGTGGCAGAGTCATGATGTTACAGGCCGGGTAAGCGAAGTGGCTACCCGGCCTGCAGGTACCCATTACGCTTTCGCTTTCGCCACGGTCACCATCGCAGCGCGAATGGTACGGCCGTTCAGGGTATAACCCTTCTGCATGACCGCCAGCACGTTACCTGCGGCAACCTCTTCCGACTCCACCATCGCGATTGCCTGATGGACGTTCGGATCCAGCGCCACGTTGGTATCGGCCACGACTTCCACGCCGAACTTACGTACCACATCGAGCATAGATTTCAGCGTCAGTTCGATACCTTCGATCATCGCCGCGTTGTCCGGATTGGCTTTATCAGCCACTTCCAGCGCGCGATCCAGGCTATCAATCACCGGCAGCAGTTCGTTGACGAACTTCTCCAGCGCGAATTTATGCGCCTTTTCGACGTCCAGCTCGGTACGACGACGCAGGTTGTCCATCTCCGCCTTCACGCGCAGGACGCTGTCGCGCTCACGGCCCTGGGCTTCAGCTAACTGAGCTTCCAGATTCGCAATTTTTTCATCGCGCGGATCCACCTGCTCAGCAGAAGCGTCCGGCTCAACCGCCTCAACTTCCTCGTGCTGTTCCATGATAATTTCTTCCGGGGCTTGCCCCTCAGGCGTTTTCTGTTCTTTACTACTCATGAATTTCTCCGCGTTTTTCTGCATTCAACTCGCTAACTTCGCTTATTATGGGGATCAGTTTCCGGGATTCAAGGGAACAAGCCACATTGTCATCATTCATTCGCACAAGGACCTCCAGAAAATGAATAATCATTTCAAGTGTATCGGGATTGTTGGTCATCCACGTCACCCCACCGCGCTGACGACACATGAAATGTTGTATCGCTGGCTGTGCGCCAAGGGCTATGAGGTGATGGTAGAGCAGCAAATCGCCCAGGAGCTACAGCTGACCAAGGTGAAAACGGGCACGCTGGCAGAAATTGGTCAGCAGGCCGACCTCGCGGTAGTGGTTGGGGGTGATGGTAATATGCTGGGGGCGGCGCGCACGCTGGCGCGCTACGACATCAAAGTGATTGGTATTAACCGCGGCAACCTGGGCTTTTTAACAGACCTCGATCCCGACAATGCTCAGCAGCAACTGGCCGATGTACTGGAAGGCCATTACATCAGCGAAAAGCGTTTTTTACTGGAGGCGCAGGTCTGCGCACAGGATTGCCAGAAACGTATCAGTACCGCCATTAACGAAGTGGTACTGCACCCGGGTAAAGTTGCCCACATGATTGAATTCGAAGTCTATATCGATGAAACCTTCGCCTTTTCGCAGCGTTCCGACGGCCTGATTATTTCAACCCCGACCGGGTCAACGGCCTATTCGCTCTCTGCAGGCGGCCCGATTCTGACCCCCTCTCTGGACGCCATTACGCTGGTCCCCATGTTCCCGCACACCCTCTCGGCACGCCCGCTGGTGATCAACAGCAGCAGTACTATACGACTGCGCTTCTCGCACCGCCGCAGCGACCTGGAGATCAGTTGTGACAGCCAGATCGCGCTGCCGATTCAGGAAGGCGAAGATGTGTTGATCCGCCGCTGCGATTACCACCTCAATCTGATTCACCCTAAAGATTACAGCTATTTCAATACATTAAGCTCCAAGCTCGGCTGGTCGAAAAAATTGTTCTGATTTTGCATCCAGCACTTTACTGTATAAAAAACCAGTTTATACTGTATGAAAAAACAGTCATGGTTTTTCATACAGGAAAACGTTTATGCTGGCACAACTGACCATCAGCAACTTCGCCATCGTTCGTGAACTCGAAATCGATTTTCACAGTGGCATGACCGCCATCACCGGTGAAACCGGTGCCGGTAAATCTATTGCCATTGATGCGCTCGGCTTGTGCCTGGGCGGCCGTGCTGAAGGCGACATGGTGCGCGCAGGCGCGAGCCGTGCCGACCTTTGCGCTCGCTTCGCGCTCAAAGATACCCCTGCCGCCCAGCGCTGGCTTGAAGAGAACCAGCTCGAAGATGGCCGTGAGTGCTTACTCCGCCGCGTCATCAGCAGCGACGGACGTTCCCGTGGTTTTATCAACGGCACAGCCGTTCCCCTGTCGCAGCTGCGCGAGCTGGGTCAGCTACTGATTCAGATCCACGGTCAGCATGCGCATCAACAGCTTGTGAAGCCTGAACATCAAAAATCGCTGCTTGATGGTTACGCTGGTGAGTATGCACTCACTCAGCTGATGGCTGAGCACTATCGCCAGTGGCACCATAGTTGCCGCGAGCTGGCCCACCATCAACAACAGAGCCAGGAGCGTGCAGCCCGTGCTGAACTGCTGGCCTATCAGCTGAAAGAGCTGAATGAATTTAACCCGCAGGCGGGCGAATTCGAGCAAATCGACGAAGAGTACAAACGTCTGGCCAACAGCGGACAGCTGCTCTCGGTTAGCCAGCAGGCATTGAGTCTGCTCGCCGATGGCGAAGATGTTAACCTGCAAAGCCAGCTCTATACGGTACGTCAGTTGGTAACCGAGCTGACGGGAATGGACAGCAAACTCTCTGGCGTGCTGGATATGCTGGAAGAAGCAGCCATTCAGCTCTCCGAAGCGGGGGATGAACTGCGCCATTATTGCGATCGGCTGGATCTCGACCCGAATCGTCTGTTTGAACTTGAGCAGCGTATTTCGCGCCAGATATCTCTGGCCCGTAAACATCACGTGGCGCCGGAAGAGTTACCGGTTTACCACCAGTCACTTCTTGATGAGCAGCAGCTCCTTGACGATCAGGCCGATTCCCAGGAGACGCTCTCCCTGGCGGTAAGCGTTCATCACCAGCAGGCGCTGGAGACGGCGCAGCAGCTGCATGAGGTTCGCCAGCGCTATGCCCAGGAGCTGAGCCAGCATATTACCGAGAGTATGCACGCCCTCTCCATGCCGCACGGTATCTTCACCATCGAGGTGAAGTTTGAAGCCAACCATCTCACCGCAGAGGGGGCAGACCGCATCGAGTTCCGCGTGACTACCAACCCGGGGCAGCCGCTTCAGGCCATCTCTAAAGTGGCTTCGGGGGGTGAACTGTCGCGTATTGCGCTGGCAATCCAAGTCATTACCGCGCAGAAGATGGAAACCCCGGCGCTTATCTTTGATGAAGTGGATGTGGGCATCAGCGGCCCGACGGCAGCCGTGGTCGGCAAGCTGCTTCGCCAGCTCGGTGAATCCACCCAGGTCATGTGCGTGACCCACCTGCCTCAGGTAGCAGGATGCGGACATCACCATTTCTACGTCAGTAAAGAGACCGATGGCGAAATGACCGAAACGCATATGCAGCCGCTGGACAAACGTGCCCGCCTGCAAGAGCTGGCGCGCCTTCTGGGCGGTAGCGAGGTAACACGTAATACGCTCGCGAACGCGAAAGAACTGCTGGCTGCCTAAACTTTTTCGGGATCTCAGAGTCATACAGAACAATAAAAACGCCGCCAGACCTGGCACCAAAGGTTTTAAAGTGGTGAAAGGTCTATTATCATCGGCATATTACATATGAGCCGTCGCGTATTGCTCGGGCCCGAAAAGGAATCAAATCACTATGCGCTGTAAAACGCTGACCGCTGCCGCAGCGGTTCTCCTGATGTTGACCGCTGGCTGCTCCACCCTGGAACGTGTGGTTTATCGCCCTGACATCAACCAGGGGAACTACCTGGCACCCAATGATGTGTCTAAAATTCGTGTTGGTATGACGCAGCAACAGGTTGCTTATGCCCTGGGTACGCCGATGATGTCCGATCCGTTCGGCACCCAGACCTGGTTCTACGTCTTCCGTCAGCAGCCTGGCCACGAGAGCGTGACCCAGCAAACTCTGACGTTGACCTTTAACAGCAGCGGTGTGCTGACCAATATCGATAACAAGCCTGCACTCACCAAAGAGTAAGGCTGTCTGGAATGCAAAAAAGGTGCTCAGTGAGCACCTTTTTTTATGGCATGACGACCTTATTTAGCAGATTTTTCAGCGCGCTGGCGTCGCAGCTCTTTCGGGTCGGCAATCAGCGGGCGGTAAATCTCTACCCTGTCGCCATCGTGTAGCGTATCGCCCAGTTTCACCGGACGGCTGTAGATACCGACTTTGTTCTTCGCTAAATCGATGTCGCTGCGCAGTTCCAGAATACCGGAGCAGCGGATAGCCTCTTCCACCGTCGCCCCCTCTTCCAGGGAAACGCGCTGGAGATACTGTTTTTCCGGCAGCGCGTAGGCCACCTCCACAGCGATTTTAGCTGGCACTGTAAACCTCTTTTGCGCGCGAGGTAAACGCCTGCACCATGTTCGCCGCCAGCTCTTTAAAGATGCGACCAAACGCCAGCTCAATCAGCTTATTGGTGAATTCGAAGTCGAGATGAAACTCGATACGACAGGCATCAGCGCTAAGCGGAGTAAATTTCCAGCCGCCCATCAACTTCTTGAAGGGGCCATCCACCAGCTGCATCAAAATACTCTGATTGTTGGTCAACGTATTACGGGTCGTGAACGTCTTGCTAATGCCCGCTTTCGAGACATCAACCGCGGCGGTCATTTGCGTCGGGCCAGATTCCAACACCCGGCTTCCGGTACATCCCGGAAGGAACTCTGGATAAGCATCCACATCGTTCACTAACTGATACATTTGTTCCGCACTAAACGGAACAAGCGCAGTACGACTAATCTGAGGCATAGCGTTTTCCATGATCACACAACCACTAAATAATAACATTTATCGCTTGTTAAAAAAACGCTAAGCCTCATCTCGTGCTAAGATAGCGCGTTAGGCCTCACAGGACGCAATGAGGTGACTTTTGACATCAGATTACTTATGGCTTCACGACACTTATGACGAAGAAAAAAGTACATAAACCCGGCTCGGCAACCATTGCGCTCAATAAGCGTGCCCGCCATGAATACTTCATTGAAGAAGAATTCGAAGCCGGCCTTGCGCTGCAGGGCTGGGAAGTAAAATCGTTGCGCGCCGGTAAAGCTAACATCGGCGATAGCTATGTCATTCTTAAAGACGGCGAAGCGTTTCTGTTCGGCGCCAACTTTACACCGCTGACGGTCGCCTCGACGCATTACGTTTGCGACCCGACCCGCACCCGTAAGCTGCTGCTGAACATGCGCGAACTGGAGTCCCTTTACGGGCGCATCAATCGCGAAGGCTATACCGTGGTTGCCCTGTCGCTGTACTGGAAAAACGCCTGGTGCAAAGTCAAAATTGGCGTGGCAAAAGGTAAGAAACAGCACGACAAACGCTCTGATGTGAAAGAGCGCGAGTGGCAGGTCGACAAAGCACGTATCATGAAAAACGCAGGCCGATAAATCCTGCGCACTTATTGGTCAATTCAATAAGTTAGGTTATGGGCTGGTATCCCGGACGACAAATCTGGTATACTGCGTTCAACACTATTGGGGCTGATTCTGGATTCGACGGGATTTGCGAAACCCAAGGTGCATGCCGAGGGGCGGTTTGCCTCGTAAAAAGCCGCAAAAAAATAGTCGCAAACGACGAAAACTACGCTTTAGCAGCTTAATAACCTGCTCTGAGCCCTCTCTCCCTAGCTTCCGCTCTTAAGACGGGGATCAAGAGAGGTCAAACCCAAAAGAGATCGCGCGGATGCCCTGCCTGGGGTTGAAGTGCTAAAACTAATCAGGCTAGTTCGTTAGTGGCGTGTCTGTCCGCAGCTGGCGTGCGAATGTAAAGACAAACTAAGCATGTAGTACCGAGGATGTAGAAATTTCGGACGCGGGTTCAACTCCCGCCAGCTCCACCAAATGATGATCCGGATACGTCCGGTGAAGTACAGAAAGCCCGCATAGCACAAGCCCTGCGGGCTTTTTTGTGTCTGTCGTTGTCCGAGAACATCCGGCTGAATCCGGTGATTATTGGTATACGTTTAGGTATACGGTAGGATGTATACCTAAAAGCGTATACCAATTCATGAAGGAGCGGCCACAGTGGCACGGACAACACGCCCCCTGACCAACACCGAAGTTCTGCGCGCTAAAGCGTTAGAGAAGGATCTAACGCTGCATGATGGCGATGGGCTTTTCCTGATAGTGAAAACCAGCGGGAAAAAGCTCTGGCGTTTCCGTTATCAACGTCCGGCGACAAAACAGCGGACAATGATGGGGCTAGGTGCTTTCCCCGCCCTTTCACTTGTTGACGCCAGAGGGTTAAGAGCGGATTACCTTGCCTTGTTAGCCAACGGAATTGACCCGCAAATTCAGGCCGAAGTTGCAGAGGAACAGCAGCAAATCGCTCTGGACAGTATTTTTTCAACGGTCGCCGCTAACTGGTTCCAGCTCAAAAGCAAAAGCGTTACCCCTGATTACGCAAAAGACATTTGGCGTTCACTGGAGAAAGATGTATTCCCAGCCATCGGTGAGATCTCCGTTCAGCAAATAAAAGCCCGAACTTTGGTTGAAGCCCTTGAGCCAATCAAAGCTCGTGGTGCGCTTGAGACTGTACGTCGACTGGTTCAGCGCATTAACGAGATAATGATTTATGCCGTAAACACGGGTCTGATTGATGCGAATCCAGCTTCAGGTGTTGGAATGGCTTTTGAAAAGCCCAAAAAACAAAACATGCCGACGCTGCGGCCAGAGGAATTGCCAAAGCTGATGCGTTCTTTGGTTATGTCTAATCTGTCTGTTCCGACGCGTTGTCTTATTGAGTGACAACTTCTGACCCTTGTGCGCCCCTCTGAGGCCTCCGGCGCTCGGTGGTCAGAGATCGATCTCGATGCCAAGCTCTGGACAATTCCAGCCGAACGGATGAAGGCCAAGCGAGAGCACATTGTTCCTTTATCCACTCAGGCATTAGACATTCTAGCGGTAATGAAACCTATTAGTGCGCATCGTGAGCATATTTTCCCAAGCAGAAATGACCCGAAACAACCAATGAATAGCCAGACTGCCAATGCAGCATTAAAACGAATTGGGTATGGAGGAAAGTTGGTAGCTCACGGATTATGCTCCATTGCCAGTACATCTATGAATGAAGCTGGATTTAATTCAGATGTCATTGAGGCCGCATTGGCACATATTGATAAAAATGAATTTCGGCGAGCATGCAACCGTTCAACATATCTTCAAAAAAGAATTGAATTAATGAGTTGGTGGGGCGAATTAATTAGAATATCATGCAAGTAAAAATAAGGTGGTGATAAATCACCACCTTCCATATACTTAATTAAATTCTTTGAATTTATCACGCAACATACTGAAATGCTGCTCACCAATTTTATAATACTCGTCTAAAACACCATTAATAACCGCACTATTTATAATAAAAATATACTTACCTTTGCTTTTTGCCAACGCCTTTATCTTGTCTTTTTGCAGTTCGTTTGTTGCTTCACAGCAGGACAATAAACAAACTGATGTTTTAATAACATCCATTTCTTGAACTAGGTTTTCCAGATAACTCTCACTAATATGAGAGCTTGACATCACAATATTAACTAAAACTTTATCAGCCGGAATTTCAAAAATCGAAAAATCAAAAAAGAATCCCGCACGAGATTCATTTAACATTGTAAAGCTATAACCAAGCATATTTCCCTTTATCAAGCACGGATAAAAAAGAGAAGGATAAAATATAGTCAGAAATATTTTTTTAAGGCTTTCAATATACAATTGCTCATTATTTTCTTTTATTGCAAGCTTGAGATTCTCAACATCTGATGATAGTGGACCAGTTACAGCCCCTGTTGAATTATCGAAGCTTTTATGGGGAAGAGGCGGTGGCGATGAAAGTAATAGTTCTTCTTTGTATTGCTTTATTGCATCAGGATATTTTACTATCTGTTCCTCAATAAACTCCTTAGACTGCCCAAATTCTTCGATAATCTTTGTAGCTGTTACTGTTTGCTTCCCTCTTAAAAGAGTTACAAGCGCAGATCCTGCTTTAAGATGTTCTGCTCTAATCTCTGGAATTATATATTTCCGATAAAATTTGGAATGTGAATAAGCTATCTTTTCTCTAGCCATTACCTTTGGAATAAGTATAATTTCTTCACCATTGTAAATAGGGAGCTTAAATGTTCTTTTTCCCCATCGCCCACTACTCGGATCCCACAAACGAATACCAGAAACATCTGACATATCCACATTATAAAATTCACAAATCTTTTGTGTATATTCTATAAACGGAAGCTTAAGTATATTACATACAGAATCAGAAATCCTGTCAGAAGCAATCCCGTCAATAGTTAATGCTGTATCCTCAAGATCATGCAGTAATCCTGTTTGAGCTGCTTTGCTATTTTTCAATGACTCTAAAATTAGCTCTGCCGTTTTAACTCCTAAGGCTTTGCCAGAGGATTTTTTAGAAGAATACCCAAGATGAAATGAATTGGATTCCTTCAATGAAGATAATAATACTCCAGCTCTTTTAAGGTCTCCGTTTTTTATACTAGCCATAACATCTGCGAAATAATCCTGAATTAATTTCTCAAGGCCACCTCCCCAATTTGTTTTTAATGCTCGAATAGAGGTGGGATCTATAAAAAATTGTAAATCAGTATCCAAAGGGATATCAATAAAATCTAAATTTGATTGCTGAAATTCCATATTAAAAGCTTCAGAAAACTTCATACAGCACTCCTTACTTTAAGCACATGACAATGGGAACACTCTCATTTGTATTACATCAGGAAAAAGATCACAAGTTAGACAGATTAAACTTGTTTTAAAAATCAAAAAAAAGAATAAGTTACTCTTTAATTTCAATTACATATATTGAAACAAAGGGTTTTTGAACACTGTAACGACTATTTTCATAATCAATAATACGTTCACTACTCACTGTTCCTGAGCTCTTCAGATACGCACTACATTGTACTTATCCCTCCAAACCAATATCGCACTCAATCGAGACCATTGGGGGATGCACTAAGTCAGCGAATTTAAATGCAGCGCGCAATGCTCTCCCCGCCACGCCTGCCCGCTTAACGGGGCGCTTTTAATGCAGGCGCATTAGTGGGCTCAGGCCGCAGTACGGCTGGCGTGAGAGAGCGTTTTGAGAGATAAAAAACGCATGCAAAACCATGCACCTGATGCGTGCATGGCTATTTTTGGAAAAATGGCGGGATTTTGGTTTTTTTTCGTGAACTACCGGACAGCGAGTTCAGCGCGTTTATTCACGTAATTCTGATTCTGTGCAGGAGTGTATTTTTCACGATTATCAGCCCGCGAAGCCGCGTCAGGCCTGAATCCGATAGCCGTTAATAATTCATTGTTCTGTGCAGAATAATTAATTTTTTCGCCTCTGGCCAGCCAGACCACGAGAGTTTCACGCAGATACTGCGTTGAATGTTGCATGACGCATTGTTTTACGGTGCTGTGCTGCACGTGATAACCCATGAGTTCAGGTGCCAGCGCGGCGGTCAGCTCAGCACCGTGCGACATCATAAAATCATCCAGCCGGTTACGGATGCTGATGCGCTGCATATCCTCATGTGCCCGGATATCCAGGTCATCATGGTGTTCAAAGGCACGCTCGAGATCACCTGGAACCTGCTGGGCGAAGAGGTCATCATCATCGCGCCAGAGCGCTCCGTGGTTTCTGTGCCAGCCAATAGTTGGCGGCGCTATCGTGCCGTGGGGGATGATGTCGAATTTATCCTGACCGCTGAGGGTGACCAACGCAAGCGCGTCTACTGGGCAAAACGCACAACCGCAGTCTTGATCCTGACGGCTACGTCAGCAAGGTGGATATTATGCCGGTAACCGCCCGTCGGGCAGGCGCCCGCATCGAGAGTTTGCCGCAAGCATAAATAAGAAAGGCCGGGGCTTAGGCACCGGCCGCTTACCCTACACCTCAAGCCCCGCTCTGAACTGCCCCCACTTCAGCACCGAGTTCACCCCAATCGACAGGAAAGGCTCCGGCGGGGTTTTATTCGGCCCCGGCGAAGCCGCCAGGAAGTCAATCAGCTCATTACGCTCGCCGGCAATCATATCGGCCAGCAGCGTGCCGGTGGCGGTGCCGCGCGTAATCCCCAGTCCGTTGCAACACAGCGCGCCATAGACATTCGGCGCCAGCTGGCCGAAGAACCCTTCATGGTTTTCCGACAGGCAGATCGCCCCGCTCCAGGAATACTCAAAATCCACCTTATCAAGGGTCGGGAACCGGCGCTCGAACGACTTACGGTGATTGGTGATAAAGTTATTCAGATGTTGTTCACGCGGACGGCCATCCGGGTGGAAGCTAAAACTGTTCCGCACCAGGATGCGGTTATCTACTGTCCGGCGCACGGTACTGCCAAACGGATGCGCCGGGATCACGCCCCATACCGGTTTGCCGCCCAGCCCGGCCTGCTCCTCTGGCGTCAGCGGACGGGTCAGGCTGCCATAGAGAAACGTAGGCAGCAGGCGGCCACGCAGGAAGCCAAAGTGTGAGGCAAAAGCGTTATTGGCCAGAATCAGCTTATCGGCAGTGATGCAGCCCTTATCATGTATCAGAGTCACCTTATCGCCATAGTTGATGGCGGTAATCGGGGTGTATTCATACAGCGTTACGTTCGCGGGCAGGCTATCTGCCAGCCCCTTCACCAGCGCTGATGGCTGCAGCAGCATGGTGCCAGGAATAAACAGCGCCTGCTTATAATAGGAGGTACCAATGTGGTCCGGCAGATCCTTGCCGGCGATCATCTCGGTGTCACGGCCAATCTTCTCCAGACCACGGCGATACGCCTCCAGAATGGCAACGCCCTGCTCCCCCACCGCAGCCTGATACTTACCCGAATCGGACATCTGGCAGTCAATGCCCTGCTCTTTCACGATCGTGCGCAGGATGTTCTGCCCCAGGGTGTTAAGTTTCAGGATCAGCTTAGCGGTTTTCACATCACCAATGTAATCCTTCGCCCCGATATCGTGCGGCACGTCGATGGCAAATCCGGCGTTGCGCCCGGCCGGACCATAGCCCACCTCCTGGGCCTCAATCAGCACCACTTCATCGTCAGGAAAGTTGAGCGCCAGCTGTCGGGCAGCGGCCAGGCCAGTAAGGCCTGCGCCGACAATCGCCCAGCGGGCATGTTTTTGTCCGACATGGGCAGGACGAGGGGTACGCGCCTGGCTGGTGTGATACCAGCCCGGCAGGGCGTCATCCGCCGGCAGCGAGGTGATCTTTTGCACGTTTATTACTCCGGTACGCTGGGTTCTTTTCAAATTCACCTGCCGCACGCTGCGGGGCGCACAGGTCAGGTGATGCTGAAATAATGTTAGCCATGTTGCTAAAATGAATACGTGATGTATATCTCATGTATACATAAAGTATAAAAATAGTAACCAAGTTAAAAAAATGTTGTGCAACGCCCAGGGGAAAGCCGCAGCAATAAAGCCGTGAAATAGAGAGGATGCGGAGAGACAGGCCTGCCAGCGGAGGCCGGCAGGCGCAACGCGTGGGGTTAGCGCTTATCGCCTTCAGGTGGCGAAACTAGATCGGCCTTCAGCCCCTGGGGGGCGATAAAGATCTCCATGTTCTCCCGCGACAGCTCCCAGTGCTCGAACACCAGGTCAACCACCGCCTGCTCATCGCGCGCCTCGATGGCGGCAATAAAGGCGTCATGATGGTCTGCCGCCAGCTGCAACCGCCGCGCCATATCGTCGTTTTGCGGGCGGAAAAAGGTATGTCCGATACGACAGTGGTCAATCAGCAGCCTTCCGAGGCTCGGCTGCAGATAGGGGTTAGCCGCCATCTCGCCCATAATTTCATGAAAACGATTGTTCTCCAGCGCCAGCGCCTGAGCGTCATGGGTTTGTGCTGCCTTGCGAAACCGCTTTTGCGTCTCTTTCAGCGCTTTAAGCTGCGCCGGTTTAAAGTGTTGCACCGCCAGTCGCCCGGTCGCTGCATAGATCATCGGTGCGACAAGGAAAAAGTTACGCAGCGTCGAGTGGCTCATGGGGATGACGCGTACGCCCCGTTTTTCAACAATTTCGAGATAGCCTTCACCCGCCAGGCGCTGAAACACTTCGCGGACCGGCGTGCGGGACAAGCCGTATTGCGCCGTCAGGCTGGCTTCATCCAGCAGTTCATCCGGATCCAGCTCCATGGTTAAAATAAGACGCTTCAGATCCTCATATAGCGCTGCTTTTCCCGTCCTCATTGTCGCCTCCTGAAAAACCGGGTGAGTGGCCAGTGTCTGCGGTTAACCTACAGAAAAAGGCGGTATACAGCAAAAATAAATCACCTCTTCTCATTCCGCGAATAGCCCCAGTTTTTCAACGATTAACGATGATTTTTCAGCTCATTAGCGGTTTGCCAGATCAACTGCAACATCGGTTCAGGATCCCGATCCGGGGGATGGCGCAAGATCTCACTACGCAGCCAGGCAATTTCGCTGGTGGCGAACTGGCGAAAGCTCATCCCCTCGCTCGCATTTTTTAACCATTTCATCAGAAAGGCATTCTTCTGCCGGTTCGTCCGAATTCGCCCATGCCGTCTGGAAAGACCCATCGCGACCAGAATACAGAAGTAGAAGTGGACTCGCTTTTCCAGGCCGTCAGGCATGGCGGCAAACAGATGGTTTTTCATCTCCGTCAGCTCAGGCTGAACGCGCAGGCTGCCTGCCGATAACGGCGGCGGGCAGCCCTCTCCTGTGCGTGTCAGGCATCGTCTGTGGGAACATCAATCCAGATGGTCTTCAGTTCAGTGTACTGGTCGAGCGCAAAGACCGACTTATCACGTCCGCCAAAGCCCGACTGTTTATAGCCGCCAAACGGGGTGGTGGCATCCCCTTCACCGAAGCAGTTGACGGTGACCGTGCCTGCGCGGATGGCACGCGAAACGCGGATCGCCCGGTTGAGCTTGCCGGTATAGACCGATGCGGCCAGTCCATAGGGGGTGTCATTTGCCAGGGCGACGGCTTCAGCTTCGGTTTTAAAGGAGGTCACGCAGAGCACCGGGCCGAAAATCTCCTCGCGGAACAGCGCACTCGCCGGCGTTACGCCGTCGATAACCGTGGGCTGCACATAAACCCCCTGCTCCGTGTCCCCGCCGTGAATAATGCGCAGCCCCTCCTGGCGCGCCGTCTCCAGATAGCCGCTGACCTTACTGAAATGCTCCTCTGAAACCAGGCTGCCGAGGCGGTTCTGCGGATCGAGCGGATTGCCCATCGGCCAGTCGCTCATCTGTTTTGCCATCTCTGCCAGCAGCGCTTCCTTTATCTCGTCCTGAACCAGCAGGCGCGAGGTGGCAGAGCAGTTCTCGCCCATGTTCCAGAAAGCACCGTTGAGCACGTGCCCGGCCACGCTCGCCAGATCTTCGGCATCGGCAAACACCAGCGCTGGATTTTTGCCACCACACTCCAGCACCACTTTCTTCAGATTTGACTCTGCGGCGTAGTGCAGGAAACGCCGTCCGGTGGCGGTAGAGCCGGTAAAGCTCACCATATCGATATCCGGATGCAGGCCAATCGGCTCGCCCACTGCTTTCCCGGTACCGGTCACGATATTCAGTACCCCCGCCGGAACGCCCGCCTGATGTGCCAGTTCGGCAATCCGCAGCGCGGTTAAAGAGGTCTGTTCCGCCGGTTTGACGATCACTGAGCAGCCCGCCGCCAGCGCCGGGCCAAGCTTCCAGGCCAGCATCAGCAGCGGAAAGTTCCACGGCAGAACGCAGCCCACCACGCCAATGGCTTCACGCACCACCAACGCCATCGCCCCTTCGCCCACCGGGGCGGTGTGGTCGTATAGCTTATCGATGGCTTCGGCGTGCCATCGGATGACATGAATGGTTTCCGGCACGTCCACCGTCAGGCATTCACTCACGGGCTTGCCGCTGTCGAGGCTCTCCAGCACCGCCAGCTGCGTAACCTCCTGCTCCATCAGCTCTGCCAGCTTCAGCAGCACTGCTTTGCGCTCCCCCGGAGCCCGCTTGCTCCAGCTTCCGGCCTCGAAGGCAGCGCGCGCGGCGCTCACCGCCGCGTTGACATCGTCAACGTCGCAGGCGGCAATATCAGTAATGTGCTCGCCGGTCGCCGGGTTGTGGGTGGGCAGTCTCTTCCCGGCGCTGGCCGCCACGAAGCGGCCGTTTATAAAGGCGTTATTGGCCAGGGGCAACGCCCGGGCGATGGCAGTAACGTCGTCCACTGTTTGCAACTGACTCATTCTGCCCCCTTATGCCGCTGTCGCCGCAGCCACGTTGCGTTTCACATCGGCAATGACGGCTTTCAACTGGGCTTTCTCTTCTTCGTCCAGCCCCTGCAGTGGCGCACGTACCGTACCCGAGGTCAGGCCGTTCAGTTCGCAACCGTAGCGGATCGATTGCACAAACTTTCCGCCGTCGAGGAAGTTCATCAGCGGCATCATGGCAGCCATGATCTTGCGCCCCTTGTCGAAATCTTTTTCCACCACGCAGGCTTCATACAGCGCCACGTGTTCGCGGGGGATAAAGTTGGAACCTGCACAGACCCAGCTGCGCGCGCCCCAGGCGAAAAATTCCAGCGCCTGATCGTCCCAGCCGCAGGAGATCGCAATGTTCGGGAATTTGCAGGCCAGTAAATGTAGGTTATTGAAATCGCCTGAGCTCTCTTTAATCGCCACCACGTTCGCCGAGCGGCTCACTTCGGTGAAATAGGTCTCGCCCATGGTGATACCCATGCGGCCCGGATAGTTATAGAGCATGATGGGCAGCTGTGCGGCTTTGTCGACCGTCAGCGCATGATGGGCATTTTCCCGCTCGGTCGGCAGGGCATAGGGCGGAGAGGTCACAAGGATGGCATCGGCTTTCGCTTCGCGGGCATGTTTTGCGTAGTCCACCGCATCTTCAGTGCGGATGGCGCCGGTGCCCACGACCAGCGGCAGACGGGTACCTATCACGCTGCGCGCGTGCTCCACCAGCGCTTTACGCTCCTCCGGACTCTGGGCGTAATACTCGCCGGTAGATCCGCCAATGATAATGCCGTGGACGCGCGCCTCGATCAGTGACTCCAGCACCTCGGCAAAGCGCGCGAAATCAATGCTGCCATCGGCTGCGTAAGGAGTAATGGCCGGGGTGTAGATACCTTCAAATGTAAACACGATAACCTCCAGGGAAATTCATGACCGTAACAGTCAGCTACGCAACCGTGATGGCGTGCGTTTGTTAAAAATTTGCACAAGAGGGTAAAAAAGGTCAATGGATGAATATTTTTCGTATACACAGAAAATACAATATAAATACGAAATTACCGTATATTTTTACATGAGCAAAAATAATTCTCTTTTAATTACAGCAACTTAAATTGTGATATCAAGCGTAGTAATTTTCTATATGATTTCCGATAACGATCACATTCCGGGATTATTGCGGATGAAGGCGTATTTACAGAGAGAGTTGAGAGGCATAATTTTAAGACTGAATTTAACCAGGATTTAACAGAAAGCGACTGCACAGCGCCTGGTTGTGACCAAATTGTAAACAGAGGTAGGGTATGCCCCAGAAGAAAGCGACACTCATCGGGTTGATAGCGATCCTGTTGTGGAGTGCGATTGTGGGTTTGATTAAAAGCGTGAGCGAGGGGTTTGGCCCGGTAGGAGGCGCGGCGCTGATCTACACCTGCAGCGCGATACTGCTGATCTTTACCGTTGGGTTGCCGAAAATTCGTCAGTTCCCACCGAGCTATCTGATCCTCGGCAGCATTCTGTTTGTCTGCTACGAGCTGTGCCTGTCGTTATCGCTGGGCTTTACCCATAACGGACGGCAGGCCATCGAAGTGGGTATGGTCAATTACCTCTGGCCGAGTCTGACCATTCTGTTAACGGTGATCGTTACCCGCCAGAAAACCAGCCCGTTAATTATACCCGGGGTGATCATCGCCATTATTGGCATTGGCCGGGTGCTGGGCGGGGACGAGGGATTCTCCGTAAACGAAATGACCCGCAACGTAATGGACAATCCTTTAAGTTATGGCCTGGCATTTAGCGGCGCGGTGATTTGGGCAATATATTGCGTGGTCACAAAATTAATCGCCAAAGGAAATAATGGTATTACCCTGTTCTTTATTTTGACGGCCCTGACGTTGTGGGTGAAATATCTCACCTCGCCTCAGCCAGACTTTATTTTATCGTGGAAAGCGTGGATAAGTTTATTGCTCGCGGCCATCGCTATGGGCTTCGGTTATGCCGCCTGGAACGTCGGCATCCTGCATGGCAACGTGACGATACTGGCCGCCGCCTCCTATTTTATTCCGATCATCTCTGCCGTGCTGGCCGCGTTTATCCTCAGTTCACAGCTGACGATGGCCTTCTGGCAGGGTACCGCCATGGTAAGTCTCGGCTCGCTTATCTGCTGGTGGTCGACGCGCACCGTCCCGGTGGCAAAGTTGTCTGACGAACGTTCTTGATATCCGTCTGCGGGGGGTACACCTCCCGCAAGACGTAAAGTGAAGTAAGACCATAATAGATATAAATAACATCTTATCCGACCATCCTGCACCGGAGGAGTACCTGTCATGAATCAGCCTCAATAACCGATAAATTCATTCATTGTTTTATTAAGATCGCTATATCTGCTCTGGATAACACTTTATCGATCTTACCTGACCTACATTTATTCCGTATTCGTTTGATTAACGGTATGAGCTTCGCTCGGTCTAAATAAATAGTCATCGCCTCTGCTATTTATTTCGTCCTCTTATTACTGATTATTCAACGACGTCGGGAAAAGACAGGAGTTATCATGTCAAATATCCTTTCAGTTGAAGACGTACCGCTTAATCGTTTTCATCGGTTACTGACCGTTCGTTCCGGCGGCGGCTCCTTTGTCGATGGCTATGTGCTGAGTATTATCGGCATCGCCATGATGAAGGTCTCCCCTGCTCTCGGCCTGAGCGCCTTCTGGGAAGGGCTTATTGCCGCTTCGGCGCTGATAGGCATCTTTTTTGGCGGCTTTATTGGCGGCGCCCTGACCGACCGTCTGGGCAGACGCGTGCTCTATTTTGTGGGGCCGACCCTGTTTGTGGTCTGCTCGCTGGCACAGTATTGGGTGCAGAGCGGCGAGATGCTCTTCGCCCTGCGCTTTCTGAACGGCGTGGCGGTCGGCATTGAGTATCCGGTTGCCACCGCTTTCCTGGTCGAGTTTCTGCCGAAGAAAAACCGTGGTCCCTGCCTCGCCACCCTCACTATTCTCTGGTTTGCCGGTGCGGCGACCGCCTACCTGGCCGGGGAAGCGATCCTGCACCTGGGCGGCCCGGAGGCCTGGCGTCTGGCGCTGGCCAGCACCGCAGTGATTGGTGCCCTGCTGTTCATTGTGCGTCTGGGTACGCCGGAATCACCACGCTGGCTGATGAGTAAAGGACGCCACGCGGAAGCCGAAGCGATCATTCGTCAGGTTTACGGGCCGGACTTTAGCCTCGATAACTTGCCAGTGCAGGCCGAAAGCAAAAACCTGTCGTTCGCCAGCCTGCTGCACTCGGGTTACGGCAAACGCATGGCGTTTGTGACCATCTTCTGGACCTGCTCGGTGATCCCGGTATTTGCCGTCTACGCCTTTGCGCCAAAAGTACTGGATGCCCTGCACCTGAGCGGCGCCTGGGCCTCCTGGGGATCGGTAGCCATTACCTTGCTGTTCGTGGTGGGCTGTATCGTTGCCACCCGCCTGGTGAATATTCTGGGCCGCCGTAAATTGCTGCTGCAAAGCTTCCTCTGGTCCGGCCTGGCGCTTCTGCTGTTAGGCCTGCTGCGTGATGGCCCCTCGCCTGTCATTCTGCTGATGTTTGGCCTGTACGCGCTCTTTATCGGGGGTGCGCAGGTACTGCAGCTGGTCTATCCAAACGAGATTTTCCCGACTGAAATTCGTGCAGGTGCGGTTGGGGTGGGAACCTCGCTGTCACGCGTTGGCGCGGCGGTGGGCACCTGGCTGGTGCCGGTTTCCCTGCAAACCCTGGGGATTGGCAACACCATGTACATTGCGGCGGCCATCACCTTCTTCGGGCTGATTGTCTCCTGGTTCCTGGCACCAGAGACCAACGCCCGGAGCCTGGAGGATGCCGCGTCGCTGGATGATGCCCCCCGGCAAAAGGTGACCCTCAACGCGCCGCTCATCCGACGTAACACACTCTAATAAAAAGGGCTGCATCGCAGCCCTTACTCTTTTACCAGCTTTTCCACTTCCCGCCGCCGTTTTCTGAACGAGCCCGGCGTTTCGCCATACTGCTTACGAAACCACGAGATGAGATGGGTCGCATCGGCAAAACCGGTCGCTATAGCAATAGCGCCGATGCTGTTGCTGGAGTCGGCCATCAGTTTACGCGCCCGCTCCAGACGCATGCGTCGCCAGTACACCGCCGCCGAGTGGCCGGTACACTTCGTAAAGATAAGATTAAGCTGGCGGAATGTGACACCAGCAAAGTCTGCCACCTCTGCCAGCGGCACCGGTGAGTCCAGATGATGCTGCATAAACTCAATGACTTTATTGACCAGCTCGTTATCGTAACCATCCGGTTCGCTGAGCGGGGCTTTGCGTTTCGCCTGGCGTGTCGGAGCCTCTTCCACCAGCAAATATTTCAGGACCTTTTGCGAACGTACCAGTCCGCAATGCTGACGAATCAGATCTGCCGCCAGGTCGATGGCCGTACCGCCCGGACACGTAATGATCCCACCATCTTTGATGTAGGTTTTATCAATAACCGGGATGGCTTTCGGAAAACGCAGGCGGAACTCATCCCGGGTGGTGAAGTGGATGGCGCAGTGACGCCCGTCGAGCAGCCCGGCGTTACCCGCCACAAACGCGCCGCTACAGAGCGTGATAATAGGGATGTTGCGCGCATGCAGATCCCGCAGAGCCGTTAACAACCAGCCGGGCGGCTGGCGCGTCTCCTCCAGCAGACCGCCCGCCACCACGAAGTAATCCCAGGGTTTGCTGAAATCTAACGCGGCGGTCGGTGAGACCGGCAACCCGCAGCTGGCGGTAACGGGCTTATCATCGCAGGTCATCCACTCCCAGCGGCAAAAGATTTGCCGACTGGAAAAGGATTCATCAGCGGCAAAACGCAGAGATTCAACCAACCCGGCCACGGAGGCCAGAGTAAATTGCTTCATCAGCAAAAAACCAATGGTGAGGTCAGGTTTTGGCTCAGTCTGGCTTATGGGAGGTGTTGAAGGTGACATAATTTCCGGCTCATCAAAAACGTGTGCACCCATAAACTATACCCTTTTCATCTTGTTACGCCCTGCGTTTTTGTTGCTTTGTGCGAGCCCGCTTAGCAAAAAGCTTAACAATACTTTTTACGCTACATGACTTTTGCCGGTGCGCTATGTCTTCGTAAAAGTGCCCTGCACTTCGGATAAATATCAACGTATTGGGAACTATATCTCTGGCCAGCCATTAATTAACAGCGAAAATTAAGCCAAAATCCTTTACTTTATTTACCACCGCGTCTGTAGCAGTCTTTGGTAATACAGGCAAATAAACTTATATATAAAAATAATCGCCCTTAAATATAATATATTCACTCTTAACTTAACTAATACTAAAATAGTAACCCACAATTACTTAAATGAAATTTTGTGATTACGATCGAATTTCTCGCACTTTCAGGCCTACGTATTACAGTCCGCACCGTGCGCGCCATCGCAGGCCAGGCAAGGCCTACAGCGGTGGAACGCAGGGTAAATAGAATTAAACGCGTTATTCGGCACTTTTAATTAGCTTCACTTACCTTTTATTTACGCTTCCTTAATTTGCGCTTTCCTCGCTTAAGCGCTATATCAAATTCATACGCAATAATTTGATATCACCATAGTTTATAGGGAATAAAAACGCCCAAAAACGCACACTAATATCGACTCGCACCTCATGTGCAACATTGCAATACCTCTTATTTTTCCTGAGACGTATTGATTGCCTTATTAACCAATTTCAGTGCTGAACTATTTTAAATAATAGTTTTGCCGCTGCGGATACCTTTTATCTATGGGAAGGAATGGCCCCAACCTGCGCGCCATTTCTACGCACTCTGACGGGAGTATTTCGAATGAGCAAGATCACTGTCCTCTCCACATTGACGAAATCAGAAACCACTATGGAGGGGACTCAGGTCATTCTGAATGACCCCTCTATCGTCACGCTCCACGTGGGCCGCGCCGATATTGCAGGTTACAGCCGCAGCAACGACGATCTCATTGTTCGCCTGACGTCAGGTGAAACCATTACGCTGAAAAATTTCTACGCGGCGGGCAACGGCAGCCAGCTGGTACTGGAGGAGACAGACGGTGCGCTGTGGTGGATTGAAGATCCGCTGGCGGCTGAACAGTACGAGTCAATCGCCTCAACCGAGGCGCTGCTGGCCGGTGGTGCCACCGGTTCGGCAGGTGAAGGTGCAGTATGGCCCTGGGTGCTGGGTGGTCTGGCGGTTGCCGGTGGGATTGCCATCGCCGCAAGCGGTGGTGGTGGCGGCGGCGGTGGTGATGATGATAATAACAATCCCCTCCCTCCGAATCCGGGCGATCCGGATACAACAGCCCCCAATGCACCAACCAACCTGCAACTCTCCACAGACGGCACCACAGTTACGGGCTCTGCCGAGCCGGGCAGCACGGTAACCATTCGCGATGCCAACGGGAATATCATCGGCAGAGGCCAGGCGGGAAGCGACGGCAAATTCTCCATTGGTCTGGACGGCCCCGTTAATGCGGGCGACACCCTTACCGCCACGGCCACAGACAGCGCGGGCAACGTCAGTAAGGAGACCCAGCTTGCGGTAACCGACACCGTTGCGCCAGAGGCACCTACTAACCTGCAGCTCTCCACCGACGGCACCACCATCACCGGCTCTGCGGAGCCTGGCAGCACGGTAACCATTCGCGATGCGAACGGGAATATTATCGGCAAAGGCCAGGCGGGGAGCGACGGTAAATTCACTATCGACCTGGGCGCTCCCGTTAACGCTGGCGAGACCCTTACCGCCACGGCCACAGACAGCGCGGGCAACGTCAGTAAAGAGACTCAGCTTGGGGTGACAGACACCGTCGCACCCGACGCGCCAACAATAGTTCTGGTAAACGACGACGTGGGTAGCATCAAAGGGCCATTGACCAGCGGTCAGAGCACGGATGATACCCGTCCTACCTTCAGCGGGCAGGGTGAAGCCGGTGCTACCATTACCCTCTTCGATAATGGCAAGCAGATAGGCACCACTAAAGTTAGCGCGGACGGTAGCTGGAGCTTTACGCCAGGCAGTAATCTGAGTGAAGGGATCCATAACATTACCGTGAAAGCGACCGACGCGGCGGGCAATACCAGCCCGGCCTCCGCAGGTTTTACGGTGATTGTCGATATTACCCCTCCTGCCGCGCCTACCGCAGCCATCGTCAATGACCAGAGCGGCAGCGTAGTGGGTGTAGTGCAAAACGGACAAAGTACCGACGAGAATCAGCCCGTCCTGACCGGGACCGGCGTGCCGGGCAGCAAACTCACCATCTACGATAATAACGTCGTAGTTGGCAACGTCACGGTACTGCAAAACGGGACCTGGAGCTTCAAGCCGACGGCCCCTCTGAACGAAGGTTCGCACACCATCACCGTGCGGGAGAGCGATGCTGCTGGCAACCTCAGCCAGCCTTCCACCCCCATTACCTTCATCGTTGATACCACGCCACCGGAAGCGCCAACCTTAGATCCGATGGCGCCAGAAGGCATTTTCGTTACCGGCAAGGCCGAGGCGAACAGCACCGTATTTATCTACAGCGGAACGACCTTACTGGGTCAGGCTACGGCGGGTGCAGACGGTACCTTTAGCGTGCGCCTGAACTCAGCGCAAACCGACGGCCAACAGCTGAACGTGGTGGTACAAGATACTGCGGGCAACCGTAGCACCCCAGTAAACTTCGATGCCACCGACTCCGGCTTCCCGGACTCCCCGCTGATTGTTCGTGTGGAAAATAATAACGGCGCGGATCCGGTGGCCATTGGTAACGGTCAGCCGACCAATGACACGACGCCGCTTATCAGCGGTACTGCGGCAGCCAACGCCACGATTAACCTGCTGATCAACGGGACCGCATACGGCCCGATCACGGCAAATGGAAACGGTGAGTGGAGCTTCTCGCCTCCTGCCCTGCCCGATGCCGACTACGTGATTACCGCCACCGCGACAACCCCAGCCGGCACCAGCGGACCGTCGCTGACCTGGAATTTCACCATTGATACCGCCCCGCCGACCGCTCCGGATGACGTTGAAGTCTCCGGAAACGGTACTCAGGTGACCGGTACGGCCGAAGCGGGCAGCACCGTGACGGTGAAAGATGCCGATGGCGATACCATTGGCACCGCGACGGCGGGCCCGGATGGCCGCTTTACCGTCACCATTTCACCGGCTCAGGTCAATGGCGAAGCCATCACCGTGACGGCAACAGACGTTGCGGGCAACCCGAGCACCGTGACCAATGCCAACGCGCCAGATATCACCGCACCTGGGATCCCGCAAAATGTGGTGGTGGCACCCGATGGCGCCAGCATTAGCGGTGATGCGGAACCGAACAGCACCGTCATCGTTCGCGATCAGGACGACAACGTGGTGGGCCAGGGCCAGGCCAACAACGACGGTAAATTCGAGCTGACGCTGGATCCACCGCAAACTAACGGCCAGTTGCTGGACGTCACGGCCAGTGACGGAAATGACAATACCAGCGTGCCGGCGCAGGTCGACGCGCCGGATTCTACCCCACCAGCCGCACCGGGTGACCTGGCGGTAAGCCCTGACGGGACCACCGTCACCGGCACCACCGAGCCGGGCAGCACCGTTACCGTGAAAGATGGCGACACCACCATCGGCACCGGCAAGGCAGATGACAGTGGTAATTTCTCTGTCACGATTACTCCTCCGCAACGCAACGGTGAAAGCCTGGACGTCAGCGCCACCGACCCGTCCGGCAACCCTGGGCCGGCTGCATCGGTGAACGCGCCGGACACAACGGCACCGGAAGCGCCGGTGATCCTGAGCGTCAATGATAACGTGGAGGCCAACACCGGAAATCTGGATAACGGGGCCACCACCAATGACAATACGCCGCTGATTAGCGGTACCGGCGAGCCGGGCTCGACCATCACCCTGCTGAATAATGGCGTCTTCCTGGCGACCGTTACCGTGCTGGAGAATGGCAGCTGGAGCTATACGCCTGCCGCCCTTACCGAAGGCGGGCACCTGTTCACGGCAACCTCTAAGGACGCGGCGGGCAACGTCAGCGGGATATCAAACAGCTGGAGCATCACCGTTGACACCGCCCTGCCTGATGCCCCGACGATCGGCACCATTATCGATAACGTGGAGGGCGGTGCCGGCACCGTCACCAGCGGTCAGCCCACCAACGACGGCACCCCTACGATTAACGGTACCGGCGAACCTGGTGCGACCATCAGCATTCGTCTGGACGGCGAGGAGTTCGCCAGCGTGACCGTTCTGCCGAACGGGACCTGGACCTGGACCCCGACGACACCGATCCCAGATGGGGATTACACGCTGACCACCGTCGCCACTGACGCGGCGGGCAACGTCAGCGAGGCATCGCCTGATTTCACCCTGAGCATCGATACCCGGGAGCCGGGCCAACCGACAATCGGCACCATTACCGACAATGTGGGTCCTAACACCGGGCCGATTGCCAACGGCGCGGCCACCGACGACACCACACCAACGCTCACCGGCACCACCGATCCGGGCACGACCGTGACCATTTATGATGGTGACAACCCGATCGGCACCGCCACGGTTCAGCCGAATGGCGACTGGAGCTTTACCCCGCAGGTTCCGCTGACGGAAGGGCCACATACCCTCACCGTGGTGGCGACCAATCCGGCAGGCACCGCCACGACCTCTACCCCGGTCAACCTGGTGATTGATACCACCGCGCCGGAGACCCCGGCAGCGCCAGCGGTCACCGCCAACCCGGACGGGACCACGCCAACGGATCTGAGCTCGGGCAGTACCACGCGCGACACTACCCCAACCCTGAGCGGCAGCGGTACGGAAGGGGATATCATCACCATCTACAACGGTGACGAAGTCCTGGATACCGTGACCATTCCGGCCGGTGGTGTCTGGACCTGGACACCGACAGAGCCGCTGGACGATGGCACCTACGATCTTACCCTGACGGTGACAGCCCAGGATGGCGCCGGCAACAGCAGTGCGCCGTCGCAGGCGGTCTCTATCACTATTGATACCGATCCACCGGCGGTGCCGGATGTCCCGGTGGTAACCGATAACGTGGCCCAGGGTACTGGCCCGGTGGCGGACAATGGCAGCACCAACGATCCGCGTCCGGTCCTGAGCGGTACCGGGGTGGCGAACGATGTCATCACCATTTACGACAGCGCCTCCGCCAATCCTGGTAAGGTGGTTGGCACCGTTACGGTCGATGCTAACGGCAACTGGAGCTGGAGACCGGAGGGCAACCTCACCGAAGGGGACCACACCTTTACCACCACCGCCACCGATCCGGCGGGGAACGAATCCATTGCATCTGGCGGCATCACGGTCACTGTGGATATCAGCGCGCCGGAAATTCCGGTGATTACGACCGTAGGCGGAGCCGGTAACGGCGGTGCCACGGACGATACTACGCCTGCGATCGCCGGCACCCTGGAGAACGCAGACGGCGATGCCACCGAGGTCATCATCTATAACAACGGGGTCGAAATCGGCCGCGCGCCGATTATCGACGGCGCCTGGACCTTTACCCCAACGACCGCGCTGCCAGATGGGCCGCTGAATCTTACCGCCGCCGCGGTGGATGCGGCGGGCAACCTGAGCGCCACCAGCCCGGTCGTGACGGTCACCATCGATACGCTGGCCCCGTCCGTGCCGCAGATTGATGCGGTAGAAGGCGCCACCCTGGTGGGTGACATACTCTATAGCCGCGACAGTACACCAACCATCACCGGTACCGGCGAGCCAGGCAGCAGGATTACAGTGACTATCGATGGCACAGCGCTCGAAAGTTCACCGACCGTGCAGCCAGACGGTACCTGGTCGATTACCTTACCAGGCAATCTTGCCCTCTCTGACGCCGCCCATACCATCGAGATTGTTGCTACCGACCCCGCCGGCAACACAACTTCCGGCGAGCCGATCTCTCTGACGGTTGACACCACCCCGCCAGGGGCACCAACGGTGACCGCCCTGGCCCCTGAAGGCACGCCGCTTACCGGCACCGCCGAGGCGGGCTCCACGGTGGTGATTACCGGCCCGGGCAATGTTGAACTGGGCCGCGGCGTAGCCGATGCGCAGGGCAATTTCAGCATCGCCCTGTCACCGGCGCAAACCAGCGCGACCACTCTGACCCTGATCGCCACCGACGCGGCCGGTAACCCGGGCGCCTCCACCGACTACACGGTGACCGACTCCGACGTCGATCTGCCGGACGTGCCGGTCATTACCACCATTATTGATGGCGAGGGCGCGGTAACGGGGGATGTGAAAGGGAAAACCTCTGACGACTCTACCCCGACGCTGAACGGCACCGCACCGGCAAACAGCACGGTAAACATCTTCCTGGACGGCAACCCTGTGGCGGTGGCGACGGTGACAGCTGGCCCGGATGGCACCTGGACATGGCCGGTCGCCCCGGCACTCACCGAAGGGGCTCATAGCTTTGCGGTCAGCGCGACACAGGACGGCGTCACCAGTGGGCTTTCACCTGCGGCAAGCGTGACGATCGACCTGACCGCGCCGAACGCGCCGGTAATTGGCGCGGTGACTGACGATGTCGCCCCGGGCACCGGGCCGCTGACCTCGGGCCAGACGACCAATGACGCGCAACCGACCCTCTCCGGGCGTGGCACGCCGGGTGAGACCATCACCGTCTATGACAATGACACCCCGATCGGCACCGCACTGGTCGGTGCCACCGGTAGCTGGACCTTTACCCCTACCGAGGCGCTCGGCGAGGGCAACCACTCTCTGACCATTACCGCCACCGATCCGGCGGGCAACGAGAGCGATCCGTCCGCAGCCTTTACCCTGGTGGTGGACACCGTCTCCCTCACGCCGACCATCACCAACGTGTCGGATAACGTCGATCCCGTTCAGGGAACCATCCCTACCAACGGGGTGACCAATGACAACACGCCGACCCTGACCGGCACCGCTGAACCTAACAGTGTGGTCACTATCTCCGATGGCAACACGGTGTTGGGTACCGCCATTGCCAACGCAAGTGGCACCTGGACCTTCACCCCGACCCTGGCGGAAGGGACACATAACTTCACCGTCATCGCCACCGATCCGCAGGGCAACGTCAGCGACGCCTCAACGCCATGGACGGTGGTGGTCGATACCACTGCGCCAACCCTGCCCGTTATCACCAGCGTGAGCGACAACGTGGAGGGGGGCACCGGCAATCTGACCAACGGACAGCTCACCAACGACGCCACCCCTACCCTCACCGGTACGGGTGAAGAGGGAAGCACTGTTCGTATCCTCGATGGCAACACGGTAATTGGCAGTGTGGTGGTCGGTGAGGGAGGCACCTGGTCCTTCACGCCAGAACCGGCGCTGACAAACGGGCCGCATAGCCTGCGCGTCAACGCTATCGATCCGGCCGGTAACGTGAGCGCGAATTCACCGGTCTTTACTATTACGGTAGATATCACTCCGCCGGCCGCGCCTGCCATTACCAGCGTGGTGGATGATGTCGGTCCGGCGACCGGCACCCTCGCCAGCGGAGCCTCGACCAACGACAACCTGCCTACCTTCAACGGTACCGGCGAAGTGGGCGCCACCATCCAGATCTTTGACAACGATGCGCTGATCGGCACCGCCGTGGTCAGCGCTGCCGGCACCTGGACCTTTACGCCGACGACCGCACTGACCGACGGGCCGCATGTATTCAGCCTCTCCGCCGTCGACGCGGCAGGCAACACCAGCGTCACCTCCACGCTCTATAACCTGACGGTGGACACCGCCGCGCCGAATACCCCAACGCTTCTCAGCGTTACCGACGATCAGGGCCCGAACACCGGAACCCTGACCAGCGGACAGGCCACCAACGATCAGCAGCCAACGCTGGCAGGTACGGCGGAGGCCGGTGCGATCGTGCGTATCCTCGACAACGGCGTGCAGATTGGTGAGACGACGGCCGGGTCAGATGGTCGCTGGACATTCTCCCCTGATTCCGCGCTGAGCAACGGCAGCCATACGCTGACCATTACGGCTACCGATGCGGCGGGTAACGTCAGTACACCGACGCAGGGCTTCGTGGTGGTGGTTGATAACGTGCCGCCGCAGGCACCGCTCATCAGCCAGGCTATCGATGACCAGGGCAGCATTACCGGCCCGGTCGGCAGCGGTCAGCCAACTAACGATGCGCAACCGGTGCTTAACGGCACCAGCGAACCGAACGCCGTGGTGCGCGTCTTTGAAGGCAACACGCTCATCGGCCAGACTCAGGCTAACGCGGACGGCAGCTGGTCGCTGCCTGTCGAAACGGCGTTCCTCGACGGCCAGCACGTGCTGACCGCAAGAGCCGTCGACGCGGCAGGCAACGTGAGCCCGCCATCGCCATCCTTTACCCTCAACATTGACACCCAGCCACCTGCCACGCCGGTGCTGACCAGCGTGACCGACGACGTTCCGGCAGGTACCGGGCCATTGACCACCGGCCAGACCACCAACGACAACCGACCAACCCTGGCAGGGACGGCCGAGGCGGGCTCAACGGTAAGTATCTACGACGGTACGACCCTGTTGGGCACCGTTGTGGCCACAAACGGTAACTGGACCTTCACGCCAACGACACCGCTGGCGGATGGCAGCCATAACCTGACCGTCACCGCCACCGACGCGGCGGGTAACAGCAGCACGGCAACCGGTGGCTTTACCATCGTGGTGGATGCCACCGCACCTGCGGTGCCAGTGATCACCACCATCGTGGATGACGTCGGGTCAATTACCGGCCCGGTCACCAGCGCGACACCGACTAACGACAACCGGCCAACCCTCAACGGCACCGCGGAAGCGGGCGCGACGGTGACCATCTATGACGGCACCACCGTTGTGGGCCAGGCCGTCGCGGATGCGAACGGCAACTGGAGCCTGCCACAAACCAACGTGGCCCTGAGCGAAGGCCAGCATAACTTTACCGTTACCGCCACCGATGCAGCGGGTAACAGCAGCGCCGCCTCGCCCATCACCTCCATTGTGGTGGATACCGTTGCGCCGCTGCAGCCAACCAGCCTGGCGGTGGTTAATAACGGCACCCGCGTCACCGGTCTTGCCGAGGCGGGCAGCACCGTGACGATCACCAGCGCCAACGGTACCGTTCTGGGTACCGCCACGGCGAACGGTGACGGCACCTTTACCGCAACCATCTCCCCGGCACAGACCAACGGCGAAGCACTGCAGGTCTTCGCCACTGACCGGGCGGGTAACGCGGGCACGACCTCCGCCGTGACGGCACCGTTCACGACGCTGCCGAATGCGCCGGTCATTACCACCGTTACCGATGGTGAGTCACCGGTGACGGGCACCCTGACCAACGGTCAGGCCACCAACGACTCCACCCCGACGCTGGCCGGTACCGCGCAGCCGAACTCTACGGTCACCATCTATGATAACGGCGTCTCTATCGGCACCGCACAGGCTAACGGCAGCGGCGCGTGGACCTTCACGCCGACGACAGGACTGACGGAAGGCTCACACGCCTTCACCGCCACGGCGAGTAACGCCACCGGCACCGGCCCGGCGTCGACCTCTACCTCGGTGATCGTGGACACCCTGGCGCCGAATGCACCGCAGGGTACCTTTAACGCCGATGGCAGCGTATTGAGCGGCACCGCCGAAGCCGGCAGTACGGTCACCATCAACACGCCGAATGGTTCGTTCACGACGGTCGCCAATGCTAACGGGACCTTCAGCTACACCTTCCAGCAAAAACAGGTCGACGGGGAGCAGATTACCGTTACGGCGACCGATGCTGCGGGCAATGTCTCCACTACGTTCCCCGTGACGGCGCCGGTTCTGCCGCTCTCTGCCAGCGATAACGCGATTGAGCTGGAGCTGGGAACGACCGCTACGGTGACCAATACCCAGTACAGCGATTATGGGTTCCTGCTGGTGGGCGCGGTGGGTAACGTGCTGACGCTGCTTGGCAACGACACCGCTCAGGTGGACTTCACCGTCGGAGCGGGCGGCAGCGCCAACATGACCATCGACGCTAACGCCTCTGGGGTGGTGCTCTCGCTGCTCAATACCCTTGAGCTGGTGGTGCAGCGCTGGGATGCGGTCAACAACACCTGGACTACGGTAGTGGATACCGGCCTGCCGCAGTTTGCCAACCTGCTGACGCTGGGGGCGAGCGGGGTAACGCTTAACCTCAATGATCTGACGGGCGGGCAGTACCGGGTACTGAGCTATAACACCAACCTGCTGGCGACAGGCTCGTATACTAGCCTGAACGTGAATATCACCGAAACCAGCGCGGGCACCTTGACCGGTGAAACGGCCCAGAGCGGGAACGTGATTGATGACGTGGATCCGACCACGGGCAGCGACACCGCCCCGATCGGGACGCTGGTCACCAGCATAACTAACGCACTTGGCCAGAGCGTCGCGGTTAACGGCACCGGCGATACCGTTGTTCAGGGGCAGTACGGCACCTTAACTATCCGCAGCGATGGTACTTATACCTACGCCCTGAACAGCAATGCCGGTCCATCAGTTCTGGGTCGCACGGAGAGCTTCACCTATACCCTTACCGGTGGCGGCACCACCGACTCCGCGAAGCTGGTGATTTCGCTTGGCCAGGGCACCGTCAGTAACGGCGTGGTGGCGACGGACAACACCGCCTCCCTGACCTTCGATACCACCGTCAGCGCGGTAGATAACGGCCCGTCTTCGCAGGGCGGCTTCACCGTGGTGGGTATCAATCTTGGCTCGACGCTGGGGCTGAACCTGCTGGACGATCTGAGCAATCCGATCATCTACAATGTGGAAGACGGCACCACCCGCACCATGACCATTCAGGCCTCGGTAGGGGGCGTGGCGCTGGCCTCCACCTTTGATCTGTACGTCTATAAGTTCAACGAAGCGACGCAGACCTTCGAGCAGTACCGCACCGTAGCTAACTGGCTGCGTGCCCCGCTGCTCGGCGGCACCTCGCCGCAGTTAACCCTGCAACTGCCGGCCGGGGAGTATCTGTTCCTGCTTAACACGGCGGCGGGGATCACCGCCCTGACCGGTTACACCCTCAACGTGCTGCAGGATCATGTCTACAGCGTAGAGAGCGTGTCGGCCACCACCCAGGGTGATGTGCTGTCGGATGACATCGTGCCGAACGGCACGGTGGTCAGCCAGGTGAACGGCGTGGCGGTGAGCGCCACTGGCGTCACCACCATCGAAGGGGAGTACGGTACCTTACGTATTAACGCTCAGGGGGAATACACCTATACCCTGCGCAGCGGCGTAGGATCCAACGGGATTAATACCCCTGACACCTTCGTCTATACCGTGCGTACGCCGACCGGCGTGACCGATACCGCCTCACTGAATATCACCCCGACGGCGCGTCCGCTGGATGCGGTGAATGATGTGAGCCAGGCGGTTGACGTAGCCTCGGTCCACCATACCGCGGCTTACTCAGACACCACGGTCGGTTCTGCGAGCTGGACATCGGCACTGCTGGGCGCCACCCAGGGCAGCGGCAGCGGTACCTTTGTCGTTGATGCCAATACCGCGCTGCACAACGTGGTGCTGAACTTCAACGTCGCCTCGCTGCTTAACCTGGGCGGGCTGACGGTGAACTGGACCCTCTCTCAGGGCGGGACCACCATTCGTACCGGCTCCTTCGGCGGCGGTATTCTGCTGGGAGGCAACGCTTCTATTAACCTGACCGGCCTGGATCTGGACGCGGGCACCTACACACTTAGCTACACCGGCCGAGTAGGTGCACTGAGCGTGGGGAATATCACCATTACCCCGAGCGTAACCGGCACCAGCTTCTCGCTGTCCCAGTTCGACTCCATCAGCGGCCATACCGTTAACGGCAATATCTTTGACGGTACGGACTCTCAGGGGGCGATGGATCAGCTGCACTCGGTGGATACGCGTCTGAGCATTACCGGCTTTAACGGCGTGACCTCTACGATCGATCCGTACGAGTCCAGCAGCGCCACGGTGACCGTACAGGGGCGCTACGGCACTCTGTCGATCGCCGCCGATGGGGATTACACCTATACCCTTAAAAGCGGTGTTGCGCTCTCCAGTATCACGACCAAGGAAGTCTTCAACTACACTCTGACTGAGGGTGGAAAAACAGACACTGCCTCTCTGACCATTAACATGGCGCCGAAATTTATCAGCTCCGAACATAATGATCAGATTACCGGCACCGTGTATGGCGACACCCTGATTTACCAGGTGTTGAACAACACGGCGGGCAATGCCACCGGGGGCAACAGCAGCGGCGATCACTGGACCAACTTCTCGCTCACGCAGGGCGACAAGATTGATATCGGCGATCTGCTGGTGGGCTGGAACGGACAGAGCTCGACGCTGGGTAATTACATTCAGGTGAGCACCAGCGGCAACAATACGGTGATCTCCATTGACCGCGATGGCACAGGAACCGCCTACGCTAAATCGACGCTTGTCACGCTGGATAATGTGCAAACCACCTATGAGGAGCTGGTGTCCCAGAATCACATCATTACCTAATGACGCTAAAAACAGACCCGGGCGCGTGCCGCCCGGGCTGAACACAATAGAGCTATACCCTTAATCATTCGAGCTGCATGACAAAACGCCTGACGCGTTTTGAGGTCCCCTGCAGCGGCCCCGCAGGACAAGGCCCCGGAATGAATCGGGTAATAAAGCCAGCCTGAATGATGACGGGTATATATTGATTTTTTAGGGATAAAAGCATGGATAAAGTGTCTTGCTGGTGGCTGTCGTGCTGCCTTTTTTCCACCCCGCTTTTCGCGGAGATATCGCCTGCCGTTATTAATCCTGCGCTTTTAAGCGAACAACAGGAACTCCCCGCCTTAAATGGCCGCGTCGCACTGCCAGCCACCAAACCGCCATCCGGAACGCTAACGGTACAGGACGCCGTCACCCGCGCCGTCACCTGGCATCCGACTATTCGCGAGGCGGTGGGCAAGCTCTATGAACAGACAGAGCAGGTGGATGTCGCGAAATCGAAATACTATCCCCAGGTCAATGCCGGGATGGAAAACGGCTATACCCATGACGGCTACGACAACGGTTTTACCCCCTCGCTGGTGCTTTCGCTTTCGCAGATGCTGTACGATTTTGGCAAGGTAGCAAGCCAGGTACGGGCAGAAAGCGCCGGTGTGGCCCAGCAGCAAGCCAACGTCCTGGTCAGCATAGATACTATCGCCCACGACACCGCCCTGGCGCTGGTGCAGGTGCAAACCTGGCAGCAGATGGTCGAGACCGCGAAAGAGCAGCTCGATGCCCTCTCCTCCATCGGCACGCTGGCACGCCAGCGTAATGACGAAGGGGCCAGCTCGCTGTCGGATGTGGTGCAGACCGAAGCCCGCATCGAGGCGGCCCGCGCCCAGCTGATGCAGTATCAGGCAAGCCTGGACAGCTCCCGCGCCACGCTAATGAGCTACCTCGGCTGGGATAACCTCAATACGGTGAGCAATGACTTCCCGCAAAAGCTGGGAAAGAGCTGCGACCTGGCAGAGCCGGATGACCGCCTGGTTCCGGCCGTGCTGGCCGCCTGGGCGCAGGCCAACGTCGCCCAGGCCAACCTGGATTATGCTAATGCCCAGATGACGCCGACCCTTTCACTGGAACCGGAGGTGCGTCATTACCTTAACGATCGCTACTCGGGCAACGATGTGCGCGACCGCACCCAGTATTCGGCCTGGGTGAAAGTCCAGATGCCGCTCTATCAGGGGGGCGGCCTGACCGCTCGCCGTAACGCCGCCGGCCACGCGGTGGAGGCGGCCCAGTCAACGATCCAGCGCACGCGTCTGGAAGTGCGAAGAGATCTGCAGGAGTCCCGCAGCCAGGTGCTGAGCCTGATGAGCACCCTGCAGATTCAGGCCCGTCAGGAAACGCTCAGCCAGCGCACCCGTGAACTCTATCAACAGCAGTACCTCGACCTCGGCTCCCGTCCGCTACTGGATGTGCTGAACGCCGAGCAGGAAGTTTATCAGGCACGCTTTACCCAACAGCAAACCGCCGGACAACTGCACCAGCTTCAGCTGAATTGTCTCTACAACACCGGGCGCCTGCGCAACGCGTTCAGCCTTGATAACCGCACTATTCAGTCCGTGGAGATCCAGCCATGACGCAAAACGATTCAGATCAACAGGCGCCCCTCAGCCAGCAGTCGCTGGAGCTGTGGGCGCAGGCGTTTGGCTACGTGGCGACGCGCTACCGGGTCACCTGCTCCCCCGGCGCGCTGGTCGCCAGCGCCCCCTGGCTAAAAGATAAGCCCAAAATCCCGGCGTTGACCGGGCTGGCGCGCGACGCAGGATTAAGCTTTAAGCTCCTGAGCAACGAACAGGCGTCTATTAACAGCTGGCGCTTGCCGGTGGTGGCGGAGCTGGACGATGGCAATATCGGCGTAATCGAACATTTTGACGGAGAAGATACCCTCGACGTCTGCTTCTTCGACGATAAAACGCACGTCAATCGCCTCTCGATGAGCGCCCTGCTGCCCAAAATCCGCCACGTGGTAGCCTTACGTCCGCTGTCGGCGCTGAAAGACAGCCGCGTGGATGCCTATATTTCGCAATATCGTCCTGACTGGCTCTATCGGCTGGTCATGCGCGACATGCGCCCCTATGCCTACGTGATGCTGGCGGCGCTTTTCGTTAACGTCCTGTCGCTGGCGGGTATTCTCTTCTCGATGCAGGTCTACGACCGGGTCATTCCGGCGCAGTCCTATCCCACCCTGTATGTGCTGACCATCGGGGTGCTCATCGCCACGCTGTTTGGTTTTTTACTGCGAATGGCCCGCAGCCACATCATGGATCTGCTGGGTAAACGCGCGGATTTACGCGTCTCTGACCGCGTCTTTGGGCACGCCCTGCGCCTGCGCAATAGTGCTATTCCCCGCTCTACCGGCAGCTTTATCTCGCAGCTGCGCGAGCTGGAGCAGATCCGTGAGATGGTCACCTCCTCCACGATCTCGACGATTGTCGATCTCCCCTTCTTCCTGCTGTTTGTGGTGGTGCTGGCGATTATCGCCCCGCAGCTTGCGTGGATTGCCCCGGTGGCGGCGGTGCTGATGGTGCTGCCGGGGCTGCTGTTACAGAAAAAGCTGGCGGCGCTGGCGAAGCAGGCGGCCCACGAGTCAACCCTGCGTAACGCGGTACTGGTGGAGAGCGTGCAGGGGCTGGAAGATATCAAGCTGATGCAGGCGGAGAACCGGTTTTTACAGCAGTGGAACAGCTACATCCAGATTACCGCCGAGTCCGGTCTGCGCACCCGCGAGTTGACGCAGAACCTGATCAGCTGGGGAATGACCATTCAGAGCCTGGTGTACGCCGCCGTGATTGTGGTGGGTGCCCCGATGGTGATCGAAGGGGAGATGACCACCGGTGCCGTGGTGGCCGCCTCGATGCTTGCCTCTCGCATGGTGGCGCCCATGGCCACGCTGTGTGGCGTGCTGGCCCGCTGGCAGCAGGTGAAAGCCGCCAAAGAGGGGCTGGACAGCATTATGCAGCTGCCCACCGAGAACCAGCGTGAAGAGACCCCTATCCGCCAGGATGTGTTGCGCGGCCACTACCTGTTTGAGCAGGCCCAGTTCCGCTATGGCGGCGAGGAGCAGCGTGTGGCGCTGCGCATCAACCGCCTGGAGATCAAACCTGGCGAAAAAGTGGCGATCCTCGGGCGCAACGGCGCGGGCAAATCGACGCTGCTGCAGGCGATGATCGGCGGCATGGATCTGATCGACGGCGAATCGCGGATAGATAACATCAGCCTGCCGCATCTCGACGTGGCCGATCTCCGGCGTAACGTGGGGCTAATGACCCAGAATGCCCGCCTCTTTTACGGCACCCTGCGTGAAAACATTACCCTCGGCACGCCGCGTGCCACCGACGAGGAGATCTTCCAGGTGCTGACCATGTGCGGTGCCGCGACCTTTGTCCAGAAACTGCCGAAAGGGCTGGATCACCCGATCATGGAGAACGGCGTGGGCCTCTCGGGCGGCCAGCGCCAGTCGATTTTGTTGGCACGTATGTTCCTGCGTGACCCCAATATCGTGCTGCTCGACGAGCCGACCGCCTCGCTGGATGAACATACCGAGCGCGAATTCATTCAACATTTGCAGGCCTGGCTGGGCAACCGCACGCTGATTGTCGCCACCCACCGGGTGCCGGTGCTGGAGCTGGTAGACAGGGTGGTGGTCCTGAAAGAGGGGATGCTGGTGATGGACGCGCCGAAAGCACAGGCATTAAGCAATAGCCGCATGCAGCAGCAGGCGAACGGACGGGAGTGGAAAAATGAAAATCAGTCAGCGTGACGCCGCGGCGATGGATGACCTTGATAACGCGCTCGGCAGCGAGAGCGGCTATACCGGGGCGCGCAATATTATTCTCTTTACGCTGGCGCTGTTTGTGGTGCTGGGCGCCTGGGCCTGGTGGGGGATCCTCGACGAGGTCTCCACCGGTACCGGGAAAGTGATCCCCAGCTCGCGTGAGCAAAAGCTGCAGTCGCTTGACGGGGGGATCCTTGCTGAACTGATGGTGCATGAGGGGGATCAGGTGCAGGCCGGCCAGGTCCTGGCACGGATGGACCCTACCCGCTCTGAATCCAACGTGGGGGAGAGCGCAGCGCGTTATCGCGCCTCTCTGGCCTCCAGCGCCCGCCTCTATGCCGAGGTGAACGACCTGCCGCTGAAGTTCCCCCCTTCGCTGGCAAAGTGGACCGATCTCACCGCCAGCGAAACCCGGCTGTATAACTCCCGCCGCGCTCAGCTGGAAGATACCCAGCGCGAGTTGCGACAGGCCCTGGCGCTGGCCAATAAAGAGCTCGCCATTACCCAGCGGCTGGTGAAAACCGGTGCTGCAAGCCATGTGGAAGAGCTGCGTTTACAGCGTCAGAAGAGTGACCTGGAGCTGAAGCTTACCGATGTGCGTTCGCAATATTATGTGCAGGCCCGCGAAGCGCTCTCGAAAGCCAATGCCGAGGTGGATATGGTATCGGCGGTTCTGAAGGGGCGTGAGGACTCAGTGACGCGGCTGACGGTCAAATCCCCGGTACGGGGGATTGTGAAAAACATCAAAGTGACAACCATCGGTGGCGTTATTCCGCCCAACGGTGAGCTGATGGAGATTGTACCGGTGGACGATCATCTGCTGATCGAAACGCGTCTTTCGCCGCGTGATATCGCCTTTATCCACCCTGACCAGAAGGCGCTGGTGAAGATCTCCGCCTACGATTACGCCATCTACGGTGGGCTGGAAGGCGTGGTCGAGACCATCTCACCGGATACGATTCAGGACGAAGCCAAACCCGAAGTCTTCTACTACCGGGTCTTTATCCGCACCAATCAGGATTATCTGGTGAACAAGGCAGGAAGGCACTTTTCGATTGTGCCCGGAATGATTGCGACTGTGGATATTAAGACCGGTGAAAAGTCGGTGCTCGACTATATGATCAAGCCGTTCAACCGCGCAAAAGAGGCGCTGAGAGAGCGGTAAGCAAAAATGTAAAAGGGCCTGAGACTGGCCCTTTTAGTCAAGCAAATTCGCGCTCCAGAACATCAACAATGAGCTGATTCTTTGAAACGGCATGTTGTTTAGCTATCGCTGTTAAACGCGATCCCAGACGGCTTGATACGCGCAATGTCAGACGCTCCAGATGCTCCTGACAGTAGGGTTCAATGCCCTCCTCTGCGCAATCCTTAAGATATTCTGTGAGTGAGATTTCACCCTGCTGGCGAAGGCCATCGATACTATTAGCGACAAAATCACAATAGCCGGAAACATTGAGAAATTTGCCCCGAAAAGCGCCAATTTCGGCCTCAAAATTTATTACCGCAGGCTGCCCCATAATCATCATGATATTACTGGTTTTAATCATAATTAACTCCTACCGACTCTTCGAACCATGCCTGTAAACCTTTTACCGCCCCTTTATCCATTACACTCCCCGGGTGCGGTTGATGCGTCAGCCAGAGTGAACCTGAAAGGACAAAACGACGTCTTGAACCATTGCCATTTTTGACTTTACCGCCGAGGTATTGGATGAGACTGACGACATCATCCCATTTGATGCCTGATTTAGGCGGCACCGTCATTACGTCATCAAACGTTTTACGATGTCTGGAATTGAGTTCACTGACTTGTATCATCCTGCATCCTGTTGACGTCCTGTCATGCAACCATTCTAGCTACCGCAACGGAGTGACGTCAACAAGTGACGTCACTCTGGTAGATCATTTGCTTATGGGTACAGAGTGCAGGCAAAGGGGCAATGCCCGGTGAGCATCGACACTCCTTTTGCGTCTTTATGAACTGCATCAGCCCGCATACCTTAACCAGGTTCACTCTGTATCCTGTATTTCCTTGCCACAGCCTGATGACATTTCTGGATATTTCTTAAAAAGGAAACGGTTTTAAATATATTTATCATCAGGCAAGCTCATTTTATAAACAAAATATATTCGATAGATATTGGCCAATAAGAATTCAGACATACCTCTTGAAAATTGACTGAGGTCAATAATCTATGAGATATGATTACTTAAGCCCTTAACACCTCCTCACAACATGGTGAGTTTATTTTATTTTAAACCCTTCAAGATAATTAAGAATTGTCTCAGCAATTTTATTTTTTTATAGGCTATAAGCCCTTACAGCAGTTATGTAAACTTACGTAAAGAACCCCGCCACGTCTGGCACTCAATGCTGAACCGCAACGTAAAAGTAATTTAGCGCTGCGCTTAAGCGGAAGAGCGATGCAATACATCACCTTGCCGCAGTTTATTATAAAAACAACCGAAGCGATAATGTGTTAAAAAAACAAAACCCTCAATGAAATATCTAAAAACATCGATTTGACTCCCGCCGAATAAAAACTAAATTTAATCCTGAACGACATATTGATACGAACAAATCGTATCTTAACTGACATAAATGCAACATGTGAGGGTTGAAATATGGCAGATCAACGTGGTGGTTCAGGTAATTTCTCTCAAGACCGTGAAAAAGCGTCTGAAGCAGGGAAAAAAGGTGGTCAGCAAAGCGGCGGTAACTTTAAAAACGATCCGCAGCGCGCCTCTGAAGCTGGCAAAAAAGGAGGTCAGAATAGCCATGGTGGCGGACGGAAATCTGACAACTCCTAATTAGTTTTTCATCTTACTAGTGAAGTGAAAAATGAGAAAGCTGCGGGCTTGCGGGCTCGCAGTATTTTACTGTCATCAATAACGGAGCGATCTTATGAATATGAAATCTATGGAAGATGTTTTTATTCATCTGCTATCAGACACCTACAGCGCAGAAAAGCAGCTGACACGTGCGCTGGCGAAACTTGCTCGTGAGGCTTCAAGTGAAAAATTGAGCGCCGCCTTTAAAGCGCACCTTGAAGAGACGCAAGGACAGATCGAACGTATTGATCAGGTTGTTGAATCTGAACCAAACCTGAAAATCAAACGAATGAAGTGTGTTGCGATGGAAGGCTTAATTGAAGAAGCCAATGAAGTCATCGAAAGCACCGAGAAAAATGAAGTCCGCGATGCGGCGTTAATCGCTGCGGCGCAGAAAGTCGAACATTACGAAATTGCCAGCTACGGCACCCTGGCGACCCTCGCCGAACAGTTAGGTTATCGCAAGGCGGTAAAACTGTTGGCTGAAACGCTGGAAGAAGAGAAAGCGACAGATATCAAACTGACTGATTTGGCCGTAGGCAACATCAATCAGAAAGCCGGTAAATAATAACGTTGCAAACACACTGAGGAACAGACTATGAATCACGTAGAACATTACCATGACTGGCTACGCGATGCTCACGCGATGGAAAAGCAAGCCGAATCCATGCTCGAATCGATGGCCAGCCGCATAGACAACTATCCCGATGTACGCGCGCGTATTGAGCAGCACATCACCGAAACCAAACATCAAATTACTGTGCTGGAAGAGATCCTTGATCGCAATGATATCTCGCGCTCGCTGGTAAAAGATTCCATGAGTAAAATGGCAGCCCTGGGTCAGTCCATCGGCGGTATGTTCCCGTCAGATGAGATTGTTAAAGGCTCCATCAGCGGCTATGTGTTCGAGCAGTTCGAAATAGCCTGTTATACCTCTCTGCTGGCGGCAGCGAAGAAGGCTGGCGATACCGCATCAGTACCTGCGATTGAATCTATTCTTGCCGAAGAGCAGCAAATGGCCGACTGGCTGATCCGTCATATTCCGGATACCACGGAACAGTTCCTCCTGCGCTCCGACGCCGATGGCGTGGAAGCGAAAAAATAAATCACAGGAGAGCCTATGTTTCGACACGTAAAACAACTGCAATATACCGTGCGCGTCGCCGAGCCCAATCCGGGCCTGGCGAACCTGCTGCTTGAACAGTTTGGCGGCCCTCAGGGTGAACTGGCTGCCGCCTGCCGTTACTTCACCCAGGGGCTGGGGGATGACGATCCAGGGCGTAAAGATATGCTGATGGATATCGCCACCGAAGAGCTCAGCCACCTGGAGATTATCGGGACACTGGTTGGCATGCTTAATAAAGGCGCCAAAGGTGAGCTGGCAGAAGGGACCGAAAGTGAAGCTGAACTCTATCGTTCGCTAACGGCTAACGGTAACGACAGCCACATCACCTCGCTCCTGTACGGGGGTGGTCCTCCGCTGACCAACTCCGCGGGCGTCCCCTGGACGGCGGCCTATATCGACACCATCGGTGAGGCGACGGCAGATCTGCGCTCCAACATCGCGGCAGAAGCGCGCGCGAAAATCATTTATGAGCGTCTGATTAACGTCACCGACGATCCGGGCGTGAAAGATGCGCTGGCTTTTCTGATGACGCGCGAAGCGGCACACCAGCTCTCGTTTGAGAAGGCGTTGCAGTCCATTCGCAATAATTTCCCACCGGGGAAATTGCCACCCATCGAGCAATACGCCAACACCTACTACAATATGTCTGAAGGTGGTGAAGTACGGGGCAGCTGGAACAGCGACAATAACTTTGAATACGTCGCTAATCCGCAGCCTGCTGTTGATGGGGGAGATGGCAGCGCGTCTGTGTCTCTGTCAAAAGAGCAAAGCGCCCTGCTTAAAGCGATGGCTAAACGTACCGAGTCGGATCCGAAAGCCGACCCTCTCACCGGCGCAGAACTGGGTGCCGGTAAGAAAAAAGCTTAACCCCTTCTACTATGCCATACCCAAATGCCCCGTCCCCACGGGGCATTCGTTGATGGGGAAGAGAACACATGTTTGAACTCGACGCATTTCATCTTGCCAGGCTGCAGTTTGCCTTTACTGTCTCGTTTCACATTATTTTTCCCGCCTTAACCATCGGCCTCGCCAGCTATCTTGTGGTGCTGGAAGGAATGTGGCTGCGCACCAAAAATGACGTCTGGCGATCGCTCTACCATTTCTGGCTCAAAATCTTCGCCGTCAACTTCGGTATGGGGGTGGTCTCAGGGCTGGTGATGGCCTATCAATTTGGCACCAACTGGAGCGGTTTTTCCCAGTTTGCCGGCAGCATCACCGGGCCGCTACTCACTTATGAAGTGCTCACCGCCTTCTTCCTCGAAGCTGGCTTCCTGGGCGTGATGCTCTTTGGCTGGAACAAGGTTGGGCCGGGGCTGCACTTCTTTGCCACCTGCATGGTGGCGCTGGGCACGCTGATGTCCACATTCTGGATCCTCGCTTCCAACAGCTGGATGCACACGCCACAGGGGTTCAGCATTGAAAATGGTCAGGTCATTCCGCAAGACTGGTTTGCCATTATCTTTAACCCGTCCTTCCCCTATCGTCTTATTCATATGTCCATCGCCGCCTTTTTGAGTAGCGCCCTGTTTGTGGGGGCCTCCGGGGCGTGGCATCTGCTGCGGGGCAACAACACCCCGGCGGTACGCAAAATGTTCTCAATGGCGCTGTGGATGGCGTTGCTGGTTGCCCCGGTTCAGGCGCTGGTTGGCGATATGCACGGCCTGAATACGCTTGAGCATCAGCCCGCGAAGATTGCCGCCATTGAAGGACACTGGGAAAATCCCCCCGGCGAAGCGACGCCACTGCTGCTCTTCGGCCTGCCCGATATGGAGGAAGAGCGGACTAAATATGGCCTCGAGATCCCGGCGCTGGGTAGCCTGATCCTGACGCACAGCCTGGATAAACAAGTTCCGGCACTGAAGGATTTCCCGAAAGAGGATCGCCCCAACTCCACCATCGTCTTCTGGTCGTTCCGGGCCATGGTCGGTCTTGGCCTGCTGATGATTGCCCTGGGCCTCGGTAGCCTGTGGCTGCGCTACCGCAAGCGGCTGTACCAGTCCCGCCCCTTCCACTGGTTTGCGCTCTGCATGGGGCCCGCCGGTGTGCTGGCGGTACTGGCGGGCTGGATCACCACCGAGGTGGGCCGACAGCCGTGGGTCGTTTATGGCTACCTACGAACCGTCGACGCCGTGTCACTGCACAGTACGTTACAGATGAGCATCAGCCTGCTGGCCTTCATCCTCGTCTACTGTTCCGTCTTTGGCGTGGGTTTGCTCTACCTGATTCGCCTGATTAAAAAAGGGCCGCAGCCGACCGAAGCGCTGACGCTGCATACCGATGGCAGGCCGGCACGTCCGCTCTCTGCGGCGGAACCGGTACCGGAAGAGGAGAACCCCTGATGGGCGTCGATATTTCAGTAATCTGGGTGGCCATAATCGTATTCGCCACCCTGATGTATATCATTATGGACGGCTTCGACCTGGGGATTGGGATGCTCTTTTATTTCGAGCGCGATCCCCAGTCGCGAGACGTGATGGTAAACAGCGTCGCACCGGTATGGGATGGCAATGAAACCTGGCTGGTGTTAGGCGGCGCGGGATTGTTTGGCGCATTTCCGCTGGCCTATGCGGTGATTATTGACGCGCTGACCATACCGCTCACCGCCATGCTGATTGGTCTTATTTTCCGCGGCGTGGCTTTTGAGTTTCGCTTCAAGGCCACCCCGTCACACCGTAAATTCTGGGACTACTCTTTTGCAGGCGGTTCGCTGCTGGCGACCTTTAGCCAGGGCATTGTGGTTGGGGCGATGATCAACGGCTTTGAGGTGGAGGGACGTCGTTTTGTTGGCTCCTCCCTCGACTGGTTAACGCCTTTTAACCTCTTTTGCGGGCTGGGTCTGATGGTGGCCTATTCCCTGCTGGGCACCACCTGGCTGGTCATGAAAAGCGAAGGGGCGTTACAAATACATATGCGCCATCTTACACGCCGGGTACTGCTGGCGCTGGTGGGGGTCATTGCCGTGGTGAGTATCTGGACGCCTCTCGGCTGGCAGTATGTCTCCGACCGCTGGTTCTCGCTGCCCAATTTCTTCTGGTTCTTGCCGGTCCCCCTGCTGGTTGGGGTATTTAGCCTGTGGATATGGCGTCTCAGCCTGAACCCCAACAGCCATGTGATGCCCTTCATCTTAACGCTGGGGCTGATCTTCCTCGGCTTTAGTGGGCTGGGTATCAGCCTGTGGCCCAATCTCATTCCACCGAGTATTACCCTGTGGGATGCCGCGGCACCGCCATCAAGCCAGCTGTTTATGTTGGTAGGAACGCTGTTGATTATCCCGGTGATCCTCGTCTATACCGCCTGGAGCTACTACGTGTTTCGCGGCAAGATCTCCGGCAATGAAGGCTATCACTAAGCTGCGCCAGGGTGGGGGCGGCCCTCTTATCTCATCAGGGCTGAAAGGGTTAACGCGGGGTCTGGTTACGCCAGCCCCCGCGGCGTTAATTAACGCTTACGACCGGTAAACAGCCGGGCGACCAGCAGACCGGCGGCCACTGCCACCGTACCGACCAGCACCTTACCCGGTACGCCAGAGGTGATGGCCGTCGCCCGGGTATTCGCTTCTGAAGAGAAGCGGCCATGAACCTGATGCATACCGCTGACCGGCCCCGAGAGATAATCTTCCCGATCGGGCGCATTCAGCTCATTGGTCATCTGCCCCTCCCACGCCTTTTTCACCATCATGCGGTCAAGCAGACCGGGAAAGAGAAACTGGCCGACAATCGACTGCAATGTACTGCGCCCAACCCAGAGCTCACGCACCGGGCGTTGTACCACGTTGTAGATGGCCTCGGCGGCCACTTCCGGTTCATACACCGGGCCCAGCGGGCGCATAGAAAAGGCAAATTTATTCCGCGCCCACGCAAACTGCGGCGTATTGAGTCCAGGCAGCTGGACCATCGCCAGGTGGATATTGATCCTCTCGTGAATCAGCTCAGTCCGCACCGCGTCGGTAAAACCGCGAATGGCCGCTTTGGCACCGCAGTAGGCTGATTGCAGGGGAATGGAGCGATAGGCCATCGCCGAGCCGACCTGAATAATCATCCCTGAATCACGGGGCGTCATCACCGCCAGCGCCGCCCGGGTGCCATTGACGTAACCCAGATAGGTGACGTCGGTGACCCGACGAAACTCGTCATCTTCCATGGCGCGAAACGGCGCCAGGACGCCACACATAGCGTTGTTGACCCACACATCAATGCTGCCAAGATGCTGCTCCATCTCCTGCGCCGCCGTCATAATGGCCTGCGCATCCGCGACATCAGCATTCACCGTATGGCATTTCACGCCATGACGCGCCACCTCTTCACGTGCAACCGCAAGGCTGTGGTCATCGCGGGCAATGATCCCCACATTGAACCCCGCCCGGGCAAAACGCAGCGCCGTTGCCTTTCCTAACCCCGCCGTCGCGCCAGTAATTACCACAACACCCATCTTGCTCTCCTTAGTGCAGCTGCTTTTTCCAGTGCGGAATGCGCCGCAACAGTTCCGACAGTGCATAACGCACCGCTTTTTCGATAACGTCTTCACACTCGCCGGTAAAATGCTGCACCGCCGTACTCACCTCGCCGCGAAACCCCCAGGCAAACCAGACGGTGCCCGCGGGGGTGCCGTCATCGCCGCCGTCGGGCCCGGCGTAGCCGCTAATGGCGATGCTTAAATCTGCTGCCGCCAGCTTTAACGCACCCTGTGCCATTTCACTCACCGTCTGTCCGCTTACGGCGGTGTACTTATCCAGCGTCGCTTTACTCACCCCCAGCACTTTATGTTTGGCGTCATCGCTAAAGGTGACCACGCCAGTGTCGAAGAAGGAGGCGGTATCCGCTTCGGCGCATAACGCCGACGCCAGATTGCCGCCCGTACAGGACTCTGCCGTGGTGAGATACCAGCCCAGGTCAGGTAAAACAGTCGCAACCTGCCGGGTGAGCTCCTTAAGTGTTTTCGCTTCGTTCCAGATATTTTCTGTCATGACGCACTCTCTTCAGGAATAATAGAAATATGACCATTACGTTCAAGGATGGCATATTTAATCTCTTTCAGTTCAGTAATTCCGTGGTTTTGGCGGGCGGAGACCAAAATATCATCGCAGGAGACATCGACTTTCTTTAATTTGTCATTTTGCAATTCCCCGTGCGACACCAAAATAACCGGTGAGCCATCCAGCACCGATTCCGCGCCATGGATATATTTTTTCAGCACACCAAAAAGCATATCGATCACCACCAGCGTAACAATGGTTAACATTGCACCCGTGACGGAGAAATCATTCCCCAGCAGCGCCTGCTGGGTGGCTTCGCTGATAATTAACAGCAAGATGAGATCGAAGCTGGTCATTTGTAGCAGGGCGCGCCGCCCGGCGATTTTAAAGACCACCAGCAAGATCAGATAGATCGCCACCGCCCTCAGAATCATCTCCATTTCGGCCCCCTACGGATAGATAAACTGCCAGAAGCGAATGCCTGGCTCGTTATTAACGCTGACGGTGGTAACGGCTTTTCCTGGCTGGTCTGGCGTGGTGTAGAGCCAGACGGTAAAGGGCTGCTGGGGGGTGACTTCGTTATAGACCAGAACGATATCTGTCCCGTCACTACGCATTTCGTCAGGCTGCGGCCAGATATTTTCGGTTTCAAAATGGGTCATATAATCCTGCCCCAGCCGGAGGGTCAGGCGCTGGCTATTTTGAAGATGCAGGGAAATTTTCACCTGTACCGGGGTTTGCAATCGACCAAAACGTTCGTAGTGCACCTGCAATATATTATTCGGTGATTTTTGTATCGTTTCGCTAAAATAGCCGTTGGAAAAAAAACCGGCCAGTGCGGCGACAACGATAATTAACAAAAAAATTAAACCGAAGCGGTGACACAGTGACTCAAACTGGAGCGCAAAGCGGTCCTCATCAACCCCGGGGAGGGGGGATGAAGTTTCTTTTACTTTCGTCATTTATCACCTCACCGTCTCGTTTATTAAAATTATGCAGCCAGATGATTTTTATAGATAATTTGGATTAAGACTGTTCTTGTTTGCAAAATAAAAAATAGCAACCAGGCTTAATAAGTCAAGCAAGGTTAAACCAAGGAGGCAGTATGAAATTATCCGTCGCACCTTTATTATGTTGTTTTTTAATCCCGGCGGCCTGGGCCGATGATAATGGTGGACTGAAGAAAGATGCTGCTCCCCCGGCGCCCCACTCGCTGGATGAAGGCTATCGCGGCACAGAGGATGCCCGCATCATGACCGTCACGCAGGCCAAAGAGATGCACGATGGTGCCACTATCTCGCTGCGCGGGAATTTGATTGATGGCTCAGGCGGCGATAAATTTAAATTCCGCGATAAAACGGGCACCATTGATACCATTATTCCACAAGCCGTATTTGATGGACGTACGGTAAAACCCGATCACATGATCAGTATTAACGGCAGTCTGGATAAGAAAATGAACCCGCCAGTGGTGCGTGTGGACCACATCCAGAAATAAGCCAAATTTCACTTAAGTCTTGCGCGGGTATTTCCACCATACCCGCTAATTACTGTTGAATATATTCTTCCCGCCCTCTACCTACCAGATTTAAGGATATTAAAACTCGGAATATTCCGGGCTTTAGGATTAATCCCCCTTTCATTCGACTCCCTTTCCTTAAACAATTTTACACAAATTCACATTGCATCCTTTTTTCTTACACGGCACGGATTTCCCATGATAGCCCGACACAGTCTCGCGTTGATAATAACGACAGCCACTGGCCTGTCTTTAATGCTCCCTGCCCATGCGGCAGACCCCGAAAACCAATTCATTATTCAGCAGCAACGTCAGAGAGCATTAGAACAACAATTAACGCCGCCGGTACCGGATGTTCGCCTGTCTGAGCCGTCGTCGGGCTTTGGCCGCATCGACTTTCCCATCGAAACGCCCTGCTTTGAGATTAAACGCGTAGCGCTAAGCGGCCAGGAGGCTCTGCCGCACTGGTTACCGCTGCAGCGCATCGCCAGTCAGGCGCAAGGTCGCTGTATTGGCGGCAAAGGGATAAACCTGCTGATGAGTACCCTGCAAAACCGCATTGTCGACCACGGCTGGATAACGACCCGCGTGCTCGCCCCTTCGCAGGATCTGAAAAGCGGCACCTTAAAACTTACGATCGTGCCGGGCTATGTGCGACACGTGAAACTCACTGACGAGAGCGACGACTACATCCAGCTTTACAGCGCCTTCCCGGCTCACGAAGGCAATCTGCTGGATCTGCGTGACATTGAGCAGGGGCTGGAAAATTTACAGCGCTTGCCGACGGTGGAAGCCAATATGGAGTTGCTGCCCGGGGAGAAACCCGGCGAGAGCGATATTGTGATTACCCGTAAGCAGCGCAAAATGTGGCGTCTGGGCCTGTCGCTGGACGATGCCGGTACCGAAACCACCGGCCGCTACCAGGGCGGCGTGACCCTGTCGCTGGACAACCCTTTCTCCCTTAGCGACCTGCTCTATTTTTCTGCCAGCCACGATCTCAATGACAAGAGCGGCAAAGGCAGTAAAAACTACACCGCCCACTACTCGGTGCCTTTTGGCTACTGGATGCTGGGCGTAACCGGTAGCGACTATGACTTCCACCAGACCGTGGCCGGGGTGAATGGCGATTACCGCTACAGCGGCAAAAGTAAAAACCTCGACGTACAGCTCAGCCGCGTGCTGCACCGCAGCGGCTCACAAAAAACCACCTTCACATACGATGTGATGACCCGTGAAACGCGCAACTTTATCGACGATACCGAAGTCGGCGTCCAGCGCCGCCAGACGGCGGCATGGCGCGTAGGGCTGGATCATCGCCATTACATCGGCCAGGCGACGCTGGATGCGGGCATCAGCTATCAACGCGGTACCCGCTGGTTTGGTGCCCAGCCAGCGCCGGAAGAGTTTTGGGGCGAGGCGACCGCCCTCAGCAAAATCACGCAGCTCAACGCTCAGCTCGATCTGCCCTTTGAGATAGGAACGCAAAACTTCCGCTACAACGTGCAGTATTTGCGCCAGATGAGCAACACCCCGCTGACGCCGCAGGATCAGTTCTCCATCGGTAACCGCTGGACCGTGCGCGGCTTCGACGGTGAGCGCACCCTGAGCGCCAGCCACGGCTGGTACGTGCGTAACGATCTGGCCTGGCGCACGCCGCTGCCGAATCAGGAGCTCTATCTTGGCGCCGACTACGGCGAAGTGGGCGGTTACAGCGCAGATATTCCGGTTGGCCGCCATCTGGCGGGCGGCGTGGTCGGCCTGCGCGGGAGCGCGTTTAACACCGGTTACGATTTCTTCGCCGGTACGCCGTTCTCGAAGCCGGACGGCTTTGAAACCAGCGATCTCACGCTCGGATTTAACCTCAACTGGAGCTGGTGATGCGCATCGGAAACCTGGAGATCAAAGCGCCGCTGATCCTCGGCGGGGAAGAGAGTGAAGCCGAAGTGCTGGGGGCCACCGTCTGGCTGTGGATGCACTCCCCGATGCACCGGGATGCCCCGCTGCACGCCCTGCCGACGCTGCTGTTACCCATTATCAAGCGCCGTCAGTACGTGCTGATCGCCGAAGGGGATCGGCCGGTTTTCTTCCTCAGTTGGGCCTGGCTGAACGAGGAGTCAGAGGCGCGTTATCTGACGCGCGCTTCCATTGAGATGCCGGAGGAGGACTGGGATAGCGGCGACCGAATCTGGTTTTGCGACTGGATTGCCCCCTTTGGGCACACCTCCGCGATGTCAGCCCTGATCCGCCGCGATATTTTCCCCGATCACGTCTTGCGCGCGCTTTATCACCGGGGCGCCGAGCGCGGCAAGCGCGTGATGACGTTCCACGGCGATCGCGTCAGCCGGGAACAAGCAAGAGTCTGGCAACAGCAACACCCGCTCGCCGTCAACCTGCCGGAAGCGTTTAAAGGAACGAACCATGAATAAGAACCTCTACCGAATTGTCTTTAACAAAGCGCGCGGCATGCTGATGGTGGTGGCGGATATCGCCCGCTCTGGCCGCGCCGGTTCGTCCCGCGCTTCCGGTATAGGTCATACCCATAGCCGACTGATTGGCAAAGTCAGTGCCATCAGCTTTGGGCTCTGGCTGGCGATGGGGGCGATTCAGCCTGCCCAGGCCAACATCGTGGCCAATACCGGCGCGCCAAAAAATCAACAGCCGACGGTGATTAACAGCGCCAACGGCACGCCGCAGGTCAATATCCAGACGCCATCGAAAGCAGGCGTTTCACGCAACAGTTACACCCAGTTTGATGTGGATAAAAAAGGGGCCATCCTCAATAACTCCCACAAAAACGTGCAGACCAATCTGGGCGGCATGGTGGCGGGCAACCCATGGCTGGCGCGCGGCGAAGCCAAAGTGATCCTGAACGAGGTCAGCGCCCGCGATCCGAGCAAGCTGAACGGCATGATTGAGGTTGCCGGGCAAAAAGCGCAGGTGGTGATTGCCAACCCGGCGGGCATCACCTGTAGTGGCTGCGGCTTTATCAACGCCAACCGCGCTACCCTGACTACCGGTCAGGCGCAGATGAAAGACGGCGCGCTGACCGGCTTTAACGTCGAACGCGGCGAGGTGGTAGTCGAAGGCACGGGGATGGACACCTCTGGCGCGGATTACACCGACATTATCGCCCGCTCGGTCAAGGTTAACGCCGGGCTGTGGGCTAAAGACCTGAAGGTCACCACCGGGCGCAACAGGGTGGATGCTGCCCACGAGGTGATCGAAAAAGGCAGCGACGACCCTGCCACCCGCCCGCAGCTGGCGGTGGACGTGGCCAGCCTCGGTGGCATGTATGCCGGTAAGATCCGCATGGTCGGCACCGAGAGCGGCGTCGGGGTGCGTAACGCCGGGGCCATCGGCGCCCAGGCGGGCAGCGTGACCCTTTCCGCCGACGGACGCATTGAAAACAGCGGCACCCTGCGTGCCAGCGACAACGCCAGCCTGCAAACCGCCAGCGAACTCAACAACAGCGGCGCGATCACCGCCGCCAGAGACGTCCGGGTGAGCGCGGCAAGCCTCACCGGGAGCCAGCAGAGCGTGCTGGCCGCCGGGGTGAAAAGCGACGGCAAGCTCGCCGACGCGGGAGATCTGGAACTCAGCACCCGCGGCCAGCTCAGCGCCCACGGGCAAAATCTGGCAGGCGGCAACCTCAGCGCCCGCGGCCAGGGGGTGGACCTCAGCGGCAGCCAGACCCAGGGCAAACGCCTCCTGCTCGACGGCGGCGCGGGGGATCTCAACACCGCCAGCGCGAAGGTCAACGCCAGCGAAATGACCCTGCGCACCGGGAAATTACTCAATAACGCCGGGGGCACGCTGAGCGCGGAGACGATGACTGTCAGCGCCCACGATCTCAGCAACCAGAAAGGCAAAATCGCCCACAGCGGTAGCGGCACCCTGGCAGTGGATCTGCCGGGCACCCTCGATAACCAGCAGGGGCAGATTGGCGCGGCGAACGGCGTACAGCTCAGGGCTGGCACTCTCGACAACACCGCCGGGCAGATCGTGGCGGTGACGGGTAACACCCGGCTGGAGGCCGGGACGGTAAACAACCAGCAAGGGCTGATCTCTGCCGCTGCAGGCGACGGCGAAATTGCCAGCCAGCAGGCGGTGAACAACGCCAGAGGCCGTATCGAGGCGGCGAAAACCCAGCGCATCAGCGCCGGAAGCCTCGACAACCAGCAGGGGGTGATTATCGCCGACGGGGCAACCCTGGCCCTGAATGGCGGCGCGTTTGATAACCGTGCCGGCTCCCTGCTCTCTCAGGGTTCACTCAGCCTTGAGAGCGGCGCGCTGAACAACCAGAGCGGCTTCCTGGCAAGTGACGGCGACTTCAGCCTGAGCGCGGGCGCTGTCGACAACACCGACGGCCAGATTGGCGCTAATAACACCTTGACCGCCGGTTTCGACAGGCTTAGCAACAGCGGCGGCGCGCTGAAATCGGTCGGGGCCATGACCCTCAACGGCGGCCTGCTGGATAACAGCCAGGGCACCACCTTCTCCGGGGAGAGCCTCGCCTTTAACGGCGGCACGCTGAACAATACCGCCGGACAGCTGGCGGCGGCAAAGGGCCTGTCGTTGGGTACCACGCAGATTATCAATAATAGAGGCGTGCTGCAGGGCGACGGCGTGAACGTCACCTCAAGTGCCATCGATAATAGCGCAGGTACCCTTAACAGCCTGGGGGCGCTGAACCTCTCGGCAGACCGCCTCAATAACCAGGCGGGCACGCTGGCCGCCAGCGACGCGGCGGATATTGCAGCCACGGATCTTGATAACCGCAGCGGCGGGCGGGTGATTGGCGAAGCCGATACCGCCCTGCACAGCCAGAATCTGCAAAACGGCGGGGGGCAGATCCAGTCGGTGGGCGAACTGCTCCTCGACGGCGCCCGGGGCGTGGTGGATAACGCTTCCGGGCTGATCCGCAGCGGCAAAAGCGTGACCCTCAACGCCCTGAACTTTGTTAACCAGGATACCCTCGGTGAAAACCAGGGGCTGGAGGGCCAGAGCCTGACGCTCAATACCGGTGCCCTGGATAACCAGCGCGGCAGCATCCTGGCGAATAACACGCTGAACATCGATAACAGCGGCGTGCTGAACAACAGCGCCGGGGCGCTGGCCTCCGGTGACACCCTGGATCTTAGCGGTAGCGGCCTGAATCTGGTCAACGCAGGCGGCACCCTGAAAGCGGGTAAAACCCTGAACGTAGACGCGGCGTCGCTGGATGCCAGCGGCCAGCTGCTGTCGCTGGGGGATATGGATCTCCACAGCGCTAACGGCGTGAACAATACCGGCACCACCATCGCCAACGGCAACCTGACCTTCACCACCGACGGGGATCTCACCAACAGCGGCCAGCTGATGGCGGGCAGCGCCCTCAATGTGCAGAGCGCCAACCTGACCAACCTCGCCAGCGGCGACATCAACGCCGGGAGCACCACCCTGACGGCCACCGGCACGGTACGCAATACCGGTCTGATCGACGGGATCACCACCCGCATCAATGCGAACACCCTGACCAACATCGGCACCGGACGGATCTACGGCGACGCGGTGGGCGTAAATGTGGATACCTTCAACAACCTCGCCGAAAACGGCACCGCGGCGACGCTGGCCGGGCGCGAGCGTGTGAACCTCGGCGTGCAGACGCTGAATAACGCCGACCACGGCCTGATCTACAGCGCAGGCAGCATGACTATCGGCGGCGCGCTGGACGACAACGGCGCCGTTACCGCCCGCGCGGGAACCATTAACAACCACAGCTCGACCATCGAGTCCGCCGGGGATATGGCGATTGCCGCCGGGCAGATCAACAACATCAACGACCACTTCTCCACCGAGGTGGTGCGGGTGTCGCAGGAGGATCTGACCGACTACCAGCACACGGGTTCAACCAACCGCTGGAGTTCGACTGAGCAAGGCGTGTGGGTGGATGACAACTCCTCCGATGGCCTGAAAAACCTCAACACCCCAGAGCGATCCGGCCACGGCAACGATAATTTCAACCAGTACAACTACACCCGCACGATCGACGAAACCCGGATCAAAGAGAGCGACCCGGCGAAGATCCTCGCCGGGGGCAACCTGCTCCTGACCGGCGACAAACTGTTTAACGACAAGAGCCAGGTGATCGCGGGCGGCACCCTGGGGATTGACCAGATGGGCAGCGTGAAGAACGAGGACGTGCCCGGCCAGCGCTTTACCACCGATGAGGGTACTGTCACCCACTACTACCGTATTCGCCACAAAGGCGACGACGAGCAGGGGCGGGATCGCTCGGCCTACACCCCGCCAAGCACCATTCAGGATATCGCCCTGAAACCGGGCCAACTGGTCAGCAACGGCAGCGTCGAGGGGAGCAATCTCAGTATCACTCCGCTGGTGTTGCAGGGAACGGACGTGGCGATTGGGCAGGCTGCCGGCGTGAAACCCGCGCCGCAGCAGACCGTTTCGCCGGGCGAGCCGGTGACCCCGCCTGCCGGGCAGCAGTTTGAAGTGACCCCGGCCGACGGCGCGATCCGCATTATCGGCCCGAATACCACCCTGCCGGATAACAGCCTGTTCAAGGTGAATCCGTCGGCGGAGGTGCCGTATCTGGTGGAGACCGATCCGCGCTTTACCAACGAGCGCCAGTGGCTCGGCAGCGACTACATGCAGGACGCCTTTACCGCTAACGGCGACAACACCCAGAAACGGCTGGGGGACGGCTACTACGAGCAGCGCCTGATCCGCGAGCAGGTGATTGGCATTACCGGCCAGCGCTATCTCGACGGCTATAACAACGACGAAGAGCAGTACAAAGCGCTGATGGATCGCGGCATTACCTTCGGTAAGCAGTATGACCTGAAGCTCGGCGTGGCGCTGACGCCGGAGCAGATGGCACTCCTGACCGGGGATATCGTCTGGCTGGTTAACACCCAGGTGAAGATGCCGAACGGCTCAATGGAAAACGTACTGGTCCCGCAGGTCTACGCCAAAGTGAAACCGGGAGATATCGACGGCTCCGGGGCGCTGATTGCCGGGAACAACGTCTCCATTAAGCTCAACGGCGACCTGTTTAACCGCGGGACGATTGCCGGGCGCAATGTGTTGCAGCTTGATGCCGACAACATCACCAACCAGACCGGCACCATTCAGGGGGCAGACGTCAACCTGAACGCCCGCACCGATATCAACAATATTGGTGGCGCCATCGTGGGCGACAGCAGCGTGCTGGCCCGCGCCGGACGTGACATCACCCTCACCAGTACCACCACCAGCGCCTCCAGCGTGAACGGTGACAACAGCTTTGCCCGCACCACTATCAACAGCGTCTCCGGCATTTACGTGCAGGGCAACGACGGCAAGCTGGCGTTGCAGTCCGGGCGGGATATCACCCTGACCGGGGCGCAGGTGATCGCCAGCGGCGAGAACGGCAAAGCGCAGCTGGTGGCCGGGCGGGATATGACCCTGAATACGGTGGAAACCGCCAGCCGCGATAATCTGGTGTGGGATGGCGATAACAGCCTGAAACAGGGGCAGACCAACAGCATCGGCAGCGAAGTGACGGGTAAAAGTGACGTCACTCTGGCCGTCGGGAACGATCTCAACGCCCGCGCCGCCGCCCTCTCCGCTGGCGAGGCGCTGAACGTCAGCGCCGGGAATAACCTGACCCTGACGGCGGGCGAGAATACGCAGGATCTGGACGAACGGCATAAAGTAGTCGGCGGTAACGGCTTCCTGTCGAAAACCACCACCACCACCCGCGACCAGATTGACCGCCAGACGGTGCAGAGCAGCGAGCTGAACGGCGACACCGTTAACCTGACCGCAGGAAACGATCTCACCGTGCGCGGCAGCAACGTGGCGGGTACGGGCGATGTCGCCTTGCTGGCAGGCAACAACCTGACCGTCGAGACCCAGGCCGAACGTAATAACGAGCTGCACCAGAAGCAGGAGAAAAAATCGGGGCTGTTAAGCTCGGGCGGGATCGGCTTTAGCGTCGGCACCCAGAGCATCAAAACCACCGACACCGGCGCGGACGCCACCCAGGCGGGCAGCACGGTGGGCAGCGTCAATGGCGACCTCAGCCTGCGCGCCGGGGATCGCCTGACGGTGAGCGGCTCCGATTTGGTGGCCGGTCAGGATATGGCCCTCAGCGGTAAAAACGTCGATATCACGGCGGTGAACAACCGCAGCCAGCAGACCCATGAGGTGGAGCAAAAAACCTCCGGGCTGACGCTGGCGCTCTCCGGCACCGTCGGCAGCGCGCTGAACAGCGCCGTCGAGGCTTCCCAGCAGGCTAAATCCTCCGGCAGCAGCCGCCTGCAGGCATTGCAGGGCGTGAAGGCGGCGCTCTCCGGCGTGCAGGCCGCGCAGGCCGGGCGGTTGGATCAGGCCCTGGGCGCGGATGCCTCTAACACCAACACGGTGGGTATTAGCCTCTCTTACGGCAGCCAGTCGTCAAAATCGACCCAGTACAGCGAGCAGAACACCGCTCAAGGCAGCACCCTTAACGCCGGGCGCGATCTCAGCGTGATCGCTACCGGCAGCGGCACGCGCGGCGCGGACGGAGATCTGACCGTGGAAGGCAGCCAGCTGAAGGCGGGCAACGATATCACCCTTGCCGCCAACCGCGATCTGTACCTGCGCTCGGCGCAAAACACCCAGCTGCTGGACGGCAAAAATGAGAGCAAGGGCGGCAGCGTCGGGGTTGGCATCGGCGTGGGCTCCGGCGGCTTTGGCCTTAACATCTCCGCCAGCGTCAACCGCGGCAAAGGCAACGAGAGCGGCAACGGTACCACCCACAGCGAGACTACCGTGGACGCGGGCCGCCAGGTGAATCTCCTGACCGGACGTGACGCCACCCTGACCGGGGCGCAGGTGAGTGGCGAAACCGTGAAAGCGGATATTGGCCGCAACCTGACGCTCACCTCCGAGCAGGACAGCGATCGCTACGACTCGAAACAGCAGAACGCCAGCGCGGGGGGGAGCTTCAGCATCGGCTCCATGACCGGCTCGGCCAGCGTCAACGTCAGCCGCGACAAGATGCACAGCAACTACGACTCGGTGGTGGAACAGACCGGGATCTTCGCGGGCAAAGGCGGCTACGACGTGACCGTGGGCGAGCATACCCAGCTCAACGGGGCGGTGATTGGCTCGACGGCAACCGCCGATAAAAACCGTCTCGATACCGGCACCATCGGCTTTAGCGATATTGAAAACCGCGCCGATTTCGAAGTGGAACACCAGAGCGTGGGCATGAGCACCGGGGGCAGCATCGGCAGCCAGTTTGCTGGCAACATGGCTAACGGCCTGCTGGTGGGCGCGAACCGCGACGGGCATGACAGCAGCACCACGCACGCGGCGGTATCGGAAGGTACGTTGATCGTCCGCGACCCGACTCGTCAGACGCAGGATATCAACCAGCTCAGCCGCGACGTGGAACATGCCAACCAGACGCTCTCCCCTATCTTCGACAAAGAGAAAGAGCAGGAGCGACTCCAGCAGGCGCAGCTGATCGGCGAGATTGGTAATCAGGTGGCGGATATTGCCCGCACCGAGGGCAGCATCCGGGCCACTAACGCCGCGAAAGAGAAGCTGAATCACGTCAACGCACAGGATCTGCAGGAGGCGAAAGCCGCGTGGGAAAAAGCCAACCCGGGCAAAACCGCGACGCTGGAAGATATTAACGGCCAGATCTACCAGACGGCCTACAACGACGCGCTCAGCGCCTCGGGCTTTGGCACCGGCGGTCAGTATCAGCAGGCGATTCAGGCGGCGACGGCGGCGGTTCAGGGCCTGGCCAGGAGCGATCTCAGCGCGGCCCTTGCTGGCGGTGCTGCGCCGTACGTGGCGGAGGTGATTGGTCACTACAGTGGTCTGAACGACGCGGGCAAAGTCGCGGCCCACGCGGTGGTCAACGCCGCGCTGGCCGCCGCCCAGGGGCAAAACGCGCTGGCGGGTGCCGCCGGTGCCGCCACGGGCGAGCTGGTGGGGATGATCGCCACCGAGATGTATGGCAAACCTGCCGATGAGCTGGATGAAACCCAGAAGCAGACGGTCTCTGCGCTGGCGACGCTGGCGGCAGGCTTGTCCGGCGGGCTGGCGGGCGACAGCTCTGCGTCTGCCGTGGCGGGAGCGCAGGCGGGTAAGACGACGGTGGAGAATAACTATTTGAGCGTGGAGGAAGCAGAAAGAAAAAGGGTCCTGGAGCGTAAAGAGCAAGCCGGAAATATCACACCGGACGAAAAAAATGAATTAACAGCCATCGGGCAGTTAGACAAAGCGCGAGACCTGGCAATAAAGTCAGTATGTACCGATGGAAACAAAGGCGGGGCAGCTTGTAGAGCCTTGATTGGTCCGGCAGAGGAAGCGCTGAAGAAATATGGCAAAAACGTCACCTATTCGTTGTTGTATAAAGACCTCTACCCGCAGGATGCTAAAAATGTAGAAAGCGTGCTTCAGGGACTTGATGCAGGAAGCATTACCCGCGACCAGGCAATTACAGCAATAGCAAAAGAATCGCATGACAGCTGGGAAAATGTAGCTAAACAATACGATACAGTCATGCAGGCTCATGCCCTGACTTCAGCACTGGCGGGCTTCACTGGCCTGAAGGGCATGACGGAAAAACCAACCGGGCCGGGCAGTGTAAAACCAACTGAAACTACAGCAGGAAGAACACCAGAACCAAACAGGATTGCTGCTGATGAGGAAGCAGCAGGATGGTCTCAGTATGATAAATACCGTAATGGAAATAGCGGCTGGAACTGGCCTGAAAAGTTAGGTTTTGCCGAGGCGCCAGCTCAGGCAACGCTTCCTGTGGGAACAAGGCTTGACAGGTACGGTAATACAAATGGCGCATTCTTATCACCGCTGGGTACCCCTCAGGAACAGCGTGCTTTAGCGCCGGGAACGTTAGCGGAACAGTATCATCAATATGAGGTCATCAAACCGTTGCCCGTTATACAAGGCAAAATAGCACCTGCTTTTGGGGAACCTGGCGGTGGTATTCAGATCCTGCCTAATATGAAGGATCGCGTAAATGTGCAATGGTTATTAGACAATAAATACATTCGTAAGGTGAACTGAGATGTTGATGAATATTAGCGAGCTACAGAAACAGGTTGAAACACGGATAGCGAAAATCGGTTTTCCGGCTCATGCGATCGTCCTTCATACTTCACCTGTCGGGGATGGAACCCCATACATTTCGTTTGAAAACGGGCAGTATAATTATATCTTTTCAGAAAGAGGATTTGAGTTTTCGCGACAAGTGACAGCATCGTCAGATGAGCTTCTTTACTGGATAATCTATGATTTTGTACACGCCATAGCAGTAGACTATGAACTGGCACACCGAATTCCCGGCAAAGACAGCCGACGTATCTATTTCCCTAAGATCGTAGAACTTATGGGCAAAATAGATGAGAGTTGGGGTGTGAAAGCCCAGAGTCATCTTGATGAAATACTGATGAATAGCCCTTTTGAAGATAGCCTTTACCCTTAAACGTTAAAATGGCTATCGATAAAAAAACGTTGATCGTAGAGAAAATGGAACGTATGGCTACTCTATTAAAATTAGGTGGTTATGCCGAATGGTCAGTCAGTATTTTTAAACTGGCTGACCAATATGAGCGTGCACCTGATGATACCAAATACATTTTTCTAAATTTCTATGGTGGCATGGGATCTCTGAATGATCTCGTACTGTACAGAAACGGAAGTGTTTTGATGAGTGTAAACAATGAATTCGATCAGCTCAGACGCGAACTGTTTAACCTTCTTTCCTGAACAAAAATCTGCTTTCGCAGGTGGGAATTTCAAGAATGAAAAAGAGCGGTAGATCGTTTGTTAACCTTTTTTACCTGTGCTGCGCGATAGGTCTGGCCGTGTTTATCCTGACGCTCCTTGGCCGTTTAGTCGGTGCGGGATTAGTATGGAATGTGAAGGAGGATTTCCCCTTCTCTTTCAAAGATGTGTTGATATGTCTTGAGTTAACCTGGCTGGGGCTGCCTGCAGGTTTGATCATCTGGTTTTTTTATCACCGGTAAAAGACCTGGACAGGTTGCAATGTGAATCACCTCCCCTCCCTGCTGGCGGGAGATGAAACGAAACAATTATCTTGCTGAAATACAAAGGCAAGCTGATGAGATGATTTTACGAGCAGGCTTTCCAAAACATTCAGTGAATCTGTGTTCTGCTCCCTATGGCGACGGCACTCCCTATATTTCATTCGAAAAAGATTCATATAATTATATTTACTCAGAAAGAGGGTATGAGTTTTCCCGAAAAGTCACTCACTCTTTGAATACGCTGCTTTATTGGATAATGTCCGAATTCGCCTATCAGATTGCCTACCAATATGAGTTAGAGCACCGGATTAAAGGCAGGGATGGATGGCGCATCGCTTTTCCAAAATTTATTGAAATAATGGCGAATATGAACCCAGCCTGGGAGTCGGAAGCGCGAGTTGACATTCAAAAAATTCTGGCTGAAGCACCCTACGACGATAGCCTCTATACATAATTGAGGGCAACATCGCAGCGATGCTGACGCAGGGTAAAATTACAAAGCAAGTGGCCGAAGAGCAGGTGAAGGCCGAAAATGAACGCTATAAGTGCGAAAACTGTGGTGGGATGAGCGCCGAAGCCTGCGCGGTTAAAATGTATATTCACATTAACGATAACAGCATACCTTCTGGTATAAATCGTGCACAATTCAACAGATGGCGCCCTGATTACTGGAAGCAACGAGCTAACGACTTTAAATAGGTAACGATATGACTAATAGCCTGAATGATGTTATTGAAGAGTTAAAGCTAGTGTCCGGGAACGAGAGAAATAATATTCCTTTACCGGATGATGATCTTATTTCTAAATATGAAAGAGAGACAGGCTTTTCTTTTTCATCTGACTACAAGAAACTTCTTAAGGAAGTTGGCAATATCTATTATGGAACAATCGAGCTATTGTCTGTTACAGAAGACAAAAAATTCTATGGTGAGTTGTTAACAGCTATAAATGATGCAAAACAAGTTGGCGTACCTGAATCGTGGCTACCCATATGTGAAGATAACGGTAGTTATTATTGTTTAGACCAACAAGGTCGTGTCCAATACTGGAGTGGCGATGGTGATAGTGAAGAGCAGTGGCCTGATTTAGCCGCTTGGGTGAAAGATGTCTGGATCGATGGCAACTAAGGTAATCCAGGGTAAATATTTTACCAGGAAAACCCTGTAGCCATAAAAGATGATTTTTGGAGCGCCTGCAGAAAGGGTGCTCCAAAAACGCTAGGGTCTTAGTATATTGCCTCATACCCTGGACATTACCTGACAAAAGCCTATGGCGGAATGGGATGTCTACACGATCTCGTATTGTATAGAAACGGAAAGGGTTTGGTTGTTTCTTCAGGCCATAAGGCGGGCACCCTATTATGATAATTAACAATTGCCTGGAACTCGGTTAGCGGAATTTTTTTGCTATGAATTTGTGCTTTAACAAACAAGATATTATTGTTAAGAAATACACGCCAGAGGGGAGTTATAAAATGACAGTGGAATGGGCTAGTTTTATAGATATCCTTGGTAAAAGGGAAGATTCTGTTGAAGTTATTAACCTGTGTCAGGCTATTGGTGAATCCCCGGTTATATCAGCTGATGCTGACGAATATAACGATCCTGATGGGAAAACGAAGTACTATAAATTTTACCACTCTGGTATCGATATGGGGTTTCGGAAAGACTGCTTAAGTCATATTCATTTTTACTTTGGCAATGAAGATGGGCATTCACCTTTTACAGGCAATTTTATCCCGGGAATTAAAGGCGGGATGGACAGGACAGTCATTACAAAATTGCTCGGAAAACCCACTTTGTCTGGCGAAGGCAAAGTCGACATGCTCCTTGGCTGGCTCAATGGATGGTCAAAATACGTATATGGGAACCACTCAATACATCTTCAGTACACGGAGCATAATCACCTGTGCCACGCAACGTTGATGGAAAAATCATAATGGCATAATTTACAACGCTTTTTATCAAATTTTAGCCTGACTGGTATATGATGATTACGGGCATAAAAATTGCCTCATTTGAACTAATTTATCTGTCAGGAAAAATGATGCGTCAATCCCAGGATATTTATAATGACATTGGCTCGGTCTTAATAGCCGCAGCGCCCGATAGTGCCGCAAAAATCATTGCGCGCGCTGAGCTGTCGCCTGAAGGCGACCACTGCAAATGTGAGTTTGATTATGTGGACAGCTCCTCAGGTGAGACAAACTGGTTCACTGCTGGCGCACAAGCCAATGCAGCTTTGCTGGATCTCCTTGTTGAGCTGAGGAGATTTTTTGTGGAAAACGTCTCATCACATCGGCCCTCTTTCTGGCACGCCTGTGAAATAAAGGCCGATGTTAAAAAGCTCAACATCACTATTGATTTTAAATATTCTGATTAGCAGACACTACTCACCTACTACATGAAATCTCAGGATAAATAATTGAGCGAGTTAGACGAGCTGCACAACAGAATCGGTCAATTATTGGTTAATGCCGATCCTGCTGATGCGAAAAAAATCCTTGCTCGCCAGTTACCCTTTACGTCTCCTTTTAGTTAATCTGCGGCATTATTACACCCAGAATAATATGACCAATGGTTATGATGAGTAAACGTGCTCCCCTACCAATACAGGGGGGGCTAATTCCAGGACTATTCCGGCCTTTAAGATTATTCCCTATTTTATCCCCCAGTAAAAAAACTAACAATTCTACCGCCTTAATTTGCAGTGGAATATCTCCAGCCCGACGGGTGGGGAGATACGGCATTACACATAAAAAACGACAACAAGGATTACGGAAAATGAAAAAGCTATCTCTGGCGGTATTGGTTGCGGCGGGTCTGGCAAGTGGCGCGGCTCTGGCAGATAACCAAACCGTTTCTGTCGGTTATGCGCAGAGTAAAGTCGAAGACTTTAAAAATATCCGCGGCGTAAACGTTCAGTATCGCTATGAGTGGGACTCTCCGGTCAGCCTGATGGGCTCATTCACCTATATGAGCGGCGACGAAGATGAACATTATTATCTGTTCTCTGACTCCGTAAAAAACCATATTGAAGCGAAATATTACTCTCTGCTGGTTGGCCCGGCTTACCGTATTAACGACTACGTATCTCTGTATGCGCTGGGCGGCGTGGCGCGTGTGAAAGCCGACGGTCATACCACCTGGGTTAACGGCGGCGATAATTACACCCAGCGCGATAGCATCTCTGAAAAATCGACCTCCTTCGCTTACGGCGCGGGCGTGCAGTTTAACCCAACGCCGGAGTTGGCGATTGGCGTGGGCTACGAAGGCACCAATGCAGACCTGGGCGACGACTACGGCATCAACGGCTGGAACCTGACCGTAGGTTACCGCTTCTAATTCGGTTCCCCCGCCTGGGCGGTGAGATGGGCAATAAATTGCGTCAGCTTCGGCAGCGGGCGTAAATCTTGCCGCCACAGCAGGTGAACCGGCCTGGGTGCCGGAGTAAACGACTCCAGCACCCTGATCAACTTACCGTTATTAAGTTCCTCTTCCACCAGCACCTCTGGCTGTAGCAGTAGCCCGGCTCCGGCACACGCGGCCATCCGTAATCCATATCCGTCGTTACAGCGCAAAATGGCGTCACGCTTCCAGCGCACCTCCCCTTCCACACCCGGTAAGCGCCACTCGTTGCGGGCAGTCCACACCGTGTGCGACAGGCAGAGATGATCCACCAGATCGGCCGGGGTTTGCGGTGTGCCATGACGCGCCAGATAGTCCGGCGCGGCGCAAATCACCATCCGGTAGGCGCAGAGGTATCGCGCCACCAGATCCTGCTGATGGATCTCGCCGATGCGGATCGCCAGGTCAATCCCCTCCTCCACCAGATCGACCAGCCGGTTGGTCAGATCCAGCTCAACCCGTACCTCTGGCCACTTTTGCAGAAAAGTGGCCGCCAGCGGGGCAATAACGCAACCACCAAACGAGGTGGGCGCACTGACCCGCAGCGTGCCCGCCGGCGCGGTGCGCAGGCGCTCGACGGCGCTCTCGGCGATGCCCAGTTGTTCAATGACGCGTTTCGCCTCGTCGTAATAAACGCGTCCGGCGTCGGTGAGACTCTGGCGGCGTGTGTTTCGCTCCAGCAGACGTGTACCGAGACGCGCTTCTAGCTGGGCAATGTATTTGCCCACCATTACCGCCGACATCTCCAGCCGCGTTGCAGCGCCAATAAAACTGCCGCTCTCCACCACCGCGATGAAAGTCTCCATACCGCGAAGCTTATCCATATTGCAAACCTCTGGTTAGTAATCATCTAACTTTAACCCAGTTTATCCGACTTTTTATTTATTAAAGAATGGAGACACACAACAAGAGGAGTCGGCTATGAAAATCGTGATTATTGGTGCCAGCGGTACGGTGGGTCGTGCGGTAACAGAGGCGTTGAGCGATCGCCATGAGGTGATTCGCGTGGGGCGCACGCAGGGGGAGTATCAGGTGGATATCACTTCGCAGGAGAGCGTCCAGGCGCTGTTCGACACTATTGGTAAGGTGGATGCGATTGTCTCCGCCAGCGGTGGCGTGCACTTTGGTCCGCTCACCACCATGAAAGCGAGCGATTTCAATCAAGGCTTACAGGATAAGCTGCTCGGTCAGGTGCGCCTGGCGCTGACCGGCCAGCACTATCTGAATGAAGGGGGCTCCATTACGTTGATTAGCGGCATTATCGCCCACGAGCCTATTGCGCAGGGGGTGAATGCCACCACGGTTAATGCGGCGCTGGAGGGCTTTGTCCGCGCCGCCGCCTGCGAGCTGCCGCACGGTATTCGCATTAACCTGATTAGCCCTACGGTGCTCACTGAATCCGCAGAGGCCTATGACGGCTTCTTCCCGGGGTTTGAAAGCGTGCCCGCCGCGAAGGTGGCGCAAGCCTATCGCCGCAGCGTAGAGGGGGTGCAAAGCGGACGGATCTATCAGGTGGGGTATTAATGAAGTCAGTGCGGCCTGTTGCCCTCACCCCAGCCCTCTCCCACAGGGAGAGGGAGACGGGCGGTGCGGCCTGTTGCCCTCACCCCAACCCTCTCCCACAGGGAGAGGGGGACGGGCGGTGCGGCATGTTGCCCTCACCCCGGCCCTCTCCCACAGGGAGAGGGGGACAGACGGTGCGGCCTGTTGCCCTCACCCCGGCCCTCTCCCACAGGGAGAGGGAGACAGACGATGCGGCATGTTGCCCTCACCCCAGCCCTCTCCCTGTGGGAGAGGGAGACAGACGGTGCGGCCTGTTGCCCTCACCCCAACCCTCTCCAACAGGGAGAGGGAGACAGACGGTGCGGCCTGTTGCCCTCACCCCAGCCCTCTCCCACAGGGAGAGGGGGACAGGCTGCCCCCTAACCCTCTCCCATAGGGAGAGATGCACTTCAGCCCACGGTGCCCCAGACGAGGTTGCCCTTATGGAAGGTGGCGCTACGCGGTGAAATGCGCGCCACAGCTTCGGCGGAGCAGGAGGCATCCACCAGCACAAAGCTGGCCTCGTCCTGTGCTTTCGGCCATACCCGCTCGCCTTTATCATTCAGCGGCAGCACATTGCCAGTGGCGATAGCCAGTGCCCGGGAGAGCGTCTGCTCGTTGGGACGGATATAGAGCTGCGCGTAGAGGTTGGCTTTTTCCAGCATGTCCCCCAGGCCATACGGCGACCAGTGGTCAATCACGCTGTCGGTACCGGTCATAACAAACACGCCTTTATCCTGCAGCTGCTTCAGCGGCATATGCAGGGTACCGATGGGCACGGTAGAGGCAATGGTTATCTGCTGCGCTGCCATGCGCGTAGCAATAGCATCCACCTGTTTTTCATCCATCATCGCCAGCGCAAAGGCGTGGCTGATGGTCAGTTTGCCCTTCAGTTCCGGCGTTTTCTCTACGGTTTCTACCATGTAGTTCACCGCTGCAATGCCCGCAGGGCTGGTTTCATGCAGGTGAATATCCACCCCTTTGTCGTAATCGAGGGCTATCTGGAACATCAGATCGAGAGATTTTTCCATAGCGCCGTCCACGTTGGTGGGATCCAGCCCGCCCACGTAGTGCGCCCCGGCCTGCATCGCCTCTCGCATTAATGATTCCGATTTTGAAAACAATAAACCGTGCTGTGGGAAGGCCACGATCTCGCAATCAAACCCGGCACGTCGGCGCGCCAGGACCGCCTGCAGGTTTTCCAGATTCTTCAGGCCGGAGGTCGGTTCAATGTTGCAATGGCTGCGGGCGACGGTGGAGCCTTTTGACTGGAGCAGATCGATGAGCTTTTCCGCACGTTCTTGCGTGTAAGGCTGCAGTTCTGGCAACATTTTTTGTTCCAGTCGGATCATGTCCTGGATGGTGGTCCCCGCCGGGCGATTCAGCGAACGCTATGGGCCGCCATAGAAGGTCTTGTCCAGATGAATGTGCATGTCGCGCATCGCGGGCAGCAACAATTTTCCGCCCGCATCGTAGTGCGGCAGGGCTGCATCCGCATGGCTTTTGTTATCGCGCAGTGCGGCTATGTTGCCGTCTTTGATCTCCAGCGTTTTTAGCTCGGTACGGGTGCTGAGAGCCACGTTATTGTCAAACTGGAAGCCCGCTTCCAGAAGGACGTTATCCAGATAATAGTGGCTGGCGGTGATGTTCATGGGTTTGCCCGTCTCACAGGTGGGTGCGGCGGTATCGGCAGCATACGCGACGGAGCCGGTAGCCCCGAACAGGGCGCAGGCAGTGACCATTTTGCCGCTCTGGCTAATAAACTCACGGCGGCTTTTATTCTCATTCATTGTCTTTTTCCTTTTACTTACGCTTTCACGATGTGGGTACCGGTCTCGCCGCGCAGCGCCGCAGGCAGGGAATCCGGTGAGGTGATCACCACCCGTTTGCCACCCTGCTGCAGGAACGCCAGGCTGGCGACAATTTTGGGGAGCATACTGCCGGCCGGGAAATGGCCCTCTTCCATATAGCGCATCATCTGCGCCACGTTAACCCTCTCCAGCGCTTGCTGGTTGGGCTTGCCGAAATGTATGCAGACTTTCTCGACGCCGGTGGTAATCACCAGTACGTCGGCGTGGATCTCACGGGCCAGCAGCGCGGTGGAGAGATCTTTGTCGATCACCGCATCCACGCTCTGGTAATCCCCCTCCTCGGTGCGGATCACCGGGATACCGCCGCCGCCCGCGCCGATTACAACAAAGCCTTTTTGCGTCAGCGCCTTAATGGCATCGGCCTCCACAATGCGCACCGGCAGGGGTGACGCCACTACCCGGCGATAGCCGCGGCCAGCATCCTCGACAAAATGCCAGTCGGGGTGCGTCTGCTGCAGTTCATCACGCTGGGATTCACTGAAGAACGCGCCAATCGGTTTGCTGGGATGGGTAAAGCCAGGATCGTTTTTATCCACTTCTACCTGCGTAACGACGGTGACCGCTTTTTGCTCGCCGCGCGCCGCCAGGCGGTTGTTCAGCGCCTGCTGGATGAGGTAGCCGATACCGCCCTGGGTGTCTGCCACGCAGTTGGCCAGCGGGGTGAGGGGCAGCCCTTCCCGCTCGTGAGCAATTTCAGCGCGCCGGAGATCCAGCCCCACCTGCGGGCCGTTACCGTGGGTGAGGACGATGTCATAGTCGGAGGCCAGCATCTCCAGCACCGACTCCGCCACCGCTTTCACCGCCTGGGCCTGATGTTCCACCGACTGGCTGGCGTTATCTTTGATAATGCTGTTGCCGCCGATGGCGACAACCATGAGCTCTTTCATTTGTTTTCCTTCGCAACGGTGCGATATTTTCCCCTCACCCCTACCCTCTCCCCAAGGGGGCGAGGGAGTTCATGTCCCCTCTCCCTGTGGGAGAGGGTTAGGGTGAGGGCATCAGGCATTATCAGGACTCAGAAACCGGTGCCGCCGCGCTTGCCGCTTCCCGGCTATCCAGCACATGCTTCACCACGAACATACCGCCCATCATCAGGTAGGCCGTAACGAACAGCAGCGAACTGCCTTCGGCGAAGCCGACCACCGGCGCGTGGATCACCCCGAATAGTGCCAGTAGCGCCCCACCCGCCGCCGCAACGGCGCCGCGCAAAGGTTTGTTGATGATGGCGAAGATAGCGATACAGCCCCAGAGCATACTGGCGAGCGGCGCGCCGCTGCCCAGATGGACTAAACCTTCGTAATAGATCCCTTTGCTGTGCAGCACGTCGGTGCCAATTTTCGCTGCGTTCGTCCCCGCCGCCCCCATCACGCTGTTCATCATGGTCAGCGCCCAGTTGGCGATCCACGGGAACAGGCAGATGAAGATCACGGGCACCTCCACTTTCGGCGTCTCCCTCACCACCTGGTTAGCGGTGACCACGCCAATAAAGACCAGAATCGGCACGATTGCGGTCATCGGAATGATGGCGAGCATAAAGGCTCCGAGCCCGAACAGCGGCACGATGAACATGGTCACACCGGAGGCCAGGGTGTAGCCGATGCTGGCCCCCATCGCCTTCCAGCCCGCGTGGCCGACGTAGACCGTCACCGGGAAAGGGTTACCCATCAGACAGCCGAGCATCGACGCCAGGCCGTTGGCCAGCATCACTTTACGCGTCGGGTATTCATCTCCCGCCGCATGGGCGCTCTCGATGTTCTCCAGGTCAAAGATGTAGTTCGCCAGCCCCAGCGGCACGGCGGAGGCCAGATACGGCAGCGCGTGCGGCAGGCCCTGCATAAAGCCGTCGATATGGACGGACGGCGGGTTAAAGCCGAACGACGACATCGAGGCCCTGATCGCCTCCGGGCTTTGCAGGCCGGAGATCCACGCCAGCACCGTCCCGGCGATCAACAGCAGCAGGCCGGTCGGAATACGGGCAAAGATCGGCTTTTTGCCAAACCAGTTAATGAAGATCAGCAGTAGCACAATGAATGACACGGTCGGCGCTTCGAAGGCCTGCAGCATCGGGTTCATCGCCAGCAGCAGCAGACCCAGACCGGACAAGCACGATAGCAGCACGGTGCGCGGGATCATCCTGCGGATAGTCTCCCCGAGGAAGGAACCGCCCGCGAGGATCAGCGCCTCAACGAAGCACCACACCAGGCCAATCTGAATGGCGAAATCCGCGTCGCCGGTCTGCTGATAGACCGGCATCAGCACCAGAAAGGTCACGGTGAAGATCGACGGTGCGCTCGGGCCAGACGGTAGCGCGGTGACGTCGTTACGTCCGGTCTGCCGCGCCATCTGCAGGCCAAACCAGGTGTAGCAGACGCTCGCTACCAGTACCGCCAGCCCGAAGGCTGGCGCGATGCGTCCATAAACAATCTCCTTCGGGATGCCGACGACAAAAATGAGCAGCCCCATCATGGTCAGCAGATTGGTCAGGTTGTTGGTCATCAACCCGAAATATGCCGCCCAGTCACCTCTTTTCCACTCCAGTTTCATGCTTTTCATGGATGCTTACCTTATAGGATGTAGCGATCGCGGAAGGTCAACAGCGCCTTTTCAAAACAGCTAAACGGCGGGTGAACGATGCCCGCCCCAATCATGCCGATACCGGCGTCTTTGTGGGCAATGGCGGTGTTGATCACCGGCAGAATGCCGCTCCCCGCCACTTTGGTAATGTCGATGGCGGTCGGAATCCCCATAAACGACAGCAGCGGAATAGTGACGTTAGGGTTTTCCCCAAGGGTGATTTCGCGCATCTGGCGGGAGAAATCGATCGCCTCCTCCACCGTGCCGCCCACCAGCGCCACAATCGCCGGCGCCGTGGCCATGGCGAAGCCGCCGATGCCGTAGGTTTCGGTGATGGCGCTGTCGCCAATATCCAGTCCGGAATCTTCCGGCTTGTACCCGGCGAACATGGGGCCAATCACCTGCTGTGCCGGGCCGGTAAACCACTGCCCCGGCAGGCCGGAGATGCGCAGCCCGAACTCGTAGCCGTTACGCGCCATGGTGGTGACCACGGTGCTGTATTCAATACCGTGGGCGGCATCCATGGCGGCTTTACACATCGCCATCCACGTCGGGCCGGAGAAGTAGTCGCTGCTGGCGACAAACTCGAACACCTGCCGCTGCTGCTCAACCGGATAACCTGCCTGAATCAGCCCCGGCGTCAGGGCCTGAATCAGCAGCGTGGTGCCTGCGTTGTTGCGGTTGTGGCACTCGTCGCCCATATGCAGCGCCTGCGCCAGCATTAAGCGCAGGTCGATCTCACCGATAATGTTCATGGCATCGCGCAGCATCGGGCCGAGCACGTCGCGCATCCAGTTCAGGCGGTCGATCACGCTCTGGTCATTGGCCCCCATGCGCAGGATCTTCGCCATCTGCTCGCTGAGGTTGGTAAAGGCACGGTTGCCGTAGGTTTTGTTTTCCACAATGTGCATAAACATTGAGGCAGAGGTGACGCCCGCCATGGAGCCGACACAGTCGTGCTCATGGCACGGAGAGAAGGTGATGTCGCCGGAAGCCGCGACGCGCGCCGCGTCCTCAATATCTTTCGCCAGCCCCTCGAACACCAGCGCCCCGGTCACCGCCCCCTTCATCGCACCGCACATGTTTTCCCAGGTCACAGGCGGGCCCGCATGAAGAATGGTGGTGCGGGTCATCCCCGGCACCACATTGATGGCCTGGTCGTAGCCCACCAGCACCGGATGAGATTGAATGATGCGCTCAAGGGCCACTTTATTGGCGGCAGCGATCTTCTCGGCCAGCGGCTTATCCGCCAGCTGATCGAGCGCCTCCACCACCTGCATATTGCCCTGCCCCGGCGGCGTCCAGTCGAGCTGGGTCACGGGGATGTGCTGTTTTTTTAGATCGTCGCTGAACATCGCAATGCCAACGTTGATCACGTTCAGCGGCTGGTTGAATAAGGTGGTCATTATGCGTTCTCCCCTTTGCAGACAAATTCACGCGCCAGTAATCCGGTGTTGGTACTGCTGCTGGCCCAGATCACGCCCGCGTCCGTGAGTAACTGGCACTGCTGCGCCAGGGACTGCGGATCCTGATCGGTGCCCAGTACATAGCCCAGGATCGCCAGTGGGCGATGGTCGGCTTTGGCGATCGCCTGCGCCTCTTTGATGGCGTCGATCATCACGCCGACCGGATCCTCATGCGCCCCAAAGCCGAGGACGAAGTCCATCACGATCACCCCTACCTCCGGATCGCGCGCTTCCTGCAGCAGGCGACTGATACGGTTGGTGGGATCGATCATCGGGTGGGGTTTGCCGTTGGTGAAGTCGTCGTCACCAAAGTCGAGGAAGGTGTGTGCCTGGCTGACATTAATGTCGCGCAGGCGTTTTGTCGTATCCGGCTGAATGTTGCTGTAGACGTCGTCAAATTTCTCCAGCGCGGCGAACATCGCTTCATCACACAGGGTGCCGCCGCAGAACAGACCGCGAATGTATTTTTGCTGCGGCGTCAGGCGGGTGCGTACCTTTTCAATCAGCGGCCAGTTGAGCGGATGCAGATCCAGAGACTCTTTTTTAATACCCGTAAGCAGTACCGCTTTTAATGCCGCCTCTTTCGTGCCGCGGGCAAACTGCAGCCCATCTTCATCGGCCGGGGGATCGTTGCGCCCGAGGAAACAGACCACCACCGGCTTGCGGCAGGCGCGTGCGCGGGCCAGCACTTTTTCCGCCACCGCCGGGGCGGGCGGCTTGGAGATCAGCGCGATCGTCTGGGTACCCTCATCCGCCTCCAGCATGTCGATGGCATCGAGCATCATCAGGCCGCCAATTTTTTCGCTCAGATCGCGCCCGCCGGTGCCAATCAGCTGCGAGACGCCGCCGCCAAATTCGTGGATGCGCACGCTCAGCTCCTGGCTGCCGGTGCCGGAGGCGCCCACAATACCGATTGGCCCACGGCGTACCGCGTTGGCGAAGCAGAGCCCCGCGCCGTTGATGATGGCGGTGCCGCAGTCCGGCCCCATCATCAGCAGCCCTTTCTGGTGCGCCAGCTGCTTCAGCGCCAGCTCGTCGTCGAGCGACACATTGTCGGAAAAGAGCATTACGTTCAGGTCGTTTTCCAGGGCCTGGCGCGCTTCGCGGGCGGCAAAGGTGCCATTTACCGAGATCACGGCAAGGTTTGCTTCCGGACGGTGTTTTTTGGCGCTGGTTAGCGTCGCATAGCGCGCTTCGTGAGCGCCCGCGCTCTCTTTACGGACGAAGAGGGCTTCGATGGCGGCCAGGGTGTCGTCGTTGGCGGCATCGCCTTTAATGACAATCATCAGATCGCCGTTTTTGGCCGCCTCTAATTCCGGGGTCAGTAAGCCGAGATTGCGTAATACCCCTTTATTCATTTCAGTCGCCATGGCGACAAAGGCCTGCTCTACGCCCGGTAATTTATTGGCTTTTGTTGAAACCGACATCAACGAGACAGAGTCGAAATAACTGTTCTTTTTCACAACGATTTTGGTTGGCATGATTTCCTCCCGAATTCGGGCAAAAGGGTGGCCGCCATCCTGCCATTTGGCATGATGGTAAAAAGGGTTCTGTTATTTCAGGCCAGCCGGACAGCTGGCCGCGCTGAATTACGCGCCTGCGGCGATCAGCAGTTCGGCGATTTCGTTAAAGCCTTTTTCGCGCGCCAGTTCGAGCGGAGACTTACCGTATTTATCGGTCATGTGAGGGTTCGCGCCATGATCAAGCAGGAGTTTGACGATCTCTTGCTGTTTCGCCCCGCCATCGTTAAGCACGATGGCTTCCAGCAACGGCGTCCAGCCCACGAAATTAGTATGGTTAACGTTGATATCCGTTTTCGCCAGCAGATCGCGCACAATCTCTACATGCCCTTTTTCGCTGGCCGGCGTAATGCCCACGCCGCCAAAGCGGGTGAGGCGATCCAGATCCGGGTTTGCGGGCAGTACGATTCGCAGCAGGGTTAAATCGTTAGTCAGGCAGCTAATTAAAAAGGGGTTGAAGCAGGTGTGATCCTGCTGGTCGATATTCGCACCGGCAGCAATTAAGAGTTCAACGCAGGGATAATGCTTATTCAGACTGGCAATGATAATGGCGGTGCGTTTTTGACGGTTAGTGGCATTGATATCTACCCCTTTCGCCAGACAGGCTTTAAGCCCCTCGGTATCACCTTGTTCAGCGGCAACGAGAAATTCCGTGACGAGTTCATTCGCAGACATATTCACACTCCTGGTTTTCCTTTCTGATGCGTTGAGAATAGCAACAGCGATCCCGGAAAAGAATCCGCTTAAAAAGCATTCATCGTAAGGAGAGTGATTATTAAATAGCGTTCAACAATCCGGTGATAATGTGCGTCTGTGCAATCTTTTTCTTATGTTTCCTGCCCTTTTCTGCCTTAAAACAGCATTCTGCTTATATCTCTTCAGCCCTTGCACTGCGGGGCTCGCAACAAATTCGCAGAAGTGTGATTTGCTTCAAATGAGTTGTAAGCGCAGTGTTAAATATTGTTCAAAACTGGTTGCCGCTGACGCGGTTTATAAATAGATTCAACCGATGCAAAAAGCCCGAAAGGTGAGCGATGAATTCTATTTTTACCGAAGAGAACTTACTGGCATTTACTACTGCCGCCCGTTTTAGCAGCTTCAGTAAGGCGGCAGATGAGCTGGGGGTGACGACATCTGCTATTAGCTATACCATCAAGCGAATGGAGACCGGGCTGGATGTGGTGCTGTTTGTGCGCAACACCCGCAGTATTGAACTGACGGAGTCGGGCTTCTATTTCTACCGCAAAGCTACCGATCTGCTAAATGACTTTCACGCCATCAAGCGCAGCATCGACACTATCTCGCAGGGCATTGAAGCCCGGGTGCGGATCTGCATTAATCAGCTGCTATATACCCCACGGCACACGGCTCGCCTTCTCCAGGTCTTGAAAAAGCAATTCCCCACGACGCAGATTACGGTCACGACTGAAGTCTACAACGGCGTCTGGGATTCGATTATTAATAATCAGGCCAATATCGCCATCGGCGCGCCGGACACCCTGCTCGACGGCGGTGGCATTGATTACACCGAAATCGGCGCGATTCGCTGGGTCTTTGCCATCGCCCCCACGCATCCGCTGGCCTTTGCCCCCGAGCCGCTTGCCGAAAGTCAGCTACGGCTCTATCCCAACATCATGGTGGAAGACACCGCCCATACCATCAACAAAAAAGTCGGCTGGCTGCTCCACGGGCAGGAAGCCATTCTGGTTCCCGATTTCAATACCAAGTGCCAGTGTCAGATTTTGGGTGAGGGGATTGGGTTTTTACCGGAATACATGGCGCGCGAAGCGGTAGGAGATGGCCTGTTGGTGACGCGGAAGATTAATAATCCGCGCCAGGACTCACGCATGCTGCTGGCCACGCAGCATGCGGCCACCGGCCAGGTGACCCGCTGGATTAAAGAGCAGTTTAAGCCCCAGGGGGTACTGACCGGGATTTATAACGATTTACTGTGGCGGGACTAGCTGCGGCTCTGCACCCAGAAGGCGTGAATCAGGCCCGGGATGTAACCCAGCAGCGTCAGCACGATGTTGATGATAAATGCCCAGCCGAAACCTTTGCCAAGCAGCACGCCCAGCGGCGGTAACAGAATGGTGATAACAATACGCCAGAAACCCATAATTTCTCCATGCAAGCAATCAGGTCATTGTAAAAAAAGAGATTTATCTCTAAGCGTAGCGAGTTTACTGCGCCTCGCCATTTTTGACGCCCGCTTTTACCCTCCTTTACCCTCTTTACACTGACTGAGGCTGGCGATTTAAAGCCAGATCAAAGGTTAGACTGTACCCCTGACGGCGGCTGGGCTAATGTTAGGGTCACGATAACAATGAGGAGGTAAGTATGTTTTCTGTCGGCGATCTTGTGCAACCGCGTATGGGCGGTCCAAAACTGAAAGTCTTAGAAGTGAATGAAGATCAGGTGGTTGTGGTGCAAGCCAGTAACGAAGCGGGCGAGCGCTTTACCGTAAAAGCGGCAGACCTGACGCCGTATCAGGAAGAAGGGGATTTCGGCGTCTGCTAAGCAGACGCTACCGGGCGGTGAGTGCCGCCCGGTGCGCACGAATTAGATCAGAAAATCATCCAGCGATTTACCGTTCGCCAGTGCGACGGAAATAGGCTTAGGCGTACGTCCCTGGCCGGTCCAGGTTTTTTCCTGACCATCGGCATCAGTAAAACGGTATTTAGGCGCACGGACTTTACGTTTTTTCGGCTGTGCTGCGCCAATAGCGGCTTCAGAGCCCAGCAGATCTTCGGCGGAAATACCGTCTGCTTTCATACGCTCCAGCAAAGCAGCTATTTTTTGCTGCTGTTCAGCACGCTGCTGCTCAGCTTCAAGCTGCTCAGCACGCTTCTCTTCGATAACAATACGCAGCTTTTCCTGCATGTCTTCCAGTACCTCGAGAGAGAAATCACGAGCCATCGCGCGCAGCGTACGGATATTATTCAAATTCTGTAACAACGAAGTCATATAATATGAAGACCTTTTCTAATCGTTTAAATATCATTTACCGTCCGATAGTAATCTATTTGCTTTTGAACATCCAGATTATAGCGCACGAAATTATAATTAATGCCGCCTACCCTGCCGATAATAAAATATAGGCAGGGTATTTCGCCACCATTAGTCCTTTATTAGTCGACCTGGTTTATATCTTATTTATTAATGTTAAATATAGTAAACCGTACGCCAGGGAATATCTATTCAGATTATCTGCATAAAATACATTTCTTACAGGCAGCATATCCTACTTATTATTCCACTTATCAGAAACAATCCACGCAGACGCCCCCCTCCTGCATACCAGAAAAGCGTATCCCGTTTAATGGGGCCTACGCCAATTGTCAGCCCGCAGCAAGCCAGAGCTTATCTTATTGTTTTAAAACAATAAAACTAGCAGCAGGAGACAAAATAACGACCAGGTTCAAAAATCGCCAATTTTAGAGAATTTTGTTGCCAAAAGCGTAACAAATAAAAATTAATCACTAATTGTGAGTTAACAGGCAGAGATATAATCTATACGCGAAAAATAATGCAACTTAAAGCACCGTGCAACATTGCTTTGACGTCTTCTTAGCCCTCTTTCCAAGGAGTTCTGATATGTTCTCTCGACAGTCTCGCCTGCGCCATGCGGTAGCAGACACCTTTGCGATGGTTGTCTACTGTTCGGTTGTGAACATGCTGATCGAGATCTTTCTCTCCGGGATGAGCTTTGAACAGTCGCTTTCTTCCAGGCTGGTGGCGGTGCCGGTCAATATACTTATTGCATGGCCTTACGGTTTTTACCGCGATGCCATTATGCGCTATGCGCGCCGCGTAAGCCCAACGGGCTGGATGAAAAATCTGGCAGATGTGCTGGCCTATGTGACCTTTCAGTCGCCGGTGTATGTCGCTATTTTGCTCACGGTGGGCGCTGACTGGCACCAGATTGCTGCCGCCGTCAGTTCAAATATTGTGGTTTCAATGCTGATGGGTGCGGCTTACGGTTATTTTCTCGATTATTGCCGCCGCCTGTTCCGGGTCAGCCCGTATAGCCCGGTAAAAGCGCAGGATGCAGCGACTGGCTGATGCCAGTCGCGATTTTATTGCGGTTCGCCAAACAGACCTGTCAGAAAACGTTCCAGCGCCATCCGGGAGCTGAACCCGTGCGGAATACCATAATGTTCATGCCTTTCCCCGCCTAAATAGAGGGGAAATTGCTGATACTGATCGCAGGTTTTTATCTCAGAGGCAGGTTCCGCATAAGACAAACTTTTGTCTTTAAGCGTTGGATGGATGATCAGCGCCGTGCGTCCCATACGCGCTTCCCGGTTTACATAGACATAATTTTCACCACGGCGATAGCCGTATGCTTTTTGCGTTACCGCATCCATAGTAAATCCGGCTTTTTCAAGAACGCGCGCAACCTCATCAGGTCGTAAATACATATTTAATCCTCGTTATCTTTTCCTGCCCGGCAACCTTACCGTAATCAGCAATAGCAGTGCTTTCAGAAAATTCCATAAACGGCCAATTATGCCGTGACAGACTTCAGATATTAAAAACCTGGACTAAACTCTTTAATACCGCAAATTCAAGGGAGGAATGTATGTTTAACAGATCAAACCGAAATGATGTGGATGACGGCGTTCAGGATATTCATAACGATGTCAGCAAATTAGCCGACACGCTGGAAGATGTTCTGAAGTCCTGGGGATCAGATGCGAAAGATGACGCAGATGTCGCCAGACGCAAAGCGAAAGCGTTACTGCGTGAAACCCGCGCCCGTATGCAGGGTCGCTCCCGGACCCAGCAAGCAGCGTGTGATGCGATGGGGTGTGCAACCACCTTTATCCGCGAAAAACCGCTGTGTGCCGTCGGTACCGTGGCAGCTGTCGGGATCTTCGTCGGTGCGCTGCTGAGCCTGCGTAAATAGTCACGGATCCGGGCTATTACTCTGCCCCTGCTAACCTCCGTTAGCGGGGGTTTTCTTTTTTTGGCTGAAAAGCCGCTATAACACCCCGTCCCCCGCTGTGCTCATCAACAGAGGCGCATCAATCTAATTTTCCCATATCTTGTATGGTTGAAACTTTAGATAACTACATCTAGTATTCCTTTAAGCAACACAGACACTACTGCTCGCGATTTTTCGCGGCGTCCTGCTATTCTAAATGGAAATACGAATCATGAGCATTACTATTTACACTCGTAACAACTGTGTGCAGTGCCTCGCAACGAAGCGTGCGATGGAAAACCGCGGCGTGTCCTTCGAGATGGTGAATGTTGATCAGGTTCCGGACGCCGCCGAGACACTCCGCGCGCGCGGTTTTCGCCAGCTACCTGTGGTGATCGCCGGCGAGACCAGCTGGTCTGGCTTCCGCCCGGACATGATTAACCGTCTTCAGGCGCAGGCCGCCAGCGCATGAGCCTGCTTGTCTACTTCTCCAGCAGCTCGGAAAACACGCACCGCTTTATCACGCGTGTCGGGCTGCCGGCAATCCGTATCCCCCTCAACGAGCGGGAGCGCATTCAGGTAGACGAACCCTACATTCTGGTGGTGCCGAGCTATGGCGGCGGCGGCACCGCGGGGGCTGTTCCCCGTCAGGCGATCCGCTTTCTTAACGATCCGCATAACCGGGCGCTGATCCGCGGGGTTATCGCGGCGGGCAATCGCAATTTTGGCGAGGCCTACTGTCGCGCCGGGGATGTTATCTCTCAAAAATGCGGCGTGCCGTATCTCTATCGCTTTGAACTGATGGGGACACAGCAGGACGTAGAGAATGTGCGTAAAGGAGTAAACGAATTTTGGCAACGACAACCGCAGAACGCGTAAACCAGGGAACGACCGACTACCACGCCCTGAATGCGATGCTTAACCTCTACGATCGTGAGGGGCGTATTCAGTTTGAGAAAGACCACCAGGCGGTGGACGCCTTTTTCACGCACCATGTGATCCCTAATAGCATGACCTTCGCCAGCGTAACGGCCCGACTCGACTACCTGGTGAGTGAAGGCTATTACGAAGAGCGCGTGCTGGCCCGCTACGATCCCCGCTTTCTGGTTTCGCTTTTCGAGCACGCTCACGCCAGCGGTTTTCGTTTCAAGACGTTCCTTGGCGCCTGGAAGTTTTACACCAGTTACACCCTGAAGACCTTCGATGGGAAACGCTATCTTGAGCGCTTTGAAGATCGGGTCGTGATGGTGGCGTTAACCCTTGCACAGGGGAATGAGACGCTGGCGCAACAACTCACTGAAGAGATGTTGTCCGGCCGCTTTCAGCCGGCGACGCCCACGTTCCTGAACTGCGGAAAAGCGCAGCGTGGTGAGCTGGTCTCCTGCTTCCTGCTGCGTATTGAAGACAATATGGAGTCGATTGGCCGGGCCGTGAACTCCGCGTTACAGCTCTCTAAGCGCGGCGGCGGGGTCGCGTTTCTCCTCTCAAATCTGCGGGAATCGGGCGCACCTATCAAGCGCATTGAGAATCAGTCGTCCGGCGTTATTCCGGTCATGAAAATGCTGGAGGATGCGTTCTCTTATGCCAACCAGTTGGGCGCCCGCCAGGGAGCGGGGGCGGTCTATCTGCATGCGCACCATCCGGATATTTTGCGCTTCCTGGATACCAAACGTGAAAATGCCGATGAAAAGATCCGTATCAAAACCCTCTCGCTGGGTGTGGTGATCCCGGATATCACCTTTAAACTTGCGAAAGAGAACGCGCAGATGGCCCTCTTTTCGCCTTACGATATCGAGCGCTTGTACGGCAAACCCTTTGGCGACGTGGCGATAAGCGAACTGTATGACGAGCTAATTGCTGACGATCGCATTCGCAAAAAATACATTAATGCCCGTGATTTCTTCCAGACGCTGGCCGAGATTCAGTTTGAGTCCGGTTATCCGTACATCATGTATGAAGACACGGTAAACCGCGCCAGCCCCATCGCCGGCCGCATTAATATGAGCAACCTGTGCTCCGAGATTTTGCAGGTTAACAGCGCCTCGACCTACGATGAAAATCTTGATTACGCCGATATCGGCAAGGATATCTCCTGTAATCTCGGGTCGCTGAACATTGCCCATACCATGGACTCCCCCGATTTTGGCCGCACGGTTGAGACTGCCGTGCGCGGCCTGACGGCGGTATCGGACATGAGCCATATCCGCAGCGTGCCGTCCATTGAGGCGGGCAATGCCGCCTCGCATGCCATTGGGCTTGGGCAGATGAATTTGCACGGCTATCTGGCGCGCGAAGGTATCGCCTACGGCAGCCCGGAGGGGCTGGATTTTACCAACCTCTATTTCTACACCATCACCTGGCACGCGCTGAACACCTCAATGATGCTGGCGCGCGAACGGGGTCAACGCTTTGCCGGGTTTGAGCAGTCACGCTACGCCAGCGGGGAATATTTCAGCCAGTATCTGGAAGGTGACTGGCAGCCGAAGACCGCCAAAGTGCGCGATCTGTTTGCTCGCGCCGGGATTGTGTTGCCGACCCGCGCAATGTGGCAGCAGCTGCGTAATGACGTGATGGAGTATGGGATCTATAACCAGAACCTGCAGGCCGTGCCGCCTACCGGCTCGATCTCCTATATCAACCACGCGACCTCCAGCATCCATCCGATTGTGTCGAAGGTGGAGATTCGCAAAGAGGGCAAAACCGGCCGCGTATACTACCCTGCCCCCTTTATGACCAATGACAACCTGGCGCTGTATCAGGACGCGTATGAAATCGGCCCGGAAAAGATCATCGATACTTACGCCGAGGCGACCAGGCATGTGGATCAGGGGCTCTCGTTAACGCTCTTTTTCCCGGATAGCGCCACCACGCGCGATATCAATAGAGCGCAAATCTATGCCTGGAAGAAAGGGATCAAGACGCTGTACTACATTCGCCTGCGCCAGCTTGCGCTGGAAGGTACCGAAATTGAAGGTTGCGTGTCCTGCGCGCTGTAAGGAGAGAGGATGAAACTGTCACTGGTTCGCGCCATTAACTGGAACAAAATCGAGGACGATAAGGATCTGGAGGTCTGGAATCGCCTCACCAGTAACTTCTGGTTGCCTGAAAAGGTTCCGCTCTCCAATGATATTTCAGCCTGGCAAACCCTGACGCAGGCCGAGCAGCAGCTGACCATTCGCGTTTTTACCGGGCTGACCCTGCTGGATACAATTCAGAACACCCTGGGCGCACCGGCGTTGATGGCAGATGCGCTCACCCCGCACGAAGAGGCGGTGATGTCGAATATCAGCTTTATGGAGGCGGTACATGCCCGCTCTTACAGCTCGATTTTCTCGACGCTTTGCCAGACCAAAGATGTGGATGCGGCCTATGCCTGGAGCGAAGAGAACGCCGCGTTGCAGCGGAAAGCCGAACTGATACTGCACCACTACCGCGCCGATGAACCGTTGAAAAAGAAAATCGCCAGCGTGTTTCTGGAATCTTTCCTCTTCTATTCCGGCTTCTGGCTGCCGATGTACTGGTCGAGTCGCGGCAAGTTGACCAACACCGCCGATCTGATTCGCCTGATCATTCGTGATGAAGCGGTGCATGGCTATTACATCGGCTATAAGTTCCAGAAAGGGCTGGAGAAAGTCAGCGACGCCAGGCGTGAAGAGTTACAAAGCTTTGCGCTGGATTTGTTAATGGATCTTTATGACAACGAACTGCAATACACTGAAAGCGTATACGCGGGAACGGGCTGGGAAGAAGAGGTGAAAGCGTTCCTCTGTTACAACGCCAATAAAGCGCTAATGAACCTCGGTTATGAGGCGCTCTTCCCCCCCGAAATGGCGGAAGTGAACCCGGCTATCCTGGCGGCGCTGTCACCCAACGCGGATGAAAACCATGACTTCTTTTCCGGGTCGGGTTCTTCTTACGTTATGGGTAAAGCGGTGGAGACGGAAGATACAGACTGGGACTTTTAATCTGCGAGTTAACGTTTATTAATTTAATATAAATCGCATTCTTTTCCCGCAAATATTTCCACACCTTCTACACTGTAATTTCTATGCACTATTCACCTGAATCACTCTGATTCAGGTGAAATTCCGCTGGCAGCCGCAAAAAAATCAGAGAAATTCAACTCACGCTCAGCCCTTTATTCATGGGAAATAGCGCCGTTTCGCTGACCGCAAAATTCATACCACAAGCGAACCCAGGGTTGTCTCAGATTCTGAGTATGTTAGGGTAATGCCAGTTAACTATTTACCATGGTAATCATATCGACATAAGCAAATAACAGGACACTCTCTATTGCATGGCAATTAAATTAGAAGTGAAGAATCTTTATAAAGTATTTGGCGAGCATCCACAGCGTGCGTTCAAATATATCGAAAAAGGACTTTCGAAAGAGCAAATTCTGGAAAAAACAGGGCTATCGCTTGGCGTTAAAGACGCCAGTCTGGCCATTGAAGAAGGCGAGATTTTTGTCATCATGGGGTTATCCGGTTCGGGTAAATCCACTATGGTTCGCCTTCTCAATCGCCTGATTGAACCCACCCGCGGACAGGTGCTGATTGATGGTGAAGATATTGCCAAAATATCTGATGCCGAGCTCCGCGAGGTGCGCAGAAAAAAGATTGCAATGGTCTTTCAGTCATTCGCCCTCATGCCGCATATGACGGTGCTGGATAATACCGCGTTTGGCATGGAATTAGCGGGCGTACCCGCACAAGAGCGCCAGGAAAAAGCGCTGGATGCGTTGCGTCAGGTTGGGCTGGAAAATTATTCGCATGCTTACCCGGATGAACTTTCCGGCGGGATGCGACAGCGTGTCGGATTAGCCCGTGCATTAGCCATTAATCCCGATATTTTATTAATGGACGAAGCCTTCTCAGCACTCGATCCCTTAATTCGTACCGAGATGCAGGATGAACTGGTAAAACTGCAGGCGAAACATCAGCGCACCATCGTGTTTATTTCCCACGATCTGGACGAAGCGATGCGTATTGGCGATCGTATTGCCATTATGCAGAACGGTGAAGTGGTACAGGTCGGCACCCCGGATGAAATACTGAATAATCCGGCCAATGATTATGTGCGCACCTTCTTCCGTGGCGTGGACATTAGCCAGGTCTTTAGCGCAAAAGATATTGCCCGTCGTACGCCAAACGGCATTATTCGCCGCACGCCAGGTTTTGGCCCTCGCTCTGCGTTGAAACTGCTGCAGGACGAAGATCGTGAATTCGGTTACGTCATTGAACGTGGTAATAAATTTGTAGGCGTTGTCTCCATCGACTCTTTGAAAACCGCCCTGGGCGACAATCAGGGAATCGATGCGGCGTTAATCGACTCTCCGCTCGCCGTGGATGCCGAAACGCCGCTCAGCGAGTTGCTCTCTCACGTTGGCCAGGCACCCTGCGCGGTACCGGTCGTCGGTGAAGAACAACAGTACGTCGGCATCATCTCAAAACGCATGTTGCTGCAGGCTTTAGATCGCGAGGGGGCAAACAATGGCTGAACAAAACCCGTGGGGCACCACTGAAGCGGCGGATAGCGCTGCACAATCTGCGGACGCGTGGGGTTCTTCCACACCCGCACCTACCGATGGCGGCGCGGCAGACTGGCTGAATAGCGCGCCAGCGCCGGCACCGGAACACTTTAATATTATGGATCCCTTCCATAAAACCCTGATCCCACTGGATAGCTGGGTGACCGAGGGGATCGACTGGGTAGTGACGCACTTCCGCCCCGTATTCCAGGGGATCCGCGTCCCGGTGGATTATATTCTGAATGGATTCCAGCAGATGTTGCTGGGTATGCCCGCGCCGGTAGCTATCGTGCTGTTCTCGCTCATCGCCTGGCAGTTTGGCAGCGCGGGAATGGGGATTGCCACGCTGATATCCCTGATCGCCATTGGTGCCATCGGCGCCTGGTCGCAGGCGATGATCACCCTGGCGCTGGTGCTGACCGCCCTGCTCTTCTGCGTAGTGATTGGTTTGCCGATGGGGATTTGGCTGGCACGAAGCCCGCGAGCGGCAAAAATCATTCGCCCGCTGCTGGATGCCATGCAGACCACGCCGGCTTTCGTCTACCTGGTGCCCATCGTCATGCTGTTTGGTATCGGCAACGTGCCGGGTGTAGTGGTAACGATTATCTTCGCCCTGCCGCCAATTATCCGCCTGACCATACTGGGCATTAACCAGGTGCCAGCGGACCTGATCGAGGCCTCACGCTCCTTTGGCGCCAGCCCGCGTCAGATGCTGTTCAAGGTACAGTTACCGCTGGCCATGCCAACCATTATGGCCGGGGTTAACCAGACGCTGATGCTGGCGTTGTCGATGGTGGTTATCGCCTCGATGATTGCCGTTGGCGGCCTGGGCCAGATGGTACTCCGCGGCATTGGCCGTCTTGATATGGGACTGGCTACCGTGGGTGGCGTGGGCATTGTGATCCTCGCCATCATCCTTGATCGCCTGACTCAGGCAGTCGGCCGCGATTCACGCAGTCGCGGAAACCGTCGCTGGTACACCACCGGCCCGGTGGGTCTGCTGACTCGTCCATTCACGAAGTAATCCTGTTGTTGCCCGGCGGCATCTCTCTGCCGGGCCAGCAGCACCCCTCCAAAAACGAAGGAACAACGATGCGACATAACATTTTATTTGCCACAGCGTTTGCCACCCTTGTCTCTACCAGCGCATACGCCGCTGACCTGCCAGGCAAAGGCATTACCGTTCAACCGGTTCAGAGCACCATTTCGGAAGAGAGCTTCCAGACCCTTATCGTCAGCCGCGCGCTGGAAAAACTCGGCTACACCGTTAATAAGCCGAGCGAAGTGGATTACAACGTGGGCTACACCTCGATCGCCTCCGGTGATGCAACCTTTACCGCTGTAAACTGGCAGCCGCTGCATGATGATATGTATGCTGCTGCGGGCGGCGAGAAAAAATTCTACCGTGAAGGGACGTTTGTCACCGGTGCAGCGCAAGGTTACCTGATCGACAAAAAAACGGCGGATAAGTACCACATCACCAATATTGAACAACTGAAAGATCCGAAGATCGCCAAACTGTTTGATACCAACGGTGATGGCAAAGCGGACATGATGGGCTGCTCACCGGGCTGGGGCTGCGAAGCGGTTATTAACCACCAGAACAAAGCCTTCGACCTGGAGAAAACCGTTGAGGTAAGCCACGGTAACTACTCTGCGATGATGGCCGATACCATCGCCCGCTTCAAAGAGGGCAAGCCTATCATCTATTACACCTGGACCCCGTACTGGGTCAGCGATGTGATGAAACCGGGTAAAGACGTGGTGTGGCTGCAGGTACCGTTCTCCTCCCTGCCCGGCGAGCAGAAAGATATCGACACTAAACTGCCAAACGGTATGAACTATGGTTTCCCGGTGAATACCATGCACATCGTGGCTAACAAGGCCTGGGCTGAAAAGAACCCGGCTGCGGCGAAGCTGTTCTCGGTCATGAAGTTGCCGTTGGCAGACATCAACGCCCAGAATGCGATGATGCACGCAGGAAAATCCTCAGAAGCCGACGTTCAGGGCCATGTTGATGGCTGGATTAAAGCCCACCAGCAGCAGTTTGACGGCTGGGTGAAAGAGGCGCTGGCCGCGCAGAAGTAACTTCCCTCCCCCACCCTCTTCCTCCGGGAGAGGGTGTTTGAATTCCCTCACCCTCCTGGTCAGGGAAACTCAAAGCGCACAATCCATCACGTAACAATTCCCCAACATTCACATTCATCCGTTACTATGGTTTCCGAATCGATAATCACTTAACTAATGATTTCAGACCATAATGACCAAAACTTCTCAAGGACTTAGCCCGGCACTGATCTTACTGATGTCAGTCGCAACGGGTCTGGCTGTCGCCAGCAACTACTACGCGCAACCTCTGCTCGATACCATCGCCCGCGCCTTTAACCTTTCGGCGAGCTCTGCGGGTTTTATCGTGACCGCCGCCCAGCTCGGCTATGCCGCCGGCCTGCTGCTGCTGGTTCCACTTGGGGATATGTTTGAACGCCGCTCCCTGATCGTTTTCATGACCCTGCTCGCCGCAGGCGGAATGCTGATCACCGCCAGCAGCCAGTCGCTGAGCATGATGATCCTCGGCACCGCCCTGACCGGGTTATTCTCGGTCGTGGCGCAGATCCTCGTCCCGCTGGCCGCTACCCTCGCAGCCCCGGAAAAACGCGGCAAAGTGGTGGGTACCATCATGAGTGGCCTGCTGCTGGGCATTTTGCTGGCGCGTACCGTGGCGGGATTACTGGCCAGTCTCGGTGGCTGGCGCACGGTGTACTGGGTGGCAAGCGTATTAATGGTGATCATGGCCATCGCCCTCTGGCGCGGCTTGCCAAAAGTGAAGCAGGAAAACCATCTTAACTACTTCCAGCTTCTCGGCTCCGTATTCAGTCTGTTCACGCAGGATAAATTGCTGCGTACCCGCGCCCTGCTGGGCTGCTTCACCTTTGCAAATTTCAGTATTCTCTGGACCTCCATGGCCTTCCTGCTGGCCTCTCCCCCGTTCAACTATTCCGAAGGGGTAATTGGCCTGTTTGGTCTGGCAGGCGCGGCGGGAGCGCTGGGCGCGCGACCTGCAGGTGGCCTGGCAGACAAGGGCAAATCACACCTCACCACATCAGCCAGTTTGGTTCTGCTGCTGCTCTCCTGGTCAGCCATCTGGTATGGGCATCTCTCAGTACTGTCGCTGATTGTTGGCATTCTGGTGCTGGATCTCACCGTGCAGGGCGTGCATATCACCAACCAGACGGTCATCTATCGCGTGAAGCCGGATGCCCGTAACCGTCTGACCGCCGGATACATGACCAGCTACTTCATTGGCGGCGCGGCGGGGTCGCTGATCTCTGCCTCGGCGTGGCAACATGCGGGCTGGGCTGGGGTGTGCCTGGTGGGTAGCGTGATGGCACTTCTGAACCTGCTTGTCTGGTGGCGCGGCTATCATCGCCAGGAGGCAATTACTTAAGCTTTACATTGCTTTGGGGCTTCTCTGGGTGCAAGAAGCCCCGCAGTCTGTTAAGGTGGCGGAAACATTTATCCCTGAAATTTTAATGTGGGTGATATATTTACGAACCGCATGAATAACCAGCCCATCGCACCTTCTTCGACATTTCACGCTGTTTCAGATCACCCAATCCTCTTTTCTCTGGGCACCCGCCCGACCGTCTCTTTAAACACCGGGACACGGATTCACCCGGCACTTTATGGCAGTGACATAAGCTTTGCGGATTTTAACCGCACAAATAATTCATTTACATTATTTGTCACTGTCGTTACTATATCGGCTGTAATTAATGAGGTTATGCCCAAATGGATAGTTCGTTTACGCCCATTGAACAAATGCTTAAATTTCGCGCCAGTCGTCATGAGGATTTCCCGTATCAGGAGATTCTGCTGACCCGTCTCTGCATGCACATGCAGGGCAAATTGCTGGATAACCGCAATAAGATGCTGAAAGCTCAAGGGATTAACGAGACGTTATTTATGGCGTTGATTACGCTGGAGTCTCAGGAAAATCACAGTATTCAGCCTTCCGAACTGAGTTGCGCACTGGGTTCATCCCGCACCAATGCAACCCGTATCGCTGATGAGCTGGAAAAACGCGGCTGGATCGAACGCCGTGAAAGCGACAACGATCGTCGTTGCCTGCATTTGCAATTGACCGACAAAGGTCACGCATTCCTGCGTGAGGTATTACCGCCTCAGCACAATTGTCTGCACCAACTCTGGTCTGCTCTTAGCACCTCCGAGCGCGACCAGCTTGAGCACATCACTCGCAAGCTACTCACCCGTCTGGATCAGATGGATGAAGACGGTGTCATTCTTGAGGCACTGCGCTAACGCGACGACTCGCTCGACAATCCAGATTTATAAGAAAACCGACAGGCCAGCACGTCATACTGCTGGCCTTTCTGATAACAGGTCGGCACAGCCGATGTGAAAATAAAAAGATCGTGGAGAACAACAATGAGCGCAAATGCGGAGAATACCCCCCCGCAGCAACCAGCCAGTAAGAAAGGCAAGCGTAAAAGTGCCCTTCTTCTGCTGACCTTGCTCTTTATTATTATTGCCGTGGCATATGGGATCTATTGGTTTTTAGTACTGCGTCATTTTGAGGAGACGGATGATGCGTACGTGGCAGGGAACCAGGTACAAATTATGGCGCAGGTGTCAGGCAGCGTGACGAAAGTCTGGGCTGACAACACCGACTTTGTGCAGAAAGGCGACGTGCTGGTCACGCTCGACCCGACCGATGCACAGCAGGCATTTGAAAAAGCGCAGACCGAGCTTGCCTCAAGCGTGCGTCAAACGCGCCAGCAGATGATTAACAGTAAGCAACTTCTGGCCAGCATTGAGGTGCAGAAAACTGCCCTGGCGCAGGCGCAGAGTGACTTCAAGCGTCGTGTTCCGCTTGGCACCGCCAACCTGATTGGCCGTGAAGAACTGCAGCACGCCCGTGATGCAGTGGCCAGCGCCCAGGCGCAGCTTGACGTCTCTATTCAGCAGTACAACGCCAATCAGGCGATGATACTGAATACCACGCTGGATCAACAGCCGGCGGTTAAACAGGCCGCCACGGAAGTGCGTAACGCCTGGCTGGCGCTGGAGCGTACCAAAATCGTCAGCCCGATGACCGGCTACGTTTCTCGTCGTTCCGTTCAACCCGGCGCGCAGATCAGCACCACAACACCGCTGATGGCCGTGGTTCCGGCGACGCACCTGTGGGTCGATGCCAACTTTAAAGAGACTCAGCTGGCGCATATGCGTATTGGCCAGACCGCGACCGTGGTGAGCGATATCTACGGCGACGAGGTGAAGTACACCGGTAAGGTGGTGGGTCTGGATATGGGGACCGGCAGTGCGTTCTCCTTGCTGCCTGCGCAGAATGCGACGGGCAACTGGATCAAAGTGGTTCAGCGTCTGCCGGTACGTATCGAGCTGGATGAGAAACAGCTGGCGGATCATCCCCTGCGTATTGGACTTTCGACCCTCGTGACCGTTGATACGACCGATCGTGACGGACATATGCTGGCAAACCAGGTACGCACTAACCCGGCGTATGAAAGTAATGCCCGTGAAATCAGCCTTGAGCCTGTGAACAAGCTGATTAATGACATCGTGAAGGCGAACGCCGGTTAATCCGAAGGTGAGCGTTATGCAGCAGCAAAAACCGCAAAAACCACTGGAGGGGGCGCAACTGGTCATTATGACCATTGCGCTGTCGCTGGCGACGTTCATGCAGGTGCTGGACTCCACCATTGCAAACGTGGCGATCCCCACCATCGCCGGCAACCTGGGCTCGTCGCTGAGCCAGGGAACCTGGGTCATCACCTCGTTCGGGGTAGCGAACGCTATCTCGATCCCCATTACTGGCTGGCTGGCAAAGCGCGTCGGTGAAGTGAAGCTGTTCCTCTGGTCCACCATCGCATTTGTGATTGCCTCCTGGGCCTGTGGTGTCTCAAGCAGCCTGAATATGCTGATCTTCTTCCGCGTATTACAAGGGATTGTTGCCGGGCCGTTGATTCCGCTGTCGCAAAGTTTGCTCCTGAGTAACTATCCGCCAGCGAAGCGATCTGTTGCTCTGGCGCTGTGGTCAATGACGGTGATCGTTGCGCCGATTTGCGGCCCTATCCTCGGCGGCTTTATCAGTGATAACTATCACTGGGGCTGGATCTTCTTCATCAACGTCCCGATCGGTGCCATTGTGGTGCTGTTAACGTTACAGTCACTGCGCGGTCGGGAAACCCGTACTGAACAGCGGCGTATTGATGGCGTGGGGCTGGCGTTACTGGTTCTGGGTATTGGTAGTCTGCAAATCATGCTCGACCGCGGTAAAGAGCTGGACTGGTTTGCCTCTCAGGAGATCATCGTCCTGACCGTGGTGGCGGTGGTGGCGTTAAGCTTCCTGATTGTCTGGGAGTTGACCGATGAAAACCCGATAGTCGACTTGTCGCTATTCAAATCGCGAAACTTTACCATTGGCTGCTTATGTATCAGCCTGGCCTATATGCTCTACTTCGGCGCGATCGTTCTGTTGCCGCAGCTACTACAGGAAGTGTACGGCTACACGGCCACCTGGGCAGGCCTGGCCTCGGCGCCCGTTGGGGTCATTCCGGTGCTGTTATCGCCAATTATTGGTCGCTTTGCCCATAAGCTGGATATGCGTCGGCTTGTGACGTTCAGCTTTATTATGTACGCGGTCTGTTTCTACTGGCGTGCGTATACCTTCGAACCAGGAATGGACTTTGGTGCCTCTGCGTGGCCACAGTTTATTCAGGGCTTCGCGGTTGCGTGCTTCTTCATGCCACTGACTACCATTACGCTCTCCGGCTTGCCGCCCGAGCGCCTGGCTGCGGCATCAAGCCTGTCGAACTTCACCCGTACGCTGGCTGGCTCCATTGGTACGTCGATTACGACCACTCTGTGGACTAACCGGGAATCGATGCACCATGCGCAGCTTACCGAATCGGTGAACCCGTATAACCCGAACGCGCAAGAGATGTATAGTCAGCTGCAGGGTATGGGGATGACCGATCAGCAGGCCTCCGGCTGGATTGCCCAGCAAATTACCAACCAGGGACTGATTATTTCGGCTAACGAGATTTTCTGGATGTCTGCGGGGGTATTTATTGTCTTGCTGGGGCTGGTATGGTTTGCGAAGCCGCCGTTTGGTGCAGGCGGTGGTGGCGGAGGCGCCCACTAAGCGCGTCATCAAAACAAAAACGGATCTGCATGCAGATCCGTTTTTTTATGCCTATTTAATGCCGATGATCTTCACCGTAATGATGGAGACCGTGCCCGGCGGTACAAGCCCTGGCACGCCCTGTTCACCGTAAGCCTGCTTAGCGGGGATGATGATTTTGGCTTCACCGCCGAGACCAAGTTTGGTGACCACCAACCGGAACAGCGGTGGCAGGTCTTGCACGCGGCTGGCGCGCACCTCTTTACTGGACATCACTTTACCCGTACCCAGTACTTCATCAAGCTCGGTAATAATATTGCTCTGCCCATTAACCAGTGGTGCTTCACCCTGCTTGATGACACGGTAAATCGAACCATCTGCCGTTTTTACAGCGCCTTTTTCTTTTGCCGCCTTGCTGAGGATCGCTTTACTCTGTTTTTCGTTTTCAGAGAGCGTAGACGCCAGCTGTTTCTGCTGCTGTTTATCCAGCGTGGTCAGTTCTTTCGTGATCTTCGCCACCGGGAGTTGCAGCTGGTTATTCACCTTATCGTTGAACCCCTGGGTGAACGCTTTCAGATCGAACTTCTTGCCCAGATCGGTCATTTTTATTTTTTCACGATCGGCGGCCTGACCATACCAACTGCCAATGGCATAGCTGGTTTGGGTATCTTTTGCTGCACTGGTATCAACTTTAACGCGCGGCTGTCCGCTAACAGGCTTCGTCTCTTTCGCTGCCTTTTCGCTGGCTGCCTGTTCCGTCTTCAGCTTCTCATTAAGGTTCGTCAGTTCGGTAAGAGAAGCGGCCTGCGCTTTCAGTTTCTCATTCAGCGCGGCATTTTCTTTGTTAACAGACTCCAGCTTCTTACTCAGTTCAGCAGCCGCCTTGTCGTTGCCGACCACATTTTTTTGTACGGATATCAGCGACTCCTGAGATGCGATGACCCGCTTCGCATCTTCCAGCTGGCTGAGCGTGATGTCTGATTTCAGCTGCATATTTTTTAATGCGGTCTCCTGCTCCGCCAGCTTCGCGGCAACAGTCTGCTTCTGCGTGGTGAGGCCGGAAAGCTGTTGTTCACCCGCCTGTAGCTTCGCTTTTAGCTCTTCAACCTGTCTGGAAAGATGGGCTGAGAGCGTATTCGCGCTCGCCAGCTTCTGAGCCAGCTCGCTGCTTTTTTGATCCGCAGTGAGACGGGTGGCTTTAAGCGCGGCCAGCTCATCTTCCAGCGTTTTTTTCTGCGCTTTAAGATCGTTCAGTGTTTTATTAAGCGCTTCGCCCTGAGTGGTAAAGGTCGTTTCAGTCGTCTGCTTTTGCGCTTTCAGATCGGCAAGCTGCTTTTCCAGCAGCTGCGATTTTGCTTTTAACGCTTTTGCCTCTTCTTCCATTTGCGTGGCGCGCGCCGTCGCACTGGCTAACTGCTGTGTAAGCTGTAAGCTCTGCTGCTCTTTGCTGCCAGTGGTATTTTTCAGTGCAGCAAGCTGCTCATCGAGCGTTTTTTTCTGCAGCTTAAGCTCGGCGAGCTCTTTGAGCATGGAGGCACTTCTGGCTGCCATCTCGCTTTCAGCACTTTGCTTCTGGGTTTTGAGCGTAGAAAGTTCCTTTTCCATCTGCTGAGACCGGGCTTTCAGCCCTTCTGACTCTTTAGCCAACTGCGTCGTTTTCGCTGTCGCGCTGGCTAGCTGTTCCACTAGCTGAACATTTTTTTGCTGCGAACCGCTGCTGCTGTTTTTCAGGGCGGTGAGCTGATCGTCCAGCGATTTTTTCTGCGCTTTGAGGTCACTGAGCTGTCCCTCAAGCGTCGTAATTTGTGACTTGAGTTCAGCAAGTTCTTTAGTCTGAGCCCTGTCTTTGGTGGTCAGCGCAGTTTCTGCACTCTGCTTCTGCGCTTTCAGTTCGGTCAGCTGCTTTTCCAGCATCTGCACTTTTGACTTCAGGGTGGCAGACTCCTCTATGGTACGCGCAACGCGCGCTTTTCCTGCAGCAAACTGTTCTGCCAGTTGCGCACTTTTCTGGTCCTTATTGCCACTGGCGCTGACCAGCGCGGCGAGTTGATCGTCTACATTTTTTTTCTGGAGCTTGAGATCGGCAAGATCTTTGATCATCTTCGTGGTCCGGGTCGCCAGCTCATTATCCGCGGCCTGTTTCGCTATTTTGAGCTCAGAAAGTTGCTTTTCCAGAAGCGTCACTTTTGATTTCAGGGCTGCGGACTCTTCAGTCGTCTTTGCAGCACGCGTTTTTTCTGCGGCTAACTGCTCTGCCAGCTCTGTGTTTTTTTTCTGCGAACCAGTACTGGCCGTATTCAGAGCGATAAGGCGTGCATCCAGCGCCTCTTTCTGAAGTTTGAGTTCGGCAAGCTCTTTGACAAGGGCCGTGCTTTTGGTCGCCAGTTCGCTATCCGCAGCCTGTTTGCCTTTTTTCAGTTCGGCGAGCTGTTTTTCCAGAAGCTGTACTTTTGACTTCAGGGCGTCAGACGCTTCGGCCATTTGGGTGGAACGCGCTTTCTCAGCGGCTAACTGCTCTACCAACGCTGCGCTTTTTTTCTGTGCGCCACTGCTGTCAGTTTTCAGGGCCGCAAGCTGACCGTCCAGCGCTTCTTTCTGAAGCTTAAGGTCACTGAGTTCTTTAATCAGGGCTGTGCTTTTGGTCGCCAGCTCGGTATCCGTAGCTTGCTTCTGTACTTTCAGTTCTGAAAGCTGCTGTTCCTGACGCTGCAATTTTGCCTTCAGCGCGGCTGACTCTTCAGACGTGCGAGTCACGCGCGCTTTCTCAGCGGCAAGCTGTTCTGCCAGCTCTGCGCTCTTCTGCTGCGTGTTGCCACTGGCGGCTTTAAGAGAGGCGTACTGCTCTTCCAGAGTCTTGTTCTGGCTTTTCAGTTCGGCGAGTGCTTTGTTTAACGCAACGCTCTGGGCCATAGCAGCTGCCAGCTGTTCTGATTGCTGGGTGTTCTTTTGCGCTGTTTCGCCGCTGCGCGTCTCCAGACCAGAGAGTTTTGCTTCCAGCGCCTGTTTCTGCTCACGAAGGGCGATTAGCTCTTTATTCAGCGCATCGCTTTTTGCGTTTGCCTGGTTAAGCTGTTCAGTAAGTTGCTGGTTCTTTTGTTTATCTCGTGAAGCGCTATTTGGAAGCGTGGCTGCAAGACTGTCCAGGGCTAACTGTTGTGCATTACCCGCCGGCTGCTGCTTCAGCTTTGTAAGTGACTGCTCATGCGTCTGTACACGTTTTTTTTCATTAGCCAGCGCCTGTTCCAGAGTCAATTTTTCACGCTCAATCTCCTGGAGGGAGTGGCCTAATCCTGTGATGGTGGCGTTCGCTTTACGGAGTTCTTCGGTCAGCCCGGCCACTTTTTTACGCCAGGTTGAACTGTCTTGCGAAGCCACAGGCAACGGCTTTGCCTGTGGCTTCGCTGGACGAGGGGCAGTTTTTATCGGCGGGGATTCAGAGACTGCAGCCGAGCCCTCAGTAGAACTAAAAGGGCTCGTGGTATCATTGCCGATAATTTTTTCGTTACTTAACTGTTCGAGCAGGTCGGTATTAGCTGAATAACTACTCCCACTGGATAAAAGCAATCCACAATAAAGAGTAGCAGTCACGTATTTTTTCATAGATTATTCATTTCGTTCGCGCGTTTCATCATATTGGAATAAACGCTGTTTTTTATTCTGACGCAAACTAACGAGATCTTCTTATTAATTTCCGTCAGCATAACTTCTGAGGCATTGGCATCAACCAGAGATTTGTTTGTTTCATAAATTCTGTAGTTCTTGTTAATGTTTTCGAACTGTTTACGGTAGCCTTCATAAGCCGCAGGATCCAGCTTCTGGAGCGCGGAGAACTCCTGGTAGCACTGCACCTCCTGCTTACGCGCTTCAGGCTCTTTCGCAATAGGGGTGGTATTTACGGTGCTGCATGCAGATAAAATAAATGCGGAAATTAGCACTGCTGAGCCTGAAACATAACTTTTCATAAATTCCTCTAAATAAACATTAATTTGCGACAATCGGGTCCGATATTATTAATACAACAGATAGTTTAAGACAACTTAATGTTTGAATTTTATTGGTCAGCCGCAAACCGACCTCAATAGTAAAACACTACGGGCACAATTCACATTACTGAAGAATTTTTTAGGATTTAATAAAGGGAATAATGACAGGATGTAATAATAACCGGCACCTCATGAAAAAGTGCCGGTGTGATCGCTAGATATGCAGTTCTTGCAGTTTTTCTTTCGGCAGGGCAAGTTCATCGTTGCTGTTTACGCGTACGTCACGTTCGATGATGTGGCGTGCAATCTCTTGCGCCTCTTCCAGTGAGTGCATCTGATATGTCCCGCACTGGTAAACATTCAGTTCCGGAATCTGGTTCTGCTCTTTTACTTTCAACACGTCGGCCATTGCCGCTTTCCAGGCGTCCGCTACGCGGCTCTCTTCCGGTTGACCGATCAAGCTCATATAGAAACCGGTACGGCAACCCATCGGGGAGATATCGATAATCTCAACGCCGTTGCCGTTCAGGTGATCGCGCATAAAACCTGCAAACAGGTGCTCAAGGGTATGAATACCGCGCTCCGGCATCACTTCTTTGTTTGGCACGCAGAAACGCAGGTCAAATACGGTGATTGTGTCGCCGTGCGGGGTATTCATGGTCTTCGCAACACGTACAGCAGGCGCTTCCATACGGGTATGGTCGACAGTAAAGCTATCTAATAACGGCATACGTCACCTCCGAAAGTGATTTTTTTAAAATTAATTGAACTCTTCGTTTCAACGCGAGTCTGAGTATATGAAAGACGCGCATTTGTTATCATCATCCCTGTTCTTCAGAGATGTAAGTTTGGCCACAGCGATGTGGCCTTTTTCTTTTCTGTCAGCTGTTCTTCGCCAGAAACGCTGCAAATGGCTCAGTATCTGCCGCTTCAATCTCTTTCTGACGCAGTTGCGATGCTTCACGCTCCGCGATAAAGTCGGCTTCGCTTATCACTTCCAGCGGTTCGCTTTTCAACATCTCACGATACTGCGCAGATAGCGATCGGCCTGTGCCACCAATGCCTTCATCAATCATAGAACGCAAAATACGGGCTGAAAACGTCAGTTCAGGATTGTCGAAGCTCTCTACAAGCTCATCGCAAACCTGTTGATAGGCTTCTCCGCCGTAGACGCTGTCCAGCGTCTGCGCGACGCGTTTCAGATCGCGGAACAGATCTTTCCCGACTTTTTGTAACGGGAACTGCGCCGTTTCACAGCCCATGCCTAGCGTCAGGCCCGGTTTACGCCCTTCCAGAATCACGCGGTTCCAGTTAGTGCGGGTGCAGAGCAGTTCATCAGCGCTCATCTCTGGCGCATCCGCCAGCACGCACCAGACCATGAAGAGATCGAGGAAACGGACTTGCTGCTCATCTACGCCAATTGGCGAGAAGGGATTAATATCCAGCGAACGAACTTCAATATATTCAATACCGCCACGCTGCAGCGCGTCAGAAGGTGTTTCACCACTGCGCGTTACGCGTTTAGGACGAATTGGCGCGTAGAGTTCGTTCTCAATCTGAAGAACATTGCTATTAATCTGTAGACGCTTACCGTCGCGTTCCAGCCCAATGGCTTCATACTCTTCAGACGGGGTTTTAATCGCCCGCTTCAATCCTGCCACATACTCGGTCAGATCGTTAAACGTAATTCCGAGATTGCTTTGCGATTTATTGGTATAACCCAGGTCGCTGAGACGCAACGAGGTAGCATAAGGCAGGTAATACATACCACAATCGGTTTTTTCGAACGGCAGCGTGGTCGGTTTACCTTGCAGGAATGACGAGCAGATCGCCGGCGACGCGCCGAACAGGTAGGGGATGACCCAGCCAAAGCGATAGTAGTTACGGATAAGACGTAAATAGCCCGCGGAGATCGCCTCTTTATCTGTTTCACCACACTTCGCCTGCCAGAATGCCATCGGCAATGAGAAGTTGTAATGGACCCCAGAAATGGTCTGCATCAATGCGCCATAGCGATTTTTCAGCCCTTCACGATAGAGCGTCTTCAGGCGGCCGATATTGGAGGTGCCATATTGCGCCAGTTCAATATCCTGCCCCTGCTCAATGTAGCAAGGCATACTAAGAGGCCACATCCGCTCATCACCCAGTTGACGGGCGGTGTAGCGATGAATGTCGCGCATAATCGTTAGCATATGGTCAATATCGCCATCTACTGGCGTTATGAACTCAAGCAGCGCTTCGGCGAAATCCGTGGTGATCCATTTATGGGTCAGCGCAGAGCCCAGCACTTCAGGATGGCCCGTTGTTGCAAGTGAACCATCTTCGTTTACGCGCAGCGTTTCGCGTTCAAGACCACGCTGAATACCCTTCAGAGCCTGAGGGTGGTTTTCCAGCCAGGCCAACGCCTGTGATACGTCCGGGATCAATTCGACCTCCCGCCTGTCAAAATCATTTTATTTAGCATAATTGTAATGGTTTAGGGTCACAAACAGTCCAATTAGTGCCACCACGACATGCCCTGTAAGGTTGCTACCGCCACAAGGACATAGCGTAACGCTTTACCAAGCGTTAAAAAAAAGAGCACCGGCCCCCAGGAGATGCGCATCCATCCCGCCAGCAGGCACAGCAAATCGCCTATTACAGGCATCCAGCTTAATAACAGCGTGGCAGCGCCATAGCGTTTTAGCCAGTTAACTGCCTTTTCCTGCCAGCGCGACGTTTTGCGAAGAGGAAAGAAACGCCCAAGAATAACGTTAGTCAGCCCTCCAAGGCTATTACCCATTGTTGCTATTAAGACCAGCAACCAGGGCTGACTCACGCCTGACAACAACATCGCGATCAGCACAACTTCGGAATTACCGGGCAGAAGGGTAGCGCTTAAAAAACTGCTGGCGAATAACGAAGCGAGTGACAGCAGTTCACTCACAGTCTGCGAACGTCCACTGCCGCCATGCCAGCCGCGTGCGCCGCCTGAAGACCAAAATCAGCATCTTCGAAGACAACGCATTTTTCAGGTGATACACCCATCCGTTCTGCGCAAAGCAGGAAGGTATCCGGAGCGGGTTTGTGATTCTGGACATGATCGGCAGCAACAACCGCCGTGAAATAGCGACGCAGGTCAAGATGTGCTAGTAAGGCTTCTGCCATCGCGCTTTCGCTCCCGGTGCCAACAGACATCGGGCGACGGCCATACCACTCTTTAACCACGTCAATTAACGGAAGGGGACGCACGGTATCCAGCAGCATCGCTTTTACCGCGTCACTCTTTTCGCGGGCCAGTAGATACGGATCGAGATCCGCCTGATTTAATTCGATAACCGCCTGTGCAATACGCCAGGTTGGCGAACCGTTAAGCGCCACCATCGCCTGTAGATCGAAACGCATCCCGTAGCGGCCAAGAACATCATCCCAGGCTTTACGGTGAGTGGGTTCGGTATCCAGGATGGTGCCATCCATATCGAAGATCAGACCGTCATACTGTGCGTACATCGAGCTTCCGCCAAACGATTAACAAAACATTACTTTAACGTAAACAGCTGTTTTTGTCGCTGATAGTCAAAGCGTTCGCTGACGAAATGGTGAAGGAATAAACGAATGAAGGGGGATGTTCTGGGGAAACTTAGAATTAGGAAACAACAGTGTTACTGCTATCGCAGAGAAGATGGTGCATCCGGGAGGATTACTCGGCTGCGCCTCGCCCTTCGGGCCGTTGCTGAAGCAACGTTATCCTCCCTGGTGCCTGCGATGTTTTCGCAGACCATGAAACAACAGTATTGCTGCTATCTCAGAGAAGATGGTGCATCCGGGAGGATTCGAACCTCCGACCGCTCGGTTCGTAGCCGAGTACTCTATCCAGCTGAGCTACGGATGCATCGGGATTGACTGCTGTACTGCTTGATACTACATACCGCTTTGAAAACGACATGAAGTAATAGATGGTGCATCCGGGAGGATTACTCGGCTGCGCCTCGCCCTTCGGGCCGTTGCTGAAGCAACGTTATCCTCCCTGGTGCTTGCGATGTTTTCGCAGACCA
>NZ_DDPB01000004.1:148143-233061 GCF_002341985.1 Leclercia sp. UBA2479 | reverse complement strand
GCTACGGATGCATCGGGATTAACTGCTGTACTGCCTGGTACCACATACCGTTTTGAAACGACATGAAGTAAAAGATGGTGCATCCGGGAGGATTCGAACCTCCGACCGCTCGGTTCGTAGCCGAGTACTCTATCCAGCTGAGCTACGGATGCATCGGGATTTACTGCTGTACTGCCTAGTACCACACACCGTTTCGAAAACGACGTGAAGTAAAAGATGGTGCATCCGGGAGGATTCGAACCTCCGACCGCTCGGTTCGTAGCCGAGTACTCTATCCAGCTGAGCTACGGATGCAAAATGGCGGTGAGGCGGGGATTCGAACCCCGGATGCAGCTTTTGACCGCATACTCCCTTAGCAGGGGAGCGCCTTCAGCCTCTCGGCCACCTCACCACACAACGCCTCTTTCGAGTGCTTCGAGTAACTCGTTAAGAGCTTCTCGTCGCTGCGTGGCGCATATATTACTTTCTGGGACTTATAAGTCAAACAATTTTCCATGCACTTTTTCTGTTTGCACAAATCGCAGGCAATTCGCATGTAAAAGAGGCAAAGAGGGTGTTTTATAAACGGATTTTGCGGGCATTTACGCAACGAAGTTCCATCAACCAGGCGAATAAAGATGAAGATAAGCAAAGAGAGACGGTGAAAAAGAGCGAAATTGAAATAGAAAGGTAACTTTAAGCAGGAAGAATGGCAGGAGGGTTGCGTCTCGCCTGAAAGCGAGACGCGATAATATCAGTAACTGGACTGCTGGGATTTTTCAGCCTGGATACGCTGGTAGATCTCTTCACGGTGTACAGAGACCTCTTTAGGGGCGTTCACACCAATACGAACCTGGTTACCCTTTACCCCTAAAACTGTCACGGTGACCTCATCCCCAATCATGAGGGTCTCACCAACTCGACGAGTCAGAATCAGCATTCTTTGCTCCTTGAAAGATTAAAAGAGTCGGGTCTCTTGTATCCCGGCATTATCCATCATATAACGCCAAAAAGTAAGCGATGACAAACACGTAAAGTGTAAGCAGTCACGGCATCACATTCTGTTAAACGTAAGTTTAGCCGATATACACAAACTCAACCTGACTTTATCATTATCGATAGCGTAGAGCGAAGTACGCCATAACACATAGGTTATGGCGTCTGTTTACGCTTTTTAGTTATTACAGTTTGGAACTCACCCAGCTCTCAACGCTGGTTAACGCTGCAGGAAGTGCCGCCGCATCCGTACCACCGGCTTGCGCCATGTCTGGACGACCGCCCCCTTTACCGCCCACTTGCTGAGCGACCATACCAATCAGTTCCCCTGCTTTAACACGGTCGGTCACGTCCTTAGACACGCCAGCAATCAGAGAAACCTTACCTTCAGCAACGGTCGCCAGCACAATGACTGCCGAACCGAGTTGGTTCTTCAGGTCATCGACCATGGTACGCAGCATCTTAGGCTCAACACCAGCCAGTTCACTGACCAGCAGTTTAATACCTTTAATTTCAACCGCTTTGCTGGAGAGATTTGCACTCTCCTGTACTGCCGCCTGCTCTTTCAGCTGCTGCAGCTCTTTTTCCAGCTGGCGAGTACGTTCGATAACGCTACGCACTTTCTCGCCCAGATTCTGGCTATCGCCTTTCAGCAGCTGTGCGATATCGTGCAGTTGATCGCTCTCAGCGTGCAGGTAAGCCAGCGCGCCTTCACCGGTGACCGCTTCGATACGACGAACGCCCGCCGCCGTTCCGGATTCGGACAGAATACGGAACAGGCCAATATCGCCCGTGCGAGAAGCATGCGTACCGCCACACAGTTCAGTAGAGAAGTCGCCCATGCTCAGCACACGAACACGCTCGTCATACTTCTCACCAAACAGTGCCATCGCCCCTTTTTGCTTCGCCGCATCGAGATCCATGATCTGAGTTTCGATTGGCAGATTGCGACGGATTTGGGCGTTCACCAGATCTTCCACCGCGCGGATTTCAGACGGTTTCATCGCTTCAAAGTGAGAGAAGTCGAAACGCAGCACTTTATCGTTAACCAGCGAGCCTTTCTGCGCAACGTGCGTCCCTAATACTTCACGCAGGGCTGCGTGCATCAGGTGAGTTGCGGAGTGGTTCAGACGAATACGCGCACGACGCGCTTCATCAACGACAGCTTGTACGCCCTCGCCCACTTTCAGTGAGCCGGAGGTCAGCGAACCTACATGACCAATCGCCTGGCCATATTTTTGCGTGTCGTTTACGGTGAAGCTAAAGCCGTTACCTTTCAGCACGCCCTTATCGCCCACCTGACCGCCGGACTCGGCATAAAATGCGGTTTTATCCAGTACAACAACGGCATCCTGACCCGCGGTAATGCTCTCTACCGCTTTGCCGTCAACAAACAGCGCCGTCACTTTGCCGTTCAGTTCCAGATGGTCATAACCCTGGAATTCAGACGCGCCATCCACACGGATCATCGCGTTGTAGTCAGCACCGAAACCGCTGGATTCACGCGCGCGACGGCGCTGCTCTTCCATTGCAGCTTCAAAGCCCGCTTCGTCTACCTTAATGTTACGCTCACGGCAAACGTCAGCCGTCAGGTCAACCGGGAAGCCGTAGGTGTCATACAGACGGAAGGCCGTTTCGCCATCCAGCGTGTCGCCCTTGAGTTTCGCCAGTTCATCATCCAGCAGCGCCAGCCCACGCTCCAGCGTACGGGCAAACTGCTCTTCCTCGGTTTTCAGAACCTGCTCTACCTGCGCCTGCTGGCGTTTCAGCTCATCGCCTGCTGAGCCCATTACGCTAACCAACGGCCCAACCAACTTGTAGAAGAAGGTATCTTTCGCGCCCAGCATGTTGCCATGACGAATGGCGCGACGAATGATGCGACGCAACACATAACCACGGTTTTCGTTCGACGGAATGACGCCGTCCGCAATCAGGAACGCACAAGAACGAATATGGTCAGCAATGACGCGCAGAGATTTGTTGCTCAGGTCGGTCGCACCGGTGACCTCTGCAACAGACTTAATCAGCGTGCTGAAGAGGTCAATATCGTAGTTGGAGTTAACGTGCTGCAGAACCGCGGCAATACGCTCAAGACCCATCCCCGTATCGACGGACGGTTTCGGCAGCGGCTCCATGGTACCGTCAGCCTGACGGTTGAACTGCATGAAGACGATATTCCAGATCTCAATGTAGCGATCGCCATCTTCTTCCGGGCTGCCCGGAGGGCCACCCCAGATATGGTCGCCGTGATCGTAGAAGATCTCGGTGCACGGACCGCAAGGGCCGGTATCGCCCATCTGCCAGAAGTTGTCAGACGCATAAGGTGCGCCTTTGTTATCACCGATGCGAATGATACGTTGGCGCGGGATACCGACCTCTTTTTCCCAGATTTCGTATGCTTCGTCGTCGGTCTCGTAAACAGTAACCCACAGACGATCTTTCGGCAGGTTGAACCAGTTTTCACCGGTCAGCAGTTCCCATGCGTACTGAATTGCATCGTGTTTGAAGTAGTCGCCGAAGCTGAAGTTGCCCAGCATTTCAAAGAAGGTGTGGTGACGTGCAGTGTAACCGACGTTTTCCAGGTCGTTGTGTTTACCGCCCGCACGCACGCAGCGCTGCGAGGTGGTTGCGCGGGAATAATTACGCTTGTCGAGACCAAGGAAAACATCCTTGAACTGGTTCATCCCGGCGTTGGTAAACAGTAATGTTGGATCGTTGTTTGGTACCAGGGAGCTGCTGGCAACAACCTGGTGTCCCTTACTATGGAAAAAATCGAGAAACGCCTGACGGATCTCAGCGGTGCTCTTGCTCATAATTATCCTGAAATCAAGCTAACGAAATGTCATAACCAGCCTGGACACACACTGTGTTGGACAGACCAGCTACTGGAAAAAGTGGGAATAAGATAAGTTTTCTTTTAAGGGAAGTAAAATCCCGCATGCGCTCAATCGGCAAAATTACGCCATATATCCTGAATATCTTCCATCAGGTAGCCGCGATAGAGCAAGAAGCGCTGGATTTTTACTTTTTCTGAAAACTCTTTTGGCAACGGCTCACCGTACTTACGTACAGCCTGCTCTCTCGCCTGTTCACACCAGTCTATTTCGCACTCGCGCATTGCCCGTTCCGTGGCTTCACGGTTGATCCCTTTTTGATTCAGCTCCTGGCGTATACGCTGAGGGCCGTAACCTTTGCGGCTGCGGCTGGCAATAAAGCGGGCGATAAAGCGGTTGTCGTCCAGATAGTTGTGTTCATAGCACCAGGCAATGACGCGGTCGTAATCTTCTGCGCTGGCATCGATCTCTTCCGGCCCCTTTTTGCCCATCACGGGTGCCATTAATTTGCGGCGCAACTCCTGCTCGCTGTGGTCGCGCACGCCGAGTATGCGTACCGCGCGATCCAGCAAGCGGTTGTAGGCCGGTCGTCGTGGGGTTGATTCGCTCATAGAGAACCTGCTGAATAACAAATGCAAAAAAGGGCCGCAATCGCAGCCCTTTTTTTACACGAAGTGATTAGAAGTCTTCTTTGGTTTCTTCAACGTCGGCATCATCGACCGCGAAGTCCGGTTTAGAATCCTGATTGCTGAGCAGCAGTTCACGGATTTTCTTCTCGATCTCTTTCGCTGCAGCCGGGTTCTCTTTCAGCCAGGAGATAGCATTCGCTTTACCCTGACCAATCTTGTCGCCGTTGTAGCTGTACCAGGCGCCAGCCTTCTCGATCAGCTTCTCTTTCACGCCCAGGTCAACCAGTTCACCGAAGAAGTTGATACCTTCGCCGTACATGATCTGGAACTCAGCCTGCTTGAACGGCGCGGCGATTTTGTTCTTCACGACCTTCACGCGGGTTTCGCTACCGACGACGTTATCGCCCTCTTTCACGGCACCGATACGGCGAATATCCAGACGCACAGAGGCGTAGAATTTCAGCGCGTTACCACCGGTGGTGGTCTCTGGGTTACCGAACATCACACCAATTTTCATACGGATCTGGTTGATGAAGATCAGCAGCGTGTTGGACTGCTTCAGGTTACCCGCCAGCTTACGCATCGCCTGGCTCATCATACGTGCCGCAAGGCCCATGTGAGAGTCGCCGATTTCGCCTTCGATTTCTGCTTTTGGCGTCAGTGCCGCAACGGAGTCGACGATGATGACGTCAACTGCGCCAGAGCGCGCCAGCGCGTCACAGATTTCCAGAGCCTGTTCACCGGTGTCCGGCTGAGAACAGAGCAGGTTGTCGATATCAACACCCAGTTTGCGGGCATATACCGGATCCAGCGCGTGCTCAGCATCGATAAACGCGCAGGTTTTACCTTCGCGCTGCGCCGCAGCCACAACCTGCAGAGTCAGGGTTGTTTTACCGGAAGATTCTGGACCGTAAATTTCTACGATACGCCCCATCGGCAGGCCACCTGCGCCCAGAGCAATATCCAGAGAAAGCGAACCGGTGGAGATAGTTTCAACATCCATGGAACGGTCTTCACCCAGGCGCATGATGGAGCCTTTACCGAATTGCTTTTCGATCTGGCCCAGTGCTGCCGCCAACGCTTTCTGTTTGTTTTCGTCGATAGCCATTATTACTCCTGTCATGCCGGGAGAAGCAACTGCGCTTCACCGTGGATTTCTGTTTCGTTGCCGCAATTATACTGTATAGTCATACAGTATCAAGTCTTTTGTAGAAATTGTTGCCAGAGTGTTTTTAACGCATATTCGGTGGCCTGACGGCGCACATTTTCCCGGTCGCCGGTGAAGCATTCGCGTCGGGTAATCCCCTCGCCCTGCGCCGTCGCAAAGCCAAACCATACGGTGCCGACCGGCTTAAGATCGCTGCCGCCATCCGGCCCGGCAATGCCGCTAATGGAGATCGCGTAATCGGCGCGGGCGGCACGTAATGCACCTATTGCCATCTCAATAACCACCGGTTCGCTCACTGCGCCATGCTCTTCCAGCGTCGGTTCCCGAACGCCAATCATTTGCGCTTTTGCTTCATTACTATAGGTAACAAATCCGCGTTCAAACCAGGCGGAGCTACCGGCGATATCGGTAATCACCTTCGCCACCCAGCCGCCAGTACAAGATTCTGCCGTGGTGAGCGTTGCGCCGCGCTGTTTCAGCGCTCGCCCTACTTCTTCGCTGAGCTGCATGAGTTCATGGTCAGTCATCATCGTTTAGGCTCCAGATAATCGTGCAGCACAAGATAGCACTTTCAGCAGAGATATGGGGACGAGGGGAAGTTTTTACGAGGGGGCTTCAGAAAATGCCGATGCAGAGGCATCGGCAGAATAGCGAATCACTTCATGCTGTTGACGAGAGTATCCACGTTGTGGCGAAACGCTTTAACGTAGGTGTCTGCCACGCCCCCTTTTGCAGAGAGCGCTTCGGGATAGAGCTCGCCGCCAGGCTGTGCGCCGGTCGCCGATGCAATCTGTTTCACGAGCCGCGGATCCAGCTGATTCTCCATAAACCAGGTCTTTACGCCGTCCGCTTTAATTTGCGTGATGATAGCGGCAACCTGGGCAGCGCTGGCTTCACTCTCCGATGATAGTCCCTGCGGAGCGATAAACGTGACCCCATAGGCGCGGCCAAAATAGCCGAAAGCGTCATGGCTGGTCAGCACTTTTCGCTTCGCCGTTGGGATGGGCTGAAAGCGTGCTTTTGCCCAGCTATCGAGCTCTGTTAACTGCGTAATATAGGATTTCCCCGCCGCCTCCAGCGCGACCTTTTCTTCGGGATCCGCCTTTATCAGCCCATTCAACACATTCCGGGCATACAACGCACCGTTGGCGGCGCTATTCCAGGCATGCGGATCGGTAATGGTCTCTCCGTCCTCAACCAGCGTGTGCGTTGGAACCCCCGCCGACGCCACCACCAGCGTGCCTTTAAAGCCGGAGGCCTTCACCAGCCGATCGAGCCAGCCCTCCAGCCCGAGTCCATTTACAACCACCACGTCGGCTTTACTCAGCGCTGCGCTGTCTTTCGGTGACGGTTCGAAAGTATGAGGATCGCCATCCGGCCCCACCAGCGTCGTTACCTTGACGTGGTCGCCCCCGACCTGTTGGGTGATATCCCCCAGAATCGAAAAACTGGCAACGACGTTCAGCGTCTTCGCCTGCACCCCCTGAGCCAGCAGGCTCAGTGCGAGCGCCATCATAACCCCTGTACGTTTCATCATTTCTCCTTGCATTAAAAAAGCGCTCGCAGGCTGTGAGCCAGCCTGCTGCGCGTGCCACATAAAATCGAAAAGAAAAAGAGACCACTGGCGGTGAGTACAATCGCCGGCCCCGCCGGTAGGCTGACCGCCCACGAGAGGCTAAGCCCCAGCCAGGCACAAAAAATGCCGCTTACCCCGGCAAAAAGAAGCAATCCGGGCAGCGTCCTCGCCCAGCAGCGGGCCGCCACCGCGGGCAGCATCATCAACCCCACCGCCATCAGCGTACCCAGCACCTGAAAACCGGCGACCAGATTGAGCACTAACAGCGCCAGAAAGAGACCGTGCAGTAGCGCAGGCAGCCAGCGGGCGTTCACCTGCAGCCAGGCCGTATCGAATGCCTCGCTAACCAGCCCGCGATAGAACAGCGCCAGCGTTAATAAGGTGAAGATGCAGACCCCCGCCACGAACAGCGCCGCATCACGGTCTACCGCCAGGATGGAACCAAATAGCAAGTGCAGGAGATCCACATTTGAACCGCGCAGCGACACCAGCGTCACCCCCAGCGCCAGGGAGCCAAGATAAAACCCGGCGAAACTGGCATCCTCTTTTAACGGCGTGCGTCGGCTCACCAGCCCCGCCACCAGCGCAACGGTTATCCCGGCGATAAACCCGCCGACGCTCATTGCCAGCAACGACATTCCGCTTAGCAGATAGCCCACCGCCACGCCCGGCAGAATGGCGTGCGAGAGCGCATCCCCCATCAGGCTCATGCGGCGTAGCAGTAAAAAGACCCCCAGCACCGTGGTACTGACCGACAACGCAAGGCAGACGACCAGCGCCCGGCGCATAAAGCCATATTCAATAAAGGGCTGAAAAAGGAGATGCCACATCATGCCACCCTCATCCCAACGCCGGTCTCTAAAGACGGGGCGGCATCCAGGCGCAGGACCTGCGAAAAGTGGCGCGTGACGCGCTCGCTGTCATGAAGCACCGCCAGCACGGTTCGCCCCTGCTGCGCCATCTCAAGTATCAGCTCCATCAATATGTGACTGGTCGCTTCATCCACGCCGGTGAAGGGTTCATCCAGCATGACCAGCGGCGCGTGCTGTACCATGACGCGCGCAAAAAGCATGCGTTGAAATTGCCCCCCGGAGAGTTCGTCAATCACCGAGCTTGCCAGCGCCGCCAGCCCTACCCGCTCCAGCGCATGATCGATACGCGCACGCGCCTGTCGTCCGGTTCCGGCAAACAGCGAGAGGGTTGGCCAGCATCCCATGCTTACGACATCCTTCACCGTCAGAGGGAATTGCGCCTCCAGCTCGTGTCGCTGGGCAAGCCAACCGATAACAGGCCGCTTTTCCTGCCAGCGGAACGTCCCGCTGACCGGAGGAAGGAATCCTGCCAGCGTTTTCAGGAGCGTCGATTTGCCGCAGCCGTTAGCGCCGGTGATGGCGGTCATACTGCCGCGCAGGATCACCTCATCCAGCGGACGCGTGATGGGCTGGCGGTGGTAGCCCACCACGAGGCGTTGTAGTTCGATCATGGGAGTGCTACCGCCCAGCGCACCGCAAAGACGATGGCTAAAACCAGCGTCAGCGCATACAACACGCGCGTTAACGAAGAGAGAGAGAAGAGAGAGTGCGTCATCAGTCACCCGATAAATTATGTTATAACATAACAATAAAGAGGTGTGCCGTGATTGTAAACACCGGGCGGCTAACGGGAGTGTGGATAAATGTTACAGCCCCCTCTCCTGCCGGGGAGGGAGCGAAAGATTACTGACTGAACGGCGACGCCGCAGGCACGCGCGCCAGCGCAACGGCCTGGCCCAGTTGCCACACTGCCATTGCGTAGTGGGTGCTGTGGTTATAGCGGGTGATGGTGTAGAAGTTTGGCAGACCATACCAGTATTGATAACCGGTACCGATATCCAGACGCAGCAGGCTCGCCTGCTGGTGGTCACCCAGCGACTGCATAGGCATTAAACCGGCGGCGGCCAGCTGGGATACGCTGTACTTGGTTTTAAAACCATTTTCCAGCCCTGGAGCCTGCCCGTTAGCCTGAACGGCGACCGGATCGCCCTTCACCCAACCGTGTTCTTTAAAGTAGTTCGCCACGCTGCCGATGGCATCTTCCGGATCCCATAGATTGATATGGCCGTCTCCGTTGAAATCTACCGCGTACTGCTTATACGAAGAGGGCATAAACTGGCCATAGCCCATCGCCCCTGCGAAAGAGCCTTTCAGATCCAGCGGATCGTCCTGCTCGTCGCGAGCCATCAGCAGGAAGGTTTCCAGTTCAGAAGAGAAATACTCGGCGCGACGCGGATAGTTGAAAGAGAGCGTTGCCAGCGCATCGAGAATGCGCGTTTTCCCCATCACACGGCCCCAGCGGGTCTCCACGCCAATAATGCCGACGATAATTTCCGGCGGCACGCCATACACCTGCCAGGCGCGGTTAAGGGTCTCTTCATGTTGATTCCAGAAGGCAACGCCATTTTGCACATTATCTGGGGTGATAAACTGCTTGCGATAACGCAGCCATGCCCCGTTTGGTCCGGTCGGCACCTGCGCTGTCGGTGCCTGTCGGTCCATCAGGCGCAGCACGTAATCCAGACGTTTCGCCTGCGACAGGATCTCCTGCAACTGCTGTTTATTGAAGCCGTGTTTGCTCACCATTTTATCGATGAACTGTTGAGCCGCCGGGTTGTTGGCGAAGTCGCCACCCATCTGCATCACATTGTGTTGCGGCTCAAGTAAGAAGCCGCCGGAAGGGGCGCCAGCCGTCTGCTGAACTTCCTCTGTTTTTGGTTTGCTGCTGCAGGCAGCCAGCATAATCAGCGCAGGTAACAGCGCTGCATAACGACGCTTAAACATGGCACATCCATTGAACGAATTCGATAAGTGGCAAGTATGGTAAAGCATCCCCGACACCACAAGGAAGCGGTTCTGTGGTCGCCAGCAAAATCTTTCATTTTTATCCATGAATGCACCAGGGTGAATGCTTTATGATAGGCCGCCCCTTCTGCTGTGGCAGGGGCGCGGGAAGGATCGTAAACGGAGAGAAACATGAGTGATTTTCTGTTAAATGCAGGCCGTCAAACCCTGATGCTGGAGCTACAGGAGGCCAGTCGCCTGCCTGAAAGGCTGGGGGAGGAGTTTGTCTGTGCGGCAAATACGCTTATCCACTGCGAAGGCAAAGTGATTGTCTCGGGTATCGGTAAATCAGGCCATATCGGCAAGAAAATTGCGGCCACCCTCGCCAGCACCGGCACGCCAGCCTTTTTCGTCCACGCAGCAGAGGCGCTGCACGGAGATTTGGGCATGATTGAAAGCCGTGACGTGCTGCTGTTCATCTCTTACTCTGGCTCGGCCAAAGAGCTGGATCTGATCATCCCACGCCTGCAGGAAAAATCGGTCGACCTGCTGGCGATGACCGGCAAAACCCGTTCCCCGCTGGCGCTGGCCGCCAAAGCGGTGCTGGATATCTCAGTCGAGCGCGAAGCCTGCCCAATGCACCTGGCTCCCACCTCCAGCACCGTGAATACGCTGATGATGGGCGATGCGCTGGCCATGGCAGTGATGCAGGCGCGCGGCTTTAATGAGGAAGACTTTGCGCGCTCCCATCCGGCGGGTGCCCTGGGCGCACGTCTGCTTAATAAAGTGCACCATCTGATGCGCGCCGGCGATGCCATCCCGCAGGTGAAACTCACCACCAGCGTGATGGATGCGATGCTTGAACTGAGCCGTACCGGGCTGGGTCTGGTTGCGGTATGTGATGAGCGCGAGCAGGTGAAAGGCGTCTTTACCGACGGCGATCTGCGCCGCTGGCTGGTAGGCGGCGGCACGCTGCAGGCCATCGTCAGCGAGGCAATGACGCCCGGCGGCCAGACGTTGAACGCCGACAGCCGGGCCATTGAGGCCAAAGAGGTACTACTGAAGCGTAAGATCGCCGCCGCCCCGGTGGTGGATGAGCACGGCAAGCTCTGCGGTGCCATCAACCTTCAGGACTTCTATCAGGCCGGAATTATCTAGCCCTTCAGCCCCAGACGTTTTGCCAGCCGGTGCAGGTTGGCCACGTCGGTTTCCAGCGCCCGCGCGCTTGCCGCCCAACTGCGGTTGTTCTGTTCCAGCGCGCGGGTAATCATTTGCCGTTGAAAATCTTCTGTCGCTTCACGAAGGTTTTCTTTCCCCGGTGCCGGGGCATCCGCTGTCACCGCCAGGGGGGTGTCATCCTGCAGGGCAAAATGGCCGGGCTGAATCACTACCTCATCGCCATGGCGCGCGGCCCGCGCCAGCACTACCGCCCGGTGAATGGCATGTTCAAGTTCGCGCACGTTGCCGGGCCATCCGTAGCCCAGCAGATGCGAACGGGCGGCAGGGCTTAGCACGACGCGAGCAAGACCCATTTTCAGACGACACTGCTCGCAGAAAAAGCCCGCCAGCAGCACCACATCTTCGCCACGCTCACGTAACGGCGGCACGGAGAGTGGAAATACACTCAGGCGATGGAAAAGATCGGCGCGGAAATTACCGACCAGCACTTCCTCGCGCAGATCGCGGTTGGTAGCCGCCAGAACGCGCACATTGACGCGCAGGCTGCGGTCATCCCCCACCCGCTGGATATCGCCATACTGCAACACGCGCAGCAGCTTGGCCTGCAACGATAACGATAGCTCACCAATTTCATCAAGAAACAGCGTGCCGTTGTCGGCCATTTCAAACTTACCGCTACGGTTGCTGATAGCCCCGGTAAATGCCCCTTTCACATGCCCAAAGAGTTCACTCTCCGCCACGCTTTCTGGCAGTGCGGCGCAATTGAGATAGACCAGCGGGTTGACCGCGCGCGGCGAAGCCTCGTGGATCCCCTTCGCGACCAGCTCTTTGCCGGTACCGGTCTCGCCAAAGATCAATACGTTGAGGTCAGACGCCGCCACGATGTCGATCTCTTTTTTGAGCTGTATCATCCCCGGCGAGAGGCCAATCATCTCGGTATGCGCCACGGGCTCAAATGCCGCCGGGCTACCGGGCAACATATTCTGGCTCTCCAGTTGTTCAATCAGCAGCGCATTGTTCAGCGCCCCGGCGGCCAGCGCGGCAATCAACCGCAACTCCTCATCACTGAAGGTATCGAACTGGTCCGGCGACATACCGTCGAGGGTGAGCGCCCCTATCAGATTTTGCCCGGCAAACAGCGGCAGGCCGATGCAGGCATGCACCTTCAGGCTCTCCTGCCCCGGGATGAGGCCATCGTAGGGATCGGGCAGATCGCTGTCTGCGGGAAAGCGCACCACATCCCCGGCGCGGGCGATGGTTTCAAGCCGCGGGTGGCCTTCAAGCGAGAAGCGCCGCCCCAAAACATCCTGCGCCAGTCCATCGATAGCCAACGGTATAAACTGCCGCCCTTCATAGCGCAGCAGCGCCGAAGCATCACAGGCCAGTACGTGACGCAGAGTCGAAATTAAGCGTTGAAAACGGTCCTGATGACCGATACCGGTTTGCAACTCGATAGCGATTTTCGCCAGCACGTCTACGGAAAAGCTCATATCTGCCTCGTTGTCATTTTGACAATTCATAATGTCATATTGACAATATTTATGATAGTCATTATGACTACCCACTGTGAGTTATTATTTAATAAATTCATTTAAATCAATTAGTTAAAAAACTGGCACGCATCTTGATATAGGCAATACATCTTTCTTAAACATGCCGCATTTAATTATCGAGGTTGCTATGTCTATTCTGGTTAAAAATAACATTCATTGGGTTGGTCAACGTGACTGGGAAGTGCGTGATTTTCACGGAACGGAATACAAAACGCTGCGCGGCAGCAGCTATAACAGCTATCTCATTCGTGAAGGTAAAAACGTCCTGATTGATACCGTCGATCATAAATTCAGCCGCGAGTTCGTGCAGAACCTGCGTAGCGAAATTGATCTGGAGGCTATCGACTACATCATCATTAACCACGCGGAAGAGGACCACGCCGGGGCGCTGACCGAGCTGATGTCCCATATTCCGAACACGCCAATCTACTGCACCACCAATGCCATCGACTCGATTAACGGTCATCACCACCATCCGGAGTGGAATTTCCACACCGTGAAAACCGGCGATACCCTGGATATCGGTAACGGCAAACAGCTGATTTTTGTGGAAACGCCAATGCTGCACTGGCCGGACAGCATGATGACCTACATGACCGACGACGCGGTACTGTTCAGTAACGACGCCTTCGGCCAGCACTACTGCGATGAACGTCTGTTCAATGACGAAGTGGACCAGACCGAGCTGTTCGAACAGTGCCAGCGCTACTACGCCAACATTCTTACGCCATTCAGCCGTCTGGTGACGCCAAAAATTACCGAGATCCTCGGCTTTAACCTGCCGGTGGATATGATTGCCACCTCCCACGGCGTGGTATGGCGTGAAAATCCCACGCAGATTGTCGAGCTGTACCTGAAATGGGCGGCGGATTACCAGGAAGACCGCATCACTATCTTCTACGACACCATGTCCAACAACACCCGCATGATGGCGGACGCCATTGCCCAGGGGATCAACGAAGTGGATCCGAACGTGGCGGTGAAAATTTTCAACGTGGCTCGCAGCGATAAAAACGAAATCCTGACCAATACCTTCCGCTCTAAAGGCGTGCTGGTGGGCACCTCCACCATGAACAACGTGATGATGCCAAAAATCGCGGGCCTCGTGGAGGAGATGACCGGCCTGCGTTTCCGTAATAAACGCGCCAGCGCCTTTGGCTCCCACGGCTGGAGCGGCGGCGCGGTTGACCGACTCTCTACCCGCCTGCAGGATGCCGGTTTCGAAATGTCCATGAGCCTGAAAGCCAAATGGCGCCCGGACATCGACGCACTGGAAATCTGCCGCCAGCACGGTCGCGATATCGCCCGTCAGTGGGCACTCGCTCCGCTGCCGGAAGCCACAGCAAAACCGGCCGAACCACAGCCTGCCAGCAGCTGTGCCACCGCTTCTGCCGATCTCGGCCCGCGCATGCAGTGCAGCGTCTGCCAGTGGATTTATGACCCGGAACTGGGCGAGCCGCTGCAGGATGTTGCGCCGGGCACGCCGTGGAGTGACGTACCAGACAACTTCCTCTGCCCGGAATGTTCCCTTGGTAAAGACGTCTTTGACGAACTGGCATCGGAGGCAAAATGAATAACGGAATCGTGATCATCGGCTCGGGCTTTGCCGCCCGCCAGCTGGTGAAAAATATCCGCAAACAGGATCCCAGCGTTCAGCTGACGGTGATTGCCGCCGACAGCATGGACGAGTACAACAAACCTGATTTAAGCCACGTCATTAGCCAGAATCAGCGTGCCGAAGATCTCACCCGCCAGACGGCGGGGGAGTTCGCGGAACAGTACAACCTGCGCCTGTTCCCCTATACCTGGGTCACCGATATCGACGCCGCTGCGCACGTCGTGAAAGCGAAAGATCATACCTGGCAGTACGACAAACTGGTGCTGGCCACGGGCGCCTCCGCTTTTGTGCCGCCGATTGAAGGCCGCGAGCTGATGATTACGCTGAACAGCCAGCAGGAGTACCAGGCCAGCGAAACGTGGCTTCGCGACGCGCAGCGCGTAATGATTGTCGGCGGTGGTCTGATTGGCACCGAGCTGGCGATGGACTTTTGTCGGGCGGGTAAAGCCGTCACGCTGGTCGATCACGCGGCGAGCATTCTGTCAGCGCTGATACCCGCCGAAGTAAGCAGTCGCTTACAGCACCGTTTAACCGATATGGGCGTACACCTGCTGCTGAAATCTCAGCTGCAAAGCCTGACCCGTACCGAAACCGGCATTCGCGCCACCCTCGATCGCAACCGCAGCGTAGACATTGATGTGGTGATTGCCGCGACCGGGCTGCGTCCGGAAACGGCGCTGGCGCACCGCGCGGGAGCGGAGACAAACCGTGGCGTGAAGGTCGACAGTTACCTGCAAACCACGCAGCCCGACATCTATGCGCTGGGCGACTGCGCTGAGATCAACGGCCAGCTTCTGCCCTTCCTGCAGCCGATACAGCTTAGCGCGATGTATCTGGCGAAAAACCTGCTCGGGGGCAGCGCGCCCCTGAAATTACCCGCGATGCTGGTGAAGGTGAAAACGCCTGAACTGCCCCTGCACCTTGCAGGCGAAACCCAGCGTCAGGATCTGAACTGGCAAATCACCATCGAACCACAGGGCATGGTGGCCAAAGGCGCTGACAGCGAGGGACAGCTACGCGCCTTCGTGGTCAGCGAAGATCGCATGAAGGAGGCCTTTGCCCTGCTGAAATCTCTGCCCGCTTAACCCTCTCTGCCACTCTTACTTAACCTTTGGATCTTTTATCCGCAGCCCCGATGTCCCGGGGCTTTTTTCTGTCTAAATGCGGAACAACCGCAAAACCTCACCCTGTTTTATGCCGCCTATCCTGCTTAACCTGAAGCGGTATTCAACGGCGGAAGAGCGTGACATGACAAACCTCAAACAGGATCTGGCTTATCTGGAGCGGTGGTTCAGGAAGGTTCAGCCCGCCGAACCCGTGCTGTGGCGCTGGCTCTATCTTACCCCGTCGCAGCGCATGGAACGGCTACGCGAGCTTATGCTGCCGCTCGGCGAGAAAAAATCCTGACCCGAACCGGGTTGTGACGCTTTCAAAGGCTTTATTGCAAAAAGCGGAACAGGTTGATCAACTCCACCCTATTTCTTCCTGAAAAGCCCTTACACTCTCAACACACCTCATTAGATGCCGATCAAAGCCATGCGCCTGTTACAAAAAATTCGTCAGTATCAGCGGCTCTCTCTGCACTACGGCTCTTCGCCCAGGCAAACGACCCTTGCCGAAGTCGCGGAGGTGGCGGTCTGCAGTGAACGGCATGCGCGCACCCTGTTACGCCAGCTGGCGGAAAACGGCTGGCTACGCTGGGAGGCCCAGCCCGGACGCGGCCACCGCGCCACGCTGCACTGCCTGCGCACCACCAGCGAACTGAGCGCTCCGCTGATGCGCGCCTGCCTGGAAAAGGGTGACTACCAAAGCGCCCTGCAGCTGGCCGATGGCGATCCCGCCAGCCTGCATCACATCATTACCCCTTTTCTGGGCGGTAAATGGCTGAAGCACCAGCCGACGCTGCGTATTCCCTGGTACCGTCCCCTCACCTCCCTGCATCCGGCACTGCAACGCCGTCGCGCAGAACAACATATTATCTGTGCGGTACATGCAGGCTTAACCCGCAATGAACCCGGTCAACCGCACCCTATAGGCGATCTGGCACACCACTATGCTTCTCTTGATGGGGGACGGCGCTGGCATTTCTATCTGCGTAGCGGCGCGCACTGGCACAACGGCCAGCCTATTACCAACGACGATATCCTGACGGCGATGCGGCAGCTGCTGGCCGACCCGACGCGTAATGTCGGGTTGCAGCATATCGCCTCGCTTACGCGGGTGGCCCCCTGGTGTCTGGAAATCGAGCTCACTCGCGCCGATGCGCTGTTACCACAGCGGCTAGCGCATCCGGTCTGCCGTTTACCCCATCCACGCCAGCCCGAGATCGGCGCGGGCCCCTTTGCCATTGCCCGCCATCATTCACATTATTTGCGGCTGGAACGTCAGCCCTGGTACTTTGGCCATCACCCGCTACTGCATGCGATAGAGTTCTGGCGCACCGGCTCAATGCTGGAGAAACCGGCGTGGATTACCGTAGGCAAGGGCAATACAACCCAGGAAGCGGTGACCTCCACCAGCAGCGGCTTTGCCTGGCTGATGGTCAATAGCGCACTGCCCAAAGCACTTGCCGCCGCCTTACGTCACCAGGCGATAAGCCTTAACCAGCGCTGCTTTGCCTCCCGCAGCGACCTGCAGATCCGCAGCGACATTCTGCCCGGCCTGCACGTGAAAGAACCGCCGGAACCGGCAGCCTGCCCGCTGCCAGCCCGTCTGAAACTGGTGTGTTATCACACGCCCGAACTGCGGGAGCTGGCAGAGAAATGGCGACAACACTTGATGCGGCACGGTTGCCTGTTGCAGATCGAATGGCGAGACCGTGATGGCTGGCATCAGCCGGATGTGCTGGCCGACGCCGACCTGCTATTGGGGGACTATCTGGCGAGGGAAAACGCCGGGTTCGCGCTGGGGGAGTGGTTGATTTACGAGCCCGCCTGGCAGACCGCGTTAGGCGTGGCGCGCTGGCAGAAAAAGAAGCAGCAGCTTATGCAGATGTGCGACAGCGAAGCCCACTTTAACGCCCAACTGACGCCCCTCTTTCAACAGATTTTTGACGAGGGAACCTGTACGCCGCTGTTCCACTATCGCTATCAAATCAATGCCCTGGAAAATGTGCAGGATATGGTCTTAACCGCAGGGGGCTGGCTCGATTTCACCCGCGCCTGGCTTCCCCCGCCTGCAGGCTAGCGATGCGGCCCGGCCACCACCGAGTCACGCAATATCAGCTCGCCGGCAAAGTTTTGCTGTGAGGTGAAATCGCCGCCATCGAGCATAAAGATCAGCCTGCTGATGGTCTCTTTAATCATTTCAGTGACAGGCACCCGGACGCTGGAGAGCGACGGAACGATATAAGGGGCGATGGCAACGTCATCGAAACCAATGACCGAGACCGCTGCCGGGGTGGCGATCCCACTCTCGTGCAGCTGCTTGATGGCACCAATCGCCATATCATCATTACTGGCTACCAGTGCGCTGAAGGTCTCACCGCGAGCCAGCAACGTTGAAACCCCCGCCGCGCCGCTCGCCGGGTTCCATTTCCCCTCTACAATCAGCGACTCACGCAGCGGGATCTGATGCTGCGCCAGCGCCGCTTTGTAGCCACTCAGACGTTCTATCCCGGTTGGGGAGTCCAGCGAGCCGGTGATAAAGGCGATATCGCGATGACCCAGCTTGATAAGCTGCGTCACCGCGGCCTCGCTGGAGGCAATGTGATCGGACCAAACGCAATGGCTGCTGTTTTTACGCAGGCGACGGTTAAGCACCATCACCGGCTGGCTGTGATCCTGAATAATGGCATCCATCTCATCGACGCTGAGAAAACGCGGATAAATAATGATCGCGTCGCAGCGCATATCCAGCAGATACTGAATCGCCTCACGCTCCTCTTCCGCGCTGTGTTTGCCATCGGCCAGGATGAGCTGCCGCCCACGCTCCTCGGTCATTCGCGCGGCATGGAACAACAGCTCGCTGAAGTAGACACCATGATAGAGGGTGTTAGTTACCACCAGCCCCAGGGTTTGCGTGCGTTTGGTCGCGAGGTTTCGCGCCAGTAAATTGGGGCGATAGCCACTCTCGTCAATGGCCTGAAACACGCGGTCTTTTGTCTCCTGGCTTACGTAACCGTTGCCCGAAAGCACCCGGGAAACCGTCGCCTTCGAAACCCCTGCCCGCTTCGCCACTTCCAGCATCGTGGTCATCACTTTTCCCTCTCAATCTAATGAGCGGCAGTGTACTTCACGGCGATTAAATTGTCGCAGCGGGAATATCACACTTGTCACCCTGATTGGTGATCATCATCACGAATATAAAAAATGAGCAAAATGCAATCTTGTTTGATCATGTGAAACTCTTCATGATTTTGTGGAACCGGTTTCCTATCTAAGTCTCATCCCGCTGTTCGATGAAGACGTACCTTACAGTTAAAACAGGATATAACCCGATGGCCAAAAACTATGCTGCGTTGGCGAATGCCGTAGTCAGCGCGCTCGGCGGCAAAGATAACATCACCGCCGTCACCCACTGCATGACGCGTTTGCGCTTCGTTGTGAAAGACGAGAGTGCCATTGATAGCGCAACGCTGAAGACAATCAGCGGTGTTCTGGGTGTGGTACGTAACGATAATCAGTGCCAGGTGATCATCGGCAATACCGTTTCGCAGGCCTACCGCGAGGTGGTGAGCCTGCTGCCGACCGATTTACAGCCGGCTGCGCCGCAGGGCCCGCAAAAATTGACCTTACGCCGCATTGGCGCCGGGATCCTCGACGCGCTGATCGGCACGATGTCACCGCTGATCCCGGCGATCATCGGTGGTTCAATGGTTAAGCTGCTGGCAATGATCCTGGAGATGACCGGCGCGTTACCGAAGGGCGCTCCAACCCTCACCATCCTGACGGTGATTGGTGACGGCGCGTTCTTCTTCCTGCCGCTAATGGTGGCAGCCTCGGCGGCCGTGAAATTCAAAACCAACATGTCGCTGGCGATAGCCATCGCGGGCGTGCTGGTACACCCGAGCTTTATTGAGCTGATGGCCAAAGCCGCCCAGGGTGAGCATGTCGAGTTCGCCTTTATTCCGGTGACGGCGGTGAAATACACCTATACGGTGATCCCGGCGCTGGTCATGACCTGGTGTCTCTCGTACATCGAACGCTGGGTAGATCGCATTACCCCGGCGGTAACGAAAAACTTCCTTAAACCGATGCTGATCGTGCTGATTGCCGCCCCGCTCGCCATTGTGCTGATTGGGCCGCTGGGGATCTGGATCGGTACCGCCATCTCTGCGCTGGTGTACACCATCCATGACTATCTGGGCTGGCTGTCCGTGGCCATCATGGGTGCGCTGTGGCCTCTGTTGGTTATGACCGGTATGCACCGCGTCTTTACGCCAACTATCATTCAAACCATTGCCGAAACCGGGAAAGAGGGGATGGTAATGCCGTCTGAAATTGGCGCCAACCTGTCGCTGGGCGGATCGTCGCTGGCGGTGGCCTGGAAGACCAAAAATCCGGAATTGCGCCAGACGGCGCTGGCGGCGGCGGCCTCTGCCATCATGGCCGGTATTTCTGAGCCGGCGCTCTATGGCGTGGCGGTGCGACTGAAACGTCCGTTAATCGCCAGTCTGATCAGCGGCTTTATCTGTGGCGCCGTGGCTGGTATCGCAGGTCTTGCCAGCCACTCCATGGCCGCTCCGGGGCTGTTTACCAGCGTTCAGTTCTTTGATCCGGCCAACCCAATGACTATCGTCTGGGTCTTTGGCGTGATGGCGCTGGCCGTCGTACTCTCCTTTGTGCTGACGTTGCTCCTCGGCTTTGAGGATATTCCGGTAGAAGACGAAGCCGAAAAAGTACGCGCCCTGCAGACTGCGCCGGTGCAGGCGACAGAAGCACGAGCATAATGTGAATAGCGAGGTAAAAATGTCAGTTTTTCCAAAAGGATTTTTATGGGGCGGCGCACTGGCCGCCAACCAGAGTGAAGGGGCTTACCGTGAAGGCGGAAAGGGGCTGACCACCGTTGACATGATCCCCCACGGCGCCAACCGACTGGCGGTGAAAGTCGGCAAGGAAAAACGCTTCGCGCTACGTGAGGATGAATTTTACCCAAGCCACAACGCGATCGATTTTTACCATCGCTATAAAGAAGATATCGCTCTGATGGCGGAGATGGGCTTTACGGTGTTCCGCACCTCGATCGCCTGGAGCCGCCTCTATCCTAATGGCGATGAACCTTTACCCAATCAGGAGGGGATTGCCTTCTACCGTGCGGTATTTGAAGAGTGCAAAAAGCACAACATCGAGCCGCTGGTTACCCTGTGTCATTTTGATGTACCGATGCACCTGGTAACGGAATATGGATCCTGGCGTAACCGTAAAATGGTCGAGTTCTTCGCCCGCTACGCCCGAACCTGTTTCGAAGAGTTTAACGGTCTGGTGAAATACTGGCTCACCTTCAATGAAATTAACATCATGCTGCACAGCCCGTTCTCCGGCGCAGGACTGGTGTTTGAAGAGGGCGAAAACGAAGATCAGGTGAAGTACCAGGCTGCCCACCACGAGCTGGTGGCGAGCGCGCTGGCAACCAAAATTGCGCATGAGGTAAACCCGGAAAACCAGGTTGGCTGCATGCTGGCAGGCGGTAACTTCTACCCCTATTCGTGCAAGCCAGAAGACGTGTGGATGGCGCTGGAAAAGGATCGTGAAAATCTCTTTTTCATCGACGTACAGGCGCGCGGCAGCTACCCGGCCTACTCCGCCCGCGTGTTCCGCGAAAAGGGGGTGGTCATTGTTAAAGACCCTGGTGACGACGAACTGCTGAAAAACACCGTGGATTTCGTCTCGTTCAGCTATTACGCCTCACGTTGTGCTTCCGCTGACATGAATGCCAATAACACCAGCGCGGCCAATATCGTTAAATCTCTGCGAAATCCGCACATCGAAGTCAGCGAATGGGGCTGGGGCATCGACCCGCTGGGTCTGCGTATTACCATGAACATGATGTATGACCGCTACCAGAAGCCACTTTTCCTGGTGGAAAACGGCCTCGGTGCGAAGGATGAAGTTGACGCCAACGGCGAGATTAACGATGACTATCGCATCAGCTATCTGCGCGAGCATATCCGCGCGATGGGCGATGCCATTGAAGACGGCATTCCGCTGATGGGCTACACCAGTTGGGGCTGTATCGATCTGGTGGCGGCTTCTACTGGTGAGATGAGCAAACGCTACGGCTTTATCTATGTCGATCGCGACGACGCCGGCAACGGCACGCTCGATCGTAAACGCAAGAAATCGTTCTGGTGGTATAAAAAAGTCATCGCCAGCAACGGTGCCGATTTAGACTAACCTCCCCGACCGGGCGACCTGTGCGCCCGGCTGTTTCGCCTCGCCCCTCTCGCCCTTACAATACCCAATAATTTCATGACGTTACTGTCATTCATTGACACCAAATATATTACATTGTATAAAGCTTCGCCATAATAATGAGTTTCATTTACATCTTGCTCATCATCAGGGCAGCGCAACATAAAATTAATGAAGGATAGCGTTCCATGAAAAACATCATCAGCGCAGTAGGATTGTTCCTCGCCACTGCGGGCTCCGCCTTTGCGACCACTTATCCGCTGACGATTGAGAACTGCGGCTATAAAGAGACGTTTACAAAAGCACCGGAACGCGTCGTCGCCCTGGGCCAGAATACCGTTGAAATTTTGCTGTTGTTGGGATTAGAGGATCACGTCGTAGCCAGCGCTTTCTGGCCAACCAAAGTCCTGCCGGAACTGGCGGCGAAAAACGAAAAAATCAAAACGCTGACGGTCGAAATCCCGGGTCTCGAATCTATCCTCGCCCAGAATCCGGACTTCGTACCGGCACAGCTTCCGCTGCTGCTGGGGCCAGAGAGTAAAGTTGCCAAACGTGAAGACCTGCAGACAGTAGGCGTTAACAGCTATATGTCACCCGGCATGTGCGCTACCAAAAAAGACATTGGTGATATGTACGGCAGCCGTCAGAAACTCTGGGACATGACCTTCCTTTATAAAGAGATCGAAGACTTCGCAAAAATCTTCAACGTAGAAGATCGGGGCCAGGCGCTGATTGCCGACTTCAAAAAACGCGAAGCCGATCTGCGCACTGAGTTCAGCAAAAATAAAAAAGACCTTTCGTTCGTCTTCTGGTTCTCCAGCTCCTCCCCCTCCTCTGATGCCTATGTCGGCGGTAAAAATAGCGCGTCCGGCTTTATCGCCAATGTGCTGGGTGGCCATAATGCCATCACCTCTGAAACGGAATGGCCGACCGTGGGCTGGGAAAGCATTATTGCTGCCAACCCGGACGTGATTGTTGTTTCTAGCCTTGATCGCAACCGTTGGGCGCTCGATAGTGCCCAAGAGAAGATTAAATTCCTGAAAAGCGATCCGGCCGTCAGCCAGCTCGACGCCGTGAAAAAAGGGCATATCGTTGTTATGGACGGCCAGGCGATGAACCCTACCATCCGCACGATTTACGGTGCTGAGCAGGTGGGTGAGCAGCTCAGAAAGCTGGGGCTGAATTGATGACGGCAGTGGTGCAACAACGTCGACAAGGCCTGCTGCTTACCACCTCGTCCGTGCTGGCTGTTGTGCTTTTATTGCTGGTGATTGCGCTGGGCGTAAGCGTGGGGGAGCTCTCTATTCCCCTGCAAACCGTCTACTATGCGATTGCTAACAAAGCCGGGCTGACCGACGTTCCCCTGAACCGTATCTACGAGAGCGTGATCTGGGATTTCCGTCTTAGCCGCGCTCTGGTAGCAGCGTGCTGCGGTGCCGGGCTGGCTATCTGCGGTGCCGTGCTGCAAAGCTTGCTGAAAAACGCCCTCGCTGAGCCCTACGTGCTTGGCGTCTCTGCCGGGGCTTCTACCGGGGCGGTATCGGTCGTGGTTCTCGGGATTGGCTCCGGGGCCGTCACCCTCTCGGCGGGCGCCTTTGCCGGTGCCTTTTCAGCCTTTGCCTTTGTCGCCTTTCTGACCAACGGCGCGCGTGGCGGCAATGAGCGCACGATACTGGCCGGGGTCGCGGCCTCTCAGTTGTTTAACGCCATCACGGCATACACCATCAGCACCTCCGCCAGCGCTCAGCAGGCACGCGATGTTATGTTCTGGTTGCTCGGCAGTTTTAGCGGCGTGCGCTGGCCGGAATTCCAGCTGGTATTAGTCGTGGTATTGCTGGGGCTGGCGATTTGTCTCTATTACTCCCGTGCGCTGGATGCCTTTACCTTTGGCGACGATGCCGCCGCATCGCTGGGGATCGCCGTACCGCAAGTCCGTTTGCTCTTGTTTACCGTCACCGCGCTGATTACCGCCACCATCGTTAGTATGGCAGGCTCGATCGGTTTCGTTGGGCTGGTGGTACCCCATATGATGCGCTACTTCTTTGGGCCCCTGCACCGTACGCTTCTGATTGCCAGTGCGCTGGCCGGGGCGATTCTGATGGTGCTGGCCGATATCGCCTCCCGCATGCTGATTGCGCCGCAAAGCCTGCCGGTGGGTGTCGTCACGGCCCTGGTGGGGGTGCCCTTCTTCGCCGTCATTATCTACCGTTCAAGGAATAAGTGATGAGTATCACCGCCGATAACATTACCTGGAAGGTAGGCAAAAAGGTCATCGTCAATAACGTCTCGCTCCGGGTCACGCCGGGGCAGACGGTCGGCCTGCTGGGGCCAAATGGCTCGGGGAAATCCTCTCTGCTGCGCGTGCTTGCCGGACTTCGCCGCCCTCACGCGGGCACCGTCGCTCTGGATGGCAATAACATTGCACGTATCAATAAAAAGCAGCTGGCGCGGCGCGTCGCTTTTGTTGAACAGCACGGCATGACCGACGCCAACATGCAGGTACGTGACGTCGTTAAGCTCGGCCGTATTCCGCACCATACGGCGTTTTCCGGCTGGAGCAGCCACGATGATGCCACCGTGAACGCGGCGCTGGAGCGGGTGAATATGCTGGAAAAAAGCACCCAGGGCTGGTTAAGCCTCTCCGGTGGTGAACGGCAGCGTGTGCATATCGCCCGGGCGCTGGCGCAAACCCCCAGCGAGATCCTGCTTGATGAACCCACCAATCACCTGGATATTCACCATCAAATGCAGCTGATGCAGTTGATCAGTGAACTGCCGGTCACCAGCATTGTGGCGATCCACGATCTCAATCATGCCTCGATGTTTTGCGATGCGCTGATTGTTATGCAGAAAGGGCAGATTGTTGCCACCGGCTCACCCCAGGCGATCCTCACCGAAGATCTGCTGTGGGACGTGTTCCGCGTGAAGACGAAAATTGAAATATCGCCATTTCATGGCAAGAAACATATCCATTTCCTCGTCTGATGCCAGGTAAGCCCATGCTCTCTTTGCGCCCGGCAACACAACTCTGGCCGCCGGTTTTACTGGGCAGCCAGTTTGTGTTTAACATCGGCTTTTACGCCGTTGTCCCCTTTCTGGCGATCTTCCTGCGCGATGACATGCAGCTCTCCGGCGGGCTGATTGGTCTTGTCCTGGGGTTACGCACCTTCTCCCAGCAGGGGATGTTTATCGTAGGCGGTGCCCTCTCTGACCGCTTTGGCGCGCGTAGCGTTATCCTTTGCGGCTGCCTGGTGCGGGTGGCGGGTTACTTGCTGCTGGCGCTGGGAGACTCCCTCGGGGCGATAATCCTCGGTGCCTGTCTGACGGGCATTGGCGGTGCACTCTTCTCCCCTTCCATCGAAGCCCTGCTGGCCAAAGCGGGCACGCGTAGCGAAGCGGAAGGCAAACGCAGCCGTGCGGAGTGGTTCGCACTGTTTGCGGTTTGCGGTGAGTTGGGTGCTGTGCTCGGACCCGTAGCCGGCGCACTGCTGGCGGGGATCGGTTTTCGCCAGATAGCGCTGGCGGGCGCAGGGGTCTTTGTGGTGGCGTTGATGGTGCTGCACTTTTGCCTGCCCACCTCCGCGCAGAAAAAACCGTTACACATCACACCCTGGTGGACCACCTTCCGGCAGCCACGCTTTGTGGCTTTTATCATCGCTTACAGCGCCTGGCTCTTAAGCTATAACCAGCTCTACCTGGCGCTCCCGGTGGAGATTCAGCGAGCCGGCGGCAGCGAGAAAGATCTTGGTCCGCTGTTTATGCTGGCCTCCGTGCTGATCATCGTATTCCAGCTACCCCTGGCACGTGTTGCCCGCCGGGCCGGTGCGGTGCGCATTCTGCCCGTCGGCTTTGCCGTGCTGGCCGCTTCTTTCGTGAGTGTGGCTCTGTTTGCCAGCCATCCCCCGGCCGATGGCTGGCTGCGTCTTCTGCCGGCGGCCTGTTTCGTTACCCTACTGACTTTCGGACAGATGCTGCTGGTGCCTGCGGCTAAAGATATCATTCCGTGGTTTGCCAGCGAGTCGACGCTGGGGGCGCACTATGGCGCGCTCGCCACCGCAGGGGGATGCGCCGTGCTGGCAGGGAACTTGTTGCTGGGTAGCCAGCTCGATTACGCCCTCACCCCGTCGCCCCAGGCGGTCTATCCCTGGCTGCAACTGGCCTGTTTCCCACTCTGCAGCGCCGTGGCGATGATATTTATCTGCCGGCCGGTGCGACGCTAAGCGCTACTTTTTGGGGCGATATTTTTCGGGCAGCGGCGGGACAGGACGGCGGTCATCGATGAGGTGGCGTAGGGTCAAAATCGGGTGACGCCAGAGCATACGCGGCCCGGCCCAGCGCATGACCTGTTTCATCTCTTCCCGTTTCGCCGGCTGATAGCAGTGCACAGGGCACTGTTTGCAGGCCGGTTTTTCTTCACCGAAAATACATTTATCCAGACGCTTATCCGCATAGGCATTCAGCGCCTGATAATGCCCCTCTTCGCTTACAGCCTGAGGGCATTGCGCCTCATAGAGCGCAATCATTTTGCGGATGGTCTCTTTTTCGCGCGTAATGCGTTTTCCGGACATGTCAGCATACCTGTTTATAAGTTGCATCCATGATACCTCTTCATGCCGCACGTTTCAGCCTGATTTCATTTTTTGCATCCCGTTTTTGGAAGCAGTCTCGCAGCTCTGCGTTTGTCATTGGGTAATTTTACTGGCATTTTATACAGGTGTTTTTTCTTCTTCAGGGCCAGGAAAGGAGTCCGCAATGACTGAACTGAATACTGTAAAACCGTCTCGTCATTTAACCGTAAGTTCTTATCGCAGACGTCACGAAGATCGTCGGACCAAAGTGCCGAAAGGATACAGTCTGCACGCCGCGCTGAACCTGAAAGGCGACTGGCTGGAAGCGGCGGGTTTCAAAACCCACTCCCGGGTGCAGCTTAGCGTTGAGCAGGGCAAAATTGTGATTGAGCTGATGAACGAAAACTCGGCCTAAAGGGGCCACATTTTGCTGCGCGAGGTCATTTTTTCATGCGACAATAGCCTTAATTCATGACCATTGCGTCGCTTAAATCGTACTATTTTCAAAGAAATGGACATCATCACTCCATGACCACTACCGACAACTTAGACGCTCACACCCCCATGATGCAGCAGTATCTGAAGCTGAAAGCCCAGCATCCAGAGATCCTGCTGTTCTATCGGATGGGCGACTTTTACGAGCTTTTTTATGATGATGCGAAACGCGCATCTCAGCTGCTCGATATCTCGCTGACCAAACGCGGCGCCTCTGCAGGCGAGCCGATCCCGATGGCGGGCATTCCCCACCACGCGGTGGAAAACTATCTGGCGAAGCTGGTTAATCAGGGTGAGTCGGTAGCCATTTGCGAACAGATTGGCGATCCGGCGACCTCAAAAGGGCCGGTTGAGCGCAAAGTGGTGCGCATCGTCACCCCTGGCACCATCAGTGATGAAGCCCTGCTGCAGGAGCGGCAAGATAATTTGCTGGCCGCTATCTGGCAGGACGGCAAAGGTTACGGCTACGCCACGCTGGATATTAGCTCCGGGCGTTTTCGTCTGAGTGAACCGGCCGACCGTGAAACCATGGCGGCAGAGCTACAGCGCACCAACCCCGCGGAACTCTTGTATGCCGAAGACTTTGCCGAGCTGGCATTGATTGAAGGTCGTCGCGGCCTGCGTCGTCGCCCCCTGTGGGAGTTTGAGATCGATACCGCCCGTCAGCAGCTCAACCTGCAGTTTGGCACCCGCGATCTCATTGGTTTTGGTGTCGAGAATGCGCCACGTGGACTTTGCGCGGCGGGATGTCTTTTGCAATACGTGAAAGACACCCAGCGCACGGCTCTGCCGCACATCCGCTCTATTACCATGGAGCGCCAGCAGGACAGCATCATCATGGATGCCGCCACCCGTCGCAATCTCGAGATCACCCAGAACCTGGCCGGGGGCGTTGAAAACACCCTGGCCTCGGTGCTCGACAGCACCGTCACCCCAATGGGGAGCCGTATGCTCAAGCGCTGGCTGCACATGCCGGTGCGTGATACCGCAACGCTGGTCGGCCGTCAGCAGACTATCGCCGCCTTGCAGGATCGTTTTACCGAACTGCAGCCGGTTTTGCGCCAGGTAGGCGACCTCGAACGTATCCTTGCCCGTCTTGCGCTGCGCACCGCTCGCCCACGTGACTTAGCCCGTATGCGCCATGCCTTTCAGCAGTTGCCCACCCTGCGGGCGCAGTTGGCTGAGGTTGAGAGCGCACCGGTACAAAAGCTGCGTGAGACCATGGGTGAATTTAGCGAGCTGCGCGAGTTACTGGAGCGTGCTGTGGTTGAAACCCCGCCGGTGCTGGTGCGCGACGGTGGCGTTATCGCACCTGGCTATAACGAAGAGCTGGATGAGTGGCGCGCGCTGGCAGACGGTGCAACGGATTATCTCGATAAACTGGAGATCCGCGAACGCGAACGCCTGGGCCTGGATACCCTGAAAGTCGGCTATAACGCCGTTCATGGTTACTACATCCAGATTAGCCGTGGGCAGAGCCACCTGGCGCCTATCCACTATGTCCGCCGCCAGACGCTCAAAAATGCCGAACGCTATATTATTCCTGAGCTAAAAGAGTACGAAGACAAAGTGCTGACCTCCAAAGGGAAAGCGCTGGCGCTGGAAAAACAGCTTTATGACGAGCTGTTCGATACGCTGATGCCGCATCTGGGCGATCTGCAGCTCAGCGCAAGCGCGCTGGCAGAGCTGGACGTGCTGGTTAACCTGGCGGAGCGTGCCGATACGCTGAACTACAGCTGCCCCACCTTTAGCGATAAGCCTGGCATTCGTATCACCGAAGGTCGCCACCCGGTGGTGGAACAAGTGCTCAATGAGCCCTTTATTGCCAACCCGCTTAACCTGTCGCCTCAGCGTCGTATGCTGATCATTACCGGCCCGAACATGGGCGGTAAAAGTACCTATATGCGCCAGACCGCGTTGATTGCGCTTCTGGCCTATATCGGCAGCTACGTGCCCGCGCAAAAAGTTGAGATCGGCCCCATCGATCGCATTTTCACCCGCGTGGGTGCGGCAGATGACCTGGCCAGCGGCCGCTCCACCTTTATGGTGGAGATGACCGAAACCGCCAATATTCTGCACAATGCGACGGAAAACAGCCTGGTGCTGATGGATGAAATTGGCCGCGGAACCTCAACCTACGACGGCCTGTCGCTGGCGTGGGCCTGCGCTGAAAGCCTGGCAAACAAAATCAAGGCGCTGACGCTCTTTGCAACCCACTATTTCGAGCTAACCCAGTTGCCCGAAAAGATGGAAGGGGTGGCAAATGTGCATCTGGACGCGCTGGAGCATGGGGATACCATTGCCTTTATGCACACGGTGCAGGATGGCGCGGCCAGCAAGAGCTACGGCCTGGCGGTAGCGGCGCTGGCAGGGGTGCCTAAAGAGGTCATTAAACGGGCACGGCAGAAACTGCGCGAGCTGGAAAGCCTGTCGCCAAACGCGGCGGCAACCCAGATAGATGGTACGCAGATGTCGTTGCTTGCGCCAGCAGAAGAGACGTCGCCTGCCGTTGAGGCGCTGGAGAATCTCGACCCGGATACACTGACACCGCGTCAGGCGCTGGAGTGGATCTACCGGTTGAAGAGCCTGGTTTAGGGCTCAGCGGTCTCCGGGCCGATTGAGTCAGATCTGTAACCTATGAGACCGGTTCATACACGGCCGGTCCTCCTTGTCACGTTCACGGGTGGTGTAATGCCACACTCCGCTGAACATGAGGTGAACGGAACGATTCCACCGCGCTAACTGATCGGCATGACAACCAGAGTTGCCGTTGTGCTTTGTCCATCTGTCACGACCGTTTTTCAGCGGCAGTCGTAGCGACGCGCCCTACGGCAACTCACCAGCAGTAACAGATATCACTCTCTGGCAGCCAGGAGTGGAACCGCTGGCTCTCACCGACATGACCATGAGCACAAGGCGATGCCGGCGAACCGGCGGAGCAGCAGAGAACCTGCCGTCTGGAAAATGGCGAGCATAATCATGCCGGCCATCATCGCTGCTTTCTTTTTTATCCGCGTTTGATGAGGGCGCTGGAAGGGTACCTTCACAGCGAAGAACCTGAGCGGTACCCGACAAAACCAGGATCATAACGCGTTAACCCGGGTACGCATAAAATCAATAAACGTGCGCACCTTTGCTGAAACATGCTGGGCATCAGGATAGACAGCATAGATGCCCTGTTGGGCAAAAGTGTATTCCGGTAAAACGGGGAGCAGTTGCCCCGCCTCCAGCGCACTTTGTGCCAGCCACGCAGGCAACAGCGCCACACCGCTACCGGCCAGGGCAAAGGCCATTAATGCCTGCGCGCTGTCCGCATATAATCGCGGGGCTTTTTTTATCTCCAGCATGACGCTCTCACCGGCAGCGTTACGTAGCTGCCAGCGCAGCGGTGAAGCGACGCGTTCATGAATGATCCAGTCAGCCTGCGCCAGCGCCTCTGGTGATCCCACAGGATGGGCCTGCAGCCACGCCGGGGATGCTACGGGCAAGATGGCAAACTGCGAAATCAGCGCGGCGTGATAGCGCGAATCTGCAAGCGTCCCAAGCCGAATGGCGACATCAAAACGTTCAGAAATAAGATCCCTGTGCAGCGAAGATGATACCAGCCGCACGCGCAGCTCCGGGTGCTGAAGGCTAAATTCGGCCAGCAGGGGCACCACCACCTTCGCCCCATATTCGGGAGTGCTGGTAATACGCAGTTCCCCCGTCAGCCCGGCATGATTGGCGCGCACATCATCCGCGAGTTTCTCCGCGTTCTGAAGCAGCGCCACGCTACGTTGGTAAAACAGCTCCCCGGCTTCGGTTAAGCGCAGCCGACGAGTGGATCGTAGCAACAGCGTGACGCCCAGCTCATCTTCGAGTTGGCGAATATTGAAACTGAGAACCGCTTTTGTTAACCCCATAACATCTGCGGCAGCGGTAAAACTTCCGCTCTCTACCACCGCCACAAACATCCCTGTGCGCTGCAAATTCAACATCGTCAGCCTTTTTATTGTCAAAATTTTTTTGACAGTATATCGCGCTTTGTCGCGTTTATCTGTTCTCTCCCGCCCGCTACGATACGGCCTCACTGGAGGAGTTCCCATGACCTATCGCACCAGGGTTGCCGTTGTATTTCTGCTCGGCTTTTTTCTCGACCTGATTAACATGTTCATCGCCAGCGTTGCCTTTCCAGCAATGGGCCGGGCGTTTGACGCCACGCCTTCCGCACTTGCCTGGGTGAGTAATGGCTATATTGCCGGGCTAACGCTGGTCATCCCATTCAGTGCCATGCTGGCGCGCTTGCTTGGCCCCAAACGCCTGATCCTGCTATCGCTTTTACTGTTTAGTACCGCCTCTACCGCTGCGGGGCTGGCGTCCACACTCGACAGCCTCATCGCCTGGCGCGTCGTGCAGGGGCTTGGCGGCGGGCTGCTGATACCGGTTGGGCAGGCGCTGGCGTGGCAGCAGTTTAAGCCGCACGAACGTGCCAGGCTCTCTTCAGCGGTTATGCTGGTGGCGCTGTTGGCACCGGCATGCTCACCCGCGCTGGGCGGCGTGCTGGTGCAGACGCTCGGCTGGCGATGGATTTTTTTTGCGACTCTGCCCGTCGCTGCCCTCGCATTTACGCTGGCCTGGCTATGGCTTCGTGACGAGAAACCACAGCAGATCGTGACGCGACGACTGCTTCATCTCCCGCTGCTGAAAGATCCGCTGCTGCGGTTTTCTATGCTGGTCTACCTGTGCATTCCCGGCACGTTCATTGGCGTGAACGTGATAGGCATGTTTTACCTGCAAAGCGTCGCCAGACTGACGCCTGCCGAAACGGGGGCGCTGATGCTGCCCTGGTCACTGGCCTCTTTTGTGGCGATCGCATCAACCGGACGCTACTTCAACCGTCTGGGTCCCCGACCGCTGATTATCCTCGGCTCTCTTTTGCAGGCCACGGGAATGGCGCTTCTTGTCCCTGTCGGCCCGGAGAGCCCGCTCGCACTGCCGGTGCTGGCATTTACGCTTATGGGTGCGGGCGGTAGCCTGTGCAGCAGCACGGCGCAAAGCAGCGCGTTTTTGACTATCCCGCATGATGCGATGCCGGATGCCAGCGCGCTGTGGAACCTGAACCGTCAGCTGAGTTTTTTTCTGGGGGCGTTAGTGCTGGCCGCGCTACTTAGCCTGGCGCACCACTACCTGCCGCCGATTACGGCGTGGCACAGTACTTTTCTTTTTGCCGCTGGCGTAACCTTACTGCCCCTGCTGACCGTTATTCGTCTTAACAATGCGAAGGTGCTGATGCAGCTTCAACAGGAGAAATCATGACCCCGTACGTAAAAGAAATTATTGATCTTCACGTTGCGCTCGAGCAGTGGCTTGGAGAAGGCGAAGGCGATATCACCGCCCTGCTCGCCCGCTTCCGGCCGGATTTTATGATGATTCCACCGGGCGGCACTCATCTGGATCATGCGGCACTGGCCGGCTTCCTGCAAAACCAGCGCGGCAGTCGCCACGGCCTGAAAATAGCTATCGATGAGCTCGCTACGGTGCAGGAATGGGAAGGTGGCGCGGTGCTGCACTATAGGGAGACGCAAACCCGTCCGGACCAGCCTGTCAACGTACGTTGGTCAACTGCGGTGCTTAATCAGGAAGGCGCTGGAGTCACCTGGCGTCTGTTGCACGAAACGACGCAGGGGTAGCACAAAAGAAAAAGGCCCGTCTCACGACGGGCCTTTTTTGACGAAAGGGTAATTATTCGCGGAACAGCGCTTCGATATTCAGACCCTGCCCCTGCAGAATTTCACGCAGGCGACGCAGACCTTCTACCTGAATCTGACGAACACGTTCACGGGTCAGGCCAATTTCGCGGCCGACGTCTTCCAGTGTCGCAGCTTCATACCCCAGTAAACCGAAACGACGTGCCAGCACTTCACGCTGTTTGGCATTCAGTTCGAACAGCCATTTAACGATGCTCTGTTTCATGTCATCGTCTTGCGTAGTGTCTTCCGGGCCGTTGTCTTTTTCATCGGCCAGGATGTCCAGCAGCGCTTTTTCGGAATCGCCACCCAGTGGGGTGTCAACCGAGGTAATACGCTCATTGAGACGCAGCATACGGCTTACGTCATCAACCGGTTTATCAAGCTGCTCGGCAATCTCTTCTGCACTTGGCTCGTGGTCCAGCTTATGGGACAACTCGCGTGCAGTACGCAGATAGACGTTCAGCTCTTTCACGATGTGAATCGGCAGGCGAATCGTACGGGTTTGGTTCATGATTGCCCGTTCGATGGTCTGTCGAATCCACCAGGTTGCGTAGGTTGAGAAACGGAACCCACGTTCTGGGTCAAACTTCTCAACAGCACGGATAAGCCCCAGGTTACCCTCTTCAATCAGATCCAGCAGAGCCAGACCACGATTGCTATAACGACGGGCAATCTTCACAACCAGACGCAAGTTACTCTCAATCATGCGACGGCGTGAGGCTACGTCACCACGCAATGCACGGCGCGCGAAATAAACTTCTTCTTCGGCTGTTAACAGTGGGGAGTAACCAATCTCCCCAAGGTAAAGCTGAGTCGCGTCAAGCACACGTTGTGTGGCGCCCTGCGATAACAGCTCTTCTTCAGCTAAATCGTTATCACTGGGTTCCTCTTCTACTAAGGCTTTTTCATCAAAAGCCTCTGCTCCGTTCTCATCAAATTCCGCGTCTTCATTTAAATCATGAACTTTCAGCGTATTCTGACTCATAAAGGTGGCTCCTACCCGTGATCCCTGAACGAAACATCCTGACTGGCATGTCTCGTCAAATTATCGCTGCGGCAAATACTGCAGCGGGTTTACGGATTTCCCCTTGTAACGAATTTCAAAATGCAAGCGTGTAGAACTGGTTCCGGTGCTACCCATGGTAGCGATTTTTTGCCCCGCCTTAACTTCTTGTTGTTCCCGGACCAGCATCGTATCGTTATGGGCGTAGGCACTCAGGTAATCATCGTTGTGTTTGATGATAATAAGATTACCGTAACCGCGAAGTGCATTACCGGCATACACAACACGTCCGTCTCCGGTCGCGATAATAGCCTGTCCTTTACTCCCCGCGATATCGATCCCTTTATTTCCCCCCTCGGAGGAAGAGAAGTTCTCGATAACCTTGCCGTCAGTCGGCCAGCGCCATGAAGAGATCGGCGAGCTGGACGTTACACTGCTGGCAGTGGGCTCGGTAGAGCTAACCACAGGTGCCGTAACCGGTGCTGTGACAACGGTCGCAGTACCCTTATTATTCGGCAACATCTTGTTAGCACTCTGTTCACCTGAGTCCTCAGAATACGTAATTACAGGTTGTGAAGCAACCACTGTGCTTGATTTTTGTGCAGGGGTCACACTGTTATTTTGCGCGGTGACGTCGGCCGCAGAAACGCTGTTACCCGGCGTCAGAGGTTTACCGGTGGCATTGCCCACCTGCAGCGTTTGGCCTACTTCCAGTCCATACGGGGCTTGTACGTTGTTTCGCTGGGCGAGATCACGGAAATCGTTCCCGGTGATCCACGCGATATAGAACAGAGTATCGCCGCGCTTAACGGTATAGGTGCTGCCGCCAGTATAGCTGCCTTTCGGAATGTTCCCATACTTGCGGTTATATACTATGCGGCCATTTTCGGTCTGAACAGCTTGTTCCACTGGCTGAATCTGCGTCGGCTGGACAACAGGACGTTGAACAGGCTGGATCTGCGGAGTTTGCTGCGCTGTCGAGTTACCCATCTTTGGTGGAGGAGTAATCAGCATTCCACTGGATGTGTTACCTGAACCGCTATTGCCGCCAACTGAGCTCACCGGCGCAGGGGGATTGTTTGAATTAGAACAACCTGCCAGCCAGAGTGAAACCAGTGATAATGCCGCGACACGGCTGATGGTGAATTTTGGGCTTCCCGCGCTCATTTATCCCCCAGGAATGTGTTAACTACCAGTGACTTAATATTATCCGTGTTGGCACGAATCTTTTGCGCCCCACGATACGCTGAATTGGCCTGAATAACCCTGGAAAAATCTGAGTCTCAGGCCAGCTCCCCCTTTACGAGAGGGACAAAGCGCACGGCTTCCACGGTATCGATGATAAATTCGTCGCCGCGCCGACGAACACGCTTTAATAGCTGCTGTTCATCGCCCACCGGCAAAACGAGAATACCGCCCTCATCCAGCTGCGATAGCAGTGCTGCCGGGATTTCGGGCGGTGCCGCCGTGACAATGATGGCGTCAAACGGGGCGCGTGCCTGCCAACCCTGCCAGCCATCGCCATGACGTGTTGAAACATTATGTAAATCAAGTTGTTTGAGGCGACGACGCGCCTGCCACTGCAACCCTTTAATGCGCTCCACTGAACAGACATGGTGCACCAGGTGCGCCAGGATCGCGGTCTGGTAGCCAGAACCGGTGCCAATCTCCAGCACCCGGGACTCCGGTGTCAGTTCCAGCAGTTCGGTCATCCGGGCAACCATATAGGGCTGCGAAATTGTCTGCCCCTGCCCGATGGGCAACGCGACGTTTTCCCAGGCTTTGTGCTCAAACGCCTCATCGACAAACTTCTCGCGCGGTACCTGAGCCAGGGCATCAAGCACCTTCTCATCGGTAATGCCCTGAGCACGTAATTGATTCAGAAGGCTTTGTACACGTTGACTTACCATTGCTCGTTCACCCCGGCACGATCCAGCCAGCCTGACACCACATCCTGCGCGCTGTAAGCGGTTAAATCTACGTGCAGTGGTGTAATCGAGACATAACCTTCATCAACGGCAGCAAAATCGGTATCGGGCCCGGCGTCGCACTTCTCGCCCGGCGGCCCAATCCAGTAGAGCGTATTACCACGCGGATCCTGCTGCGGGATGACCTGGTCAGCCGGATGGCGGCTACCACAGCGGGTAACGCGTATGCCTTTAATCTGGTCGAGCGGTAAATCGGGCACGTTGATATTCAGGATCCGCCCGGTGCGCAGTGGTTCACGGCTCAGGGCACGTAAAATCGTGCAGGTGATGGCAGCGGCCGTATCGTAATGCTGGTGACCATTAAGTGAGACCGCCAGGGCCGGAAAACCGAGATGACGGCCTTCCATTGCGGCGGCAACGGTACCCGAGTAGATGACATCATCGCCCAGGTTTGGCCCGGCGTTGATGCCGGAGACCACCACATCCGGTCGCGGACGCATCAGGGAATTCACCCCCAGGAAGACGCAATCAGTCGGTGTGCCCATCTGCACGGCAATGTCGCCGTTATCGAAAGCAAAGGTGCGAAGCGATGACTCCAGCGTTAATGAGTTAGAGGCACCGCTGCGGTTACGATCGGGAGCAACAACCTGAACCTCTGCGAACTCGCGCAGATGCCTGGCCAGTGTCTGTATGCCTGGGGCGTGGATCCCGTCATCGTTACTCAGCAATATTCGCATAGTCACCCGAAGTGTTGATAAGTTCCCTGACAACACTGGTGGCAAAGCTACCTGCCGGCAGCCAGAATCGTAACTCAAGGGTTACGTCATCCCACCAGTTCCAGTTCAACTGTTGCGGATAGAGCAGCATCGCCCGGCGTGCCGCTTCCACTTTTTCCCGCACCAGCAAAGATTGTAATTCCTGCGCATCTGCCACCGCAGATTGCTCCGCGCTCAGCGCGTCGCCCACACTTCCCCACTCTCCGGAGCCCGGAAGCGGTGCGGTAATCATCAGCGTTTTGTTTCCGACGCGCGTCTGCAGGTCGGCCATCTCTTCAGCCGTGGCCACGAACCAGCTGCCGCGCCCCGCTAATTGTAGCGCATCGCCGACAACAACTTGATTCGCGTCTGGTTTTTTCAGCCTTTCACTCACAATCTGATTAAACAACGCACTGCGGGCCGCAGACAACCAAAAACTGCGTTTATTCCTGTCGCGAACCGGCGCGTTACTCTGCGCCCAGCGTAGCGCCCCCTGCAGATTACTGCCGCCAATGCCGAAACGCTGCGCACCAAAGTAGTTAGGCACGCCCTGGGCACTGATGGCTGCCAGACGTTTTTCGACATCGGCGCGATCGCTGACTTCACGCAGCACCAGCGTGAACGCATTTCCTTGCAGGGCACCAAGGCGCAGTTTGCGTTTATGGCGGGCGTACTCCAGTACCTTACAACCTTCAAGCTCAAACTTACTGAGATCCGGCATCGAATTGCCCGGAACGCGCGCGCAGAGCCACTGCTCTGTGACGGCATGTTTATCTTTTTGCCCGGCAAAGCTCACTTCACGGGCATGAATCTTCAGGAACTTTGCCAGTGCGTCGGCAACGAAACGGGTGTTACAACCGTTTTTCAGGATCCGCACCAGGATATGCTCGCCTTCCCCATCCGGCTCAAAGCCGAGATCTTCCACCACCACGAAATCTTCCGGGCTGGCTTTTAGTAAACCCGTGCTTTGCGGCTTACCGTGCAGATAAGTGAGGTTGTCGAATTCGATCATTTTGCCGCCTTCACCAGCAGGGCTACTGCTTCGCAGGCAATGCCTTCACCACGGCCAGTGAAGCCCAGCTTCTCGGTAGTGGTGGCCTTGACGTTGACATCATCCATGTGACAGCCGAGATCTTCGGCGATAAACACGCGCATCTGTGGGATATGCGGCAACATTTTGGGTGCCTGCGCGATGATGGTGACATCGACGTTGCCAAGGGTAAAACCTTTGGCCTGAATACGGCGCCAGGCTTCACGCAGTAGCTCGCGGCTGTCGGCCCCCTTGAATGCCGGGTCAGTGTCCGGGAAGAGTTTGCCGATATCACCCAGCGCCGCCGCGCCCAGCAGCGCGTCGGTTAAGGCATGGAGCGCCACGTCGCCATCAGAATGGGCCAACAGTCCTTTTTCGTAGGGGATGCGTACGCCGCCAATGATAATTGGGCCTTCACCGCCAAAGGCGTGTACGTCAAAACCATGTCCAATTCGCATTATGCCTTCTCCTGAGGGGTCGAACGGGTAAGATAAAATTCCGCCAGCTGTAAATCTTCCGGTCGCGTCACTTTGATATTATCAGCGCGTCCTTCAACCAGAGTGGGATGGAAACCACAATACTCCAGCGCCGATGCCTCATCGGTAATGGTCGCCCCCTCCCTCAGGGCGCGCGTCAGGCAGGCGTGGAGCAGCTCGCGAGGGAAAAATTGCGGGGTCAGCGCGTGCCACAAATCAACGCGCTCTACGGTATGGGCAATGGATGCAAAGCCTGGTTCAGCGCGCTTCATGGTGTCACGCACCGGCGCGGCCAGAATGCCTCCGACCTTGCTGGTCTCGCTAAGCGCCAGCAGTCGCGCCAGATCGTCCTGATGCAGACAAGGGCGCGCCGCATCGTGCACCAGCACCCATGCGGCCTCACCGGCGGCCTGAATACCGGCCAGCACCGAGTCGGCGCGCTCTGCGCCGCCATCAACGACCGTAATTTGCGGGTGGTCTGCCAGCGGTAGCGCGGCAAAGCGCGCATCGCCTGGGCTGATGGCGATCACCACCCGGGACACCCGCGGGTGCGCCAGCAGCGCCGCCACGGAGTGTTCAAGAATGGTTTTATCGCCAATTGAGAGGTACTGCTTAGGACACTCTGTCTGCATGCGTCGGCCGAACCCGGCGGCCGGTACAACGGCGCATACGTCCGTAAAAGTTACTGCCATGTCGTCATCCCGGGCTAATTATCGATTGTTTTGTACAGAGCCCTGGTTGCGTTTAGACGCATCCGGAACCAGACGATAGAAGGTTTCGCCCGGCTTAGTCATACTGAGTTCATTGCGTGCACGTTCTTCAATCGCCTCTTGCCCGCCATTGAGGTCATCAATTTCGGCAAAAAGTTGATCGTTTCGCGCTTTAAGTTTGGCGTTTGTCGCCTGCTGTGCAGTCACGTCATCGCTGACGCGACTATAGTCGTGAAGGCCGTTCTTACCGAACCACAGCGAATACTGAAGCCAGACCAGCAAAGCCAGCAACAGCAGCGTAAGTTTACCCATCCTGCCCCCTGAAAAACGGCATCATCATCCCATAACTTTCCCCACGACTCTACTCTGGGGCTACAGAGATGCCGCAACATCGCGGGCAAATGTACCACATTTTTTCCGCAGATTCGCGCCAGCACACCATTGCACATAGTTGGTTACGGTTTGAATTATGGCTGAACTTATCCCATGAGCCACAAAAATAACAGCCCGAACAGGACAACGACCGTCACAATGGTGATGATGGCGCTATAAAGCAGTCTGCCATCCAGCAGCGAGTGCAGCGCAATGCCGACCACAACCGCGACGGGCATCAGCGCCAGGAAGAAAGGCCAGGTATAGAGGAAGAAAAACAGCGTGTTACTGCCGTAAATCAAAAACGGAATGCCCAGCGCCATAAGCCACGAGATAAAGCCGACGATCGCCCCAGGGAAAGACCAGGTCGTCTCGTCGTTAGTCGCTACTGTTTCCGACCTGGTGATAATGTAATTTTCGCTGTTACGCATCGCTAATCCTGTACCATGACACATCGGGGAAGCCTAAGCCCGATACCGTCTCAGGATCTGATAATATCGCCCTGTCTGAGCAGGTCTAATAATTGGCCTACTAAATTTGTTACCAATTGTTGACCTTGCAGGTGAATTTCAGGCGTTTCAGGCGCTTCGTAAACGGCATCAATTCCGGTGAAGTTTTTCAGCTCGCCCGCGCGCGCTTTCTTATACAGGCCCTTCGGATCGCGCTGCTCACATATCGCCAGCGGCGTATCGACAAAGACCTCCAGAAAACGATCGTTACCCACGCGCTCGCGTACCATCTGCCGCTCGGCGCGGTGCGGAGAGATAAAGGCCGTCAGGACCACTAGCCCGGCGTCGGCCATCAGACTGGCCACCTCACCGACCCGGCGAATATTCTCTTTGCGATCATCATCGCTAAAGCCCAGATCGCGACACAGGCCGTGGCGTACGTTGTCGCCATCAAGCAGATACGTACTGACCCCCGCCTGATGAAGCGCCTCCTCCAGCGCCCCGGCAACGGTCGATTTACCCGAGCCCGAAAGCCCGGTAAACCACAGCACAACCCCACGGTGACCGTGGAGTTGTTCGCGTTGCGCGACGGTAACCGGATGAGGATGCCAGACGACGTTCTCATCATGTTGCGCCATTACTTGCCTCCCAGCAGATCGCGTGCACCCCAGTGTGGGAAGTGCTTACGCACCAGCGCGTTCAGCTCCAGTTCAAAGGCACTGAATTCAGAGACGACGGCAGCCTCTTCATTTGGCTGGCGTACCATACCGGCACCTACCGTGACGTTCGTCAGACGATCAATGAAGATCAGTCCGCCCGTGACCGGATTCTGCTGATAAGCGTCCAGCACCAGCGGTTCGTCGAAGGTGAGATCGACCAGACCTATACCGTTCAGCGGCAGCTCAGTGACATCGCGCTGGGTCAGATTATTGATATCTACCTGGAACTGAATACCGTCCACGCGGGCACGGGTCTTCTTGCCCGCGATTTTAATATCGTAGCTCTGGCCTGCGGTCAACGGCTGTTCAGCCATCCACACCACATCCACGGCAGCCCCCTGCACCGCTTTTACCCTTTCCTGGGCATCCACCAGCAGGTCGCCACGGCTGATATCAATTTCGTCTTTTAGTACCAGGGTTACGGCTTCACCCGCCCCCGCTTCCTGGAGATCGCCATCGAAGGTCACAATGCGGGCGATAGCCGATTCCACGCCGGACGGCAGCGCTTTAACGCGCTGGCCTACCTGCACAGAGCCGGACGCCAGCGTGCCAGAGAAGCCGCGGAAGTCGAGGTTCGGCCGGTTGACATACTGCACCGGGAAGCGCATTGGCTGGGTATCGACCACACGCTGGATCTCTACGGTCTCGAGTACTTCCAGCAGCGTCGGGCCGCTATACCAGGGCATATTTACGCTCTGGGAGGCGACGTTATCCCCTTCCAGCGCCGAGAGCGGCACGAAACGGATATCAAGGCTGCCCGGCAACTGCTCGGCAAAGGTCAGATACTCTTCACGAATACGGTTGAACGTCTCTTTGCTGAAGTTCACCAGATCCATTTTATTGACCGCCACCACCAGGTGTTTGATCCCCAGCAGCGTGGAGATAAAGCTATGACGGCGAGTCTGGTCCAGCACCCCTTTACGCGCATCCATCAGCAGAATGGCCAGGTCGCAGGTGGAGGCGCCGGTGGCCATGTTGCGGGTGTACTGCTCATGCCCCGGGGTATCGGCAATAATAAATTTGCGCTTTTCGGTGGAGAAGTAGCGATAGGCCACGTCAATGGTGATGCCCTGCTCACGCTCCGCCTGTAGGCCGTCCACCAGCAGCGCCAGGTCGAGCTTTTCGCCCTGAGTCCCGTGACGCTTGCTATCGTTATGCAGCGACGAGAGCTGATCTTCATAAATCTGGCGTGTGTCGTGCAGCAGGCGGCCAATCAGGGTGCTTTTCCCGTCATCGACGCTGCCGCAGGTCAAAAAGCGCAGCAGGCTTTTATGCTGCTGAGCATGCAGGTAGGCTTCAACCCCGCCTTCGTCGGCAATTTGTTGTGCAATTGTGCTGTTCATGGCGGCTCCTTAGAAATAACCCTGACGTTTCTTCAGCTCCATGGAGCCTGCCTGGTCGCGGTCAATGACGCGGCCTTGTCGCTCGCTGGTGGTGGAGACCAGCATCTCTTCGATGATCTCCGGCAGCGTTTGCGCGTGAGATTCCACCGCGCCGGTCAGCGGCCAGCAGCCGAGGGTACGGAAGCGCACCATCTGTTTTTTGATCACCTCACCCGGTTGCAGGTCGATACGGTCATCATCAATCATCATCAGCATGCCATCGCGCTCCAGTACCGGACGCTCTGCGGCCAGGTACAGCGGAACGATTTCAATATTTTCCAGATAGATGTACTGCCAGATATCCAGCTCGGTCCAGTTGGAGAGCGGGAAGACGCGAATGCTTTCGCCCTTGTTAATCTGGCCGTTGTAGTTGTGCCACAGCTCCGGACGCTGGTTTTTCGGGTCCCAGCGGTGGAAACGATCGCGGAAGGAGTAGATACGCTCTTTCGCGCGGGATTTCTCTTCGTCACGGCGCGCGCCGCCGAAGGCTGCGTCAAAACCGTATTTATTCAGCGCCTGCTTCAGCCCTTCGGTTTTCATGATGTCGGTATGTTTGGCGCTGCCGTGCTCGAACGGGTTAATCCCCATCGCCACCCCTTCCGGGTTTTTATGCACCAGCAGCTCACAGCCGTAGGCTTTGGCGGTGCGGTCACGGAATTCATACATCTCACGGAATTTCCAGCCAGTGTCCACGTGCAGCAGCGGGAACGGCAGCGTGCCTGGATAGAACGCTTTACGCGCCAGGTGCAGCATCACGCTGGAATCTTTGCCGATGGAGTACATCATCACCGGATTGGAGAACTCGGCGGCCACTTCGCGGATGATATGAATACTTTCCGCTTCGAGCTGCCGCAGGTGAGTAAGTCGTTTTTGGTCCATAACCGTTCCTTAAGCCAAATTTACAACAGAAGAACCAAAGCCTTCCGTCTCGGTTGTGTGCTGGAACCAGGCGAGCGTGCTATGCAGCTGCACCACTTCACCCACCACAATCAGGGCGGGCATAGGGGCGTCTTTCGCCAGGGTTGCAAGGTTGTGTAATGTGCCGATGGCGACATGCTGATCGGCGCGCGTGCCGCGAGAGATCACGGCAACGGGCGTTGCTGCATCGCGACCGTGTTGAATCAGTTGTTCGCTAATGTCCGCCGCTTTCATGGTGCCCATGTAGATAGCGAGGGTCTGACGACTTTGCGCCAGGTGCGACCAGTCGAAGGGGGTGCTGTCGGCTTTGTAGTGCCCGGTAACAAAGGTGACGCTTTGGGCGAAATCACGATGCGTAAGGGGAATACCGGCATAGGCCGTTACCGCCGAGGCGGCCGTGATGCCCGGCACCACCTGGAACGGGACGCCCGCTTCCGCCGCGGCCTGCAGCTCTTCACCGCCGCGACCAAAGATGAAGGGATCGCCCCCTTTCAGGCGCACCACGGTTTTACCCGCTTTGGCTGCCGCAATAAGCATCTGGTTGGTTTCATGTTGCGGAATAGAGTGCTCTCCCGCCCGTTTACCCACGCAGATCTGCTCGGCGTCGCGACGAATAAGCTCGCGCACGCCGTCGGTAACCAGGTGATCGTAAAACACCACGTCAGCCTGCTGAATCACCTGTAAACCGCGCAAGGTCAGCAACCCGGCATCTCCCGGCCCGGCGCCGACCAGAATAATTTCGCCATTTGCCCCCTGCCCGGAGGCGAGTGCGTTTTCCAGGTGTTGTTCCGCTTCGACCTGATTACCCGCCGCCATCAGACTGGCGAAGCGACCGCGGAAAGCGCGATCCCAGAAGCGACGGCGACCGTCGGTGGTGGTAATCACCGTTTTCAGACGCTCACGAAACTGACCCGCGACCGCGGCCATGCGGCCAAGGTTCGCTGGCAGCAGGGCCTCTATTTTTTCACGCAGCAGACGCGCCAGCACTGGTGCATTGCCACCGGAAGAGATGGCAACCAGCAGGGGCGAGCGGTCAACGATAGAGGGGAAAATAAACGAGCACAGCGGCTGGTCATCCACCACGTTCACCAGACGGTGACGGACATTCGCGGCATCAAAGACCTGGCGGTTCAGCTCGCGATCGTCCGTTGCGGCGATGACCAGTACCACGTGATCGAGCATGCTGGGCTCGAATTCGGCACCGGTAATGACCTGCACGCGCGCACCCGCCTTATGTAAAAAGGCAATTTTACGATCGGCGACCTCGCCCGTACCAACAACCAGTACGGGTCGATCTTTAATGGCAGCAAATAACGGCAGGTAGTCCACAGTGCTACAACTCACTAACAATCAGGAATAGTGGGACTATAGGGGGCGGCTAAGATCGAATGAAATTACGAATTGGAATGAGTAGTTACTCAATGGAATAACGCCCTGAAAAAGCTAATATCAAAAAGTGCTTAACGCGCGATTTTTCGGGTATTTAAGAGCAAATCAAATTGTGTAAGGCCGATCACAGTTTCATACTAGGCGCGTCAAATTTTTTGCTCTGTTTTTAAGGACTCCCCTATGTTTTCCGCAATGCGCCACCGTATCGCTGCCCTGGCGTTCGGCGTTTGCTGTATCTTCCCCGTTCAGGCAAAAACACACCCTTTTGGTGAAATGGCCGCCGAACAGGCACGACACATTGCCACCGTGTTTCCCGGACGCATGACCGGAACGCCCGCCGAAATGCTTACCGCCGATTATGTGTGTCAGCAGTTCGCCGGAATGGGGTATCAGAGTGATATCCGCACCTTCCACAGCCGCTATATCTATACCTCCCGCAATCGTACGCAAAACTGGCATAACGTCATCGGCAGCACGGTGATTGCAGCGCATGAGGGCGAAACGGCACAGCAGATTATTATTCTCGCCCATCTCGATACTTTCGCGCCGATGAGCGATAACGATGTGGATAACAACCTGGGCGGCTTAACGCTACAGGGGATTGATGACAACGCAGCCGGCGTCGGGGTGATGCTGGAGCTGGCAGAACGCCTGAAAGATATTCCGACCCAATATAGCGTGCGCTTTATTGCCACCAGCGGCGAAGAAGAAGGACGACTTGGGGCCGAAAATGTACTGAATCGCATGAGCGAGAAAGAGAAAAAAAATACGCTGCTGGTGATCAATCTCGATAACTTAATCGTGGGCGATAAACTCTATTTTAATAGCGGCAAAACCACCCCGGCCCCGGTGCGTAAGATCACCCGGGACCGCGCGCTGACGTTAGCCCGTGCGCACGGCATTTTCGCCACCACCAACCCCGGTGGTAATGCGGCCTACCCGAAAGGAACAGGTTGCTGCAACGATGGTGAGGTGTTTGATAAGGCCGGGATCCCGGTGCTGTATGTTGAAGCAACTAACTGGTCGTTGGGTAAAAAAGATGGCTACCAGCAGCGGGCGAAGTCGAAAGCGTTCCCGGATGGCACCAGCTGGCATGACGTGAGACTGGATAATCAGCAGTACATTGATAAAACCCTGCCGCAGCGCATAGAACACCGCAGTCGCGATGTGGTGCGCATTATGCTGCCGCTGGTGAAAGAGCTGGCGAAAGCGGGGAAAGCGTAGCGCGGGGTTTTCCCCTCACCCTAACCCTCTCCCACAGGGAGAGGGGATCTTACAAAGCACGCTTCCCCCCAGCCCTTCAGAGAGAGGGGGAAATCACTCAACCTTCGTGCAATCCGCATTCGCGCTTAAGCCCAAAGAAACGGGTCTCTTCTTCCGCCATGCCGGGCTCCCATTTACGCGTGGTATGGGTATCGCCCACCGACAGATAGCCCTGATCCCATAGCGGATGGTATTTCAGCCCATGCTGTTGCAGATACTGATACACGGTACGGTTGTCCCAGTCGATGATCGGCAGCACTTTGAACACGCCGCGCTGGACAGCCAGCACCGGCAGGCTGGCACGGCTGCCAGACTGATCCCGGCGCAGCCCGGCAAACCAGGTTTGCGCATTCAGCTCTTTCAGCGCCCGGTTCATCGGCTCGACTTTGTTGATCTCATTGTATTTCTCAATGCCCTCAACGCCCTGCTCCCACAGCTTGCCGTAACGCGCCTCCTGCCAGGCCGCGCTCTGCGCTGCGCGATACACTTTCAGGTTCAGCTTCAGCTTATCCGTTAACTCATCAATAAACTGATAGGTCTCCGGGAACAGATAGCCGGTATCGGTGAGGATCACCGGAATGTCCGGGCGGATCTGATTCACCAGATGCAAACTGACCGCCGCCTGGATACCAAAGCTCGATGAGAGCACAAACTCTCCCGGCAGATTTTCCAGCGCCCATGCTACACGCCCTTCGGCGTCCAGCTTCTCCAGTTGGGCATTGGTTTCTGCAAGCTGAAGAACACGTTCCACTTTGGGCAGTGCATTCAGGGCATTTAAATCGAGTACGGACATAATTACCTCTCGTGTTTACTCCCAGAAATCCCTTGCGGGATCGAGCACCGGGCGAATGATGCCCGCACGCACCGTAAAGTCGCCGAAGCCTTCACCCGCTTCGCGCTCTTTCGCCCAGCGCCCGACAAGCTGGTCAATGGAATCGAGAATTTCCGGCTCCGTGATGTTTTCGCGATACATTCGCGGAATACGTGTCCCCATCCGGTTACCGCCCAGATGCACGTTGTAACGGCCCGGCGCTTTACCCACCAGCCCCAGCTCGGCCAGCATCGCGCGGCCACAGCCGTTCGGGCAGCCGGTCACGCGCATCACGATATGCTCGTCCGGGATACCGTATTTTTGCAGGATCGCTTCCACTTTGTCGGTGAACGACGGCAGGAAGCGTTCGGCTTCAGCCATCGCCAGCGGACAGGTTGGGAACGAGACGCAGGCCATTGAATTTTCACGCTGCGGTTTTACCGCATCCATCAGCCCGTGGCTGCGCGCCAGCTCTTCGATCTTCGCTTTCTGATTTTCTGGCACGCCAGCAATGATCAGATTCTGATTAGCGGTGATCCTGAATTCGCCCTGATGGATCTTAGCAATTTCCAGCAGGCCGGTTTTCAGCGGACGCCCCGGATAATCAAGAATACGACCGTTTTCGATGAACAGCGTCAGGTGCCAGTTATTATCGATACCTTTCACCCAGCCGATACGATCGCCGCGCCCGGTAAATTCGTAAGGACGGATCGGTTCGAACTTAATGCCTGCGCGACGCTCCACTTCCGCTTTGAACGTCTCAACGCCCACGCGCTCCAGCGTGTATTTGGTTTTCGCGTTTTTACGATCGGTACGGTTACCCCAGTCGCGCTGGGTGGTAACGACCGCTTCCGCCACCGCCAGTGTGTGCTCCAGCGGCAGATAACCAAACTCACTCGCAGTACGTGCATAGGTATTCTTGTTGCCGTGCTCGATTGAAAGCCCCCCGCCCACCAGCAGGTTAAAGCCCACCAGCTTGCCGTTTTCCGCAATGGCGACAAAGTTCATGTCGTTAGCGTGCAGATCGATATCGTTCTGCGGTGGGATCACCACGGTCGTTTTGAACTTACGCGGCAGATAGGTCTGCCCGAGGATCGGCTCTTCGTCGGTGGTTGCCACTTTTTCCTGATCGAGCCAGATCTCCGCGTAGGCGCGAGTGCGCGGCAGCAGATGTTCAGAGATCTTTTTCGCCCACTCGTAGGCTTCTGCGTGCAGTTCGGACTCGTATGGGTTCGAGGTGCAAAGCACGTTACGGTTCATGTCGTTGGCGGTCGCCAGCGCGTCCAGCCCGACGGAGTGCAGCATCTGATGTACCGGCTTCACGTTCTTCTTCAGAATGCCGTGGAACTGGAAGGTCTGACGGTTGGTCAGACGGATGCTGCCATAAATCGTGTTTTCACCGGCAAACTTGTCGATCGCCTGCCACTGTTTCGTGGTGATGATCCCACCCGGCAGACGGCAGCGCAGCAGCATCGCATGACGCGGCTCCAGCTTCTGCTCGGCACGCTCGGCGCGAATATCACGGTCGTCCTGCTGATACATACCGTGGAAACGGATCAGCAGGAAGTTATCGCCTTTAAAACCGCCGGTCAGACCGTCATTCAAATCTTCGGCAATGGTGCCACGCAGGTAGTTGCTCTCTACCTTCATGCGCTCGGCATCAGACAGTTTGCCTTCGACCACCAGTGGGCCAGGATGTTTTTCGCTCATTAGTAGACATCTCGCTGATAACGGCGCTCTACGCGCAGCTCACTTAAAAATTCATCCGCCGCTTCGGCATCCATACCGCCGAATTCAGCAATCACTTCCAGCAGTGCCTGCTCAACGTCTTTCGCCATACGATTGGCATCGCCGCAGACATAAATATGGGCACCATCATTAATCCAGCGCCACAGCTCTGCGCCCTGTTCGCGCAGTTTGTCTTGTACGTATACTTTTTCTTTTTGGTCGCGAGACCAGGCCAGATCGATGCGCGACAGCACACCCTCTTTGACGTAGCGCTGCCACTCAACCTGATAAAGGAAATCTTCGGTAAAGTGTGGGTTGCCGAAGAAGAGCCAGTTTTTACCCGGCGCCTCGTCTGCCGCACGCTGCTGCATAAAGGCGCGGAATGGCGCAATACCGGTTCCCGGGCCGATCATAATCACCGGAGTTTCCGGGTTAGCCGGCAGGCGGAAGTTGTCGTTATGTTCGATGAACACCCGGACTTCGCCATCCTCTTCTACGCGATCAGCCAGGAAGCTGGAAGCGCCGCCCGCCCGGGCACGACCTTCGATGTCGTAACGCACTGCACCCACGGTAATGTGCACTTCGCTTTCCACTTCCGCCTGCGACGAGGCGATGGAGTAAAGTCTCGGCGTGAGGGGGCGCAGCAGGCCAACCAGCGCCTCAGCATCCAGCTGTGCCGGCGAGAAACGCACCATATCGACAATCGGCGTGGTGGCGGCGTAATGCTGCAACTGTGCCTTATCCCCTACTAACGGCAACAGCGTTTCGCTGCGCGTTAAGGTGGCATAGTTTTCTACGATATTGGCGGTGTTGACTGTCAACTCAAAATGCCACTGCAAGGCCTCGGCCAGCGGCAGAGTTTTGCCATCCACGGTAACGGGCTCATCGCCCTTCAACCACAGCAACTCAACCAGCTCTTTCACTAAGGCAGGGTCATTCTGATACCAGACGCCCAGCGCATCGCCTGGTTGGTAGCGCAGGCCGGAATCACCGAGATCGATTTCGATATGACGCACATCTTTTTCGGAGTCACGGCCGGTGATTTTTTGGTTAACGGAGAGCGCAGCCGTCAGCGGCGCCTCTTTAGTATAAGGGCTTGAGAAGACTTCATTTACCGCGCCGGACGCGGTAACGGCGGCCTGAGCCGGCGTCTCTTTTGGCACACGCGCTTTCAGCACATCCACAATGCGCTCGCGCCACTGGGCCGCTGCTGCCTGATACTCTACATCGGTATCAACGCGGTCCAGCAGACGCTCGCCGCCAAGCTCCGCCAGTTTGCTATCAAAATCTTTACCCGACTGGCAGAAGAATTCATAGGAAGAGTCCCCGAGACCAAAGACGGCAAACGCCGTGCCGTCGAGCTTCGGCGCTTTCTTAGAAAACAGGAATTTATGCAGCGCTACCGCCTCTTCTGGCGGCTCACCTTCGCCCTGCGTTGAGGTCACCACCAACAGCAATTTTTCTGACGCGATTTGCTTAAATTTGTAATCTCCGGCGTTGACCAGATTCACGTTCAGTTTGGCGGCCAGCAGGTCATCGCGAAGTTGCTCTGCCACACGACGAGCATTGCCGGTCTGGGACGCGGAGATCAGCGTAATCGACGGAACCTCGACCGCTGCCGCAGGTGCAGCGACCGCAGCGCCAGGCTGCTGGTTAAGGACACCCCAGAAATAGCCAGAAACCCAGGCAAGCTGGTGAGGAGAGAGATCGGTGGTGGCTGCCTGGAGGCGCGCCAGTTGCTCCGGATTTAGCGGTAGCAAATTTGAAGGTGGGGCCTGTGTTGTCATGCGTCGTTATGTTCCAGTAGCAAAGCGGACTTTAAGCGAATAAATCCAAACTGAAGATAAGGTTAACGGCGGCGATAATAACAATTAAAGAAGGGATGGAAATATTAAATAACCAAATGGACTAACCTGTTTTAGTTATCGTTCTTAACAATAAAAACGATTATTTAACCTAATGAAATTTATAGATAAAAAAGCAATTTACCCCATAACCTAACCCCACCGGCAAGTTTGGCCGTTTTAGCTAATGATAAAAAAAGTCCTTTCCGGTACTATGCGGCGGTTTTTTCCGCATTTGAGAGTCCACGATGTCCACCACACTGTTTAAAGATTTCATCTTCGAAGCCGCTCACCGCCTGCCTCACGTACCGGAAGGACACAAATGTGGCCGCCTGCACGGGCACTCCTTTATGGTGCGCCTTGAAATTACGGGTGAGGTCGATCCGCATACGGGCTGGATTATGGATTTTTCCGAGCTGAAAGCGGCCTTCAAACCCACTTATGATCGCCTCGATCACTATTATCTGAACGACATTCCGGGTCTGGAAAACCCCACCAGCGAAGTGCTGGCGAAATGGATTTGGGATGTGATGAAACCGCAGGTGCCACTGCTGAGCGCGGTGATGATCAAAGAGACCTGCACCGCCGGGTGTGTCTATCGCGGCGAGTAAAAAAAAGCCCGGTTAAACCGGGCTTTTTTTTTAAGCGATGTTCAGGTACTTGTGCGTCTGCATCGACAACCGCCAGTTGCGGGCGATGCAGGTTTCGATGCACAGGCGCGTGGCATCCTCTTTCTGACTGATGGGTTGCAGCGCAATCACGCGCTGTTTTTCATCCGTCAGCGTTGTCAGCAGCTCATCCAGCGCTTCGATATCCCGCACGCGGCCAACCGGATGCTTGATTTCATCAGCACGCTCCAGCGCCTGGGATAAGATATCGTAGCCGCCGCGCATGTTTACCTTAGGTGAGACCGTCACCCAGGTGGTGTGAGAGCAGCGGACTTCGTGGGTACCGCTGGTCTCAATCTGGCAGCTATAACCATTTTTTTCCAGCAACTGGGTGAGCGGCATCAGATCGTGAATGCAGGGCTCGCCCCCGGTGATCACCACGTGACGCGCCGTCCAGCCCTGGCGGCTAATAATCGCCAGCAGATCTTCCGAACTGGCCGCGCCCCACTTATCGCTCTCTTTGGTTTTGGCCAGGATGCTAAACAGCGACACTTCTCGATCCGCGAGCTTATCCCAGGTATGTTTGGTGTCGCACCAGGCACAGCCTACCGGGCATCCCTGCAAACGAATAAAAATAGCGGGAACGCCGGTAAAGTAACCCTCGCCTTGCAGGGTCTGGAACATCTCGTTAATCGGGTACTGCATAGTTATCTCTGGTCTGATTTGCGGGGGGGCATTATTGCAGATCGCACATAATCAGGCAAAACAACCCCGGCCACGATTTTATTCCTGTCAGTTTAAGGATAGCCAGGCTAACAGCCTTAAGGTAGAAAGCCGTTTTCAGAAGGCAATGTTAAAAACATTAAAACTTACGCTACGCTTTAAAGATATCGCCCATCCGGCACGCGTCGACGTTAACCCCTTGACTGAATAGCCATCACAATACTGGACAAGCAGAATGAGCCATTTTGCGGTAATAACGCTACCGTTATACAGCCATATGCACGCTATGGAAGCACTGGCAAAACACCTTATCATGCGCGGCCATCGGGTCACTTTTTTTCAGCAGGAAGAGGCTCGCACCTTGCTCAGGGAACCGCAGGCGCACTTTGTCGCTGTGGGTAACCCGACGCAATCTGCGATGCACGAGCCGGGTTTTTTTCGCCTGATATCAGATATGGCAAGCGTTACCGATATGCTGTGCCGTGAACTGCCCCTCGCCTTCCGACAGCACAATATTGACGCCGTGATTGTCGATCAGATGGAGCCGGCTGGAGGGTTGGTTGCACAAGCTCTCAACCTGCCTTTTATCTCCATCTGCTGCGCCCTGCCGGTAAACCGGGATAACAACATCCCCCTGCCAGTGATGCCTTTTCGCTATGGCACCAGCGATCGCTGCCGGAAATTATACGCCTCCAGCGCGGATGTTTATGACTGGCTGATGTCGAGACAAGGCCGGGTAATTGCCCGTCATGCCCGGGCGTTTGGTCTGCCTTCGCGCAGCAGACCAGATCAATGCCTGTCGCCGTTGGCGCAAATCAGCCAGACCATTCCAGGCTTTGATTTTCCACGCACCTTGCCCGCCTGCTTCCATGCGGTAGGCCCGCTACGCTACGATCCGCTAACGGTTTCATCCGGCAAAAAGAAGCCGTTTGTTTTTGCGTCATTAGGCACGATCCAGGGCTACCGCTTTGGACTGTTCCGCACGATTGCCCGCGCCTGCCGACAGGCTGGTGTGCCCTTGCTTATTGCCCACTGCGACAGACTAAATGCAAGTCAAACCGCCCGACTGGCGCGTACGGGGACGCAAATTGTAGGATTTACCGATCAACTGGCGGTATTACGTGATGCCAGCGCCGTCATCACCCATGCAGGACTGAATACGGTTATGGATGCCATCGCCACCGCCACGCCTATCCTCGCCGTGCCGCTGGCATTTGATCAGCCAGGCGTCGCCGCCCGCGTGGTCTTCAGCGGCATTGGTCTTAAGGCCTGCCGTTTTTCGCCGAGCCGCACGCTCAGCCAGCATCTTCTCGACCTGCTGGAAAATAAGCAGTACACGCAGCGCATCACCGCCCTCCAGACTCAGCTGATAAACGCCGGAGGGGCAGCACGGGCTGCAGAAATTATTGAACAGGCGGTATGTACACGTCATAGCGTACCGACGGTGTGATGATAAAAAAAAACCCGCCGAAGCGGGTTTTTTCTAAAGATTAAGGTTCAGGATTACTGACCTTTGATCTCTTTACGGCCGTTGTATGGTGCTTTTTCGCCCAGCGCTTCTTCGATACGAATCAGCTGGTTGTATTTAGCAACACGGTCAGAACGGCTCATAGAACCGGTTTTGATCTGGCCTGCAGCGGTACCCACTGCCAGGTCAGCAATGGTCGCATCTTCAGTTTCGCCAGAGCGGTGAGAGATAACCGCAGTGTAGCCAGCGTCTTTCGCCATTTTGATCGCAGCCAGAGTTTCGGTCAGAGAACCGATCTGGTTGAATTTGATCAGGATGGAGTTAACGATGCCTTTCTCGATACCTTCTTTCAGGATCTTGGTGTTGGTTACGAACAGATCGTCACCAACCAACTGGATTTTGTCGCCCAGTACTTTGGTCTGGTATGCGAAACCATCCCAGTCAGACTCGTCCAGACCGTCTTCGATAGAGACGATTGGGTACTGTTTGGTCAGGTCTTCCAGGAAGTGAGTAAACTCTTCGGAGGTGAAGGCTTTGTTGCCTTCGCCAGCCAGAACATATTTACCGTCTTTGTAGAATTCAGATGCTGCACAGTCCATCGCCAGGGTGATATCGGTGCCCAGCTCGTAGCCCGCTGCTTTAACCGCTTCTGCGATTACAGCCAGTGCTTCGGCGTTGGAGCCCAGGTTAGGTGCATAACCACCTTCGTCACCAACTGCAGTGTTCATACCTTTAGCTTTCAGAACTTTAGCCAGGTTGTGGAACACTTCAGAACCCATACGTACCGCTTCTTTCAGGGTTTTCGCGCCAACTGGCTGAATCATGAATTCCTGAATATCAACGTTGTTGTCTGCGTGCTCACCACCGTTGATGATGTTCATCATTGGTACAGGCATGGAGTATTTGCCTGGGGTGCCGTTCAGTTCAGCAATGTGCTCGAACAGTGGCTGACCTTTGGACGCAGCGGCAGCTTTGGCGTTTGCCAGAGACACGGCCAGGATTGCGTTCGCACCGAAGTTAGATTTGTTTTCAGTACCGTCCAGATCGATCATGATCTTGTCGATGCCAGCCTGGTCTTTCGCGTCTTTGCCCAGGATAGCCTGTGCAATTGGGCCGTTAACCGCGCCAACCGCTTTGGTTACGCCTTTGCCCAGGAAACGGGATTTGTCGCCATCGCGCAGTTCCAGCGCTTCGCGGGAACCAGTAGAAGCACCTGACGGCGCAGCTGCCATACCGACGAAACCACCTTCCAGGTGTACTTCGGCTTCAACAGTCGGGTTACCACGGGAGTCGATGATTTCACGACCGATGACTTTAACGATTTTGGACATTAGATTTTCCTCAGTACAAGTTAAACTAAAACTCCAGACAAACAACGCGTACCAAAGGTACGCGTTGCCGTTCTAACTTTTTTTACTTCGCCTGACGCTTCTGGTAATCGCTGGCGGCTTTCACGAAGCCGGCAAACAGCGGATGTCCATCGCGCGGGGTTGAAGTAAATTCCGGGTGGAACTGACAGGCAACAAACCATGGATGGTTCGGCACTTCGATGATCTCGACTAACTGATCATCCCCGGAGCGGCCCGCAACACGCAGGCCCGCGGCTTCAATCTGTTTCAACAACATGTTGTTGACTTCATAGCGGTGACGATGGCGCTCGGTGATGGTCGGCTCGCCGTACAGCTTGCGAACCACGCTATCATCGGTCAACTGGCAGGCCTGTGCGCCAAGACGCATAGTGCCACCCAGATCGCTCTTCTCGGTACGGACTTCGACGTTACCTTCTTCGTCGCGCCATTCGGTGATAAGCGCCACAACAGGGTACTTACAGTCTGGCACAAATTCCGTAGAGTTCGCGTTTTCCATCCCCGCTACGTTGCGCGCAAATTCGATCAGCGCAACCTGCATACCCAGGCAGATGCCGAGGTAAGGAATATTGTTTTCACGCGCATAGCGTGCGGTGGCGATCTTGCCTTCAACACCACGGTAGCCGAAGCCGCCTGGGATCAAAATCGCATCCAGATCTTTCAGAATTTCAACGCCGCGTGTTTCAACATCCTGCGAATCAATCAGCTTGATGTTTACAGAGACGCGGTTCTTCAGACCACCGTGTTTCAGCGCTTCGATAACGGACTTATAGGCATCTGGCAGTTCGATGTACTTGCCAACCATACCGATAGTCACTTCGCCTGCCGGGTTCGCTTCTTCATAGATAACCTGTTCCCATTCAGACAGGTTAGCTTCCGGACAGTTCAAGCTGAATCGTTTACAAATATAATCGTCCAGCCCCTGAGATTTCAACAGGCCTGGAATTTTATAAATGGAATCGACATCTTTCATTGAAATAACGGCTTTTTCTGGCACGTTACAGAACAATGCAATTTTCGCACGTTCGTTCGCTGGCACCGCACGATCGGAGCGGCAAACGAGGATGTCTGGCTGAATACCGATAGAGAGCAGCTCTTTAACAGAGTGCTGGGTCGGCTTGGTTTTCACTTCACCGGCAGCCGCCATGTACGGCACCAGCGTCAGGTGCATGAACAGCGCGTGTTCACGACCGATATCCACCGCCAGTTGACGAATTGCTTCCAGGAATGGCAGGGACTCGATATCCCCTACGGTACCGCCGATTTCCACCAGCACCACGTCGTGGCCTTCGCCACCAGCGATAATGCGCTCTTTAATGGCATTGGTGATGTGCGGGATAACCTGAACGGTCGCGCCCAGATAGTCGCCACGGCGCTCTTTACGCAGAACGTCAGAATAGATACGGCCAGTGGTGAAGTTGTTGCGGCGGCTCATTTTGGTGCGAATGAAGCGCTCATAGTGACCCAGGTCCAGATCGGTTTCGGCGCCGTCTTCAGTAACGAACACTTCCCCGTGTTGGATCGGGCTCATGGTGCCAGGATCGACGTTGATGTACGGATCCAGTTTCATCATGGTCACATTGAGGCCACGGGCTTCAAGAATGGCTGCGAGGGAGGCTGCGGCAATGCCTTTACCCAGAGAGGATACGACCCCGCCGGTCACAAAAATATAGTTCGTTGTCATGCTGAACCTGAGAAGTTAGGGTGAAACGATGGAATAACCAGGACGGGAAAGTAGTATACCCGAACACGGCGAGCGCCACAAACTTTCATTCTCCGTCTCCTTCCCAGGCCATGACAAACATAAGGAGTGAGAAAATAGCCCCTTTTGGGTAAATGTTTTTGACGCAAATCAAGCGCTTGTCATTTAAAAAATCACACAAATTGCGCTTGATCGCAAAAAGCCGTTAGAGATCAGATTCCTGGCGTTTTACTTCCTGCCAGACTTCTTCCATTGCATTGAGGTCAACCCCGGTCATTTCCAGGCCGCGCGCCGCAATAATGCGTTCCACTTCGCGGAAACGACGCTCAAACTTCAGGTTCGCTTTTTGCAGTGCCGTCTCGGCCTTTACCCCTAAATGGCGCGATAAATTCACCGTGGCGAAGAGCAGATCGCCAACTTCCTCTTCCAGCTTCGCCTGGTCTACGACCGCCTGGTTAGCTTCGTGCATAACTTCATCGATCTCTTCATGCACTTTGTCGAGCACCGGGCCAAGCGTGGTCCAGTCAAACCCTACCGTGGAGCAACGCTTCTGGATTTTATGGGCGCGCATCAGCGCGGGCAGGCTTAAGGGAATGTCATCAAGTGCAGAATGCTGTGATTTTTCAGCGCGTTCCGCACTTTTGATCTGTTCCCAGCGGGCAAGGACCTCGCTGCTGTTTTCGGCCGTCGCGTCGCCAAAAATATGCGGATGGCGGCGTTCGAGCTTGTCGCTGATGGCCGCACAGATGTCGTTAAAATCAAAACGCCCCTCTTCCTGCGCCATCTGGGCGTAAAAGACCACCTGAAACAGCAGGTCGCCCAGCTCACCGCGCAGATCGTCGAAATCTTCGCGGGAGATAGCATCCAGCACTTCGTAAGTCTCTTCCAGGGTATAAGGCGCGATGGTGGCAAAGGTCTGCTCTTTGTCCCACGGGCAGCCATTTTCCGGGTCGCGCAGGCGCTGCATGATGCCAAGCAGGCGGTCGATTTGAGTCATAATTCTGTCCTGATAAAAAAAGAGCCGGGTGAGCGAGCGCGCCCTACCCGGCTTACAAAAAAGAAGGGTTAGCCGCCGTGCAGACGACGCGCGTCAATCACATCCGGCACCTGGTTCAGCTTACCGAGCACGCGGCCCAGCACCTGCAGGTTATAAATTTCGATCGTCATATCTATGGTGGCCAGCTGCTGACGCGTATCGCTGCGGCTGGCAACCCCGAGAACGTTGACCTTTTCATTCGCCAGAATGGTAGTGATATCGCGCAGCAGACCGCTGCGGTCATTGGCGGAGACCCGCACCACCAGCGAATAACCCGCAGAGTAGCTTTCACCCCAGACGGCATCGACGATGCGTTCCGGCGCATGGGATTGCAGCTCTGCCAGTTGATCGCAGTCCGCGCGATGAATGGAGATCCCGCGCCCCTGGGTGATAAAGCCCACAATTTCGTCGCCGGGAATAGGCTGGCAGCAGCGGGCAATGTGGTGCATCAGATTCCCCACGCCCTCAACCACCACCCGGCCATTATCCTTGCTATGGTGCTGCGGCGGCACGTAGGTTTTCTGCTGCAGTTGTTTCAGTGCTGCCGCATCCTGCTCTTCCGCGCTCGGCTTATTAAACTGTGCCTGCAGGAAGTTGACCATCTGGTTAAGACGGATGTCGCCCCCACCGATGGCGGCCAGCAGCTCATCCAGCTCGTTGAAGTTGTAGCGTGGCAGGAGGTGTTTTTCCGCCTCTTTCAGGTGAATACCTAAATGCTCCAGCTCATCGTCCAGAATCTGGCGGCCGGCGAGGATGTTTTTGTCACGATCCTGTTTACGGAACCAGGCGTGGATTTTCGACCGTCCCCGGCTGGTGGTGACATAGCCCAGGTTCGGGTTGAGCCAGTCACGGCTGGGGTTCGGCTGTTTCTGGGTGATGATTTCAATCTGATCGCCCATCTGCAGCTGATAGGTAAACGGCACGATACGGCCACCAATTTTGGCGCCGATGCAGCGATGGCCTACATCGCTGTGAATATGGTAGGCAAAATCGAGCGGGGTCGATCCTGCGGGCAGATCCACCACGTCGCCCTTCGGCGTAAAGACATAGACCCGGTCATCAAAGACCTGACTACGCACCTCATCCAGCATTTCGCCGGAGTCGGCCATCTCCTCCTGCCACGCAATCAGCTTACGCAGCCAGGCGATGCGATCTTCATGGCCGGAACGCGCCCCGCCTGAGGTGCCCTCTTTATATTTCCAGTGCGCGGCGACGCCCAATTCGGACTCTTCGTGCATCTGTTTGGTGCGGATCTGGATCTCCACCGGTTTGCCGCCCGGCCCCAGCACCACGGTGTGGATCGACTGGTAGCCGTTCGGTTTCGGGTTCGCGACGTAGTCGTCGAACTCATCCGGCATGTGGCGGTAATGGGTGTGAACAATCCCCAGCGCGGCATAACAGTCCTGCAGGCGCTCGGCCACGATCCGCACGGCGCGCACATCAAACAGCTCATCAAAGGCGAGATGCTTTTTCTGCATTTTGCGCCAGATGCTGTAGATATGCTTCGGCCGGCCATAGACTTCGGCCTTCACGCCCTCTTCTTTCATCGACTTACGTAAGCCGCCGACAAACTCCTCGATGTAGTGTTCGCGGTCGATACGGCGTTCGTGCAACAGCTTAGCGATACGTTTGTATTCCGCCGGATGCAGGTAGCGGAAGCAGTAATCCTCCAGCTCCCATTTCAGCTGGCCGATCCCCAGACGGTTCGCCAGCGGGGCATAGATATTGGTGCACTCTTTCGCCGCCAGCACGCGTTCGTCTTCCGGCGCATCTTTGACTTCGCGCAGATGGGCCACGCGTTCGGCGAGCTTAATGACTACGCAGCGGAAGTCATCTACCATGGCCAGCAGCATACGGCGAACGTTATCGACCTGTTCGGAAGAGACGGAGTCGGTATGGGTTGCTTTAAGCTGGCGGATAGCCGCCATGTCACGTACGCCGTGTATCAGCGAGACGATCGACTTCCCGACACTTTCGCGCAGCACCTCTTCGGAGACCACCTCGGCGTCGGCCAGCGGGAAGAGCATGGCGGCGAGCAAAGTGTCAATATCCATGCTCAGCATGGAGAGGATCTCCACCATCTCTACGCCGCGCCACAGCAGCAGCTCGGCATCGGGATGCCCTTGGGTGGTGCGCAGACAATAGGCCCAGGTTTCGGTTAAGCGTTCACACGACTGCTGGCTGGAAATCCCCAGACTTGCGATCCATTTTTGTGGGTCAAACTCACCAGCTTTATTGAGATGTGCACTTCTTACCGCAACCATTGTCCTCTCCTTTTGGGACCGTGCCTGTCGAATTCGACAAGCCGAAACTAATCGATGTGCTCAAACAACGCCATGGATTCCAGGTGTCCAGTGTGCGGGAACATATCCAGCATTGCCAGACGCGTAATTTGGTAACCCGCACGCAATAATGCCTCACTATCCCGGGCAAGCGTCGCCGGATTGCAGGAGACATAAACCACGCGCGTTGGCGCGAGTTTAATAATATGCTGCATCACGCCAGGCGCGCCAGCGCGTGCCGGGTCGAGCAGGATTTTATCGAAACCGTGCTTCGCCCAGGGCTGCTGCGTAACATCTTCTTCCAGGTTCTCATGAAAGAATGTCACGTTGTTCAGCTCATTGTGACGGGCATTGTCACGCCCTTTTTCCACCAGCGCTGCCACCCCTTCGACCCCCACCACGCTCTGTGCCCGCGTAGCCAGCGGCAAGGTGAAGTTACCCATTCCACAAAACAGATCCAGCACCCGGTCGTCACGCTGAACGTCAAGCCAGGCCATTGCGGTCTCCACCATTTGCTGGTTAACCCCGTCGTTGACCTGAATAAAATCGCGTGGGCTGAACGTTAAGCGTAGCCCGTCTGAATCATACCAGGGGCTTTCACCGCTAAGCTGCTCAAGTATCTCGCTTTGCGGAGCGAGATAAAGCGCAAGCTGATGGGAATGCGAAAAGCGTTCCAGTTTTTCGCGATCTTTCGCACTGAGCGGAGCGGTATGGCGCAAGACCATCATTGGCCCGTTGTTCGCCTGCACCAGCTCAACGTGGCCGAGATGACGCACACCCTCCAGTCCGGAGAGACATTCGCGCACCGCGGGGAGCAATGCCTCAAGTTGGGGCGCAAGAACGGGGCACTGTTTGACGTCAACAATATCGCTGGAGTTGGCTTTACGAAAACCCATTTCCAGGCGTTCTGTTTTCGGCTGATAGTTAAGGCTCAGCCGCGCACGACGCCGATAGCCCCAGGGCTTGTCGGCGATAATCTCGTTGACCTCATTTTTCAATAAACGCGCCAGCGCGCTGCTTTTGCTTTTCTCTTGCAGGGCAATGCTGGCATGCTGTTGCTGGCAACCGCCACAGACGCCAAAGTGCGGACAATGCGGGATTTCGCGTTCGGGGCTATCATTCAGGCGGCGTTTTACCTGGCCGCGGGCATACTGACGTTTCTCTTCCGTCAGGGTGATTTCCGCCCGTTCACCCGGTAATAAACCCGGAATAAATAACGCCTTACCGTTATGGCGCGCCACACCCTGACCGAAGGGATCAAGGTCGGTGACATCAACAGTTATGATCTGACGCGTCGTCACGCGTCGCTTTGCAGAGTAGAATTGCGCCATTGTCGGGATTTATCTCGTATGAACTTATTGACTCTAATTGTCCCATAACGGAACTCCATGACCAACTACAGCCTGCGTGCGCGCATGATGATTTTGATCCTCGCCCCGACCGTTCTCATCGGTTTGCTTCTGAGCATCTTCTTTGTTGTGCACCGCTATCATGACCTGCAGCGTCAGCTGGAAGACGCAGGAGCCAGCATTATCGAACCGCTGGCCGTCTCCAGTGAATACGGTATGAACTTGCAAAATCGCGAGTCAATCGGCCAGCTTATTAGCGTGTTACACCGGCGTCATTCGGAGATCGTGCGAGCCATTTCCGTCTATGACGAACATAACCGTCTGTTCGTGACCTCAAATTTCCACCTTGATCCTGGCACGCTGAAAATCCCGGATAACACGCCGTTTCCCCGCAGGCTGAGCGTGGTGCGCCGCGGCGATACCATGATTTTACGCACCCCGATTATCTCCGAAAGCTATTCGCCTGATGAATCCGCCGTATCGGATGCGAAAACCAGCAGTAATATGCTGGGATATGTGGCGCTGGAGTTGGATCTTAAGTCCGTGCGGCTCCAGCAGTACAAAGAAATTTTCATCTCCTCGGTCATGATGCTCTTCTGTATCGGTATCGCCCTGATCTTTGGCTGGCGCCTGATGCGCGACGTGACCAGCCCTATCCGCAACATGGTGAACACCGTTGACCGTATTCGTCGGGGTCAGCTTGATAGCCGCGTTGAAGGATTTATGCTCGGCGAGCTGGATATGTTGAAAAACGGCATTAACTCCATGGCGATGTCGCTGGCTGCCTACCACGAGGAGATGCAGCACAACGTTGACCAGGCCACCTCTGATTTACGTGAAACCCTGGAACAGATGGAGATCCAGAACGTCGAGCTGGATCTGGCCAAAAAGCGTGCCCAGGAGGCGGCGCGCATTAAATCTGAGTTCCTGGCCAATATGTCGCACGAGCTGCGTACGCCACTGAATGGCGTGATTGGCTTTACCCGCCTGACGCTGAAAACGGAGCTTAATCCAACCCAGCGCGATCATCTGCATACCATCGAGCGTTCGGCGAATAACCTGCTGACTATCATTAACGATGTGCTCGACTTCTCGAAGCTGGAAGCGGGCAAGCTGATTCTGGAGAGCATCCCCTTCCCGCTACGTAACACGCTGGATGAAGTGGTCACGCTACTGGCCCACTCCTCCCATGATAAGGGGCTGGAGTTAACGCTGAACATCAAGAATGATGTGCCGGACAACGTGATTGGCGACCCGCTGCGCCTACAGCAGGTGATCACGAATCTGGTGGGCAATGCCATTAAATTTACCGAAAGCGGCAATATCGACGTCCTGGTGGAGAAACGCGCGCTCAGTAATACTAAAGTGCAGATAGAAGTACAGATCCGCGACACCGGCATTGGCATTCCTGAGCGCGATCAGTCCCGGCTGTTCCAGGCATTTCGTCAGGCGGATGCCAGCATCTCGCGGCGCCATGGCGGTACCGGGCTGGGTCTGGTCATCACCCAGAAGCTGGTGAAAGAGATGGGCGGGGATATCTCCTTCCACAGTCAGCCGAGCCGGGGCTCCACCTTCTGGTTCCATATCAATCTCGATCTTAACCCCAACGTGGTGACCGATGGCCCGGTCATGGACTGCCTGCGGGGCAAGCGGCTGGCTTACGTTGAGCCGAATACCGCCGCGGCTCAGAGCACGCTGGATGTGCTCAGCATCACCCCGCTGGAGGTGATTTACAGCCCGACCTTCTCGGCGCTGCCGCAAGACCATTACGATATCCTACTGATGGGGATCCCGGTGACCATTACCGGTGAACTGACCATGCAGCAGGAGCGGCTGGCAAAAGCCGCGTCCATGACCGATTACCTGCTGTTAGCTCTCCCCTGCCACGCCCAGATTAACGCCGAAGAGCTGAAGCATGACGGCGCCGCGGCCTGTCTGTTAAAACCGCTCACCTCCACGCGCCTGTTGCCAGCACTGACTGAATATTGTCGTCTGAATCATTATGCCGTGCCGCTGGTGAACGATGAGAGCAAGCTGTCGATGACGGTGATGGCGGTGGACGATAACCCGGCAAACCTGAAGCTTATTGGCGTACTGCTGGAAGATCAGGTACAGCATATTGAACTGTGCGAAAGCGGGGCAAAAGCGGTGGAGCGCGCCCGGCAGATGCAGTTTGATCTGATTCTGATGGATATTCAGATGCCCGACATGGATGGCATCCGCGCCTGCGAACTAATTCGTCAACTGCCGCACCAGCAGCAAACGCCGGTGATTGCCGTTACGGCGCACGCGATGGCCGGACAGAAGGAGAAGCTGCTCGGCGCAGGCATGAATGACTATCTGGCCAAGCCGATCGATGAAGAGAAGCTGCATAGCCTGCTGCTGCGCTACAAGCCCGGCCCGACAACCACTAGCTGGATTGCCCCGCCTGAAAGCCCGGAGCCGGCGATAAACAATAACGCTACCTTCGACTGGCAGCTGGCATTACGCCAGGCGGCGGGGAAACCGGATCTCGCCAGGGAGATGCTGCAAATGCTGATCGCTTTCCTGCCGGAAATTCGCAACAAGGTGGAAGAACAACTGGTTGGAGAAAATCCGCCGGATCTGCTTGAAGCCATCCATAAGCTGCATGGCAGCTGCGGCTATAGCGGCGTACCGCGTCTGAAAAATCTCTGTCAGCTACTGGAACAGCAATTACGTTCCGGCACCCCGGAAAGCGAGCTGGAGCCTGAGTTTCTGGAACTGCTGGATGAGATGGATAACGTCACGCGGGAAGCCACCAAAATTCTGGTGTTGTAAACGCCAGCGGGAGCAAAGGGAGCTCAGGCTCCCATTCCCACTTTCACTGCCGCCGCAACGTTGCGGGCCGTCATGCGAACGTTCTCGCTGGCGTTTTCCAGCGCCTCTTCCAGCGTGCAGATGGTATAGAGGACGCTAAAGACGGCATCCAGTCCGTGGTCATGTACTACGCCCACGTCGGCGGTCAGGCTGCCGGCGATGCCGATAACCGGCTTGTTGTAACGTTTAGCGATTTTCGCCACGCCGACGGGCACTTTGCCGTGAATGGTCTGGCTGTCGATGCGCCCTTCACCGGTGATCACCAGATCCGCATCGGCTACCTGCCGATCAAGATCTAGCGCGTCGGTCACGATCTCAATTCCCTGGCGCAGGTGCGCACCACAGAACGCGTAGAGTGCGGCACCCATCCCCCCCGCAGCCCCCCCGCCTTCGAGGCTGAGTACATCAACGTCGAGATCCCGGGCGATCACCTGCGCATAGTGTTCCAGCGCCTTATCCAGCCGCGCGATCATCTCAGGGGTCGCCCCTTTTTGTGGGCCAAAGACGGCGGTAGCCCCCTCCTTGCCGGTGAGCGGATTGGTCACGTCACAGGCCACATCAATGCGGCACCCGGCCAGCCGTTTATCCAGACCGCTAATATCAATGCGTGAAATGTTCTCCAGCGCCTCGCCGCCGGGGCCAATTGGCTCACCCTGCGCGTTAAGAAGCTTCGCCCCCAGCGCCTGCACCATACCGGCACCGCCGTCGTTGGTTGCGCTGCCGCCGATGCCGATAATGATATGGTTAACGCCCGCATCCAGCGCATGGCGGATCAGCTCTCCGGTTCCCCAGGAGGTGGTTTTGAGTGGATTACGTTGAGCAGGGGCAACCAGTTCAAGGCCGCTCGCCGCAGCCATTTCAATAAAGGCGCTCTCTTTGTCACCCGAGCGGCCATAAAACCCCTCAACGCTTTCGCCCAGCGGCCCGGTTACGCGCACGTGAACAATTTCGCCCTGAGTGGCGGCCACCATTGCTTCGACGGTGCCTTCACCGCCATCAGCAACCGGCAGTTTGACGTACTCTGCCGTGGGAAAAATCTCGCAAAAACCTTGCTCAATCGCCGTTGCGACTGCCAGAGCACTCAAACTTTCTTTGTATGAGTCCGGTGCAATCACTATTTTCATAAGCCGTCCTTACGCCTGTTAACTCTCGTTAGCTTACACCCGAATAATCGGAGGAGATGCCGGCCCCGTCAGGAACCGGCATGCGGCTTAACGCACCATGCAGGGGCGTTTGTTATCAAACGTCCAGTTCGGGATCAGATACTGCATGCCCATCGCGTCATCACGCGCGCCCAGCCCGTGCTTCTGATACAACTCGTGGGCTTTCATTACCTGATCCATATCCAGTTCAACGCCAAGACCCGGCTTCGACGGCACCTGCACCATCCCGCCCTTGATCTCAAACGGCTCTTTGGTCAGACGCTGGTTCCCCTCCTGCCAGATCCAGTGGGTATCGATAGCGGTAATCGTCCCCGGTGCCGCCGCGGCCACGTGGGTAAACATCGCCAGCGAGATATCGAAGTGGTTATTGGAGTGTGAACCCCAGGTCAGGCCGAACTCGTGACACATCTGCGCCACCCGCACGGAACCATGCATCGTCCAGAAGTGCGGATCGGCCAGCGGAATATCGACCGACTGCAGCGAGAGCGTGTGCCCCATTTGACGCCAGTCGGTAGCGATCATATTAGTTGCGGTGGGCAGGCCCGTCGCGCGGCGGAACTCTGCCATCACTTCACGGCCTGAGAAGCCCTGCTCGGCACCGCACGGATCTTCCGCGTAGGCCAGTACCCCTTTCAGCTGTTTACCAATGCGGATGGCCTCTTCCAGCGACCAGGCCCCGTTGGGATCCAGCGTCACGCGCGCCTGCGGGAAACGTTTTGCCAGTGCGGTAATGGCCTCAGCCTCTTCTTCGCCAGCCAGCACGCCCCCTTTCAGTTTGAAATCGTTAAAGCCATATTTTTCATAGGCTGCCTCTGCCAGACGCACCACCGCATCCGGGGTCATCGCCTCCTCGTGACGGATGCGATACCAGTCGAGTTTCTCATCCGGCTGGCTTTGATACGGCAGCGGGGTCAGTTTGCGATTGCCCACAAAGAACAGGTAGCCCAGCATCTCCACTTCGCTGCGCTGTTGACCGTCGCCCAGCAGCGAGGCAACGTTGACGCCCAGGTGCTGACCGAGCAGATCCAGCAGCGCCGCTTCAATCCCTGTAACCACATGGATGGTCGTACGCAGGTCAAAGGTTTGTAGACCACGCCCGCCCGCATCACGATCGGCAAAGGTGCTACGTACTACGTTAAGGATGTTTTTGTATTCACCCAGCGGTTTGTCCACCACCAACGGAATCGCATCTTCCAGCGTTTTGCGGATCTTCTCACCGCCCGGAATCTCACCCACGCCAGTATGGCCAGCGTTGTCTTTAATGATCACGATGTTACGGGTGAAGAACGGGGCATGTGCGCCGCTCAGGTTCATTAACATGCTGTCATGGCCGGCGACCGGGATAACCTGCATGGAGGTGACGACAGGGGTAGAAAAAGTACTCATATTTCAATCCTTTTAATCAGTGGCGACCAAACGCCGGGCGTTTGCGATCAAATGTCCAGCCGGGGATGAGATACTGCATCGGGCCTGCGTCATTACGCGCCCCACCAGGCAGCTTTTTATACAGCGCATTGGCTTTATGGATCTGATCCCAGTCAAGCTCTACGCCGAGACCCGGCGCATCCGGAACAGCAATCATGCCGTTCTTAATTTCCAGAGGATTTTTGGTCAGGCGCGCATCGCCCTCCTGCCAAATCCAGTGCGTATCGATGGCGGTCGGCTTACCGGGCGCGGCGGCCCCCACGTGGGTAAACATCGCCAGCGAGATATCAAAGTGGTTATTGGAGTGGCAGCCCCAGGTTAAGCCCCAGTCGTCGCACAGTTGCGCAACGCGCACTGCGCCGGAGAGGGTCCAGAAATGGGGATCAGCCAGCGGGATGTCGACCGAGTTCAGCATCACCGCATGACCCATTTCACGCCAGTTTGTCGCGATCATGTTGGTGGCCACCGGCAGCCCGGTGGCGCGGCGAAATTCCGCCATCACCTCGCGTCCGGAGAAGCCCTGCTCTGCGCCACACGGATCTTCCGCGTAGGTCAGGACATCCCCCAGCCCTTTACACAGCCCGATAGCCTCGTCCAGCAGCCAGGCTCCATTAGGATCCACGGTGATTCGCGCCTCAGGGAAACGCTTTTTCAGCGCCCGAATGCTGTCGATCTCCTGTTCGCCCGGCAGCACGCCGCCCTTCAGTTTGAAATCTTTAAAACCGTAACGATCTTGCGCCGCCTCGGCCAGGCGGACCACAGCCTCGCTGGAGAGCGCCTCCTGATGGCGCAGGTGATACCAGTCATGGCTGCCAGGCGTATGCGCCAGATAAGGCAGATCGGTTTTGTTGCGATCCCCGACATAGAACAGATAACCCAGCACCGTGACCGCATCACGCTGTTTGCCCGGACCAAGCAGTTCGCAGACCGGCACATGCAGCGCTTTCCCCAGCAGATCAAGCAGCGCGGCCTCCAGCGCCGCCACCGCGTTGACCCGCAGTTCAAAGGTCCAGGCACCTTTGCCAAAGGTATCGAAATCTGCTGACTGATTGCCCTTATGTACCTGTTGCACCACTTTATTCAGGCGGGCGACCTCTTGCCCTACCACCAGCGAAGTGGCATCCACCAGCGTCTGATAAATAACTTCGCCGCCCGGCGCTTCACCGACGCCGGTATTCCCGGCGTTATCCGTCAGCACCACGATGTTACGGGTGAAGTAAGCATGGTGCGCACCGCCGATATTCAGCAGCATACTGTCCTGGCCGGCGACAGGGATAACCTGCATATCCGTCACAATGGGGCTTGCTTGAGTGTTCATCAGGCGCGTTCTCCCACAGGTTTCAGTTCAATACGTTTAATATCTCCCACCAGCACCAGGTAGCTCAGTACGGCGACCAGAGCATGAACGCCCACATAAATCAGCGCGCCGTTAAAGGAGCCCGTGGTTCCCACGATGTAACCAATGGCAATCGGGGTAACGATACCGGAGATATTGCCGAACATGTTGAACAGACCGCCGCTCAGGCCGCTGATCTCTTTCGGCGCGGTATCGGCCATGACGGCCCATCCCAGCGCACCGATGCCCTTGCCGAAGAAGGCCATCGCCATAAAGCCGATAATCATCCACTCGGCGCTTACATAGTTGCAGAAGATCATGGTCATGGAGAGCAGCATGCCCAGTACGATGGGGGTTTTACGCGCAATATTCAGCGAACCGGTACGACGCATCAGCCAGTCGGAAATGACCCCGCCCAGTACCCCACCAATAAAGCCGCAGACCGCCGGAACAGAGGCGACAAAACCCGCTTTCAGAATCGACATGCCGCGCGCCTGCACCAGATAGACCGGGAACCAGGTGATAAAGAAATAGGTCAGGGCGTTGATACAGTATTGACCCAGATAGATGCCGATCATCATGCGCGAGCCGATGAGCTGTTTGATCTGCCCCCATTTCTGGCTGAACGGTACTTTTACTTTCTCGCTTTTCTGATCCATGTTGATCAGCGCGCCGCCTTCAGCAATGTACTCCAGCTCTTTTTTATTCACGCCAGGGTGTTGGTTCGGCTCGTGGATCACTTTCAGCCAGATAAAGCTGATTACGATCCCCAGTCCGCCCATGAAGAAGAACACGTGCGACCAGCCCACTTCGTGAGTCAGCCAGCCCATGATCGGGGCAAAAATAACCGTGGCGAAGTATTGCGCCGAGTTAAAGATCGCCACCGCCGTTCCCCTCTCCTGCGCCGGGAACCAGGCCGCCACGATTCGACTGTTTCCCGGGAACGATGGCGCTTCTGCCAGCCCGACCAGGAAGCGCAGCGTAAAGAGCGCAACGATAATGCCAAAACCGCTAAAGATATCGACGAACCCCTGCAGCAGGGTAAACATGGACCAGATAAAGATGGACCAGAAATAGACGCGTTTGGAGCCGAAGCGGTCAAGCAACCAGCCGCCGGGGATCTGGCCAATAACATAGGCCCATGAGAAAGCAGAGAAAACATAACCCATACCGACGGGATCGAGCCCGATATCTTTTGCCATCTCTGAACCGGCAATTGACAGGGTGGCGCGGTCGCCATAGTTAAAGGATGTGACGATAAACAACATCACCACTATCCAGTAGCGAGCGTTAGTGCGCTTCTCAGCGCTGCTCGCCGCGTGGCTAAATGTACTCATTGTTGCACTCCTGAATCATAGCTTTTATCGCTACGTTCATTCTGAACAGCACAACCTGTAGGGTAATCAGAATGACGTGTTAGTGTTTTGCAGTTTTTGTACTCAAGGTCATATTTGCCTTGTTGGCTGCATATTTTTTAACTGGCGAGAAAAGTATAAGAAAGGGACAACCTCTCCCTCACCGTGCAACACCACAACATTGGCGGATCGCATGCAGGTTGTTTTTGGCATAAGCCCAACCCAATGGAAGGCAGTTCACGGAAACGTGGCTGAAGTGAAAAAGTGGGGGGAAGAAAGAGAAGAATGTGAAACAGGTCGCTTGACGCAATAGAAAGCCCTCCCGGCGCGGGAGGGCCAACCTTTAGCCGAGAAGTGTGCCCCAGTGTTCAACCCAGGGGTTGGATTCGCTCTCGGGTTCAGGATGCTCGGCGGCGTCAATCATCAGCATGTCGCCCACGCGCTTAGCACTCTGCTCCTGTAACAGCGCATCGAAGAGCTTACCGCCACCACAGAAGTTGGCGTAGCTGCTGTCTCCGAGCGCGATAATGCCGTAGCGCATCTCAGGCTGGTATCCCAGATCTTTAAGCCCCCGGAACAGCGGAACAATACTGTCCGGCAGATCGCCCTGCCCGGTAGTGGACGTGACGACCAGCGCATACAGCCCCTGATACTTCTGCCAGTCGGCCAGCTCAGGATCTTCATACACCGTCGCTTTATGGCCCATCTCCCCAAGGATGGTCTCGGCCTCTTCGGCGACCAGTAGCGCGTTGCCGTACATCGTGCCGACAAAAATTCCGACCTCAGCCATACATGACTCCCTACGTTGAATGCGATTGCTGTTCATCCTGAACGTTGGCGGCAGCAAACTCAACCCTTTCATTTTCGGGGAGTTGTCCACGCCAGCCAAACTGTGACAGGGCCTGCATCCATACCTCATCCAGCCCGGCGCGGATAACCAGCGGCTCGCCGGTGAAAGGATGCGTCAGACTCAGCTGGCTGGCATGCAGCATCAGACGATTGCAGCCAAAATGTTCTGCGGCGCTGCGGTTCTGGCGCAGGTCGCCATGCTTGCTGTCGCCGATAATCGGGTGGCGGAGGTGGGCCAGATGACGACGAAGTTGATGTTTGCGCCCGGTTTTGGGCTCCAGCTCCACCAGACTGTATCGGGTAGTGGGGAATTTACTGGTAGCCACAGCCATTTCGGTGGTGGCAAAGCCGCGATAGTGCGTCACCGCAGGCTGCGGGTCTTTGTCTTCGCGCGCGTATTTATCACCGATTTTATCCAGCTCTTCCACCAGCGGGTAATCGAGGGTTGCCGTCTCCGTTAACCAGCCGCGCACAATAGCGTGGTAACGTTTCTGGATCTGATGCTGTTCGAATTGCTGCGACAACAGGCGCCCGGCCTCGCTGGAAAGCCCCATGAGCAGGACACCAGAGGTAGGGCGATCGAGACGATGGACAGTAAATACGTGCTGCCCAATCTGGTCGCGCACGGTTTGCATCACCACCACTTTCTCATCGCGATCGAGCCAGCTGCGGTGCACAAGCCAGCCGGAGGGCTTGTTCACCGCCACCAGCCACTCATCCTGATAAAGGATTTCAATCATGCTTTGCCGCCGAACAGGGCGTCGAGCGCCTCGAGTTCCGCCAGCAGCGCATCGCGTGCGGGGTGGGCGGCATCCAGCGCCATTTCGTAATAGGGTGCAACGGCAAAAGCTTGCGGCAGCGGATGGCTGCTATCAAGCAGTGCGTGCAGTCGGGGGATCATTACCCACTGCAGCCACTCAAACGGTGCCAGGGTGTCCAGGCAGAATGGCTGCGTACTGGCAAACGCCTCTGGCGCTGGCGCCGCTGTTTGCCAGAGCTGCTGCGCCTGCATTAGGGCTTCGAGTGCGTGCAACTGCGCGCGCACGCTTTCGTGATGGGTCATATCACCTCCACTGAAAATCTGAACGGCGCGCAGCATAGCAAAGACCGCGCAGAAATAAAAAAAGGGAGCACTGTAAAAACAGTGCTCCCGGTTCGTTTCGCAGCAATCCAGCTACTTTTCGTGCTCCCTGCTCATCCGTGACAACTTTTCCTCTGACCCGAAGGCCTGGTCATCCGTTTACCGCTGCATCCTGCATCACACCGTCCTGGCGTGATTGTCCATCCTGAGACGTCCTGGCCTTCCTGACCCACCGGGCATCCTGACCGGCTCTCGTTCTCCTTCCTGGAGGTGTCCCTTACGCGTCCTGCGTGTTCCGCTTTGCTTCGTCCAGAAGCCTTCCTTGTAACGCCTTCCTGACGTGTCCTGCTTTAGTAACGCCATCATCCTGATGTTCGTTGCTGGTGTTGACTTCCTGTCAACGAATATAGAATCCGCCATTCCGCTTCGTCTTACAAGGCATGCTGTAAGCCTGACGAAGGCGGCGCTAAGTGAATAGCAGCGTGTGCTACCATATAAATGGTTGATTATATGAAGATAAAAAGAATTATCTGAAAAACTATCTTAAGAAGATTCCAGCGATCTCTCACAAGCTTTGTAAGAGATCTCTTACAAGACGAGTAGTATGCCGGATTACACGACGGGCTGTAGTTGATTGAGGAAATCCGCAAGATTATTTGCGATAACTTCACGTTGGCGGGTGCCGAGCGTCTCTCTAATCACCTCGCCGGAAAGGTTGCACAGGGAAATTACGTCCAGCTCGCTATCCAGTGTGGCAATAAAAAACGTAGGCGATAGCTTAAGGCGTTTCTGTGTGACCAGATGGCCGATCAGATTTTCCTGCACACGCTGGAAATCGGTTTCGCTCCAGCTTTGCAGCAACATCATCGTGCAATTGCCAAATCTGGCGCCCATATCCCCGGCAAACTGTGAGGTATAGAAAGCAGTAACGGCTGGTTGTACCACAATGTCCATCGCCCGTTCAATGCCCTTTACATTTTGCTCAGCCGTGAAAGGTTGCGGCTGCCAGATGACCACGCCGTCGCAGGTGCTGATGATGCACGGAGAGGGAACCCCTACGTACTCTTCGCTTTGCGGCCAGGTGCCCTTTTGATCATGCCAGGCATCGCAATAACGTGTGGTAAAGCCCTTCAGGGCAGCTGCGATCTCTTTTTCCACCGATTTCTCTCTTCACTTAAGCCAGGATACACTCAGCCCTATAGTTTACCGTTAAAGCGACAATGAAACATGTCTTACGAAGGAAATCAGGCCCTGACGGGCTTAACATTGGGTAAAACCACCGATTATCGTGATGTCTATGACGCCAGCCTGCTCCAGGGCGTGCCGCGTAGTCTGAACCGCGATCCGCTGGGGCTGAGCGCAGATGCTCTCCCCTTCCATGGCGGTGATATCTGGACGCTGTACGAGCTTTCATGGCTCAATGCGCGCGGCCTGCCGCAAGTAGCGGTGGGCCATGTCGAACTGGACTACACCAGCGTGAATCTGGTGGAATCCAAAAGCTTTAAGCTCTATCTCAATAGCTTTAATCAGACGCGATTCACGAGCAGGGAAGAGGTACAAGAAACCTTGCAGCGCGATTTAAGCGCCTGCGCCCAGGGTAAGGTGACGGTGGCGCTCTATCGCCTGCATGAACTGGAAGGTCAGCCCATCGCCCACCTGCACGGTACCTGTATCGACGAGCAGGCCATCGACATCGACAACTACGAATTTGACACCGCTTATCTGCAAGATGCTGCCAGCGGCGATGTAGTGGAAGAGACCCTGGTGAGCCACCTGCTGAAATCTAACTGTCTGATCACCCATCAGCCGGACTGGGGCTCGGTACAGATTCAGTACCGCGGTGGCAAAATCGATCGTGAAAAACTGCTGCGCTACCTCGTCTCTTTCCGTCATCACAACGAATTTCACGAGCAGTGCGTAGAGCGGATTTTTAATGACATTCTGCACTTCTGTCAGCCAGAGTCTCTGAGCGTGTACGCCCGCTATACCCGCCGCGGCGGCCTGGATATCAATCCATGGCGCAGTAACAGCGATTTTGTGCCGGCCACCGGCCGCCTGGTCCGTCAGTAAAGTAAATAATTTCACAATAATGCGCGGTCTGTTCCGCGCTTTAGGTTGTGAAAGGTCATAAGCCAGGGCTATTGTAATCAACAGGGAATGACGATAAACGTCCCATAAGGAGCTCACTTGATTACACATATTAGCCCGCTTGGCTCTATGGATATGTTGTCGCAGCTGGAAGTGGACATGCTTAAAAGCACGGCCAGCAGCGATCTTTATCAACTGTTTCGCAACTGTTCACTTGCCGTTCTGAACTCCGGAAGCCTGACCGATAACAGCAAAGAGCTGCTCTCGCGCTTCGAAAGTTTTGACATTAACGTCCTGCGTCGCGAACGCGGCGTGAAGCTGGAACTGATTAATCCACCGGAAGATGCCTTTGTGGATGGGCGCATTATTCGCTCCCTGCAGGCGAACCTCTTTGCGGTGCTGCGTGACATCCTGTTTGTTAATGGCCAAATCAGCAACGCCGGGCGATTCCAGCATCTGGATCTGGAAAGCTCGACCCACATTACCAACCTGGTCTTTTCTATTTTACGTAACGCCCGTGCCCTGCACGTGGGCGAAGCGCCGAGTATGGTCGTCTGCTGGGGTGGCCACTCCATCAACGAAACCGAGTATTTGTATGCCCGTCGGGTGGGAACCCAACTGGGCCTGCGTGAACTGAATATCTGCACCGGCTGCGGCCCGGGCGCTATGGAAGCGCCAATGAAAGGGGCTGCCGTAGGCCATGCCCAGCAGCGCTACAAAGAGGGGCGTTTTATCGGGATGACCGAACCCTCGATCATTGCCGCTGAGCCGCCTAACCCGCTAGTTAACGAACTGATTATCATGCCGGATATCGAAAAACGCCTTGAGGCGTTTGTCCGTATTGCGCACGGTATAATCATCTTCCCGGGCGGGGTAGGTACCGCAGAAGAGCTGCTGTACTTGCTCGGCATTCTGATGCACCCGGCGAACAAGGATCAGGTGTTGCCGCTGATCCTCACCGGCCCGAAAGAGAGCGCAGATTACTTCCGCGTGCTGGATGAATTTATTGTCCATACGCTGGGCGAAGCGGCTCGTCGTCACTATCTCATCATCATCGATGACGCGGCGGAAGTGGCGCGGCAGATGAAAAAAGCGATGCCGCTGGTCAAAGAGAACCGTCGCGAAACCGGGGATGCCTACAGCTTTAACTGGTCTATCCGTATCGCGCCGGATCTGCAGATCCCGTTTGAACCGTCGCATGAAAATATGGCGAACCTGAAACTTTACCCTGATCAGCCCGTTGAAGTTTTGGCTGCGGATCTGCGTCGTGCCTTCTCTGGCATCGTGGCGGGTAACGTGAAAGAGGTCGGGATCCGCGCTATCGAGGCGTACGGTCCTTATAAAATTCATGGCGATCCTGAAATGATGCGCCGTATGGACGACCTGCTGCAGGGCTTCGTTGCTCAGCATCGTATGAAATTACCGGGCTCTGCCTATATCCCCTGCTACGAAATCTGCGCCTAATCTGCTTTTGCCCGGTTAACATGCCGGGCAATTTCCCGCCCCTGTGCTCCTCATCATCTTGTTCATAGTCATCAGGCATATAGACACACCCATATCATTCCTCAATCTTATAGTTTTTCGCATTCTGCTGCGCGCGCAAACGTTTACTTGGAATGTGTAACCGGAAAATATCACCACTAATCAAGGTTATTTGCTGGAATATCCTGAAAATCACCATCTTTACAGCGTAAGCCACCTATCTCTCTGGTAACGCTTTCAGCCTGTATGTCGTTAATGGTAGCCTTCGCGCCCGTAAATTCGCTTTGAAGTTTTTTTAGCAGATAAATGGTCTAAAGATATGCATCTCAAAAGTGGATTATTGCAATTGGGATCAAGATCACTGAAGGATTCATAACGAAAATGTATCTTTCCGCCCGCCAATAGTTACGGGCAAAAATTATATAAAAACCGTCACTAAACGAATTTCATATTACCGTTGGGCACTTTTTTATCGGATTCGACTAAAAAACCTGACAATTCGCTTCCTCCAGGAGATACAGATGGAAACTACTCAAACCAGCACCGTTGCTTCGATTGATTCCCGAAGCGGCTGGCGCAAAACGGATACCATGTGGATGCTTGGCCTGTACGGCACAGCAATCGGCGCTGGTGTACTGTTCCTTCCAATCAACGCAGGCGTAGGCGGTCTGATCCCGCTGATCATCATGGCGATCATCGCTTTCCCGATGACCTACTTTGCCCACCGCGGTCTGACCCGTTTCGTCCTGTCCGGTAAAAACCCGGGTGAAGACATCACGGAAGTGGTTGAAGAGCACTTCGGCGTTGGCGCAGGTAAACTGATTACCCTGCTCTACTTCTTCGCGATTTACCCGATTCTGTTGGTGTACAGCGTAGCAATCACCAACACGGTTGAAAGCTTCATGACGCACCAACTGCAGATGACCCCGCCACCGCGCGCCATTCTGTCGCTGATCCTTATCGTGGGCATGATGACTATCGTCCGTTTCGGCGAGCAGATGATCGTGAAAGCGATGAGCGTGCTGGTCTTCCCGTTCGTTGCGGCGCTGATGCTGCTGGCTTGCTACCTGATCCCACAGTGGAACGGTGCAGCGCTGGAAACCCTGTCTCTGAGCAGCGCTTCCGCAACCGGCAACGGCCTGCTGTTGACCCTGTGGCTGGCAATCCCGGTGATGGTCTTCTCCTTCAACCACTCGCCGATCATCTCCTCCTTCGCAGTAGCGAAGCGTGAAGAGTACGGCGATAAAGCAGAGAAGAAATGCTCCAGCATTCTGGCACGTGCGCACATCATGATGGTGCTGACCGTTATGTTCTTCGTCTTCAGCTGCGTACTGAGCCTCTCTCCGGCGGATCTGGCGGCGGCGAAAGAGCAGAACATCTCTATTCTCTCTTACCTGGCGAACCACTTTAACGCACCGCTGATTGCCTGGATGGCGCCAATTATCGCCATTATCGCGATCACTAAATCCTTCCTGGGCCACTACCTGGGCGCACGTGAAGGCTTCAACGGTATGGTGATTAAATCTCTGCGCGGTAAAGGCAAGAGCATTGAAATCAACAAGCTGAACAAAATCACTGCGCTGTTTATGCTGCTGACCACCTGGGCAGTTGCAACCCTGAACCCAAGCATCCTGGGGATGATTGAAACCCTGGGCGGCCCGGTTATCGCGATGATTCTGTTCCTGATGCCGATGTATGCGATTCAGAAAGTGCCTGCGATGCGTAAATACAGCGGCCATATCAGCAACGTATTCGTTGTGATTATGGGCCTGATTGCCATCTCCGCTATCTTCTACTCGCTGTTCGCTTAATTCCTTTCGCGCCGTCCTCGGGCGGCGCACTCTCTCCTCTTCAGACTGAAAGCAACGGACGCATCATGATTAGCGTATTCGATATTTTCAAAATCGGTATTGGTCCCTCCAGCTCTCATACTGTTGGCCCAATGAAAGCCGGTAAACAATTCACGGACGATCTGATTTCACACGGCATTCTCCATGACACCACCCGCGTAGTCGTGGATGTCTACGGCTCCCTCTCCTTAACCGGAAAAGGTCACCATACGGATATCGCCATTATCATGGGGCTGGCGGGTAACCTGCCGGATACCGTCGATATTGATGCGATCCCGAGCTTTATCCAGGACGTGAATACCCATGGTCGTCTGCTGCTGGCGAACGGCGAACATGAGGTTGAGTTCCCGGTTGACCACTGCATGAATTTCCATGCGGATAACCTGTCGCTGCATGAAAATGGCATGCGTATTACCGCGTTGGCTGGCGATAAAGTCCTGCACAGCAAAACCTATTACTCTATCGGCGGCGGTTTTATCGTCGACGAAGAACACTTTGGGCAAAGCAGCAACGACACTGTGGCGGTGCCTTACCCGTACAAATCGGCAGCCGATCTGCAACGCCATTGTCAGGAGAGCGGTCTGTCGCTCTCTGGCCTGATGATGAAAAACGAGCTGGCGCTGCACAGCAAAGAAGAGCTGGAACAGCACTTTGCGAACGTCTGGGAAGTGATGCGTGGCGGGATCGAGCGCGGAATTACGACCGAAGGCGTATTACCGGGTAAGCTGCGCGTTCCACGTCGTGCCGCCGCGCTGCGCCGCATGCTGGTCAGCGCCGATAAGACCACCACAGACCCGATGGCGGTCGTGGACTGGATCAATATGTTCGCGCTGGCCGTGAACGAAGAGAACGCCGCTGGTGGACGTGTGGTAACGGCACCGACCAATGGCGCGTGCGGGATCGTGCCGGCAGTACTGGCTTACTACGACAAATTCATCCGCGAAGTGAACGCTAACTCACTGGCACGCTATATGCTGGTGACCAGCGCGATTGGTTCGCTCTATAAGATGAATGCGTCTATCTCCGGCGCCGAAGTGGGCTGTCAGGGTGAGGTTGGTGTGGCCTGCTCGATGGCTGCAGCAGGTCTGGCTGAGTTGCTCGGCGGTAGCCCGGCGCAAGTCTGTATTGCGGCGGAAATCGGTATGGAACACAACCTTGGCCTTACCTGCGACCCGGTTGCCGGACAGGTACAAGTCCCCTGCATTGAGCGTAACGCGATTGCCTCGGTAAAAGCGGTTAACGCTGCGCGTATGGCCCTGCGCCGCACCAGCGAGCCGCGCGTCTGCCTCGATAAGGTTATCGAAACCATGTTCGAGACCGGTAAAGACATGAACGCCAAATACCGCGAAACCTCCCGCGGCGGCCTGGCGATGAAAATCGTTGCCTGCGACTAACCTTTAGCGCCTCGTTTTTGCGAGGCGCTTTCCCGTTTCACCCACCACGCGTAGTTTCATCCTGCCGACAGTGATACCCTTTATTCACAAGATGGAAGGAGATTATCTGTGGCTGTTCATTTGCTTATTGTCGACGCGCTTAACCTGATTCGCCGTATCCATGCGGTACAGGGTACGCCCTGTAAGGATACCTGCGTCCACGCGCTGGAGCAGTTAATCCGCCACAGCGAGCCCACGCATGTGGTGGCGGTGTTTGACGACGAAGCACGCAATACCGGCTGGCGACATCAGCGTCTGCCCGACTACAAAGCCGGACGCGCTCCTATGCCCGACGACCTGCACAGCGAAATGCCAGCCCTGCGTACGGCATTTGAACAGCATGGCGTTCCCTGCTGGGGGGCCCAGGGCAACGAAGCCGACGATCTCGCGGCTACGCTGGCAGTCAAAGTAGCCAGCGCCGGACACCAGGCCACTATCGTCTCTACCGACAAAGGCTACTGCCAGTTGCTCTCCCCCACCATCCGCATTCGTGATTACTTTCAGAAACGCTGGCTGGATGCCCCCTTTATCGCCAGTGAATTTGGCGTGACCCCTGAGCAACTCCCCGACTACTGGGGGCTGGCAGGCATTAGCAGTTCAAAGGTGCCCGGCGTGGCCGGTATCGGGCCGAAAAGCGCAGCCCAGCTCTTGAACGACTTTCACTCTCTGGAAGGTATCTATGACCGGCTGGATGAGGTGCCTGAAAAGTGGCGTAAGAAACTGGTGGAGCATAAAGAGATGGCGTTTATCTGTCGGGACGTGGCGAGATTACAGACGGATTTACAGCTCGACGGGAATTTACAGCAGTTGCGGTTAACGCGGTAATTCCCTTCAACCTAGCCCTCGCCCGGGGGAGAGGGAATCAGACCGCGCAGACTTTTCCCCCTCGCCCCTTGGGGATGAGGGGATTTCAGTGCACTATCGCTCGTCGCGGCGTCCACCGACCGCAGCCCACCAGCGACGAACATGTACCGTCACCTCTTCGCGATCGTGATACAACTGACGCGCCTGGATCACCACGTTAATACCGTTAGCATCCATCTGCTCCTGAATATAAGCCAGGTTCTGCGACACCTCTTCGTAGCGCTTCTTCATTGGCAGCTTGAGGTTGAAAATGGTTTCACGACACCAGCCATTTACCAGCCAGGAGGCCATCAGCGCAGCCACTTTCGCCGGTTTTTCCACCATATCGCATACCATCCAGGTGATGTTATTGCGGGTCGGGCGATAGCGGAAGCCATCTTCACGCAGCCAGGTCACCTGCCCGGTATCCATCAGGCTCTGCGCCATCGGGCCGTTATCAACGGAGGCAACCCACATGTTGCGCTTCACCAGCTGATAGGTCCAGCCACCAGGGCAAGCCCCCAGATCCACCGCGTGCATGCCATTAGCCAGGCGTTCGTCCCACTCATCAGCCGGAATAAAGACATGAAACGCCTCTTCCAGCTTCAACGTGGAGCGGCTCGGCGCGTCAGACGGGAACTTCAGGCGCGGGATCCCCATATAGAACGGTGAGTTATTGGTGGTCAGCGAGTAGCCTGCGTAGCAGCAGCCCGGGGCAATGAAAAAGATATGCACAACAGGACGTTTTGGCGTCTCGTAGTTGGTCAGTACGCCTGCTTCACGCAGAGCTGCACGCAGCGGTACGGTGAATTTGCGGCAGAACTTCATCAACTCTTTGCTTTCGTTGGTATCGGCGACTTCAACGCGCAGATCGCCCCCCTTCTCAACGACACCCTGCAGCATACCGACGATAGGCGTAATACGATCTTCAGGCGGGAGATCTTTGAGCAGCTCGCCTGCCACAAACATCTGGCGGGCAAAAATCAGGGAGCTAAACGGCAGCTCGCGCACCAGTTTTTCTGCGTCATCCGGCTGATAGCACTCGAATACCACATAACCCGAGTCCTCTTTGACGCGGGCAAAACCAAATACCTCGCGCTTAGCGGCTTTATCGGTGATTTCCGCAGCGCACTCTTTCTCAAAGCCCGGGCGACAATATAAAACAACTTTATTCATGAACAACGCCCTTGCGTTTCAGACGGATAGAACCAATCAACATTAAAAACCACCCCACCAGGAAGCAGACGCCGCCGACAGGGGTAACAAACGCCCAGAGGCGTAAATGTGACAGCGCCAGGCAGTAAAGGCTGCCGCTGAACAATACGGTACCGAGCGCGAGGAAAACGCTGCTCCAGTAGAACCAGATGCTAATGCGGCGCTGCATGGCAACCGCTAAACCGAATATCGCCAGGGTATGAAACGCCTGATATTCAAGGCCGGTCTGGAGCCAGCCCATCTCGACAGCACCCAACGATTTACTTAATACATGCGCACCGAAGGCGCCCAGCGCAACGAAAATAAAGCCACTTATTGCGGCGAAAATTAGCATGAAACGGCTGGTCATGTTCCTGTCCCAAAGTCATGCGTGCAGGCACGCGAAATCATTTATTGCTCATAACGAAAGCGGAATTTCTCTTGCTCACTGGCCGCTTTCGCCAGTATCCATTGCCGGAAGGCGGCTATTTTACCCAGTTCTGCCTGACTGTCATGACAAACCAGATAAAACGCATTTTTACTGACCAGAACATCATTAAATGGACAGACCAGGCGGCCTGCCTCAATTTCGGACTGCGCCATCACGTTGTTCGCCAACGCCACGCCCTGCCCGTGAATAGCAGCCTGTAACACCATCGCGCTGTGGCTGAAGATGGGCCCCTGCTGCACATTGATATGGTTCAGACCCAACTGACGGGTATAAGTTTGCCAGTCGCGGCGAGAAGCATCATGCAAAAGGGTATGTTTCGCCAGGTCGGCAGGTGTTTTCAGCGCCTTTTCACCCGTTAATAATAGCGGTGAGCAGACCGGCAGCAGATATTCTGCGTATAATTTTTCGACACGCAAGCCCGGCCAGTTACCGCGACCATAAAAAATCGCCACGTCGACATCATCCGCGAGCTTATCTTCCTGGCGGTCCACCGCCTGGATTCGAACGTCGATTCCCGGATAAGCTGAGTTAAAGCTTGTGAGCCTCGGCACCAGCCACTGGATGGCAAAACTGGGCAATAAACTGACCGTCAGGGCCCCTTTTGCACTGCGCGCTTGCAGTTTGCGGGTCGCCTCCGTCAGCTGTGAAAAAATCTCTTTGATATCCTGAAAATAGCTCTGTCCCTCTTCCGTTAATAAGAGAGAACGGTTGCGTCGACGGAACAGCTTAAGCCCCAGAAAGTCCTCAAGAGACTTGATTTGATGACTTACTGCGGCCTGCGTCACAAATAGCTCATCTGCCGCGCGAGTGAAACTCAAATGGCGGGCAGCAGCATCAAAAACACGTAATGCGTTCAGTGGTGGTAATCGCTTTGACATGGCTTTATGGCTTAGATGTTAAAGGCTTTTAACAAACAGGAAACAATAGTTAACCTATTAGTTTTTTTTATCTGAGCCATTATAATTTGTCCGTTGAGGAACTACCAGCAAATACCTATAGTGGCGGCACTTCCTGAGCCGGAACGAAGAGCTTTTTCGGAATGCGTGTTCTGAGGGGCTTTTGGCTTACGGTTGTGATGTTGTGTTGTTGTGTTTGCAATTGGTCTGCGATTCAGACCACGGTAGCAACGCTACCAATTTTTCACTTCCTGTACATTTACCCTGTCTGTCCATAGTGATTAATGTAGCACCGCCTAATTGCGGTGCTTTTTTTTATCTGCTATTCCCTTACTTGTTCAGCTCTACCATCTCTTTTACATCAGAGCGGTTGATCTGCTGCTTATTCCCGTTGGCATCCTTATAGGAAATCATACCGGTATCGTTATCGGTCTGCGGCTTCCCTTCAGACACGATGGAACGACCATCGTTGGTATGCATCACATAGTTGTTACCAGAACAGGCGCTCAGGGCAAAAGTAAACATACAGGCAGAGATGATCGCGGCAGTCTTTTTCATAATTCTTCTCCTTCAGCAATTAATGCTATTCATAGCTCGTTTTATGACAGGCTCAGACACTCACCTAACACTATTCAGCATAACGTGCTTCACGCAGGATGCCAGGATAAACAGACAATTCCGATAGAGATCAACCTCCTTGCTCTGCCGGGAATTTTGCGCGACGATCTAGCGATGACCATGAGGAGTCCCATGAACGCTTTCAGTCCTGCCCACTTTCGCGCCCAGTTTCCGGCGCTGGCTGATGCCGGCGTCTACCTTGATAGCGCCGCTACCGCCCTTAAGCCAACGGCGGTCATCGAAGCCACTAACCAGTTTTACAGCCTGAGCGCGGGCAATGTGCATCGTAGCCAGTTTGCCGAAGCCCAGCGCCTGACCGCGCGCTATGAAGCGGCTCGCGAACAGGTGGCGCGCCTGATCCATGCCGAAAGCGGCAAAAACATTGTCTGGACCCGCGGCACCACCGAAGCGATAAATATGGTGGCCCAGAGCTTTGCTCGCCCGCGTCTGCAGCCGGGTGACGAGATCATTGTCAGTGAAGCTGAGCATCACGCCAATCTTGTCCCGTGGTTGATAGTGGCAGAGCAGACCGGCGCCAAAGTCGTGAAACTGCCGCTGGGCGCCGACCTGTTGCCCGATGTTGCGCGTCTGGAGGCGTTGATTACCCCACAAAGCCGGATCCTCGCTCTCGGGCAGATGTCGAACGTCACGGGGGGCTGCCCCGATCTCGCCCAGGCGATAACCCTGGCTCACGCTCATAATATGGTGGTGATGGTGGACGGCGCTCAGGGAGTGGTGCACTTCCCGGCGGATGTACAGGCGCTGGATATTGATTTCTACGCTTTCTCAGGCCACAAGCTGTATGGTCCTACCGGCATCGGCGTCCTTTACGGAAAGGCTGAATTACTGGAGCAGATGTCGCCCTGGCTGGGCGGTGGAAAAATGATTACTGAAGTCAGTTTTGACGGATTCAAAACACAGCCGGTCCCTTATCGCCTGGAGGCCGGTACGCCGAACGTCGCGGGGGTGATAGGCCTGAGCGCCGCCCTGGAGTGGCTTGCAGACATTGACGTGGCGCAGGCCGAAAGCTGGAGCCGTGGGCTGGCGACGCTGGCTGAAGAGGCATTGAAAACGCGTCCGGGCTTCCGTTCGTTTCGTGTTCAGGACTCCAGCCTGCTGGCCTTTGATTTTGCAGGCGTTCATCATAGCGATATGGTTACGTTGCTTGCCCAGTCAGGTATCGCCCTGCGTGCCGGGCAGCACTGCGCCCAGCCGCTGCTGACAGCCCTGGGCGTAAGCGGCACCCTGCGCGCGTCCTTTGCCCCTTACAATACCCAAAGCGATGTCGAGGCGCTGGTCGCCGCCGTGGATCGCGCACTTGCACTACTGGTGGATTAATGACAAGCCCTACCCTGGCCGGACACCCGTTCGGCACCGTCATCACAGAAGAGACGTTAAAAGAGACCTTCGCTCCACTTAATCAGTGGGAAGATAAATATCGCCAGCTCATCCTGCTTGGCAAACAGCTGCCAGCGCTTTCCGATGAACTCAAAGCACAGGCCAGAGAGATCCCCGGTTGTGAAAACCGCGTCTGGCTGGGTGTCACCCGGGTAGGTGATAAGCTGCATTTTATGGGCGACAGTGAAGGGCGTATTGTGCGGGGACTGCTGGCCGTGCTGCTCACGGCTGTCGAAGGTAAAAGCGCAGCGCAGCTGCTGGCCCGCGACCCGCTCACGCTGTTCGATGAGCTGGGGTTACGCGCCCAGCTCAGCGCATCCCGCAGCCAGGGGCTGAATGCGCTGAGTGAAGCGGTGCTGGAGGCAGCGCGTCAGGCCTGACGGTTCGCCTTCGCCATCATTTTCTTCAGGGCGTGAGAGACCGCCACAAAGCCAAAGGAGGCGGTCACCATGGTGGCCGCACCAAAGCCGGAGGCACAATCCATCCGTTTTGGCCCTTCTGCCGTGCTCTTCATTGCGCAGACGGTGCCATCGGCCTGCGGATAAACCAGCGCTTCCGTCGAGAAGACGCAGTCCACCCCCAGTTTACCTTTGCTGTTTTTGACTACGTTGAAATCGCTTTTCAGCCGCTCGCGTAATTTTGCCGCCAGCGGATCCTGAATGGTTTTTGCCAGATCGCTCACCTGAATTTGGGTCGGATCAATTTGCCCGCCAGCTCCCCCCGTGGTAACCAGCGGCACCTTATACCGACGGCAGTAAGCAATCAGCGCCGCTTTCGGGCGCACGCTATCAATAGCATCGATCACATAGCTATAACCGGCACTCATATACTGCGCCACGTTATCCGCCGTCACGAAATCATCGATCACCGTTACCTGGCACTCAGGGTTGATCTGGCGAATACGATCCGCCATGACTTCAGATTTGGCCAGGCCCACGCTGTCGCGCAGGGCATGGATCTGCCGGTTGGTATTGGTGACGCAGACATCATCCATATCAATAAGCGTAATGGCACCGATACCGGTTCGCGCCAGCGCTTCTGCCGCCCAGGAGCCGACGCCGCCAATCCCGACTACGCAAACATGCGCCCCGGCAAAGAGTTGCAGGGCATTTTCACCGTAAAGACGCGCGGTGCCGCCAAAACGCTGGCGCCAGGCGTCGCTGATTACCACAGACATATGACCTCAGATGTAAAAAGGGGTGAGAGTTATCCCTCACCCCGGCCCCCGTCAGAGAGCAGAAAGCATGACGTTAATGTACCACATTTAGCCGCTAAATACGCTGCCACCCGCGCCCGGCGCCGTTTTCAGCACCCAGACGCGGCCATAGTGGTTATACCAGCCCGCGCGGTGACCCGCATCCGGGCCAATCCCCTGATAGATATCGAAGTGCTGACCCTTAATGGCGCCACCTACGTCCAGAGCGACCATCAGGCGCAGTTCGTACTGACCGGAGAACTTACCGTTATTATCCAGCGTCGGTACCTCTGCTAACAGCGTGGTGCCTGGCGGGATCACCGTACGGTCAGAGGCGACGGACGCGCGGCCAATCAGCGGCACCGCGCTTGCCCCTTTCACTGGCGCAAAGTTTTGCGGTTTAAAGAAGACGAAGGAAGGGTTCTGCTCCAGCAGTTCACGGACTTCGCTTTCGCTGTGCTTCTCGCCCCACTCACGGATAGCCTGCATCGACATATCTTCGCGTTTGACTTCACCGCGGTCGATCAGGACCTTGCCGATGCTGCGATAGGCATGGCCGTTTTTACCTGAATAGCTAAAGAAGTTAAGCGGGCTGCCATCACCGAAATCGATATAGCCACTGCCCTGCACATCCATAATGAAGTTATCCATCAGCGAGTTGCTGTAGGCGAGGATATAGTTGTCACTCAGCGCCCCCGCATAGATCTCGGCGCGGGACGGCAGGCGGCCACGCTTCGGTGGCATACGGTAGATAGGATACTGGAACTCACCCTGGCGGGTATGACGCGCTTGCACTACCGGCGTGTAGTAGCCGGTAAACTGGACGTTGCCATAGTTATCGGCCCCTTCCATCTGCCAGGCATCAATACCGTACTGACGCAGCATGCGGGTATCTCCCCCGGCGCGTAACCACTCCTGAATCGCGTTATAAACGGCATTCTGTGAGCCATACAGGCGCGGAGAGGCGGTACGGATCTGGCTTACCTGCTCAGCAAAGTCACCACCATTTATTGGCGCCCCGACGGCATCGGGCTGGTTCACTAAGGAGAAAGGCTGGGTAAATTTCCCGTCTTTATATTGCTGACCGCGATCGGTCGGTTTGGAGGAGCAGGCCGCAAGAATCGCTACCATTGCGCCCGTCATCAGATACTTCGCCCAACGTCCTTTCATTATATCTCGTCTTTTAGTTGCCCGTTTCTGCGAAATGAAGATAACAAACCGCTACAGTGATTGAAATGCGATTACATGCCCAAGGGCAAATTTTGCGCAAAAAATCGCCTTATTGTATCTAATTCGTTCAATTTACATACTATTAGGGTATTTTTACTTAAAAAGGGTTGCAACAATGAGTCAGCAGAGTATAGTGCGCATCCACGGACGCGGGGTGGAGCAGCCTGGTAGCTCGTCGGGCTCATAACCCGAAGGTCGTCGGTTCAAATCCGGCCCCCGCAACCAATTAAAATTTGATGAAGTACAAGTAGTACGGTGACGCGGGGTGGAGCAGCCTGGTAGCTCGTCGGGCTCATAACCCGAAGGTCGTCGGTTCAAATCCGGCCCCCGCAACCAATCAAAATTTAATAAAAATAGAAGCAGTACGGTGACGCGGGGTGGAGCAGCCT
>NZ_DDPB01000004.1:0-147897 GCF_002341985.1 Leclercia sp. UBA2479 | reverse complement strand
ATCCGGCCCCCGCAACCAATACTTCGAAAACATTAAACACCCATCTGGGTGTTTTTTTGTATCTGCGATTTGTGAATTAGCCGGGCGTGAACCCGGCGTGCCTCCACTACCCTCTTCTGGCCAGCGTCGCGCCATCAGAAAAGTAAGCTTTAATCCCGGCCAGAATCGACTCGGCCACTTCCTGCTGGAATTTAGCGGTTTTAAGCTTACGCTCCTCTTGCACGTTACTGATAAAGGCCGTCTCAACCAGAATCGACGGAATATCCGGTGCTTTCAGCACGGCAAAGCCGGCCTGTTCAACGCTGTTCTTATGCAGTTTGTTGATGCCGCCAAGTTTACCCAGCACCGCTTTACCAAATTTAAGGCTGTCGGTGATAGTGAGCGATTGCACCATATCAAACATCGTGTGGTCGACGTAGCGGTCGCCGCTTTTGCTCACGCCGCCAATCAAATCCGAGGCGTTCTGCGTATCGGCGAGATAGCGTGCTGCGGTACTGGTGGCCCCTTTTGTTGAGAGCGCAAAGACGGAGGACCCGCTCGGCTGACGGCTGGTAAAGGCATCCGCATGAATCGAAACAAAGAGATCCGCACGCTGCTTCTGCGCTTTGGCCACGCGCACCTTCAGCGGGATAAAGACATCTTCGTTACGCGTCATATAGGCGCGCATATTGCCTTCCCGATCGATCAATGCCTTCAGGCGACGGGCGATCTGCAGTACCACATCTTTTTCGCGCGTATGGTATTTGCCTACCGCGCCGGAGTCTTCTCCACCATGCCCCGGATCGAGCATGATGACTATCGGGCGATCGCGCCCGGCTTTTCCCGGCTGCGGGCCACTCTGGGCCGGAGGAACCTGCCGGTCAAGATCGCCTTTGTTGTAATCTTCCAGCAGGGCCAGCAGCGGATCCTGAATGTCTGTGGCATTGGCCGGATAAAGATCCATCACCATACGCTCTTTGAAACCCGCGACCGGCGCCAGCGCAAACAGCTGCGGCTTCACGTTTTGTTTCAGTTCAAACACCATGCGCACGGTATGCGGATCAAACTGCCCTACCCGCGCAGACTTGATGTAAGGATCATCGCCGCGGATCTGCGCGCTCATCCCCTTCAGGACGGAGTTAAGATTGACACCTTCAAGATCCACTACAACGCGCTCAGGGTTGCTCAGGGCAAACTGCTTATATTTCATCACCCGGTTCGATTCTACCGTGACGCGGGTATAGGTTGAGGATGGCCAGACGCGTACAGCCACGACCTGCGTGACAGCAGCAAGCCCAACCTGACTCACACTGAGTAACCACATGGCCCCGGCCCCTTGTAACAGACGGCGGCGGCTTAAAGCTGACTTGGATCCCGACATGCTTCTCCCGAGCAAAGAAATCGTATTTATACACAAAACGTCCAAATTGACCGAAAACTTTAACGAATGACGCATAAACTGTCATCTATTAAAGGGTAAACAATCCTTAGTTAATGCCTTGCTTATATAGCTATTTCTTCGTATCAGCCAAAATTTAGGCTTGCGCTCACGGCCACGATCGAATAAAAATACATTAATTACGAATAAAAATTCATTGAGGGTTGTGCCGTGGTGAAGGAGCGTAGAATCGAACTGGTCCAGGGATTCCGCCATTCTGTTCCCTATATCAACACCCATCGTGGGAAAACCTTTGTCGTGCTGCTCGGCGGCGAAGCCATTGAACACGAAAACTTTTCCAGTATCGTCAACGACATCGGCCTGCTGCACAGTCTGGGTATTCGCCTGGTTGTGGTGTATGGCGCCCGGCCGCAGATCGACGCCAATCTGGCCTCTCATCACCACGAACCTATCTACCATAAACACACTCGTGTTACCGATGCCAAAACGCTGGAACTGGTTAAGCAGGCGGCGGGCCTGCTGCAGCTGGATATCACCGCACGTCTCTCAATGAGCCTGAACAATACCCCTCTGCAGGGGGCACATATCAACGTGGTGAGCGGCAATTTTATTATCGCCCAGCCGCTCGGCGTAGATGACGGGGTGGATTACTGCCATAGCGGCCGTATACGGCGTATCGACGAAGAGGCGATCCATCGTCAGCTGGACGGCGGCGCCATCGTACTGACGGGGCCGGTCGCCGTCTCCGTCACCGGCGAAAGCTTCAACCTCACCTCGGAAGAGATTGCCACGCAACTGGCTATCAAGCTGAAAGCCGAGAAGATGATTGGTTTCTGTTCATCGCAGGGCGTGACCAACGAGCTGGGGGATATTGTCTCTGAGCTGTTCCCTAACGAAGCGCAGGCCCGCGTAGAGTCTCTCGAAGCCCAGGGCGATTACCACTCTGGCACCGTGCGCTTCTTGCGGGGGGCGGTAAAAGCCTGCCGCAGCGGGGTGCGTCGCAGCCATTTGATTAGCTATCAGGAAGATGGCGCGCTGTTGCAGGAGCTCTTCTCGCGCGACGGCATTGGTACGCAGATCGTCATGGAGAGCGCCGAGCAGATACGTCGCGCCACCATCAACGACATCGGCGGAATTCTGGAGCTGATCCGCCCGCTGGAGCAGCAGGGGATTCTGGTGCGTCGTTCCCGCGAACAGCTGGAGATGGAGATCGACAAGTTCACCATTATTCAGCGCGACAACCTGACTATCGCCTGTGCGGCTCTCTACCCCTTCCCGGAAGAGAAGATCGGTGAGATGGCCTGTGTGGCCGTGCACCCGGATTACCGCAGTTCGTCACGCGGTGAAGTGTTGCTGGAGCGTGTTGCCGCCCAGGCGCGGCAAATTGGGCTGAATAAACTCTTCGTCCTCACTACCCGCAGCATTCACTGGTTCCAGGAGCGTGGCTTCACGCCGGTGGATATTGACTCTCTGCCTGAGAGCAAAAAAGAGATGTATAACTATCAGCGCCGTTCCAAAGTGCTGATGGCCGATCTCACCTGATCCCTCCCCGGCGTGAGGGGCAGTTACAGCGCTTCAAAAAGGGTGTTCAGGCCGCTACGCCGCTCGGTTCGCGTGGTGACAGCCTGCGTCAGGACACTCTCATCCGCATACAAGGATAAGCGGCGACGCGCACGGGTAATGGCGGTATAGACCAGCTCACGGGTGACGACGGGCGACATCTGTACCGGCAGGATCAGCGCCGCATGATCGAACTCCGACCCCTGGGATTTATGCACCGTCATGGCCCATGCGGTTTCATTTTCCGGTAAACGGCTTGGCTGAACCGATTTCACGCGGCCATCCGGCATCTGGAACCAGACACGTAACCCCTGCCCGCGATCCAGGGCAATCCCGATATCCCCGTTAAATAACCCGAGCGCGCTGTCGTTGCGCGAGATCATAACCGGGCGGCCCTCATACCAACGGGAGAGGGGCTGACGGGTAATCTTGCGTTTTTGCGCCAGTACCTGCTCCAGCTTCTCGTTCAACCCTGCCACACCGAAGGGCCCTTCTCGCAGCGCACACAGCAGCTGGAACTCGCCAAAGGCGGCAATGACTGCCTCCGGGGAGGCTTGCTGCTGAACGGCCTGCAGGAAGCGCTGATAGCCTACCAGAGCATCGTCGAGCATACTCAGATACTCTTCACCGCTTTGTAGCGCCTTTTTCTCAATATCGCTGAAACGACCATCAAAGACGGTACTTAAGGCCTGGCGATCGCCGCGATTGACTGCCGCCGCCAGCTGACCAATGCCGGAGTCGCTACCAAATCGATAGCTCTTTTGCAGCAGGCACAGGCTGTCGCGCAGCGCCCCTGCCACCTGGCTGGCATTACCTTCGAGCGCGTACCCCGTCAGGCCAGCAAGCTCCTGCGCGCGCTGGGCCGTGAAACCCGCGCTGGCCCAGGTGCAGATATCCCCCAGCACCGCGCCGGCCTCTACCGAAGCCAGCTGATCGCGATCCCCTAAGAAGATCACGCGCGCATGCGCAGGCAGCGCATCGATCAGGCGCGACATCATCGTCAGGTCAATCATGGACGCTTCGTCTACCACAAGCACATCCAGATGCAGTGGATTACCTACGTGGTAACGCAGATTCTGGCTACCCGGCTGCGCCCCCAGCAGGCGATGCAGCGTGCTGGCCTCGCTCGGGAAGAGCTTGCGCTGCGCCTCTGTCAGGGGCAGTTTTTGCACTGCGCCCCCCAATGACTCCGTCAGGCGTGCCGCCGCTTTGCCCGTCGGTGCGGCCAGGCGGATACGGCATTTTGTCTTGCCGGCCATCTGAATCAGCGCGGCCAGCAGGCGCGCCACGGTGGTGGTTTTACCGGTACCCGGCCCGCCGGAAATGACCGAGATTCGGCGTGTCAATGCGACTGCCGCGGCCACTTTTTGCCAGTTCACGTCGCCCTCGACGCTAAACAGATCGTTGAGCGTCTTCTGCATCTCTGCTTCATTGTGCGTTAAAGGCTGGTTCGCTTCCGTAAAGAAACGCGCCACTGCCTGCTCGTAGCGCCACATCCGGTTCAGATAGAGCCGATCGTCAACCAGGATCAGCGGAGTAGGTTTCGCGCCATCGCTCACCGCCGGAGAGTCCATTAACGCTCCCCGCCAGTCGGGATCGTCCCCCAACAGATTGAAGCAGGCCAGCAGCGGGGCTGGCGTTTTCGCGTCGGGCTTCAGGCGCGATAATGGCAGGCAGACATGCCCTTCCCCGGCATCATAACTGAGTAAAGCGGCAGCCAGCATCAACGTCGGGTGGTCGTTATCTGCCACCATCATGGCAAATTGCACATCCAGACGACGCAACAGACGCTGCTCAACCGCCTCAAGTAAGCACTCCTGCATCGTCATTGCGCTACCTCCTCTGTGGTGCCAGCAAACAGGCTATCCATCTGGTTAATCAGGGCTTCGTCAGGACGCGTGCAGAAAATTCCCGATCCCGGCGCACTGCCGTCGACGCCACGTAAAAACAGATAAATCACGCCGCCAAAATGGCGCTGATAAGTGTAATCCGCGATGCGATGGCGCAAATAGCGGTGTAACGCCAGGGTATAGAGCTGGTACTGCAGATCATAGCGATGCGTCTGCATCGCCCGCGCCATCGCCTCCTGGGTGTAAGCGTCACGGTTCTCGCCCAGCCAGTTAGATTTGTAATCCAGCAGGTAATAACGGCCGTTATGGCGAAATACCAGGTCGATAAAGCCTTTCAGCATGCCGCGCACCTGACGAAAGTCGAGAGGTGGGCAGCCCTGCGACAGGGGATCATATCGACGAATTAGCGCGTCCAGCGCCGTAGCGGTAAGCGGGCCAGAAATAGGCAGATAAAACTCCATCTCAACCTGTTTCTCTTTCGCCGTTAACTGACTCAGAGAGATGCCTTCATCGTTCAGCGGCGCCTGTAAAATACGGGTAATCCAGGCCGTCAGCACCGGTTGCCAGCGTACGTCGTACCCCCCTTTTTGCAGCACATCCGCTACCCAGGTTTCTGATACCGGCTGGGTAAAGTCGAGTGTTTCAAACAGGCTGTGCAGAAAGGTCCCAGGGGACGCACCACGTGGAAACTGGTGCGGCGTCAGCTCCGGCTCCTGCGCGACTTCTCCAACGCCTGCGGCATCGACATCCAGCCGCGGCATCAGATCCTGTGCCAGCGCCTGGCCGTGCTGCTGCAAACCGGAGTAGCTGGTGACCCGCCAGTCATCCGCCAGCGCGCGGGCGATCTGTCGCGCCTGCAGCTCAGGAGATAACGATTCAGGCATTTGCCAGCGGTCGCTGTCTGCCACGCCGGCCGTGTGCAGCGAGATATGTTCATTGCAGAGCGCCTCCAGACACTGGCGCAGCCCGACGGCGTCTTTCGCTTCGCCTTTCTGCACCAGTCGTCCCAGCGCGCTGAGGTGGAAATCGCTCTCGCCGGATTTATCGCCACGACGGCGTGATAGAGGGGCCACCCCCAGGCTGCAGTGCCATACGGAACGGGTGAGCGCTACGTACAGCAGGCGTAGATCTTCTGCCAGTCGCTCCGCCTCGGCAAGCTCAATACTGGCATCGGCCTTGCTGAGATCCAGCACCGCTTCGAAGGTTTTGCGATCGTGGTAGAAGGCCTGATCCTGCACCCGATAGTTAGCAATAAAGGGCAGCCAGACCAGCGGGTACTCCAGGCCTTTGGATTTGTGGATAGTCACGATCTGGACGAGGTGTTTGTCGCTTTCCAGGCGCATCTGCTGGCTGGAAGCATTGCTGTTTGGCTCGGCAATATGCTGCGCCAGCCAGCGTACCAGCGCGTGCTCGCTTTCCAGCTGCGAACCCGCTTCCTGTAACAGCTCGCTAATATGCAGGATATCCGTTAAACGCCGCTCGCCGCCGGGAGTCGCCAACATATTCTCGGCAATCTGTCGCTGCGTCATGACATCGCGCAGCATTGCCATCACGCCCCGCTTTTGCCAGCGGTCGCGATAGCGGGTGAACTCTTCTACCGCTGCATCCCAGTGGGTTTCATTATTATTCAGCGTATCGATATCCTGCGCGTTCAGCCCCAGCATGGAGCTGGCGAGCGCACTGCGCAGCACGTTTTCGCGCTCCGGCGCCAGCACCGCCTGCAGCAGCCAGAGCATCTCCTGCGCCTCCAGCGTTTCGAACACGCTGTCGCGGTTGGAGAGATAGACCGAAGGGATGCTGAGCAAGGTTAGCGCGTCGCGCACCAGCGCGGCCTCCTGGCGACTGCGCACCAGCACCGTGATATCCGATGCCTGCACCGGTCGGGAATCTTTGCCTGTATGCAGCACGGCTTCATTGCGCAGCCCGGCGCTCAGCCAGTCGCGGATTTGTGCCGCGCAGTGCTGGGCCATAAAGGCCTGGTAGTCTCCTACGCCGCAGCCCTCTCCTTCCATCAGCCAGAAACGCATCGCCGGCTGTGCTTCACCCTGGTATTCGAAACGTAACCCGGCATTTCTTTCAGCCCATTTGACCGGTTTGAAAGGAATGTCGCGGAACATGAAGGCATCGTCCATCTGCGAGAAGAGCCTGTTTACGCTCTCGACCATGCCAGGCGCGGAACGCCAGTTAGTATCCAGCGTATAGTGCGCCGCCACTTCGCCACGTGCTTTCATGTAGGTGAAGATGTCGGCGCCGCGAAATGCGTAGATCGCCTGCTTAGGGTCACCGATCAGCAGCAGCGCCGTCTCCGCTTGCTGGCGCCAGATGCGGCGAAAGATACGGTACTGTTGCGGGTCGGTATCCTGGAATTCATCGATCATCGCCACCGGGAATCGTTTACGAATCGCGGCCGCCAGCGCTTCGCCGTTTTCACTGTTAAGCGCAGCATCAAGTCGACTCAACATGTCGTCAAAGCCGAGCTCGCCCCGACGGCGTTTTTCGCGCGCTACGGCTTCGCGGATCTCCACCAGCGCACGGGTAATCATTAAATCGTTCAGGGTAAGCGACTCAGCCAGTATCGCATCAATGGCGGTGAACAGCGGATGTTCCGGTACCTGGCCGCCTGCTTTGGTGCGTTCGGTCAGGGATGTCTGAGAGAATTTTTCCAGCGCGTCAGGCAACTGATAGCTACAGGTCTCTTCTTCAGCCCAGGCGTTAATTCTCTCAATGTATTTCGCCTGATTACCCCGGTTAAGCTTGCGCCTGTCGATGCCCGAATTTTCGATAATGGCATCAATCTCACCGACCCCACTGCGCCACTGCTCTTTCATCGCGTCGATCGTCGCGATGATCTTTTCATGGCGAGAGGCCAGGGTTTCATCTGCTGGCGGCGGGGATTTAATCACCGGGGCTTCCCCCTGCAGATAACGATCGATGGAACGCAGGAGCGCTTCCGGCCCTTTCCACAGGTCGTGAACAGCCTGGGCGATATCGCGTGGCAAGGGGTAACAATGGCGACGCCAGAAATCAGCGCAGGCCTGGTAGCGCAGCTCAGATTCATCTTCGATCAGCTGTTGTTCAAACAGCATGCCCGATTCAAAGGCATTGAGGCTGAGCATCCGCTGACAAAAACCGTGGATAGTAAAGACCGCCGCTTCGTCCATCTGCCGCTCTGCCAGCAGCAACCATTGCGCCGCCTGTTCGGTATCGCCAATCTCTTCGAGCAGGCTGGCATAGAGCGGGTTATCGGTGGCGTTTCGCAGGCAGGCGATGCGTAATTCGTGGATGTTGGCGCGGATACGGCCACGCAACTCTTCCGTTGCGGCCTCGGTGAAAGTCACCACCAACAACTCTTCAACGCTCAGGGGGCGGCTAAAGGCAGAACTGCCGCCCAGGCCGAGCAGTAGTCGCAGGTACAGGGCGGCGATGGTGAAGGTCTTTCCGGTTCCCGCTGAGGCTTCAATCAACCTTTCGCCCTGGAGTGCTAAACGAAGGGGATTAAGAGACTCAGCGGTATCGGTCATTCTTTCTTGCTCCATGGCAGTGATTGCTGCAGCTCACTTACGCTTTTCCAGACTTTCCAGCCGTCCGGGTGGAGGTATTCGACCTTCCCGTTCTGGCTACCTGACACCTGGGAGAGGATGGCCATCCCTTTAGGATCAACCACCGCCTGGTGGAAGAAGTCGGCCACTTTTTGCGGCGTGAGCTGCTTAATTTCGGCCACTACTTTATCACGCGAATCGAAGCGCATATTACCCCGATCGAAATCTTTGCTGATTTTTGAGGCCTCTTCGCCCAGGGTTTGTGGCGCCTGGTTGATCTGCGCAATCACTGCTTGCTGGATTTGGGCAAACTCTTCCGGCTTCATGGCGCGAAGCTTCGCCTCTGCCTGCGGGAAGAATGCCTGATAGCGTTGCCACAGATAGGCAGGCTGCTTATCGCTACTTTGCAGCAGGAAGCCGAGCCCCCACTGGCGCCCGACGTTCATCGAGAAGGCAAAGACCGCATAACCCAGCTGTTCTTCAGTACGCAGCTGGTTATAGAACCATGGCTGAATGATCTGTCCCAGCACCGCGCTGTTTGCCGAACTGGCAAACTCGTCGTATCCGGTAGGGACAAAAACGGCCGCCAGCGCAGAGTCAGAGGTGTTGCTCTCTTTATCGAAAATCACGTTCTGCTGTTTTTCGACCAGCACATCCTGATTACGACACCATTCGTTACCATGAGCATCCAGCTGGTCACGGACATTTTTCGCCAGCGTTTTCGTCTGCTCTTCCGTCATATTTCCGACCACCAGGAACTCCGGACGGGCATTGGCTTTCAGCGCATCGCGATAGGCCATTACCTCTTTCAGACTGATAGAGGGCAGCAATGCACGGCGCTCTTCACGCTGGAAGTACGGAATCTGAGACAACATTTGCACCGGCATGATCGCCTGATCAAAGGCTTTGCCTTTTTCCGCCGAATCCATCATCTGGGCATACCATGACTTCGCCTGCTCCAGCTGATCCTCGGTTGGCGTATAGCTGAAATATCCCGCCAGTAGGGCCTGGAAAAGCTGCGGCAGCCGTTGGGTATAGCCGTTGGCATTGAGCATCAGGCCATTGTTGGCATTGGTCGAGAAGCTGATCCCGCCGACGGCGGCCTGGTTGCTGAGCTCGTCCAGCGCGATCCCCGCCAGATAATCATTCAGGGCAAACATCACTTGGTTGCGGGCACTGTTCATGGCCGCAGGATTACGCAGTATTACGCTAACGTCGGCCTTCGGCTCGTTAGCAAAGTACTGGCTTGGGGTATAGACCACCCGCAGGGTTGGCTCATCGACAATCAGTTTGGGTTGAGGATAAGCCCCCTGAGGCTTGATCAGGGTGAAGTCATCAGGAATGTAAGGGTTCAGCTCCGGCAACTTGAGCGCGATGGCCGCCGATTTTTGCTGCCAGTCTGTAAAGGTTTTATCGCTAATTTTATCGACCTGATAAGGCGCATTGACGAAATAGGCTGTCTTGTTGTGCGGTTCATCCGGGCTGATATACCAGATGCGGGCATTCTGCGGCGTCATCATCTCCAGACGGGCTTTCACCGCGGCAGCATCGTATTGATCGGCAATATTGACCGCGTCAAGCGTGTGCTCAACCGGCACGCGGATCATGGTATCAGCCAGCCACTCGACGTAATCCATATCGCGGGTGATAGAGGGGTAACGGAAGTCGAGATCCAGCACGTGAGCCAGTTCGTCAAAGTAGCGCTTATCGACCCCTTTCTCGCGCAGCAGATTGAGGTAGCTGAAAATCGCCGCCACCACCTCGTCGCGATGGGCAAGGCCTTTATCGGTTAAGGTTGCGGAGATGGCGAGCACGCCACTGTTGCCGTTTACTACCGGATCGGAATCAGCGCGGATACCTTCTGCCAGCCCCTGCTTTTGCAGCCAGTCCGACAGCGTATCGGCGCTGCGGTTGCCGATGAGGTAGTTCACCAGTTCGTCGGTTTTACTGCGGAACTGGGCGGTGTTGTCGTCAATACGAAACTCGACGCGCAAGACTTTACGCGGCATCGCCGGTACGTAATGAATGATTACCCCTTTTTGTGCATCGGTCACGACCGGGACGTCAATTTGCGGTTTAGTAATGTTTTTATTCGGCACGCGGCCGTAAGTCTCAGCAGCGATTTTTGCCAGTGCTGGCAAGGGCTCATTACTGTACACCACCGCTTTCATCAGGTTGGCGGAGTAGTATTTATCGCGAAACGCATGCAGGGCATCCAGCACCGGGCTGCCGGGTTTGTCGCTCAGGGTTTCGAGGTTCCCACCAGAAAAACGGGAAGCCGGGTGCGCCGGGTTGATGGTCTCGGCGCTTACCTGGGCCATACGCATCCCGTCACGGGTACGGGCCAGCGTCAGCTCTGCGTTTACGGCGTTGCGTTCACGATCGGCATACTTTTTATCCAGTAACGGCGAGGCAATCGCATCCGCAAGACGATCTACCGCCCCTTCCAGGGCGTCATTTTCCACTTCAAGGTAGAAGGCGGTGCGATACGGCGCGGTACTGGCGTTGTGGCTGCCACCGTGCATTTTTAAAAATTCGGCGAGACTGTCGGGCTGCGGGTACTTTTTCGAGCCCATCAGGATCATATGTTCAAGATAGTGTGCAAGCCCGGGATGCGCATCGGGATCTTCCAGCGAGCCAACCGGCACCACCAGCGCCGACAGCGACTTTACCGCCTGAGGATCGGAAACCAAAAGCACAACCATCCCGTTATCAAGCCGAATAGCCTGATACTGGCGGGTGTCTTTGTCGCTTTTGCGGATCGTTTCCTGAAGGGGTTGCCAACCGGTGTTCGCCTGACTGAAGGGTGCCCAGAGGGCGACAAACAAAACAAACGCTTTCAACATGGTGCTGCCTGGCATTCACTACCTCATCATCACGGACGACATCATTAACGTGTTTCGTGCCGAACGCGCCGGCATCTCTTTATCGTGGTACATCAGTCCGTGACGCGATGGGCATCATAATTCAATGCTTATGACCGCGCAATTTTTATACAGCCGCCAGGACTAATTAAATTTGAACAAAGGTAACAGATAGCGCTGCGCCTCTTCCGTGATAGCGTCAAAGTATTCCGGTTCAAGGGTGCGCCATAAACGCTGATACCAGACATCATCCCCTTCGCCGCGCACCATCATATTGCCCTCGTAGGCCTGCAGGAACTTGCTACGCGCTTTTTGCAATGTGGCCTCATCGGTTAACATGACATTGTTTGTCGCGTCGTAACAGGTTTTTACCCATGCCCCCCCACTTTCTGGCAGCAGAAGTAGCGGTTGGTTCATTCCTTGCAGATAACCGGCAACGAGCTGTTCCAGATAGTGCATAGCCTGTTCCGCCGGAAGCGGCGGGAAGCGCCACTCGCCATCCTTGCGCACAAAGAGCCGGCTTTCGCCTTCACCGCCACTGGCACAGTAGACAAGATGTTCCAGCCAAAGTTGCAACCCTTGTGAAACACTCAACATCGCCGGGCGCCAGCGCAGCAGGCCATCCGGCTGTACATGCTGTAGCCAACCGGTGAGCGGAATACCGCTGCATTCGAGATCGATCTCCATACTGATACCCGGCTGGCGACATTCAATCACGCGGGAAGCGAGCGTCTGCATCTCCTGACACTGAGTCTCCCAGACGATTTCGCCAAAGGCGCCATAGGGTAGCTGCCCCGCAGCGCGAAAACGACGAAACAGCATGTCGGCATCTTGCTCATCGACCAGCGCATTCAACAGTTGCTGATTAAGCTGATAACGGCTTAGTCCCTCCAGGGTAAAGGGCTCCGCATCGGGGATTTCGCTCTCTTCAGAGCGGAAGTTGACCTGCAGGCGCATCTGGAAAAAAGCGCGCACAGGGTGCGCCCAGAAACGCTGTAACTGCTCGAAGGTAATGGCGGTGATGGACAGCGCGGGCAGCGGCTGTATAAAGTCGGTATGGGCTTTGCCTTCTCTCTTCGCCGCCGGTAACCATTCGCGGGCATAGCTCTGCTGCTCGCTTGCCACGTAGTTGGCTGGATCAAATGGCATGCGGCTGTGATAGCAGGTGATATGCGCTTTCACCCGCTTCTCGCTCTCGTCACAGTTACGTTCTTCATCGCCCGGCAGGTAATGGCTCTGCCCGATATAGTCCACCAACTCCTGCACCAGCACGGAGGGGAAACGTTCGCTGTTATCCTGAATGGAGCGACCGATATAGCTGATGTAAAGTTTTTGCTGAGCTGAGATCAAGGCTTCAAGGAACAGATAGCGGTCATCATCACGACGACTACGGTCGCCACGCTGGGGATTCTGGCTCATTAGATCGAAGCCGAGCGGGGCCAGCGCGCGTGGATAGACACCGTCGTTCATCCCTAACAGGCAGACCACCTTGAACGGAATGGAGCGCATTGGCATCAGAGTACAGATGTTAACCGGCCCGGCCAGGAAGCGCTGGCTGATACGCTCCTGATCCAGACGCTGGGTCAGTTCGTCGCGCAGCAGAGAGAGGGGAATCGCTTCGCCATAGTGAGAATTTACCCCCTCTTCGATGATCGCCTGCCACTGCTGCTCAATCAGCGCCATTGCCGCTTCAGTCTCCTGGTCGGGCAGGAAAAAGTCGTTCAACATTTCCCGGGCGACTGGCAGCCACGCTTCCAGCTCCCGGCTCTCCATCAGCCTGCTACGCCAGCGATTAAGCTGCATCAGCAACGAGGCAAGATGCCCAACCAGTTCGGCAATTAAGCCGCTTGATTCGTCGTAAGGTAGAACGTCGTTCCACTCCCCCTGGCTGCTCTCCATGGCATAGCCGAGCAGCATACGGGTCAGCCCGAATTGCCAGGTGTGCTGGCCCGTCACGGGCAGTTCAAACGCCTGCACGTTGTCGTCATCCATCCCCCAGCGCACGCCCGATTCGTTTACCCACTGGCGCAGGTAACGTAGCCCCTCTTCATCAATGTCGAAACGGGCAGCCAGCACCGGCACGTCCAGCAGCGCCAGTACGGTTTCAGGCACAAAGCGGCTGTCTGGTAGCGTAAGCAGACTAATAAAGGCCTGCAGGGCCGGATGAGACTGGCGCGCGCGACGGTCAGATACGGCATAGGGAAGATAGCGATCGCCCGTCGCGCTGCCAAACACCGCCTGAATAAAAGGACTGTAGCTATCGATATCGGCCACCATGACCACGATATCGCGTGGAGTGAGCGACGGATCGTCCTCAAGCATCGCAAGCAGTCTGTCATGCAGCACTTCTACTTCACGCTGCGGACTATGGCAGATATTGATGGTCACGCTGCGATCCTCGGGATCAAGCAGGCGTTTTCTATCGCTGCGGGCAAACTCATCGGCAGTGATTCCCGCGACGGCACTGTTTTCCAGATCCAGAATATCCAGTTGGACGTTATGCAGCAGGTTGTCGGGCGTGATATCTACAAACGCATCCACATCCCCTTCACCCGTTTCCGTGATCTCTGAAAGCATGTAGATATAGTCGCGTCCCAGCTTGCCCCAGGAGGCCAACAAAGGATTCGCCAGCTCATGGATCCCTTCATCGTTAAAGCGTTGCGCCGCCGTCTCGCTGTCTTTGAACAGCGGGACACTGCGCTCATCGAAAAGACGACGCCGCTGACGGGTCAGCCTGCGTGCCAGCCAGCGGGCATCCTGAATATCACCCCAGTAGTGACGACAGGGATTGGTAAAGAGAATGTGGATATCAATGTGTTTACCCAGCGCATTAAGCGCCTTCAGGTAGACCGGCGGCAAAGCAGAAATACCGCAGATAAAGACCCTTGAAGGCAGGCCTTCTGGTGCAGAGTCTGCAGACTCCAGCATGGCGATGAAACGCTCATATAAATTGGCACGGTGCCAGCGGGGCTGCCCCAGCGCGTGCGTATGTTCCACCAGCGCCTTCCAGAGCGGGGCCTGCCAGATTTGCGCCTGATCCAGGCCATCAATCAGTTCACCCGCTTCCCAGCGGGTGAGCCATTCCGGGCGATAGACCAGATACTGGTCATAGAGATCCGCCGTCCGCGAGGCCAGCTGGAAGAGTTTTCGCTTATCCGTATCATCGTTGAGATAGTGCCGCAGCATGGCAAACTCATCGCGGGGTAACATATCGGGCAGAAGCGACATTAGCTTCCAGCTCATGCTCTGCTTATTGAACGCGCTCTGTTCTGGAATTTCTGGCAACACGCGGACGAACATATCCCAGATAAAGCTGGCGGGCAGCGGGAAATCAATATTGGCGGCGATACCAAATTTTTGCGACAGGGACATCTGCAGCCATTGGGCCATACCGGTGCTTTGAACCAGGATCATCTCGGGTTCAAAGGGATCGTCGAGCCGTTGCTGTTCGACGATGAACTCCATCAGTGCTTCCAGCACATCCAGGCGGTTTGAGTGGTAGACCCTTAACATAACTGCTCTCAACTATTTGCTGATTGGACAGTGCAGGCGTGTCATCTGCCCCTGTCGACCTTGTGGAGAAATAAGTGTGACCGAGATGCTGACACATCCGGCGTGCGTTGTCTGCCCCCGGTTTATTTGCCAGCCTTCCGGGAGAGCGCTGGCGTGGAGCTGAGACTGGTTCCAGCCATGGCGCCAGAGCTGGCGATAGTGATCGAGCATGACGAACCGGCTGGCCAGGGCACGATGATAGCCCGCCAGCATCGTGACGACCATGATCATCAGCGCCATTGCCAGTAACACCTCGACAATACTGAATCCACGCTGTCTGCTGATTATTTTGCCTGACACAGTGCGGCCTCCTTTATGGGGCAAAAGTCGCTCCAGCCGTGGCGGGAAAATACGACCTCACCGGAGGTAATGCTCCCTAACCGCCACAGCGTGCTGCCTTCGCTGCCGGCAATCAATAGACGCTCGTCATCCCCAACAGGACGCAGACACGCCCACCACGTCTGGCTGGGATGCTTTTGGCATTGCTGCGCAGCGACAGGCTGCCAGCCAAGGGTGCGCGCCCACTCCATCGCTGACTGCGCCCCGGCCTGCTGCTGTATAGCATGACGTTCAGCATTGACGATGAACAACAGCGTATTCAGTTGCTGGTTGTGCCCGGCCAGCAATAGCGAGCCCAGCATGAGAATCATCAATACCATTGCCAGCGAAGAGATCCCTTTTTGCCGCTTCACAGGTTATACCCCGTCACACTGTGATAGGCCTGGAAAACCCGCCCCTGCCGACCTGCAAACGCGGCAGAAAGTGCCAGGGTAAGCTCCGGGGCAAACCCCGCTCGCTGCATCTTTTCTACTTTAAAATGAACAACCGTGACCCTGTCCGGATCCGTTATCCGCTCCCAGCCTTTACCCCGACAGGATGTGGCCCCGCGCAGCGTCTCCAGTGCCCCGGCATTCAGACGAAATCCCGTTTGCTCCGCCGCCGTTTGTGGGGTGGTTTCCCAGCGGCCATTACTGTTTTCATCCCATTGCACAATGACGCACTCACCCTGCGCGCTAAGCTCTAACGCAGCCCCCTGACAGGTGCCGGCGCAGAAACCCGCGCGCTGCAGATGTTTCCCTATACCCGCTAATCGCAGCCCGATCTCCTCTTCAATTTCCTGCTGCGCGGTTTCCGTTTGCAGCGCCCGCTGCAGCCCCGGCAGGAAACGGACGGCACTGAGCAGCAGCAAGCTGCTGATGGCCATCGCGATCAATACTTCCGTCAGTGAAAAGCCTGTCTGTTTTAGCGGCATGCAAATTCTCCCTTTGCGCTGCACATCCTGATGCGACCCCAGGATGAGACAATCACCAGCCACTCCCCCGCCGGGCTTTGAAGGTAAATGCGCCCGGCCCAGGCCGTATCCCGAAGCCCATAAAAGCCTAGCCCGGGCGTGATCGCTTTGACGCTGATGGCTGGCCAGAGGGGGATTAGCACCCAGGGATCATGCTGCTGGCACGCGACTGCCTGTTCCCTTCGCAGGCACCACTGTTGACCGCGCTGCCCGAGTACCACCCTATGGTCGCGGTTATTACGCCAGGCGTCGTTGCGCAGCATAACCAGATAGTCACGTACCTGACGTGCGGTCTGCCAGAGTTGTTGCTGTTGCTGCCAGCTTCGCCAGCCATACAGCCCCGCCGCGCTTAGCGTCACGACAAGCGAAATAGCCACCAGCGTTTCGATGAGCGTAAAGCCCTTTGCGATTTTCATGTGCGGAGTGTGGCGCAGCGGCGAAGCGCTGGCGACAGGCAAGTCGGCGGTTTACGAGGCGGTTTCCACGCTTTTTTTGACATTGCAGCCCATTGCAAACAGGGCGGAAGCAGGGCCGCAAAGAGAGATTACAGGCAAAAAAAACCGGCGCCCTGGGGCACCGGTTGTGTCAGCATGACCGGGTCAGATCGCGACCGGGGCCTTGATGCCAGGGTGCGGGTCGTAGCCCTCGATTTCGAAGTCATCAAAACGATAATCGAAGATAGAGTCGGGCTTACGCTTGATCACCAGTTTCGGCAGGGCACGCGGCTCACGGGTGAGTTGCAGATGGGTCTGCTCCATATGGTTGCTGTACAGGTGGGTATCTCCGCCCGTCCAGACGAAGTCACCCACTTCCAGATCGCACTGCTGCGCCATCATATGTACCAGCAGCGCATAGCTGGCGATGTTAAACGGCAGGCCGAGGAACACATCGCAAGAGCGCTGGTAGAGCTGGCAAGAGAGCTTACCGTCTGCCACATAGAACTGGAAGAAGGCGTGGCATGGCGCCAGCGCCATCTTATCCAGCTCGCCGACGTTCCAGGCAGAAACGATGATCCGGCGCGAATCCGGGTCATTCTTCAGCTGGTTCATCACGGTGGTGATCTGGTCAATGTGACGGCCATCTGGCGTAGGCCAGGCGCGCCATTGCTTGCCGTATACCGGCCCCAGATCGCCGTTCTCGTCGGCCCATTCGTCCCAGATGGAGACATTGTTTTCATGCAGATACGCAACGTTGGTATCACCCTGCAGGAACCACAGCAGCTCATGGATAATCGAGCGCAAATGGCAACGCTTGGTGGTGACCAGCGGGAAGCCCTCTTGCAGATTGAAGCGCATCTGGTGGCCAAAAATGGAGAGCGTACCGGTGCCGGTGCGGTCGTTTTTCGGCGTGCCCTCATCGAGCACTTTTTGCATCAGGTCAAGATACTGTTTCATGAGACCTCAGGAAAGCTGTTGCTGTGGGCGACGACGATAAGCCCAAATCATCATGATAATACCCGCGACAATCATCGGGATGGAGAGAATCTGCCCCATGCTGATGTACTGCACCCACTCGCCGGTGAACTGCGCATCCGGTTGGCGGAAGAATTCCACGATAATACGGAACGCCCCGTAACCTATCAGGAACAGACCCGATACGGCCCCCATTGGACGCGGTTTGCGGATAAAAATGTTCAGAATGATAAACAGCACTATGCCTTCCAGCGCCATTTCATACAGCTGAGACATGTGTCGCGGCAGAACGCCGTAGGTATCGAAAATCGATTGCCATTCTGGATGCGAGGGCAGCAGCGCCATATCTTCCGCGCGGGAAGCCGGGAAGAGCATGGTGAAGGAGACGTTAGGATCAACACGTCCCCACAGCTCGCCGTTGATAAAGTTACCGAGACGACCTGCACCCAGGCCAAACGGGATCAGCGGCGCGATAAAATCTGACACCTGGAAGAAGTTACGTTTGGTGCGATAAGCGAAGATCACCATCACCAGAATGACGCCAATCAGGCCGCCGTGGAACGACATGCCGCCATCCCAGACGCGGAACAGATAGAGCGGATCGCTGAGGAACACCGGGAAGTTGTAAAACAGCACATAGCCGATACGTCCGCCGAGGAATACCCCGAGGAAGCCGGCATAGAGCAGATTTTCAACTTCGTTTTTGGTCCAGCCACTGCCGGGACGGGAGGCGCGACGGCCTGCCAGCCACATGGCAAAGATGAAACCAACCAGATACATCAGGCCGTACCAGTGAAGCGCAACGGGTCCAATTGAGAAAATGACCGGATCAAATTCCGGAAAATGCAGATAGCCACTATTCATCTGTCACCACAGGATCTTGTTATTCCGCCGAAAAGAGGTGGACAGCGGTAAAAATGCCGCCCGTGTTTATCGGGGGCTCCAGGGTTGCGAATCATAGCACAAGGGAGACGGCGACGCGGTGGTGAAGTTGTAAAAGATATGTATACCCTCTCGTCACCGGGAGGGTATCGCTTTTTAGCGCCCGCCGCGAATCAGGCCCCCCATCCCACGGCGCTCCATGAAGGCCGCAACCTGATGACGTACCTCTGTCGCCAGTTGGGCTTCGAGACTGCGCTGGGCCAACTGCTGCGCGTCTTCATATTCAATATGGCGTAACAGGTATTTGACGCGCGCCACGGAACGCCCGTTCATGGAGAGGTGGCGGAAGCCCAGGCCGACGAGAATCGCTACGCACATGGAATCACCGGCCATTTCGCCGCAGAGCCGCAGGTCGAGACCCTGCTGTTCTGCTTCCCGGGCAATCATCGCCAGCGCACGCAGCATGGCCGGGTGCAGGCTGTCGTAGATACTCGCCACACGGGTATTGTTACGATCGACCGCCAGCATGTACTGCGTGAGATCGTTGGTGCCCACGGAGATAAAATCGACGCGAGAAGCCAGCTGGGGCAGCATGAACACCATTGAGGGTACTTCAAGCATCACCCCGATACGTGGTTTCGGGATCGCATAGCCGATCATCTCTTCTACTTCGCGCCCGGCGCGTTCGATCAGGCGTTTCGCCTCGTCAATCTCGTCGATGCTGGTAACCATCGGCAGCAGAATACTGAGATTGCCGGTCGCGGCGTTGGCTCGTAGCATGGCCCGCACCTGGATCAGGAAGATCTCAGGCTGATCGAGCGTAATCCGGATCCCACGCCAGCCGAGGCAGGGGTTCTCTTCGCTGATCGGCATATACGGGAGCTGCTTGTCCGCCCCCACATCAAGGGTACGCAGCGTGACAGGTTTATCATTGAACATCTGCAGCATGCCCTGATATTGCGCGACTTGCTCCTCTTCGGACGGGAAGCCGCTTTGCAACATAAAGGGGATTTCGGTGCGATAAAGTCCAATGCCGTCGATACGGCTACCCAGCTTTTCTTCATGCTCCGGGCTTAAGCCAGCGTTGAGCATGACTTTGATTCGCTCGCCGCTTTTCAGCGCAGCGGGCAGGTTAACATCGTCTTCTGCCAGACGACTCAGCTCATTCTCTTCAACAATAAGCTTTTGATATTCTTGCAGGACTACCGGTTCAGGATCGACCAGCAGTTCTCCGCGATAGCCATCCACCACCAGCGTACGGCGATGCAGTACTGAAGGCTGGATGTCTGCCCCCATGACCGTTGGGATCCCCAGCGCGCGCACCATGATGGCAGCATGCGAGTTAGCTGCCCCGTCGCGCACGACAATCCCGGCGAGGCGATCTTGCGGCAGCTCCGCCAGCGTAGTCGCTGACAGCTCATCGGCCACCAGCACAAAGCGTGCAGGCCAGGTATTGGGTCCCTGAATGGTGTCGTCAAGATGGAAGAGCAGGCGCTGACCCAACGTACGCAGATCCCCTGCCCGCTCTTTCAGATAGCCATCGGTCAGGGCCGCAAACTGCTCGGCAAATTTTTCGATGACCTTTTTGACCGCCCACTCGGCCACCGAGCCATTATCCACCTCAGCAAAAAGCTCCCGACGCAGACGCGCATCTGACAGCAGGTGGGAGTAAAGATCGAAAATGGCGGCCGTCTCTTTCTGCGCACCGGCGGCAAAGCGTTTACTGTAGCGGCGAAACTCACTGGCTGCCTCTTCCAGCGCGCCGGTTAGTCGCTCTCGCTCAAGGGCGGTGTCCAGCGTAGAGGCTTCGTAAACCTGCTCCATTAACGGCAGGGTTGCGTCCATCCAGCCTTCGGCGATGGCGACGCCCGGCGAAGCAGGCAGCGCGCGTATGCGCGTCTGGCGATATTGACCAAACAGCGCCGCGAGCTGGGACTGGGAGAGTATGGCTGCCATTTGCGTGGCCAGCGTTACGAGAAAAGACTCTTCACTTTCGTCGTACTGACGCAGTTCGCGCTGCTGAACGACCAGCACGCCAAGCAGCTGACGACGCTGAATAATGGGAACGCCCAGAAATGCCCGGAAGCGTTCTTCTTTTACGGAGGGGATATATTTAAAGCTGGGGTGTTTCTGCGCATCCGCCAGGTTGATAGGCTCAGCAAGGCGCCCAACCAACCCGACGATACCTTCATCAAATGCAAGCGCGACGGTACGGCCGCGTGGTTTTTTCAAACCTCGCGTGGCCATCAGATAATAACAACGCCGATCATGGTCGGCCAGGTAGACCGAACAGACCTCAGTTTCCATCGCAAGACAGATGTCAGTGACCAGAATATCCAGCGCCTCGTTGAGCCGTGGAGCGCTGGCCACCTTCTCGACTATTTCTCGCAGGCGGGTGAGCATAATGTGCGTAGCTTAACCTCTTTTACGTCGCCAGGCAGGTGCACTTTGCGGCTTAGGAGGGGCCTCCTGAAGCGTCATGACGGCACTTGCGAACTCTTTCATTACCCTGCGGTAAACGTCGCGTTTAAACGACACGACCTGACGGACAGGATACCAGTAGCTAACCCAGCGCCAACCGTCGAACTCCGGCGTGCTACTGCTTTGCATGTTGATATCTGCGTCGCTGCTCACCAGTTGCAGAAGAAACCATTTTTGTTTCTGGCCGATACATACCGGCTTTGTGTCCCAACGCACCAAACGTTTTGGTAATTTGTAACGCAACCAGTTGCGGGTCGAAGCAAGGATACGAACATCCTTCCGGCTTAAGCCAACTTCTTCGTACAGCTCCCGATACATCGCTTGCTCTGGGGTCTCTCCGGGGTTTATCCCACCCTGGGGAAATTGCCAGGAGTGCTGGCCATATCGGCGGGCCCACATCACCTGCCCCTGACGATTACAAATTACGATTCCGACATTCGGGCGGTAGCCATCGTCATCAATCACCGGACTACCTCAAACTAAACTTTATATACAAATGATTGTTTCACACTCCAGTGAGGCGGTAAACCACTCTCTTACAGCCCTGCGGCGTAATAACATTTGAATAACTCACAAATTTCATCTGAGTTATAAACAGATGACCGAGCCGAAAGACGATTTTATTCACTTTTTCTGTGGATAGAGTTGTGAAGAAGTATGGAATTACCGATGGACAACCCAGATTACTCTTAATGATACGTAAAAATGGCACCCAAACAAAAGCTTTAAATACAGGGTATTACCCTGTTAATTCACTGCATAACATCGGTTAATGTGATGCAGGTCACAGGCAAGATCATCGTATTGATGAAAGATCCACCAGCGTCGGTTTTATCCACAGATTGTGCCAATAAGTTAGGCACATTTTGTCTGATTTTTCGATTTTGACCATACGTCAAGGCTGTAAATGGAACCAGTAGTCAGGGTTATCACCACTTATCCCACTTTTCTGTGGATAACATGGTGTAAGATCCTGTTCATTGTCAGTGACCAGATTTGAACAACCTTTTTGTGTTCGAAAAATTTCGCCTTAAAAGGTTAAGAAAATCGTTATAAATCATTGGTCTGTTTTCTTTATAAAGAACGGGATAAACTCATTCTCGATCGTGTATAACAACTGCTCATTTTTTAACCAATAGGTTCGTTATGTTTTCCCTCGTACCGTTAAGCTCTCCACCTGACAGCGAAGCACAGTTAATGGCCCAGGCCCAGCGGCTGGCTGGCTACTCTTTGGGGGAGTTGGCGCGGCTTGCAGGTTTACCCATTCCGCAGGATCTGAAGCGTGATAAAGGCTGGATCGGTCTCTTGCTGGAGGTGTGGCTGGGTGCCAGCGCCGGCAGCAAGCCGGAGCAGGATTTTGCGGCGCTCGGGGTAGAGCTCAAAACCATCCCGGTGGATAGTCAGGGTAAACCGCTGGAGACGACCTTTGTCTGTGTGGCACCACTGACGGGGAATACCGGGATCACCTGGGAAACCAGCCACGTGAAGCATAAATTGAACCGCGTCCTGTGGGTGCCGGTTGAAGGGGATCGGGCTATTCCACTGGCAGAACGGCGAATCGGTTCGCCGCTGATCTGGAGCCCTGACGAAGAAGAAGATCGGCAACTGCGGCTGGACTGGGAAGAGTTGATGGATATGATTGTCCTTGGCCAGGTTGAGCGTATCACTGCGCGTCACGGAGAGGTGTTGCAATTGCGTCCTAAAGCCGCCAATAGCAAAGCCCTGACCGAGGCCATTGGTACACATGGCGAGCCCATTTTGACCCTTCCGCGCGGCTTTTACCTGAAAAAGAATTTCACCGGCACCTTGCTGGCACGCCATTTTTTGTTGAAAACATAGTTTTTCATGGCCATTTTCGTTATATCGCCCGCAATATGAGTATTTTTAAGATTTTACTGCTTTCGGCTTCGTAACTTCTAAGTTATTACTACACTAAGAAGAGTTTGAGCCAGTTAAAGGGGGTGGATATGAAAAAATGGGCAGTGATCATTTCAGCTGTTGGTTTAGCGTTTGCCGTTTCTGGTTGCAGTAGCGATTACGTCATGGCGACAAAGGACGGTCGGATGATTTTGACTGACGGCAAACCCGAAGTCGACGATGATACCGGTCTGGTGAGCTACCGCGATCAGCAAGGAAATTCGATGCAGATTAACCGCGATGAAGTTTCACAAATTATTGAACGATAAAGATTAAGGTCAGCGCCCGCTGGCCTTTTTGATTTTTCTCTTCCCCTTTTGCTTCCCCTCTGCCATGTTTATATTCCTTTGTCGGGAGGTTCCTGACCCATCTTATAAGTCACTATAAAGGAAGCCGGCTATGCATTATCACCGTATCCCCCATAGCTCACTGGAAATCAGTCAACTGGGGTTGGGCACCATGACATTTGGTGAACAAAATAGCGAAGCCGATGCCCATGCTCAACTCGACTACGCCATCAGCCAGGGGATAAACCTGATTGATGTGGCAGAGATGTACCCGGTGCCGCCGCGCCCCGAGACTCAGGGCTTAACGGAAACCTATGTTGGCAACTGGCTGGCAAAGCATGGCAACCGTGAGAAGCTGGTCCTCGCCTCTAAAGTCAGCGGGCCGTCACGCAACAATGACAGCGGGATCCGCCCGAATCAGATCCTTGATCGCAAGAACATTCGCGAAGCGCTGGATGCCAGCCTGAAGCGTCTGCAGACCGATTACCTTGACCTCTATCAGGTACACTGGCCGCAGCGACCAACTAACTGTTTCGGCAAGCTGGGTTACAGCTGGGCCGACAGCGCGCCGGTGGTGACCCTGCTCGAAACCCTGGAAGCGCTGACCGAGTGCCAGCGCGCCGGAAAGATCCGTTATATCGGTGTCTCTAACGAAACCGCGTTTGGCGTGATGCGCTATCTGCACCTGGCCGATAAGCATGATCTGCCGCGTATCGTCACTATCCAGAACCCCTATAGCCTGCTGAACCGCAGCTATGAAGTGGGTCTGGCGGAAGTGAGCCAGTATGAAGGGGTGGAACTGCTCGCCTACTCGTGTCTGGCCTTTGGCACCCTGACGGGTAAATACCTTAACGGCGCGAAACCTGCCGGAGCGCGTAATACCCTCTTTAGCCGCTTTACCCGCTACAGCGGCGAGCAGTCGCAAAAAGCGGTGGCGGCGTATGTCGATATCGCGAAACGTCACGGTCTGGATCCTGCCCAGATGGCGCTGGCCTTTGTTCGCCGTCAGCCGTTTGTTGCCAGCACCTTGCTGGGCGCAACCTCGCTGGAGCAGTTGAAAACCAACGTTGAAAGCCGGCATCTCGAACTGAGTGAAGAGGTGTTAGCCGAGATTGAAGCGGTGCATCAGGTTTATACCTACCCCGCCCCATAACAAAAGCAAAACGGCAACCCAGAGGTTGCCGTTTTCGTCTCTGCCCTCTCCCTTATGGAGAAGGTATCAGCCCGCACAGGTTTACCGCCGACGCTGCCAAATCCAGAGCGCCGCAATCGCCAGCGCAAACAATGCGCCAAAGCCCACACCGATACCCACCACCGGCACTCCCACCTTCACCGCCAGCGAATAAAGGCCCAGCATCAGCAGCATCGCGATATTTTCGCCCAGGTTTTGTACCGCAATCGCATTCCCCGCCCCTACGGTGTGCTTGCCGCGCTCCTGCAAGAGCGCATTGAGCGGCACCACAAAGAAACCGCCGAACATACCGATCAGCAGTAACAGCGCATAGGCGGGCAACAGCGCGTGTTGTAACGTGAAGAACAGCACCGCCACACCGATGAGGATCCCCGCAGGCATACAGCGCGCCACCGTTTGCAGCGTCACCAGTTTGGCTGCCGCGCCAGCGCCCACCACAATCCCTACCGCAACCATCGCATTGAGATAGGTTGGCGTGGCGTTATCCGTGATGCCAAGCGCAACTGGCACCCACAGAACCAGCAGAAAGCGTAGCGTAACCCCGGCCCCCCAGAACATGCTGGTTCCCAGCAGCGAAAAACGCGTTTCACCGTTATGCCACAGTACGCGCACGGCATTGAAGAAGCTGGCCGTCATTGGCGTAAAGCGCCAGGATTGTCCCGGACGAGCAACCGGAAGACGCGGAATAAAGAGGTTTGCCACCACCGCCCCGGCATAGACAACGGCACACACGCCCAGCGCCGCCAGCACATGCCAGTCGGCCAGCACGCCTCCCGCCATCGATCCCAGAAGAATCGCGGCAATAGTGGAGGACTCCATTAAGCCGTTGGCTTTCACCAGCTTATCGCCGGTCGTCAGCTCTCCAAGAATGCCGTACTTAGCCGGCGAGTAAGCTGCCGCCCCCACGCCCACCAGCGTATAGCCAATAAAGGGATTAACGCCGAAACAGATGCTGGCTGCGCCAAGCAACTTCAGACCGTTAGCGAACATCATCACTCTGCCTTTCGGGAAGCTGTCAGCCACCTGCCCGACAAAGGGGGCAAAAACGATGTAAGCACCCACAAACACCATCTGCAGGATCGGCTGACTCCAGTCCGGATAGAACTGCTCTTTTAGCAGCGCCAGGGTGGCAAACAGCAGCGCGTTATCGCCGAATGCAGAGAGGAACTGGGCGGCGGTCACCGCCATCATCCCTTTCGACCACAGGGAAGTGTTAGTGTGTACTGACTCACGCATGTGGTTGTTCCGCCTCTTCAACCATCCCTTTCAGGGTCACAAAATCGGGTTTCCCGCTGCCCAGCACCGGCAATTGTTTCAGGAAACGGATATCACGCGGTACCGCCAGCTCCGGAATGCCGTGCTCGCGAGCATGCTGCAGCAGTTGCTCGCGCCTGAGCTCGCTATCGGTCGTGAAAAGCACCAGCGCCTCACCTTTACTGGCATCGCTTTTTACGACAGTGGCATGAAGTTTATCGGCAGAGACAGAGAGAGCCAGCTGCTCAACCATCTCCAGCGACACCATCTCGCCGGCAATTTTGGCAAAGCGCTTCGCCCGGCCCTGGATTTGCACGTAGCCCTGTTCGTCAAAACGAACAATATCCCCGGTGTCGTACCAGCCGGTCTCGACCTCGCCGTTCACGTTCTCTGCCGTCGGCGCTTCCAGTACGCCCGGGTTTTCAACCCGCAGATAACCGTTCATGACGTTCGGCCCTTTTAGCTGCAGCCGCCCCCCCTCTTCAATGCCCGGCACGGCCATCAGACGTGCATCCATACCCGGCAGAATACGCCCGACGGTGCCCGGCTTCGCGGCCATCGGCACATTAATCGACACGACGGGCGCACACTCGGTGACGCCGTAGCCTTCCAGAATGCGCAGGCCAAATTTATCCTGCCAAAGCTGGCGAGTGCTCTCCTGCAATTTTTCCGCGCCCGCCACCACGTAGCGAATCCGGTGGAAGTCGTACGGATTGGCGAAGCGAGCATAGTTCCCCAGGAAAGTCGAGGTACCGAAAATCACCGTGCAGTTACGGTCATAGGTCAGCTCCGGCACAATGCGATAGTGCAACGGGCTCGGATAAAGGAACACTTCCGCACCGGTCAATAGTGGGGTAAAGAGCCCAACGGTCAGACCAAAAGAGTGGAACAGGGGCAGCGCAGACATAAAGCGGTCTTTTGCCGTGAAGTCGGCGATAGTTTTAATCTGCTCTACGTTTGCCAGCAGGCTTTTATGACTGTGCACCACGCCTTTTGGGTTGCCTTCAGAACCGGAGGTGAACAGGATAATCGCCGCATCTTCTGGCTGCTGTTTGACCTGCGCAAGACGCGGGGCCAGCAGGTGCGCAAAGATCCACAGCTTATCGCCGGTTGTGACATCGGCTTTTAAATCTTCCAGGAACACCCAGCGTACCTGCGTCAGCTGTTCCGGCAGATGCCAGAGCTTGCCTTTATCGAGGAACTGGCGCGAGGTAAAGATGGTTTTGATCTGGGCGGCGGTGATGGCGCTGGTAAGCCCTTTCACCCCGGAGGTGTAATTCATCATCGCCGGGATACGCCCGCGTGAGACCGCCCCGAAAATCACCGCGGCGCTGATCCCTGCGTTCGGTAGCATCAGGCCAATTTTTTCGCCCTGCTGGCTGTATTTATCCAGGATGCGGCCCACGAACAGGGTTTTGGTCAGCAGTTTGCGATAGGTATCCGGCGCGAAATTGATGTCTTCAATACAATTCTTCTTCGCCCCATAACGATACTGGGCCGAGAGCAGTGATTCATACAGCGTTTCGCGCGGACGCACCGCCATGCGTGCTTCCATCATGATTTGGTGCAACATCTCACCGGCAATTTTGCGGCGATCGCGGGCGCGGGGCGCTTCAGGCATCGGCAAATGAGTAGGCGGCAGAATATGCAGGCTAATACGCGGGAAAAGGCGCTGTTTCACCAACCCTTTCAGACGGCTGAAATAAGTCAGCTCCGCCCCTTCAATACGCAGCGGTACCACGGTTGCCCCGGATTTAGCCGCCACAAACCCCGCGCCGTCATAAATTTTCATCAGCGAGCCGGTAATAGAGATACGCCCTTCGGGGAAGATCACCACCGGGCGACCCTGCTCAATCAGACGCACCAGATGTTTGATCATCATCGGTTTGGTGGGGTCGAGCGGCACGAAGTCGATCACTTTGGTAAGCCAGCGCATGTACCACTGTTGGCTAACGGAGGTATAGACGGCAAATACGGGGCGCACCGGCAAAAACAGCGCCAGTAAAATACCATCAATAAATGAGACGTGGTTCGGTGTGATCAGTACGCGCTCGGCGCGAAGCGCCTGAGTATCGCCCGTGAGGCGGATGCGGAAAAGAATACGGAAGAGTGTGCGAAAAAACCCAAAAAGCATTTCAACTCCCTTTGCCCAGACAATGTATGGGATGACTATAAATTGTGGCAGATTACACGAGAAGTGCGGCAGGGGCGACAGCTATATCCGGACAAAAAAAAACCTGCGCATCTGCGCAGGTTGGTGCAAGAGATGAGTACGCAGTACGTACCAAGAATTCTCACCAATCAATACCTCTGGGATCTTGATTGTGGCTGTTGGGCACGGGCTTCGCCAGCGTGAAAACGCAAGCGAATGAGCCTAAGTGCAACCAGGTGTGAATATTTCCGCCGCCTGTTACATATTGAGTTACAAGCAAAAAAAAACCTGCGTAAGAACGCAGGCTGGTGTAACGCGGTTCATCAACTGACGTTGATTCCACCTATCAATACCTCTGGGATCCTGAATGTAGCAAGGGGGGCCGGACGCCAGCCAGCGAACAATCGCAACAGCCTGCGCCAAAGTGTAAGCAAAGATTCATAATCACACGCTCCTGAAACGCCTTGCCGTGTAACGATTACACTGTTTTCGGTGATAACTCCTGCTTTTGTGATCGCCACGATTTTCCCAGGCTTGAATAGACCTCGCTTTTCCGCAACACTGTTAGGTGTGTAAACGCTTACCCAATACTGAAGGTGTTAAATGGCGACAATTAAGGATGTGGCCCGGCTGGCTGGAGTATCTGTCGCCACTGTCTCGCGCGTTATCAATGACTCCCCGAAAGCCAGCGAGGCCTCTCGCCAGGCGGTACTGACGGCGATGGAGTCCCTCAACTATCACCCTAATGCCAATGCCCGCGCCCTTGCTCAGCAGTCTACCGACACCGTCGGTCTGGTGGTGGGCGATGTCTCCGATCCGTTCTTTGGTGCCATGGTGAAAGCCGTGGAGCAGGTTGCCTACCAGACCGGTAATTTCCTGTTGATTGGCAACGGCTACCACAGCGAGCAAAAAGAGCGCCAGGCCATTGAACAACTCATTCGCCATCGCTGCGCGGCGCTGGTGGTGCACGCCAAAGTATTGCCCGATGAAGAGCTCATTCATTTGATGAAGCAGATCCCCGGCATGGTGATTATCAACCGCATTATCCCGGGCTATGAGAAGCGCTGCGTGGCGCTGGACGACCGCTACGGCGCCTGGCTCGCCACCCGCCACCTTATTCAACAAGGCCATACGCGCATCGGCTATCTCTGCTCTAACCATCAAATTTCAGACGCTGACGATCGTCTGCAAGGCTATTACGACGCGCTGCGTGAAAACGGCCTGCCCTGCAATGATCGGCTGGTCACGTACGGCGAGCCCGATGAGAGCGGCGGGGAGCAGGCGATGACCGAGCTGCTGGGACGCGGACGTAATTTTAGCGCGGTGGCCTGTTATAACGACTCGATGGCCGCCGGGGCGATGGGGGTGCTGAACGATAATGGCGTTGAGGTGCCGGGCGAGATCTCGCTGATTGGTTTCGACGACATTTTAATATCGCGCTATGTGCGGCCAAGGCTGACCACCGTGCGCTATCCGATTGTTACCATGGCAACCCAGGCTGCAGAGCTGGCCCTTTCCCTTGCTGAGAAACGCCAGCCGCCAGAAATCACCCATGTCTTTAGCCCGACGCTGGTGCGCCGTCACTCCGTTACGCCACCCGCCGAGGCGGTGAGCGAATAACGGTAGAGGTGCACCGTTTTGTCCGGGTACTCCAGCCCATCGCCGATATACTGCCAGCCGTAACGTTCGTAAAAGTCACGGCAGGCAGACCAGAGATGCAGCTCGCGATACCCGGCCTCTGTCGCCCAACGTCGTACATAATCCTGTAGTTGTCCCGCCAGCCCTTGTCCGCGTGCGGCTTCATCCACATACAGCGCTGCCAGCCAGGGGTAAAGATCCTGACGGCTAATCAGATCGCAGCGCCAGAGCCCCACCGTGCCTAGCAGACGCTCGCCGTCGGTGGCAATAAAAGTCAGCGGCAGTGCCCCGGGCGTTTGGCTGTGCTGGACGATACTGGCGAAGAACGCCTGCGGTAATCCCTCACCAAAGGCCTGCCACAACCACTGCGCGACCTGCCCCGCATGCTGGGGGGCGGCGTACAGAGGCTGAATAGTCATACCAGCTTGCCCTGGAAAAGGGGCACCGATTCAAACAGATAGCCGTCAAAATCCGGTGCGTCTTCGTCAGAAAGCTCCAGCAGGCTCTTTTTGACGTTTTCCAGATGCTGAAACATGGCCTGCCAGGCGCCCATCACGTCGCGGCGACGCAATGCCGCCAGGATCGTCTGCCGATCCCCGAGCCACTTCAGACGATAGGCGCGACTGGCAATATGCACATTAAATTGTTGCCACAGTGGACTGCTGTCCATGTGGTGCCAGACGCTTTCGACCGTTGCCAGCAGCATCTGGTTTTGCGTGGCGCCCGCCAGCACCAGGTGGAACATCTTATTGTTGTCCTGGCTATTATCATTAGCCGCAATCGCCCGCTGCTCCTGCTCAATGATCCGCCGCAGGTTGTCGATATCGGCGCGGGTGGCCATTTTAGCGGCGAAAGCGGCGATATTGCTTTCGAGTAACTGCCGGGCCTGCAGGATTTCAAACGGGCCGACGTCGCTATTGAGAAAACGCTCTTCTTCGTTTTCGTGCTCTTCCGGAATGCGCATCACATACACGCCAGACCCCTGGCGAATATCCACCGTCCCCTGTAGCTCAAGCATCAGCAGCGCTTCACGGACGATGGTACGGCTCACCCCATAGGTTTCCGCGATATTACGCTCCGGCGGCAGGCGCGATCCCACGGGATAGTGCCCCTGGATGATCTGCAGGCGCAGATCCTCGCCAATCTCCTGGTACTGCTTCTTTTCCGCCGGGACGACAGCCTTATCCACGTTATCACCTGTACTCTTTGTTAATGCGTCGGCCGGGCATCCTCCCGGCCAGTTTGTGCGCTATGTTACCAGAACTGGCACGCTCTTCGCCTACTTCCATTCTTCGTCGAGAGTGAGCGCCAGCACACGCTCATCACGTAGCTGTCGGAACCAACTCGCCGACTTCTTGGGCCGCCGGGCGCGCTGATTATCGAGATCGATCTCAATCAGGCCGTAGCGATTCTTAAAGGCATTCATTGGCGAGACATTATCGGTAAACGCCCACAGCATGTAGCCGTGACAGTTCGCCCCCTCTTCCCGCGCCAGTAGCGTGTAATAAAGATGTTCGCTGATGAACGTGATCCGGTAATCATCTTCTATGAATCCGTCACGGTTGCGGAACTGACTCTCGTTCTCGACCCCCATCCCGCTTTCGGCAACGAACCACGGGATGTTGCGATAGTCGTTTTTGATGCGCATTGCCATGTCATAAATAATGCGCGGATAAATCTCCCAGCCGCGGGATTTATTCATGCGCCGCCCCGGCAGCTCAAAAGGCTCGTAATAATAGGCCGGATGGAAAGGTGTCTCAGGATGCCAGGCCCTGGAGGGCGCCTTAACCCGGTGCGGGTAGTAAAGGTTGATGCCCAGCTCATCGACGGTGTTATCCGCAATTAGCGCCAGCTCCTGCTCATTGTATTCCCACTGCACATCGTGCTGTGCCAGTAGGGAGAACAGCGCCTGCGGGTAACGCCCGTGAACCAGCGGATCGAGAAAGACCCGGTTGTAGAAGAGATCGTAAATTTCTGCCGCCCGCACGTCATGCGCTGCGCGTGAGCGCGGATAGGTCACCTCCGGGTTGAGTATGCAGCCCACGCTTCCGCTGTAACCTTTTTCGCGAAACAGTTTCACCACCTTTGCCGTCGCCAGCACTTTGTGATGGTTCCACTGCATCCAGGTGCCGGTGTTCTGCTCGTAGGGCCAGCGCAGCGCATCCAGATAGACGCGGGTCTGTACAACGATCGGCTCGTTAAAGGTGAACCAACGCTTCACGACCTTGTGATAACGGGCGAAGACCTGCTCTGCATACCGGGTGAAGAGCTCCACCACATGCTTCGATCCCCAGCCGCCGTAGGTCTCCAGCAGGGTGCCAGGCAGTTCGTAATGTTCGAGGCAGATCATCGGCTCAATGCCCTGGCGATGCATCTCGGCGAACAGTTCATCGTACCAGGCGGCGTAGGTCTCATCGACCACGGCGTTTTCATAGTCGATTAAAAAGCGCGACCAGTTGATGGACGTGCGGTAATGGGTCAGTCCCGCCTGTTTCATCAGTGCCACGTCTTCCCTGAAGCGGTTGATGAAGTCGGTGGCCACCGCCGGGCCATAGCCGTTATGCCAGACGTGGCGATCATTTTTGTACCAGAGGTCAATCCAGGAGTCTTGTCCCTCTCGCTTGCCGCTCCAGCCTTCAGTCTGCCAGGCGGAGGCCGCCGCCCCCAGGATAAAATCCTGAGGGATGCTAATGCGTTTTATGCTCATGAAATCCTCATGCGTTATGGGTCGCCTGCTGGTTCTGGGCCTGCTGCGCGGCAATCTCTGCGCGGCGGGAGGCGATTTTCACAAAGGGCAGATAGATAAGTATCGCGGTCACAATGCAGATCAACTGGGTAATCACCGCCCCCATCGAGCCCGCCGTAGAGAGCCAGGCGTTAATCAGCGGCGGCGTCGTCCAGGGCACCATCACCACGGCTTTACCGGCAAAACCAGTTACGGTGGCGAAATAGCCGATAGAGCCCGTCACCAGTGGGGTGATAATGAACGGTATCGCCAGAATCGGGTTGAGCATGATTGGCATACCGAAGATCACCGGTTCGTTGATATTGAAAATGCCCGGGCCAATCGAGAGCTTGGCGATCTCTTTCATCTCTTTACGTTTGGTGGCGATCATCACCGCGATCAGCAGCCCGATCGTCAGGCCGGAGCCGCCGATGCTCATATAGACATCCCAGAACGGCATGGTAATGATATTGGGTACCTCTTTGCCCTGCTCAAACGCGCTCATATTTACGGTGATGGCCCCCAGCAGAAGCGGCTCGCGGATCGGTTTAATCATCTGGTTGCCATGAATGCCGATCACCCAGAACAGCTGGGCCACAAACATCAGCAGCAGAATGCCCGGCAGGCTTTGCACCACGCGTTCAAGCGGCTGTTGCACCACCTGATAAACCGCATCGTACAGATACATACCGGTCAACTGATGGAAGACAAAGCCGAAGGTGGCAATAGTGGTGGTGGTGATGATCGCCGGGATCAGCGCAGAAAAAGAGGCAGAAACGTTAGGCGGCACGGTGTCGGGCATTTTGATCTTCAGCCCGGGGCGGGTCTCCAGCCAGCAATAGATCTCTACCGACAGAATCGCGATAAACATGCCGAGGAACAGGCTGCGGGTGTCAGAGAATTGGCGCAGCAGCACATCTTTTACCACGTGCATTTCACCATCCACCAGCATCTCTACCGTCGTTGGCGTAACGCAAATAAAGCAGATGACCGCCAGCAGCCCCGGAAAGAGCGATTTAATGCCGTTGATCCGCCCCAGTTCGACGCCGATCAGGAACACGGCGCCGATATTCAGGAAGTTAAGGGTGGCGTAGTTAAGCGCGCTGGTGATGGGCTTTAGCGCCGCCAGGAACGAGAGCGACTGAAAGCTGGCCAGGCCGTTTTTCGGATCCAGCACCATATTGGAGATCAGCACCGAAAACGCGCCAACGATGATGACCGGCATTAAGGTGATGAAAGCGGATTTTATCGCCATGATGTAGCGATAACTGTTGAACTTGGTGGCGAAACTGCCCAGAGAATCGATCAGTTTTTCCTGTAAGGCCATAGGGGTAATACCTCAGTAAAAGGGCTTTTATTGAATAAGGTGTACAGCCGGATACTATTGGCATACCAAAAATAGCTTTCAGCGTCATATTGTTCTGTGACTTGGCTCGCAACGCGGTAAGAGGTATCCCAGATTGTGATTTAGATACACTTTGGTATACCACTTATCGCCCGCGATGCCGCGGGTGGCAAAAAGCGTGATCATGATGGGGGTTTTGCCCTACCCGCCCGGCTTAAGCGCCGGAACGTCTGTGATAAACTGCTTTTATAACGGGAATGCAGGAATAACGAATGGCAACAATGCTGGATGTCTCACTGCGTGCGGGCGTATCAAAAGCCACTGTATCGCGCGTGCTGAACGGCACAGGTCAGGTAAAAGAGAGTACGCGGCAGCAAGTGTTTAAAGCGATGGAAGAGCTGGGTTATCGCCCTAATTTTCTTGCCCGCTCGCTGGCTAACCGTACCAGCAACAGTATTGGCCTGGTGGTTTCCACCTTTGACGGATTCTATTTTGGCCGCCTGTTGCAACAAGCCTCGCGTCAGACAGAAACGCATGGCAAGCAGCTGATTGTTACCGATGGCCATGACACGCCCGAGCGGGAGCAGGAAGCCGTGCAGATGCTGGCGGATCGTCAGTGCGACGCCATCGTCCTCTATACCCGGTATATGAGCGAAAAAGCCATTATGGCGCTGATCAACAGCGTGAAGATGCCGCTTATTGTCATCAACCGTGACGTCAGCCAGGCCCGCGATCGCTGCGTCTTCTTCGAGCAACAGGATGCGGCGTATAAAGCCGTGGATTATCTGATTCGCCAGGGGCATCGGGAGATCGCCTGTATGACGGTACCGATCCATACGCCGACCGGGAAAGCGCGTCTGATGGGGTATCGTAAAGCGCTGGAAGAACACGGCATTGCGTGGGATGAGAGCCGGGTAAAATATGGCGACGCCGGGATGACGCGGGGCTATGAACTCTGCCGTGAACTGCTTACCGAAAACGTGAAGTTTACCGCCCTGTTTGCCTGTAACGACGATATGGCGCTGGGTTCATCAAAAGCGCTGCACCAGGCGGGGCTGCGTATCCCTCAGGATGTCTCTCTGTTCGGCTTTGATGACGCCCCCTGCGCGAAATGGCTGGAGCCAGCCCTGTCGACCGTCTATCTGCCGATCGACAATATGATCACCACGGCTATCGATCAGGCGATCCGGCTGGCGAACGACCAGCCGATCGAGGCGATCCCGCCCTTTACCGGCACGCTCGTCATCCGGGACTCCGTCGCGCCAGGGCCGGAGTATGATCAGAAGAGTTCCAGCGCCAGCAATTCCTGAATCGTCTGACGGCGGCGGATCAGGCGTGCCGCGCCGTTATCAAACAGCACTTCCGGCAGTAGCGGGCGGCTGTTGTAGTTAGAAGACATCGACGCACCGTAGGCCCCCGTATCATGCAGTACCAGATAATCTCCCGGTACCACGGCGGGCAGCGAACGGGTTTCGACCTTGCCGCCTTCCAGTTGGGTAAAGACATCACCGGATTCACACAGCGGCCCGGCAACCACGGTTTCTACCTGCTCTGCCTGGGTTAAATCGCGCCCGTCGGCGGCCAGCGCGGTAATATGGTGATAACTGCCGTACATTGCCGGGCGCATCAGATCGTTGAATCCTGCGTCGATCAGCACGAAGTGGCGGCTACCCATTGTCTTGACGCTACGCACCTGTGCCACCAATACGCCGGACTCAGCCACCAGGAAACGCCCTGGTTCGATCTCCAGCTTTACCGGATGGCCGAGGTGAGCGGCAATTTTGTCACGCGCGGCGCTCCACAGGCCGTAATAGTGATCGGTATCGATCGCCTCTTCCCCTTCACGATACGGAATAGAGAGGCCGCCGCCCGCGGAGATCGCTTCCAGATCCTGCCCGAATTCCATGACCTGACGCACCATGGCACCGCATACCTGCTCCAGGTGGCCGTAATCGACGCCAGAACCAATGTGCATGTGAATGCCCACCAGCTTCAGGTTGTACTGTTGCAATACCTTAAGCGCCGCCGGCAGATCGCTATACCAGATGCCGTGTTTACTGTTCTCGCCGCCGGTATTCGTTTTCTGACTGTGGCCATGGCCAAAGCCGGGGTTAACGCGCAGCCAGACGCGATGGCCAGGCGAAACCTCGCCTAACTGGGCAAGCATATCTACCGAGCCCGCGTTAACCGGGATCTGCAGTTCATGCACGCGGGCCAGGGTTTCGCTGTCGATCAGATCGGCAGTAAACACAATGGCATCGCCATCGGCTTGCGGATCATAACCCGCCGCCAGGGCACGTTCGATCTCCCCCAGCGATACGGAGTCGACTTTGACACCCTGCTCGCGCATCAGGCGCAGGATATGGATGTTTGAGCACGCTTTCTGAGCGAAACGCACCACATCAAACTGATGCAGCGCGGCGATTTTTTCGCGAACGATCTGTGCGTCGTAAACCCAGACCGGGCAGCCAAACTCCGCAGGCAGGCGCAGCAGATTCTCGGCGTTGAGGGCGGTGTCTGTATTGTGTAACGAGCGTGGCATGGTCTTCTCCGGTACAGGTTTTTTATGATTACGCCACAGTGCGAACCGAATAAAAAATATCGTTTTATCGTCAGTCTATGCAAAAATGATATGGATAACTTTTTGCCACAGGCCACCGTTATGCCCGCCGTTAACCTACGCCATATCGAAATCTTTCACGCCGTAATGACCGCCGGTAACCTGACCGAGGCCGCACGTCTGCTCCACACCTCGCAGCCCACGGTCAGCCGCGAGCTGGCGCGCTTTGAAAAGGTAATTGGGTTGACGCTCTTTGAGCGAAGCCGCGGGCGTCTGCATCCTACGGTGCAAGGGCTGCGGCTCTTTGAAGAGGTCCAGCGATCCTGGTACGGGCTGGACAGGATTGTCAGCGCCGCCGAAAGCCTGCGTGAATTCCGCCAGGGAGAGTTGTCGATCGCCTGTCTGCCGGTTTTTTCCCAGTCCTTTTTACCGACGCTGTTACAGCCCTTTCTGACGCGCTATCCCGACGTCAATCTCACTATCGTGCCGCAAGAATCCCCGCTACTTGAGGAGTGGCTTTCCGCCCAGCGACACGATCTGGGGCTGACGGAAACCTTGCTCACCCCTGCCGGAACGGAACGTACTGAACTGCTGTCGCTGGATGAGGTGTGCGTGCTGCCCGCAGGGCATCCGCTCAGTCAGAAGAGCGCGCTCACCCCCGCCGATTTTCAGGGTGAGAACTACATTAGCTTGTCGCGCACCGACAGCTATCGCCAGCTGCTGGATTCGCTCTTTAGCGAGCATCAGGTTAAACGCCGGATGGTGGTGGAGACCCACAGCGCAGCATCGATTTGCGCCATGGTGCGCGCAGGGGTGGGAATTTCGGTAGTGAATCCGCTCACGGCGCTGGAGTATGCGGCGAGCGGAGTGGTTATCCGCCCATTTAGCCTCTCGGTGCCGTTTACGGTGAGTTTGATCCGCCCGCTGCACCGCCCGGCCTCCGCCCTGGTGGAGGCATTCAGCGGCTGGTTACAGCAGGGGGCAAAACAGTTTACGGCCGATCTTCTCAGGACAACATAAATTCCACCGCATCTGCCGCGTGGATCGCCGCCGTATCGAAGACCGGAATGGGGCTTTGCTCAGCAGGCACCAGCAGGCCAATCTCGGTGCAGCCGAAGATCACCCCTTCCGCCCCCTGCGCCGCCAGTTTCTCGATCACGCTAAGATAATAGTCGCGCGAGGCATTACTAAAGGTGCCGAGGCAGAGCTCTGCAAAGATGATCTCATTGATGCGCGCGCGGTCTGCTTCATCGGGGATCAGCGTTTCAATGGCAAACTGCGACGTCAGACGGCCCCGGTAAAAGTCCTGCTCCATGGTATAGCGGGTGCCCAGCAATGCCACGCGCGACATGCCGGAAGTCGTAATCGCCCGCCCGGTCGCATCGGCAATATGCAGAAATGGTAGCGAGCAACGCGCTTCAATATGCGACGCAACTTTGTGCATGGTATTAGTACAGAGCAGAATGGCTTCGGCCCCCGCCTGCTGCAGGCCCAGCGCCGCGCTGGCCAGCATCTCTCCGGCTTTATCCCAGTCGCCGCTTGACTGACAGGCTTCGATCTCATGAAAGTCCACGCTATGCAGCAGCAGACTTGCAGAGTGCAGACCACCCAGGCGCTGCTTTACGCCCTCATTGATTAAACGATAATAGGGAATGGTTGATTCCCAACTCATTCCGCCCAACAGACCGATCGTTTTCATTCTGCTCCCCTTTCTGGTTTTCCTCAGTGAAGCAAACTTGTGATCGAGTTTCCAGTTCCTTGGTTCAATGTTTTCTTTTTATACGGGCTGAGATAAGTTAATTGAAACAACGTTTCACTCTATATCAGGATACAACCATGTTTATTTTTCATAAAGAGACCCGCCTGGACGATTTGGGCAACGGCGTGACGCGCCGCATTCTGGCTCACGACGGCAAAATGATGGCAGTAGAGGTGAATTTTGAGGAGGGGGCAATTGGCCCGATGCACAACCATCCGCACGAGCAGCTGACCTATGTGCTGTCTGGCGAGTTTGAGTTCACTATCGGTGATGAAAAACATATCGTGACCGCTGGCGATACGCTCTATAAAGAACCGCATGTGATGCACGGCTGCGTCTGCCTGAAGCCCGGTACGCTGCTGGATACCTTCACGCCGGTGCGCGAAGACTTTCTGAAGTAAATAAGAGGGCGCGGTTAAGCGCCCTTTTCTTTCCTGGCCTTTATGCCGCTACCGGCTCGGGCAGTGGAATACGGGAACTTAATGCCTGGTTCAACAGTACGCTACCGCAAGCGAATAGCCCACCCAGTAATCCCGCCAGCAGTACAATGAGCGCTTTACCCGGGCCGTCTTTATTCACCGGCATAGAAGGGGAAAGCTGATATTTAAACGGCTCTACGTTCACATCTTCGATAGAAAGGTTTTCGAGCTGTTGCAGATAGTATTGACGGTTCTGGAAGTCCGCATTGAGTTCAGCCACGTCCTTGATGTTTTTTTCAATCTGCAGTTTCTGCGCGATACCGTCAGCGCCTAACGCCACTGAGTAGTCAGGATCATCCTTCACCGCTTGCCCGTTACTGTAGACCGGCTTTTTGATGCCCGCCGCGTTAGCAACCTCCAGCGAGTAATGCAGGCGCTGAAGATTGGTGTTGTGAACATTGGTCAGGCGCACCCTATCAAGCTGCAGCTGCTCTTTTACCACTTTGGTTTTCAGCGCGATCTGGTTGCGTATGTTCTGCATTGTCTCCTGCTCGACGATGCGAGAAACGTAGTTGATATAGCCTTCCAGCACGGTCTGTGCATCGGCTGCTGTTGGCGCGGTAAAGCTCAACGTCCACGAAATATAGGGCGCTTTATCCGCATCTTTTGCGGAGGTGTTATCGGCTGCTTTCATTCTGTCAGCGATGCTGACCACCGCGCGATGCAGCGTCAGGGGATCCACCTCTGTGCCTTTCAACTGCCCCACTACATAGGGTGAACTCGCCATGTACTCTTCGAGAAGGGACTGCGACTGGAATTTTTTAATGAACAGTTTGAACACTTCCGGTCGGTCCACCTTAACGTCAACATCAAGGACTTGTAACGCAACCATCATCTGGCGCAGCGGGTTCCACTGTGTCTGTTCTGCCGGGGTGATAACGGCTTTACTGGTCCATTTCTGCGGGAGTAAAAACGCGATTGCCAGGCCGGCCAACGCAAACGCGAAGGTAATTGCCACAATGCGCTTTTTGGCTGCAAAAAGGGTCTGTAACAACTCCAGAAGGTCTATTTCTCGGGTATTGACTGCCGGGGAGGCATAACGAGGGAAATCGAGGTCCGTGTGTTTGTTGGTATCCATAGATGACATAACCGTTTTTCTTTTAAAGGTGCAGTGCATTTCTGCCTGGCAAATTACGGGGATCCCGATGATACAAGAACCTAAGAATAATCTGAACGCCTGAATGGTATATCTGTCGATGGGCTATCAAATTTAGTAGCCCATCCAACAAAAGGATTGCTGCTATAAAACCTCTCCGTTATGCCCCACCCTCCTCTTCCTTTTGGCGAGTGCAATTTTTTGAAATGACGCAAAAATGCCAGCCCCATCACCTTATTGAAACAGCGTTTCGACATCGATCACATTTCCATCATTAACCGAATGACGCGGAAATAAATAGCAATAAAATAAAATAAAACGATGTTTTAGTATTCAAGAAAGACAGTTCGTAAGTTTTGAAAACCAGACACTTCAGTGCGAGGTGCATTCTGAAAATACCCTATTAATCAGCATGTAATGGGTGACTAACCTTCGCATCGCCCTAAAAATTTCCCCTCATGCTAAGGAACACAGGCGTGAGAAGTCTTTACAAATGCAGATTCCGTTTTTTAAACCATTGATCGCCAGGTAGGTATGTATGAATGAAAACAAGCTGCTGGGGTTAGCATGGATATCGCCCTACATAATTGGGTTGATACTCTTTACTGCTTTCCCATTTGTTTCATCTTTCTTCCTCAGTTTTACTGATTACGATTTGATGAGCCCGCCGGTATTTAACGGCATTGAGAACTATCGCTACATGTTTACCGAAGACACCCTCTTCTGGAAATCCATGGGCGTGACCTTCGCGTATGTATTTTTAACCATCCCGTTAAAGCTGGCCTTTGCCCTTGGCATCGCTTTTGTCCTGAACTTTAAATTACGCGGCATTGGATTCTTCCGAACCGCTTACTATATTCCGTCGATCCTGGGCAGCTCCGTCGCGATTGCCGTTCTGTGGCGCGCCCTGTTTGCCATCGATGGGCTGTTAAATAGCTTTATCGGCGTATTTGGCCTCGATCCGGTCAACTGGCTTGGTGAGCCGTCGCTGGCGCTGATGTCCGTCACCCTGCTGCGCGTATGGCAGTTCGGCTCCGCGATGGTCATCTTCCTTGCCGCTCTGCAAAACGTGCCGCAATCCCAGTACGAAGCGGCAATGATCGACGGCGCATCTAAGTGGCAGATGTTCATGAAAGTGACCGTACCGCTGATTACCCCGGTGATCTTCTTTAACTTCATTATGCAGACGACCCAGGCGTTCCAGGAATTTACCGGGCCGTATGTCATCACCGGCGGTGGGCCGACTTACTCGACCTATCTGTTCTCGCTCTACATCTACGACACCGCATTCAAATACTTTGACATGGGTTATGGCGCCGCACTGGCCTGGGTCCTGTTCCTGGTCGTTGCTGTCTTCGCCGCTATCGCCTTTAAGTCTTCGAAATACTGGGTGTTCTACTCCGCCGATAAGGGAGGCAAAAATGGCTGATATTCAACAACTCTCCACGGCGAGAAGCATCGCAGAACGCGAGGTGGCCCGTACGCTGCGTCGTGAAAAAATTAGCGCCAGCATTCGCTATGTGATCCTGCTGTTTGTTGGCCTGCTGATGCTCTACCCACTGGTGTGGATGTTCTCGGCGTCGTTCAAACCGAACCACGAGATCTTTACCACCCTGAGCCTGTGGCCTGCCCATGCCACCTGGGATGGTTTTGTGAATGGCTGGAAAACCGGCACCGAGTACAACTTCGGTCATTACATGCTGAACACCTTTAAGTATGTGATCCCCAAAGTGATCCTGACCATTATCTCCTCCACCATCGTGGCGTACGGCTTTGCCCGCTTCGAGATCCCCTGGAAGAAGTTCTGGTTCGCGACGCTGATCACCACCATGTTGCTGCCAAGCACCGTGCTGCTGATCCCGCAGTACCTGATGTTCCGTGAAATGGGCATGCTGAACAGCTATATGCCGCTGTACCTGCCGCTGGCCTTCGCCACGCAAGGGTTCTTCGTCTTCATGCTGATCCAGTTCCTGCGCGGCGTGCCGCGAGACATGGAAGAGGCGGCGCAGATTGACGGCTGTAACTCTATTCAGGTGCTGTGGTACGTGGTGGTACCTATCCTGAAGCCGGCCATCATCTCCGTGGCACTGTTCCAGTTCATGTGGTCCATGAACGACTTTATCGGGCCGCTGATCTATGTCTACAGCGTGGATAAATACCCGATTGCACTGGCTCTGAAAATGTCCATCGACGTCACCGAAGGGGCGCCGTGGAACGAAATTCTGGCAATGGCGAGCATCTCCATTCTGCCATCCATCATTGTCTTCTTCCTGGCACAGCGCTACTTCGTACAGGGCGTAACCAGCAGCGGAATTAAAGGTTAAGAGGGAAATATCATGGCTGAAGTTATCTTCAACAAACTGGAAAAGGTTTACTCCAACGGCTTCAAAGCGGTACATGCTATCGACCTGAAAATCGCTGAAGGTGAGTTCATGGTGATCGTCGGCCCTTCCGGCTGCGCGAAGTCCACCACGCTGCGTATGCTGGCCGGTCTGGAGACCATTAGCGGCGGCGAAGTGCGCATCGGCGACAAGATCGTCAATAACCTGGCGCCAAAAGAGCGCGGGATTGCGATGGTGTTCCAGAACTACGCCCTTTACCCGCATATGACCGTGCGCGAAAACCTGGCCTTTGGCCTGAAGCTGAGCAAACTGCCAAAAACGCAAATTGAGGCGCAGGTGAATGAAGCGGCCAAAATCCTTGAACTGGAAGAGTTGCTGGATCGCCTGCCGCGCCAGCTCTCCGGGGGCCAGGCCCAGCGTGTGGCGGTAGGCCGTGCGATTGTGAAAAAGCCGGACGTGTTCCTGTTTGACGAACCGCTCTCCAACCTGGATGCCAAACTGCGTGCCTCAATGCGTATTCGTATTTCGGATCTGCACAAGCAGCTGAAGGCCTCCGGCAAACCGGCGACCACCGTCTACGTAACGCACGATCAGACCGAAGCGATGACCATGGGCGACCGCATCTGCGTGATGAAACTGGGTCATATCATGCAGGTAGATACCCCGGACAACCTCTACCACAAGCCGAAAAACATGTTCGTGGCCGGTTTTATCGGCTCGCCGGAAATGAACATCCGCGCCAGCAAACTGGTGCACCAGGACGGCCAGCTCGCCCTGACCATCGGCGACCAGACCATGCCGCTAAGCGCTGAACTGAAAGAGAAAGTCGAGAGCCACGTTGGCCAGGACATTTTCTACGGGATTCGCCCGGACTTTGTCTCGCTCTCTGATGAGCCCTTCCTTCAGGGCGGCTGCTGCGGCGAGATGGTTCGCGCCGAAAACATGGGGCACGAATTCTTTGTTTACCTGAAAGTCGCCGACTATGAACTGACAGCCCGCATTCCTTCCGACGAAGCTAAGCCCATGATTGAAAAGGGGCTTCATCGTAAGGTGTATTTTAAGTTCGACATGAATAAGTGTCATATCTTTGACGCGAAATCTGAACAGAACATCTCTCTCTGACTGGAGTTATAAAAATGAAAAAAGTGCTTTTAAGCGCAGCAATCTCCGCTACCCTGGGTCTGACTGCTTTGCCATCGATGGCGCAGGATGTTGATTTACGTATGTCCTGGTGGGGCGGTAATGGCCGCCATCAGGTGACGCTGAAGGCGATTGAAGAGTTCCACAAACAGAATCCGGACATCAACGTTAAAGCCGAATACACGGGGTGGGACGGACACCTCTCCCGTCTGACGACGCAAATCGCAGGCGGCACCGAGCCGGACGTGATGCAGACCAACTGGAACTGGCTGCCGATCTTCTCTAAGACCGGTGAGGGCTTCTACGATCTGAACAAAATGAAAGATGTGATCGACCTGGCGCAGTTCGATCCTAAAGAGCTGCAGTCCACCACGGTAAACGGCAAGCTGAACGGGATCCCTATCTCCGTGACCGCGCGCGTCTTCTATTTCAACGATGAAACCTGGAAAAAAGCCGGTGTCACCTACCCAAAAACCTGGGATGAGCTGATGGCGGCGGGTAAAACCTTCGAAAGCAAACTGGGCAAACAGTATTACCCGGTTGTACTGGAGCACCAGGACACCCTGGCGCTGCTGAACTCTTATATGACTCAGAAGTACAACATCCCGGCGGTTGATGAAAAGGCGAAAAAATTCTCCTACAGCAAAGAGCAGTGGGTGGAGTTTTTCCAGACCTACAAAAAGCTGGTTGATAGCCACGTGATGCCAGACACCAAATACTATGCCTCATTTGGTAAGAGCAACATGTATGAGATGAAGCCGTGGATCCAGGGTGAATGGGGCGGGACCTATATGTGGAACTCCACCATCACCAAGTATTCCGACAACCTGAAGCCACCGGCAAAACTGGAGCTTGGTAGCTACCCAATGCTGCCGGGCGCAACGGACGCGGGTCTGTTCTTTAAACCGGCACAGATGCTCTCCATCGGCAAATCGACGAAGAACCCGGAAGCGGCCGCTAAGTTGATTAACTTCCTACTCAACAGCAAAGAGGGTGTCCATACTCTGGGCCTGGAACGTGGCGTACCGCTGAGTAAAGCGGCAGTGCAGTACCTGACGGAAGACGGCACCATCAAAGAGAACGATCCTTCCGTAGCGGGTCTGCGCCTGGCGCAGTCACTGCCTGCCAAACTCTCTGTATCGCCATACTTTGACGATCCACAGATCGTGGCGCAGTTCGGCACCTCTCTGCAATACCTCGATTACGGCCAGAAAACCGTGGAAGAGACTGCCGCTGACTTCCAGCGTCAGGCTGAACGTATTCTGAAGCGCGCCATGCGCTAACAAGGACTTACTTTGAATACCCTGACGCCTATGCGTTGGGGTATTTTTTTATGGAGAAAACACCATGAAAGGCAAAATCATCCCGCTGAGTTTTCAGACGCGTCAGGACAGTGAGACCGGACACGAGGTCATACGGATGACGCCCCCGCATATTATTTGCCACCGTAATTACTTCTATCAAAAGTGCTTCACCCGCGATAGCAGCAAACTGCTCTTTGGCGGCGCCTTTGAAGGGCACTGGAATTACTATCTGTTGGATATCCCCGGTCAGCAAGCCATGCAGCTCACCGAGGGGCCTGGAGATAACACCTTTGGCGGCTTTTTATCGGCTGACGATAAATCGCTCTGGTATGTCAAAGAGACCCGCGAACTCCGGCGCGTCGACCTGGAGAGCCTTGAAGAGTACGTGGTGTACGAGGTCGATGACGACTGGGTCGCCTACGGCACCTGGGTGGCCAACAGCGACTGCACGAAGCTGGTCGGGATTGAAATTAAAAAGAGCGACTGGCAACCCCTCACCGACTGGAGCAAGTTTCGGGCATTTTACTTCACTCAGCCGGAGTGCCGCTTAATCAATATCGATTTACGCACCGGCGAAAGGACAGTGATTTTGCAGGAGAAGCGCTGGCTTGGGCATCCCATTTATCGTCCGTTTGACGACAATACCATCGCTTTTTGCCATGAGGGCCCGCGCGATGCTATCGATGCGCGTATGTGGCTGATCAACCCCGACGGTCGCAACCTGCGCAAAGTGCGCCAGCACGCCGCAGGAGAGAGTTTTACCCATGAATTCTGGGTGCCGGACGGATCCGCTCTCTATTATGTGGCGCACAAAGAGCATGCAGCCCAGCGCTATCTGTGCAGTGCCGATCCTGCCACCTTAGAGAACCGCGAACTGATGGCCATTCCCCCCTGCTCTCATCTGATGAGCAACGACGATGGCTCGCTGATCGTCGGCGACGGCTCGCCGCACAACACGGGCGATATCAACCTGAACGATCCTTTTATCTGGGTATTCGATATTAAGAAGGGAACACAAAAAGCCATTTGCCAACATAACAGCAGCTGGAAAGTGCTGGACGGCGACCGTCAGGTGACGCATCCCCACCCCTCGTTCTCGCCGGATAATAAGTGGGTGTTGTACACCTCAGATACGGAAGGAATGCCTGCGCTCTATCTGTGTGCGGTTTAACTTGCTTGCCCCTCTCTATGCGAAAAAGAGGGGCAAACTGAACAGACATTACACGCCGATGTCGCGCAGTTTCTCTCCTGACATCAGTTTGCGTTCGATATGTTCCAGCGTCACCCCTTTGGTTTCAGGAATAAGCCAGAAGGTGATGCCAATAAAGGCCACGTTTAATGCCGTGTAGAGCCAGAACGTTCCCGCCGCACCAATGGCATCCAGCAATGTCAGGAAGGTTGCCCCGATGATCATGTTGGAGACCCAGTTAGTGGTGGTAGAGCAGGTGATGCCAAAGTCACGGCATTTCAGTGGCTGAATTTCAGAACATAAGATCCATACCACCGGCGCGGCGCTCATGGCATAGCCTGCAATACACATCATGGTCATGCCCACCGAAAGCCAGGAGAGCCCGCTCGATGCGGTACCGTTATCGAACTGCATCAGGCAGTAGCCGAGGATCAGCGTACCTATTGCCATCACGCTAAAGCCAATCTTCAGCGCCGGCTTACGCCCGGCTTTATCGACGGTGAACACGGCGATAAAGGTGGCAAACATAAAGGTCAGCCCGACCACCAGGGTAGCAATCATCTGCTGTTCTGTGGTAGTGAATCCGGCCATTTTGAAGATACGCGGGGCGTAATACATGATGATATTCATGCCGGTAAACTGCTGCATTGCCTGCAATAGCATGCCGAGGAATACCGCGCGGCGAACGTTGCGGTTAACCTTAAACAGCGACCAGCCGCCCTGCTTCAGCTTCAGACTTTCGCGGATCTCATTCAGCTCTTCGCGCGCTTTTTCAGAGGTGTCTCGCAGCATGCGTAGCACCTCTTCCGCTTCCACGTGGCGCCCTTTCTGCGCCAGCCAGCGCGGGCTGTTCGGCAGGAAAATCACTAATACGATCAGCAGCAGCGCTGGTAACGCCAGTACTCCTAACATAGCGCGCCAGTTACCGCTGTAGCTAAAATAGGTATCCGACAGGAATGCCAGCACGATGCCCAGCGTCACCATCAGCTGATACATACTGATCATTTTCCCGCGCACGTTTTCACTCGCCATTTCCGAGAGGTAGAGCGGCGCCGTATAAGATGCAATCCCCACCGCCACGCCCAGCAGCACGCGGGCGAGCAGTAGCACTTCAACCTGTGTGGCAAAGGCAGAGCCAACGGACCCGGCAACAAATAGAATTGCCCCCACCATCAGGCTGTATTTACGCCCCAGACGGAATGAGAGCCAGCCATTAAATAACGCACCTATCGCTGCGCCCAGCATCATGCTGCTCACTACCCACTCCTGCAGGCGGCTGCTGAGGGTGAAATGCTCGGTAATAAACGGCAACGCACCGGCGATCACGCCAATATCGAGCCCGAACAGCAGGCCTGCCACGGCAGCCGCAATCGAGACAAACTGATTCATGCGCCGGGTGTCGCGCAGCGCAGCCGGCATAAGGGTAGAGTCATTTATCGATGTCATAATTTCCTGCCAGAACCGAAAAATCGTTAACTGAAATTACGAGATAAGGGGAATAAGTGTCAGGCGGGAATGGGTGAAGTTATGGACTAATTAGCTATGGCATGGCGTTATGTGATGGACATTACAATTTCAAATGATTATGAAAAATCTTAATTTCCCGTTAATTAGCTAATAAATAAACAATAAATGTGTGACGCCTGTCGTGCCTGTTTTTTAAGTATGGATTAATTATCTTTCTTGATATGGATAATCAACATTACAGGCAAAAAAAACCTCCGCCCATGGGCAGAGGTTTTTTATAACGTGACGCGAAAATTAACGTGCCAGCCAGCCACCATCAACCGCAATGGTATAGCCGTTGATATAGTCAGATGCACCGGAGGCCAGAAATACCACCGGCCCCATCAGATCCGATGGCAGACCCCAGCGGCCTGCCGGAATACGCTCAAGAATGGCAGCACTGCGCTCTTCGTCAGCACGCAGCTGCTGGGTATTGTTGGTTGCCATGTAACCTGGCGCGATGGCGTTCACGTTAATGTTGTGCTGCGCCCACTCGTTGGCCAGCAGACGGGTCACGCCCATTACGCCGCTTTTCGATGCGGTGTAAGAAGGCACACGGATACCGCCCTGGAAGGAGAGCATAGAGGCGATATTGATAATCTTGCCGCCGTTGCCCTGAGCGATAAAGTGCTTCGCCGCCGCCTGAGACATGAAGAACACGCTCTTGATGTTCAGGTTCATCACGTCATCCCAGTCCTGCTCGCTGAAGTTAATCGCATCTTCACGGCGAATCAGACCCGCGTTGTTTACCAGAATGTCGATTTTACCGAACTCAGCAACGGCGCGATCCAGCAGCTCAGGAATAGCGTCGATTTTACGCAAATCGGCAGTCAGGCTCAGGAAGCGACGACCCAGCGCAGTAACGCGCTCAATGGTTTCTGTCGGCTCAACGATGTTAATACCAACGATGTCGCAGCCCGCTTCTGCCAGACCTAACGCCATACCCTGGCCCAGCCCCGTGTCACAACCCGAAACAACGGCCACTTTACCTTGCAGAGAAAATGAATCCAGAATCATGTTTTTTCCTTAATCGTTCAGCGCCTGTCATAACAGGCAGAGTTATGCATAACTGCCCGCAGTTAGCGCAAATCTTTAACAGCGACGTGGTCCATGTCATCAAAGACCTGGTTCTCACCCACCATACCCCAGATAAAGGTGTATGCACGGGTACCAACGCCTGAGTGAATGGACCAGCTTGGCGAGATAACGGCCTGCTCGTTGTGCATCACGATATGGCGCGTCTCTTGCGGCTGTCCCATCATGTGGAATACGCAGGCGTCGTCTTCCATGTTGAAGTAGAAGTAAACTTCCATGCGGCGCTCATGGGTATGGCACGGCATGGTGTTCCAGAGGTTGCCCGGCTCAAGCTCGGTCAGCCCCATGCTGAGCTGGCAGGTTTCCAGCACATCGGGAACGAAATATTTATTGATGGTGCGACGGTTGCTGGTGAGGTTATCCCCCAGCGTGACCGGAGCGACGTCTGCCGGGGTCACTTTTTTGGTGGGATAGGTGGTATGCGCAGGGGCGCAGTTGTAGTAGAACTTCGCGGGTTTGCTGTTATTTACGCTGGCGAAGACCACCTCTTTTGCACCCTTGCCTACATACAGCGCGTCGCGATGACCAATTTCGTAGCACTGGCCATCAACGGTGATGGTACCTGGCCCACCGATGTTGATCACGCCCAGTTCGCGACGCTCGAGGAAGTAGCTTACGCCCAGCTGTTTGCCCACTTCGCCGCCCACGGAGACGGTTTTTGCCACCGGCATAATGCCGCCAACAATGATGCGGTCAATGTGGCTGTACACCATGGTGTACTCATCCGCGACAAACACTTTCTCAACTAAAAACTCATTACGCAGCCCCTGGGTATCCAGCGTTTTTGCGTGCGCACTGTGGATGCTTTGTCTGACTTCCACATTAACCTCCAACGTATTCTGGCTAGTTAGCCTGGATAATTAACAAAACGATGTTCCGTTTTCATGATGAGCACATATTATCTTCTGTGAAATGGGTTTTCAATTGCATTCGAAACGTTGTTTCACTTTTTCTGCATGTTAATCTCAGAAGTGTAGTTTCGATCACGATTGTCAGGCTAACGGCCCTACCGCGCCGTTTAAGGTCGTTTTTAAATCACTTTAAAAACATGAAGATAGAATAGAGAAAGGTTTTTACTAGGTTATTCAGCACAAAAATTATTATCAGCAATAACATGAAACTGAATGATACAAATGTCTCCATATTGTCCAGAAGTGCGCCACCAGTCACACACATTGAAACGATGTTTTGATAATTTAATACCCAGTTTTTAAACCATTATCTTCAGGGCCTTTGCCCTGCCGTCGACATCAAGGAGCGCATCATGGCAAAAGGTATGCGGGTCAAGCTGAACTATGACGTCAGCCGCGATCCGGATACAGGCGTGGAAGTCACCCGCCTGACCCCCCCGGAAGTAACGTGCCACCGTAACTACTTCTATCAAAAATGCTTTTTCAATGATGGCAGCCATCTGCTGTTTGCCGGAGAGTTTGACGGCCACTGGAACTACTACCTGCTGGATATCAACAAAGCCGAGGCCGTACAGCTGACCGAAGGGGCCGGTGATAACACCTTTGGCGGCTTCTTGTCACCCGACGATACTTCGCTCTACTACGTGAAGAACGATCGTACCCTGCGGGAAGTGAATCTGCGCACGCTCGACGAGCGTGAAATCTATCGCGTGAGCGATGACTGGGTCGGATACGGCACCTGGGTGGCGAACAGCGATTGCACGAAACTGGTGGGCATTGAAATCGCCAAAAGCGACTGGACACCGCTCAATGACTGGAAGATCTTCCACGACTTTTTCCACAAAGGCCCACACTGCCGTCTGCTGCGCGTGGATCTGCAAACCGGCGAAAGCCGCGTCATCCACGAAGAGAAAAACTGGCTCGGTCACCCTATCTATCGTCCGTTCGATGACAACACCGTTGCGTTCTGCCATGAAGGTCCGCACGACCTGGTCGATGCCCGCATGTGGCTGGTCAACGAAGACGGGAGCCATGTGCGTAAAGTGAAGGAGCACGCTGAAGGCGAAAGCTGCACCCACGAGTTCTGGGTGCCAAACGGTTCTGCCCTGATTTATGTCTCTTATCTGAAGGGCGAACAGGGCCGTACGATTTATCGCTTCAATCCGGATACCGGCATTAATGAAACCGTGATGCAGATGCCCGCCTGTTCCCATCTGATGAGTAACTTTGATGGCACGCTGCTGGTAGGCGATGGTTCGGGTACGCCGGTGGATGTGAAAGACACCAGCGGCTATACCATCGATAACGATCCTTATCTGTATGCGTTCGACGTGGCGAAGAAAGGTTATTTCCGCATCGCGCGTCACGATACCTCCTGGGCCACGGTAGCAAATAGCCGCCAGGTGACCCATCCGCACCCCTCCTTTACGCCGGATGACAGTGCGGTCCTGTTTAGTTCCGATAAAGACGGTAAACCCGCTCTTTATATCGCGAAACTTCCTGAGCAACCTGAAATGTTGCAATCTTAATTGAGTTAGTGTTTCTGTAACTGGCCTTGCCCTCCTTCGCGGAGGGCTTTTTTTATTTCTACTGCCACCCGCAAAATATTTCAGCCACAAAAAAGCCGGCGCATGAGCCGGCTTTTCTTTCCCTGATGCTGTCTGGTTAGAATGAATATGCCACACCTAAACGGAAACGGGTTTGACGTTCATCCGTTGTTTTAACACCGACGTTACCCACTTCAGCGTATGGCGCCCAGTTTTTATCCCACTTATATGCCAGCTTCACGTTATATTCTTGAGAATAATCTTTATTGTTATTGCGAATGGTGCCTTCAGAGCTTTTCGCATAAACATAATTGAGCTCGGTGCGCCAGTCGCCCATTACCCAACCGATCCACGCATCACCACGATTGACTTTATCGTCTTCACGGTCTGGCGTAGAAGGATAACGGTTATATTCATAACGGTAACGTGCGGCCATGTAGAAACCGCTATCGAAGCTATATTGTGCATGCAGATAAGGTTTATAGACGGTATTACTCTCTTTGCTTTCCAGCGTCAGGCCCGGCGTTATTGCAATATTCTTGTTTGCTTTCCAGCGCCAGCTAATTTGCTCTTCATGGCCATTGCCCACGATATCTGCAAAAGGCTGATCGGCTTTATCACCACCTGATTTCCATTTCGCTTCAACAGAGAAACCAAAACCATTATCAAAACGATGTGATACGGACACGCGGTCTGCGTTAGTTCCTGTATCGATATACTCATGACGCAAATCTACGGTAACAGCCTGAGCCGCGAAAGACGCACCAATGAGAGAAGCAAGGACCAGAGATTTTTTAAACATGGGACACCCTCAATTAAAATGATGTTTCGTTTTTATGGAATTGCATTTTATTTTTTAAATAACGATATTTTAGTGATCCTGATCGTAATTATTTGTTTCATTTTTTTTGGCAACGATGGACGTGACAACCATCAACAAAAGAAGATGATTAAGGGGAAATTTAATGGTAAGGATCACAAAAGGAGGGTATTAACGCACGGGATTAATGACACTTAAATTATTAGAAAATTGAGAATTGACTTATGCGGATAAAAATAAGATTCATTTCACAAAAAAAGCCCCCAAAATTGGGGGCTGTGTAGCAGGAGATATTACTGCGCTGGGGTTATCTTTCGATGGCGAGCGCCACACCCTGGCCGCCGCCGATACATAATGTGGCCAGCCCTTTACGGGCATTGCGCTTCGCCATCTCATGAACCAGCGACACTAAAATACGACAGCCTGAAGCACCAATAGGATGACCGAGGGCGATTGCCCCGCCGTTAACGTTGACCCGGAGAGGATCCCACTCCAGCATCTTACCTACCGACAGCGCCTGCGCGGCAAAGGCCTCGTTGACTTCAATCAGATCCACGTCGCTGAGTTGCCAGCCTGCACGCTCCAGACAGCGGCGGGTGGCATAGACCGGCGCAATCCCCATCAGGGCAGGATCGACCCCCACGCTGGCAAAGGCTTTTATACGCGCCAGCACCGGCAGATTCAGCTCTTCCGCTTTACTCTCACTCATCATCATCACCGCTGCAGCACCGTCATTGATTGACGAGGCATTGCCGGCGGTCACGGAACCGAGCATTTCAAAGGCCGGAGCCAGCATGGCCAGCCCTTCGGCGCTGGCATCCACACGCGGTTGTTCGTCGGTATCGACGATAAAGGGTTCGCCGCCAGCGCGGGATGCGGCAACCGGTACAATCTCATCGCGAAAACGCCCGGAATCAATAGCCGCGCGGGCCTTTTGCTGAGAGCTGAGCGCATAGGCATCCTGTAACTCACGCGTGATGCCATATTCACGCGCCAGGTTCTCTGCGGTCACGCCCATATGGTAATCATTGAAGGCATCCCACAGGCCATCGTGCACCAGGCTATCGATAAGCTGACTGTTGCCGAGCTGCGCACCGGTGCGGCTGTCGGTCAGAACATGCGGAGCACGGCTCATGTTCTCCTGACCGCCCGCAATGACCACGTCGGCTTCGCCGCACTGGATCGCCTGCGTGGCCAGGTGCAGTGCCTTCAGGCCCGAACCGCATACGTCGTTAATGGTGATCGCCGAGACGGTATTCGGGAGTCCCCCTTTTAACGCCGCCTGCCGCGCGGGATTTTGCCCGGCTCCTGCGGTCAATACCTGACCGAGGATCACTTCATCAATTTCATGGGCAGCAACGCCGCTACGTGCCACCAGCGCGTTAACCACCACGCTACCCAGCTCAACCGCAGAGTGACGCGCCAACGCTCCCTGAAAACAGCCAATAGCTGTACGCAATGCACCCACAATGACGACGTCTTTCATCTCAACCTCTGCGCAAAATGACACCGGCAATAGTAGAGGATTGTTATCAACTATTAATGTAATTGTTTAAAAATAGTGAGTTTTATCACAAAGGATTTGTGGCTTAACGCCGCAGGACATTAAGAAGAGTAATCATTATCAAGGTAATTATAAGAGAACGTATTTGCATTATCTCAGCAGAAAGATAAGTTAGAAATTGCAAACACGCGTTCACACTGGAGTAACAAATGGTCGACTGTATCATTCCAGAAATAAAAGAATCAGAAGACGAAATTATTGCCATCCGCCGTTATTTACATGCCAACCCAGAATTAAGCCTCGAAGAGTTTAATACCAGTAATCTGGTTGCCCACCAGCTAGCATCGTGGGGCTACCAGGTTACCCGTGATATTGGTAAAACCGGCGTTGTGGGTTCGCTCAGCAAAGGCCAGGGCAGTAAAACTATCGGCCTGCGGGCCGATATGGATGCGCTGCCGATTTTTGAAACCACCGACCTCCCCTGGGCCAGTACCGTACCCGGCAAAATGCACGCCTGCGGTCACGACGGACACACCGCCATTTTACTGGCGACGGCAAAATACCTCGCCTCAGACGCCTGTCAGTTTAACGGCACAGTGCACCTTATTTTCCAGCCGGCCGAAGAGGCAATTGGCGGGGCGGATTTAATGATTAAGGATGGGTTGTTTGACCGCTTCCCCTGCGACCGAATTTTTGCCCTGCACAATATGCCCTGGCTGCCGACCGGTAAATTCGGCTTCTATGAAGGCAACTTTATGGCCTCTGCCGATACCGTCAAAATTACCCTTAACGGCTACGGTGGACATGGCGCGCACCCTGAGCGTAGCGTCGATCCCATTCTGACGGGCGCCGCGTTGGTGATGGCGTTGCAAAGCATTGTTTCGCGAAACGTACCGCCGGGAGAAACCGCCGTCGTTACCGTAGGGACCTTCAACGCGGGTATTGCTTCCAACGTGATCCCGGATAGTGCCCAGATGGAACTGACAGTACGTTCCATGAAACCGGAGATCCGTGAGCTACTGATTCGCCGTATTAAAGAGATTGCCGATCTCACCGCCCGTAGCTATGGCGCCCGCTGTGAAATCGAGATTTATGACTCCTACCCGGTATTAATTAATGATGCCGAACAGACTGCTTTTGCCCGCCAGCTGGCCATCGAGTTTTTTGGTCAGGATGCAGTGCTGGATAGCGTATCGCCTTCTAACGGCAGCGAAGACTTCGCTTTTATGTTGCAGGAACGCCCTGGCAGCTATTTCTTACTCGGCAACGGCGAGAAAGGGGAGAAAGGCGGCTGCATGGTGCATAACCCGGGCTACGACTTTAATGACGAAATCATCACCACGGGTGCCTCTTTCTTTGCCCGTTTAGTGGAAAACTATTGCCGTTAAGAGAGTACATAAAAATGAAAAAATATTTATTACCGCTGCTGGCATTGATGGCTGCCTCATCCGTGTTCGCGGGTGAGACCCGGGAGCTCCGCTTTGGCGTAGATCCGACCTTCGCCCCTTTTGAGTCGAAAAATCCTCAGGGCGACGTGGTTGGGTTTGATATCGATCTGGGTAATGCGATTTGCGCAAAGTTACAGGCGAAATGCGTCTGGGTAGAAAATAATTTCGACGGGATTATTCCCTCCCTGAAGGCGCGTAAATTCGATGCCATTTTATCGGGGATGTATATCACCGAGAAACGCAAAGAGCAGATTGCCTTCAGCGACAAGATATACAGCGGACCCGCTTTCCTGGTCGCCCGTAAAAATAGCCTGCCCGACAACAGTCTGGACCAGCTGAAAGGTAAAACCATTGGCGTTGAGCAGGGTTCCGCCCAGGAGACTTACGCCAACCAGAAGTGGCGCGGTGAGGGAGTTAACGTGGTGGCGTATCAGGGGGCCGACCAGGTTATCCGCGATCTCGAATCCGGGCGAATTGACGGGGCTGTCCTCTCGGGCGTTATGGCTGAGTACAGTTTTCTGAGCAAACCCCAGGGCAAGGCATTTGCCTTTGTTGGCGGCGCGCTTCAGGACGATGCCCTGTTTGGCGCCGGGGCGGCCATCGGTCTACGTAAAGAGGACGATAAGCTGCGCCAGGAGCTGAACGGGGCGATTGCCGCGATCCTGGCGGATGGTACCTACAAAAAGCTCGCCGACCGCTATTTCAGTTTTGATATCTATACCGGTAAGTAATGTTTTCCCGCTCGTCACAAACGGATGGGTGGGCCTTTTCTGCCGGACGATGTCCCGGGATCGGCCTTCTCCTGTAAGTAATGCCGCAGCCAGTTCCCCGCCATTCCCGGCGGGGAACGTTTATTCCATACCACATCAATGGCCACCGATCGCGGCCATCCTGCGACATTGAGCTGCACCAGGGTTTTTGCCGGCGCGAACTCCTCTACCAGCGCGCAGGGTAATTCGCACCAGCCGAAGCCCTGTACCGCCATGCTGAGCAACATCAGATAGTTAGGTGCAGACCAGACCGGTCCCTGAGCCAGCGCTGGCTGGCGCTCCAGATAGGTGTTCAGGCGCAGCTCTCGCCAGCCGTGCAGTTCATCGGCATTGATGCGCGTCTGCGCCGCCAGAGGGTGGCCGGCAGAGGTATATATCGCCATGTGCGTCTGCATGGGCAGGCGGGTGGCACCAATATCGGTAGGATAGTGCTCACGCGCCTCGGTCAGGCCAATCTGCGCCCGCTCTTTTTGCAGCAGATCGATCACGTCCTCTTCTTCCCCAATCAGACATTCGAATTCGGTGTGCGGAAAGCGCTCGTCAAAACGGTAGAGCATCTCTTCAAGCACATCCGGGTGCAGGGTGTCAGAAAGTACAAAGGTCAGCCGGGGTTCAGTTTCATCGCTGAGCGAGACCGCCAGTTCATCGAGACGAGCGCTGGCGGCCAGGATCGACTGGACATAGCCCAGCACCTGCCTTCCCTGAGCAGTCAACACCGGCTGTCGTGCACTGCGATCAAACAGTGTAAAACCGAGATCGTCCTCCAGGTGGGCGATGGCCGTGCTGATAGTGGACTGACTTTTTCGTAGACGGCGGGCCGCAGCGGAGAAGGATCCCGCCGCCACCGTCTCGACAAACGCCGTTAATGCTTCAGGAGAGTAGCGCATGGTGTATCTACTTTATCGATGGAATCCAACTTTTATATATCAGTTTAAACGATAAAAATAGCGACATTATTTTGCCCATACAGGCACGCTAACGAGGTATCAGGTTATGCAGCACAACGATGTTCAACGCAGAAAACTGCCGGAACGCATCTTTCACGCCGTCTGTTTTGAGGGGATTGCCACGGCGATCCTCGCGCCGACAACCGCCTGGCTGATGCAGCGCCCGGTGCTGGAGATGGGAGGATTAACCCTGCTTCTCGCCACCACCGCGATGATCTGGAACATCATTTATAACGCCGGGTTCGACGCACTGTGGCCCCGGCATAAGGTGCCGCGCACGACCAAAGTGCGCGCCCTGCACGCGCTCGGTTTTGAAGTCGGATTTATATTTATCGGCGTCGGTATCGTATCGATGGTGCTGGGTGTGAGTCTGCTTCAGGCGTTTATGTTAGAGATAGGGTTCTTCATTTTCTTCCTGCCCTACACCATGTTCTATAACTGGGCATACGACACGCTACGCGATCGTATTATCCGCCGCCGCGAGCTGCGACGCGCCGCAGCAAACTAACGTCCCCACCGGCCGGAAATGCTTTCCGGCCCCGCTTACCTAACGTCAACTGCGCCGTCTCCCCATAATTATGGTAAATTAGTCTCCTTTTTGTTGTTTTTATAGTTGATACGTTTTCCTAATGTCGAAAATTTGGTCTAAAGAAGAGACCCTCTGGAGCTTTGCCCTGTATGGCACTGCCGTGGGCGCAGGAACCCTGTTCTTGCCTATCCAGCTCGGGTCCGCAGGCGCTATCGTCCTGTTTATCACCGCTCTTGTGGCCTGGCCACTCACTTACTGGCCTCATAAAGCACTGTGCCAGTTCATCCTCTCCTCAAAGACAAAAGGCAATGAAGGGATCACCGGTGCGGTAACGCACTACTACGGAAAGACGATCGGCAATCTGATCACCACGCTCTATTTCGTGGCTTTCTTTGTGGTCGTGCTGATCTATGCCGTGGCGATCACCAATTCGCTTACTGAACAGCTGGCAAAACGCATGACGGTAGACCTTACCGTGCGGGTGCTGGTGAGCCTTGGCGTGGTACTGGCCCTTAACCTCATCTTCCTGATGGGACGTCATATCACTCTGCGGGTAATGGGTTTTCTGGTCTTCCCGCTGATCGCCTATTTTCTGCTGGTCTCGATTTATTTGACCGGCAGCTGGCAACCCACCCTGCTCACCAACCAGATGAGCTTCGATAAACAGACGCTGCATCAGGTGTGGATATCGATCCCGGTCATGGTATTTGCCTTTAGCCACACGCCGATCATTTCAACCTTTGCCGTTGACCGTCGGGAAAAGTATGGCGATGCCGCCATGGGACACTGTACCCGCATCATGAAGGTGGCCTATTTGATCATCTGCCTGAGCGTGCTGTTCTTTGTCTTTAGTTGTCTGCTGTCGATTCCGCCGGCCTATATCGTGGCCGCCAAAGAGCAAGGCGTGACCATTCTCTCTGCGCTGTCGATGATGCCTTCATCGCCGTCCTGGCTGGGTATTTCCGGGATTGTGGTCGCCATTGTGGCGATGTCGAAATCCTTCCTTGGCACCTATTTTGGCGTGATCGAGGGGGCGACGGAGATAGTGAAATCGTCGTTGAACCAGGTGGGGGTCAAGAAAAGCCGGGCCTTTAACCGCGCGCTCTCTATTATGATCGTGTCGTTGATTACGTTCGTGGTGTGCTGCATTAATCCGAACGCCATTTCGATGATTTATGCCATTAGCGGGCCGCTCATCGCCATGATTTTGTTCATCATGCCGACGTTATCAACCTACCTGATCCCGTCCCTGAAACCCTACCGCTCGGTGGGCAATCTGCTGACGCTGATTGTCGGCGTGATGTGCGTATCGGTGATGTTTATCGCCTAAATCGCCATGCCATAGACGTGCAGCACGCTGGTCTGGTCCGGCGTGCTGAACACGTCGTCGCGCAGATGGCGCATGCCCTGCGCTTCATAAAACCGCCTTGCCCTTTCGTTGCCCTGCAATACCTCAAGACAAAAGTAGCGACTGCCGCTGGCTTTCGCGCGGGTTAACACCTCTGTAAAGAGTAATTGTCCAAAGCCATGACCGGTGGCGGCCTGGGTGAAATAGAGTTTATTCAGCAGCGTACCCGGCTCCGCGGGCTGCTGTTGCCGGGTGTATTTTGCAAAACCGATGGGCTTATCGGTGATGGCCAGCAGCCAGCGCACATCAGGGTCGTTCAGGCTGGCCGTAAGGGTCGAGACAGAATACTCCTCCTCCAGCCATGCCAGCATCGCCTGTTGCGAATGCCAGTAGTGGGCAAAGTGGCTAAGGTAGGTTGTTTTGCCTAATGCGGATAGCACGGCGATATCCTCAACCGTGGCTTCTTTGATCTGTAAATCCATGCTTCCCCCTGATATCCCTGAAAGAGTACCGGGGGGCATAGCACTGAGGCAACTATCAGATTTTGCAGGATAAGGTCTGTGAATGCGACATCAGGCGCGGATACTGTCGTACTCGCGATTATTATCAAATTCATGCTTAGCAAACGGACAGAGAGGAATGATTTTGCGATTCTCTGCACGCATTTTTTCGACTACTTTCGCCACCAGCTGTTTGCCCACCCCTTGCCCCTTCAGACTCGGATCGACATCCGTATGTTCAATGATGCTCAGGTGCTCGCCCGTAGGCACAAAGACGATTTCCGCGACCTGGTTACCTGCGGCATCATTGACATAAAACTTGTTGTGGCCTTCCTGAATTTCCATAATTTCTCGCTTATTTATGACGGTATTTAAGGGCGCCGCTCGGGCAGGTGTCGATGACGCGCACCACGGTATCTACATCCACTTCATCAGGGATGATCCAGGGTTTACGTTTAAGATTGAAGAGCTTTGCACTTCCACGCACGCAGTTGCCTGCATGCTGGCAGATACCGGTATTAAAATAGACATCAATTTTTTCACCGGTATAGGCGCGATACCCCGCTTCCAGGAGTTCGTTATCCATGACATTGCCTCTGTAATTATTATTGATTCGGCAGTAAGAATAGCGCTACGGCTCATTGAGAAGCAAAATGAAAAAGGGTGCCTCAGGCAGTTCAGATAGAAGAGTGGCGTTTTAAAAAGAGAGTGGAAGAAGATGCGCTTTTTTTCGTTTAAAGCTGTGATTGTTCAGGCTGACAGAGCGTTAAGCGGCTGATTATTTGTCGGGTGATGCAGGAATAAAGAGATTTTTTAAGAAAAGAGAAAGCTGGAGCGGGCGAAGGGAATCGAACCCTCGTATAGAGCTTGGGAAGCTCTCGTTCTACCATTGAACTACGCCCGCTTTGAGGTGCGTAAAGCATTATAGGCTTTACGCACACGCTGACAAGCCTGCTAACAGCTAAGTGGCGATTAAATAACCATTTAGCACTTCGGTTTTCCGCCCGGGGCGGGCAGATAGCGCTGGGGATCGATAGCCGTGGCGCGATAGCGGATCTGGAAATGCAGCGCCACCGAATTGGTCCCGGTACTGCCCATGGTGGCGATCTTCTGTCCGGCCTTCACGTTTTGCCCGTTATTCACCAGCATGGAATCATTATGCGCATAGGCGGTAATGTAATCCTCACCATGTTTAATCATAATCAGGTTGCCATAGCCACGTAGCTGATTACCCACGTAGACCACTTTGCCGGCACCCGAGGCATAAACCGGTGAACCGCGCGTGCCTGCGATATCTATTCCTTTGTTTCCCCCTTCTGCGGTGGAATAGGGAACAATCACTTTTCCACTGGCAGGCCAGACCCAGCAGCGCTGCCCAACCGGTGGCCAGGATGAGGTCGGCACCGCATAGGACGGCGTGACGGCAGTTTTTCTGCTGCTCTTGCCAGACGATTTTTTCGAACCCGCGCTGCTGCCGTTCACGTTCAGCTTCTGCCCGATTTCGATGGTATACGGCGGAGAGATATTATTCAGACGCGCCAGCTCCTTCACGCTGGTGCCCGTCATCCGCGATATGCGATAAAGGGTATCGCCGCGTTTAACGGTATAAACCGCACCGGAATAACTGCCCCCCGAAGATTTACTGCCCGAACATCCCACCAGCAAAAGTGTGAGCGTCAGGCAAGTAAGCGCGAAGAGGTTTTTTCTCGTCAGGCTTCCTGCAAACAAAACAGTTCCTTATTCAACGTGAATGGCCGCCATATGATAGCAGCCCCCTTCCCGATGCCCAATCTTTTCACGGCAGCTGAACTCGTCTGCGGCCAGACGAGATAACGGTATACCGGTGGATAGTGCCCGATGCGCTGTTATCTCCCCGCGGCAGGCAATAAAAAAGCCCCGACGCGGTAAACGTCGGGGCTTATTTGTGTCTCTGTCAGGCTTACTTCACCGGACGCATCGCCGGGAAGAGGATCACGTCACGGATAGTGTGGCTGTTAGTAAACAGCATTACCATACGGTCGATACCAATGCCCAGGCCCGCCGTTGGTGGCAGACCGTGCTCCAGCGCGGTTACGTAGTCTTCGTCAAAGAACATCGCTTCGTCGTCACCGGCGTCTTTCGCGTTAACCTGATCCTGGAAACGCTGCGCCTGGTCTTCGGCATCGTTCAGCTCGCTAAAGCCGTTACCGATTTCACGGCCACCGATAAAGAATTCGAAGCGGTCAGTGATTTCCGGGTTCTCGTCATTACGACGCGCCAGCGGAGAAACTTCAGCCGGGTATTCAGTGATGAAGGTCGGCTGAATCAGGTGCGCTTCGGCCACTTCTTCGAAGATCTCGGTCACGATACGACCCAGACCCCAGCTCTTCTCAACCTTGATACCGATGCTTTCGGCAATGGCTTTCGCCGAGTCGAAGTTATCCAGATCGGCCATATTGGTTTCAGGACGGTATTTCTGAATCGCTTCGCGCATGGTCAGTTTTTCGAACGGCTTGCCGAAGTCGAAGACCTCTTCACCGTAAGGCACTTCCGTGGTGCCCAGAATATCCTGCGCCAGGGTACGGAACAGGGATTCGGTCAGCTCGATCAGATCTTTGTAATCTGCATACGCCATATAGAGTTCCATCATGGTGAACTCTGGGTTATGACGCACGGAGATGCCTTCGTTACGGAAGTTACGGTTGATTTCGAACACGCGGTCGAAACCACCCACCACCAGACGCTTCAGATACAGTTCCGGCGCGATACGCAGGTACATGTCGAGGTCGAGGGCATTGTGATGGGTGATGAACGGACGCGCAGAGGCGCCGCCAGGGATCACCTGCATCATCGGGGTTTCCACTTCCATAAAGTCGCGATTCACCATGAACTGGCGAATACCGGCCATGATCTGAGAGCGAATTTTGAAGGTCTTGCGGGATTCATCGTTAGAGATGAGGTCCAGATAGCGCTGACGATAACGCGCTTCCTGATCCTGCAGGCCGTGGAATTTGTCCGGCAGCGGGCGCAGGGCTTTGGTCAGCAGACGCAGCTCGGTGCAGTGAATAGAGAGCTCGCCGGTCTTGGTTTTGAACAACTTGCCTTTCGCGCCCAGAATATCGCCCAGGTCCCACTTCTTGAACTGCTCGTTGTAAATGCCTTCCGGCAGGTCATCACGAGAAACGTACAGCTGAATACGGCCGCCCACGTCCTGCAGCGTTACAAAGGAGGCTTTACCCATAATACGGCGGGTCATCATGCGGCCAGCAACGGCCACTTCGATGTTCAGCGCTTCCAGCTCTTCGTTCTCTTTACCATCAAAGTCAGCGTGCAGTTGGTCTGAGGTATGGTCACGACGAAAATCGTTCGGGAACGGCACGCCCTGCTCACGCAGCGCAGCCAGCTTCTCACGGCGGGTTTTCAGTTCATTGTTAAGATCGACGACCGCGTCAGCGCCCTGTGCTTGTTGTTCAGACATGTTGGTTCCTCATAACCCTGCTTTCAAACTTGCTTCGATAAATTGGTCCAGGCTGCCATCCAGCACCGCCTGCGTGTTACGGGTTTCAACACCGGTACGCAGATCTTTAATGCGGGAGTCATCAAGGACATAAGAACGAATCTGGCTGCCCCAGCCGATGTCAGATTTGTTATCTTCCATCGCCTGCTTCTCAGCATTTTTCTTTTGCATCTCCAGCTCATAAAGCTTCGCTTTCATCTGCTTCATGGCCTGGTCTTTGTTCTTATGCTGGGAACGGTCATTCTGGCACTGCGTCACCAGCCCGGTTGGGATGTGGGTAATACGCACCGCAGATTCTGTACGGTTAACGTGCTGACCACCCGCGCCGGATGCGCGATAAACGTCGATACGCAGATCCGCCGGGTTGATGTCGATATCAATATCTTCGTCAACTTCCGGGTAAACAAACGCGGAACTGAAGGAGGTATGGCGACGGCCGCCGGAGTCAAACGGGCTCTTACGCACCAGACGGTGCACGCCGGTTTCAGTACGCAGCCAGCCGTAAGCGTAATCGCCGATGATCTTGATAGTCACGGATTTCAGACCCGCCACTTCGCCTTCAGACTCTTCGATGATTTCAGTTTTGAAACCACGCGCTTCCGCCCAGCGCAGGTACATACGAGTCAGCATGCTGGCCCAGTCCTGTGCTTCGGTACCGCCGGAGCCCGCCTGGATATCCAGGTAGCAATCTGCGCTGTCGTATTCGCCAGAGAACATACGACGGAATTCGAGCTGTGCCAGCTTCTCTTCCAGAACGTCGAGCTCGGCTACGGCTTCGTTAAAGGTTTCTTCGTCGTCGGCTTCAACAGCCAGCTCCAGCAGCCCGGAAACATCTTCCAGACCCTGAGACATTTGGTCGAGGGTATCAACAATGGCTTCGAGGGAGGAACGCTCTTTACCCAGCGCCTGTGCGCGTTCAGGTTCGTTCCAGACGTCCGGCTGTTCCAGCTCGGCGTTTACTTCTTCGAGACGCTCTTTCTTGGCATCGTAGTCAAAGATACCCCCTAAGAACGTCAGAGCGCTCCGTGAGGTCCTGAATGCGGTTTTTTACCGGGTTAATTTCAAACATGGTCTGTTTTCTTTTCTGGACTAGTCAAAATGCGGTGATAAGAGCGGGATTGTACCCAATCCACGCCCTTTTTTATAGCGATTACTGCCGTTAAATTGGCCAGATATTGTCGATGATGATCTGCAGGGAGCGGTTGCCACGAAACTCGTTAATATCGAGTTTATAAGCCAACTCCACTTCACGCACGCCGTTGTCCGGCCAGATAGAGGTATCAACATTAAAGGCGATGCCATCCAGCAGCGGACCGCCGCCGACAGGCTCGACCATAACTTTCAGGTGGCGTTCGCCGACAATGCGCTGCTGCAGCAGACGGAAGCGGCCATCGAACAGCGGTTCCGGGAACATCTGCCCCCAGGGCCCTGCATCGCGCAGCATTTGTGCCGTTTCCATGGTCATTTCGGCTGCCGGAAGTTCTCCGTCCGAGACCACCTCGCCCTGCAGTAACGCGGGATCCAGCCACTCGGTCACCAGCGCGCCAAACAGCTGCTGGAACTCGTCAAACTTTGCCTCTTCCAGCGACAGGCCCGCCGCCATCGCGTGGCCGCCGAACTTAATCATCAGGTCCGGATGAAGCGTGTGGAGTCGCTCCAGAGCATCGCGCATATGCAGCCCCTGAATGGAGCGGCCGGAACCCTTCAGCGTGCCATCCCCCGCGGGGGCAAAGGCAATGACAGGACGATGAAAACGCTCTTTGATACGCGACGCCAGAATGCCGACGACACCCTGGTGCCATTCCGGGTGATACATCGCCAGCCCGCCCGGCAGCGTCTCGCTGCTGCGCTCCAGTTTCTCGCACAGAGTCAGCGCTTCGGCCTGCATCCCCTGCTCAATCTCTTTGCGGGTCTGGTTCAGCGCATCCAGTTCGTTGGCCAGCATGCGCGCTTCGCCGATGTTATCGCACAGCAGCAGCGCCACGCCGACGGACATATCATCCAGACGCCCCGCCGCATTCAGCCGCGGCCCCAGAGCAAAGCCCAGATCGCTGGCAGCCAGCTTTAACGGATCGCGCCCGGAGATCTCCAGCAGCGCTTTAATACCCGGCCGGCATTTGCCCGCACGGATGCGGCCTAACCCCTGCCAGGTGAGAATACGGTTGTTAGTATCCAGCGGTACCACATCTGCCACGGTACCCAGCGCCACCAGATCGAGATATTCAGCGAGGTTAGGTACGGCGATGCCGCGAGATTCAAACCAGCCTTTATCACGTAGCAAGGCGCGCAGGGCCAGCATCAGATAAAACGCCACCCCGACACCCGCCAGCGATTTAGACGGGAAGGCGCAGTCGCGCAGATTTGGGTTGATGAGCGCTTCTGCCGCCGGGAGCGTATCGCCGGGGAGGTGATGATCGGTGACCAGCACCGGGATCCCAAGCTCATGCGCGCGATCCACGCCGCTATGAGAGGAGATCCCATTATCCACGGTCATGATCATTTGCGCGCCGCGCGCGTGGGCTTGATCCACCACTTCCGGGCTCAGGCCGTAACCATCTTCAAAACGGTTCGGCACCAGGTAGGCCACATTGTCGCAGCCCATCGCCCGCAGGCTCAAGACGCTCAGCGCCGTACTGGTAGCGCCATCGGCGTCAAAATCGCCCACCACCATAATGCGGGTGCCTTCACGAAACGCGTTGTAGAGCATTTCAACGGCTTTATCGATACCGCTCAGTTGCTGCCAGGGAAGCATCCCTTTTACGCTGCGTTCCAGATCGTCAGGTTTTTTTACGCCACGGCTGGCGTACAACCGACGCAAGAGGGGCGGCAGATCCGCAGGCAGATCTGCATTTTCATCCACTTCACGTCGGCGGAGCTGTATCGTTGATTTCACGCGAATTATTTACCGCCAAACTGTTTCTGGTGTGCATCAAGGAAGGCTTTCATCTCTTTCGGCCCCTGATAACCCGGCACTACGTAGCCGTTATTCAGCACAATGGCCGGGGTGCCGGTCACACCGAACTGAACGCCCAGCGCATAGTGATTCGCGATGTCGATATCGCATGAGGCCGGCTGAATGCCTTTGCCGCTCATGGCGTCATCAAAGGCTTTGTTGCGATCTTTCGCACACCAGATGGCTTTCATATCCTGTTCTGGCTGGCTCTGGACGCCCGCGCGCGGGAAGGCCAGATAACGCACGGTGATCCCCAGCGCGTTGTAGTCTTTCATCTCTTCATGCAGCTTGTGGCAGTAGCCGCAGGTGATGTCGGTGAAGACGGTGATAACATGTTTTTCCTGCGGCGCTTTGTAGATGATCATCTCTTTTTCCAGCGCATTCAGGTTTTTCATCAGCATCTGGTTGGTGATATTCACCGGCTGCGCGCCGCTCACATCGTACAGCGGCCCCTGAAGGAAATGTTTGCCATCTTCGGTGACGTACAGCACGCCGCCGCTGGTCATGACGGTTTTCATTCCGGCAATGGGCGCAGGCTGAATGTCGCTGCTGGTGACGCCAAGCTTAGCCAGCGACTGTTTAATCGCTGCATCATCTGCATGTGCCAAACCCGATAACGAAGCTGCCAGCAGAGTGAACAGCGCTAATGACTTTTTCATAATCCTTCCTTAAACAATTCGGCACTCACGCGCGTGGGTGGTGCTGTTGATGTAGCTGCCGCAAGCGTTCCGTGGCGACGTGCGTATAGATTTGCGTCGTGGAAAGATCGCTATGACCAAGCAACATCTGCACCACGCGCAAATCGGCCCCGTGGTTTAACAGATGCGTTGCAAAGGCGTGACGCAGAACGTGCGGTGACAGTTTTTCACTGTCGATGCCTGCCAGTGTGGCGTAATGTTTGATGCGATGCCAGAAGGTTTGCCGCGTCATTTGCTGGGCGCGCTGGCTGGGAAACAGCACATCGTTAGAGACGCCGTTCAGCAGCCAGGGGCGACCGTGCTCCAGCCAGTTTTCCAGCCAGTACACCGCCTCTTCGCCCAGCGGAACCAATCGCTCTTTATTCCCTTTACCGATCACCCGCACTACACCCTGACGCAGGCTGATATCGCTCATCGTCAGCCCGACCAGCTCAGAGACGCGCAGACCTGTCGCATACAACACTTCAAGCATCGCTTTATCGCGTAACTCCAGCGGCTGGTCAACAACGGGTGCCTGTAATAATCGCTCAACTTGCGCTTCGCTCAGATCTTTGGGCAGACGTTGGGGCAGCTTAGGCGACGCCAGCGAGGCGCTGGGATCGTCCGGGCGAATTTTCTCGCGATAAAGATATTGAAACAGCCGACGCACGGCGCTGAGCAGCCGCGCGGAGCTGGTGGCTTTGTATCCCCCCTCCACGCGCTCGGCAAGCAGGGCCTGCAAATCGTCGCTTTGCGCAGTCGCCAGTTCGCGATCGTGATGATGCAGCCACGCCGCCAGCATCGTCAAATCGCGCCGATAAGCACTGAGGGTATTTTCAGCCAGATTCTTCTCAAGCCAGAGCGCGTCGAGAAATTGTTCGATGAGTGCGAGATCCTTTTCCACTTCCGCCCCTTTAGTTCTGCTGTCGGTGCATTATGCCTGAAGGCGTATCGTTTCTGGTACACTAGTTCGCAACGTCAAAGCAAGTATTGAGACATTTTAGCGATGAATATTGGTCTGTTTTATGGTTCCAGCACCTGCTATACCGAAATGGCTGCTGAGAAAATTCGCGACATTATCGGCCCTGAGCTGGTCACCCTCCATAACCTCAAAGACGATGCGCCGACCCTGATGGAGCAGTACGACGTGCTGATCCTCGGCATTCCAACCTGGGATTTTGGCGAACTGCAGGAGGACTGGGAAACGGTGTGGGATCAGCTGGACTCTCTGAACCTGGACGGCAAAATTATTGCGATGTACGGCATGGGCGACCAGCTGGGTTACGGCGAATGGTTTCTGGATGCGCTGGGCATGCTGCACGATAAACTCGCGCCAAAAGGGGTGACCTTTATCGGCTACTGGCCGACGGAAGGCTACGAGTTTACCAGTAAGAAACCTATCACCGCAGAAGGGCAGCTGTTTGTCGGTCTGGCCTTGGATGAAACCAACCAATACGACCTCAGCGAAGAGCGGCTGCAAAACTGGTGCGAGCAGATCCTCGGCGAAATGGCAGAGCAGTTTAGCTAAATCGCTACCGTCCTTGCGTCGGCTGTTGCTGAGCAATCATCCGACGCAGGTCTCGCCACTCGCCTTCATCCATGCTATCCGCCGATACCCATAAATGGTGGCAGCGCTGCTCTTCGCTTGCACGCAGACGCAGCATCATGCCGGCGTTAATCATCCACGGCGAGCCGACGATCTCCCACTCTTTCCCCTGCCAGCGCAGGCGAGAATCCATAAACAGTTTAATTTCACCCTGACGGGCGTTGATCCGCCGCTGGCTTCGAACGCTGTCAAAGACCACCAACGAGAGAAGTAGTAGCCAGAGCGGGGTATAGCTCAGCGGCCATGGCATTAACAGAATGGCGGCCGCAACCAACCCGTGGAGTAAAAGAGACATCCACTGTGAGCGCCACGAGACGCGTAAATCAGATTGCCACAGGACCACGTTCCCGATTCCGTGTTTGAATTAAAAGCACCATCCGTTGCAGCTCGCTGTCGGCTGGTTCGCCATGATTCATCAGCCAGTTGAATAAATCTGGATCATCACACTCCAGCAGGCGGATAAACAGCTGTTTATCTTCATCGCTCAGGCTGTCGTATTCATGTTCGAAGAACGGCATGATGGAGATGTCGAGTTCACGCATACCGCGACGGCATGCCCAGTGAATGCGGGCTTTATTATTAATATCCATGTCATTTTTCCTGCATAACGTTGGGTTCAGACACTGCTCCACGCCAGAGTTTTCCCTGCGTGAGGCAAAATCTAGTGTAACGTGTTTTCTGTCGATTCTTTACTGGAATATTACGCATCGGAAGAGGCTGCGCAGAAAACAGAGGCAAAACTGAAGCGGCTCGCACGCTCTTGCGTAACCTTTCGCAGAACGCGTTGAAGGCACGAATAGCCTGTTGAAACCGCTTGCATTGACTACAGTCTCTTTTACCATTAGGCATCAATAAAGCGTTAAGCAAATCAGGACATCACTATGGCATTTACCCCTTTCTCTCCGCGCCAGCCTGTCGCCTCTGCGCGTCTGCCGCTGACGCTGATCACCCTCGATGACTGGGCGCTGGTTTCCGTTACCGGCCCGGATAGCGAAAAATATCTGCAGGGCCAGGTGACTGCGGATGTGGGTCAACTGACGGAGCACCAGCATCTGCTTGCGGCTCACTGCGATGCAAAAGGTAAAATGTGGAGTAACCTGCGCCTGTTCCGTCGCGGCGAGGGCTTTGCTTTTATCGAGCGCCGCAACCTGCGCGATGCTCAGCTGACTGAGCTAAAAAAATACGCGGTCTTCTCCAAAGTCACTTTTTCGCCGGACGACGAGGTCGTGCTGCTGGGCGTGGCCGGTTTCCAGGCGCGTGCTGCCCTGACGAATCAGTTTGCAGAGCTGCCGGATGCCAGCAAACCGCTGACCACCGATGGCGTTACGTCTATTTTGTGGTTTGAACATCCCGCTGAACGCTTCCTGCTGGTCACCGACGTCGCCACGGCCGAGCGCCTGACCGAAGCGCTGCGCGGCGAAGCGCAGCTGAACGGCAGCCAGCAGTGGCTGGCGTTGAACATTGAAGCCGGTGTGCCCGTCATCGATAGCGCCAACAGTGGGCAATTTATTCCGCAGGCCACGAATTTGCAGGCGCTGGGTGGCATCAGCTTCAAAAAAGGGTGCTATACCGGCCAGGAGATGGTGGCGCGTGCGAAGTTCCGTGGCGCGAATAAACGTGCGCTCTGGTATCTGGCGGGCACCGCCAGCCGCGTTCCGGAAGCCGGCGAAGACCTTGAAATGAAGATGGGTGATAACTGGCGTCGTACCGGTACGGTTCTGGCCGCCGTTCAGCTTGATGATGGCCGCCTGCTGGTGCAGGTCGTGATGAATAACGATATGGAGCCTGACAGCGTGTTCCGTGTACGTGATGACGCCAACACATTAAGCATCGAGCCGCTGCCTTACTCTCTGGAAGAGTAATAGCCCTGACAGACGGCGAGTAAAAAAAAACGGTAACCCGAAGGTTACCGTTTTTTGTTATGAGAGCGCGCGCGCCGCACCGCGGTTACACCTGCCCCACATATAAATAAATCGCCAGGAAGTGACAGACACTTCCCCCCAGCACGAAGCCGTGCCAGATGGCGTGGTTGTAAGGGATGCGTTTGCAGACGTAGAAAATAACCCCTAGCGAATAGATTACGCCCCCTACCGCAAGCAAGGTCACGCCGCCTGCCGACAGTTTCACCGCCAGCTGATAGACCACAATCAGCGACAGCCAGCCCATGGTCAGATAGGTGACCAGTGACAGAACTTTGAAGCGGTGAGCGATGGTCAGTTTAAATAGGATGCCCAGCAGCGCCAGACTCCAGATAACAATCATTAACCCACGCGCAAGCGGAGAACCCAGCCCCACCAGCAGGAAAGGTGTATAGGTGCCGGCAATCAACAGATAGATGGCGCAGTGGTCGAATTTCTTCAGCCAGATCTTGGCTCGCTGGTGTGGAATAGCGTGATAAAGCGTGGAGGCCAGGAACAGCAAAATCATGCTCCCGCCGTATAAACTGTAGCTGGTAATAGCCATCGCACTGGCGTTAGCATCCACCGCCTGCACCAGCAGTAACACCAGACCGACAATACCAAAGACGAGGCCGATGCCGTGGCTGATGCTGTTGGCTATCTCCTCAGCCAGTGAATATCCCTGTGCGAGTAATGGTTTATTAACCATAGAGGTCTCCAGGAGAACATAAAAAAATAACGTATCGCCAGACTATGCTAACTGAGAATGATTCCAGTGAACACCTGTTAGCTAAAATAAAGTCTGATTTTCAGATAAGTTATATTTTTCATATTGTTACATATAAACCTCACCGCACAGCTGTTCACTCTACGTTAAAGACATTCAAATTCAATGAGATAAAACTGCGTCTGCCCGGGATAGATGTCGGTGATGACCTGCTTTAGCTCAGATAAGGTCATGTTTTCTTGTCGTGCATGTTGTTCATCAAGCGTATCCAGGGTCACGGTCGCGGTGCCGGTCACCTTGATGGTGCAGAAATAGCCATCATCTTCATAGCGGCCAACGCGCAAAATATCACCTGTTTTAAAATGCGACTCGCTTTTATCGCGAAGGGTAATGGTCTTACGCCCGGCCAGAATGTCATCCTGAAAGCGTTGAAAAAAAGTGATGTCGTTTGGCTGCATGGTATGATTCCTTAACGATGACGTCTGCGATGAGAGTTTTGCCACAGTGAGTATGTTCACCCACGCCGCGATTGCCAGTCTCAATAATCTGGAGATGATGGTCTACAACTTTGTCATCAAAAACCGCGACAAAGTCATGTATATGACCATTCGCGAGCTGGCAGATGCCGCGGGCGTGTCCACGACCACCGTGCTGCGTTTTTGCCGCAAGCTTAACTGTGAAGGTTATTCTGAATTTCGGGTACGCTTTAAACTCTATTTAGAGCAGAACGAACCTCAACAAGCTAATTTTGGCGCCAGCGAAATTATCAGCTTCTTTAAAGGTGTCAATAACGAAGAGTTTGATGCCCTGCTCGACGACGCTGTAGATATTATTTTATCTTCTGAACGAATTATATTTGTCGGCGCGGGCACCTCTGGCTCCCTGGCAAAATATGGCGCACGCTTTTTCTCAAATATCGGAAAATTCAGCAACCATATCGACGATCCTTATTTCCCCGTCACTAACGATATGGCTAAAAACGCCCTGGCTATTGTCCTCTCTGTCTCGGGCGAAACTGAAGAGATCCTGCGTTTCGCCAGCCAGTTCAGCCTGCATCACTGCAAGGTACTCTCCATTACCAGTCACGAGCACTCTCGCCTGGCGAAGCTGGCCGACTTTAATCTCTCCTGGCATGTGCCTCAAACGCGCATCGGCGGCGTCTACGATATTACCACTCAGATCCCGGTGATTTATATTCTGGAATCTTTAGGCCGTAAACTGGCGAAGAAACTGACAGAATAAAACATCCTGTTTTTTTGGTGTAACAAATCACATTTTGCGCGAATTGTTATATCGTGACTTTTAATTCCCCTTTGTTAGACTCGAAAACAGAACGTAATTAACGAGATTAGCAAAGATGAAAAAACTCACCTTACCAAAAGACTTTTTATGGGGCGGCGCGGTTGCGGCGCATCAGGTCGAAGGCGGCTGGAACAAAGGCGGCAAAGGGCCGAGCATTTGTGACGTGCTGACCGGCGGTGCCCATGGCGTACCGCGTGAAATCACCCAGCAAGTGGTGCCGGGGAAATACTATCCGAACCATGAGGCGGTCGATTTTTACGGCCACTATAAAGAAGACATTAAGCTGTTTGCCGAAATGGGCTTCAAATGTTTCCGCACCTCCATCGCCTGGACCCGTATCTTCCCGAAAGGGGATGAAACCCAGCCAAACGAAGAAGGGCTGAAGTTCTACGATGAGATGTTCGATGAGATGCTGAAGTACAGCATCGAGCCGGTGATCACCCTCTCCCACTTCGAAATGCCGCTGCATCTGGTGCAGGAATACGGCGGCTGGACCAACCGTAAAGTGGTCGATTTCTTTGTGCGCTTCTCTGAAGTGGTCTTCGAGCGCTACAAAAATAAGGTCAAGTACTGGATGACCTTTAACGAAATCAATAACCAGCGTAACTGGCGTGCGCCGCTGTTCGGCTACTGCTGCTCTGGCGTGGTCTATACCGAGCATGCTAATCCGGAAGAGACCATGTACCAGGTGCTGCATCACCAGTTCGTGGCCAGCGCCCTGGCGGTGAAGGCCGCGCGTCGCATTAACCCGGAGATGAAAGTCGGCTGCATGCTGGCGATGGTGGCGCTCTATCCGTTCTCCTGCAAGCCAGAAGACGTGATGTATGCCCAGGAATCCATGCGTGAGCGTTATGTCTTTACCGATGTTCAGCTGCGCGGCTACTACCCGTCTTACGTGCTGAACGAGTGGGAACGCCGCGGCTTCTCTATCAATATGGAAGCGGGCGACGAGCAGATCCTGCGCGAAGGCACCTGCGACTATTTAGGCTTTAGCTACTACATGACCAACGCCGTGAAGGCAGAGGGCGGTACCGGCGATGCAATTTCCGGCTTCGAAGGTAGCGTGCCGAACCCGCACGTCAAAGCCTCTGACTGGGGGTGGCAGATTGATCCGGTGGGCCTGCGCTACGCACTGTGCGAGCTGTATGAACGCTATCAGAAGCCGCTGTTCATCGTGGAAAACGGGTTCGGCGCCTACGATAAAGTGGAAGAGGACGGCAGCATCAACGATGATTACCGCATCGACTATCTGCGTGCCCACGTCGAAGAGATGATAAAAGCCGTCACCTACGATGGTGTAGATCTGATGGGCTATACCCCGTGGGGCTGCATCGACTGTGTGTCGTTCACCACGGGTCAATACAGCAAGCGTTACGGCTTTATCTATGTGAACAAGCACGACGACGGTACGGGCGACATGTCGCGCTCCCGTAAGAAGAGCTTTGAGTGGTATAAAACCGTCATCGCCAGTAACGGCGAAACGCTTTAAGCCCCACGGGCACATGGCCTCTCCCCTGCGGGGAGAGGTTCTATTTCCCGCCCGCTAATTCAAGAAAACTGCCCGTCACGTACGACGCCTTCTCGCTCAGCAGCCAGACAATCGCCTGTGCCACCTCTTCCGGCTGCCCACCGCGCTGCATCGGCAACATCGACTTCACCCGATCGACACGCCCCGGCTCACCGCCAGAAGCATGAATATCGGTGTAAATCAGCCCCGGACGCACGCAGTTCACGCGGATCCCCTGCGCTGCCACTTCCAGCGCTAAGCCGGTGGTCAGCGAATCCACGGCCCCTTTCGACGCGGCATAATCCACATACTCGCCCGGTGCGCCAAGGCGAGAGGCGGCGGAGGAGACGTTAACAATCGCCCCGCCTTTACCCCCGTGGTTGTGCGCCATGCGTTTGACCGCCTCACGGCAGCAGAGGAAATAGCCGGTGACGTTGGTCGCCAGCACCCGATTAATGCGCTCGGCAGAGAGATTCTCAATCGTGCTCTGTTCAAACAGAATGCCGGCATTATTGACCAGGGCGGCGAGCGGTTCTCCTTCACGATCGAGACTTTCAAACATTGCCAGCACCTGCGCTTCATCGCTGATATCGGCGCGCAATGCAAATGCCCTGCCTCCTGCGTCCTGTATGGCATTAATGACCTGCGTTGCGGCGTGGATGTTGTGATGGTAGTTAACCGCCACGGTATAACCTTCACGGGCCAGCTGCAGCGCGGTAGCTTTGCCAATCCCCCGGCTGGCGCCGGTAACCAGTGCGATTGCCATTGTTCACTCCTTAAAAAAAACCGGGTAGCGCATGCGCTTACCCGGTTTGTTAATCAGTGGGGGGTTACTGGTATTCGCTCATCGGCACGCAAGAGCAGAACAGATTCCGGTCGCCGTAGACATCGTCCAGACGTTTAACCGTCGGCCAGTATTTGTTTGCCACACCCGCCGGGAAGACCGCCAGTTCGCGGGTGTAACCGTGGTTCCATTCCGCCACCAGTTCGTTCTGGGTATGCGGGGCATTTACCAGTGGGTTATCGGTAAGCGTCCACTCACCCGATTTCACGCGGTCAATCTCACTGCGGATCGCCAGCATCGCATCGATAAAGCGGTCCAGCTCGACTTTGCTTTCAGACTCGGTTGGCTCAACCATCAGGGTTCCGGCAACCGGGAAGGACATGGTTGGCGCGTGGAAGCCGTAGTCGATCAGACGTTTAGCAATATCCAGTTCGCTGATGCCGGTCTCTTCTTTCAGCGGACGGATATCCAGAATGCACTCGTGTGCTACGCGGCCATCACGGCCCGTGTAGAGCACCGGATAGGCATCTTTCAGACGCGTCGCAATGTAGTTCGCGTTGAGGATGGCGACCTGGCTTGCCTGCTTCAGCCCTTCAGCACCCATCATGCGGATATACATCCAGCTGATTGGCAGGATAGAAGCGCTACCAAACGGTGCGGCAGAAACCGCGCCCTGACGGGTCAGCATGCCTTCGATCTGCACCACGCTATGGCCCGGAACAAACGGCGCCAGGTGCGCTTTCACGCCAATCGGCCCCATACCTGGTCCGCCGCCACCGTGTGGGATGCAGAAGGTTTTATGCAGGTTCAGGTGGGAGACGTCCGCGCCGATAAAGCCTGGGGTCGTGATACCCACCTGGGCATTCATGTTGGCGCCATCCAGGTAAACCTGGCCGCCATACTGGTGCACGATTTCGCAGACTTCACGGATAGTCTCTTCGTACACACCGTGAGTGGACGGGTAAGTGACCATGATGCAGGAGAGCTTGTCACCGGTCTGCTCGGCTTTCGCCCGCAGATCCGCAAGATCAATGTTGCCGTTCTTATCGCAAGCGACCACCACCACTTCCATACCCGCCATCTGAGCAGAGGCTGGGTTGGTGCCGTGCGCGGAGCTTGGGATCAGGCAGATATCGCGATGCCCTTCGTTGCGGCTTTCATGATAGTGACGAATCGCCAGCAGGCCCGCGTATTCCCCCTGTGCGCCGGAGTTCGGCTGCATGCAGAGCGCGTCGTAGCCGGTCAGCTTCACCAGCCAGTCAGAGAGCTGGTTGATCATCTGATGGTAACCTTCCGCCTGATCTGCCGGGCAGAACGGGTGCAGCTCGGCGAATTCCGGCCAGGTGATCGGGATCATCTCGGCCGCGGCGTTGAGCTTCATGGTGCATGACCCCAGCGGGATCATCGCCTGGTTCAGCGCCAGATCTTTGCGCTCCAGAGAGTGCATATAACGCATCATCTCCGTTTCGCTGTGGTAACGGTTAAAGACCGGATGGGTCAGGATGTCGTCGTTACGCAGCATGCTTTCCTGGATGGAGCGGCTATCGTGCGCCACCTCTTTATCCAGCGTGTCGATGTTCAGGCCATGGTCTGCACCCAGCAGGACATCGAACAGCGCTGCAACATCGTCGCGGGTCGTGGTTTCGTTCAGCGTAATACCCACCGCGTTCAGGATGTCGCTGCGCAGGTTAATCTCTGCGGCCTCGGCGCGCGCCAGCACGGCGGCCTTGTCGGCAACCTCAACACACAGGGTGTCGAAGAAGTGGGCGTGACGCAGCTTTTGCCCTTTTTGCTGCAGACCCACCGCCAGGATATCGGCGAAGCGATGAATGCGGGAAGCAATGCGCTTCAGGCCAACCGGGCCATGGAAGACGGCATACAGGCTGGCGATGTTGGCCAGCAGTACCTGAGAGGTACAGATGTTGGAGTTCGCTTTCTCGCGGCGGATATGCTGCTCGCGCGTCTGCATCGCCATGCGCAGCGCGGTATTACCGGCCGCATCTTTAGAGACGCCGATAATACGGCCCGGCATGGAGCGTTTGAATTCATCTTTTGCGGCAAAGAAGGCCGCGTGCGGGCCACCGTAGCCCATCGGAACGCCAAAGCGCTGGGCAGAGCCGAAGACGATGTCCGCCCCCTGTTTACCCGGCGCCGTGAGCAGTACCAGCGACATAAAATCGGCCGCTACGCTGACCACGATTTTACGGGCTTTCAGCTCGGCAATAAGATCGCTGTAATCGTGGACTTCACCGGTGGTGCCCACCTGCTGCAACAGCACGCCAAAGACATTCTGATGATCCTTCACCTTTTCGGCATCATCCACAATGACATCAAACCCGAAGGTTTCCGCACGGGTACGTACTACGTCCAGAGTTTGCGGATGGATATCGGCCGCGACGAAGAAGCGGTTTGCGCCCTTCAGTTTGCTGACGCGTTTTGCCATTGCCATGGCTTCGGCAGCGGCGGTGGCTTCATCCAGCAGTGAGGCAGAAGCAATATCCAGCCCCGTGAGATCCAGCGTCACCTGCTGAAAGTTCAGCAGCGCTTCCAGACGGCCCTGAGAGACTTCCGGCTGATACGGCGTATAGGCGGTGTACCAGCCCGGATTTTCCAGCATATTGCGCAGAATAACCGGCGGCAACTGTACCGGGGTGTAGCCCATGCCAATGTAAGACTTAAAGCGCTTGTTAAGGCCGGCAATCGCCTTCAGCTCCGCCAGCGCGGCAAACTCCGTCGTGGCTTCGCCTACCTGCGGCGGTGTGGCAAGCTGGATGTCTTTTGGCACGATCTGGCCGATCAGGGCGTTTAATGAATCTGCGCCAACCGTGTTCAGCATCTCCTGCTGTTGCTGAGCATCCGGCCCGATGTGACGTTCAATAAAGGCGCCACGATTTTCAAGCTGGCTTAAAGTCTGTGTCATGAGCGATGGTTCCTGAAACGTGCAGTGAATGTGTATTCTCCCTCTCCCTGAGGGAGAGGGCTGGGGTGAGGATGTCGTCTGTTCCCCTCACCCTACCCTCTCCCCAAAGGGGAGAGGGAAAAGGCTTACTCGTCTTCTAACAGTGCTTCGTACGCGGTGGCATCCAGCAGCGCGGCAACTTCCGCTTCATCGCTGGCTTTGATTTTAAAGATCCAGCCGCCCGCGTAAGGTTCGCTGTTTACCAGCTCCGGGGAGTCGCTCAGCGCGTCATTCACGGCAACGATTTCGCCGCCAACCGGCGCGTAGATGTCAGAAGCGGCTTTCACAGACTCCGCCACCGCACAGTCATCGCCTGCGCTAACGGTCGCGCCCACTTCCGGCAGGTCAACAAAGACCATGTCACCCAGCAGCTCTTGCGCATGCTCGGTGATGCCTACCGTGTAAGTGCCGTCCGCCTCTTTGCGCAGCCACTCGTGTTCTTTGCTGTATTTCAGTTCTGCTGGCACATTGCTCATTGAAGTTCTCCTGATAAAAATAATTAGACGACCGGCTTACCGGCGCGAACAAAAATCGGTTTAGTGACGGCAACTGGCATCTCGCGATTGCGGATCTGTACAACGGCAGTTTCACCGATGCCCGCCGGTACGCGTGCCAGCGCAATGCTGTAGCCCAGGGTCGGCGAGAAGGTGCCGCTGGTGATCACCCCTTCGCGATGATTGCCATCGGCATCGGTGAAGCGCACCGGCAGTTCACCGCGCAGTACGCCTTTGTCTTTCATAACCAGGCCAACCAGCTGTTCGGTGCCCTTCTCACGCTGCATCTCCAGCGCTTCGCGACCGATAAAGTCACGGTCAGCCGGTTCCCAGGCAATGGTCCAGCCCATATTCGCAGCCAGCGGAGAGACGCCTTCGTCCATCTCCTGGCCATATAAATTCATACCGGCTTCCAGACGCAGCGTATCGCGCGCCCCCAGGCCTGCCGGTTTCACGCCAGCTTCTACCAGCGCACGCCAGAAATCTGCGGCTTTCTCGTTAGGCATGGCAATTTCATAGCCCGCCTCGCCGGTGTAACCGGTGGTGGCAATGAACAGGTCACCTGCCTGCACGCCAAAGAACGGCTTCATACCTTCGGTGGCGTTACGCTGCTCATCGCTAAACAGCGTCGCGGCTTTCATCTGGGCATTCGGCCCCTGAACGGCAATCAGCGACAGATCGTCACGGACGGTGATGTCGATGGCGTAAGGTTCGGCGTGTTGGGTAATCCAGGAGAGGTCTTTTTCGCGGGTGGCGGAGTTTACAACGAGGCGGAAGAAATCTTCAGTGAAATAATAGACGATGAGGTCATCAATCACGCCGCCGGAGGCATTGAGCATGCCGGTATAGAGCGCTTTTCCCGGCGTCTTCAGTTTGGCGACGTCGTTGGCCAGCAGATAACGTAAAAACTCCCGGGTGCGGCTGCCGTGCAGATCGACAATGGTCATGTGGGAAACGTCGAACATGCCGGCATCGGTGCGCACGGCGTGGTGCTCATCAATTTGTGAGCCGTAGTGCAGCGGCATCATCCAGCCATGGAAATCCACCATGCGCGCGCCACATAACGTGTGCTGTTCGTACAAAGGAGTCTGTTGAGCCATCTTTTCCTCGTTGAATAAGCAGGGCTATCTTTGCGTTTCATGCGGTTTTATCCCCACGAAACCCGGCATCGGCACCACTCCTGGATGTCGACGCAAACGTTCTCTTTGACCTGAACTTACCACCGAAAACGGCGGCAAACCATAAGCGAAAATGGGCCATCACATTAGCTTATGACCAAAAAGGTGCCGAAAGCCTACAGAGTTATTCACTAGAATTATGCGATACAGGCCGCACAAATCCAGCATCACACCCGCCGCATTCTGTTAAAAATGATATTTAATCTGGAAAAACGGGATGATTTTCCGCAACATAAAAATCACCACATTAGTTTTATTAATGCGAAAAAGCGGGTGAAATTAGATTATTTCAAACGAGGAGAAACACCCGGCCAGCAGGCCGGGAAAGGAAAGTGTGACGGGGGTCTTATTTAGCGCAGCCAGTCCGGCAGGTCGTTCAGACCCATTGCCTGGCGTAAAAGTTGGGGTTTCACGCCCGGAAGGGTATCGGCCAGCTTCAGGCCCAGGTCGCGCAGCAATTTTTTGGCCGGGTTAGCACCGGCAAAGAGTTCGCGAAAACCCTGCATCCCTGCCAGCATCATGGCGGCGCTATGTTTGCGGCTACGCTCATAGCGGCGCAGATAGAGATGCTGGCCAATGTCTTTACCCTGCTGATGCAGACGACGCAATTCAGCAACCAGCTCCGCGGCATCCATAAAGCCGAGATTGACCCCCTGCCCGGCCAGCGGATGAATGGTGTGGGCAGCATCCCCCACCAGCGCCAGACGATGCGCGGCAAACTGGCGGGCATAACGCCCCGTCAGCGGGAAGACAACACGTTCGCTTTCGACGCTGCAGAGCCCCAGGCGGTTATCAAACGCCACGCAAAGCGCCTGGTTAAAGGCCTCTGGTGTAGCATCGCGCATGGCCTGTGCCGCATCGGGAGAGAGCGACCAGACGATGGAACAGAGATGGGGATCGCTGAGCGGTAAAAAGGCCAGAATGCCGTCATTGTGGAAAATCTGCCGCGCCACGGCCTGATGCGGCTCAGCGGTGCGGATCGTCGCTACCAGCGCATGGTGATGGTAGTCCCACCAGGTCAGGGGGATATCGGCTTTGTTACGCAGCCAGGAGTTGGCGCCATCGGCCCCCACCATCAGGCGTGCCGTGAGCATTTCGCCGCTTTGCAGGGTGAGAAACGCCTCATTTTCTCCCCAGGCTACCTGCTGGATTTGCGCTGGCGCCAGTAGTGTGACATCGCTGCACTGTTCAGCTTTTTGCCACAGCGCCTGGTGAATCACTGCATTTTCAACGATATGGCCGAGATGGCTATAGCCCAGGCTCTCGTCATCAAAGGCAATGTGACCGAAGCTGTCTTTCTCCCACACTTCCATACCGTGATAGCAACTGGCGCGGCGCGCAACGATATCAGACCAGACGCCAAGGCGGGTAAGCAGCTTTTCGCTGGCGGCATTGATGGCCGACACGCGCAATTCGGGTGCCGCATCGGCGGCTATGGGCTGAGGCGGCTGCTGTTCGAGTACCGCCACGCGCAGGCCGCTACCCTGTAAACCACAGGCTAACGCCAGCCCAACCATCCCACCACCGACAATGGCAACATCAACATTCTGCACTTGTTAACTCCTTAGCGAGCGACCCAACCGAGAGTCCTCTGCGCCAGCACGTCGCGTGCCGGAATGAATAATTCCATCGCCATCAGCCCTAAGTTGCGCCCCGCAACCAGCGGGGCCCAGCGGTTAGCGAACAGATGCACCAGCCCATCGGTGACGCCGATGGTCGCCTCTTTATCGCGCTGACGACGGTGTTGATATTGGCATAACAGGGGATACGCCCCGCAATCTTCTTGTCCGAAAAATGCCTGCGCCAGCGTTTCGGCGAGGGTCATCACGTCGCGCAGCCCCAGATTAAAGCCCTGCCCGGCAATCGGGTGCAGGGTCTGGGCGGCGTTACCCACCAGCGCTACGCGATGGGAAATAGCCTGACTGGCGGTGGTGAGCGCCAGCGGATAATGTGCGCGCTGCCCAACATGGGTAATGCGCCCTAACCGCCAGCCGAAAGCCTGTTGTAATTCGTTGCGAAAACGTTCGTCAGACCAGCCTTTGATCTCGTCCGCTTTCTCCAGCGGATGGCTCCAGACCAGCGAACTGCGCCCCTCAGACATGGGCAGCATCGCCAGAGGGCCGTATTCGGTGAAACGTTCAAAGGCACGGCCCTGATGCGCCACGGCAGTGGCAACGTTGGCGATAACCGCTAACTGGTGATAAGGCTGCTGCTGCCACTGGATACCACACTGCTGGCCCAGCGCTGAACGCGAGCCATCGGCGGCCACCAGCAACTCACCCGTGAGAGAGCTGCCATCATCAAGCGTCACGCTGACCTGATCTTCACTACGCGTGAAATGGGTAACACGTGCCGGACAATGCAGCGTCACGCCCGGCGCCTCTTTTAACAGACGGAAAAGCCGCAACCCCACATCATGGAGCTCGACTACCTGTCCAAGGGCATCGATACGATAATCCTGCGCTTCAAGGGTGACGAACCCGGCGTGGCCGCGATCGCTCACGTGCACGGTCTTGATCGCCGTCGCGCAGTCGGCAATCGCCTGCCAGATACCGATGCGGGCAAGGTGCTGACAGGTACCCTGCGCGATAGCGATAGCACGGGCATCGAAACCCGGATGGTCGTTACGCTGTGGTGCGACGGCTTCAATAAGATGGACGGGTAATTGCCCCTGGGTAAGCCGGGAGATCGCCAGCGCCAGCGTCGCGCCGGTCATGCCGCCGCCTACGATGATGACGCTCATGCGCACGCCGCCGCCATCAACGCTTCGATATCGTCGGCTTTTTTCACCACCGTCGCCGTCAGGTTTTCATTACCGGTTTCGGTAATCACAATATCGTCTTCAATACGAATACCGATGCCGCGATATTGCGCCGGGACATCGGCATCCGGGGCAATGTACAGACCGGGCTCCACGGTGAGCACCATTCCCGGCTCCAGCACGCGGGAGCGGTCCGGGCCATAGAAGCCGACATCGTGGACATCCAGCCCCAGCCAGTGGCTAAGTCCGTGCATAAAGAAGGCGCGATGTGCGTTCTCTGCAATGAGCTGTTCCACGTCACCTTTGAGGATTTCGAGATTGACCAGCCCGGTGACCATAATACGCACCACTTCACCGGTCACCTCCTGAATGGTGGTGCCAGGGCGGAAGAGGGTCAGCGCCGTCTCCAGCGAATCGAGGACAATATCGTAAATCGCACGCTGGGCAGGGGTGAACTTACCGTTAACCGGGAAGGTACGGGTAATGTCTCCCGCATAGCCTTTATACTCACACCCTGCATCGATCAGCACCAGATCCCCATCGCGAAGTTCGGATTCGTTTTCAGTGTAATGCAGAATGCAGCCGTTTTCGCCGCCGCCAACGATAGTGTTGTAAGAGGGGAAACGCGCGCCGTGGCGGGTAAACTCGTGCAGAATTTCCCCCTCCAGCTGATATTCAAACATCCCGGGGCGGCAGCGTTCCATGGCACGGGTATGCGCCAGGGCGCTGATCTCACCGGCGCGACGCATTACCTCCAGCTCCTCGGGCGATTTAAACAGGCGCATCTCATGCACGACAGGGCGCCAGTCAGTCACAGACGCTGGTGCCTTCAGGTTCTGCCGTGAGCCTTTGCGCAGCGTATCGAGCGCAGTAAATACAATCTCATCGGCATACGCATACTCGCCCTGGGCGTGGTAGACCTCGTCCAGGCCATTGAGCAGTTGCGCGAGCTGTTCATTGATCTCACTGAAGGCCAGCGCACGGTCTACGCCCAGTTTTTCTGGTGCTGCCTCCTGCCCCAGCCGACGGCCAAACCAGATCTCGGCCGTCAGGTCGCGTACCCGGTTAAACAACACGCTGTGGTTATGGGTGTCATCGCTCTTAATCAGCACCAGCACGGCTTCGGGCTCGTTAAAGCCAGTGAAGTACCAAAAATCGCTGCTCTGGCGATAGGGGTACTCGCTGTCGTTGCTGCGTGTGGCTTCCGGTGCGGCGAAAATAAGCGCGGCGCTGCCTGGCTTCATGGTCGCCAACAGCGCCTGACGGCGGCGAAGATACTCTTGCTGAGTCATGACACCCTCCAGTGGTTGTTCTTAATGTAAGGTTGGCTTCTTAACTTCCGGTGCTGTCGGTTTCACGCGCGTAAACGCGTCATGGCACAGCAGCGATGCTACGCGTACATACTCAATGATCTCTTCGAGAGACATCTCCAGCTCTTCCTGGTCTTCGTCTTCGTCATAGCCTAACTGGGCGATATTACGCAGATCATCGATGGCTTCACCCGCCTCACCGGTCACTTTATCCAGCTTCGGCTGCGTTACCCCCAGGCCAAGCAGATAGTGGTTAACCCAACCGGCCAGCGCGTCGGCGCGCTCAAAGACGCTGACCTCATCGCCTTCAGGCAGATAAAGCTGAAAAAGGAAGCCGTCATCTTCCAGTGAATCGCTGGTCGCGGCGTGCATTTTTCGCAGGGCCTCGGCCAGCTCGTGGCCAAAAGCCAGCCCTTCGTTAGTCAGGTCGTGAACCAGCGGCAGCCATGAGCTGTCGTTGTTTCCGCCACACAGCATCCCGCTGATCAGACCGTGCATTTCAGCCGGGGTGAGCCCCACGCCCTGCTGGTTCAGTAACTGGCCAAATTCGTTGTAGCCAGGCATTTCGTTCTGTATAGACATGCGCATTCGTCATCATTGGGAGGAATATTCATGATATGCTACCACTTTGGACCCTGGTGACACCAGAAAAGGGCTTGTATCTCCGCACCAGGGTAGCTATAGTGTCGCCCCTTCGCAGGCCCCGGGCCGGATGTGAAGGTAGCGCAGTCAAACAGCAGGAAGGTGGCATGTCTGCACAACCCGTCGATATCCAAATTTTTGGCCGCTCGCTGCGAGTGAATTGCCCGCCTGAACAAAGGGATGCTCTGAATCAGGCTGCGGATGATCTGAATCAGCGGTTGCAAGATCTAAAAGAACGCACTAGAGTCACCAATACTGAGCAACTGGTTTTTATTGCCGCGTTGAACATCAGTTATGAACTGACTCAGGAAAAAGCGAAGACCCGCGATTACGCGGCGAGCATGGAACAACGTATTAAAATGCTCCAGCAGACCATTGAACAGGCGTTACTTGATCAGGGTCGCATTACCGAAAGAACGGGGCAAAACTTTGAATAACGCTTCACAGTTGACTATGGTAGAGTGACTGTGAAGAAAAAATTTCTCTGAGATGTTTGCATGTGGGCCAGTCCCCTGAGCCGATATTTCATACCACAAGAATGTGGCGCTCCATGGTCGGTGAGCATGCTCGGTTCGTCCGAGAAGCCTTAAGACTATGACGACACATTCACCTTGAACCAAGGGTTCAAGGGTTACAGCCCGCGGCGGCATCTCGGAGATTCCCTCTCTTCCTACTACCTCTTCATTACCCATGACGCAACTTCCTGAAGTCTCTTCATCCCGACAAGCCATTCGTCAATCTATTCGCCAGCGTCGTCGCGCATTATCCGCCGAACAGCAAACCCTTTTTGCCCAACAAGCCGCCGCCCGCATGATGGCCTGGCCACCCGTATTGATGGCCCATACCGTGGCGCTGTTTTTGTCGTTTGATGGCGAACTGGATACCCGACCGCTTATCGATGCGCTGTGGCGCGCCGGCAAGAAGGTCTATTTGCCCGTATTGCACCCCTTCAGCCCAGGCCATTTACTCTTCCTGCACTACCATCCCCACAGCGAGCTGGTGGTGAATCGTCTGAAAATCACCGAGCCAAAACTGGATGTACGTGACGTGCTGCCTCTGAGCGAACTGGATGTATTGATTACGCCTCTGGTCGCCTTTGATGAGCACGGCCAACGGCTGGGGATGGGTGGCGGTTTTTACGATCGTACCCTGCAAAACTGGCAGCAGTATGGCCTGCAGCCTGTGGGTTATGCCCATGATTGTCAGAGAGTGGAAGCGCTGCCGGTTGAGAAATGGGATATTCCGCTGCCTGCGGTGGTTACCCCGTCCAGGGTGTGGGAGTGGTAGAGATGTCGGGTAAGCGCGAACGCTACCCGACAAACTTGCAGGATTAGTACAGCAGACGGGCGCGAATGGTGCCCGGAATCGCCTTCATGCTCTGCAGCGCTTTCTCCGCCACATCTTCATCTGCTTCAATATCGATAACCACGTAGCCCATCTGGGCGTTAGTTTGCAGATACTGAGCCGCGATGTTCACGCCCTGCTCGGCGAAGATCTGGTTGATGGCGGTAAGCACGCCTGGTCGGTTTTCATGGATGTGCAGCAGACGACGGCCACCGTGCAGCGGCAGAGACACTTCCGGGAAGTTCACGGCAGAGAGCGTCGAACCGTTATCGGAGTATTTGCTCAGCTTGCCCGCCACTTCCAGACCGATATTCTCCTGCGCTTCCTGCGTTGAGCCACCAATGTGCGGCGTCAGGATCACGTTGTCGAATTCGCACAGCGGAGAGGTAAAGGGATCGCTGTTGGTTGCCGGTTCAGTCGGGAAGACGTCGATGGCGGCACCCGCCAGGTGTTTACGCTTCAGGGCATCGCACAGAGCCGGAATATCGACCACGGTACCGCGTGCGGCGTTGATCAGCAGTGAACCGGGCTTCATCAGCGCCAGCTCTTCCGCACCCATCATGTTTTTGGTGGAGGCATTTTCTGGCACGTGCAGGCTCACCACGTCGCTCATATTCAGCAGGTCGGAGAGATGCTGAACCTGAGTCGCGTTGCCCAGCGGCAATTTGCTCTCGATATCGTAAAAGAAGACGTTCATGCCGAGAGATTCCGCCAGAATACCGAGCTGAGTACCGATATGGCCGTAGCCGATGATGCCCAGTTTCTTACCGCGCGCTTCGAAAGAGCCGGACGCCAGTTTGTTCCAGATACCGCGGTGTGCTTTGGCATTCGCTTCCGGAATACCACGCAGCAGCAGTAGCAGTTCGCCAATAACCAGCTCGGCAACGGAACGGGTGTTTGAGAACGGTGCGTTAAACACCGGAATACCGCGTTTCGCCGCAGCGCCGAGATCAACCTGGTTAGTGCCAATACAGAAGCAGCCGATAGCAACCAGCTTCTCAGCGGCGGAGATAACGTCTTCGGTCAGTTGGGTACGGGATCGCAGGCCAATGAAGTGTGCATCACGGATCGACTCTTTCAGCTGTTCAGTGTCCAGCGCACCTTTATGAAACTCAATGTTGGTGTAACCCGCCGCACGAAGGCTATCCAGTGCTTTTTGATGCACCCCTTCGACCAGCAGAAATTTAATTTTGTCTTTCTCCAGTGATACCTTTGCCATTTACCCGACCCTGTCTGATTGTCTGAACTGATGTTGTGCTGGATTTAAATCCGCTCCAGCCAACATATCAAAAAAAACTATTGCAGCAATATGAACGTTTGCGTCGGCTCTCTGAAGAAAAGTCATCCAGAGCAAAATGGCAGAGGAAAATGCTGGAGATGATAATGAAAGCGGCAGGATTGTCAGACGAGACCGAAAAACGTGATACAAGTCACCGAATTTGGCTTTTGCAAAATATTTAGCGGGGGGACAATGCCCCCCACGAGATCATTTTGTGATGGTTTTGACGCCATCTGCGGTACCGATCAGCGCGACATCCGCGCCGCGATTGGCAAATAACCCTACCGTGACGACGCCCGGAAGCGCGTTGATCGCGTTTTCCATTGCGATAGCATCCAGAATTTCCAGACCGTGAACATCCAGAATCACGTTGCCGTTATCCGTAACCACGCCCTGGCGGTATTCCGGACGGCCACCCAGCTTCACCAGTTCGCGCGCCACAGCGCTGCGCGCCATCGGGATCACCTCAACCGGCAGGGGAAATGCACCCAGAATATCCACCTGCTTGGAGGCATCAGCAATACAGATAAACTTGTCAGCTACGGAGGCGATAATCTTCTCACGCGTTAGCGCCGCGCCGCCGCCTTTGATCATCTGCATATGACCATTGATCTCATCAGCACCATCGACATAGATCCCCAGACGATCCACTTCGTTGAGATCAAAAACGGTAATACCCAGGCTTTTCAGTTTTTCGGTAGAGGCGTCAGAGCTAGAAACCGCGCCCTCGATCTGGCCTTTCATCGTCCCCAGCGCATCAATAAAGTGTGCTGCGGTCGACCCCGTACCCACGCCAACAATGGTGCCCGGCTGCACATACTGGAGAGCGGCCCATCCTACTGCTTTTTTCAGTTCATCCTGTGTCATGATCTCATGCCTGTGGTGTCAATGCGTGACGCGCATTATAGAGCAAACACCTTGCCGGTGTGATCGGCGCGGTCACCAATTTCGTCTGTATCAAACATAAATTTATGTCATAGTGCGACGTAATGAATTTCCTGGGAGCCAGCCAAAGCAATGAAACGTCCGGACTACAGAACACTTCAGGCGCTTGATGCCGTTATTCGTGAACGCGGTTTTGAACGCGCGGCGCAAAAGCTGTGCATTACGCAATCCGCCGTATCACAACGTATCAAACAGCTGGAGAACATGTTCGGGCAGCCGCTGCTGGTTCGTACCGTACCACCGCGCCCAACCGAACAGGGGCAGAAGTTGCTGGCGTTGTTGCGTCAGGTTGAGCTGCTTGAAGAGGAGTGGCTGGGTGACGAGCAGACCGGCTCTACCCCACTGCTGCTGTCACTGGCGGTAAACGCCGACAGTCTGGCGACATGGCTGCTGCCCGCGCTGGCGCCGGTCTTATCCGATTCGCCCATTCGTCTGAACCTGCAGGTTGAAGATGAAACCCGCACCCAGGAGCGTCTGCGTCGCGGGGAAGTGGTAGGCGCAGTCAGTATCCAGCCTCAGGCGCTGCCAAGCTGCCTGGTAGACCAACTGGGGGCGCTGGATTACCTGTTCGTCGGGTCAAAAGCTTTTGCCGACCGCTATTTCCCGAACGGCGTGACCCGTGCCGCGCTGCTTAAAGCCCCTGCCGTGGCGTTCGACCATCTGGATGATATGCACCAGGCATTTTTACAACAGAACTTCGACCTGCCGCCAGGCAGCGTGCCGTGCCATATTGTTAACTCGTCAGAGGCCTTTGTGCAGCTGGCGCGTCAGGGCACCACCTGCTGTATGATTCCGCACTTGCAGATTGAGAAAGAGTTGAACAGCGGCGAGCTTATCGACCTGACGCCAGGTCTCTATCAGCGCCGGATGTTGTACTGGCACCGTTTTGCGCCGGAAAGCCGCATGATGCGCAACGTGACGGATGCGCTGCTGGCCCACGGGCATAAGGTATTAAGACAGGATTAAACGTGAAAACCCTCTCCGGCTGGAGAGGGTTTAAGTGAAGCGTAAATCGTTACTGCGCTTTAGCTGCCGTATCCTGCTGCTGACCCTGCGCAGGCTCAAGCTGGAACACCACATCAACCTGATCATCAAACTGAATCGTTGGCTGCTCGTAGGTTTCCTGTGCGGAGACCGGTGCTGAATCGGCCTTCATCATACGAACCATCGGGCTCGGCTGGTAGTTAGAGACGTGATAACGAACACTGTACACTGGCCCCAGCTTACTGTTGAAACCGGAAGCCAGCTGCTGCGCCTGACGCACGGCATCATCAATCGCCGCTTTACGTGCTTCGTCTTTGTATTTTTCAGGTTGCGCAACGCCCAGTGAGACGGAGCGAATCTCGTTCAGCCCCGCTTTCAGCGCGCCATCCAGTAGAGAGTTAAGTTTATCGAGCTGACGCACGGTCACCTCCACCGTACGCACGGCACGGTAGCCTTTCAGAATGCTTTTACCGTTCTGGTAATCGTAATCTGGCTGGGTACGCAAGTTGGCTGAGTTGATATCCTTTTTACCTACGCCGTTCTGCTCAAGGAAAGAGAGATATTGCGCAACACGGTCGTCAGCCTGCTTCTTGGCTGTCGCGGCGTCTTTTGCCGCCACGTTCACTTCAATGGCCAGGGTGGCGATATCCGGTACCGCATCCACGCTTGCCGTACCTGAGGTAACAATATGCGGGCTGTCAGGCAATTCGCTGGCCTGAACAGATACGGCGGCAAAACCCATTAATGTCGCCAGGGCGATTGCATTCAACTTCACTTTCATTCCTCCATGCTGCGAAAGAGTGCCCATGTAACAGGGCGCATGCCAGCAAGCTTAGCGGCTGCTGGCCTATTGTCCATAAGACAACGCTTAGTTGAATAGTTCACGCACGTGATAAATACCCTCTTTCGCCAACTGGAAGGCGATAAACCACATCACCAGCCCCACCAGGATGTTGATAATGCGCTGGGCTTTGGCGGTGCGCAGTCGCGGAGCCAGCCAGGCGGCGAGCAGCGCCAGACCGAAGAACCACAAGAATGAGGCGCTAATTGTCCCCAGCGCAAACCAGCGCTTCGGCTCTACGTCGAGCTGCCCCCCCAGACTGCCCAGTACGACAAAGGTATCAAGATAAACGTGCGGATTAAGCCAGGTGACGGCCAGCATAGTGACAATCAACTTCCAGCGTCCCTGCTTCATTACTTCGGCGGTCGCCAGTTCCAGATTACTGCTCATTGCGGTTTTCAGGGCGCCAAATCCATACCAGAGTAAAAACGCCACTCCGCCCCAGGTCACCAGCGCCATCAGCCACGGTGACTGCATTAACAGGGCGCTTCCGCCAAAGATCCCCGCGCAAATGAGCAGCAGATCGCTCACGGCACATAGCAGCGCAATCATCAGGTGATACTGGCGACGTATCCCCTGATTCATCACAAAGGCATTTTGTGGGCCGAGGGGGAGTATCATGGCCGCGCCTAGTGCAAGACCTTGAAAATAATAGGATAACATTCTTAATGTCTCATGCTGTTGTCTTAAGTGCAGACTATACTGCCAGAGCTTCATTAGTTGAAATTGATATTATTAATTGTTAATTAAAATAATTAATGGCAGTGGTGATTATTGTATAACAGAATCAATTCCGTTTATTTAACTCACCAGGGATTGGTATGAAACATCATCGTAGAATGTTTTGTCTGTCGTTAGTTCTCACTGCCCTTTTCATGTCCTGCGCTGTTGGCCACGCGCAAACTGTGTTGCGCTACACCGATCACGAACCCTATGGCAACATGCGAACACGAGCCATCAACGAGATTTTTTTCCATGCAGTTGAGCGTGAATCTCAGGGAAAGGTAAAAATAGAAGCTCACTGGGGAGGTGAGCTCTCCGCCAGCTACAATGCGCTTACCACCGTTGCCGAGGGCAAAATAGCGGATATGGGTATTGTGGTTCCGGAGTATTCACCCGCCCAACTCCCTCTGCACCAGATTTTCAAAAGCTTCCCTGTTGGGCCGGATACGGGCGCAGCTCAGGTCGCCTTTTTTAAACACATATTTTTGCAGAATCCACAGTTCAGCTGCGAGCTGAACAACAACAACCTGATCAATCTGCAATTTTTCCTGGGCTATCCAGCCGGATTTTTCAGCACGGTACCGTCGCTACGGTTCGATGCGCTGGAGGGAACCCGCTGGCGCACAGCCAGCTTTTGGCACCAGGCGTGGCTCAGGAACGCGGGAGGAACGCCAATCTCAATGCCCTGGAACAACAACATTAGCGGGGCGTTGCGCAGCGGGCAGCTTGATGGTCTTCTGGTAAATCTTGATAGCGCCTGGGACATTCAGGCGCAGCGCGCTGCGCCGTGGGTAAGTTACTCTCCCGCGATGTGGCTGGGACATGTTTATCTATTAGCGATTAATAAAGAGGTGTGGGCGGCGCTGGATGCAAAAGATCAGGCTGCCATTCAACGGGCGGCGGCATCAACGGAAAAGCAACTGGGCACGCTACTCGACAAGAGTGTTCGTTCCCTGGGTAAGCGGATGGCAAAAGAGGGGGCTCACCTTCACATCCTGAGCCATGCAGAGCTCGCGCGTTGGCAGGAAGCCACGAATTATCAACAGGTACAGGCAGAATGGATCCAGATTCAGGAAGAGAAAGGCAATAAAGATGCCGCTCTGATAATGCGTGCCGTGGGATTAGCGCTTAAGGATGCCTTGCAAAAATAGCCTTTAAACGACGCCCCCGCGATGCGTGGGCGTCATTAAACGGGTGTCAGTTATTCACTCGCGTTCTCTTTCACTCGCTTAAAGTTAACGTCCATCTGCGGATACGGGAAGCTAATACCGTTGGCATCGAAATCACGTTTGATGCGCTCCAGTACGTCCCAGTAAACGCTCTGCAGATCGCTGCTGTTACTCCAGACACGAACCACAAAGTTAATTGATGAGGCACCCAGCTCGTTGAGACGCACCGTCTTTTCACGATCGTTCAGAATACGATCGTCGGAGTCGATGATGTTGGTGAGCAGCTGTTTCACTTTATCAATATCAGAATCATACGCGACACCAATAATAAACTCGTTACGACGTACCGGTTCGCGTGAGAAGTTGATGATGTTATTAGCGATGATTTTACCGTTCGGGATGACCACGATACGGCCATCTACGGTACGCATAGTGGTAGAGAAGATCTGCACCTGCAATACCGTACCTGCCACCCCACCCAGATCAACGTACTCGCCGGAGCGGAACGGGCGGAAGGTCACCAGCAGCACGCCAGCCGCCAGGTTCGACAGGGAGCCCTGCAACGCCAGGCCAATCGCCAGACCGGCGGCACCCAATACGGCGATAACCGATGCCGTTTGCACCCCGACGCGGCCAAGCGCGGCGATCAGCGTAAAGGCAATAATACCGTAACGAACCAGCGCGGAGAGAAAGTCCGCAACCGTGGCATCAATGTGACGCGCGCGCATTACGCGGTTAACCGCATTCGAAATGATTCGCGCGACAATCATCCCGATGATGATGATCGCAATCGCCGCAACGATGTTTACCGCATAACTCAGCAGTAGCGCCTGGTTACGCACCAGCCAGGAGCCAGCGTTATTGATGCTATCTACAACACCGAGATCTTCCATTTATCTATCCTTATGCTCATTCAACGTCAGAACCCTCCCACAGAGGGACAGGCAAGTGAGTAAAGGGTAAACAAAAAGCCAGGGTTTTGCCAAACAGATCACAAAATCAGGATTTACAGCTTATTGAAAAAGCATAAAAAAAGGCCCGCACAGGCGGGCCTTTCTGAGGCTGTTAGCAGCGCAAATTACAGAACGTCAACCGCGTTCAGCTCTTTGAAGGCCTGCTCCAGACGCGTCACCATGGATGACTGGGCAGCACGCAGCCATACGCGCGGATCGTAGTATTTCTTGTTCGGCTGGTCTTCGCCTTTCGGGTTACCCAGCTGACCTTGCAGATACGCTTCGTTGGTTTTGTAGTACTGCAGGATACCGTCCCAGGTTGCCCATTGGGTATCGGTATCGATGTTCATTTTGATAACGCCGTAGCTGACGGAATCTTTGATTTCCTGAGCAGAAGAACCGGAACCGCCGTGGAAGACGAAGTTCAGGCTGTTGTGCGGCAGGTTGTGTTTCTTAGAAACGTATTCCTGAGAATCACGCAGGATGGTCGGGGTCAGAACCACGTTACCTGGTTTGTAAACGCCATGCACGTTACCGAAGGACGCTGCGATAGTGAAGCGTGGGCTGATTTTGCTCAGCTCGGTGTAAGCGTAATCAACATCTTCTGGCTGAGTGTACAGGGCAGAAGCGTCCATGTGGCTGTTGTCCACGCCGTCTTCTTCACCACCGGTGCAACCCAGTTCGATTTCCAGAGTCATGTCCATTTTGGCCATACGCGCCAGATATTTGGAGCAGATCTCGATGTTCTCTTCCAGAGACTCTTCAGACAGGTCAATCATGTGAGAAGAGAACAGTGGCTTGCCGGTAGCTGCGTAGTGTTTTTCACCCGCATCCAGCAGACCATCGATCCACGGCAGCAGTTTCTTCGCGCAGTGGTCAGTGTGCAGGATGACTGGAACACCGTAATGTTCAGCCATCTGGTGTACATGGTGTGCACCAGAGATAGCACCCAGGATAGCCGCGCCCTGAGGAACGTCAGTTTTCACGCCTTTACCTGCGATGAACGCAGCACCACCGTTGGAGAACTGAACGATAACCGGTGCTTTAACTTTCGCAGCGGCTTCCAGTACGGCGTTGATGGAGTCGGTACCCACGCAGTTAACAGCAGGCAGAGCAAAGTTGTTTTCTTTAGCTACCTGGAACACTTTCTGAACGTCATCACCGGTGATTACGCCAGGTTTTACGAAATCAAAAATTTTAGACATGTTGCGAGTCCTGTATCTTCGGCCTTGGAAAGGGATGCGTGCTTTAAAGCGCGCTAATAATTGGGCAGGTTACCCTGCCCTTAAATGGCTTACTTCTTCGCGCGCTCTTCGAGCATTGCTACTGCCGGCAGAACTTTGCCTTCCACGAATTCGAGGAATGCGCCGCCGCCAGTGGAGATGTAGGAGATTTTGTCGGAAATACCGAACAGGTCGATTGCCGCCAGGGTATCACCACCGCCTGCGATGGAGAACGCTTCGCTGTCAGCAATCGCGTTAGCCACGGTTTCAGTACCTTTACGGAAGTTCGGGAATTCGAACACGCCAACCGGGCCATTCCACAGAATGGTTTTGGCGTTTTTCAGGATCTCTGCCAGACGCTGTGCAGAGACGTCGCCGAGGTCCAGAATCTGCTCTTCATCTTTAATATCAGAGACAGATTTCAGGGTCGCGGTCGCGGTTTCAGAGAACTCGGTCGCCACGCGAACGTCGGTTGGAACCGGGATATCGCAGGTAGTCAGCAGGCGTTTCGCTTCATCAACCAGATCGGCTTCGTACAGGGATTTACCCACGTTGTGGCCCTGGGCCGCGACGAAGGTGTTTGCGATACCACCGCCAACGATCAGCTGGTCCGCGATTTTGGACAGAGAGTCCAGAACGGTCAGTTTGGTAGACACTTTAGAACCGCCGACGATAGCAACCATTGGACGTGCTGGTTCTTTCAGGGCTTTACCCAGTGCTTCCAGTTCGTCAGCCAGCAGTGGGCCTGCACAGGCGACATCAGCGAATTTACCGATACCGTGGGTAGAGGCTTGCGCGCGGTGAGCGGTACCAAAAGCATCCATAACGAATACGTCACAGAGTGCAGCATATTTTTTGGACAGCGCTTCGTCGTCTTTCTTTTCGCCTTTGTTAAAGCGAACGTTTTCCAGCACTACCAGCTCGCCTTCAGCCACTTCAACGCCATCCAGGTAATCTTTTACCAGGCGCACCGGGCTGGACAGTTTGTCTTTCAGGTAATTAACAACCGGCAGCAGAGAGAACTCTTCGTTGTACTCGCCTTCGGTCGGACGACCCAGGTGGGAAGTTACCATCACTTTAGCGCCTTGTTTCAGGGCCAGCTCGATGGTCGGCAGAGAAGCACGGATACGCGCGTCACTGGTCACTTTGCCGTCTTTAACCGGTACGTTCAGATCTGCACGGATGAAAACGCGTTTACCAGCCAGATCCAGATCGGTCATCTTAATTACAGACATGGTGAATCCTCTCGTTGATTCTTAAAGTTTTGCAGGCGCTTTACGCGCCTTACCTGAAACCTTTAGCGGCCATTGCTAACGTGGTGTCGAGCATCCGGTTAGCAAAGCCCCATTCGTTGTCGCACCAGACCAGCGTTTTGATTAAGTGCGCTCCACTGACCCGCGTTTGGGTGCCATCGACAATGGCACTGTGCGGATCGTGGTTGAAATCAATTGAGACCAACGGTAATTCCGTATAGTCAACTATACCATGAAATGCTTGCTGTGCCGCTTTTTGCAGCAACAGGTTGACTTCACAGGCTTTTACCGGTTTTTTCACGGTAACGCTGAGGTCAATTGCCGTCACGTTGATGGTCGGTACGCGCACGGCAATGGCTTCAAAACGGTCGTTAAACTGCGGGAAAATGCGCGAAATACCGGCGGCCAGTTTGGTGTCTACCGGGATAATCGACTGGCTCGCAGCACGCGTGCGTCGCAGGTCAGGATGATAGGCATCAATAACCTGCTGATCGTGCATGGCAGAGTGGATTGTGGTGACGGTACCCGACTCGATGCCATACGCATCATCTAACAGTTTAATGACCGGAATAATGCAGTTGGTGGTGCAGGAAGCATTGGAGACAAGGCGGTGTTCAGCTTGCAGTTCATGGTGATTCACACCATAGACCACAGTAGCATCGAGATCGTTGCCGCCAGGATGAGAGAAAAGAACCTTTTTCGCGCCCGCCGCAAGATGCGCTTCGCCATGCTCGCGGCTGCCGTATACGCCGGTGCAGTCGAGCACCACATCTATGCCCAACTCGCGCCAGGGCAGCGCATCAAGGCTGCGTTCATGCAGAACCCGAATGGCATCGTCACCGACAAAAAGCTGCTCTCTTTCCTGACGAACGTCCCAGGCAAAGCGCCCATGGCTGGTGTCATATTTCAACAAATGCGCCATGCCAGCAGCATCGGCCAGTTCATTGATTGCCACCACGGTGATTTCCGCACGGCGCCCGGATTCATATAAAGCACGAACCACGTTGCGTCCGATGCGACCGAAGCCATTAATCGCTATGCGTACGGTCATAAGTCTCCTGCAAGGCTATCCTTGATTCGAGGTGGCTGACAGAGTAATGCAGCGACGCTCAGAGGGGAATGCTTGCCTGTCACAAACTGCAACTGATTGGTCATTTGTCGAACACATAATCGACTGAAACGCTTCAGCCAGAATAAGCGAAACGTGGAATAAAAGGAACGTTCCAGCGGAGTGATTCGCCATTTATCTGACTTGCGTCACATTTTCTCCGTTAAAAGCGCGTCCAATTATTCCAGTCAGGCAAACCTGTATTCCCCTGCTGCCGTCATCTGCAATACCACATCAGCCTGGCGACTCTGGCTAAGCACACGATCGACGTTCGGGCCATCTGTGCGCAGATAAAATGCCTGCGCCTCGTCTGGTGATAACCCCCCTGCTATCTTGCGCTGCACCAGCCGTTCACGCAGCGCCGATGGTGGGGCTGTGATAAAAACCGATAAATCACAAAATACTTCCAGCGCTTTCCATTTTTCGTCATCAAGCAGGAGCCAGTTGCCTTCAACGATCGCAATACTCGCCGTTACCGTAATAGCCGCTTCGACAGGATCGTGTTTTTGTCTGTCATACTGCGGCCAGTGTGCGATTGGCTCGCGAAGCTGAGCCAAATTTGCGGCAAGTTTATCAACGTTAAAGGTCTCCGGAGCGCCTTTAAACGTGCGTAAATGGTTGGCGTCCAGCCAGGCGTTGTAGTGATGGAAACCGTCCATCGGCAGCGTCTGGATGCTGGGCAGGTCGGGGGCTTGCCGGGAGAGGTACTCCCAGAACGTTGTGAGCGTCGATTTACCTGTCCCCGGGGGGGCGCTGAGGAAAACAACGGTTCTGGATTGCGGGTTCTCCCTGTGTCGCTTCGCTATGTGCTGTAGCAAGGGAAGATGTACGTTTTGGATTTCATCATCTGAATACTGAGCGTCAACCGGTAATCCATTCACCGTCAGGCTAATTTTCACGGGTCTAATTCCTTAAGTATTGCCGTTATCGCCAGCGTCATTGCCGTTTTGACCATGCCCGTAAACCGCACTTCAGACCACGCGGCAAAGTCAGCAAACTTCATCGACTCAAGGGCGTTAAATAAGGTGGCATTGCGGGTAATGCTATTCACGTTGCTGATGAAATCCCAGGTGATGTCATCTGCAAAACCCGGGATCTCTTTTTGCTCCTGAAGATAGTGATAGAACTGCGAGAAATGGGTGATATCGGCATACAACCATTTCTCCATTTTCCCCAGGGCAAAAATCAAACGCAGCGCCACGGTAATATCGTCTAACGGCCCGCTTTGCGCGAGTAACGGCTTCACTGCATATTCCACAATTTCTTCATCATTATTGACGAACAACGACGGCAGAAAACGTCTGATACCCAGCAGCAAGATCTCATTTGCTTTTGCCATAAACGCGAGTAAATCCGTCTGAGCATCCAGTTGCTCAATTACGTCATCTTCGATTAGCGTCGTCATTCGTTTCTCGATAAATCACCATGAATGCAGAGAGTCTATAATATTACACGTCCGGTCCGCGCCGCCGATGAGTAAAGTTTGCGTGCGCACGCCGTCCGTCACCTGTTGAATGCCATTGACGAGATCCCCTCCGGTCACGCCCGTGGCGGAGAAAATAACGTCCTCTCCTGCAACGAGTTCGCCCAGTGAGTAGACGCGGTTTATCACCACGCCCATTGCTTCACAGCGCAGGCGTTCGCTGGCGGCGATACGATGATTCTCTTCCGACTCCCCTTTCGCCTGACAAAAGTCGATAAGCTCTGCCTGCATATCTCCCCCCAGTGCCGCGACCGCACAGGCGGAGATCACCCCTTCTGGCGCGCCACCGAGGGTATACATCACATCGTACTGATTATCCCGCAGACAGGTCATTACGCTTGCCGCCACGTCTCCGTCGGGTAAGGCAAAGACCTTCACGCCAAGAGCGGTTGCTTCATCAATGGTCGCCCGCATTCGGGGCTTATCGAGCGTGACCAGCCGCAATTTGTCCAGAGGTTTACCCAGCGCCTGCGCCACATTACGTAGATTGTCGACCAGCGGTAAATGGAGATCAATGGCCCCCTTCGCCAGCCGGTTCACCACCAGCTTTTTCATATACATATCGGGGGCATGAAGCAAACTCCCCGTTGGCGCAAACGCCATTACCGCCAGGGCATTGTTTTGCCCCATCGCCACCATCCGGGTACCTTCGATAGGATCAACCGCAATATCCACGCGAGGCCCGCAGCCCTGTCCGACCTCTTCGCCAATCCACAGCATTGGCGCATGGTCAATTTCACCCTCGCCAATAACAATGCGGCCACGTATCAGCATATTGTTGAGAGACTGACGCATTGAGCTTACCGCCAGTCCGTCGATTTTATTTTTGTCACCGCACCCGATTTGAGGCCAGGCAGCAAGCGCCGCCTGCTCCGTTGTGCGAAACAGCGGCCAGGCAAGCGACATCATGCCAATGCCTCCCCGGTATCAACGCCAAAGTGCGCCAGAAGATATTTTTCTGCCTGCTCATTCCAGATGCCATGCGTTTCGGCAACCAACCTGGCCAACGCGTTAAACAACGGGTCGGTCTTCCCTTTCTCGGCAAAATCGGCAATCGCCGTCAAAGGCATGGTCACACCGTTGTAGATGAGCTTTTTACCCCCCGGAATGTTGGGCAAATTGAGGACAGTTTCAGGTACCGCATCCAGCCCGCCGATATGTGTCACCATAAAGGAGGGTTGCAGCTTCCCTGAGGCGCTAAGCGCTATCGCTTCTTTCATATCGTCAGTTGAGCCGCCTGAGGTGCCCACCACGTGCGTGCTGTTGTAATGCACGTTATAAAAGTTGAAGGGAACCTTGAAGGCTTTATCCGTAGGGCCGGCGAAGAAGTTAAGGCAGCCATCCTCCGCCAGCAGTTCGTCGGCCATCTCAACCACTGACGCAACCGCTGCATAAACAAAGACGTCGTCAAAACCGACATCGTTAGTCAGCGCGCGCAAAGCCGCCGCAGGATTTTCCATACCCGACGTGTTGATATAAATGAGCTCAATGCCCTTTTGGGCCGCCAGTTCAACGGGTAATAGTTTACGGGCCTGCGCCAGGCGAGTTTCATCAATATCAACCACCACAATACGAGCAGGCTGAATACCGCCGTTAATGGCGTAATCTATTGCACCAATTCCCATCGGCCCGGCACAGGCCAGCAGGGCCAGATTACCACCGGGCTTTATTCCCATTCGATGTTCGTAGACATATTGCGTAGTATGGTAATTCGCTTTATAGGCGCCAATAATGCAACAGGTTGGCTCCGCCAGCGATGCGGCGGCAAAATAGGAGCCGCTATAAGGTAATACGCAGCCCAGATTTACCGCTATTTCCGGAATAATCATATAGGTCGCGTTGCCACCAAAATACTCATAGCTATACCCGGCCGAATAACCGCTCGGTAACCCCATGGCGGGTTGTAAAACAAAACGTTGTCCTTTTTTATATTTCCCGACCAGGTTTTTCCCTACCTCAACAATAACGCCTGCACATTCGTGCCCGGTAATAACGGGATGGTTTTCTAAATCATCCGGTACGCGTTTATGATCGCTTCCCAGCATTGCCGCTTTCCAGGTAGATAAACAGACGCTATCCGAAATAACGCTCACCAGTAATTCATTATCGGTAATCGCAGGCAGTTCGAATTCGCGTAAACGTACATCACCCTTACCGTATATCGCGGCGACTTTTGTTTTCATGATAAACCTCTATGAATTTGATTAGATTTCAGCAGTGAGTTTTTTGAACAGCACATCAAGCTGTGGGTCGCCGATATAATTATTAATAAGAATGAGTGGCTTTTCTGATACTCGTTTTACGCGCCCTTCAAAACTGGCATGCGTCACCACCATATCCGCATCGGCGGGAATATTTTCAATGGCATAATGTTTTACCTCGATAACAAGACCACTCTTCTCAAGCCGTTTACGGAATGTTGTCGCGCCCATTGCGCTTGATCCCATTCCTGCATCACATACAAAAGCAATTCGCTTAACGTTCTTGAGAGAAAATGTGCCCGCCTGCTTCATGGATTTCATCGCCTGGGTTGATTCCGTAAAGCGATCTTCCTTTTCCGTTTCCACGGATTTTTCCATTTTCAAAATCAATGAGGTCACGGCGAAGGTCACCAGGGTCCCTACGGCAACACCCGCGAGGGTGGCGATAAATGACCCCTTCGGCGTTAAGGCGAGATAGGCAAAAATGGATCCTGGGCTCGGTCCAGCCACCAGTCCGCCGCCGAGCACATTAAAGGTCCAGGTGCCAGCCATCCCCCCTGCAATCATGCCTATCAGCGTCAGGGGTTTCATCAGGACATACGGGAAATAGAGTTCATGAATGCCGCCAAGGAAATGAATGATCATTGCTCCGGGCGCCGAGCGTTTACTCATCCCCTTGCCAAAGAAGGAAAACGCGAGGAGCAAGCCGAGCCCTGGCCCAGGGTTAGAGGCCACCATAAAGAAGATGGACTTACCCTCTACGGAAGCCTGCTGCATGCCCAGCGGATAGTAGACTCCCTGATCGATAGCATTATTCAGGAACAGAATTTTGGCCGGTTCATTAATTACCGATAACAGAGGGAGATAGCCCGCATGCACCAGCGCCTCGATGCACTCTTTAACAAAGGTATTGGCAATCAGAACCGCCGGGCCAATCACTTCAAATCCGAGCAGGCAAAGCAGCATGCCCGAGATACCGAGTGAAAAATTGTTGATCACCATCTCAAAACCGGCCGGGATGCGTTTCTCTAAAGCCCGGTCGATCTGTTTAATGATCAGCCCCCCTAGCGGTCCCATGATCATGGAGCCCAGGAACATCGGGATATCCGCGCCCACGATCACCCCAATGGTGCCGATGCCCCCCATTACCGCGCCACGTTTTCCGCCAATCAGATGCCCCCCGGTGGAACCAATCATCATCGGCAGTAAATAGGTAATCATCGGACCGACTATTTTTGCGAAATGCTCATTGGGTAGCCAGCCTGTAGGAATAAATAACGCAGTAATGAATCCCCAGGCAATAAAGGCGCCAATATTAGGGATGACCATCGCCGTTAAAAAGCCACCAAAAGCCTGGACTTTAGCGCGAGCAGACTTATTTTCCATAATAGTATCCTGTAAAGGAAAGCGTGATTAAGCGTTAGCAATAATATCGGTGAGTTGTTTTTCTGTATCACAATCTAACAAAGACGTTAAGTTTTCTTCCTCTGATAATAACTCACTGAGGGCCTGGATTGCCTCAATATGTGAATCTGCGTCAGCCGCCGATAACCCGATTAATAGCTTTACAGGTTCATCATTATTATCGAACATGACTCCTTGCTTTAATAAGGTTAAAGACATGCCTGTTTTTAATGCGCCATGTTCTGGTCTGGCGTGGGGCATCGCAACACCGGGAGCCAAAATATAATAGGGTCCGTTATGCTGCGTTGTATCTTTAATGGCCTGAATATATTGCGCGTTGACATAACCATTTTTTAGCAATGATGCCATACTGTGATCAATGGCTTGCTGCCAGTTATCAGCGGAATGTTTTATCTTTATTGATTCATCGGGAAAATAACTTATAAGTCGCATAATCACCCTCTTATTTTAGGTTCGGGCTGAACGTAAAAATAAAATACGCGGGGAAATGCTTTAAGGCAAATTAAGCAAATACGAAAGGTCAATACTAATGGAAAAAATCAAAACGTTATTAAACAATTATTTGTGAAGATAATTTAATTTTGCAACTGTTTAAATGGGATCTTCACTGCAGATATACAAAATACCTATTATTAAAATTTGTGATAAAAATCAAGTTTCAGCTATTGCTTCACATTTAATTCGTGATCTTAGCCATAAAAAAACCAGGCGACTTTTGGTCTGCCTGGCTTTGCGATTTCAGCCCCGGGCGTATAACGCGCCGGGGAAAATATCAATTACAGCAACGCTTTCGCTTTCGCGACTACGTTCTCAACGGTGAAGCCGAACTCTTCGAACAGCTGCTCCGCTGGTGCAGACTCACCGAAGGTGGTCATACCAACGATAGCGCCGTTCAGGCCCACGTATTTGAACCAGTAGTCTGCGATACCGGCTTCCACTGCCACGCGAGCGGAAACCGCTTTAGGCAATACGGATTCACGGTATGCCGCATCCTGCTTGTCGAACGCATCGGTAGACGGCATGGACACCACGCGCGCCTTCACGCCTTCGGCAGTCAGTTTTTCCCATGCCGCTACGGCCAGCTCAACTTCAGAACCGGTAGCGATGAAGATCAACTCAGGCTGGCCTGCGCAATCTTTCAGCACGTAACCACCGCGCGCGATGTTAGCCAGCTGCTCAGGAGTACGCTCCTGCTGTGCCAGGTTCTGACGGGAGAGGATCAGCGCGGTCGGGCCGTCCTGACGCTCAACGCCGTATTTCCACGCTACCGCGGATTCAACCTGGTCACATGGACGCCAGGTAGACATGTTCGGGGTCACGCGCAGGGAAGCTACCTGCTCAACCGGCTGGTGAGTTGGGCCATCTTCGCCCAGACCGATAGAGTCGTGGGTGTAGACCATCACCTGACGCTGTTTCATCAGCGCAGCCATACGCACGGCGTTACGCGCGTACTCAACGAACATCAGGAAGGTTGAGGTGTACGGCAGGAAACCACCGTGCAGGGAGATACCGTTAGCAATCGCGGTCATGCCGAATTCGCGCACGCCGTAATGAATGTAGTTACCGGCAGTGTCTTCGTTGATTGGCTTAGAACCGGACCAGATAGTCAGGTTAGACGGTGCCAGGTCAGCGGAGCCGCCCAGGAATTCTGGAAGCCAGGGACCGAACGCTTCAATCGCATTCTGAGACGCTTTACGGCTCGCGATTTTAGACGGATTAGCCTGCAGTTTAGCGATGAATTCGTTGGCTTTCGCATCGAAATCAGATGGCATTTCGCCTTTCATGCGACGGGTGAATTCAGCGGCTTCCTGTGGGAAAGCTTTCGCATAGGCAGCGAATTTCTCGTTCCATGCGGACTCTTTCGCCTGACCCATTTCTTTCGCATCCCACTGTGCATAGATCTCAGACGGGATTTCGAAGGCAGGGTGTTTCCAGCCCAGCGCTTCACGGGTCAGCGCAATTTCTGCGTCGCCCAGCGGCGCACCGTGGGAGTCGTGGGTGCCAGCTTTATTCGGGGAACCGAAACCAATGATGGTTTTGCACATCAGCAGGGATGGTTTATCCGTCACCGCACGTGCTTCTTCTACTGCGCGTTTAATCGAGTCAGCATCGTGGCCATCAACGCCACGCACCACGTGCCAGCCGTAGGCTTCGAAACGGGCTGCGGTATCGTCAGTGAACCAGCCTTCAACGTGACCATCGATAGAGATGCCGTTGTCATCGTAGAACGCAACCAGTTTGCCCAGCTTCAGGGTACCGGCCAGGGAGCACACTTCGTGAGAAATGCCTTCCATCATGCAGCCGTCACCCAGGAATGCGTAGGTGAAGTGATCAACGATGTCATGGCCCGGACGGTTAAACTGCGCTGCCAGCGTTTTTTCGGCAATCGCCATACCGACTGCGTTAGCAATACCCTGACCCAGCGGGCCGGTGGTGGTTTCTACGCCAGCGGTGTAACCCACTTCCGGGTGACCTGGAGTTTTAGAATGCAGCTGACGGAAGTTTTTCAGCTCTTCGATTGGCAGATCATAGCCAGTGAGATGCAGCAGGCTATAGATCAGCATTGAGCCGTGGCCGTTGGACAGCACGAAGCGGTCGCGGTCAGCCCATGCTGGGTTCTGCGGGTTATGGTTCAGGAAATCACGCCACAGGACTTCGGCAATATCAGCCATGCCCATCGGGGCACCCGGGTGGCCAGATTTGGCTTTTTGTACTGCGTCCATGCTCAGCGCACGGATAGCATTTGCAAGCTCTTTACGTGAAGACATTTTGACTCCAGATCGGACTGTTAAAGGCCATACCCTTGACGACAGCGCGTTTTGGGCTACGCCGGAAAAAAGTGCCAACAATGTAACCCAAGCGACAAAGCATGTACATGGACCATTCTTTTGCCTGTTAAGAAATCTCTGGAACACGCTCGCATGTTGCGCAATCTTCTCGCCCGGCGTGATTTATATTCTTTATACTGAGTGAAACTCCGGCTTCGCTGCCCTGGAGTACTTTCAGAATTTATCGAATTCAACGAGTACGGAAGCAACATAATGAAAATGCGTGCAATAGTGCTGGCTCTGGGTACCACTCTGCTTTTAAGTGGCTGTCAGAACATGAACTCCAACGGTCTGATGAGCTCCGGTGCCGAAGCCTTTCAGGCCTACAGCCTGAGCGATGCTCAGGTTAAAGCCCTCAGCGATGAAGCCTGTAAAGAGATGGATGGCAAAGCCACCGTCGCGCCGGCTAATAGCACCTACTCGCAGCGTCTGACCAAGATTGCTTCCGCACTGGGCGATAACATCAACGGCCAGCCGGTAAACTACAAGGTATACATGGCGAAAGACGTGAACGCCTTCGCGATGGCGAATGGCTGTATCCGCGTCTACAGCGGGCTGATGGATATGATGACCGATAACGAAGTCGAAGCGGTGATCGGCCATGAAATGGGTCACGTGGCGCTCGGTCACGTGAAGAGAGGCATGCAGGTTGCGCTGGGCACCAACGCCGTGCGCGTGGCCGCCGCTTCTGCAGGCGGCATCGTCGGTAGCCTGTCTCAGTCACAGCTGGGCGATCTGGGCGAAAAACTGGTGAACTCTCAGTTCTCACAGCGTCAGGAGTCAGAGGCCGATGACTACTCCTATGATCTGTTGCGCAAACGCGGCATCAACCCATCCGGTTTAGCCACCAGCTTCGAAAAACTGGCCAAACTGGAAGAGGGTCGTGCAAGTTCTATGTTTGACGATCACCCGGCCTCCGCAGAACGTGCACAGCATGTACGCGACAGAATGGCGGCTGACGGCATTAAATAAAACAAAAAGGAGGCGATATCGCCTCCTTTTTATTTCGCACCAATTGCCAATATTACCGCACAGATTGTTAATATTCCCTGATAGCAATCAAAGCGGGTTATTCGATATTTCAGCCTGTCTCAGTGAAATATATTAAGAGCAAATGACTCTGCCATTTTTATCGCTGCCTGTATCCCTTCTGTCGAAATATAAAATAGTCTACCCCTTGCGCCGGAGAACCACGCGGCCAGTGGCCCGGCGCGTTACAGCGCGTCACATAACCATTGCAATCATTTATCTTTCAGGTAACTATCAAATACGCAGCAACGCAATTTGATATTATTTAGAAAGAGAAGTTCCTTCCGTGAAAAAAGAATTATCGTTAATCGCATTAGGTTTATTTTCGGCCCTTCCCGCCGTTGCAAGCCAGCAATCTGACAGCTAGGGTTTTATTGACGACAGCCATCTGGACCTGTTTTTCCGTAACGCATACATCAGCCGCGACTACCATCAAAGCCAGAAGGACAAGGCCGAATGGGGTCAGGGGATCGTTGCAACTTTTGAATCCGGTTATACCGAAGGGCTGGTAGGCTTTGGCGTCGACGGCATTGCGCAGTACGGCGTGCGTCTCGACGGTGGCCGCGGCAAGAGCGGCGCGGGCGGTATCGACTTCTTCAGGCAGGAAGATGATGGCCGCGCGAAGTCCGAACTGGCAAAATTTGGCGCGACCGCCAAAATGCGCATCTCCAATACCGTGCTGAGCTACGGCAACCAGCGTCCTGCGTTACCGATTGTCACCTCCGACAGCTCGCGCCTGCTGTTCGAAAGCTATACCGGCGCGCTGTTAACCTCTAAAGAGATCGACGGTCTGGAAGTTAACGCGGGTTACTTTACCGACGAGCAGCGTAAGAGTGACGATCGCCACGATAGCGGTCTGAAGAGCCTTACCTTCGGCGGCGCAAGCTATCAATTTAACGATCAGTTCAGCGGCGCGCTGTACGCCTCTCACAATGAAGAGGTGATGAACAAGCAGTACCTGGGTCTGAACTTCAAACAACCGTTCAGCACTGGCCAACAGCTGGTACTCGACTTTAACGGCTATAACTCTCGTCTGGATCAGGGCTATGCCAACGACCTCAACACCGGTCGCAGCAATAGCATCTGGAGCCTGGCGGCCAGCTATATCTGGGACGTTCATACCTTTAAGGTGGCGTACCAGCAGAGCAGCGGCAGCACCGGTTATCACTATGGTAGCTATCGCGATCGCGACGGCGTGGGCGACGGCGGCAACACCATCTGGCTGGCGAACTCCTACTGGTCTGATTTTAATGGTGAAGACGAACGTTCGTGGCAGGCCTCTTACGGTCTGGACTTCGCTGGCCTCGGCTTACCGGGTCTGAGCTGGACCACGGCCTACGTGCGTGGCGATAACATCAAAACGTCTGAAACCAGCAACGGTAAAGAGCACGAGTGGTTCAACCAGGTGCAATACCAGGTCCAGGATGGCCCCGCAAAAGATCTGAAGCTGAAACTGCGCTATTCCGTCCTGCGCGTCTCCAGCAACGCCAGCGACTATAACGTCGGCGGCAACGAGCTTCGCGCTTACGTGGAATATCCGTTTAACGTGTTTTAAGTTTGTCCCCCCTCACTCTAACCCTCTCCCAAAGGGAGAGGGCCGGGGTGAGGGGAATCAACCCGCACCTCAGCTAACGTTGCTATATCCTCTAATCAATACAGCGACTTCTGCGGCGGCCCGGCAAACTTCAGCGCGCCAATCTGCCCCATGCGCACCTCTACCACCGACGGCCCCGGCATTGACAGCGCCTCCGTCATCACCGCGTCAAAATCCTCGGCCCGCTCCACGCTCCACGCCTGCAGGCCAATCGCCTGCGCCAGCAGGGTAAAGTCCGGTGTGTGCAGTTCGTTATAATATTGACGCCCACCGAAATACTTATCCTGGATACCGCGCATTACGCCATAGCCGCCGTCGTTCATGATCAGCAGCGTCACGTTCGCTTTCTCCTGGGCAAGCGTTGCCAGTTCCCCCAGGTTAAGGCTCAGGCCGCCGTCACCTACCAGCCCCACCACCTTGCGCTGCGGGTTGGCAATCGCGGTGCCGATCGCCATCGGCAGCCCCATACCAATCGCCCCCGCCAGAGAGTGAATGTTCATCAGCGGGCCGTTAGCGCGGAACAGACGGCTGCCCCACAGGCTGCCGGAAACGGTGATATCCCGCACCAGCAGGCCGTCGTTCGGCAGGGCGTTGTCGATAGCATCGTTCAGCCTGGCATAGGCGCCGCACTGCTCGCGCAGCCCCTGCTCTGCTGTTGCCACCGCCTGCTGAACCTGCCCATCCCACTGGGCATTGCCCCATTCGCGCCCCTGCGCTTTGTTCGCCAGCGCCGTCAGCAGCGCAGAACAGTCGGCGACCAGGGTGTTATCCATTAGATAGTTACGGCTCGCCGCCGCCGGATCGATATCAATCTGCACGCGGGGATGCGGCAGCTCGAGCGTCCACGAGCGGGTTTCGTTACTGCGCAGGCGTGAGCCTGCCACCAGCGTAAAGTCGCACCGGGCAATTAGCGCCTCGACCGACGGTGAATTGTGGAACGCCCGCAGGCTGGCGCGATGGCTGTCCGGCAGCACGCCGCGTGCGTGGGTGCTGGAGATCACCGTGACGCCCGCATCCGCCAGCTTTTGCACGGCCTCAGCGCTTCCCAGCGCCCCCCCGCCCAGCCACAGCAGAGGCTGTTTTGCCTGCTTAAGCTGCGCCCAGAGCGCCTCGACCACAGCCTTATCAACGGTGTCCGGCGCGGTGGATTTTACCGGTGCCGTCACCAGCGAGGCCGGGATCTTCGCCCCCTGGATATCAATCGGAATTTCCACCGAAACCGGCCCGCACGGCGGCGTCTGCGCCTCCTGAATGGCCTTATGGAGAATAGCGACCGCCTGGTGAGCATTGCTGATGCGCCAGGCCCGTTTCGAGCTGGCCTTGAGGAAGGTCAGCTGATCGCGGGTTTCGTGGATAAACCCGGTGTCGGCATCCAGCCAGGCTTTTTCAACCTGGCCGGTCAGGTGCAGCAGCGGCGTACAGGCGTTCATGGCTTCCACCAGCGCCCCCACCGCGTTGCCCGCCCCTGCGCCGGTGCTGGTCAGCGCCACGCCAAGGCCGGAAAAGCGTCCGTGGGCGTCGGCCATGGTGACGGACCCCGCTTCGCCGCGCGCGGGCACAAAGCGGATGTTGCCCCGCTGCCCCACCGCATCCGCGATTGGCAGGTTGTGGATAGAGATGACGCCGTAGATGGCCTCAACCTGATACTGCTCCAGCGTTCTGGCGATGGCGTCGCCGACGGTTATCATTTCGCTCATTGCTCACCCTTTCTCAGTCGCACCAGTGGTTGACGCTATTACCCGTCGCCAGATAAATGCTCTTTTGCTGCATCCAGGCTTTCAGCCCCTGAATGCCCTTTTCGCGGCCCAGACCGCTCTCTTTAAAGCCCCCAAACGGGGTCGAAATCGCAAACACTTTGTAGGTGTTGATCCACACGGTGCCCGCTTCCAGTTGCTCGCTCAGGCGCAGGGCACGTCCGGTATCGCGCGTCCAGATGCCCGCCGCCAGGCCGTACACCGAGTCGTTGGCCTCGCGGATCAGCGCCGCCTCGTCACTGAACGGCATCGCCACCAGCACCGGGCCGAAGATCTCCTCCTGACAGGCGCGGGCGGCGTTGGTCAGACCCTCGATGATTGTTGGCTGGAAGAAGCTTCCGCCGGCAAGCGCCGGATCGGCCGGGATCTCCCCGCCGCACAGCACGCGGCCTCCTTCGCGTTGCGCCAGCTCTACGTAGGCCTGCACGCTCTGGCGATGTTTGTCGTTAATCAGCGGCCCGATATGCGTACCGTCGGCAAACGGATGCCCGACGCGCAGGCCGCGCGTGAGCTCCAGCAGCCGCGCCATCAGCGGAGCGTAAATGCTCTCGTGGATAAATAGCCGTGAACCGGCAATGCACGCCTGCCCCGCTGAGCTGAAAATGCCGTAGCAGATCCCGCGCGCGGCCTGCTCGACGTCCGCATCTTCCAGCACGATGGTCGGGGATTTCCCGCCCAGCTCCAGCGACGCCGGGATCAGCTTTTCCGCCGCCACGTGCGCCAGATGCCGCCCCGTGGTCGTGCCGCCGGTAAAGGAAATTTTCCGCACGCGAGGGTGGCGCGCCAGCGCGTCGCCAATCACCGAGCCTTTGCCCGGCAGCACGCTCAGCAGCCCGGCGGGCAGCCCGGCCTGTTCAAAAATACGCGCCAGCTCCAGCGCCATCAGCGGCGTGGCCTCGGCAGGTTTGAGGATCACCGCATTTCCGGCGGCAATGGCCGGGGCAACCTTCTGCATTTCGCTGGCAATCGGTGAATTCCACGGCGTGATGGCCGCCACCACGCCGAGTGGCTCGTAGCGGCTCAGCGTCAGGAGATCGGGCTGGCGCGGCGTGGGCAGTTCGCCTTCCAGCAGCTCGCAGGCGGCGGCGAAATAGCGCGCCGTGCCCGCCGCACTCATCACCAGGCCACGCGCTTCCGCCAGCGGCTTGCCGTTATCGCGGCTCTGCATCTGCGCCAGTTCATCGACGCGGGATTCAATCAGATCGGCCACCTTGTGCAGGATCTTCGCCCGCATGTGCGGGAGGCGGTTGCGCCAGTCCGGATCGCGCCACGCGCGTTCGCCTGCCTCGATGGCTTCTTCCAGATCGTCCAGGCTTGCGGCGTTAAGCGTCGCGTTGATTGAGCCATCCGCCGGGAACTGGCTCTGCATCAGGTTGCCGCCGCCGTGGCGCCAGTGGCCACCGATAAAAATCTTCAGATCGTCCATCGTGACTCCTCAGCTCAGGGCCAGCTCGCGGCAGGCGCGCACCGCGCTCAGTGCCGCCAGGGTCGAGGTTTTGGGATTGCTGGCAAGCGGCAAGCCGCTCAGCTCCAGATGAAACTCACCAAACAGCCCTTCGACGTGCAGCGTATGGGTGTTGCGCGTCGTCGCCGGGTCGACCATCAGTTGCACGCGGGTGTCATCCATCCCGACGCCGCCGAGCGCCACGGTCGCCGCCACGTTGGCGTTAGCCGGGAACAGCCGCGCCGCCTCGCGGGCGCTGCCCTCAAAGAACACCTGCGCCTGCGACACCGCGTTAAGATCGATAAGCTGCTCGGCGTAGCTGCCGCGCCAGCTGGCCGGGCTTTTGCGTGACCGATAGGTAACACGCTCCAGGCCGCCCTCTCTGGCGGCGGAAAGCCCGTCGATGCCCGCCACCGCGCCGGAGAGCAGCGTGAGTTTTCCGCCCGCGCTGAGCAGACGCTGTTCCAGCGCGCTGTCCGCCAGCGCGCCGGTGGATATCACGGCCAGATGCCAGCCGCGATGCAGTATCTCTTCGCCGTACTGCGCCACTGCCTGCTGGCTGGCGCACTCCAGCACCAGATCGGGCGCTTCAGCGCAGTCTGCCGGCGAGGCCAGCGCCGCCACCACACCGCCGAACTGCGCGCGAATGGCCTCGTGGTGAGCCTCGCGCGCCACGATCCAGCCAATGCTGACGCCATCAGGCAGGCGCTCAATTACCGCCTGCGCCATCGCGCCAAAGCCAATTAACATGATTTTTTTCATGATGCGTCCTTACAGGTGACGGCAGAAGCCGCCGGAAACGTCCAGCGCGGCACCGGTGGTAAACGAGGCCAGCGGCGAGGCGAGGAACAGCAGCGCCTGTGCGGGCTCCTGCGGCTTGCCGAGGCGCGCCATGGGAATACCCCGCTTGCGCGCAATATCCGCCGTCCATTCCGGCCAGCTCTGGCTTTTATCCGTCCGGTTTTCAAAGCGGCGCTGCCACTGCCCGGACTCCACCATGCCGAGCAAAATGGAGTTGACGCGAATACCTTTGCCCACCAGCTCTTTAGAGAGCGTCAGCGTCATATTCAGCAGCGCGGCGCGGGCGGCGGAGGTGGCGATCATGTGCTCCTCCGGCTGCAACGCCAGCAGGGAGTTGACGCAGGTAATCGAGGCGATATCGGACTGCTCCAGCAGAGGCTGAAACGCCTGCACCGGGTTGATTACTCCGAACAGTTTCAGCTCGGCTTCGTGCAGCCACGCCTCGCGCGGGGTGTCGTTAAAGTGCGCCACGTAGCCCTGCCCGGCGTTGTTGATCAACATATCCGCCGCGCCAAAGTGCGCCTGAACCGCCTGCGCGAAAGCCTGCACCTCATCGGCGTTGAGCACGTCGCAGCGGTAAGCGAAGATCTCCCCGTCGGGGTAGTCGTTTTGCAGCGCGGCGTGCGCACTGGCGAGCCGGTCCGGATCGCGGCCGCAGAAGGCCACTTTTGCTCCCTCGCCCAGCAGCAGGCGCAGCGTTTCAAAGCCAATGCCGGACGATCCGCCGGTGACTACCGCTACGCGACCGTCAATGTGTGCATTCATCGCCTATCTCCTGGTGAATACGTAAAAGCTGTTGGTTAAAAAACGCCGCGTTATCGAGGTAGCTGGCGTGCCCGGCCTGGGGAATAGTGGTAAACGGCATGCCGTAGCGCAGCGCCAGCCCCTGCACCTGCTCGGGTTGGGTGATGGCATCCTGCTCGCCGCACCAGGCTTCAAAGGTGCCCGAATAGCGCGTCAGCCAGCCGTGGATATCGTCGTGGGCCAGCATCCACGCAGCGGCGAGATAGCCTTCCGGGCGCAGGGCGCGCATGCCCGCCGCAACGGTCGCGATATCCTCCGCGCGCGCGCCGGGGCGCAGCAGTTTCGCCGCACGGGTCTGGGCGAGAATGTCGCCGCCCAGCGCGATCTGCTGCTCGCGGTTGCGCCACACCTGCTCGCGCTGCTCCGGCGCGGCCTGGCCGTAGCCCTGCGCCGCGTCCGCCAGCACCAGATGCAGCACGCGTTGCGGAAACTTCGCGGCAAAGGCGCTGGCAACCAGCGCCCCCAGCGAGTGCCCGACCAGCACCGTCTGCCAGACGCCCGCGCGATCGAGCATCGCCGCCAGCGCGTCGGCGTAATCGCCCGCGTTCGCGCGTTCGGTCGAGAGCATCGGGCTTTCGCCATACCCGGGCATGTCCCACGCCAGCACGCGAAAACCGCTCAGCGCCATCTGCTTATGCCAGGAGGCCGCACCGGAGCTGATACCGTGCAGCAGCATCAGCGGCGTGCCGCTTCCCTGTTCGCGAAAGCCCGTCATACCGCCTCCTTACCCGCGCTTCACTTTAGAGAGCGGATGATCGGCCGGATAGGTTGGGACTTCCGGCTTGTTGGTTCCCAGCATTACGCACATCAGCGCCTCTTCTTCGCCGTGGTTAAACAGCCCGCGGTAGATGCCTGGCGGAACGGAGATCAGGTCGCGCTCGCGCAGCACGGTTTCGGTGTAGTTGTCGCCGTCCTGAATCATCAGGGTGATCTGCCCTTTGAGCATGAAGAAGACCTCTTCCACGTCGTCGTGCAGGTGCAGCGGCCCTTCACACTTCGACGGCAGTACCATGGTGGAGAAGGTGAAGTGGTCGGCCTGAACGGTATTGGTGTCGTTCGCCACGCCGGTTGCGCCGGTGCCGATATAGCGCATCTGCGCGCGGCGGTATTTCGGGTCATAGTCGGCCTGGAACTTCAGGGCGTTCCAGTCGTACTTGCGGCCTTCAAAGCGCGCAATGCGCGACTCGACCCACTCTTCCATGGTCAGATGGTCAGGCTTAATGCCCGGTTTTGCAGTTACGGTTGAATCAGTCATGACACTCTCCTCAGTAACGTCTCAGCAGCGGCAGTAACAGGACGCAGCCCACCGCCGCCATCACCGCCAGAAAAATCAGCCCGGAATCCATGCTGTGGGTGAAGGCGATAAGCGCCCCCATCACCGCGGGCGACAACGCCCCCGCAAAGTTTCCCAGCCCGTTGAAAATGCCGCCCGCCGTCGCGCTCACCCGGGGATGGGTAGCCTTCGCCAGCAGAGCGAAAATGTTCGGCGCACCCGTGCCCCACATAAAGGTGCTAAAGCTCATCGCCGCGATAATCGTCAGGGGCGTATCAAGGTGCATCACCGCCGTCAGCCCGACGGCTGCCCCCGCCATGGAGATAAAACAGGCCGCCGCCCGCTTATCGACGCGGTCCGAAAGCCAGGCGCCAATCACTTCGCCCGCCAGCATGGCGATAAACGGCATTGACGACAGCCAGCCCGCGTGCTCCAGATGAATGCCCTTGCCCTTGATCAGGTAGCCCGGCAGCCAGCCGTTGATCCCCCACAGATAGGTGAGAAAGGCGACGTTAAAGACGCAGATTATCCAGAAGTGCGGGCTGATAAACAGCTCGCGCCGCGCCGCACGCCGCTCGTCCCGTGATGCCTGCGTAGTTGTTGGTTTCACGTCGAGGCGAATACCGCGCAGGCCTATGCGTACAAAGATCAGAACCGGCACGGTGAGCATCGCCATGACAAAGAAGGTGCTTTGCCAGCCGAAAGTGTTGAGCAGCCAGAGGGAGAGCGGGAAACCAATTGCCGCGCCCACCGGCGTACCGAGCAGCCACAGCATGGTGGCGCGCGCCTGCAGATGTTGCGGGAAGTTATGGCGCACGATGGCGAACGCCAGCGGGAACAGCGGCCCTTCGGCGATGCCCAGCAGAATGCGCAGAACAATCATCACCGTGTAGTTATGGGTGAAGCCCATCGCCACCATCAGTACGCACCACACCGCCATCATCCCGGTGAGCAGGCGCAGCGGCGGGATTTTGTCCCCCAGCCCGCTGAGCAGAACCGATGAAAAGCCGTAGCTCAGCAGAAATGCGCTCATCAGGATGCCGAGGCGCGTGGTGTCAAAATTGATCCCCATCGCCTGCTGGAAATGGCTATCGGAAAAGAGCGCTGCGATACTGATTTTGTCGAAAAACGCCAGCAGCACGCAGGCCAGCAGCGACAGCGGGATAGCCCAGCGTACGGCTTTTTCAGGCGTGCGGGTTCCCTCGCCGCTCGCCTCTGCGGGCGCGGCGTTGGTCTCGAATGTGGTCATGTCTCCCCCTACGGGTGCGGGTTAGCTATCGCAGTGACATCAGTGAAAAGGCCGGGTCGCTCAGCGGAACGTCCGATAAGTCTCGACCCGCCGCCATCCAGCGCTTCGCCAGCTTGACGGTACGCGCGTCGTTAAAGGCCACCAGCTGCGTCAACCGGCCGCCGTCGTCCAGCGAGAAGAACAGCGCGTTATCACGAACGACAGTTTTGCCGCCAGGCTGCGGAATGCCGAGGATCTGGATGTTGTGCTGATATTGATCCGACCACAGCCACGGTGCGTCGTCGTAGCCCGGCGCGTCGGGGTTAAGCATTGCTTTCGCCGTCGCCACCGCCTGATTCTGGGCGAAGGCCCACGACTGGATGCACAGCCCGTAGTGGTGATGCTGCGCGACATCGCCCGCGGCAAAGATGGCCGGATCCGACGTGCGCCCCTGCGCGTCCACCACGATCCCACGGTCGGTCTTCAGCCCGGCGTCGCGGGCCAGCTCAAGGTTCAGATCAACGCCGATCCCCACTACCACCGCATCGAAGGTTTCGCGTTTGCCGTCGCAATGGATCACCGGCAGACCGTTGTGATCGTCAAGCTCCAGCGCGCCGCAGCCGGTGCGGATATCCACGCCCTGCTCGCGGTGGATCTTCTCCAGCTGTCGGGAGACCTCACCGCTCACCGAGCGCATGCACAGGGCAGGCTGCTGCTCGAACAGCGTAACCGCCACGTCACTTTTGCGCGCCGAGGCGGCAATCTCCAGGCCGATCCAGCCGCCACCGACAATCGCCAGGGTGTTGCTTTGCGCCAGACGCGTTTTCAGGTGCTGCGCGTCCTGCCAGTGGCGCAGGGTGTAGACCTGCGGATGTTTTCCCCACGCCTCGCCCGGCAGACGCGCCCGCCCACCGGTCGCAATTAAAAGGATGTTGTAACTAAGAAGCTCACCATTGCTTAAATGTACCTTTTTCGCGGCGCGATCGATCTGCGTGGCGCGTAAAGGGCGGTACCAGGTCAGATTCAGCGCCTGCTGGGCCTCTTCAGCAAACAGGCGCGGCAGCGCGGCATCGGCGTCCAGCAACGCGGCTTTTGAAAGCGGCGGGCGCTCATAAAAATCCCACGCCTCTTCCGCCACCACGCAAATCTCGCCGTCAAAGCCGTCGTCGCGCAGGGTTTTCGCCGCCCAGCCGCCCGCCTGGCCGCCGCCGATAATGACAATGCGCGAGGTCATACTGCCTCCGGCTTTTTCTGCTGCCGGCGCGTGTCATGGTCAATCCCGCCCTCTACTGCCCATTCGGTAAAGGAGATCAGGGAGTGTTCCAGCTCGCGCGGCTGCCAGTTTTCGGTCAGGTAGTCGTCGTTGGTGTAGTACTCAAACGCACCGCCGGTCGGGCTGTTGACGTACCAGAAGTAGGCGGACGACACCGGATGGCGGCCCGGCCCGATAAAGGTGCTCCAGTCGTTTTTATTCATCGCAATGCCGCCGCCAATCACCTCGTGAATGTCGCGCACGGTAAAGGCGACGTGGTTCAGGCCGCGCTTGCGATTCGGCAACTGGAGCAGGAAAAGATTGTGATGGCCGCCACGCGGGCCACAGCGCAGGAACACGGCGCGGTTGATGTAGCGGTCGGAAACCTGGAAGCCAAGCACCTCGCGGTAGAACTTTTCTACTGCCGCCAGCTCCTCGACGAAGAAGACCACGTGACCAACGTTGATCGGCTGAGCGCGGTCGTACACCGGGCTTGGCGTGTCGATGCGGCGGGCGTCGCCCCACTGGTTAATCGGCTCGACGTTCAGCTCAACCGGCACCTGCTGGCTCACCTGTACGCGCAGGGTCATGCCGTTCGGATCAAGACACTCCAGCGCGTCCCCCACCTGGCGAAAGCCGGGCTGCTGCGCCAGCTTCGGGCGCAACGCATCCAGCTCGTCCTGGGTCGCCACCGCCCAGGTCATGCGGCGCAGGGTGTTGCCCGCTTCAAACGCCGGCGGCAGGTCGGGGCTGTCAATCGGGTTGAGCTCAACGCGCGCGCCGCTCAGGGTGGTAAAACGCTGGCCGCTGGCATCGCCCGTCAGGCCAAAATCACGCATAAATTTGGCGCAGTGCGTCAGGTTATCAACGCCAAATTCCAGCTTTTCAATTCCGGTTACACTCATCGTTCGTTGCCTCATCTGGCCCAAATTGGGCGTAAAACATGCCCGACGCAGCAAAGCGCCTGACGTTAACTCACTGATTTAACTGGCCTGTGACAAATATCCTAAGAAGCCAGAGATTTTATCCGCCGCCAGACGGACCTCGTTTTGCAGGCGCTCGCGGTCGGTCCGGGGGATCTCCTCCGACGGCACCAGAATGCTGACCACCGCCGCCACCCGTCCGCTGCGGTCATACACCGGATAGACGATGGAGGAGATGCCGTGGCGGAAGAAAGATTCACCAATTACGTAGCCGCGGGCTTTGTCCTGCTGCACCATCTGCCACAGCGCTTCGCGGTCGTGAAGCTGCCCCGGCGTGTTGCCCGGCAGGCGCTCGTGCGGGAACAGGTGTTCAAAGTCAGCGCGCGAAATATCGGTCAGCAGCATGCGGCCAAGCGAGGTGCAGTGCACCGGCAGGCGGGTGCCAATACTTACCTGGTTGATGCGCGAACCGGCTGCGCTGACGCGGGCGACGTAAATAATGTCGCGCCCGTCGCGGATCGCCAGATGGCTGCTGCACTGGCTGACGTCGCGCAACTGTTCAATAACCGGCTGGCCGACCTGCGCCACGTCCAGCGAGGCGATGTACTCAAAGCCCAGACGCAGCACGTTCATGCCGAGCGAGAAGGTATTGGTACGCGCGTTGCGCTCCAGAAAGCCCATGTATTCCAGCGTCTGCACCACGCGATAGGCGGTCGCTTTTGGCATATCCACCAGCCGGTGCAGCTCGGCAAAGGTCAGATCGCGGTGCTGCTCGCCGAAGGCCAACAGCAGCTGGAGACCGCGCTCCAGCCCCGGCACGAGATATTTCACTTCACGATCGTTTTCCATATTCACCAGGCCTCAATTAAAGACAAAACCGCCGTTGACCGGAATCAGCTGCCCGGTAATGAACCGCGACAGATCGCTTAACAGCCAGACCACGCTGCCCGTCACATCTTCCGGCTGCTGCGCGCCGGTTAACGCGCGGCCATTTTCGTAGAGCTGATGGCGTTCGGCGGGCACATATTCGGTCGCCTCGACGCGGGTTAATCCCGGCGCGATGGCATTGATGCGGATACGTTTTTCACCCAGCTCACGGGCCATCGAACGGGTCATGGCAATCACCGCGCCCTTGCTGGCAACATAGGCCATCAGGCGCGGTGCGCCCCACAGCGCGGTGTCGGAAGCGACGTTCACAATCCCGGCCCCCTCACGCAGCAGCGGCACGGCGGCGCGCGTCACCAGCCAGGTGCCCTTGACGTTGACGCTCATCACCCGATCCCAGAGATCCGGATCGTAATCGAGCATGTTTTTGCCCCCCACGCCGGTCGCCATGGCTGCGTTATTCACCAGCCCGTCAATCTGGCCCTGCTCGCCGATGGCGCTGAATACCTGCTCAATGGCGTGCGGATCGGCCAGATCGATAATGTGGGATTCGATCGCATAGCCCTGCTCACGCAGCCCGTGCGCGCTTTCGGCCAGCTCGCCCTTCAGGATGTCGCACATCACCACCGCCGCCCCCTGCTCTGCGCAGGCTTTGGCAAAGTGATAGCCCAGCCCGCGCGCGGCGCCGGTCACGACGATGCGCTTCCCGTTCAGCAGGCCGTTCATCAGGCGGCTCCCTGCTGTTCTTCACGCATCGCCAGCTGCTCTTTCGCCGCCTTTTGCATCATGCGGCGCAGGCGGGAGAGACCGACGTCGTGCTGGTACAGGTATTCATGGTCGCGGGCGTTTGGGGCGAGGCTTTCGAGTACTACGCGGTCCTGCTCAAGGACTTCCCAGTGCAGTTTCTCCAGGCGGTTGCGGTACATGAAGCGCCACATGTCACGCTGCCAGCCCTGCACCCGGCGGATACGCCAGAAGAAGACGCGGCAGTTGTCGTTATCTTCCGGCACCACCATGCCGACGATAAAGAAGTGGCCGCCCGGCCCGAAACGCTTCTTATAAGGAATGGAGAGGCGCATCCAGCAGGTGCCGCTGTTGCCCAGCTCCACCCAGTCGAAGTTGATGCCGCTCTGCCCTTTTTTCTCAAAGATGAAGCCGGTTTTGGTCGGCTGCAGCACCATCTCCGCCTTGCGGTCCCCTTCCGCCATCGAGTGCGACGACGAGTGCAGATAGGTGCCGTGCATCGGGTCCATCACGTTTTCCAGCGCGTACTGGTAGTTGCATTTCCACCCGGCGGTGCAGAGGAAGTTGCTGAAATTGTCGGTGTCGGCGAGTTCATCCGGGAAGCTCAGTTCATCCGGCTGCTGGTCAGCGGTAACGCCGAACCACAGGAAGATGGCCCCGTGCGCCTCCTGCACGTTGTAGCTGCGGACGCACTGCTGGCCGACCAGCGGGCATTTATCCACCGCGGGTACATCTTTCACCTCGCCGTTACCCGCCACTTCCACGCCGTGATACCAGCAGGCGATGCGGTCGCCGAGATTCCAGCCCATCGACAGCCGCGCGCCGCGGTGTGGACAGCGATCTTCGAGCGCCTGCACCTGGCCGTCTTTGTTACGCCAGACCACAATCTGCTCGCCGAGACGGGTAATACCCACCGGCGCAGACTGCACTTCCCAGCTCGCCAGAACCGGATACCAGAGGCCGCGCAGACCTTTATCAAGATAGTGTTGTACGGGAGTCGTCATCGCGTTGTCCTCAGTAGCCGTTAACCTGTAAGAATGCCTGGAAGCTGTTCTCGCTCCAGGGCTCGCCCTGCTGGTCGTGCAGGCGTGCGGCGTTCAGACCGTTCACCAGCTCCGGCAGGGTTTCCGCCCCCTGCTCAAACAATTCTTCCAGGGTGGCGATAAGGTGCAGCTCCCAGTTTTCCGGCTCGCGGCTGCGGGTCTGCCAGATAATGTTCGGGTATTCGCCCGGCTTGTGGATGGCGCCGTTACCGCCCTCTGCCGGAGGGGTAAACTGGCGGCTTTCCGGCAGCGCCGGGTTAAAATTCAGGGTCTCGCTCATGCCACGGTCTCCTCGACAAAGGTAATCTGGATTTGGTTTTCAAAGACCCGAACCGGGTAGCGGTTGAGGTTGCGACCGCCAGGGCCATGCAGGCACTGGCCGGTTTTTACGTCAAAAACCGCCTCATGCAGCGGGCACTCTACTTTGCCGTCTTCCACAAAACCCTGGCTTAGCAGCGCGTAGGCGTGCGGACATACGTCTTCCAGCGCGTAATATTCACCGTCAATTAAATAAACGCCGATCTCTTTACCCTCGACGTTGCCGCTAAAAGGGAAATCTTCCTGTACTTGTTCTGCGTCACATACGCCTATCCAGCTCATCGCGATCCTCCAGGCTTTTGTTTCATATATGAAACTCTGTTTCTTATTTAATACGGTCAATATAAAAGCGATGAATCTTTCGTCAAGCGACAATGTGACGAATTTGTTAACCAAAAGACAATTAATTAACTAAGTGTGCAAAGGATCACGAAAAAATGCAGCGATATGAAATTTTCATTATTTAGGCGTGAGGAAATACGTTTTAGTAATGGTCGTAAATATTCACCAAAAGTTATTGACTAATTTTATCATTCGTCATTAGAAATAAATAAAAGGGATGCGCGCGGAGTTTCACCTGTGAAACTTATTTTTATTTTATTGTTTATAAACAACGAGTTTCACTGGTGAACCATTTTACTTGCGTGACAATCACATTTATAAAAAATCAATCAATAAGGCGAGCATGATGACGGCAAGATGGCAAGGTACGATAGCACTGTTATTGCTAATTATTATTTCGTATGTCGACCGGGTTAATATTTCGGTGATGATTTTAAACCCGGAGTTCGCCGAACACTTTCAGTTAAATGAAAACAGAATGTTACAGGGAATGCTAATGACATGCTTTCTGCTGGGCTATGGTTTTTCCGCGTTACTCTTAACGCCGGTTATTGAAAGCAAATTCCATTATCGCCAGGGGTTGTTAATGAGCATTGCCATCTGGGCAGCGGTGTGTGCCATTTCACCGCTGCTCGGCTCGCTGATGGGAATGCTCATCGCGCGGGTGATTTTAGGCGTTGCCGAAGGGCCGCTCTTTTCGCTGAAAACCCGCTTTATCAGCGATAACTTCTGCGCAGAGGAGATCGGCAAACCCAACGCTGTCACCGCGCTGGGCGTTTCGCTGGGGCTGGCGGTGGGCTTTCCGCTGATTACCTGGCTGATGGCGCACCTCGGCTGGGCCGGATCGTTTTATGCCCTGGCAGCGATCAACCTGGTGCTGGGCGGCGGTGCGATCTGGCATTTTCTGCCCGCGCCGCGCGAGGTGACGACCATCCAAAAACCGGGTTTTATGCAGACCTTTACCCTCGCCTGGCAAACGCCACTGCTCGGCCTGATCCTGCTGGTTGAAATCGCCACGCTGAGCTATCTCTGGGGCAGCAGCGCGTGGCTCCCCGCCTGGCTGCGCGATGAGCATCACTTCTCGCTGCACGCAACCGGGCTGCTTGCCGCGGTCCCCTTCCTCTTAAGCCTTGGCTCTAAGTTTCTCGGCGGCGTACTGCTCGACAAAATGCGCCCGGAGCAGGCCCCGGTGCTGTTTGTGGTAGGCGGCTTGCTAACGGCGTTGTCCGTCATCGCGCTGATGCTGAGCCACCAGCCGCTGTGGCTTGCGCTGTTTATGCTCTCGGCAAATATCTTCTGGGGGCTTCAGGGGGCGGCCATTCCTGCGGTGATCCAGCATCACGCGGCGCGAGAAGCGGTCGGTAGCGCCTACGGCATTATTAATGGGATCGGCAATCTCTGCGCCGCCTTTATTCCGCTGCTGATGGGGATGGTGATGAAATCGATGGGATCGGTGAGCTCTGGCTTTTCGGTGCTGGTGGTGTCGCAGGCGATCACCCTGCTGGCGGGGGGCGTGTTGCTGCTGCGCATGCGTCGCGCAGCAGCACTCAGCGCGTAAAGGTTATTCGCCCTTTTTCGCCGCCTGGATGTAGAGCATTTCCAGCGCCAGGGTCGCCGCAGCCAGGGCGGTGATCTCGGACTGATCGTAAGCCGGTGCGACTTCCACCACGTCCATGCCCACGATGTTCAGATCCTTCAGGCCGCGCACCAGCTTGATGGCGCGGTCAGAGGTCAGCCCGCCGATGACCGGCGTACCGGTACCCGGTGCAAACGCCGGATCCAGACAGTCGATATCAAAGGTCAGGTACACCGGCATATCGCCAACGATCTGCTTCACCTGGGCGATGATGTCGTCCACGCCGCGATCGTTCACCTGGCAGGCATCCAGCACGGTGAAACCGTTGTCTTTATCGAACTCGGTACGGATACCGATCTGCACGGAATGGTTCGGGTCGATTAACCCTTCTTTCGGCGCGGTGAAGAACATGGTGCCGTGGTCAAATTCACAGCCGTTCGCATAGGTGTCGGTATGCGCATCGAAGTGCACCAGCGCCATTTTACCGAAGTGTTTAGCGTGGGCGCGCAGCAGCGGCAGGGTTACGAAGTGGTCGCCGCCGAAGGAGAGCATGCGCTTACCGGCAGCCAGCAGCTTCTCAGCGTGGGCCTGCAGCTTTTCGCTCATCTCACGCGCGTCGCCGAAGGCATACACCAGATCGCCGCAGTCCACGACGTTCAGGCGCTCACGCATGTCGAAGTTCCACGGGAAACGGTGATGTTCCCAGGCAAGGTTGGTGGAGACCTGACGGATCGCCGCCGGGCCGTGACGGCCACCCGCGCGACCAGAGGTCGCCATATCAAATGGCACCCCGGTGATCACCCACTCCGCGTCACTGTCGTACGGCTGGAAGTTCATCGGAAGGCGTAAAAAACCAAACGCGTTAGATACCAGAGAGTTATCGTACTGATGACCTAAGGTGCTCATGTCCTGACCTCATTTTACGTCGATGTTTAAAAAAGATGAAAAAAAATCCCCTCCGCGTCGTTAAACCCGACGAGGAAGGGATTGATTCGTAAATCGCATATTGGGGCGAATTATCGCCGGTAATCCATACGGGTTCAAGTGAGTATAGCATCCTGCCGGAGGGCGCCTTCGCCTTATCGGGCCTACATTCCCGGGCCCGATAAACGGGCATCACACGCCCAGCGGTCTGTTACCCTCTCCCACAGGGAGAGGGAGGTTCACTTACTCGTCTTCCAGATATGTATAGCCGTACAGACCCGCTTCAAACTCTTCCAGGAACTGCTGCTGGAGCTGATCGTCCAGACCGGTGTTCTTCACCTGATCGCGGAACTGAGTCAGCAGTTTTTTCGGATCCAGCTGGACATACTCCAGCATATCGGCCACGGTATCGCCCTCGTCAGAGAGCTCTACTTCTACATTGCCATCCGGGAAGACAAAGACATCCACCGCCTCGGTATCCCCGAACAGGTTGTGCATGTTACCGAGGATCTCCTGATACGCCCCGACCATAAAGAAGCCCAGCATTGGCGGGTTCTCCGGATCGTACTCCGGCATTGGCATGGTAGTGGCGATCCCGTCACCGTCGATGTAGTGATCGATGGCACCGTCTGAGTCACAGGTGATATCCAGCAGCACCGCACGGCGCTCAGGTACCTGATCCAGCCCTTCCAGCGGCAGGACCGGGAACAGCTGGTCAATACCCCATGCGTCCGGCATCGACTGGAACAGCGAGAAGTTGACGTACATTTTGTCCGCCATCCGCTCCTGCAGTTCGTCGATAATCGGGCGGTGCGCACGGTTGCTCGGATCGAGCTGCTTCTGCACTTCGTGGCACATGTTCAGATAAAGCTGCTCTGCCCAGGCACGCTCTTGCAGGCTGTACGCCCCGGACGAATAGCCAATATGAATATCATGCAGGTCCATCTGGCTATCGTGCAGCCATTCACGCAGCGAACGACGCGTGCCCGGCTCGTGCATCTCTTGCCAGGTTTCCCACATGCTCTGCAGCGCACGCGAGGCATCTTCCGCCGGCGCGGTCGCTTCGGTGTATTCGTTGCGCTCAACGCCGATAATGTTCGAGACCAGCACCGTATGGTGTGCGGTAACGGCACGACCCGATTCGGTGATCACGGTCGGGTGCGGCAGACCGTGCTCATCACACGCATCGCCAATCGCCCAGATGATGTTGTTAGCGTATTCATTCAGGCCATAGTTCACCGAGCAATCCGACTGGGAGCGCGTACCTTCGTAGTCCACACCCAGGCCGCCGCCCACGTCAAAGCACTGAATATTCACACCCAGCTTATGCAGCTCAACGTAGAAACGGGCCGACTCGCGCACGCCGGTGGCGATGTCGCGGATGTTAGCCATCTGCGAACCGAGATGGAAATGCAGCAGCTGAATACTGTCCAGACGACCATGCTCACGCATGATCTCTACCAGCTGCAGCACCTGGTTTGCCGCCAGGCCAAATTTGGATTTCTCGCCGCCGGAGGACTGCCATTTGCCGGAGCCCTGAGACGCCAGACGGGCACGCACGCCAAGACGCGGTACCACGTTAAGGCGCTCGGCCTCTTCCAGCACGATAGCGATTTCGGACATCTTCTCAATGACCAGATAGACCTTATGGCCCATCTTCTCGCCAATTAGCGCCAGACGGATGTATTCGCGGTCTTTATAGCCGTTACAGACGATCACCGAGCGGGTCATGCCCGCATGCGCCAGTACAGCCATCAGCTCGGCTTTAGAGCCGGCTTCCAGCCCCAGCGGTTCGCCGGAGTGGATAAGGGATTCAATAACGCGGCGATGCTGGTTAACCTTGATTGGATAAACCAGGAAATAGTCGCCGTTGTAACCGTAGGATTCACGGGCGCGTTTAAACGCGGCGTTAATGGAACGCAGACGGTGTTGCAGGATCTGCGGGAAGCAGAACAGAGCAGGCAGACGCTGTCCCTGCGCTTCACGTGCTTTCACCAGTTGGGCGAGATCGACGCGCGCTTCCGGTACGTCAGGATCCGGGCAGACGCTGATGTGACCCAGTTCGTTGACGTCGTAGTAGTTGTTACCCCACCACGTAATATTGTATGTGCGCAGCATCTTGCTGGCTTCCTGGGAGCTCATCGCAACCTCCTGCATAGAACGTAGTACACCCTGTTCGCCTGCTGACGAAGGCGAAAATGAAGACATGTCGTCAGACATTGCGAACCTCAACTCTTACTAAAAAGTGTAAAACAGTTGACTACTATCGCAGCGTTAAACTGCGATAACAACCCATTAACCGACCAGTTTTCCAGCACAGAATGCTGGAAGCCGGGCCGTGCGACCGGTTTCTTGTTCATATCATTGTAAAACACGTAACCGAACTAAGTATGACAAGGTTCGGCGAAACCACGAGAAAACTCTTGTATTAACAAGAGCGCCCTTGTTCAGACTTCACAAAGCGTAACCGGCCCTGGAATCCTGAGAAGCGCCGAGATGGGTATAACATCGGCAGGTTTGCAGAATAGATTTGTAGAGAACGGGGAGTGCACTCCGGCCAGAAAGGCGGGACTGACAAGGCAGAAAACGACGGTTCATTATCTTGAATCACCTCCACGGGCGCCCCGAAAGACAGACCCACAAGCCAAAGCGAAAAGTTCACTGCTTAACCCGGCTGGAAGTGGCGTCCCGATGAGATCATCGAGCGCTATTATGTCGAAGCCGTGCGCGGCGTTTTATACCGAGAAGATGGGTAAAAAGCAAAATATAAATATGCGCATTGCCAGTGGTGTCCGGAAAAATTTCCAGTCGGGTTTTCAACGTAGTGGGAGCTATCTCAAAAAAAGCTGGAAATGGGGCGAAGAAGTGACCTAAAATAGCCGTCCAGATGTTAATCCATCCATACTGATTAACACTCAGACTGCCAGTGTCACTACCTGCACGTTCTGGCGGAAAACTCCGCTATAACGACCTCACACGACAGTTTGAGCTAACTAAATTCTCCTTAGGTGAAATAAAACATGGCAAAACACCTGTTTACGTCCGAGTCTGTATCAGAAGGACATCCTGATAAAATTGCTGACCAAATCTCCGATGCGGTGCTGGATGCGATCCTGGAACAGGATCCAAAAGCCCGCGTTGCATGTGAAACCTATGTCAAAACCGGCATGGTTCTGGTTGGCGGTGAAATCACCACCAGCGCATGGGTTGATATTGAAGAGATCACCCGTAACACGGTGCGTGAAATCGGCTATGTGCATTCTGATATGGGCTTTGATGCCAACTCCTGCGCCGTACTGAGCGCGATTGGCAAACAGTCTCCTGACATCAACCAGGGCGTTGACCGTGCTGACCCGCTGGAACAGGGCGCGGGCGACCAGGGCCTGATGTTCGGCTATGCAACCAACGAAACCGACGTGCTGATGCCAGCACCTGTGACTTACGCCCACCGTCTGGTGCAGCGTCAGGCTGAAGTGCGTAAAAACGGCACCCTGCCGTGGCTGCGCCCGGATGCGAAAAGCCAGGTAACTTTCCAGTATGATGACGGCAAAATTGTTGGCATCGATGCGGTTGTTCTTTCTACCCAGCACGCGGAAGATATTGATCAGAAATCCCTGCAAGAAGCGGTGATGGAAGAGATCATCAAGCCCGTTCTGCCGACCGAATGGCTGAACTCCGCGACCAAATTCTTCATCAACCCGACTGGCCGTTTCGTTATCGGTGGCCCAATGGGTGACTGTGGCCTGACCGGTCGTAAAATTATCGTTGATACCTACGGCGGCATGGCTCGTCACGGCGGCGGCGCGTTCTCCGGTAAAGACCCGTCTAAAGTTGACCGTTCCGCAGCGTACGCGGCACGTTATGTGGCGAAAAACATCGTTGCCGCTGGTCTGGCTGACCGCTGTGAGATTCAGGTTTCCTACGCAATCGGCGTGGCTGAACCGACTTCCATCATGGTGGAAACCTTCGGTACCGAAAAAGTGCCTTCCGAACAGCTGACTCTGCTGGTGCGCGAGTTCTTCGACCTGCGTCCATACGGCCTGATTCAGATGCTGGATCTGCTGCACCCAATCTATAAAGAGACCGCAGCATACGGTCACTTTGGTCGCGAACATTTCCCATGGGAAAAAACCGACAAAGCAGCCCTGCTGCGTGACGCAGCCGGTCTGAAATAAACGACCGACCTCTCTTCAAGGCCAGCCTCGCGCTGGCCTTTTTTTATCGTTCTGCCCTGACTTTATGACGTTGTCAACACAACATGAAACCGTTTACACCACCTGTCATCGGCAGCGCTTTCAGAATATTCTCTTTGCATGAATCCCTTTCTTCTGCTGTTACATCCCCTTTAGGTTAAGTCTGAAACTGGCGCAAATACGATGCGCATCAACTATTTTAACTCTATATTTTCAAAGTCTTAATTTACTTTACGATCGCGATCCGGTGTAACCGATTACACCAATGTGACCTGTATCACATAACTTCACGATCTAATAACCTACCCTTTACATCGATAAAATTGATAACCCAACTGGAGGGCATAATGCCTGACAATAAAAAACAGGGGCGTACGTCCAATAAAGCCATGACGTTTTTCGTCTGCTTCCTTGCAGCCCTGGCAGGATTGCTATTTGGCCTGGATATCGGCGTCATTGCCGGTGCATTACCCTTCATCACCGATGAATTCAAAATTAGTGCCCACACCCAGGAGTGGGTAGTGAGCTCAATGATGTTTGGCGCCGCTGTGGGCGCCGTCGGCAGCGGCTGGCTCTCTTTCAAACTCGGGCGTAAAAAGAGCCTGATGATTGGGGCGATCCTCTTCGTGGCCGGTTCACTCTTTTCAGCCGCCGCACCCAATGTGGAAGTGCTGATCCTCTCCCGCGTATTACTGGGTCTGGCGGTAGGGGTAGCCTCTTATACCGCCCCGCTCTACCTCTCTGAAATTGCGCCGGAAAAAATTCGTGGCAGCATGATCTCTATGTATCAGCTGATGATTACCATCGGTATCCTCGGTGCCTATCTGTCCGATACCGCGTTCAGCTACAGCGGCGCATGGCGCTGGATGCTGGGCGTCATTATCATCCCGGCGATTCTGCTGTTGATCGGGGTCTTCTTCCTGCCGGATAGCCCACGCTGGTTCGCCGCAAAACGCCGCTTCCACGATGCGGAACGGGTGCTGTTACGTCTGCGAGACACCAGCGCCGAAGCCAAAAATGAACTGGAAGAGATCCGCGAAAGTCTGAAGGTAAAACAGTCCGGCTGGGCGCTGTTTAAAGAGAACAGCAACTTCCGTCGGGCCGTCTTCCTGGGGGTATTGCTCCAGGTCATGCAGCAGTTCACCGGTATGAACGTCATCATGTACTACGCGCCAAAAATCTTTGAACTGGCGGGTTATACCAATACCACCGAGCAGATGTGGGGAACGGTGATCGTCGGGCTGACTAACGTGCTGGCGACCTTTATCGCCATCGGCCTGGTTGACCGCTGGGGCCGTAAACCGACCCTGACGCTGGGCTTCCTGGTCATGGCGGTAGGTATGGGCGTGCTGGGTACCATGATGCACATGGGTATCAACTCACCGACCGCGCAGTACTTTGCCGTAGCGATGCTGCTGATGTTTATCGTTGGCTTCGCAATGAGCGCCGGTCCGCTGATTTGGGTACTGTGCTCTGAAATCCAGCCGCTGAAAGGCCGCGACTTCGGTATCACCTGTTCCACCGCCACCAACTGGATTGCGAACATGATCGTCGGCGCAACCTTCCTGACCATGCTCAATACGCTGGGCAATGCCAATACCTTCTGGGTTTATGGCGGTCTGAACGTGCTGTTCATTGTATTGACCCTGTGGCTGGTGCCTGAGACCAAACACGTCTCGCTAGAACACATCGAACGTAACCTGATGAAAGGACGTAAGCTTCGCGAAATCGGCGCTCACGACTAATCTTCAAACGGGGAGGATGGCTATTGCGCCTCCCCGCCTCCCGCTTTATGCTCTGCCCCTATGAAAACACCCCGTCTTCCCATCGCTATCCAGCAAGCCGTTATGCGCAGCCTGCGGGAAAAACTCGCCCAGGCCAACCTGAAGCTGGGGCGCAGTTATCCGGAACCGAAGCTGGTTTATCAGCAGCGTGGCACCTCGGCTGGTACCGCATGGCTTGAGCCATACGAGATCCGCCTTAATCCGGTGCTTATGATGGAAAATCAGCAAGCCTTTATCGATGAAGTGGTGCCGCATGAACTGGCCCATCTGCTGGTCTGGAAACATTTCGGTCGCGTTGCCCCTCATGGTAAAGAGTGGAAGTGGATGATGGAGAGCGTCCTTGGCGTCCCGGCGCGCCGCACCCACCAGTTCGAGCTGGATTCTGTACGCCGTAATACCTTCCCCTATCGCTGCGCGTGCCAGCAGCATCAGCTGACCGTACGCCGCCATAACCGGGTGGTGCGCGGCGAAGCGACTTACCGCTGCGTAAAGTGTGGCGAGGCGCTAACCGCAGAATAGACTGCGAACATTCAGGAACATTCCTGATCTGACTGATTGCATACAAGAACAACATTCGCTACGTTGCGGGCTCGTTTTACTACGGAGTTCACGATGTACCGTAAATACTCTCTCGCGGTTGCCCTTCTGGCTGCCGCGGTCTCTGGTCACGCGCTGGCCGAAGGTATTCACAGTTTCTCTCAGGCCAAAACCGCCGGCGTGAAGATTAACGCCGATGTGCCCGGTGATTTTTACTGTGGCTGTAAAATTAACTGGCAGGGCAAAAAAGGGGTCGTCGACCTTGAGTCCTGTGGCTACAAGGTTCGCAAAAACGAGAATCGGGCCAGCCGTATTGAGTGGGAACACGTAGTCCCGGCATGGCAATTTGGCCACCAGCGGCAGTGCTGGCAGGACGGCGGACGCAAAAACTGCGCTAAAGACCCCGTCTATCGCCAGATAGAGAGTGATATGCACAACCTGCAGCCCGCGGTGGGCGAAGTTAACGGCGATCGCGGCAACTTTATGTACAGTCAGTGGAACGGCGGTGAAGGTCAATATGGCCAGTGCGCCATGAAGGTCGATTTCAAAGAGAAAGTCGCCGAGCCGCCAGCCCGGGCACGGGGCAGCATTGCCCGGACCTATTTCTATATGCGTGACCGCTACAACCTCACTCTTTCTCGCCAGCAAACCCAGCTGTTCAACGCCTGGAACAAGCTTTACCCGGTCTCCCCGTGGGAGTGCCAGCGCGACGAACGCATTGCAAAAGTTCAGGGGAATCACAACCCTTACGTGCAGCGCGCTTGCCAGGCGCAAAAGAGCTAACCTACACTAGCGGCAACTGATTTAGACAGACACGCCTTCAGGCCAGGGCCTGGAGGCGTGTCTGCATCACCGTATGACACATGGAATTTCTGACTATGCGCACTCCTCGCATCTATCACCCGGACCTGATTACCGCTGGCAGCGAAATTGCCCTCTCTGACGATGCGGCGAACCACGTCGGCCGCGTATTACGCATGGGCGCAGGCCAGGCGATTCAGCTTTTCGATGGCTCGAATCAAGTTTTTGAGGCGGAAATTACCCGCGCGGATAAAAAAAGCGTGCTGGTGCGCGTTGTGCGCGGCGAAATGGATGATCGTGAATCTCCGCTGCATATTCACCTGGGCCAGGTGATGTCGCGTGGCGAAAAAATGGAATTCACTATCCAGAAATCGATCGAACTGGGTGTAAGCCTCATTACGCCACTTTTTTCTGAGCGTTGCGGCGTTAAACTGGATGCTGAACGGCTGAACAAGAAGCTTCAGCAGTGGCAAAAAATCGCGATTGCCGCCTGTGAACAGTGTGGTCGCAACCGCGTCCCGGAGATCCGCCCGGCGATGGATCTCGAAGCCTGGTGCGCTGAAGAGGAGCAAGGGCTTAAGCTCAACCTGCATCCGCGCGCCAGCGCCAGCATCAATACCCTGCCGCTACCGGTTGAGCGCGTACGGTTGCTGATTGGCCCGGAAGGCGGGCTGTCAGCGGATGAAATCGCCATGACCGCGCGCTATCAGTTTACTGATATTCTGTTGGGGCCACGCGTTCTGCGTACTGAGACGACTGCACTCACTGCCATTACCGCACTTCAGGTGCGATTTGGCGATCTGGGTTGAAGCATTAACGGAGAAGAAGAATGATCAAGCTCGGCATCGTGATGGATCCCATCACCAGCATCAACATCAAGAAAGACTCCAGCTTTGCCATGCTGCTGGAAGCGCAGCGTCGCGGCTACCAGCTCCACTATATGGAGATGAGCGATCTTTATCTGATTAACGGCGAAGCCCGTGCGCGCACCCGCATTGTTAACGTCGAGCAGAACTACGATAAATGGTACGAATTTGGCTCCGAGCAGGATCTGCCTCTGGCCGAACTCGACGTGATCCTGATGCGTAAAGATCCGCCATTCGATACTGAATTTATCTACTGCACCTATATTCTTGAGCGTGCTGAAGAGAAAGGGACGTTGATCGTCAACAAGCCTCAGAGCCTGCGCGACTGTAATGAGAAGCTCTACACCGCCTGGTTCTCAGACCTGACGCCAGAAACCCTGGTGACCCGTAACAAAGCACAGCTGAAAGCCTTCTGGCAGAAACACGGCGACATCATCATGAAACCTCTGGACGGGATGGGCGGTGCGTCTATTTTCCGCGTCAAAGAGGGCGACCCGAACATCGGCGTGATTGCCGAAACCCTGACCGAACTGGGCACCCGTTACTGTATGGCGCAGAACTATCTGCCCGCCATTGTGGACGGTGATAAGCGCGTGCTGGTTGTTGATGGCGAACCGGTTCCTTACTGCCTGGCGCGTATTCCGCAGGGTGGCGAAACTCGCGGTAATCTGGCGGCAGGTGGTCGCGGTGAGCCCCGTCCGCTGAGCGAAAGCGACTGGGAAATTGCCCGTCGCGTCGGCCCGCTGCTGAAAGCTAAAGGGTTGATATTTGTGGGTCTCGACATTATTGGCGATCGTCTGACGGAAGTGAATGTAACCAGCCCAACCTGTATTCGCGAAATTGAAGCGGCGTTCCCGGTTTCTATTACCGGCATGCTGATGGATGCGATTGAAACGCGTCTGAAGGGATAATTTCGTTCGAAATACTGTTAGTGACAGCGCCCCTCTTTGTACGCATACTGGGCGCTGTCGCTTTTTAAACCAGGAAACAGAACCTCTGACAATGAATTTACAGCATCACTTTCTTATTGCCATGCCTGCTCTCCAGGATCCGATTTTCCGTCGTTCCGTAGTCTATATCTGCGAATACAGTGATGACGGCGCAATGGGGATCATCATCAATAAACCGCTGGAAAATCTTAATGTTGAAGGCATTCTGGATAAGCTGAAAATTGCCCAGGATGAGCGCGTGCCGGAAATCCGCCTCGACAAACCGGTGATGCTGGGGGGGCCGCTGGCAGAAGATCGCGGATTCATCCTGCATACCCCGCCGGGCTTCTCTTCCAGCATTCGCATCTCTGACAACACCGTCATCACCACCTCCCGCGATGTTCTCGAGACGCTGGGTACCCTGAATCAGCCAGCCGATGTGCTGGTTGCGCTCGGCTATGCGTCCTGGGAAAAGGGCCAGCTGGAACAGGAGATTCTGGATAACGCATGGCTTACGGCGCCGGCGGATCTGAACATCCTCTTCAAAACCCCTATCGCCGATCGCTGGCGTGATGCTGCGAAGCTGATTGGCATTGATATCCAGACCATGCCTGGCGTCGCGGGGCATGCCTGATGAGCGGTACCCTGCTGGCGTTTGATTTTGGCACCAAAAGTATCGGCGTAGCCATTGGCCAACGCATTACCGGCACGGCGCGCCCGCTGACGGCTCTTAAAGCGCAGGACGGTACGCCCGACTGGAGCCTCATTGAGCGGTTGCTAAAAGAGTGGCAACCCGATGAGGTCATTGTGGGCCTGCCGCTGAATATGGACGGGACTGAACAACCGCTTACTGCCCGGGCGCGTAAGTTTGCCAATAAAATCCATGGCCGGTTTGGCGTGGCGGTGAAACTGCATGATGAGCGGCTGAGCACGGTGGAAGCCCGCTCCGGCCTCTTTGAACAGGGTGGATTCCGCGCGCTGAATAAAGGCAGCGTGGATTCAGCCTCTGCGGTAATTATTCTCGAAAGCTACTTCGAACAGGGTTTCTGACCCCTCTCCTCTGATGCCCGGCATGCCGGGCAAATGCGCGCAATAACTCGATCGCCATCACACTTCAGCCGGCCCTTTTTTGCTTTCTGATTAATGTTTCTATAAAAGAAACATTAAGGTGATTTTTGCAGCAACTGCTGGTTAAGCGTATCCAGTTGTTCGAGGCGAGTCTGAATGGTCTGTTCATCAGGGTTCCACATCCCGGCAAAGGCCAGTGCAGCCTGATGTTCGCCGACGGGCCGGGCCATGGAGACTTCGCCATCGTCATGGTGCCACACAACCTGCCCCTGTTCGCGTTGCTGAGCCACATGCGGTGCCAGGTTCTGCCACTGTTCCGGGGTAAAACGCGCCATCAAGGCCTCGTCGCTCTCGGCAGCCAGCAGTGACATGCCGATGACCGAACGCCAGGCAGGGAGCATATGAAAGCCGGCCAGCGCCTGCGTCGCCTGACTGCCGGGAACGGAGTGCCAGATATAGATGACCTGGTCTTCCCACAATACTCCCAACGCCACCACGATATCGCGCGGGGCATGGCGTTCCAGCGCCGGTAGCGCGCGGGAGAAGAGCTCTGAGCCACGTATCGCCTGCGCCGCCAGTGCGTGGATCCCAGGTCCCGGCAGATAGCGACGCTGTTCATCCTGCATGGTGAGGCCAATAGAAGCCATGGTCATCAGCAGACGGTTAACGCGGGTGGTGTTAATGCCCATCAGACGCGCCAGTTCCCGGCAGCCAATAGCACGACCACTGGAGACCAGATACTGCAGACAGCGAATGCCCTCAATAAGGCTTTGGTTCGGTTGTGATGACATAGCCACGTTCATTTTGTGTCGAAAAGTGAGTCGATTCTACCGCCAGTTCAGAAGGATACAAGGTAATGAATATCTATCCCCAACGCGAGGCCAGAACCTTTCCTGGCACCTCTCTGGAAGCTGACCTGCTGGTGGCAGGTGGTGGCCTGGCCGGGCTGTGCGCGGCCCTGGCGGCAGCCCGGGAGGGGCTCAGGGTCGTACTCATTCAGGACCGCCCCGTATTAGGGGGCAACGCCTCCAGCGAAGTACGCCTGTGGGCAAACGGCGCCACCTCGCACATGGGCAACAATAATCGCTGGGCGCGTGAAGGCGGCATCATGGGTGAGATCATGGAGGAGAACCTCTGGCGAAACAAAGAGGGGAACCCGGTGATGTTTGACCTGGTGCTGCTCGATCTCGCTAAAAGTCAGCCGGGTCTGACCCTGCTGCTTAATACCGCCGTATATGAGATCACTCAAGAGCAGGCTCGCCTGACCGCCGTCAAAGCCTTCAATGCCATTAATGAAACCTTTTATACCGTAACGGCAAGCCAGTTTTGCGATGCCACCGGGGATGGCGTCCTGGGCTTTCTGGCGGGTGCTGAGTATCGCGAAGGGGCCGAGTCGCCCGATGAACTGGGGGAGAAAATGGCCCCAGGGGAGCATTTTGGACACAAGCTCGGGCACTCGATCTATTTTTACACTAAGCGCACCGCTGAGCCGGTAAATTTTGTCCCCCCCTCCTTTGCGCTTGACGACATCACCGCCATCCCTCGTTATAAGCGACTGACCTCGACCCTCAACGGCTGCGATCTGTGGTGGCTTGAGTGGGGAGGCCGCCTCGACACCGTTCATGAGAGCGAGACCATCAAATGGGAGCTGTGGAAAATCGTCTGGGGGGTCTGGAACTATATTAAAAATTCGGGCGAATTCCCCGATGCGGACAACCTGACTATCGAGTGGGTGGGCGCGATCCCCGGCAAGCGCGAGAGCCGCCGATTTATGGGCGATCATCTGCTCTGCCAGCAGGACATTATTGAACAGCGCGACCATTACGACGCGGTGGCGTATGGCGGCTGGTCTATCGACCTGCACCCTGCGGACGGGGTGTACAGTACACACGATGGTTGCCGACAGTTCCACAGTAAAGGGACGTACACCATTCCCTTTCGCTCGCTCTACAGCCGCTCTCTGGACAACCTGTTTTTGACCGGCAGGTTGATCTCTGCGTCGCATGTTGCCTTTGGCAGCGCAAGGGTGATGTGCACCTGCGGCCTGCTTGGGGAGGTGGTGGGCCGCGCAGCGGCGATCTGTCATCGTCATCAACTGACGCCGCAGGCGCTTGCGCAGCCGGGCCGCATTGGTGAACTGCAGCAGCGGTTGCAGACGACAGGCTGTTACATCCCGCGCCAGTGGCTGGAAGACCCGGCAAAAGGCGCCACTGTCACCACCAGCAGCGAGTATCTCCTCCGCGCGCTGGCGCCAAATGGTCAGTGGCACTCCCTGTCGGCGCGCATGGCAATACTGTTGCCCGTTCGCCGTGGAGACACCTTGCCTGCCATGACCTTTACGCTGCGCGCCCGCAGACCGCAGTCGCTCACCGTTACCCTGCTGGGGAGCGAAAAGAGCGGTAATTTTACGCCAGAATGTAGCTACGCCGGGGTGACGCTGGATGTCGGACAAGAGGGCGATTACACCTGCAACTTCGACTGGCAGAGTGATCGGGATCAGTACGTTTTTGTCGCCTTCAACGCCAGCGAAGAGGTGGAGATAGCGCTGACGGATACGCATTTGCCTGGCCTGATGACCGTCTTTAATAGTCTGAACGCCCGGGTAGCGAAACATACTCGCCAGGTGGCGGATGGCGATTATGGCGTGGATGAGTTTGACTTCTGGCTGCCGCGCCGTCATCCGCAACAGATCTTCCCGGCCATCCGTCTGGATACGCCGTTGGAGTGCTACAGCAGGCAAAACCTGCTGAATGGCCGCCTGCGCCCGGAACAGCAAGCCAACGCCTGGTCTCCCGCGGCTGATGACCCTGCACCGCAGGCGGTATGGCGATGGCCCAATCCGCAGGAGATTACCCACCTGACGCTGGTGCAGGATAACGATTTTGACAACGCAATGGAGAGCGTGCAGATGGGCCATCACCGGGCCATTACGCCGCACTGCATTACCCATTATCGCCTGTGGGGAGATAACGTCCTGCTCGCTGAAGTAACAGATAATCATCACTCCGTCTGTGAGCACCGTTTTGCGCACCCGCTCAGGGTGCAAGAGATCAAACTGGAGATCCTTGCCACCGCAGGCGCACTTCCGGCGGTCTACTCCCTGAACGTCCGTTAAACCCGGCCCTGGGCGCGGCGCTCGGCCAGGCTCTGGTCGAAGTTCTGCATCCCCATCTGCTGCCCGGTCTGAATCACGCCGGGCAACTGGTACGTTTTGCCCTCGCGGATCAGGTTCGCCGCCGCGGGGGTATTGACCAACAGCTCATACAGCGCCACTCGCCCGCCCTGGTTATCGTTAACCAGCTTTTGCGCCAGTACCGCACGCAAACTGCCTGCCAGCTGGTTACGCACCGGATCTTTTTCCTGCGCGGGAAAGGTATCGACCAGCCGTTCAATGGCCTGCGATGCGCCGCGCGTATGGAGCGTCGCCAATACCAGATGCCCGGTCTCGGCGGCGGTGAGCGCCAGACGAATGGTTTCGCTGTCGCGTAATTCCCCCAGCAAAATCACATCGGGATCTTCACGCAATGCGCCACGTAATGCCTCGGCGAAGGTGCGGCTGTGTAAGCCTATTTCGCGCTGCTGCACCAGACAGCGCTTGCTCTGGTGGATAAATTCTACCGGATCTTCCAGCGTCAGAATGTGCCCGTCGCTGTGGCAGTTAAGATAATCGACCATGGCGGCCAGCGTGGTCGATTTTCCGCTACCCGTTGCCCCGGTCACCAGTATCAGGCCGTTATCGTTCGCCAGCAGCTCCGGCATCGAACGCGGCGTACCCAGCGCGCGTAGCTGCGGACAACACTGCGGCAGCAGCCTCAGCGCAAGGGAGCAGCCCTGCGTGTGGGCAAAGGCACTGGCGCGCAGGCGATGCGCCTCCCCTACCGTGATGGCAAAATCGACCTGCCCGCGGGCAATCCACTCGCCCTGCAGCTCTTCGCTGAGCCAGCCATTCAGCAGCGCGGCGACATCCGGCGGGGGAAAAGGGGCTGGCTCAATCTTTCCACGGCGTCGCCAGCGCGGTGGCGCATTACTACACAGGTGTAGATCCGAGACATTATGCTTTACACTAAGGGCCACAATTTCTTCCATATCCACACGAATCTCCTCGGAAAATGAACGACATTGCGCATAACCTGGCACAGGTCCGGGATAAAATCTCAGCCGCAGCAACGCGTTGCGGCCGTGTTTCAGAAGAAGTTACGTTGCTTGCAGTCAGCAAAACCAAACCTGCGAGCGCCATCGCAGAAGCGATTGACGCAGGCCAACGCGCATTCGGCGAAAACTATGTTCAGGAAGGGGTAGAAAAAATCCGCCATTTCCATGACGTGGGCAGAAGCGATCTGCAATGGCACTTTATTGGGCCGTTGCAGTCGAACAAAAGCCGCCTTGTCGCCGAACATTTCGACTGGTGCCATACGGTCGATCGTCTGCGCATAGCCACGCGGCTTAGCGAGCAGCGTCCAGCCGAAATGCCTCCACTTAACGTGCTGATTCAAATCAATATTAGTGATGAGAATAGCAAGTCAGGAATCGCGCTTTCAGAACTCGATGCACTGGCAGAGGCCGTGGCGCAGTTGCCCGGACTCCAGCTGCGTGGATTGATGGCGATCCCGGCGCCGGAAGCGGATTACGACAGGCAATTTGCCGTGGCACAGCAAATGGCTGTAGCATTTGAGGCGCTCAAAGCGGGCTACCCAACCGTCGACACGCTTTCACTGGGCATGACGGACGATATGGACGCCGCCATTGCGGCAGGCAGTACCATGGTGCGCATCGGCACAGCCATTTTCGGTGCGCGCGACTACACCCAATAATAAGGAAACCTGAGGAACGCCATGAAGACGTTGACTTTCCTGCTCTCGACGGTCATTGAACTCTATACGATGGTGCTTTTGCTGCGCGTATGGATGCAGTGGGCGCGTTGTGATTTCTACAACCCCTTTTCACAATTTGTCGTTAAAATCACCCAGCCGATCATTGGGCCGCTACGCCGTATTATCCCTCCGATGGGGCCGATTGATAGCGCATCGCTGCTAGTGGCACTGGTGCTCTGCTTTATCAAAGCCATCGTGCTGTTTATGGTGGTCAGCTTCCAGCCTATCATCTGGATTGCCGCCGTACTGATCCTGTTGAAGACCATCGGCCTGCTCATCTTCTGGGTATTGCTGCTGATGGCGATCATGAGCTGGGTAAGCCAGGGCCGTAGCCCGGTAGAGTTTGCCCTCATCCAACTGGCAGACCCTTTACTTCGCCCGATCCGTAACCTGCTGCCGTCGATGGGCGGGATCGACTTTTCCCCGATGATCCTTGTACTGCTGCTGTACGTGGCCAACATGGGGATCGCCGAGCTGTTACAGGCGACGGGCAACATGCTGCTGCCGGGGCTGTGGATGGCGCTATGAGTGCCGTAAGCACCTGCGCTGACGGGCTGGTTTTACGGCTGTATATTCAGCCGAAAGCCAGCCGCGACAGCATTGTTGGGCTGCATGGCGACGAGATAAAAGTCGCCATCACCGCCCCGCCGGTTGATGGCCAGGCCAATGCGCATCTGACCAAATATCTGGCTAAACAGTTTCGCGTCGCCAAAAGCCAGGTCATCATTGAAAAAGGTGAACTGGGGCGGCATAAACAGGTAAAAATCCTCAACCCGCAAAATATCCCGACGGAAGTCGCGGCGCTGACAGAACAGGACTAAACCATGCAGAAAGTTGTTCTCGCTACCGGTAATGCCGGTAAAGTGCGCGAGCTGGCCTCGCTTTTAAATGATTTTGGGCTGGACGTGGTCGCTCAGACCGAGCTTGGCGTGGATTCCGCCGAGGAGACAGGCCTGACCTTTATCGAAAACGCCATTCTGAAAGCGCGCCATGCCGCTCAGATTACCGGCCTGCCGGCCATTGCTGACGACTCCGGTCTGGCCGTCGATTATCTTGGCGGTGCGCCGGGGATCTACTCCGCGCGCTACTCTGGTGAAGATGCCACCGACCAGCAAAACCTGGAAAAGCTGCTTGTTGCCCTGAAGGATGTGCCTGACGACCAGCGCACCGCGCAGTTCCACTGCGTGCTGGTTTATCTGCGCCATGCTGAAGACCCCACGCCTGTTGTCTGTCACGGCAGCTGGCCGGGCGTAATTACCCGTGAGGCGGCTGGCAACGGCGGCTTTGGCTACGACCCGATTTTCTTTGTCCCGTCTGAGGGCAAAACCGCTGCGGAACTGACCCGCGAAGAGAAAAGCGCGATTTCCCACCGTGGACGCGCCCTGAAACAGTTACTGGAAGCATTACGTAATGGCTAATTTGCCACCTTTGAGTCTTTATATTCACATCCCGTGGTGCGTGCAGAAATGTCCGTACTGCGATTTCAACTCGCACGCGCTGAAGGGCGAAGTGCCGCACGATGATTACGTTGCGCATCTGCTGGCCGACCTGGACGCCGATGTACCTTACGCACAGGGACGTGAAGTTAAGACCATTTTTATTGGTGGCGGTACGCCGAGCCTGCTTTCAGGCCCGGCGATGCAAACGCTGCTGGATGGCGTGCGTGCGCGCCTGAACCTGGCAGCGGATGCTGAAATTACGATGGAAGCCAACCCCGGCACCGTGGAGGCCGACCGTTTTGTCGAGTATCAGCGCGCAGGGGTGAACCGTATCTCCATCGGCGTGCAGAGCTTTAGCGAGCCGAAATTAAAGCGCCTGGGGCGTATTCACGGCCCGGACGAGGCAAAGCGCGCCGCGCATCTGGCAACGGGGCTTGGCCTTCGCAGTTTTAACCTTGATTTGATGCACGGCCTGCCGGACCAGTCGCTCGACGAAGCGCTGGACGACCTGCGTCAGGCGATCGAACTTAATCCCCCGCATCTCTCCTGGTATCAGCTGACCATTGAGCCAAACACGCTGTTTGGCTCTCGCCCGCCGGTACTGCCGGATGACGACGCGCTGTGGGATATCTTCGAGCAAGGCCATCAGCTGTTGACCGCTGCGGGCTATCAGCAGTACGAAACCTCCGCCTATGCGAAGCCGGGCTACCAGTGCCAGCACAACCTTAACTACTGGCGCTTTGGCGATTATCTGGGTATAGGCTGCGGCGCACACGGCAAAGTGACCTTCCCGGATGGCCGCATCCTGCGTACTGCTAAAACGCGCCATCCGCGCGGGTATATGGAAGGCCGCTATCTGGAGCGTCAGCACGACGTCGAGGCGGCGGATAAGCCGTTTGAGTTCTTTATGAACCGTTTCCGTCTGCTGGAAGCCGCACCGCGCGCGGAGTTCTCGCGCTATACCGGGTTGGCGGAGTCGGTGATCCGCCCGCAGATCGACGAGGCGCTGGCGCAAGGGTATCTCACCGAATGTGATGAATACTGGCAGATCACCGAGCACGGCAAACTGTTCTTAAACTCCCTTCTCGAGCTGTTCCTCGCCGAAGATTCCTGAAGACGGCTTCCGGATTTTGCATCCCGTTCTGCCAGCTGAAGAAAAGGCTGGCAGAGTGTGGGGATGGATAAATTAAAACAACTCCGCAAGGAAATGACACCCGAAGAATTACGCCTCTGGTATTTACTGCGAGGTCGCCGCTTCTTTGGCTATAAGTTTCGCCGCCAGATGCCGATTGGTGCATACATCGTGGATTTTGCCTGTTTTAAAGCCAAGCTGATTATTGAGCTAGATGGCGGGCAGCATCAGGATGAAGAAGCGTATGACTTACGCAGAACGGCTTTTTTAAAGGCTAACGGCTGGGAAGTGATACGGTTCTGGAACAATGAGTTCAGGGTAAATGAAGAGGAGGTGCTGGTCGCTATTTTGCAACGATTGCGATGCCTGTTGCCCTCATCCTAACCCTCTCCCACAGGGAGAGGGAACTTTTATGGCCGGGATCAAACATGCATTCTGAAACGACAGAGAGGCTGTGTTAGAGGCCATCTTTGAAATATTGCAAAAGCGGCTTCCCCTCACCCCGGCCCTCTCCCTGAAAGGGAGAGGGAGCAAACCATTCCCTCTCCCCTGGGGAGAGGGTTAGGGTGAGGGCCCCAGCGTGCACTGAACTTACTTCAGCGTCCCTACCAGCGCCTTCCTGCTCTCTTCCAGCGACACCACGCGTTTACAGACATCTTTGCCGAAGGCCTGGAAATCTGCTTCCTGATTCTTCCACTCGTTCTGAATCGAAGTCTGTAATCCGCCCAGGCTACCCAGCACGCCCTGCAGCGGGTTACCGCCGCCTTTCAGCACGGCTTTTGCACCCATCTCGTTGATGCTGTCCTGCAAAATACCGCCCATCGCCTGGTTCACCAGCTGCTGGCCGTCGGCACGCACCTGGTCGATAGCTTTGTAGTGGAAGGTCAGGCCGTCGGGACGGCGTTCAATGATGCGGTTCATCTGCTCTTTCAACTGGGCATCCAGTTTGGTCAGGCGGGTACGCATGTTGCTGCTCTCCCCCACCTCTTTGGCGATGATCTTGTCCAGTGCCACGCGGCCCTTTTCTACGCGGGTACGGGCGCCGTCGTCGATCCACGGCAGCGCGGAGCGCAGATCGGCCTGATAATCTTTCGCCTGCTCACGCTGGGCTGCGCTCAGGCTCGCTTGTTTGCCATTAAACATGACGCTGCCATCCGGCGTAATGACCAGATTGCCGTTCTCGCCTTTCACCTGCACGGTTTGCGGGCTCAGGATTACATCGTCACGCGGCGTCACTTCACATTTATATTCAGCATGCGCCGTTAAGGCGGTTGCCATCAGTGCCGCTGCCAGCAGCGTTTTGCGCATCATAAAAACTCCCTCAGACAAAATGGGCCAGCAAATGCTGGCCCCTTATGTTTAATTAGTCCCACCAGACGTCGAAAAGTTCGCTGATGCGTACCTCTTCGTATTTATGGTCTTCTAACCATTTACGGACGATAGCCTGATGTTCTTCCGTGCAACGGCCGATCTCTTGTTTGCAGATCAGACCTTCCCACGCCAGGTAGCCACTGCCATCAAAGGCCAGCTGGTTAGGTTCGATAACCTCTTCGATAAACGCATCAACGTCTTTATCGATCTGTTCTACGCTGGTGCCTTCCGGAAAACGCCATGCAACGGAAAAACCTACTTCCTGGAATTCGTCGATGTGCATTTTCTTACGCAGACGACGGCTACGGTTCTTTGCCATTATTTCACCCTCTCGAACATTAAGTCCCATACGCCGTGACCAAGACGATGGCCACGCTGTTCAAATTTGGTTACCGGCCGGGAGTCCGGACGCGGCACGTAGTCGTTACTTTGCGACTGGTTTTTATACCCGTCGAGACCCGACATGACTTCCAGCATATGTTCTGCATAGGCTTCCCAGTCGGTCGCCATATGGAAAACGCCACCCAGTTTAAGCTTACTCTTCACTAACTCAGCAAAGGGTGCCTGCACAATGCGACGTTTATTATGACGCGCCTTGTGCCATGGGTCAGGGAAAAAGAGCTGAACCATGTTAAGTGAGTTGTCAGGGATCATTTTGTGCAGCACTTCTACCGCATCGTGGCACATCACACGCAGGTTTTCGACACCCTCTTCATGGGCCGTAGCCAGACATGCGCCCACGCCCGGGGAGTGCACTTCAATACCGAGGAAATTTTGTTCCGGGCGCGCTTTCGCCATCGTGACCAGCGAAGCGCCCATGCCAAAACCAATTTCCAGGGTGATGGGCGCGTCGCGGCCAAACAGTTCGACAAAATCGACAGGCTGCTCGCTGAACTCAACGCCCATCACCGGCCAGTAGTTGTCCAGCGCATGTTGCTGACCTTTGGTCAGGCGCCCCTGACGGCGGACGAAGCTGCGAATACGGCGCAGCGGGCGGCCGTTTTCATCAAATTCCGGTGAAATGACGTCGTTTTTCATAAAAGAGTAGTCTGCTTGTGAGTATGTTCGGGAAACGGGCATTATCCAAAGTTAAGGCATCTATGCAAGCATGGGAAAGATCCGGTTTACAGCCGATTGCCGCTGTGCTGCAATTCGCCCCCCTGATATCGCGAATCGAAGACCATGCAAGCCTCTCAATTTTCAGCCCAGGTGCTGGACTGGTACGACAAATACGGGCGTAAAACCCTGCCCTGGCAAGTTGAAAAAACGCCCTACAAAGTATGGCTCTCTGAGGTGATGTTGCAACAAACGCAGGTCGCCACCGTGATCCCCTATTTTGAGCGCTTTATGGCGCGTTTCCCAACGGTAACCGATCTGGCGAATGCCCCCCTTGATGAAGTGCTGCATTTGTGGACCGGGCTTGGCTATTACGCCCGGGCGCGTAATCTGCACAAAGCCGCTCAGCAGGTTGCCACGCTCCATAAGGGTAAGTTCCCGGAAACCTTTGACGAGGTTGCGGCGCTGCCCGGTGTCGGGCGTTCCACCGCCGGGGCGGTACTCTCCCTGTCGCTGGGCAAACATTTTCCAATACTGGACGGAAACGTTAAGCGGGTGCTCGCTCGCTGCTACGCCGTTGACGGCTGGCCCGGAAAAAAAGAGGTCGAAAAGCGTCTATGGGCGTTAAGCGACGCGGTGACGCCGGCCAAAGGGGTTGAGCAGTTTAATCAGGCAATGATGGATTTAGGGGCGATGGTCTGCACCCGCTCCAGACCAAAGTGCGAGCTTTGCCCGGTCAATAACCTCTGCGTAGCCTATGCCAACCATTCATGGGCTAACTACCCCGGCAAAAAACCTAAGCAAACGCTGCCAGAGCGCACCGGCTATTTTCTGCTGCTGCAGCATGATGAGAACGTCTTCCTGGCCCAGCGTCCGCCGAGCGGGCTCTGGGGTGGATTGTTCTGTTTCCCGCAGTTTGCCGACGAAGCCGGGCTGCGCGCCTGGCTGGCGGATCGGCAGATTAATGCCGATAATCTTCGGCAGTTAACCGCGTTTCGCCACACCTTTAGCCATTTCCACCTGGATATTGTGCCAATGTGGCTTCCTGTGTCCTCATTCACCGCGTGCATGGATGAGGGAACCGGTCTCTGGTATAACTTAGCGCAGCCACCGTCAGTGGGACTGGCGGCACCTGTAGAGCGCTTGTTACAGCAATTACGTGTTGGGGCAATAGCATAGCCCCGGCGCGACAAAGAGGAATGATTATGGCCAGAACAATTTTTTGCACCTTCCTGCAACGTGACGCAGAGGGTCAAGACTTCCAGCTTTATCCAGGCGAGCTGGGTAAGCGCATCTATAACGAGATCTCCAAAGAAGCCTGGGCGCAGTGGCAGCATAAGCAGACCATGATCATCAACGAGCAGAAGCTCAATATGATGAACGCTGAACATCGTAAATTACTGGAGCAGGAGATGATCAACTTCCTGTTCGAAGGTAAGGATGTTCACATCGAAGGCTATACGCCGCCGGAAAAATAATGAAGGGCCAGATGGCCCTTTTCACTGCTCACAACACGCACTCCCGGAATGATGAAAAAATTTTTAGCGCTAGCCCTTGTTGCGCCGTTGCTTGTTTCTTGTTCCTCGAAAAATAAAGGCGATAGCTATAACGAAGCCTGGATAAAAGACACTAACGGTTTTGACATTCTGATGGGGCAGTTTGCCCATAACATTGAAAATATTTGGGGATTTAACGAGGTCCTGATTGCCGGACCAAAAGATTACGTTAAATATACCGACGCGTATCAGACCCGTAGCCACATCAACTTTGATGACGGTACGATCACGATTGAAACCATTGCAGGCACTGAACCTGCGGCACGCCTGCGTCAGGCCATCATCAAAACCTTGTTGATGGGTGACGATCCGGGCACTATCGATCTCTACTCTGATGCCGACGACATCACCATCTCTAAAGAGCCGTTCCTGTACGGCCAGGTAGTGGACCAGACCGGCCAGCCGATTCGCTGGGAAGGTCGCGCCTCGAACTTCGCCGATTATCTGTTACAAACGCGCCTGAAGAGCCGCACCAACGGCCTGAAAATCATCTACAGCGTCACCATCAATCTGGTACCGAACCACCTCGATAAACGTGCCCATAAGTACATCGGTATGGTGCGTCAGGCGTCGCGTAAGTATGGCGTCGATGAGTCGCTGATCCTCGCGATTATGCAGACTGAATCCTCGTTTAACCCTTATGCCGTCAGCCGTTCCGACGCGCTGGGCCTGATGCAGGTTGTGCAGCACAGCGCCGGGAAAGACGTGTTCCGTTCACAGGGGAAATCGGGTACGCCGAGCCGTAGCTATCTGTTCGATCCTGCCAGTAACATTGATACCGGCACCGCCTACCTGGCGATGCTGAACAATGTCTACCTGAGCGGCATTGATAACCCTACGTCGCGTCGTTATGCGGTGATCACCGCCTACAACGGCGGTGCGGGCAGCGTGCTGCGCGTCTTCTCCAGCGATAAGATACAGGCGGCGAATATCATCAACAGCATGGCGCCAGGCGATGTCTATCAGACGCTGACCACCCGCCATCCGTCCGGTGAATCCCGTCGCTATCTCTACAAAGTGAATACGGCGCAGAAAAACTATCGTCGTCGTTAGTCCACACTTTCCCCTCACCCTGCCCCGTCTCCCTGGGGCAGAGTGAGGCGGACGCCACAACGCCCTCCTGCCATACGAAAATGTTATTTGCATCACAATCCAAACTGCAAATTAATGAGGATTGCATTTTTTTGCGGGAGGTAACAAAACATCAGGCCGTCCACTGATAGAATTGCACCAAATAGCCCCCCTGAATGTTTACACACTAACAATTAGCCCGCTCACTTGTGAGGAAAGCAACATGAACCTTAAGCTGCAGCTTAAAATTTTGTCATTTCTGCAGTTCTGCCTGTGGGGGAGCTGGCTAACCACGCTCGGCTCCTACATGTTTGTCACGCTGAAATTTGATGGCGCATCCATCGGGGCGGTATACAGCTCGCTCGGTATCGCGGCGGTGTTTATGCCGACGTTGCTGGGGATTGTGGCGGATAAGTGGATCAGTGCGAAGTGGTTGTACGCACTCTGTCACCTTGTAGGCGCAGCAACGCTATTTATGGCGGCCGGGGTGACCACGCCTGGGGCGATGTTTGCGGTCATTCTGCTTAACTCGCTGGCCTATATGCCAACGCTTGGGCTGATCAACTCGATCTCCTACTATCGCCTGAAAACGGCAGGTATGGATATCGTGACCGACTTCCCGCCAATCCGTATCTGGGGCACCATCGGCTTTATCATGGCGATGTGGGCGGTGAGCTTCTCTGGGTTCGAACTGAGCCATATGCAGCTCTATATCGGCGCGGCGCTCTCCGTACTGCTGGTGCTGTTCACCCTGACGCTGCCGCATATCCCGGTTTCCAACCAGCAGAAAAACCAGAGCTGGAGCAGCATGCTCGGTCTGGATGCGTTTGCGCTGTTCAAAAACAAACGCATGGCGATCTTCTTTATCTTCTCGATGCTGCTGGGCGCTGAACTGCAAATCACCAACATGTTCGGCAATACGTTCCTGCACAGCTTTGATAACGATCCGCTCTTCTCGGGTAGCTTTATCGTTGAACACGCGTCGGTAATGATGTCGATTTCGCAGATCTCCGAGACGCTGTTTATCCTGACTATCCCGTTCTTCCTGAGCCGCTATGGCATCAAGAACGTGATGCTGATCAGTATCGCCGCGTGGATGCTGCGCTTTGGTCTGTTCGCTTACGGTGACCCGTCTGCCTTCGGCACCGTGCTGCTGGTGCTGTCGATGATTGTCTACGGCTGCGCCTTCGACTTCTTCAACATCTCGGGTTCCGTGTTTGTCGAGAAAGAGGTTCGCCCGGAAATTCGCGCCAGTGCGCAGGGGATGTTCCTGATGATGACCAACGGCTTCGGCTGTATTCTCGGCGGGATTGTGAGCGGTAAGGTTGTGGAGATGTATACCACTAACGGCATTACCGACTGGCAGCCGGTATGGCTAATCTTCGCCGGTTACTCTGTGGTGCTGTTCTTTGCCTTCATGGCCCTGTTCAAATACAAACATGTTCGTACTGCGGATGGCGTTCAGCCTATCGCACACTCATAAGATGTTGCCCCTCTCCTGCGGGAGAGGGGCTGTGCATCACTTCAGCACATAGCCGTACAACCGCTTAATCCCGTCCGCATCCTTTTCGCTGTAGACCCCCTGTAGCTCCGGCGAGAAGCCGGGCAGAAGATTAACCCCCTCTTCCAGCGCCAGGAAGTAACGCTGTACCGCCCCGCCCCACACTTCGCCAGGGACAACGCACAGCACGCCCGGTGGATAAGGCAACGCCCCTTCAGCAGCGATACGCCCTTCCGCTTCGCTAATACGCACCAGCTCCACGTCGCCGCGGATAAACGCCTGGTTAGCATCCTGCGGGTTCATCGCCACCGGCGGCAGGCTCTCCTGTCTGAACATCGCTTTTTGCAAATCTTTCACATCAAAGCTGACATACAGATCGTGCATCTCCTGGCATAGCTGACGCAGGGTGTAGTCGCGGTAGCGCACCGGATACTTCTGCCAGATGGTGGGCAGCACGTCCGCCAGCGGCGTATCGTCTTCAATGTGCTGTTCAAACTGGCCGAGCATCGCCACCAGCTGCGCCATCTTGTCTGCGCTCTCCGCCGGGGTGAGCAGGAAGAGGATTGAGTTGAGATCGCACTTCTCCGGCACAATCCCGTTTTCACGCAGATAGTGCGCCAGAATAGTCGCCGGAATACCGAAGTCGGTGTACGCCCCGGTTTGCGCGTCGATGCCGGGGGTGGTCAGCAGTAGCTTGCAGGGATCGACAAAGTATTGCTCACTGGCGTAGCCCTCAAAGCCGTGCCATTTCGCTCCCGGCTCAAAGCTAAAGAAGCGCAGTTCACTGGCAATCGCGTGGGTGGGATGGTCCTGCCAGGGTCGTCCGCCTACCTCCGGCGGAATAAACGGACGTATCATTTTGCAGTTAGCGATGATCGCTTTACGCGCTTCAATACCCAGCGCGACGCACTCAGCCCAGAGACGGCGTCCGCTCTCCCCTTCGTGCATTTTGGCGTTCACATCCAGCGCGGCAAACAGCGGGTAGAACGGGCTGGTAGAGGCATGCAGCATAAAGGCATTATTCAGGCGCTTATGCGGGCAGAAGCGTGCCTGGCCGCGAATGTGGTTATCTTTTTTGTGAATTTGCGAGGTTTGCGAGAACCCGGCCTGCTGTTTGTGCACCGACTGGGTGACAAAAATACCTGGATCGTTCTCGTTCAGTTCCAGTAACAGCGGTGAGCTGTCAGCCATCATCGGGATAAACTGCTCATAACCGACCCATGCCGAGTCAAACAGGATGTAGTCACAGAGGTGACCAATTTTGTCGATGACCTGACGAGCATTGTAGATGGTGCCATCGTAGGTGCCGAGCTGGATCACCGCCAGGCGGAACGGACGTGCATCGTTCGCCTTCGCGGGTGCCACCTCGCGAATCAATTTACGCAGATAGTCATCGTTAAAGCAGTGTTCATCAATCCCGCCGATAAAGCCAAACGGGTTTCGCGCCGCCTCCAGATAGACCGGCGTCGCACCGGCCTGAATCAGCGCTCCATGATGGTTTGATTTATGGTTGTTGCGGTCAAACAACACCAGATCGCCACGGGTGAGCAGCGCATTGGTCACCACTTTGTTAGCGGCAGAGGTGCCGTTCAGCACGAAGTAGGTTTTGTCGGCGTTAAAGACCTTTGCCGCAAATTTCTGCGCATGCTTGGCCGAGCCTTCGTGGATCAGCAGATCGCCCAGTTTGACGTCGGCGTTGCACATATCGGCGCGAAAGAGATTCTCGCCAAAAAAGTCGAAGAACTGACGCCCGGCCGGGTGCTTTTTAAAGAAGGCTCCGTGCTGATGGCCAGGGCAGGCAAAGGTGCTGTTCTCCATGGCAACGTACTGGGTCAGGGTATCGAAAAACGGCGGCAGCAGCGTCTCTTCGTAGTGGCAGGCGGCGTTTTCGAGCTCCAGCCACTCCTGCGCTTTACCCGCGATGACGGCGGCAACCCCGGCAGGCACATCCAGCGGCTCTTGCGAGAACATAAAGACAGGTAGCTGGAACCCCGTGCGTTTCAGTAAGGCCAGGATACCGCTGTGACTATCAGCGAGGGTAATGACGACTGCCGCCACATCCGTAAAATCGGTGTTATCCAGCGTCACCACTTCCCGGTGCGTGGACAAGGCGGAAACCAGCTCGCGGCTGACGGCAATTTTCATTGTTTTCATAAGCGCAAATACCCGTTAAAGGCGAGAAAAAGCCCCGGACAGGGTGACAACCCTGCCCAACGAATGTGTCTGACCGGAGTTCAGCTCCGACCGCCAGACATCAGTAAAAGCAGAACATGTCTGATTTTACTGCTGTCCTGCAGCGAGCGTGCGATACCCTCACCGCATGGTGAGGATAGAGGAGAAAGCGGAGATACGGCCAGCCATTCGCAAAGCGACATACAACATATTCATAGGCGGCCCCGTATCCTGAAGGAGAAAATTCGCGCAATAATGTCACCTTTCGCCAGGGGGCGCAAGGAAGAATCCTTATGCAGAAAAGCGGCTAAGAATTGGCGATTACTCTCTGAAAAGAGTAATAATAATGCAATATCAATGAGTAATTAACAGGAGTCCATTTTGGTTATCGGCCCCTTTATCAATGCAAGTGCCGTGCTGCTGGGCGGCGTGCTTGGCGCGGTTTTAAGCCAGCGTTTACCTGAGCGTATTCGCTCCTCCATGCCGTCGATTTTTGGTCTGGCCTCGCTGGGTATCGGCATTCTGCTGGTCATCAAGTGCGCCAACCTGCCGGTGATGGTACTGGCGACCCTGCTCGGTGCGTTGATCGGCGAATTTTGCTATCTGGAAAAAGGTATTAATGGCGCTGTCGGCAAAGCCAAAAATCTGATCTCGCGCGGCAAGAACGCCGCCGGCGCGCACGATTCATTTATTCAGAGCTATGTGGCAATCATTATTCTCTTCTGCGCCAGCGGCACCGGTATTTTTGGCTCGATGCAGGAGGGGATGACCGGCGACCCGAGCATTCTTATCGCTAAGGCGTTTCTCGATTTCTTCACCGCCACCATCTTTGCCACCACGCTGGGTATCGCCGTGGCGGCGATTAGCGTGCCTATGTTGCTGATTCAGCTTGCTTTGGCGACCTGTGCCACACTCATATTGCCGCTCACCACCCCGGCGATGATGGCCGATTTTACTGCCGTGGGCGGCCTGCTGCTGCTGGCAACCGGGTTGCGGATTTGCGGCATTAAGATGTTCGCCGTAGTGAATATGCTTCCCGCGTTGATCATCGCTATGCCGCTCTCGGCCCTGTGGACGGCCTTTTTTGCCTGAGTCCGCAGCAATCTGGCGAGAGAGTGTGCAGTCTGTAGCGAAAACAACAAATTTCGTTGACGAGAATGGGCGGATCGGGTTTAATGCGGCCCGTTGCCCGGATAGCTCAGTCGGTAGAGCAGGGGATTGAAAATCCCCGTGTCCTTGGTTCGATTCCGAGTCCGGGCACCACTATTTAGAAGAACCCGCCTATGGCGGGTTTTTTGCTTTCTGGAGCCGGACTCTCCATCGAACTTCGTTCGATTATTCGCCGCAGGCGGCTCACCCCTTCGGGGCCAGCGCGACAAGCGCGCTGTTCAACGCTTTCAGCGTTAGTCCGGGTCCGGGCACCACTATTCAGAAGAACCCGCCTATGGCG